>JAJFLC010000010.1 GCA_021772895.1 Mariprofundaceae bacterium | reverse complement strand
TCCACGTTGAATCACGTGCTGTGGCTGACCAGACAAAACAAACCGAGGCTGACGACTCATAAGAAAACCTCCACTTACTACTCAAATGAAGCACTATACTGCCAGCTCACCTTAAATCAATCGAGTCTGACCCCATTGATTTTTATGAATGCTGTTACTATAGCAAATAGCCTTTTCAATTTAGCCTCTCCCCCTTCATTTATTGTGATCAAGTTGATTGCTGGTTCGATTAATAACTTATCGTGGAGCCATAAATCGGTTATGGGTTGAATTGGGCCGCCGTTATGCTTGGCAATCAAACGTCCCAAGATGCGTTGGATGCAATGGCACGACTGAAAGCTGGTACCAGCAACCTGTCAATGTCGGCGGTACACTCAAGATCGAGATATCTGGTCGCTTGTGAAGGTTCGCCAGCTTCAAGCCAACAGCGGCATGAACATCGAGGTCAACACTGGCCCGATGATGGCAGGTGGCGGCTGATGTTAGTCACCTGGCGTGCACGAGCGGCCTCCGTTTTTGTAGTAAGTGCAGTTTTTTTCGTTGTAATTCACGCAAACAAGTCCTCTATTTGTGTAGGAGCAGTTTTGCCATGTGCCTTTTGGCCAGAAATCGGACGTCTTCTCAAAGTCTTTCCCACCGAGCCATTGGTAACGCACAATAAAATTGTTAAGCTGATATTTGTAATACTCAGCCTTACTTTTCGATTCATCACTCCATTTTTTCGTGATATGGATCTTAACATCGTTTTTAGCCGGCTGACTGCACGTAAACCCGTCCTTTTCGGCATCGGCATGCGCACACTCGTAGGCAAATACCGACTTACTGATCGAACCGCCCCAAGCGTTGGGTGCGATAGTGAAAAGCATGGCGGCAATGATCATATATTTCATAGGTTCCCTCTCTATGCGTTGGAATCTAGTAGATAAGTTGGCGAAATGAAATAAAAAAAGGCTCCTTTCGAGGTGTGTCGTTCGGTTGCAAGTCTCAGGACACTGGGGTAGTCAGGGTCAGGCTTTCATAGCTTGATATTTCACAGAGTCGCATCAAGTGTTTTTCTACTCTCATCCTTGCGACATCCCAGTACGAATATCCTCCAGCAATATGTACTTTTGATTCACGTATCATGACGATAATATAATCATCACCCATAATAATAATATCAAGTTATGAAAGCCTGACCCTGATTCTACATACAATTTTCATAAAGCTGAATCCAACGCCCTGTTTTCACGACATATCTGCTATAGTGAAAAAATGAGGTGTTTCACCATATCAACCCTTACTTTCTTGGTCTTGTGGCTGTCTGTTTCTGTAGCTTCTGCTGACGTCACAGATTGGCTTCTGAGCCGAATCAAACTTCCATCGGGGTTTGAAATCACCTATTTTTCCGATGATGTGCCCAATGCTCGCTCCCTGACACTAGGGGATTCGGGTACGGTATTTGTCGGCAATCGTAGTGGCGATACGGTCTATGCTCTGGTGGATGGCAATGGTGATGGTGTGGCAGAGCATCGTTATGTCATTGCTGAATATCTGGATACGCCCAATGGTATCGCCTTCTACAAGGGTGCACTCTATGTCGCCGAGCATCATCGCATTATCCGTTTTAACGATATCGAGAAGCATCTAGCCAAGCCGCCAAAGCCGGAGGTGATTTACGACGATCTTCCTCAAAAAAGGCATCATGGCTGGCGCTATCTTGCTGCCGGACCCGATGGGTGGCTCTATCTCTCCATCGGCGCACCGTGCAACATCTGCAATGAACAAAAGCCATTTGCCACCATCTGTCGCCTGCGACCGGACGGCAGTGGATTCGAGGTCTATGCCGAAGGGGTTCGCAACTCTATCGGCTTAGCTTGGCATCCAGAGAGCCGTATCATGTGGTTTACCGATAACGGCCGCGATTGGTTGGGTGATGATGTGCCGCCGGATGAGCTGAACCGAGCAGAGAAAAAGGGACTCCATTACGGCTATCCATTTATTCACGGCAAAGACATCGTCGACCCCAAGTTCGGCAAATCAATGCCAGAGAGAAAATTCACACCTCCGGCATTGGAATTGGATGCGCATGTAGCGGCACTAGGATTAAGATTCTACACCGGTTCGATGTTTCCACCTGAATACCAAAACAGGCTCTTTATAGCCCAGCACGGTTCGTGGAACCGGACAGTTCCATCTGGTTACCGAGTCATGATGATAACCGTTGAGCAAGGAAGGGTGACCGATAAAAGCGTGTTTGCCGAAGGCTGGCTTTCTGGCATTTTGAAATGGGGCAGACCAGTGGATCTTCTGGTAATGCCAGATGGCTCGATGCTGTTATCGGATGATCTGAAAGGCGCAGTCTACCGGATCAGTTACCAACCAATAAAATAGCGATGTGAACCAAACAAACTGACCTAGAGTTCACAGAATTCAAAACCCCACGTACTGCTAATAGCTGCTCTCGGCAAAAGCAGATACGGAGTAATAAACGTACACCATCAGAAGTTTCTTTCTAACCGCTCTTTGATACTTTGGACAGTATCTCTAGCAACGTTTCTAATGATGGCGGGAAGAATAGGTTTTAATAATATAGCCAGTATCCGATTTCGGATGTTATATCTCATCTCAAAATCCATATGAGTCCCGGCTGAAGACGGGGTTAATATAAAGGAACCGGCTAAGGAAATATCACTTTTAGATTCCCAAGATATTCGCTGAGGAGGTACGCGCTCTGTAACCTTGGCTACCCAAGTAAGTGGAATACCTGCTAAGATAATTGTATACCGATACAGATCCGGGCCGATACTTTGAACATTACGAAGAACATCACTGAAATTTGAAGTGTTTTCAACATCATTAATTAAATCAAAAACCGATCCCGGTGGAGACTTGATGTCATAGCATTCTTGAATAAGAGGCATCGACCTAACCTTCAATCACCACCATCAGTCGAGGAAAGCTCCTGTTTCAACTCGATCACTTTCCCAAGAGGTTCACCAGCCTCAACAGCAATGGCAATCTCTGCCTCTTCCCGTGATATGCGAGAGCACTTGATCAGCTCGGCAATGCGGTTTTCTTTCTCACCTTTATCCATAAGTCACTCTCGAATTCCATTATAGCACATCTGCCTGCTCATAGCGCCCGCTACTGGACTAATCGTTTGAATGATAAGTAAGACGTATTGTTTTTTCCTTCTTCTCATAAGAAGGGCTGTGTAATTACAATAGATCGAATGACGACTGCCAGTGAAAGCGATCATTTGGCCATACCAAAAGGAATGGCCTATAGCGATATTATTTTAATAGACTAAACTAGATGTAAATCACAGGAGGTTGTGATGATTATTGAGTCGGTTATTGAAAGAAATGTCATGACCATTGATGAGAACTCAACCGCGCTAGAAGCCGCAGAGCTAATGACCAGGCACTATATAGGCTCACTCATTGTAACAGGTCACATGGGGTTTCGAGGCTTGTTTACTGAGCGTAATCTGATGTTGGATGTCGTAGGAGAGAACAAAAACCCCGCATCAACCAGACTTACTGATATTGTCAGGGAGGATTTTGTCAGGGTTACCCCTCAGGATAAAGCTGACCACTGTCTTGATCTGATGAAGGAGCATCGTTGTCGCCATCTGCTTGTTTTTGATGGCGAGGATTTTGTCGGGTTGGTCTCGTTGAGGGATATGGTTGTCCTGTTGTTGGAAGAGAAGGAACAGTTAATCACTCGCCTGAAGGAATATATCTCAGCATAAAATCAGTATGGCGTAACGAGTTACTTCGTCAGAGCTTCCAGTCGTTTTTTATCGTTTTGGGAAGGGTAATGGGAAATGCCAACCAAAATGCTTGCAAGCTCTCTCTCGGCTTGCGTCGCTTTTTGATCATCAATCAATTCCTTTAACTGTTTGGCATCCTCACCGCCCACGGCGTGTTGCATGCGTTTTAATGCACCAGCCATTGTTTTTTCTCCGGATGTAGCGTTCGGATCAGTCAGTACTTTTTCCAGATACTGCTTCTCTTCTGCTGTAGGATAATGATTCAGGCGCATCATAATGGTCGCCATCTCAGCCACGGCAGTTTCGGCGGCCAGAACAAGCGGAGAACTTACGAACAAAAAAACGGATAACAGAGATAAGAATATGTATTTCATTGTATGCCTCCTCGTTGCGGAGAACCGGCGGATGGCGAGGTCCCTCAGGCCAAAAAGTAAGGGTTTCATCCATACGGTCGACAGAGTTGGCCTGGTCTCTTCCATTGCCGGTTTTCGTAACCAGTATCTATTTCTTAGCAGCTTTTCCTCGTAAATTCAATTCTGACATGTTTTTTTAACCTCAAAATAATGCTGACTTCATACAGACTCAGATGTTATAACCTATAATAATAGTCAGGTATTATGGATATCTAGAGAATGCTGGTTCACAGGAGGTATTTTATGGATAAGCAATTACTTTCACCAGTGCGCCACGGCCTGATTATGGCAGTCATCGCCCTGATCTCCGGAGCACTCTGGGCAGGTTTCCTGGCAACTCAGCACGCAAGTCTGCATGCCGGATTTGAATCCCAACAACTTACTATTAAACAGGAAGTACATATGGCCCACTCTTATGGCGAGAGTGATGTAATGCATGCTTCGGATAGCCACCACAATCATTCGGGAAGCCTGGCCGAAGATGCGATGCAGCGGTTGCTGCGCGGCCACATTCATTTCATGGGACTGGGCGTCCTTGTCACCGCGCTGCTTCTGGTGACTGCATTGACGACGCTGAATAAATACTGGAAAAAAGTACTAGGCTGGAGTTTTGGACTCGGTGTACTTACCTATCCGCCGGCATGGATTCTGATGGGATTTCGAACCGTTGCTCTGGGAGCGGAAGGTGCAGAAGCCAGTGTGATGTGGCTGTTTGGCCCATCCGTTGCGCTTTTGCTTTTATCGATGGGCATGCTGTTGGCGGTACTGATGGTCGAGTGGTTGGGTTGGCAGAACAGAGGTTTTCTGGCGCGATACTTTTTCAGTCACCCTTAGACCTGCCAATCAGGCACTGAACTTCTCTTGAATCAGATCGGCGACACTTTGGCCGATGTCTAACATCATCGTTTCATCCGCGGCTTCAACCATGACTCGTGCTTTAGGTTCTGTTCCTGAAAGACGCACGTTGATACGCCCGTTAGCATCCAACTTTGTTTCGGCATCTTTGATGGCAGCGACAACCGAGGCATCGGCAAGAATATCTTTGCGCTCAGCCATGACGATATTCCAAAGCTTTTGAGGAAACAGAGACATGCCATCAGCCAGTTCAGACAAGGGTTTACCTTGATCTGACATGGCACAGAGAAGCTGAAGCGCACTCATCAGGCCATCACCCGTGGTATTGTGATCAAGCATAATCAGATGCCCGGACTGCTCTCCACCAAGATTACAGCCTTTCTCACGCATCATCTCCAGCACATAACGATCACCGACTGCGGCGCGATGCATTTTAAGGTCCATCGCATTCAGATAACGCTCCAGCCCCATGTTACTCATCAGGGTGGTGACCACACCGCCGCCTTCAAGCGCACCACGCCTTAACTGCTGAGTCGCTAAAATAGCTATGATACGATCACCATCAATAAGCGTTCCGTTCGCATCACAGGCGATCAGGCGATCTGCATCACCATCCATTGCAATGCCAATATCTGCATCGGTTGAGGCAACCAGCGTGCACATAGATTCTGGATATGTAGAGCCACATTCCTGATTAATGTTATAACCATCCGGTTGATCATGAATCGCGATCACTTCGCATCCAAGTTCGGCAAGAATCCGCGGTGCAACGTCATAAGCTGCACCATTGGCACAATCAACCACGACTTTCAATCCATCCAGGCGCAAACCTCTTGGAAGGGAGCCTTTGAGAAACTCAATATAACGCCCTCTGGCATCATCCACACGAACCGCCTTACCAATCGACAGGGCATCCGGCAACGCAGGAAGATTATCCAGACAATGCTCAATCTCCAGCTCGATCTCATCCGGCAACTTAAAACCATCCGCACCAAAAAACTTAATCCCGTTGTCTGCCGCTGGATTATGAGAAGCAGAGAGCATCACGCCTGCATCTGCACGCAGACTGCGTGTCAGGTAAGCCACAGCGGGTGTCGGAACAGGGCCGACCAGTTGCACATTCATTCCCTGAGCCGTTAAGCCAGCACAAAGTGCGGATTCGATCATATAACCTGAAAGACGCGTGTCTTTACCAATAAGCACATGAGGCTGATGCGAAAGATGACGGGTCAGCACATGACCTGCGGCTCTGCCTAATTGCAACGCAAATTCTGCTGTCATTGGATCTTCATTCACGGTTCCACGGACACCATCCGTCCCAAAATAGCGCCTCATTTCTTCTCCTTTTCAACTGCCACAGGAGTCTCCTCCTGATAGACCAGTGTGCCTTTCACAATAAATTTTGCTTTTTCATCCACCAGTCGAATCGCCTTTCCTGTTGGGCTTGCAACACCTGTGCTTGCCGTAAACTCACCCTGCTTAAATTCCGGCTGAATCGCGATGGTTTCCACTTCAGTCAAAGACCCCAACCAAACTTCCGGCCCGGAAAGTTTCACTTCGGGTGGCTCCACCGAGACATTTTCAGCATGCCAACCTTCAGGAAGTTCAAGCCGGGGAAACACAGCGATGGAGCGAGTCACGATCCGGTCTATTTGCAGCTCAATACGATCCGGCTGCACCTTCTCAACTTCAAGCCCTGATGGAAGCCGAATATCAATCGTTTTCACAACACGCTCCACCACGCCCGGCATGGTCAGGCCCGATGCGTCGAAGGGAACATAAATATCCTGTGGATTCAGTGTTTTCAAACGAGCCTGTAGACCATTCACCGTGACATGAACGACATCTGGCAAATCATTCACCACAACCATCGCCTGCGGCAAACCCTGCACCTGAAGCGCGACTTCCATTGTCAAACTTCCTTCACCTTGCCCATGAACCTGAAACCAGAGCACCACAGCAATCAGAATAGCCCACAGGTGAAGTGCCTTGCTTCGTAATAGAGAGATAAGCCTGCGCATCAAACTCAACTCTCGGACAGCGTGCGCTTTTGTATACGGGAAGAAACATAAACAAGACGTTTTGTTAGTTCTTTACGCAGTTCGGCACTGCCCAATGGGGCAGACAGTTTGCCTTCTTCGGCAAGATGGATCTCGCCACGCTCTTCCGATACAATAAGAACCAAAGCATCACTCTCTTCAGTAAGCCCAACAGCAGCACGATGGCGGGTACCAAAACCACCAGCCAAAGCATTCGCTTGAGCAAGTGGAAGCAATACTCTGGCCGCGACCACTCTGCCACCCCGTTCATCCATTAATACAATAATCGCCCCATCATGCATCGGCGCATCCGGGCAAAAAATAGCTTGTATCATATCGGGTCTAAGCGCCACATCCATTTCAACACCGGAGTCATACAAATGTTTCAGGCCTGTTTCACGCTCAATGACAATCAAACCACCCCATTCACGATGAACCAGTGACAAGGCCGACTCAACCAGCAAATCCACAACCACATCTTTTGGAGAAGCACCGGAAGCCAAAGGATTAATTGCTACACGCATCAATCCACGGCGAATCTCGTGCTGGAAAAGCACAACCATCACCACAATAAACACAGAGAAAAATTGAGAAAATATCCATTCAATGGTGAGTAGATCAAACATACGAGCCAGCTCATAAACGACCAGAACCACCGCCACACCAATCAGCATCTGTTCAGCTCGTGTACCGCGAATCAGACGCAATACATAATAGATTACAATCGCCACCAGAGCGATATCCACAGCATCCCGAATTCCAAATTGCCACGCAGTCATAGGCTTACGATAACCCCAGATGCGCATCACGCAAGGCTGATCCAACCGCAACAGCTTTGCTCTGGCTCGCAACATCATGCACACGAACCCCATCACAGCCATTAAAGATGCATGCCGAAACTGCCGCCGCAGTCTCTATTTCACGCGCTTGTGCGTCGGAACCAGTTATCATTCCCAAAAAAGACTTTCTTGAAACACCCATCAACACAGGCAAACCAAAGGCTCTTTTAAATGCCTCAATGCTGGCAATCAAAGCAAGGTTATCTCCCAATCGTTTGCCAAAACCAATACCAGGGTCAATCAAAATCGATGTTTCAGAAATACCCGCTTGAAGGCAGGCTTCGATACGCATGCCAAGGTAATCTTTCACCTCACTGACAACATCTCGATACGCCGGATTGTCCTGCATGGTTTTTGGCATCCCCTGTTTATGCATCAGACACACATCCACCCCCGTATCTGCCACAACCGAAAGCGCATCAGGGTCATCGCTGAGTGCAGAGACATCATTGATCATGCTTGCGCCCGCGGCTACCGCCTGGCGCATCACTTCAGCCTTGGTTGTATCAATGGAAATATTCACATTGTAAGAAGACAACGCTCGAATGACCGGCATCACCCTTGCCAGTTCCTCGTCCACTGACACCGGGTTCGCGCCCGGTCGGGTCGATTCACCCCCCACATCAATCATCACAGCACCCTGATCACGCATCATCAATGCATGCTGAACAGCGGCATTGATATCTATACCAGCACCGGCATTCACCGTATCCACAACAAAATTCCCACCATCCGAAAACGAATCGGGGGTGCAATTAAGCACCCCCATAATCCACGCAGGTTCGCCCGCAGTTCTAAGCCAGGACGACGGCATTACTGGCGCTCTGAAAAAACATACAAACGCATTTATTCAGAAGTTTTTTCAGCTCTTTTGTTCACTTCCTTTACCATCAAGCTCATGACCTTTTGGATCAGAGTTTGCATCCACAATATCATCCGAATTTTTCCCTTCAGCATCTTCATCATCAGAAATTTTGCCAGTAGCAACGTTATCCGGATCTTCACGAACAATCGTTTCACCTTTTAAGAGAGCCGTAACCTCTTTGCCGGAGAGCGTTTCATACTCAAGCAGCGTTTCAGCGATAAGATTAAGATCCTTACGATAGGTTGTTAGAACTTCGCGCGCTTTTCTCTCACCGGTTTCAACCAGTTTACGAACCTCTTCATCAATCAGTTGCGAGGTCGCATCGGACACATGCTGACTCTGGGTGACAGAACGACCGAGAAAAATTTCCTCCTCATTCTCCGAATAACGGAGCGGACCGAGCCTTTCACTAAAACCGTACTCGGTCACCATAGCCCGCGCCATGCTTGTGGCCTGCTGAATATCATGGCCTGCGCCTGTTGTGATGTTTTCCAAACCAAACACTAATTCTTCAGCCACTCGCCCACCGAACAGTGACGCCATGCGGGATTCAAGCTCAATCCGGGACTGACTCAGCCTATCGCGTTCCGGTAAGTTCATGGTAACACCCAACGCTCTGCCACGCGGAATGATCGTCACTTTATGCAGAGGGTCATGTTTCGGCATGTGAATGCCGACCAGCGCATGGCCAGCCTCATGGTAAGCAGTCAGACGTTTTTCCTCTTCGCTCATCACCATGGATTTACGCTCTGCGCCCATCATCACCTTGTCTTTGGCATTCTCAAAATCATCGTTACCCACCTTATTACGGTCATAACGGGCAGCATTGAGTGCGGCTTCGTTCACCAGATTGGCAAGATCAGCACCGGAAAATCCCGGCGTACCGCGAGCCAGCGCCTTCACATCCACATTGGAATTCAATGGCACTTTTTTCATGTGTACTTTCAAAATCTGCTGACGACCCAAAAGATCCGGACGAGGAACCACCACCTGACGGTCAAAACGCCCAGGACGCAGCAGCGCAGGATCAAGCACATCAGGACGATTGGTCGCGGCCACCAGAATCACACCTTCATTGGACTCAAAACCATCCATCTCCACCAGCATCTGATTCAATGTCTGCTCACGCTCATCATTACCGCCGCCAATACCGGCACCGCGATGGCGACCCATCGCATCAATCTCATCTACAAAGATAATGCATGGTGCATTCTTTTTGCCCTGCTCAAACATGTCACGTACACGCGATGCGCCGACACCCACAAACATTTCAACAAAGTCAGAACCGGAAATAGAAAAGAACGGAACTTCCGCCTCACCGGCAATGGCTCGGGCCAGCAGGGTTTTACCGGTTCCCGGAGGGCCAACCAGAAGCACGCCTTTCGGAATCTTACCACCCAGACGCGTAAATTTTGATGGGTCCCGCAGAAACTCGATAACCTCAGTCACTTCCTGTTTGGCTTCATCACAGCCTGCAACATCTTCAAAAGTAACCCGTGCAGTGTTCTCGTTCAGCAATTTTGCCTTACTCTTGCCAAAAGACATGGCACCGCCTTTACCACCGCCCTGCATCTGGCGCATGAAAAACACCCAGACAGCAATCAGCAGCAACATAGGGAACCAGGATATCAGAATCGATAAAAGGAATGGCATCTCGTCACGCGCTTTCGCATCCACTTCAACTTTATTCTCAAGAAGGTGCTTAACAAGATTTGGATCATCAGGTAATTCGACAGAAAAGGTTGTCATATTATCTTTCATATCACGGTATTGACCCGTCAAATGTTTGTCCTGAATCGTTACTTTTTCAACCCGGCCCTGATCAACCCCATCCATAAAAGCAGAATAAGACATCACCTTGCTCTTTGAGCCCGGCGCATTAAACATATTGAAGAGACTCATCATGGTCAGACCAATCACAAGCCAAAGTATCAGATTCTTACCCATCAATTCACCTCGATATAAACATCAGTAACCAAATTCACTAACTAATTTCATGCCAAATATGGAAGCAGCCGCATTAAAGCATTATGAATACGCTGTCTTATTTAATTATTTTCGCATCAAACAGAGCTGGCCATCCTTGCGCATAATACGGCTGCGTGACAAGTCCAAACCACCATGTCCACCGTTTTGCATCCATTTTTCAACAAGTGTGATATGTCGACGCCCTGCTACAATCCCCTCTCCAAACAAATATTGCATCATTCTTTGCAGCAGATATGCCCGCATCATCGCGGGTAAATCTTCCCACGCCTGCCAGGAAAGAGAACAACTTGTGACATGATATTGTAACAAAACAAGGTCAAGGCTCGCCTCAATTTCTGCCGCAATGTTATTTGCCTGTGCCTGCCAACGCAAAAAAAGCTCTGTCGGATGCACACCGCAACGTTGCATTGCCGGAAAAACCTGTTGACGAAGTCTGTTCCGCCAAAGCGTCATATCATTGTTACTGTCATCTTCCAGCCATTGCACGCCAGCCTGTTGCAATGCCCTGCACAACTGCAAACGCGACACATGCAACAAAGGTCGAAATATCTTCAAACCATCTCGCATCCGTACCTGATGCATACCTCGAACACCATGCACACCTGCTCCCTGTAACATGCGCATAAAAACCGTTTCTGCCTGATCATCCTGATGATGCGCCAAACATAATGCATTAATATGCTGTGCCTTTGATAATTGAGAAAAGGCTTGATATCGACCATCTCTTGCTTCGGCTTCACGATTCACGCCTGCCGGTGCAGGCAAGCGTATAACACTGAAAGGAATTCCCCACACATCCGCCTGCTTCGCCAACTGTTCAGATTGTTTAGCAGAACCTTGATGCCATGCATGATCCACATGCCATGCATGAACATGATAACCTGAATCGGCCAAGGTCAGAAGCAGTGCTGTGGAATCCGCACCACCTGACCACCCTACAGCAAGACGAGAGGGCAATGGTTCAGGCAAATCCGCTGCATCAAGCCATGCCCGAGATGTTTTAAGCGAGGGTCGTTGAATCATATATTGTTGTTTTACTTAAAGCGTACTGTGAAAAAGTTAACGCCAGCGACTCAAACCTTCTGTCAGAATCAATTGCGCAGGCTTTGTATCTTTATCAAGAAGTTCATAGAGATCAATA
This sequence comes from Mariprofundaceae bacterium, assembly GCA_021772895.1. Taxonomy (GTDB): domain Bacteria; phylum Pseudomonadota; class Zetaproteobacteria; order Mariprofundales; family Mariprofundaceae; genus WSZY01. The sequence continues at coordinate 8,488 of JAJFLC010000010.1, read as the reverse complement.
TCAACACCGGCAAGGCAAGGTCGCCCTGCTCTCATCAGAAGCAATGGATTTTCCTCATCTCCATTTTGAGTAATACATAATAACTCAAGCCCATCCGTAAAATACCGATACTCGGACAACACTGCTTCAGCCGATTTTTCATCCACATTAAATTCCCGAACCGAGGCACGATGGCGCATCGCTGAAGTCAATTCAGCCACAACAGAAGCTGTCAATGCGATTCCGTTATTATAAAGAACCTGAGCTGACTGGCCTGTACCACTCTCAAGTTGTTCAACCCGAACACCACCCAAAGGTTTACGCTTGGCTTTATGATCACGGTAGGCAATCAATCTTCCTACACCGCAATCTCTTGAAATACCCGAATCAGCCTGAACCACGGCTAGGCTAAACGCCAATGTCACAGCATCACTCCCCTTGCCCTCATAACGGACAAAATCCCAATCACCCATGAGTGCGGCACACATAGAGACTGCCGGCATATGAAAAACCTCATCCGCATCACTCATATCTTTGTACCACGTACGCATCTGTATGCGCAGATCCATGGCCGTCTGAACCAGCTCAAGAATAGAACCGCGCATCAGACATCCGGAAGCGGAACAGTTATCCATAAAAAGATTCTCTTTATTGGCAAGAAAGCCCAATACGCCTGGCAGGAACGTCTTCTCAAGAAACAATTGATTATCCGTATGGACGGCTGCCATAGCAGCAAGATAATCTGACCATTCAATACGCAAACAGCCCTGCTTCGCTGCCAGAGAGACACCACTGTGCAAGGATTTTTCCTGATCCAATTGAAAATAGATCAGTTTACCTTCCTGATATGCAGCTTCCAGCAACATATCAGAGTCACCACCCTTTCCAGCAAGCGCACGACGCTGATCCATCCACAATTGCTCAAACTTCCGGCGCTCAACTTCAACCTTCACATCTTCTTCAAAAACCCTGAAAGCCATTAACACCCGATCATCTTTCAACCACGGTGCACCTGCACTTTTTACGTTCTTTCCTTCTTTTTGGCTTAACAGCCATGCCGCCACCGGATACTGTTTATGATAAGGTTCAAGGAGTTTTACGATGGCCTCAGGCAATGCTTCTGCACGCACCAGAAGTTGATCAAGTTTTTTGGCATCCAACACCCATTGCATCCAGATCGCCTGATTGGTCTTTGCTGCCAACTCCCATAACGAAAGACGTACCCAGCTTCGTTTAAGTAAATTTTCGCCCATCTTCTCTCTGGCCAAAAGCGCAAGGATGCCGGCTTCATTTTTAGCGCCGACTTTTCTCCGCAATTGCCGCATCCGTAACACCAGATCAACTTCCAACCCATAAGCTGCAATGACAAAACGATCATCGGAAAGCAATGAATCATCCGGCTGGCGATAAAGGAATGCGATCGGCGTCGCAGGGATGATCATGGATTCATACGTTGAGATGCGGGTAACTTCTACCGCGCCATCCAAATGCTGTTTCAGAAAATCCTGCACCGCCCAGTCATACAGGCCACCCACCATGCAGACCATGACATGATCCGTATGGGCTGCATGTTCACCGGACAATTTGCCAATCGCCTCACGAATCAATTTCAAAATCAATACGTTCACAGCCGGAACCCATGGAGCAACATCGACCTGATCCTGTTTCCATGACTGTTTCCACATCTTTTGCCAGACCTGATAAAGTGCTAACGCACCACTTTCATCGCCACACCAATGGTGCACAAGTGTATGCGGAAGATGCGGATATCGTTTGCGTAAATGTTGTGCCATCTCACGTGATACGACACTCATTTGCGGCAATTGATGCCCGGACACTTTCTCACCCTTGAGCATATATTTAGATGCATAATCCTGAAGCCGCTGCACCGATACAAAAAAAGCTTTTTCAAGCTGAGAATGAACGGCATATGGAATATATTCTCTTGCATCCTCACCGGGAATCCGAATAGGAAGCCTGCGAACATCCACTTTACAACGGCTTGAGGGAATTTCACCCCGGTTCAATACAGGGCGATACCAGCTCCAGCGAAAATCAAAATAGTCTGGAGAAAGCATCAGCGAACGAACTTCTTACAATATCTACCGCATTGTAGCGTCACAACGGATCGCATAGCATTGCCAACCATGGCCCAATCATTGTGGAAAATAGCAGGTAGCATTTTGGCAACTCCTCCAAAAAAAATAAACTCAGACCCCGGATTCATAGCTGTAAGCTTTGAATTTTGCAAGAAAATATCACACTCTGTCATATTTTTTGCCAGTCTTTTTTCTGTTTCCACAGCCCATAGTACAGAGATTATCGCAACCATCCCCCCGCTTGCAGGCCTTGTTCATATGCTTGATAAAGAGAGTCAGGTTACCTGTCTGCTACCAGCAGGAAGCGATCCACATCACTTTCAGCTGTCTCCCCGCCAGATTGAAAAACTCAAACATGTCTCGCTTTTAATCAGAACCTCAAAGGATGATTATGCCTGGTTAAAACTTTCATCAGAAACTCCCGTGATTGACCTGTGGCCTGATCAGGATCATGCATGGCTTAACCCTGAACATGTAGCAATCATATTACCACGGCTGGCTGAAAGACTTATCACTGTATCGCCGGAAAAAAAGGCCCAAATTTTAGAGAACCTTAAAAGTGCGCAAAAAAAAGTCGCATCCATCAAGCTGAGATTAACAAAAGCACTGGCCCCTCTAAAAACAAAAGGTATCGTCATACAGCACCCTTCGTGGCGAGGTTTGTTTAAACAGTTAGATATCCCGATCTTAACAACACTTGAATCAAATCATCACGGCCATGAACACGGCCCACGCCATCTTGAAAAGGCCCTGAACATCCTGAAAGAAAACCCTGATGCCATGCTGATAGGCGACTTACAACACAGCAACCGCTCACTTCAGTGGTTATCAAAGCACTCAAACCATGAAACCGGCAAAAAAGAAATCCTTTATCTGGATGCGCTGGGGAGCTGCGATCATGACTGGGCAACACTCATGGAACAGAATATTAGCCGGGTTAAAAATCAATGAGTACGCCCTGTGTCAACATCACAGAATTAAGTTTCGGGCCACAAAAAATGCCAGTGCTTGACCAGATTAATCTTTCGTTGGAAGCAGGACACTTCATGGGAATCATCGGCCCAAATGGCGCCGGGAAAAGTACGCTGTTATCAGCCATTGCAGGTTTAATTCAGCCATCTTCCGGCCAGATTGAACTGTTTGGGAAACCGTTGCATTCATTTAATCGTCACCGCCTTCTGAAACAGGTCGGCTTTTTAAATCAGCTCCACGATCATGAACCTCGACTGCCCCTGCGTGTTTCTGAAGTTGTCGCCATGGGCGCACCTGATTATGCCGCGCCTCTCTGGAAAAGGAGACACAATCAGGATGCCATGGTGCAAGCCCTCGAACAGGTTGAAATGGCCGATCTCGCTGATACAGACTTTCGCCATCTCTCCGGCGGACAAAGACAACGAGTTCGTCTCGCACGTGCGCTGATCAGAAAACCAAAACTGTTACTGCTTGATGAACCTTCGGCAGCATTGGATAGCAAACGGCAGGATCAGCTTTATGCATTACTGCGTCGATTAAGCTCAGAGCAAAACATGACCATCATCATGGTAGAACACGATATTGCCGCCATCACAGCCTATGTCGACTCTGTTGCATGCCTGAATCGGCGTATTCATTACCATGCCATGCACGGTGATCAGATCCCCGAAGATATCTGGCATGCTATGTACGGTGATCACATCCATATTGTTGCACATGATGCAGGTTGTATCGGCTGCTCTTATCCAGAGAAACTTCCGGATGAGGAACGCTGAACATGGATATGTTAAATCAGTTTTTTTCCAGCGCCGTCATGCAGGAAAGTCTAACCCCCGCCTTGTTAATCGCAGTGGTCGCCTCATCTATGTCTGTGATGGTGCTCGCACACCGTCTCTCCTTCCTCACTGTGGGTGTTTCCCATGCATCACTGGCAGGCCTTGGCCTTGCAGTCACCCTTTCACTGCCCCTGCTACCCACGGCAACAGTTTTTGCTCTGTTCATCACCTTCCTTTTGGCATCCATGCCTGAAAAACAGGGCATTACCGAAGATGCTGGCACAGGCATGCTTTTTGCCGGCAGCATGGCACTCGGCGTTGTGCTTATCTCGACAGCCAGTCGTTATGAAGTGGATCTTTTTGGACTTCTGTTTGGCAACATTTTAACCATTTCATCCGCCGAAATGAACTGGTTATTACTCATGGCCGCAATCATCATGATAAGTATGCTGGTGCTTGCCCGTGCATGGTGGAGCATTGCTTTTGATCCCATTACAGCCGCCGCCTCAGGGTTACCTGTCTCGGCCATGCGACTGGTGCTTTACGGCATCACAGGATTAACGGTCATCATGTGTGTGAAGCTTGCCGGCATTGTACTCACAACAGGTCTGCTTGTGCTGCCCGCAGCCTGTGCCTGGTTCTGGGGACATTCATTAACCGGGTTATGGTTGTTAAGTGTATGTTTTTCCGTATGTGGCACCCTTACGGGCTTGATTATTTCATACCATAAAGACTGGCCATCCGGTGCCACAATCGTACTGGCCCTGTGCTGTCTTTTCATTCTAAGTTGGGGGGGCTCATGGCTGAAGCAATACGTCCAAAAGCACAAAACGCAGGAATCCTGATTCGGATTCTTGCCGCCTGTTATGATGTTCTGCTTCTCACAGGCATAGGCTTTCTGGCTTTTATCCCGGTCGCGATTGCTGAAGAATCATTCGGCGCCACGCCTCCCGACTGGATCAAGCTACTTCTTTTGATGACCGTAGCGTACAGCTACTTTGCAGGTTTTTGGTTTAAAGACAGTGCAACGACAGGTATGCGTCCATGGCGGCTACGGATTGCCATGATAGGCTCTGGTGATACAATATCGCTGAGCACTGCAACCGTACGATTTTTTGGGCTCATGCTTACCTGGCTGGCCGTAGCCATAACCCTGCTCTACCTTTTTGGGCATAACACGGGCCACCCCCTGTTCATCATTGCAGCCGTATTGCCTGCTCTGAGCCTGCTCTGCATGATTCTGACACCCAATCATCAGGCACTGCATGACCTCATTTCAGGCACAGGGGTGTATCGGCTTACAAAATAAAAGCAGTATGAAACTTCATAAAGTCAGCCCTCTTCTTAAAAAAATTACGAAGCGGGTTTTCCCTTTTCGTTCTTTTCCTCACTATGTTGCACTGAACTGCCTGCTTCTTTCGCCACTTTTAAACGTGCCTTTTTCCGGTGCTCGGACGCTTCAACGAAACAAGTGAGATTGGCAATCATCAACGAATAAATAGCAATGCCAAACAACATGGTGAAAACAGCAATAATACGGCCACCGGATGTAACAGGATAAACATCACCATAACCAACTGTCGTCAATGTCACAAAGGCCCACCAAAGACCATCACTGATATCTGAAAAAGCCGGATTTTGAGCATGCTCCAGCATGTAAGCACTCGCTCCAAAAACAAAAACAACACCAAAAATCAACGACATCGCCACAGGAAAACTTTCACTGGAAAGAACCACAAGCTTCAGAAGCCGGTCTTTGTTGGCTCGAAACAGTGTTCCGAGTTTCAAGGCAGGCGCAAGACCCGCCACCTTAAAAACAACAAACAGACGCAAAAGTGGTGACGAAAGTAATACAACCAGAGCCAGATCAATCCAGTTGCTTTTTAGATAAGCAGTCCGGTGATCACTATACCAGCAGCGCAGGAAAAAGAAGATTACAAAAAGTGTTAATATCGAAAGACTGACCCAATCCGGTGCCTCTTCCCAGAAAGACATCCCGATTGCAGCCAGCGTTGAAAGAAAAAGGAGAGCATCCAGTATCCGCCTCAACAGCGGCCTGCCCTCCATCGTCATTATTTGTGATCCCCCTTATGGCCCAGATAACCAGCCAGTGCCACCAGTGCAATACCGCTACCCATATAGAGAATATCAAGAGGCGCATTAAATTCCACATGAATCACATTTTTAAAAAATGCTACAATCAGAATCATCAGAATCACTTTTCCCAAACGGTCTTTCAAATCATCCAGGCTCTTGATCTGGAGAATGGATCCCGCCGCATCAGACTGACGCGCATATTCAATTTTGCTGATATGCAGTTCATACACACCAAGTGCAAAAATCAGCAGCACCATCGCCAACAAAAAATCATCCACAGCAGTGATGACATGACTTACCACAAGCGTATGGAAACCTTCAACTTCATGACCCATGACATAAACATTAATAAACTCCATCAGTAGTTTACTCATATCAATGGCAGACAAAACAAACAGCATTGCCATACCAACGATGCATGACCAAACCGCCAACAGTGTTAAATAGCGCGATCCCCAAAGCATTTTTTCAAAAAAATCTTTCATTTTTCAGCCTCATTCAAAGTATTTCACAAATATGCCCCATACTAAAAACTTAAATCAAAAACATGCAAGCAAATTAGAGACCAAAAGGAAAATTCATAACTTATTACAACCTTCACTTTAAAATATCTCCCGTAATTTGACATTCCTTTAAGTCCTGCTTAAATGCGCAACATCAAAACACCTTGGGGAGGGGTTTCATGTTATATAAAACCTACTGCACGCAGCCAATTCCGTTTCAATCATGAATATGTATATGCCATTTTCATTGGGCTTCTTTTATAGCAGGCCTACCAAAATCATACTCTGCTTATTACTCAACCTGCTTCTTGTAAGCACCGCTTTTGCTGAAGAGAGTATCCCGCAGCATTGTGTGCAGCTGAATAAGGTTGATTTGGATAACAACGATATTCTTGATGAGGAGCAGCAACAGAAACTATTGAAACCTTATATGGGAAAGTGCATTGACGGTAAACTTTTAAAAGCCATCATCGCCGATGTTTCAAGTTTTTATATGACCAGGGGTCACATTACCACCCGGCCCTATCTGAAAAAGCAGGAAGTTTTTGATGGGCAGATAGACATTAGTATTCTAACAGGCACGGTCGAAGATATTGTTGATGCTTCAACGAAAGAATCAAACGCAAGAATAAAAACTGCATTTGCTTTTCAAAAAGGCCATGTTCTGAATTTAAGAGATCTGGAAACTGCCCTGGAGATGATGAACAGACCTCCCTCCAGCGAGGTTAAATTTGAACTAAAACCGGGGGACAAACCCGGCGCAAGTATTGTTGAAATTAAAAGCAAGGATGCCCTGCCTTATCATTTAAAAACAGGGGTTAGTGGACGAAAAAACCTGAGTGATAAGAATTTTTATCTTACAGCAGAGTTTTCGATAGATAACCTGTTTAACATCAATGATATTCTTAAAGTTAGCTATAACGGAAGCCGTGTACAAAAGGAGTATCAGGGTACAAAAGGCGGTGAAATAAATTATTCGTTTCCTGTTGCAAGTTATCTGGTGGAGCTGGTGGGTTCCAGTTTTTCATACAGGCAAGGTGTAAATGGTTTGAATGATACTTATCTGTCCAATGGCGATACAAGCGGGCTGCGTTTGAGAGTAAACAAAGTATTAATGCGTGATCAGAAAAACAAACTGAACATGGCATTGTCGGTGTACCATAAAAGTACCAAAAATTATTTTGCCAATCAGTTAATTGATGTTTCCAGTTATAAAACTACGTTGGCACAAATGGATCTTATGCACACCTGGCTACAGGATTGGGGTCGGTTGACGACCGTATATAGCTATTATCAGGGCACGGACTGGTTTGGTGCAAGAGCTGATGGGTATGTCAGTGCAGAGATTGATGCCACAACTCAGGCAAAACTTCAGTTTAAGAAACACAGTATTGATGTCGGGCTGCTCTATTATCTGGGTGACAGAAGTTATCAGTTTGCTTCAAATTTTCATCTGCAGTACACAACTGACACGTTATATGATGTAGACAAACTTACCGTGGGCAGTGATTACACTGTGCGGGGATATCTAAATCGTAATCTGTATGGCAACAATGCCTGGTACAGTAAAAATGACATCACAAAAACATGGATACTTAATGTTTATCCACCTCTGCTGGAAAGCATCTCGGCCTCTGTCGGATTTGATTATGGTCAAGCAAGATGTGAAACAGATAACCGGAGCAGTTGTGGAAATATTTACGGTATGGCAGTGGGTTTGAGTACCCAGTCTCAAAAACTGACCACCAGTTTTGTCTGGAGCCGACCTCTGAAAAAAATAAACAACAATTTCAAACTCAATGATTTATTCAAATTTGATGTGACATGGCAATTTTAACAGGGAGATTTTAATGACGGGGTTTAATATGCAGCTGTTGGGCGGAATTTTCAGGAAGTTTCTGGTCAGCTATCTCTGCTGTTTTCTGGTTTTTTCTCCATTGTTTGTTTATGGCGCACCGTTGGTGGCCGATGGCACAACCCAAACCGTTATTGATAAAGCCAGAAACAATGTTCCGGTTGTTCAAATCGCCGACCCGAACGCTTCCGGCCTCTCCCACAACAA
>JAJFLC010000009.1 GCA_021772895.1 Mariprofundaceae bacterium | reverse complement strand
GCCTATGATTGAGTTTTTTCACCGCTTCGGCAAGCATCTGGTCCGTTGCCTTTGATAAGTCGCACCCTTTTGGAAAATACTGCCTGAGCAAACCGTTGGTGTTTTCGTTTGTTCCCCGCTGCCATGAGGCATATGGATCGGCAAAATAGACTTTCAAGCCTGTCCTCCGCTCAAGGGTTTTGAAAGCGGCGAACTCTTTGCCATTGTCCACCGTCAGCGTATGCCGAAGTTTGACTGGAACAGAGTAAAATGCTCTGGCTGTCTGCTCCATCATTGTGATGGACTTCCTGTCTTCCAGCATTGTAGCAATGAGGTATCGGCTCTTGCGTTCAACATGCGTGGCGATGCCGCCTGAGCTCTGTTTACCGACGACTGTGTCTCCTTCCCAGTCACCAAACCGGGCACGCTCATTCACAATGGCCGGGCGCTCATGGATGCTGATTCGGCCTGGAATCAATCCCCGGCCAGCGCTGTATCGCCTTTGTTTCCTGCGTTTTGTGTGTGACCTGCGAAGATGTTCATATGCATCACCACCTGATGCAGCATCCCGATAAACCCATTGATAGATCGTTTCAACACAGCAACGCATGGTTTCATCGGATGGGTAATCAAGACACAGCCGTTTGCATATCTCATCTGGCGACCAATCCTTCCTGATTCCGCCCATGACATAGTTGTACAGTCGCTTGTTCGAGCGTTTGCGGTGATGCCGGGGCTTGCAAGATCGTGCATCGGCTCTGGGTTGCGAAACGCCATGATAGTAAACCGTATTGGGATAACCATTTCGCTTAATTTCCCGGCTAATGCTTGTGTGATGGCGGCCTAGACGACGGCCAATCTCGCGCAGACTCAAACCGTACAACTTCAAAAAATGGGGACGCTACCCTTTTTAATTCTTTTTCCTTGGCCTGCCCTGAGATCAAAGCTCTAAAGCACGTTCAATCAAAGGGTCGCTCCCTCTTTTAAGCACTCTTTTTTAAAGTTTTTATAAACATAAAATTTTGAAATTATCTTTCGTAAAAGTGGCTTTAAAAGACTTAAACCCTGTAGGTATTTGTTAAAAAATATCACTTTAATAAAAATAATTCTGCTTATAATAATTTTTACTTATTCATTTAACAACCATCCAAAACGACCGCATCCATTGGCTTGAGATCCTGTTAGCTACCCTCGATGAGAATTACGGAATTACTTTCTGACATAAGGATTTTCTTATATCAAATTAAAGATGGTTATTCGACATAAGAAACCCCTTACATATTATTATATCGAATAAGACATAGGCTTTCGATATATAAAGATGGTTATATCGAATTAAACCCTTATAAAGCTAAACTTAATTGGTGATATAGAGGGAGGCCCCAAATGAACCAAATCATACAAAAAATCAGTCAACTAATTGAATCATTTTGTAACTTTTTCTCTGCCATCATAATCCTGTTTATGGCTCTGTTACTTATCAGCCCCCTACTAAATCAACTGGATGGGCACGAAGGCATCGGCTGGATCATGCTCACCATCGTGAGCATGATTGCGCTTTATATCGCTATCTCTGTAGGAACAGGTCCCCTGCTTGATGTACTGGATAAAATCAGAGAGGGCGAGATGCTTGCGTGGCTTTTCAGCCCGCTACGCAACATCGCCGCTGTGATTGGTCTCTATGCCCTGTTTAAAACTGAATACTTTTTGATTCACAGTGATAAAGCACCTGAGCCCGGCCCATGGGGAGAACTGATATGGGAATTTCTTACCCGGTTGTAGGCCACAAAATCTGTCTCGAACCACGGCTCAAAACATGGTAAATGCCGCTTTTCATAGGTATGAATTATTCTTTCACATCTAATGTGGCATGCTCCACAATCACATCAAACCGAAGAAAAGTGTTTCATCAAAAAGCCATGTTTTGTACCAAACATTAAATTATGATTTTCTTATGAAGTATGGTAGGATAATTATATGTTCCATATCATTGATGATGATGCGGTCCTGCGTGACCTGCACAAAGAATTGGTTGGTATTGCCGGTTACAGTGCTACATGTTTCGCATCGGGTGAAGACTACCTTGAACACCTTCAATCCCCTGATTTCCAAAAACCCACCGCAATATTAAGTGATGTTACGATGCCCGGCATCAACGGCTATGATTTAACGCTTGAAATCCGAAAAATGATTCCACATCAAATCATTGTATTGATTACAGGTAGCGCAGATGGCGAACATCACCAGGCTTCCGCGGACGAGCTTTGCCACACCCTTGAAAAACCTTACAAACCGGGAGAATTCATCTCACTCATCAATGCTTTAGCAGGCTGCAAAGAAAAACATGCGGATGGCAAAGTTCCCTACCCGGAAAAATGTGAATACAACAACGAAATCAACTGTCCATTCTCATCCGAACTCAACAAATAAACTGACTCACGCCTTCATCTGTTCAGCAGATTAAACCAGATGCTCGCGAAGCTGGGAGCAGCAACATGGCTATACAATGAGGGCGATAGCAGCGTATGCCGGACTGCATCATGGAACGGTGAGCAGATTAATCACAAAGGGAGATAAAAAACAAATTTGCGCCCAAAATATGGGGTGCTAAAAAAATAATCAGAGGTTATTCAGAGTATCTCTAAAATAAATTTTCTGCATGAGACATAATGCTTTTTTCCACTGCATCGCGAGACACATCAACACCCAGACCAGCCATGGAGGTAACCGGTTTATCGTCCATGCCGCAAGTCACGATGCCCTGAAAATGTTTCATATTGGGTGAAATATTCAAAGCAATGCCGTGATACGTGATCCACTTGCGACAACGTACACCCACCGCGGCGATCTTAAGCCCGTCAACCCATACACCGATACCACGCGGATCACGCTCGGGTTTGATGCCAAAATCCAGTAACGTCCGAATCACCATCTCTTCCAGACGCCACACATGTTTGTGCAAGTCCTGTTCGGCACGAATATCCACAATGACATAACAGACCAGTTGTCCCGGCCCGTGATAGGTCACCTCCCCACCCCGGCCTGACTCAAACATCTCAATCGTTTCACCATCAATCTGACAACTCAACACATCCGCACGACTGCCTGATGTTCCCAAGGTGTACACCGGTGGGTGCTCAGTCAGGATCAACGTGTTTCCCCGCTTACCATCAAGCATTTCAGCGACAATCCGCTCCTGCTCAGCAACTGAATCTGGATAGGCTTGCAGATCATGATGAATAACTTCAATTTCAGTCACATGCGGAATCTTATCAGGCATGCTGAAAAGGCTAACGTTGCGACCATCCATTGACCATGAAATTGAGCTGCCTACAATAGCCTGTTCTTATCTAACAGGAGCGGCCGTGAGCAAAACCAACCCAACATCGCCGGAGATCGATAACATCTCTTTTGAAGCTGCTTTGCAGCAACTTACCGAACTGGTAAGCAAACTTGAGTCTGGCCAGCTCCCGTTGGAAGAGAGCGTCGCTGCATTTGAATCCGGCGTGCAACTTTCCCGCCGATGTGAAGCTCTACTGGATCATGCCGAGCAACGTCTTCAAATCCTGAACGATCAAGATAACAAATAATCGTGTCCGACATTTCATTTCTTGAAACGCATGCCAACCATGTAAACACTGAACTTGAAAAACTTCTGAACTCAAAAAAGACCAGCACTCCCAAACCCTTGTGGGATGCTATGCACTATTCCCTGCTTGCTGGTGGCAAGCGAATCCGGCCTTCACTGATTCTGGAATGTTACCTTGCTTGTGGTGGCAACAATCCTGAAATCGCTATGCCTGCGGCGATGAGCATTGAGTGCATGCACACCTACTCCTTGATTCATGATGACCTGCCCTGCATGGATGATGATGATCTTCGCCGTGGCATGGCGACCTGCCACAAACAGTTTAACGAAGCGACGGCTATTCTCGCTGCTGATGCGCTTCAGGCACTGAGTTTCGAGCTTTTGGCAGCATCCGAAAACCCTGCTGATACCCGCATAGAACTGTTAAAACGGCTGGCGATTGCATCCGGTGCACAAGGCATGGTGGGTGGTCAGATGATGGACATTGAAGCTGAAGCCGGCGGTGTGCATGGTGTACTTGAAGTTGAACGCATTCATATACACAAAACCGGTGCCCTGCTTCGTTATTGCTGCGAGGCTGGTGCATTATTAGCAGGCGCCAATGCCGCCACGTTATCGGCCTGTTCCAGATACGGAAAAGCCGTTGGTCTGCTTTTCCAGATCGCAGATGACATTCTCGATGCCACTGCCACTTCTGAAATGCTCGGTAAAAGCGCAGGCAAGGATGAAGCTCAAAACAAAGCAACGTACGTCTCTCTGGTTGGTCTGGAAAAAGCATCTGAACTGGCCGAAGAGATGCGTGATATTGCACTCGATGCATGCAAACCATTGGGTGACAGTAGTGAAAGGCTTACAGCACTTGCTCATTACATCTTTGGTCGCAAAACATGAATAACTCCATGGAACTTCTCAACCGGATTCACAGTCCTGCAGACTTGAAAACCCTTTCCGAAGATCAATTGCCAATACTCGCAAAAGAAATGCGGCAGTATCTGATCAAAACGCTTGCCCCCATCGGTGGCCATCTTGGTGCGGGTCTCGGTGTAGTCGAACTCTCGATTGCACTTCATTATCTATATCATTCACCACAGGACAAAATCGTGTGGGATGTGGGGCATCAGGCTTACCCACACAAAATTCTGACAGGTCGCCTGAATGGCATGCCAAGTATTCGTCAACATGGTGGTCTCTGTGGTTTTACCAACCGCGCAGAATCTGAACATGATGCCTTTGGTGCAGGTCACGCCTCTACATCCATTTCCGCCGCCTATGGCATCGCTGTTGGGCGCGATCTGAAACATGAACATCACCATGCAATCGCAGTGATCGGTGATGGTGCATTAACAGGTGGTATGGCGTTTGAAGCACTGAATCATGCCGGAGGCAACAAAAACCGGCTGTTGGTGATCCTCAATGATAATGAGATGTCCATTGCGCCCAATGTCGGGGCCATGTCGGCTTATCTGGCACGCGTGATTACGGGTAAAACTTACACCGGCGTAAAAGATGCCACCCGTAAATTCCTCGAAAAATTGCCGGGTGCGCTGGAGGCTGCCAAACGGGTTGAAGAGCATGTGAAAGGCATGATTGTCCCGGGTACACTGTTTGAAGAGATGGGTTTTCGTTATATCGGCCCGATTGACGGCCACGATTTTGATCATCTCCTGCCCACACTGGAAAACTGCAAATCACTGGACGGACCAATCCTGCTGCATGTACTAACCAAAAAGGGTCTGGGTTTTTCACCGGCTGAAGATGACCCTGAAACATGGCATGGCCTTGGCCCTTACGACATTGAAAGCGGTGAACCGGTCAAAGCAGCAGGAGCACCGCCGAGCTACACACAGGTGTTTGCCAACACACTTGCCGATCTGGCTGACAAAGATCCACGCATTGTTGCCATCACCGCTGCCATGCCAGGCGGCACCGGGCTTTCCATCTTTGAGAAGCGTCATCCCGACCGCTGTTTTGATGTCGGCATTGCCGAGCAGCACGCTGTCACCTTTGCCGGAGGGTTGGCAACCGAAGGCTTACGCCCGGTGGTCGCTATCTATTCCACCTTTATGCAGCGCGCTTATGATCAGATTGTGCACGACATTTGCATTCAGAATCTGCCGGTACTCTTCTGCATGGATCGGGCAGGTGTTGTCGGTGCTGATGGTGCCACACACACCGGCATGTTTGATATCGCCTTTTTACGTTGTTTGCCAAATCTCACAATCATGGCACCCAAAGATGAAGTGGAACTCAAAGATATGTTGGCCACTGCATTCACACTTGCTGGCCCATCGGCCATTCGCTACCCGCGTGGAAATGGTATGGGCCTTAAATTAACAGCAGCCACGCCACTGCCTGTTGGCAAAGCCGAGCTGCTTCGTGAAGGCAATGATGGCCTGCTGATATCAGTTGGCACGCGTGCGCAGGATGCAATCACCGCCGTAGAAGCGCTGTCGGCCAAAAACAACCTCAACTACAGTGTACTCAATCTTCGATTTATTAAACCTCTGGATGTCGAAACCATTCGGGCACACCTGAAACCGGGCAAACCTCTCGCTGTGATTGAAGAGGGATCCATGCAGGGAGGTATTGGCGAAGCCATTGCAGCATTAGCCCTCTCATCGGGTTGGCATGGGGCGTTTGAACACATCGGCATGCCCGATGTTTTCCCTGAACATGGTAGCCAAACAGAAATTTTGAGCGACCTCAAACTTGATGCAGAATGCATCACACACCGGTTAAAAGAGCTTTCCAACCTTTGACAGTCGTTTTGGGTGTATCTACATTATCTATATGCGCCTGATCCTTGCTATCACCTTCATGCTCAGTCTACTCAGCCTGAGTGGAACAGCGCTGGCTGGCAGTGACTCTTATTACATTGGCGCACGCAGTGGCGCCGATGTGTTTGCATCTCCGAACAAACAAGCTGAAATCACGGCTCATCTACCCAGAAAGCGTCCCGTTATGATCCTTCAAAAACGTCGGAACTGGTGGCAAATAGAAACCATCGGCACGACAAACAAAGTGACTGGTTGGGTCTTTGAGGGTTCAGTTCGGAAACGCTATCAAACCACTTACAGTAAAAAATCATCATCTTTCCTGTCAGGTTTTGCATCTCTTTTCCGCTCGCCTGAAGCCCCTAAAAAAACTGCAGTTCTAGGCGTTCGAGGACTTGACGATAACAGTACAGGGAAAACTGCAAAAGAAACCACAGAACATGCCAAAAAAATGGTTAAGTGGATGGATACACTCCATGTCGAGAATGAGGCCGTTGCCACATTTATCGATGAGGGGGATCTGAATCCATGAAGCGATTACTCTTCATTCTTGTCATCTTCCTGATATTTAACACACCCACACATGCATTTTCATTTGATTTCGGCAGCTTTAGTATAGGAGACTCCAGCAAATTAGAAAAGCGTATAAATCAAACAAAACAGATTTTCAAAGTTGCTTCTGCGCTTGTTCCCATCTCTGATGAAGAAGAGCGCCTGCTCGGCAGACAGGTTGCTGCAAAAATCATTGCCCGTTATGGCATTGAAAACAATCCAGAGATGACCTACTACCTCAATCTCATTGCAACTGCGATCACCCAGCGCTCAGACCGCCCCGGTATCCCCTATCATGTTGCCATACTTGCAACCGATGATGTGAATGCTTATGCATGTCCGGGTGGTTATATTTTTGTCACACGTGGCGTATTAAACATGGTGCAGGATGAAGCCGAACTTGCTGCTGTGCTTGCTCATGAAATCTCTCACATCACCGAGCGTCACATCGTCAACGCCTTACGCAATTCTAAATTGATGAAGGTTGGAACCGAAATCACTGCTGAGGCATTTCGTACACCCGGGCCATTGCTTGAACAGATGACTGGTTTTGCCACTGATGCTCTGTTCAAGGGACTTAACAAATCAGATGAATACGCATCCGATGCCAAGGCTATCGAATATCTTGATCGTCTGGGTTACGACTATCCAGCCATGTTCGATGTATTGGAATTGCTGGATAAACGTCGCAAACAAGGTGCGACCAAAGTACTCTCAAAAACCCACCCAACGCCACAGACTCGTATCAGGACACTTAAATCAAATGCAAAAAAGCTTTCACTTGAAGCCCCAACCCACATCCGTCTCCCAAACCGATTTGTCAGCCACATCCAGCAAAAAAGCGCGTCTTGATCATCTGTTAACCGAACGAGGTCTGGCCGAGAGCGGCTCTCAGGCTCAACGGTTGATCATGGCAGGACTGGTCTATGTCAATGGTCAGAAATCAGATAAAGCAGGCACAAAATTCCGTAGTGATGTTGAAGTCGAAGTACGGGAGACACTGAAATATGTCTCCCGAGGTGGCCTGAAGCTTGAAAAAGCCCTGAGTCATTTCCCTTTCGACCCAAAGGGCGCCACCTGCATGGATGTAGGTGCATCAACCGGCGGTTTTACCGATGTATTGCTGCAACGTGGCGCTGAAAAAGTGTATGCTGTCGATGTAG
Source organism: Mariprofundaceae bacterium (assembly GCA_021772895.1). Taxonomy (GTDB): domain Bacteria; phylum Pseudomonadota; class Zetaproteobacteria; order Mariprofundales; family Mariprofundaceae; genus WSZY01. The sequence continues at coordinate 16,375 of JAJFLC010000009.1, read as the reverse complement.
GCCATAGCCAGCTTCATTATAAAATGCAGCATGATCCACGCGTGATCAATCTTGAGAAGACCCATGTACGATTACTTACTAAGGCACTGATCCCGGAATCAGTAGATGCCATTGTCATCGATACCTCGTTCATTTCACTGACCAAAGTACTGCCTCATGCATGGCCCTTTCTCAAAGAAGGGGGCTGGTGCGTGGCACTGATCAAACCCCAATTTGAGGTCGGTGCAAAACAACTTGTCAAAGGTGTGGTTAAGGATGATGAAATTCGCCAGTCTGCCATCGACAAAATTCTCGAATTTGTGCCCGAACTTCCCGATGCAGAAGTGCTGGGTGTTACCGAATCACCTATTCATGGGCCTAAGGGCAATGTTGAATATTTACTGGGTCTAAAACGGATCAATGTAATCAAATAGTGCTGTTCGAATATCAAGGCTGAATCATGTTTGGAATAAACCAATAACAACACGGTAGCCTTTTCTATTCATACTCCCAAACAAGGGTTATCTTGGGCGAATGAGCCAAATTGAAAATATCGATTCCTTTTATCACTTAGGCCCTGAACAGGTTTTACAGGCCATTGAAAGTATCGGCTTTGATTGTGATGGCAGCCAGATGCCACTGAATTCATACGAGAACCGTGTTTATCAAATTGGTATTGCAGGTGAAAAACCTCTTGTAGCCAAATTCTATCGCCCTAAACGCTGGAAGGACGAAGCCATTCTGGAAGAACATCAATTCACACTGGAGCTCAACGATCTTGAGGTTCCTGTTGTGCCGCCGCTTGAGTGTGATGGCGAGACTCTTTTCATCCACAATGAATATCGTTTTTCCCTTTACCCGCTTAGGGGGGGCAGAGCCCCCGATCTGGAGAATATGGCCCAGCTCAAACAGCTTGGTCGTTTCATGGGCCGCATTCATGCACTCGGAGCAACCACCCCATTTGAACATCGCCCCACATTAAATGTGGAACATTTCGGTGATGATTCCTACAGCTATTTACTGGATGAAGGGTTCATCCCACTGGAGCTTGAATCCGCTTACGAAAAACTTGCAGAAGACCTTCTCAACCGTATCGAATCAACCTTTAAGATCATCACACCACCACATATCCGGCTGCATGGCGATTGTCACCCCGGCAATATATTATGGACAGATTCAGGCCCACATATTGTCGATTTTGATGATGCTCGCATGGGCCCTGCGATTCAGGATATCTGGATGTTCCTCACAGGAAGCCGAACCCACTGTGAAGCAGCACTTTCAGAATTCCTTGAAGGCTACACCCAGTTTTTTGAATTCGATCTTCGTCAATTGGCGATGATTGAAGGGCTTCGCACACTGCGCATGATGCACTATGCCGCCTGGCTGGCTCGCCGCTGGGAAGATCCAGCCTTTAAATACGCTTTTCCCTGGTTCAACACTCAAAACTACTGGGAGGAACACATTCTTTCTCTCAAGGAACAAGCTTCAGCCTTGCATGAAGAACCGTTACAGTGGGTATAACCCTCTCTGGACATGAGCCACCACTCCTTTGCATCTTTATTGTTTCACCCACCACAAAGATGAATTCCACTTGTGCAAAAAAGCACACGCCAGGCTAGAGTTGCAACATGGAAAAACGCATGATTGAATTGGAAACCAAAGTCTCCTATCAGGATCATATGATTCAGGAATTGAACGATGTGGTGATCCGTCAGCAAAAACAGATCGACGCGCTGGAGGCAGAGATGAAACGCACCCGCGAACATCTAAAAGGCAATTCAGGCTCAGGGCTTGCCCGGCCGGAAGAGGAATCCCCACCGCCGCACTACTAATACTAAACACTAAACAGCAGAGGTATTTAACTACACGACCTCGCAGAGGCGCAATATGAGTATCTGGTCTTGATTACAATCTATCATCCTGTGGATGATGTTGAAGTGGCATTTATTACATCTCTTCTGGAGAGCGAAGCGATTCCATTTCATGTTCTGGGCCACTATTTTGGCTCTCTTTTTCCTGGTGTTCAAATTTTCTGGTATAATGAAAGAAGCATTCAGGTTCCCGAGGCTTTCGTGACAGACGCCATAACAATCATTGATGATTTTCGTCCAACCTATCAACCAACAGCCCACAATCTTTCACTAACTTCCAAACTACGGATCGTTATTGAAACCTTCTATTTTGGATGGTTTGTGCCCGGAGGAAAAAAACGGCCAATAAGCAAATAGATACACCCGAATCATTATGTGTAACAAACGCATGTGCCTCTTTTCTGATCATATTTGATTCCTTGGCATAACTTATGCTCATTTAAATTACATGGACAAACGAATAACGTAGAGAAAATAATATGAAAAAACGCCTCTTTATCCGCCACCCATCTGAGATTCCTATCGATGCCCAGCTTGTTAATGACAATGGCATTGATCATGTATCCATGTTGAATATCAGCGAAGGGGGTATTGCCTTTGAAAGCTTGGAAGAGCTCCCTCTTGGCGCAACCATCAACATCCAGATTCCACATATCGATCGTTCCTTTAATGTTACAGGAAAAGTTGTATGGATAAAAAAAGGTTCAACAAACTTCACTGCGGGTGTCACATTTACAGATAAGGACGAAGCCTTCCGAGTGCGCATGGTGGAGCAGCTCTGCCACATCCAGTCTTATTGGAAAAAAAACATAAACAATGGCCGCAATATTTCTATCGAAGAAGCTGCCGATGAATGGATTATGCAATTTGCTGAGAATTTTCCTCGTGACTGACGATTCCTCAAAGTTTTTTAAGATACGCAATCATATGATCCGCCTTTTCACCTTTGATTTTCTGTGTTGGCATTTTTGTTTTGCTTCCCGCCATTTTTGCTACCGCTTTAGAATTTTCAATCCACGCACGTAAATTTGTTTCATTCCAAATAACCCCCGCATCATTCTGCGCCTTTAGATATGAACCGTATTTGAAACCCTTAACGGCACCTTGCACACGACCCAGAACACCAAAAAGATTCGGCCCCGTTTTGTTTTTCCCACCCTGATTAAAGGTATGGCAAGCAACACATCTTTTTGCGATTTTTGCTCCCAGAACAGGATCACCAACGGCTGTTTCGGAAAGCACAGATGCAGATACAACTGGTTTCTTTTCAAGCATGGGATGAACGGCATCCACTGTTTTTTCTATAGGAGCTTCTGCTTTCGAAATAGTTTTCTTTAATTCTCCCACAGTTTTTTTCTCTACCTTCTCTACGATAACCTTTGGCTGGATAGTCTTTGCTGTGGTGGTCGTTTTAGAAACCGCTTGATCCATTGGCATTTCCTGCTCAATCACAGGCTTAGCCACTTTAGCAAGCTTGACCGCTTTTTCCTGAACCACTGAAGGTACCTGAGCACTCTCCTGCTGACAGGCTCCCAGAAAACCAGCCATTATAAACATGATACAAAACGTCCATCTACACATCATTCTCTCCTTCATCACTTCTTACCCATCATATGAAGCCACTCTTTTTTTATCCTGACAAACTAACATCATCATACCATTCATATAGGTGTGTTATTTCATGAAAAGTGCAGTAACTGCGCTTCAAACAAAAAAAGAGGCTCCACAAGGGAACCTCTCTTTTGTTTATCATTATCACAATCGTACTTTAGGCAGCAGCATCCTCTGAACTCATACCCGAGCCCTCAGCATCACTGTCATCCACGATCTCGGAAAGTTCCCGGGCAATTTCAGCATCCCGCAACACATCCGCCTCTGTCTCAACTACTTCCGGCTCTTCTTCACCACCAGGTTTTGGAGCCATGCGTGTTGCAAGACCCGTACCTGCTGGCAGAAGACGACCAAGAATAACGTTCTCTTTCAAGCCCGCCAGCCAATCGACACGTCCACCCAAGGCAGCCTCGGTGATCACACGTGTTGTCTCCTGGAATGATGCCGCAGAAATAAACGACTCCGTATTCAGAGAAGACTTCGTGATACCCAATAAAACAGGTTCAATCGTTGCTGGCACTTTACCATCGGCTAGCAACTGACGGTTTTGCCTGAGCGCTGCCTTACGCATTACCTGCTCACCGGCCACGAATGTAGATGAACCCGGTTCAATAATCTGAACCTTACGCATCATCTGGCGTACAATCACTTCGATATGCTTATCGTTGATCTTCACGCCCTGCAATCGGTAAACTTCCTGAACTTCATCGGTCAGGTAGTTAGCCAGTGCTTCTACACCCAGAACTTTCAAAATATCCTGTGGTGCAGGTGAGCCTTCCATCAAACGCTCACCACGACGCACACGGTCACCTTCCTGAACAGTCAAGTGGCTTCCCTTCGGAATCTGATACTCAAGCGGATCAGAACCATCATCAGGCTCAACATAAACACGGCGTTTACCACGAATATCCTTACCAAAGCTGATCACACCATCGCGGCCCGCAATAAATGCAAGGCTCTTCGGTTTACGGGCTTCAAACAGCTCAACCACACGTGGCAGACCACCGGTAATATCCTTGGTTTTGGATGTTTCACGTGGCAGACGTGCAAGCACATCACCCGCTTTCACCTCTTCGCCCTCTTCCTTGTTCAGGATTGCACCTGGTGACAGGAAGTAACGTGCAGGAACACCTGTACGCGGAATTATAATTGGATCAGCTTCCGGATCTTTTGGATCCACCAGCTGCATCTGTGGACGCAATGCTTCTTTACGCGTTTCAGATACCTGAATCACAATGCGATTCGACAAACCTGTCACTTCATCGGTCTGTTCAAGCATGGTCTTGCCTTCTTCAAGGTCAACACAACGTACCTTACCATCAACCTCGGCAATCAGGGGCATGGTGTATGGGTCCCACTCAGCCAGTACCTGACCTGTTTTCACCTTATCACCGCTCTGAATACGCAAACGCGCACCATATGGAACACGATGGCGCTCCATCTCTTTACCCTTGGTATCAGCAAGTATCACTTCAGTATGACGGTTAATAATAATGTCCATGCCTTCGCTGTCACGAACAACCACTTCATCTGCAAGTGTTGCAACACCGTTGAACTTGGACTCAATATTCGCCTGCTCAGCAGAACGGGATGCCGTACCACCCACATGGAAGGTACGCATGGTCAGCTGGGTTCCCGGCTCACCAATGGACTGTGCAGCAATCACACCAACTGCCTCACCAATACCGACAGGTGTACCATGTCCGAGATCACGACCATAACATGCCGCACACACACCCTCTTCCGATTCACAGGTCAGAACCGAACGGATCTTCATCTGCTCAATGCCTGCCTCGTCAATCTTCTTAACCAGGTCTTCATTAATCATCGCACCGGCCGGCGCGATCTCCTCACCGGAAATCGGATCATGAGAAGCTTCGAGAAGCACACGACCAAGCACGCGCTCAGACAATGGCTCAATCACTTCACCACCTTCAACCAGTGGAGAAATAGTGATGCCATCCTGCGTACCACAATCCTGCTCACGAATCACAGCATCCTGCGCTACATCCACCAGACGACGTGTCAGGTACCCTGAGTTCGCGGTCTTCAATGCTGTATCGGCAAGACCCTTACGTGCACCATGCGTGGAGATGAAATACTGCAATACCGACAGACCTTCACGGAAGTTCGAGGTAATTGGATTCTCAATAATAGAACCATCCGGCTTGGCCATCAGACCACGCATACCAGCCAACTGACGAATCTGCTGGGCAGAACCACGCGCGCCGGAATCTGCCATCATATAAACAGGATTGAATGTCGCTGTGGTTTCAGTCTGTTTACCATCCGCAGAGGTGATATCCTCAGTCGAAAGGTTATCCATCATCGCACGGGCAACTTTATCTGTTGTATGTGTCCAGAGATCGATCACTTTATTGTAACGTTCGCCTGCGGTAATCAGACCATCACGATACTGCTGCTGAACTTCTTTCACTTCTTTTTCAGTGTCGGCAACAAGTACGTACTTGCTATCCGGAACAATCACATCGCCCAAACCAAATGATGCGCCTGAACGGGTTGCATAGGTATAACCCAACACTTTAATGCGGTCAGCCAGAAGAACGGTCGCCTTGTTACCAGCAACCCGGTAGCACTCCTCAATCAAACCACCCACTTCCTTTTTACCCAACACCTTATTAATGCTGGAAAATGGAAGTTCATCCGGCAGTACAGTCGAAAGAATCGCACGGCCTACTGTGGTCTTTTCGCGTGTACCACGAAGACGACATTGAATACGGGTATGAATACGGACAGATCCCGTATCATAAGCCCGAACCACTTCGTCTGCCGAAGCGAACACCATGCCTTCACCCTTTTCGAAGGGTTTTTCACGTGTCAGATAATAGATACCCAGTACCATATCCTGTGTGGGTACAATCACCGGCTTACCTGTTGCAGGTGTTAGGATGTTGTTGGTAGACATCATCAATGCACGACACTCTGTCTGTGCTTCAATCGAAAGCGGCACATGTACAGCCATTTGGTCACCATCGAAATCCGCGTTAAACGCAGTACAAACCAATGGATGCAACTGAATGGCTTTGCCTTCAATCAAAATCGGTTCAAAAGCCTGAATACCCAGACGGTGCAGTGTTGGTGCACGGTTGAGCATGACAGGATGTTGATGAATGACTTCGGCTAAGATATCCCAAACTTCTGGAATCCCTTGCTCTACAAGCTTCTTAGCAGCCTTAATCGTTGTGGCCAGACCACGCAGTTCAAGTTTGTGGTAAATAAATGGTTTGAACAGCTCCAGCGCCATCTTCTTGGGAAGACCACATTGATGCAATTTCAGCTCAGGACCCACCACGATCACAGAACGACCGGAGTAATCCACACGTTTACCCAACAGATTCTGACGGAAACGACCCTGCTTACCCTTAATCACATCAGAAAGTGATTTCAGAGGACGACGGCTGTTACCCGTAATGGGCTTGGAGCGACGCTCGTTATCAAACAGTGCGTCCACCGACTCCTGTAACATCCGCTTCTCATTACGGGTAATGATTTCAGGTGCGTTCAGCTCAAGAAGGCGACGCAAACGATTGTTACGGTTGATTACACGGCGATAAAGATCATTCAAATCAGACGTCGCAAAGCGGCCACCATCGAGTGGAACCAACGGGCGAATTTCAGGTGGCAATACCGGAATGACTTCCAGAACCATCCATTCAGGACGGTTCCCTGAATCAACCATCGCCTCAATTGTCTGCAAACGTTTGGTCAGTTTGGTGAGTTTGGTCACAGCCTTTGTTGCTGCAATCTGTGCACGAATGCTTTGGCGCTCTTCTTCCAAATCAATACTGGCAAGCATTTCACGCAGTGCTTCTGCACCCATCGTGGCACGGAATTCTTCACCATACTCTTCAAAGGCTTCGATATACTCTTCTTCCGTCATAATCTGATACTGATCAAGACTGGTCAGTCCTGGGTCAAGAACCACATAAGACTCAAAATAGAGTACACGTTCAAGCTCTTTCAAGGTTTTATCCAACAGCAAACCAATGCGTGACGGCAAACTTTTCATGAACCAGATATGTGCAACCGGTGCGGCAAGGTCAATATGACCCATACGCTCACGACGAACCTTGGACTGGATCACTTCAACGCTACATTTTTCGCAAACAACACCACGATGTTTCAGGCGTTTGTATTTACCGCAAAGGCACTCATAATCCTTAATCGGGCCAAAGATTTTGGCACAGAACAGACCATCACGTTCCGGTTTAAAGGTACGATAATTGATCGTTTCCGGCTTCTTAACTTCGCCAAATGACCATGAACGAATTTTTTCAGGACTTGCCAAACCAACTCGAAGACCATCAAAGTCCTGAATGCTGCTTGGCTTTTGGAACATCTTTAGAAGTTCTTTCATGCCTTATTCTCCTTCGCTTTCAACGGGTTTTTTGACCATCTCCAGATCAATACCCAGAGCATTAAGTTCCTTTGTCATCACGTTAAACGATTCAGGAATGCCTGCTTCAAACGTCATGTCACCACGTACAATGGATTCATACATTTTGGTGCGTCCCTGAACATCATCCGATTTAACCGTGAGCATTTCCTGAAGCGTATAAGCAGCGCCATAAGCTTCAAGCGCCCATACTTCCATCTCACCAAAACGCTGACCACCGAACTGAGCCTTACCACCCAGAGGCTGTTGAGTCACCAGTGAGTAAGGGCCAGTCGAACGCGCATGAATTTTTTCATCCACCAAATGGTGCAGCTTCAGAATATACATCATGCCAATGGTTACCGGACGATCAAAAGCTTCACCCGTACGCCCATCAAACAGTGTTGTCTGTCCTGTTTTGGATACACCTGCCAATTCAAGCATCCGATGAACATGAGACTCTTTCGCACCGTCAAATACCGGCGTTGCAATCGGAATCCCGCCCTTCAGATTATCAACAAGCTCATCAAGGTTTTCTTTATTCATGGCCTTGATCGCCTTGCAAGCAGCCGCATCTTCTTCATAAACATCCAGCAGGAAGTTTGTAACTTTTTTCTGATCTGTATTGACACGAACCATTTCATCAAGCCTGCGACCAAGCTCACTTGCTGCCCAGCCCATATGAATCTCAAAAATCTGTCCGATATTCATACGTGATGGAACGCCCAATGGGTTCAGGCAAATATCAACAGGTGTGCCATCTTCGGTAAACGGCATATCTTCTTCCGGTACAATCACCGAAATCACACCTTTGTTACCATGACGACCCGCCATCTTATCGCCCGGCTGCAATTTACGTTTCACTGCAACAAAGACTTTCACAACCTTGATCATGCCAGGGCGAAGCTCTGAGCCTTCACGTACCTTGCCAACCTTTTCTTCAAATCGGGATTCAAGTCTTGCACGCTCTTTATCCATGCTTTCAAGAATTTCAGCAATGCGTTCGTTGATCGTATCATCCGCTACAGAAGCAGCAGACAGATCACGCAAGGCCAATGAATCCAGATGTTCAGTGGTGATTGCAGTACCCTTCGTCAGCCCCTTCACTGTTGCTGCTTTCTGACCGCTCATCATGATTTTCAAACGAGCCATCACGTTGGCTTCCAGAATGCGGCGTTCATCTTCTTTATCCGCATACAAATGCTCAACTTCCATCTCTTCGATGGACTTCGCACGATCATCTTTCTCATCACCACGACGGGTGAAGACCTGAACATCAACCACTACACCTTCATCACCCGGCTTAATGCGTAGCGATGAATCACGTACATCCGAGGCTTTTTCGCCAAAGATGGCACGCAGCAGTTTCTCTTCAGGCGAGAGCTGAGTTTCACCCTTCGGTGTGATTTTACCCGCAAGAATGTCACCACTTTTTACTTCCGCACCGACATAAGCGATACCTGAATCATCCAGATGACGAAGTGCTTCCTCGCCCACATTCGGGATATCACGCGTGATCTCTTCATCACCCAGCTTGGTCTGACGTGCAACACACTCAAATTCTTCAATATGAATTGAAGTGTAAACATCTTCTTTCACAAGCTTTTCGGAGATGACAATCGCATCCTCGAAGTTGTAACCACGCCATGGCATCAGTGCCACCAGCGCGTTACGCCCAAGTGCAAGATCTCCCAGATCCGTTGAAGGACCATCAGCAATGATGTCGCCTTTCTTCACCAGATCACCGGCTTTAATGATTGGACGCTGGTTAAAACATGTGTTTTGGTTCGAACGGCGATATTTGAACAGGCGATAGATATCAACGCCCGGCTCACCCGCAGCCTGTTCATCATCATGCACACGCACAACGATACGGCTGCCATCCACGCTCTCAACTTCACCACTACGGCGAGCAACAACGGTGACACCCGAGTCACGCGCTACTTCCGCTTCCATGCCAGTACCTACAAGCGGTTTTTCTGAACGAAGCAGAGGCACAGCCTGACGCTGCATGTTTGAACCCATCAACGCACGGTTTGCATCATCATGTTCCAGGAATGGAACCAGACCTGCTGAAATCGATACAAGCTGCGATGGCGAGATATCCATATAATCAATATCAGTCGGAATCGACATGATAAAGTCACCGTCTTGACGACACTGAACCACATCAGCAACAAAGTTATCCTTCTCATCAACCTTGGCATTTGCCTGTGCAATCACATGGCCTGCCTCATCGATTGCCGATAAGTACACGACATTACGCGTCAGCTTACCATCTACAACTTTACGATAAGGTGTTTCAATAAAACCAAAATCATTCACCTTAGCAAAACAGGAAAGTGAGTTAATCAGACCAATGTTCGGGCCTTCAGGTGTCTCAATCGGACAAAGGCGTCCATAATGAGTCGGATGCACATCTCGCACTTCAAAGCCGGCGCGTTCACGTGAAAGACCACCAGGGCCCAATGCGGACAAACGGCGTTTGTGTGTAATTTCTGACAATGGATTGGTTTGATCCATAAACTGCGATAGCTGCGAAGAACCAAAAAATTCTTTTACAGAAGCAATCAATGGTTTTGCATTCACCACATCAGATGGCATCATTTCAGTCAGATCACCGGAACTTAAACGTTCCCGAATCGCGCGCTCCATGCGAATCAGACCAATGCGCACCTGATTCTCCAAAAGCTCACCCACTGAACGCAAACGACGATTTCCCAAATGGTCGATATCATCCACTTCGCCGATACCATCACGCAGCTGTAGCAAGGTATCCAGCGTCAGCAAAATATCTTCAATCCTTAATATGCCCTGATCAAGTGGAACTTCATCGTTTGAAATGCCCAAACGACTGTTCAACTTCATACGGCCCACGTTGGACAAATCATAACGCGATGTATCAAAAAACATCGATTCAAACAACGATTTTGCAGTCTCAACGGTTGGTGGCTCACCAGGGCGCATCATGCGGTAGATTTCCACCTGAGCTTCTTCCTTGGACTGTACCATATCCAAACGCAATGTATCAGCCAGCCACGGGCCACGGTGGAAACTATCAATAAACAGGCAGTCAAACTCTTTAATGCCTGCACCCTGAAGTGCCGAAATAGACTCTTCTGTCAGTTCCTGATTATGATCCAGCAGAATTTCTCCACCATCAATCATGATCGGTTCAGCAATCACTTCACCCATCAAGTTTTCAATCGGCGCATCCAGCCATTCAACCTTAGCTTCTACCAGTTTTTTGATTGCAAGCTTGGTAATCTTTTTACCTTCAGTGACAATTTTCTTGCCATCCACTGTAATATCAGTGGCTGCACGACTGCCTAAAAACTGTTCCGCATCAAAACGAACCTGGAAACCATCTTTATGAACACGGTATGTACGGCGTGCATAATAGCGATCCAAAATATCCTGCTGTGAAAGGCCCAAGGCTTTCAACATAATGCCTGCTGGCATTTTACGACGCAAATCGATTCTAAAGTGAACCTTGTCCTTTGCGTCAAACTCGAAATCGAGCCATGAACCACGATATGGAATCACACGTGCTTTAAATAAAAATTTACCTGATGCGTGCGTTTTCCCACGGTCATGATCAAAGAAAACACCTGGTGAACGATGCATCTGAGAAACGATTGCACGCTCAGTACCATTAATAATGAACGAGCCATAATCAGTCATCAACGGGATTTCACCCATATATACAGACTGATCACGAACCTCTTTTACCTTGCGTTTGGAACCCTTCTCGCCATCCGTATCAAAGATTTTTAAACGCAATTTCACCTTGACAGGCAGTGCATAGGTCAAGTCACGACGGCGACATTCATCAAGATCGTACCGTGGTGGATTATATTCCAGACGTTCAAAGTTGAGTTCGGCATTTCCGCCATAATCTCTGACCGGAAAAACATTCTGAAAAACGGAGGCCAGACGACCCTCGTTAATTTCGGTTGAGCCACTGCCCACACCGACAAATTCCTGATATGAATCAATCTGTAAGTGAAGCATGTTTGGCATTCCAATTACCGAATCAATACTTCCAAAATTCTTACGGATACGTTTAACAGCAGCTTGTTTTCCCATAATTACCTCGGTCAAAATTACCTGTTTAAAGTGCATTCACACTTCTTCACTTTCATTTAAAAAAACCACTTAAGAAAATCACCTATGCAATTGACTTTCTTAAGCGCAGAAAAGGCCAAACCCGACAGCCGAAACTGCCGGGGTTGACCCTCAACTCACTTATAAAGTGATATATGCAATGTGCTGAATTATTTCAGCTCTACAGTTGCGCCAGCTTCTTCCAACTTAGCTTTCAGCTCTTCAGCTTCAGCTGCAGGAACGCCTTCTTTGACTGCCTTAGGTGCACCATCTACAAGCTCTTTAGCTTCTTTCAGACCCAGACCTGTCACTTCACGAACGGCCTTAATCACCTGAATCTTCTTGTCGCCAACAGCGGTTAGGACAACGTCAAAGTCAGTCTTTTCTTCAGCAGCAGCTTCACCACCCGCAGCAGCGCCGCCAGCAGCAGCTACAGCTACAGGTGCAGCAGCAGATACGCCGAATTTTTCTTCCAGTGCAGAAACCAGCTCAGACAATTCCAGTACGGACATCGTCTCAATTGCGCTGATTAGCTCGTCTTTTGTTAATGCTTTAGCCATTTTTAAGTATTAGCTCCTCTTATATTTTTGCTTATTGAATAATTTGGTTCAATGAATTGATTGTTTACGCTGCTTCTTTCTGATCTCGTACTGCTGCCAGTACACGAACGAATGAAGATGGAATTTCATTCAAAGTACGAACAAATCCACTGATCGGCGATTGCATGCTGCCCAACATCTTGGCCAACAACACTTCGCGCGATGGCAGACTTGCCAATGCTTTGATTCCTGCTGCATCAATCGCTTTGCCGTCAAGAACACCACCCCGGATTTCCAGAGCATCATTCTCTTTGGCGAAGTCAGAAATCGCTTTAGCCATACCCACCGGGTCTTTGCCATATGCGATTGCAACAGGTCCGGTAAACAGCTCTTCAGCAGCCTTAAAGTCTGTGCCTTCAGCTGCACGACGAGCCAATGTGTTCTTTACAACCTGTAAAGAAACATCAGCCTGATGCAGGCGACGACGAAGGTCTCCCATCTGGGAAACTGTCAATCCACGGTATTGTGTTACCACACCCGAGGTTGACTCAGACCAGGCAGCATGAAGATCGTCAACAACACGTTGTTTGTCTTCTCGATTCACTTCTACCCCCTTGCTTATTCGATCCGCGCAAGAGAAAGCTCTCACTCCATCTATGCAGGATGTGTCCTATTAAGCCGGCGACCATCCCCTTCTTTCAAAGCTTCTGGCCATGGCACCCGCAGTCTTGGACGGATCGTTATTTTAGCCATTCCTCTCTTGCGAAAGTTCCGGCTAACTATTCAGCCGCCCATCCCCCTAGCGGGATCAGAACAGCTATTCTATTTTACATCCGGCTCAGGCTCCTGCCTTCGCCTTTCATTGCTTCGCAAAAACATCGTTTTGCTCCGCTTACGAGCTCATTAACATTCGCTCGCCCCACTTCCTGTGGGGAGCGGGGGCTTCCTTTTAGAAACTCCCTTCCGACCATGGAAGGTCGGCTTTAGTGAGTTAACGGGAAATCACATTTTCCGTTAACGCCACAAGCAATTGGCACGAATGCCAATTGCGGATCAATCAAACATCACAGCGTCGCCACATCCACACGAACACCAACACCCATCGTCGATGAAATCACTGCGCTCTTCATGTAACGGCCTTTCGCAGAAGCAGGCTTCAAACGATTCAACTCAGCAAGCAGATAGTCGATGTTTTCAACCAGCTTAGCCGCATCAAATGAACGACGACCTACCGGCGCATGAATCACACCAGCCTTGTCTACACGCACTTCAATCTGACCTGATTTAATTGCACTCACTGCCTTGGTTACATCCATCGTTACCGTGCCAAGTTTAGGGTTTGGCATCAAACCACGAGGACCCAATACACGACCCAGCTGACCTACCTGTGCCATCATGTCCGGTGTTGCAACAACACGGTCAAAATCCATGAAGCCTTCTTTAACCTTTGCGACAAGATCTTCAGCGCCAACGATATCAGCACCGGCTTTTTCAGCCTCTTCAGCCTTTGCACCTTTTGCAAAAACAGCAACGCGTGCTGTCTTACCCGTGCCATTAGGCAGTGCGATAGAGGCACGAACCATCTGTTCAGCATGCCGGGGATCAACGCCCAGTTTGATTGCAACATCCACTGATTCATCAAATTTAACGCCTGCCTGTGCCAGAACTGTCTCCACGGCGGTAGGGAAGTTGACTGCTTCGGTCGGCAGAGCCTCACGAGCAGCGCGAATACGTTTTGAATACTTTGCCATGATTTCCCCCTTAACCTTCGATGGTCAGGCCCATAGAACGGGCTGTACCTTCAATAATTTTTGCGCCTGCTTCTGCATCATAACAGTTCAAATCAACCATTTTTGCCTCAGCAATTTCAATCAGCTGTGCACGAGTCACAGTCCCAACCTTATTTTTATTAGGTTCGGCGCTTCCTTTCTCGATCTTCGCTGCTTTTTTCAACAGAATGGATGCAGGGGGTGTCTTGATTTCAAAATCAAATGATTTATCTGCATAAACGGTAATCACCACCGGCAGAGGCATACCTTTTTCCATCTCCTGCGTGCGAGCATTAAACGCCTTGCAGAATTCCATAATATTCAGACCAGCCTGACCCAGAGCCGGACCTACCGGCGGAGCCGGGTTTGCACTGCCAGCTGCGACTTGCAGCTTAACAAATTTATCAATTTTCTTTGCCATTTTTATTCTCCATGGGTTTCAAGCATCCTGCCTTTCACCTGTATTCGAAAGTTGAACACTCTGCCAACTCACTCCCACACCTAAGTGGTAACTCCTCTCATCCTGAGAAAAGGTCGGGTGACTCTTTGGAGCTCCCTTCCAGCCACGGATGGCTGGCTTTAGTGAGCATCACGAATTTCGCAAAATGCGTGATGCGTCACAAGCAATAAGCACGAATGCTTATTGCGTATCTAAATAATCAGCTCTTCTCAACCTGAATATAATCCAGTTCGACTGGTGTTGGCCTGCCAAAGATACTCACACTCACCTTCAGCTTGGCCTTGTCTTCCAACACCTCTTCAACCACGCCATTGAATGATGCAAATGGACCATCCATAACACGAACCGCATCACCAATATCGAACATGACCTTAGGTTTCGGATGCTCAATGCCTTCTTCAATCTGATAAACCAGCGCATCAACCTCTCGCTGTGGCATCGGACGTGGCTTTCCACTGGAGCCAAGAAATCCACTGACCTGACGCGTACTCTTTACGACATGCCAGGTATCATCGTTCATTTCCATTTCCACGAGAACATAGCCTGGGAAAAACTTGCGTTTGCTGGTGACTTTTTGCCCATCTTTCAGCTCAACCACTTCTTCACGAGGCACCATGATTTCACCAAAGCTATCCGCCAACCCCGCACGTTCTGCATTTTCACGGATCATCAGTTCAACTTTATCTTCAAACCCTGAATAAGCCTGAACTACATACCATTGCTTTGCCATTAGATTACCTTCTGCACAAGCCAGCTTAAGCCGGAATCAACCAGCCAGAGAAAAAGCGAAACAAACAAAACCATAACAACCACCATCAATGTGGCTTGCATCGTCTCTTTACGTTCCGGCCAAACCACTTTTTTGGCCTCAACCTGAACTTCACGCATAAATTTCTGCATATCTGCTACACGACTCATCGCAAGCTCCTCTTCACGTTCAACAAACTCACCTTAAAGAACCAGCCTTTAGGGCCCCCTACCAACTCATCTTAAGAAAGTGGCAGGCCAGGAGGGACTCGAACCCACAGCACCCGGTTTTGGAGACCGGTACTCTACCAATTGAGCTACTGGCCTAAATTAAACCTTAGTCTCTTTGTGTGCCGTATGTTTACGACAAGAGTTACAGTACTTTTTTAACACCAGTTTTTCAGTGCTTGTACGTTTGTTCTTATCAGTTGTGTAGTTGCGACGCTTGCAATCTTCACAAGCCAAAGCCAACAGTTCACGCATATCTACTCTCCAGTGACAGAAAAGCGGCAGCAGTGAAAAACACTGCCACCGCCCTGCATTTTGTTTCTATTTACGCAGTGATGCTGGTAACGACACCGGCACCAACAGTACGGCCACCTTCGCGAATTGCGAAACGTAGCTCTTTATCCATTGCGATCGGTGTGATCAGCTCAACATCCATTGAAATGTTATCGCCAGGCATCACCATCTCTGTTCCTGATGGAAGCTCAACAGAACCCGTCACATCAGTCGTACGAAAGTAAAACTGTGGACGATAACCGTTAAAGAATGGTGTGTGACGACCACCCTCTTCTTTCGTCAGAATATAAGCTTCTGCCTTGAATTTGGTATGCGGGTTGATCGAACCTGGTTTAGCCAGAACCTGACCACGTTCAACATCTTCACGTTTT
>JAJFLC010000008.1 GCA_021772895.1 Mariprofundaceae bacterium | reverse complement strand
CGGGGACATAATACTTAATTATTGACGTATGAGGTGTTTCGTTACATTGTTTTGCTATGGCACGAATCGCACGCGTAGTAATTCCGACAATCCCTCATCATGTAACCCAGCGTGGGGTTCGCAGGATGGACACTTTTTTTGATGATGAAGATTATGAAATTTATTTGAGGTTGATGCGTGAGTGGTGTGACTCTACTGGCGTTGAGGTGTGGTCATATTGCCTGATGCCAAATCACGTACACTTGGTTGTTGTTCCTCAAAGCAAAGAGAGCTTGGCTCGTGGCATTGGAGAAGCGCACAGACGATATACCCGTCATGTCAATTTTAAGAAAGGCTGGAAGGGTTATCTGTGGCAAGGGCGCTTTGCATCGTTTGCAATGGATGAAGATTACCTTCTGGCGGCATGTCGATATGTTGAGCTGAACCCTGTTCGGGCAAAGCTGGTAAAACGACCTGAAGATTATCGTTGGAGTAGTGCTCAGGCGCATCTTGCAGGAAAAGATGACGTGTTGGTAAAGGTTAAGCCGATGCTTGACAGGGTTAGCGACTGGGGTGAGCTATTGGCAGGTGGAGATCAAGCCTTGTTTGATGATGTTCGCATGCATGAAAGAACGGGAAGGCCATTAGGGGGAGAGAGTTTTATGTCGAAGATGTCATCCATAGCTGGGCGTGAGCTCGGCAAGAAAAAGCCTGGCCCAAAGCGAAATGTGGATAATTAAGTATTATGTCTCCGAAACTTAGAATTTATCGCAAATGAAACAGGTGGAGTTCTCAAAAATGCAGCGTTTTGTTAAAATTACGGTGACAGTTTACTAAACACACTTAACTCTCACATCCGATTAAGGCTTGAATCGTTTCACGGTCATACTAGGAATAAAGCTGTAATGCTTATGGTTACCCGTTAACAATGTCTGGCCGTAATCCACCGCAGTTGCCGCAATCAACGCATCGGCCATCAATAGGCCATGGCTCAATCGCCACTCCTCCATCAGCACCAACGCACGCTGGCTGATTGACTCACCTACTGGAAACACAGAGAAGCCCCGCTGGTCGATAAAGCGATGAAGTGCAGACTGCTCCGCCTTGTCTCTCAAGCCTTGTACAAGCTCCATCTGGGTGATGATCGAAATGGATGGGCGTTCAACTTCAAGAATTGCTTTGCGGGCTTTTTCGTTGCCGCGCATGTGCCAGATAATAATATCAGTATCAATGAGCACTAAAAGCTTCTGCCCTGCCGCATGGCATGAACTTCGGCTTCAACATCCATCTCGCCTCGATCAGCCCACAAACCGAACAGCGCATCCTCTTCCATCGTGGCTTTAGGCATAAGCGAGGTCAAAACAGCAACAGGCTTGCCACGCATGCTGATCTCAATCGAATGCCCTCGCGAAGCACGATCCAGGTATTCACTCAGGTGTTGGCGCAGCTCTTTCGTATTGATGTTCATATCCACTCCTAAGTTTAACTTAGTAGTTGAACTTTAGATGCCTGCCAATCATTAATCAAGTGATGGACTCTCTTCACTGTTGATCGCCCTTCCATCATTTAGGGCAGAACCGCTGTATTTCTCAGGATTTCGAAATCACAGGGACAGAATACTTAATTAAGTCAAGTTAAGTAGGTGTAGGCGAAACATTGGAAGATTTGATGCCTTTTGAAGCCGAGTTATTTATCAACGGCTTGCTACCAGAGGCGATCAGAAAAGCCCTGAAACCTCTTCCGAACATCCGATCCTGACTCTTTTTGTCAACTCAATCTGAGCCTGCTCAAGCCAAACGACCCAATCCAATCTAAACTGGTTCAAACTAAATCGAGCAGGCAATGCCGCCAAGTCGGTTGGTCAACTTCATGTTTTCACGATAATCAATAGGCACAACCAGCAGACTGGGCCCTGCTTCCGCCAATGCAATCTCAAGGGTTGCTCGCAATCCATCACTATTGACAACTTTATGACCACCCCAGCCAAAAGCATCGGCTAACTGCATCCAATCAGGATTTCCAAAAGAGAGATCAGTATGTTTGCCAAACTGTGATTCCTGTTTCCAGGCGATCAGCCCATAGGCCTTATCTTCCCACACCATCACAGTGATATTCGAGTTGAGCCTGCGGGCTGTCTCCATCTCCTGCACATTCATCATAAATCCTGCATCACCACTAATTGCCAGAATATTTCGATCAGGAAAAACCAGATCAGCCGCAATCGCACCCGGAAGTGCAAACCCCATCGAGCAGAAACCATTAGGAATCAGACAGGTATTCGGTTCATGGCAATGATAATGCCGGGCAATCCACATCTTATGTGCCCCCACATCCGACAATAATATGTCTTCCGCTCCCATCACTTCACGCACGTCCCAAAGCACCTTCTGTGGCCGCACCACAGTTTCTTCCTTATCATCTTTATGTGCTTCGAGATCCCCGGTCATCGAAGCCCGCATTTGCTGCTGTTGTGAAAAATCAAAGGTCTCAGGAGAAAATCCCTCCTCCGCGTCCACACATTCATTTAACATCCACAAGGCATGGGCAAGATCACCAACCACTTCAATATCAGGGTGATAACACGCATCAATTTCTGCTGGCAAAAAATCAATATGCACAATTTTCTCATCACCATTTGGATTCCACAAACTTGGATGATATTCCACCATGTCATAACCGATAGCGATGACCAGATCGGCTGCTGCAACTGCACAATCCGCATAATCTCTGGCCTGCAAACCAATGGTATAAAGCGAATAGGGGGCATCCATATCCACACAGCCCTTGGCCATAAATGTACTGACCACACCGATCCCGGTTTTTTCACACAGCTTCCGAAGCTGTGCGCTGGCACGTTTGCGAATGCAGCCATTACCAGCGATAATGATCGGAGATTTTGCCTGTTTAATCATTTCAAAAGCGCGTTCTATAACCTTGCTATCTGGAACAGGACGGCGAAAACGTACAGGCTTCATGGGTTTGTTTTCAGTTTCATGTTCAGCAATATCTTCCGATAATTCGATCAGACAGGCTCCGGGTTTTTCCGATCTCGCCAGTCGCACGGCCTTGCGAACAATTTCAGGAATGTTGTCTGCATGCTGAATCGATGTCGCCCATTTTGTGACCGGCTCAAACATAGCCACCACATCCATGATCTGGTGAGACTCTTTATGCAACCGTGTTGCTGCACCCTGACCCGTTAATACCAGCATCGGAGCACAATCCATATTGGCATCTGCTACGCCTGTAATCAAGTTGGTCGCACCCGGCCCCAACGTGCCCAGACAACCCGCTGGATTTCCGGTCAAACGACCATAAATCTCCGCCATAAAGGCAGCCCCTTGCTCATGACGGGTCAAAATAAAACGAATTTTATCCGATGCCTCCAGCGACATCATAAAATCAGCATTTTCTTCACCCGGAACACCAAAAATGTATTCCACACCTTCTTCTTCGAGGCATTTTACCAACAGGTCGGACGCTTTCATATTTATCTCCTCTTTACCTTCTCTGTCACAGCTCAGTTGAGCGAATGACCATCATTTTTTCAATCCGCATGTCCCGCATGGTATGCGGAATACCACCCACGCCATGACCCGATGTTTTCAGGCCTGCAAATGGCATCCAGTCAACCCGAAACGCCGTATGATCATTGACCATCACCGCAGATGCATTCAAACGACCAAATACGCGCAGTGCACAATCCATATTCCTGGTAAACACTGCGCCCTGAAACGAAACATCCAGCGCATTGGCACGTGTTATCGCCTCATCCAGATCATCAACCGCATAAACACAAACCACTGGCCCAAACACTTCTTCACGACTGATACGAACGGATTCCGGTGGATTAAACAGCACAGTCGGTGCATAGGTTGTAGCGGACAACGATTCACCGCCAGCGAGCAGTGTCGCACCTGCATCAACCGCTTCGGTCACCCATGCGTGCACCCGCTCCACCTCGCGCGGGCGAATCAATGGCCCAACATCGATTTCAGCAAACGTTGGATCACCCACCTTGAGTTTGAAAGCGGCATCGGCCAAACGCTGTGCAAAATGTTTGGCAATATTCTTTTGTGCATAAACACGTTGCACCGAAACACATACCTGCCCGGCATGATAAAAACCACCCTTCAAAATCGCCGGCAGCGCTTCATCCAGATCAGCATCTTCAGCTAAAATCACAGGGGCCACACCCCCATGTTCCAAGGCACAACGTGTACCCGGAGCCAGCTTCGAACGAAGCATCCAGCCGACTTTGGCGCTGCCGATAAAACTAAACATCGCCACACGCGGGTCTGTCACAAGTTTCTCTGCCACATCAAGCGTTTCAGGGTACACCGCCTGACACCAGCCATCTGGCAGCCCCGCTTCACGTAAAATCTTCACCAATCGAAAACAGGAGAGCGGCGTATCTTCCGCAGGTTTAACAATCACCGGGCAACCCACAGCAATGGCCGGAAACACCTGATGCGCAATAAGATTGATCGGATGATTAAAGGCACTGACCGCAACCACCACACCGATGGGTTCATGCTGTGTAAATGCCAGCCGACCTGAAGAGGCAGCATTGACTCGCATAGGAATCACGTGCCCAGACTCAGTTCTCAGCGTTTCAATACAAATATCGATGCTATCAATCGCCCGCGCCACTTCCACTTGCGAATCGATAAGCGGTTTGCCACCTTCCCGAGCTGCCTCAAGTGCCAATATATCTGCCTGCTCATGCATCAGTACACTGGCCCTGCGCAGAATCTCAATGCGTTCAGCAACAGAAAGCCTGCCGTTATAATCCAGATGTAAGGCTTGAGCATGGGTCAGGGCAGTTTTAATCGTGTCACTTGTTGCAGTTGTCAGTGTTGCAATCGCAGCGCCATCATAAGGTGCTGTAACCGTGATATGTTTACTTGCGGCGGTCTCTTTAACATTCGCGACCATCCCTGAAAAGTGTTCAAGTGTTTTTTCTGACATCCTGATCTCCTCTTCCTATCAAATATTCATACCTAGTCATTATAACGTAATTTCAGGAGCCATGAGAAACAGCTGACACCAACCAGAACCCGTTACCCAGCTCACCAACACCCCAGTATCATCAAACATCCATTCAATAGAGAACATCATGCGCTCCTATAAATTTGTAACAATTTCATCCTTTATCAAACTTTTATAATGTACCACGCTGTTTTGGCCATTTTTCTTTGCTGCATAAAGCGCCTGATCAGCGCGTGAGATATTTTCTTCAACCATCAAACCCACAGTTATATCTGCAAGTCCGGCAGAAGCCGTGATATAAATTTCCGTATCAACATCAATACTAATAGGAAGCTCAGACAAACCATGGCGGAGATCATCGATGATCTTATATGCATCGAATCCACTGGTATCAGACAAACAAATAAGGAACTCCTCCCCGCCGTAGCGAAAAATAGAATCATAGGGGCGCATCTGGCCTTTCAGGAACTCAGAGCTCGCACGCAGCACACGATCACCCACTAAATGCCCATGTGTATCATTCACCGATTTAAAATAATCCAGATCAAATATTGCCATACTGGATTCATGGCCCTGCCGTCGCATGCGAGCCAGCTCATGATTCAAAAGCGGAGACAGTGCCTCACGTGTGAACACACCTGTTAAAGGATCAAACATTGTTTTGGCAAGTTTGAGCGAATCTTCCAGCTTATGAATGATTTTTTCCAACAATGCTTTATGTTCAATAAAAGCATCATACTCTCCAACTTTTATGGGCTCTTCGTTGTTATAAAGATAGGAGAGTCGGCATGCCTCTTCATGCATTAAGTGATGAATTTTTTCAATCTCTTTCAAATCATCATTTCTTTCGACAAAGCCCTTGTTTCGCTCAAGCCAGCCACCAAGTGTGCAAGTAAAATGGGAATCTTTTTCAATATAATGATCAGGAATTCTTTTTACGGTCACAAGCGCAACATGGAACTGATGCACCCACTCATTATGCATCCCGATCGCATGTTCAAGCTCAGCACAGAGAAACGCAACCTCCTCCTGACTGAGTTCCAACAATGCCTTGCTGGACAATCAGAACTCCGTCAAACTAAAATTTGGAAAATGATCTAAAGTGCGATCGCCTCTTCTGCAATCGCATCGGCGAGGGCCAGACCGGTATCGGTCAGCCGTAAGTGCTGATGATTCACTTCTAAACATTCGCGTTGAACCCATGGATCAATCACATCTCCAAACAGTGTATTTACATCTTCCCCAAAACGTTCGGAAAACACAGCAAGATTAATGCCATTATTTCGTCGCAGACCCAACCAAAAAGCTTCTGCTGCTGCTTTTTTACATTTTAATATTTCATCACTGTTGATTGCGAGGCTGTTTTGAGTTGCTGCCTCAATGTATTTTTCAGGCTGCCGAATATTGCTATAACGTTTCACACCAGCGTCTGGAAGGTCCCACTTCCCCGAAGCTCCCGCGCCAATACCGATATAATCATGATAACGCCAATAGCCATCGTTATGACAACAGTGAAATCCAAATTTAGCAAAATTGGATATCTCGTAAGCAGCATATCCTGCGTCTGCCAGGTGTGTTCTTGTCAATTTAAGGAACTTCAACGCCAAATCTTCGTCAGGTAAACGATCAGCCACTGCATCGACGTTCGTCGCCAGCTTTGTATAGGGCTCAACAGTTAACTGATAACACGACAGATGTTCAGGATCCAAGCGGATCGCTTCATGAAGCGTGTCCATCCACCCATCAACAGTTTGATCTGGAAGGCCATACATCAAATCAAGATTGATATTATCAAAGCCCGATGCCCGTGCGTGTGTAAAAGCCTCAAACACCTGATCCCGATCATGAATACGTTCAAGCCATTTCAGTTCATCATTATTTAAACTCTGTACACCCATAGAGAGCCGATTGATACCCGCTGCTTTAAAACCCTCAAAATAGGATGCATCAACCGTACCGGGATTGGCCTCAAGCGAAATTTCTACTGCTTGATCAACCTCAAACAGATTGGATGTCTGTTTGATCACCGAGGATATGAGTGAAGGTGGTGCCAGTGATGGTGTGCCTCCACCAAAAAAAATAGAACTGATTTTTCGCCCGGAAAACTGTGGCTCTGCCGCCCAATACGCCAATTCTCTCAACAATGCATGCTGATAATGTTCCCAATCAGGCTCAGCCCGAACATGTGAATTAAAGTCGCAGTAATGGCATTTATGCACACAATAAGGGATATGCACATATAAAAGTAATGGAGAAGAAGTCATAGAAGTGCGATTTCGTAATGCTCCGGTGCAAGCTTGGAATCACTCTTGAAGCTGATCTCTTTACTCAGAAAATGTTCAAGTGCCGCAACATCTTCACCCTCTTCACCCAACATCAAATCAATCAGGCTTGGGTGTGCAATCACCATCAGTTTCTCACAAGGGTAAGCGCGCGCCTCAGCCACAATCTCCCGAAACAGTTGATAACAGATCGTTGTCGGACTCTTCACATAACCCGTGGCATGGCATCGTTCACAGTTTTCCTGTAACGCACGGCCAAGTGAATCCCGTGTTCGTTTCCGTGTCATCTCTACAAGCCCAAGCGATGAAAACTGTGCAATGTTTGTTTTGGATTTATCCCGTTTAAGTGTCTCTTCAAGCACTTCGATCAAACGTGTTTTGTTTTCATCTTCCTGCATATCGATAAAATCAACCACGATAATGCCACCCAGATTACGAAGCCTCAGTTGATGCACAATTTCGTGCACGGCTTCCAGATTGGTTTTAAAACCGGTCTCTTCCATGTTTCTGGAGCTGACAAATGAACCTGAATTCACATCGATCGCAACAAGCGCTTCAGTCTGGTCAATCACGATGTGTCCACCGGAGCGTAATGATACCTGACGTTTGAGTGCTCGATTGATGGCTTCTTCTACACCATAAACATCAAAGATCGGGCGTTCGCCGGGATAATAATAAAGCCGCTTGGCAACCTCAGGCATGAAGTGCCGAGCAAATTTTTTCATACTTTGGTAAGCCTCACGTGAATCAACATGAATCTTCTCGACTTCATCATCCACATAATCACGCATTACACGCAGATAAAGATTCAAATCCGTATAAATCATTGAACCCGGAGCCGCATGTTCGCTTCTCTTTTGAAGATCTTTCCAAAGCCTCAGCAGAAATTCCAAATCCCGTTTCAGATCATCTTTATCATGTCCTTCTGCAACGGTTCGGATAATCAAGCCGCCGCCATCAGGTTTGATCGCCTGACCTATTTGCAGAAGCCGTTCGCGCTCTTCCCCTTCGCCAAGTCTGCGAGCGATACCAACATGATCGACCGAAGGTAAATAAACCAGATAACGGCCAGCAAGACTTAACAGACTGGTAAGTCTTGGCCCTTTTGATGCAATCGGATCTTTTGAAACCTGAACAAAAATTTCCTGTCCTTCTTTTACAAGCGTGGAAATGGAAGGAATGATCCGACGCTGCGGTTCATCCTCCTCCACATTGCTATCCGACGCATCTTCCGGTGTATTTTCAACCTCTTCAGCCGCAGCCAATTCCGCTTCATACGATTCAGGTACCGCGATATCGCCTGCATAAAGAAACCCGGCCTTCTCCAGACCAATATCTACAAAGGCAGCCTGAATTCCCGGCAGAACACGCTGAACCCGGCCTTTATAAATATTACCTTTCAACCCACGTTCATTTTCACGTTCAATATAAAGTTCTTCAGCCTGCCCACTCTCGATCCGGGCAATCCGAGTCTCAAATGGCGCAACATTCACCAATATCTCTGCGCTCATTCAATCTCTCCTTGTAATGATGTATCCATGTATGGAGCCACTTATGCATCCCCACATAAATTCATCAGCAATTCTCTTGTTAAACCCACAGGCAACCCAATCACATTGTCCAAAGGCCCTTCGATCGCCTCAATAAAACTGGAAGCACCTGCCTGAATCGCATACGCACCCGCCTTATCCAGCACATCATTATGCTCAAGATAAACATCAATTTCACGATTTTCCAATACACGAAAACGGACGTCTGTTTTGACCATACCAGCCAGACTTTTCTCTCCCAGCCGCACACATACGGCAGTATACACATGGTGTGCCTGCCCGGAGAGCTTCTGTAGCATCACTTTGGCATCACCCATGTCCACAGGCTGCCCAAGTGCTTCATCATCCAGCGCAACCAGTGTATCCGCTGCAATCACAGGATGATCATTCACCGGACATGCAGCCGCCTTCAATCGGCACAATCGCTGCACCATATCAACCACCGATTCACCGGGCAGTGGCGTCTCATCCACATGGCTCGGACGCACTTCCACCGCAAAGCCTGCAGCCTGTAACAATTGCAATCGACGTGGTGATTTTGATGCCAGAATAATTTCCATGCCGTGATATTAAACAGGATCATGAAAAAACACAGTGTTTTCACAATGCCTACCAAAGCCATAAGAAAACATCCCATCTTAGCATTTAACCGTCCAGCATATTTGAAATTCGATTATCCAACTGCATATTTATTCATGGGTATATATCAAAACCAGGACGTATAGGCCTACCCTTTTAATTATACATTTCATTAATCTGTTTATTTTTGTACAAAATCAAGAACAGACTAGGTCATCCATAAGCAATTTAAAAACCGCTACAAGAAGAGGCTTTTTCCTGTCATAAAAGCAGGCATACTTGCGACTGCTTATCTAAACCCAGTATTGGAGTTCATCATGTCTGACATTTTATCCGCAGAAGAGCTGGCACGATTCAACCGCCATATTATCTTGCCACAGGTGGGTTTGGAGGGTCAGGAGAAACTTAAACAGGCGAAGGTTTTGTGTGTGGGAACCGGTGGTCTGGGAAGCCCGATCTCGCTCTACCTCTCTGCCGCCGGTGTTGGCACCATTGGTCTTGTTGATTTTGATGTAGTGGATGATTCCAATCTGCAACGCCAGATTGCGCATTCGACATCAGATATCGGACGACCAAAAGTGGAATCGGCCAAAGACAAGCTCATCGGCATCAATCCGTTCCTGAATGTAGAGCTACATGGCGCTGGCATCACCCGTGATAATGCGCGTGAAATTATAGCCCAGTATGATTTGATCGTGGATGGTACAGACAACTTCCCAACCCGCTATCTGGTCAACGATGCCTGCGTATTGGAAGATAAACCGCTTATTTATGCTTCTATTTTCCAGTTTGAAGGTCAGGCGACTGTGTTCAACCATGCCGAAGGGCCATGTTATCGTTGTCTCTATCCTGAACCACCGCCACCGGGCCTTGTGCCATCGTGTGCCGAAGGCGGCGTACTTGGTGTGTTGCCCGGTGTCATCGGCGTGATTCAGGCGACTGAAGCTGTGAAGATCATTCTTGATCAGGGCACCTCATTAAGTGGGCGACTACTGCTTTATGATGCAATGGATATGAAATTTAGAGAGGTTAAACTGCGCCGTGACCCAGGCTGCCCTGCCTGTGGCGATCACCCAAGTATCGGCGATGTTGAGGCCTATGAAGATTTTTGCGGCTTGCCGCCAAGTGAAACGTTAGATCAGGAGGAAGCTTTGGCTGAATATGATATTACACCCGGTGAATTAAAAAACATGATGGATAACAATCCTGAATTATACATCCTCGATGTCCGTGAGGATCATGAAATTGCGATCTGTGCCATTGATGGCACGGTGAAAATTCCGTTGGGTCAGGTGGCAGAACGTTATCTTGAAATCCCAACTGATCGCGATGTTGTGGTGCATTGCAAACTTGGCGGTCGTTCGGCTCAGGCTGTTGAATTTTTACAATCCAAAGGTTACAACAACGTCAAAAATCTTGCGGGTGGCATTATCCGCTGGGCGGATGAGATTGACTCATCGCTAAGCAAATATTAATGAACGCACTAAGAAAGGACTAAGGCAAAGCTGATGCACTATAATCACGCAACCATCACCAAAAAAGCTAATATCTATGATGCTGGCAAAGTAACCAGCCGCGCCATCATCACCGCTGATGGTGAACACAAAACACTGGGTATCATGTTATCCGGCACCTATCACTTCAGCACCGATGCGGCAGAAGTTATGGAATTGCTCGGTGGTGTATGTCGTGTTCGTCTGGCTGGTAATCATGATTGGAGTAATCACACAGAAGGTGAGAGTTTTAACGTGCCAGCCAACAGTTCATTTGATATCGAAGTGATAGAGCTTCTGGATTATATCTGTCATTTCAAGTGAACCTACCACAAATAAAAGCGGTTCCATCTTTTGAATGGCTGGGGCGTCAGCCTTATGAACCGATGTGGCAACAGTTAAAAATACATGCCGAGGCTGTTGCTTCAGGACAAAAAGAGGAAATAGTCTGGGCATGTGAACACGATCCTGTTTATACCACTGGAAAGCGCGCTATAGACAACCGCACACAATCGGCACTGCCCGCACCCTTGATTGATACAGACCGAGGTGGTGAAACCACGTTTCATGGCCCCGGCCAGGTGATGTTTTACCCCATCATTGCGCTTAAAAAGAGACACATGTTCCCTAAAGAGTATGTTCACTTGCTCGAACAATCAGCGATCAACCTGCTGGCTACGTTCAATATCAACACAAAACGCCAGTGTGGGCTGCCGGGTGTATGGACCGATGACGGAAAAATAGCCGCCATTGGTCTGCGCATTCAACATGGTGTCGCCTATCATGGTATGGTGTTAAATATGAATGTTGCCCCGGACTGGTTTACGGCAATCAATCCGTGTGGCACAAGTAAAAAAAGTGTGAACATGATACGCTATGCCGAACAACTTCCCGAACTTCAAATTGTTGCCAGCCAATGGAATCAACACTTCACCTCGCTTCTATGCCGGAATTGATTGAACTTTTGCGGTCAGCCGCTAAGGTTCGCGGCTTCCATAAAAATGGGGTAGACTCATGATGGAACCTCTGAATAAGCACTTATCTGCTCTTATTCAGTGTGAAAGAGGAAAAATGCTATTTTTCTCCTTTCACAAAACCATGCTTCTGGAGGCATGCAATGGCATTGACAAAAAAACAACTGGGTGATTTCGAGAAACAGCTAAGCCAATGGCGTTCTGATCTTGAAGAAGGACAAACTGAGAACATGCACACCATGCATGAACAGGAACAAAATGCCTTTCCCGACCCAACCGACCAAGCCAGCATGGAGACCGATCGTAATTTTGAGCTTCGTATCAAAGATCGTGAACGCAAGCTGATTAAAAAAATTGATCAGGCAATGATACGGATAAGAGACGAAGAATTTGGCATGTGTGAATCGTGCGGTGGTGATATCAGCATCAAACGCCTACAGGCCCGCCCAGTCACCACACTGTGTATCGACTGCAAGACAGAACAGGAACAGGCAGAGCGGACTCGTCGCGACTAACTGACCTTCTTATATATCATGAAGGCAGGTATGTTTCATAGCAGCCTGCCTTCACTTTTTCTCACTTAATAGCTACGCTCCCATATAATCCTATATTCTAAATTTCAGGAGGGAAAGTGCTGCAGCCTATTGCTGAATTTATCGAGCGCCATCAGCGATGGTTTGGATTTCCCCTTATTATCGCCATGTCACTTCTGGCATTCTCAATCGCGGTGATTCAGCCTGACCTTATTGAACAAATCGAACTGAAAACATTAGACGAACGCTTTAAAATCAGAGGCACGATTACCCCGGACCCACGGATTATTATTGTCGCCATTGATGATCATTCCCTTTCAAAAGTTGGCCGCTGGCCGTGGCCCCGCGATAAAATAGCACTGATCGTTGATCGTCTGATGAATCAATATGGTGTTAAAACACTCGGCTTCGATATCGTTTTTTCTGAAAAACAGGATAATCCACTCACCACATCGTTACGGTTACTAAAAGATTCTGGAAATGAAAATGCGACTGTCAGCAAATGGCTGCGTGCCCACCAACAGAATGGTGATTTGGATAACAAACTGGAAGAAGTATTCCAGCAATACCATGATCGACTTGTGCCCGGTTACTTTTTTTATGCCCAAAACAGTAAAATCCCGGAATTAACCATACAATCACTGCCCAAAAATGCAGAGCTTATGCAATCATCTTCCATAACCTCCGAATTCTCTCATGATGCAAAACATCACATTCCACGTATTGCCGCAGTCGAAAGCAATCTACCCCGGTTCACACAATCAACCGATGCTGTTGGCTTCTTCAATTTTTTCCCGGACTCCGATGGAGCCGTACGCCGTATTCCACTCATTGCTGAATTTAATGATTACATCTATCCCAATCTGGCCATGCAAACGCTGCGTACTTTTCTCGACTGGCCTGACGTATCAGTCAAAGTCGGTTTTGATGGTGTGAAAGAGATCCGGTTAGGAAATCGAATCATTCAAACAGATCCTACAGGTAACATGTTACTGAACCACTACGGCCCTGGACACACTTTTACCCATATTTCCGCAGCCGACATTCTTGCCAACCAAGCCGATGCAACTCTTTTAAAAAATAGCATTGTGCTGTTTGGTGTCACGGCTGTCGGCGTACTTGATTACCGTCCCAGTCCGTTTGATTCCATATTCCCCGGCGTAGAAGGCCATGCCACTGCCGTTGCCAACATCCTGAACAATCAGGAAATCAGTCGGCCAGCGTACCTCGAGCTTGCTGAACTTTTTTTAATTCTTCTGCTCAGTCTGTTATCCGGATATCTGGTTTATCATCGCGGTGCGATTGTGCAAACACTTAGCATATTTGGTCTTCCAGTGCTTATTGCCGTTGTTTCCTTTTGGTTGTTTTCCAGCTATGGCTTATGGTTAAAAGCCACCTATCTGATCATTGGTATTCTTCTGACCACGCTCCCTCTCACACTTCTCGAATACATTATCGAATCGAGAAAACGTGCTTTTATTCATGATGCATTTTCTCACTATCTGGCTCCAAATGTAGTGGATAATTTAGTGAAAAAACCGGAGTTATTACAACTCGGTGGTGAAGAACGCCATATTACTGCCATGTTTTCAGACATTGCAGCTTTTTCATCTTTCTCTGAGAAACTTTCGCCGCAGGAGCTGGTGCACTTCCTGAATCTCTACCTTACAGCCATGAGTAATATCATTCTCAAACATGGTGGCACCATCGATAAGTATGAAGGCGATGCCATCATCGCTTTTTTTGGTGCGCCGCTGGACATGCCGGATCATCCAACCCAAAGCGTATTGGCTGCACTTGAACAGCAAAAAGCACTTGCCACCTTACGTCAGGAGTGGGCTAAAAAAGGTTACCCTGAAATCCATACAAGAATCGGTATCAATGATGGCCCCATGGTGGTTGGCAACATGGGAACCCACAAACAATTGAACTACACCATTATGGGAGATCACGTCAATCTTGCCAGCCGGCTTGAAGGCGCATGTAAAATCTATCGCGTTCCTATTCTGATAAGCCGTGACACCTACCTTCAGATTCGTAATGACATCGCAGCAACCTTTGTAGATCGGGTAAAGGTTATAGGCCGCGAACAAGCTGTTGATCTGTATATGCCGCTTGCGCCACGCAATAAAGTTAGTGAAGCAGATCTTCAACCACATCGAACCTATGAGAAAGCCTGGGGACTGATGCAAGAAGGTAAATTCGATGAAGCTGCAAAAATTCTTGAACGTCTTATTGATGAGGTAGCAGACAACAGCTTGTATGAAGTCATGCTGGCCAGAGTAAATGGTTACCGAAAAACACCCCCGCCGCACAATTGGGACGGTGTGTTTGTATTAAAAAATAAATAGCCCGGTCAATATATCAAGCGGACTCAACTCAGCGTAACAATTCAGGTAAGCTGAAAGTGACATTCTCCTCAATGACGCTGGAAACTTCCACATCACCACAACCTTGTTCACGCAGGTATTCAATGACTCGCTGAACCAATACTTCAGGTGCAGAAGCACCTGCTGTGATGCCAATTTTGGATCTGTTTTTCAACCAGTCCGGGTTAATATCTTCCGGACCATCAATCAACCAGGCATCGGCACCTCTGCGTTCAGCAACCTCTCTTAAACGATTGCTGTTGGAAGAGTTTTTCGAACCAATCACCAGCACCACATCACATGTATCGGAAAGCTCCTTAACTGCCAACTGCCGATTACTGGTCGCATAACAGATATCTTCACGTTTCGGGCCCTGAATGTTTGGGAACCGTTTCTTTAGTGTTTCAATCACATCAGCCGTATCATCAACACTAAGAGTCGTCTGGGTAACAAAAGCAAGTCTGTTTTCATCTTTGACTGACAACGTTTCAACATCATCGGGTGTAGAAACCAACAATACAGTACCCTCCGGTGCTTGCCCCATGGTTCCTTCCACCTCGGGATGCCCTGCATGGCCGATGAGGATAACCTGATCCCCCCGCTGATAATGGCGGAGAAGCTCAATATGTACTTTAGTGACTAGCGGACAGGTGGCATCAATCACTTTCAATCCACGCTGGCTTGCACGTTCACGAACAGCCTTACTCACCCCATGTGCAGAAAAAATCAGCAATGAATCATCCGGTGCATCATCCACCTCATCAACAAAAACAGCGCCCTTTGTACGAAGATCTTCGACAACAAATTTATTATGTACAATTTCATGCCGTACATAGATTGGTGCGCCGTACACATCCAGTGCGCGCTCCACGATTTCAATGGCTCTATCCACGCCCGCACAAAATCCGCGTGGCTCTGCTAGCATGATTTGCATCAAAAACTCCTCGTCTGTTTCAAACGTGCAATTTATCATTCATGATTGCCCCTAGGAAGAAGAAACCCCAAGATGAAACGAAAAGGGCAACAAAGGAGAAGCGCCATGAGCGACTACACATTGAATCCGGGCGATGCAGCACCGGACATTGAGCTACCAACATGGCCGGAAGGCAGACTGAAACTCTCCGATTTGAATGGGCGATGGATCATTCTCTATTTTTATCCAAAAGACAGTACGCCCGGCTGCACCACTGAATCGTGTGAATTTCGCGATGCGCTTCCCGATTTCTCAGGTGCCGACGCCGCCATTGTTGGCGTCAGTCGTGACTCTGTGAAATCACATGCAAATTTCACAGAAAAACAGTCTTTGAACTTCCCACTCATCTCCGATGCTGATGAACTTCTCTGCAAAGCCTTTGATGTCATGCAGATAAAAAAGAATTACGGCAAAGAATACCTTGGCGTTGAACGATCCACTTTCATTATTAATCCCGAAGGTGATATCGCTTACGTTTGGCGCAAAGTAAAAGTAAAAGATCATGTTGCTGAGGTTCTGAAAACGCTTAAAGAGTTGCAGGCCTAAGTGGAATTAAAGCGTGACCATGCTGGATAAAAAAAACATCCTGATCGGTATCGGAGGGGGCATTGCCGTCTACCGCACTGCTGAACTCGTTCGCCTGCTAATCAAACGAGGCGCAAACGTACGTTGTGTGATGACAAAGTCTGCATGTGAGTTTGTCACACCTCTGACCTTTGATGCACTGACAGGCCATGAGACACATACCCAACTCTTTGACCTGACCCGTGAGCGAGAGATGGGGCATATCCAGCTGGCCCGATGGGCTGATGCCATTGTCATTGCACCTGCCACGGCCAACCTGCTAACCAAACTGGCATACGGAATCGCCGATGATCTGCTAACCACCATTATGCAGGTCAACGAAACACCTACGCTCATTTCGCCTGCTATGAATCACTCGATGTGGGAAAGTGATGCTACAAAAAAGAATGTCGAAACGCTCAAGACCAAGGGATTCAAATTTTCTGGCCCTGCTTCCGGCGAACTGGCCTGCGGCGAAATCGGGCCGGGTCGTTTGAATGAACCTGAAACGATTGCCAACGATCTCGTTCCCCTTCTCAATCCACAGATTCTGGACAATCAACATTGGGTTATCAATGCAGGGCCAACATGGGAGCGTTGGGACGCGGTTCGGATTTTAACCAACCGTGCCACAGGAACACTGGGGGTTCATCTGGCTCATACAGCCTCTGCACTTGGTGCCAGTGTCACACTCAT
Source organism: Mariprofundaceae bacterium (assembly GCA_021772895.1). GTDB lineage: Bacteria > Pseudomonadota > Zetaproteobacteria > Mariprofundales > Mariprofundaceae > WSZY01. The sequence goes on along the minus strand of JAJFLC010000008.1, from coordinate 37,637 downwards.
TGCAGGGCCAGGCACACCCGAATCTGCAAGTCGGGTTCAACGAATTGGTGTGGAATCTGCCGAAGAGATGTTAGTCCATTGCAAAACAGCTGCTTTGAATGCAGATGTTTTTATTGGTACGGCTGCAATCAGTGATTTCCGTTTCAGCAAGCTGATCACTGAAAAATTGAAACGTGGTGATATTGAACAACTACAGATCGAACTGACAGCCAATCCTGACATTGTTGCCCATGTGGCAAAGATGGACGGCAGGCCCGCCCATGTGATTGCATTTGCAGCCGAATCATCCGCCCACATTGATCATGCCCGTGAAAAACTTGATCGCAAAGCAGTCGATGCCATTTTTGCCAATGATGTGAGCAATATGGGGAAAGAAAATGCAGGTGGCTGGTGGATCACCCCCGAGCAAACAGAACAAATTGAACCGCTTGCAAAAGAGCAACTGGCACAGAAATTAACCAGACAAATTATGGAGTTACAAAAATGAGCGCACGCAACCCAACCGTAGAGATCAAACAACTACCCCATGGTGAAGGGCTTGAATTGCCATTTTACGCAACCACCCATGCCGCCGGTGCTGATCTTCGTGCCGCAGTTGATCGTGATGTTGTCATCGAGCCGGGAGAGCACGCCCTGATTCCAACCGGTTTTGCCATGGCACTGCCGGACAACTATGAAGCGCAGGTGCGCCCTCGCTCAGGTTTAGCGCTGAAACATGGAATCACCGTACTCAACACACCTGGCACCGTTGATGCCGATTACCGTGGAGAAGTGGGTGTCATCCTCATGAATCATGGCAAAACGCCCTTCCATATCCAGCGTGGTGAGCGCATCGCTCAGATGATTATCGCACCTTTTGTACAGGCAGATTTCCAGCCCGTTTCCGAACTCTCTAAAACTGAACGCGGTGCCGGAGGTTTTGGCAGTTCGGGAAAGAAATAAATCGAGGCGGACTGAAAAAGAAGCAGGTCGTTATTTGACCTGCTTCTCCACTTCAGCTTCTTTTTTCGTGTCGCTGTTCTTGCGCTCGGCAAAAGGGAGCATGAAGGGTTCAACTTTATGCTTAAGTGTAAAATAGGACGTTTCCGGTTTGTCCCCAACAAAAAAGGTGTCGTGTAATACGTTGAGTAAACGATTCTTATGTCCTACATCATAATACCTATTGTTCAATAAAGATCCGCTATCCTCATGATCAAAACTTTCCAATAGATTTTTCTCCTCCCACTCTCTCTTATCCCATTCACAGTTGTAAAGAAACTCAAGCCAGAAAAGCATCGTCATCACCACCAGATTATCCGGCCAGGTCTCTTCTCCAAAACTTCTCCTTTCATTTCGACAATGCCACTCATAGCCCTTTAACAATCTATAACAGTTGTGCAAACGCTTGAGCTGCCTTGGGTTTGCAATATCAAAGCCCTTGGCAAGATGCACAAACCGATTCAGCTCATCCTGCGAATCCTCCATCACTCCTGAAGTCGCTTTTTCTTTGATGTTCATGCCCTCTTCAATTCCATCAACTTCACCAGCAGCATCGCCCGAGTCACTGCCATTTCCAGTTCCATCAATTTCACCGGCAGCATCGCCCGAGTCACTGCCATTCCCGGTTCCATCAACTTCATCAGCACTATCGCCCGAGTCACTGCCATTCCCGGCTCCATCAATTTCACCAACACCATCGCCCGAACCTTTGCCATTTCCAGTGTTAGTTTTGCTTTCATCGCTCGAATGAAGCAAATGATTAAAAAGGCTTTTCTTTACATAAAATTCAATATTTTCCAGCGGTTCGTCAAGCAGGATTGGCACCTGAAATATTTTTCCCAGATAGTCGCGAGCAATAGCTTGAGGCGTTCTTTCACTCCCTTTCTCAGACAGTTCATAATAGTGATTTGTCAGAGCAGCCAGGGCCATACGGTGATCAATGGCGATAATAACCGTGACACTTTCAAGATCCATCACAAGCCGTACTGCTTCCAGAGTTTCTACAATACCCTTTACACCGCAACGATCCAAATCATCAACGACAAACAGGAAACGCCTCTTTGGCCCCGGCCATCTGCATGTTGCACGTTGACCAGTGTTTAATCTGATTTCACAAATATTGTGAACCTGCCTCTGTATCACGGGCAATGCACCGAGATAACTTCCGAACTCGGGCAGTCGCAAATAGGTCTGTAACTGTTTGGCCATAGGATTGGCGACCATTTGTTTGATCTGCGGAACGATTGAAATCAACATTCCAATAATAAGTGCTGTAAGGCCACCTTGAGCAATTAAATGCTGATTTTGATCAAACCATGTTTGGTAAAAGAGTGCTGTTGTACCGGCTATGGCAACCACAAAAAACGTATACAGGAATCTCCAAGGGTGTTCCATGATTGCCAATCTGGATGCCAGCAGCAGCTTTTGGAAAATGTTAAGCCTACCAGTCAATCCATTGACCACTTCCTGTGCCAGACCTGCCTGAATATTATCGGTATGTTCGTATGCCCATGCATTGAATTCGGCGTAGATAAATTCGCTTTCTGGCTGCCAAAACTTGTTTTTTTCTTTGTCTTTTTCAGTCAGTGCTTTCTCAAGCATTTTAAGTACACTCGATTTACCCGAGCCCCAATGACCCATCAAACCTATGGTGAGTCGTCCACTGTAATCGGGGTAATCGAGCAGCTCACAAAGTGCTTTGACCAGAACATCTCGCCCGAGATGATCCTCCAAAGCAGCGCCATCCATATTCAAGGTGGCACTTCCAGATGCCCCGAATTGAAGATCTTCTGGCTGTTTGGCTAATTCCTCTATCGGCTTCCGGCCTTCTTCACCGCCGTATTCACTGTACCAATGATTAACGGCCTCTTTGCAAGATTCCCAGTCCGGCCGTCCATACAAAAACCCCTGATAACGACTGACAGTCGCTCCCAGCCCTTTGACATCTAACGCCGAATTCCAATGACCAAGAGAATCAAACCATCCATCAGGTTCCCCATCAGGCCAAAGCGACGAATTAAAAACCGAATGCGGACTGGATTCCTCTTTCATTAAAACCATCAAATCTCTCATTGCCGCTCTATTGGCCATATCATGTGCGGACTGCTGATCATCGCTGCCTTTCCCGGTAGCTGCTCTACTAGCTACACTCGCTTTTTCAGCAAACCCGGCCATGGTGTTGATATCACCCTTCTCATCAACAGCATGAAGTGCTTCTGCAACGGCTACAAATGCAGATCTGGCATTGGCTTTAGCAACGATATCATCCATACCAGTTGAAACGTCTGAAATGATATCCTGGACAGTCTCCATCTCGATTAATGGCCCCAGGGATGCTAATAACACTGCCATTTCAGTGCATCGCATATTGCGGTCAAAATCGTTTCCCCACGTAGAGAGTTCATCTCCAACTACAGTCGTTGGAAGTGCTCTTAAGGCACATCGTGCCGCATATGCACCAATAGATATTTTAGAAAGCTTTGCAAGCTCCTTTTCATCGGGCAATTGAATCTCTAATAGTTCACTCATAATCCCCCTCCTGTCATTGATCATAGTTCATATGCATCAAAACCGACAAACATCAATCAATTGGACAGAAATCCATCTTCTTTCTACATTCACGATCATGCCTGCCACACAACTTCTCTATCAAGCCACATTTGATTCCTTACATGATAAGACCGCACGTGCTGCCATCATGAATGCGCATGCCGATCTACGGCTAAAAGAGATCAGCAAACAATGTGATCAACTTACCATTCTACAGCACTTCAAGCCTGCCTGTGACGAACTGTTACGATTGGGTTTCAACTGCTCACACAACCTTGAAGGTGAGTTTGACCTTATCCTTTTGATACCATCAAAGAACAAACAACAAACGCTGGGCTGGATGGCCGATGCAATGAGTCATCTGGTTGACGGCGGAAAACTGTTGATGGCATGCGCCAATAACCATGGCGCTAAAAGTTATGAGTCTGCACTCAAGAAACTTGCCGGAAGTGTAAGTTCATCCTCTAAATCCAAATGTCGTGTTTTTTCAGCCAGAAAAACTGATACGTTGGATGCAGAGCTCACGGCGCAGTGGATTTCTAATGTCAGGTCCGGAGTGATTGAAGGCCATGGACTCATTTCACAACCCGGACTATTCAGTTGGGATAGAGCAGACATCGGTTCACAGCTTTTACTTCAACATCTGCCCGACGCACTGTTCGGAACAGGCATGGATCTCTGCTGTGGTTATGGTTTTCTTTCCGTAAACATTCTCAAATCACATCCAGATATCGATAGCCTTCATCTGGTCGAAGCCGACCGACTGGCGCTTGAATGTGCAGAGCAGAATATCCAAATATGGCAAAATAAAGTTAAACCACACTGGTTCGATGCAGTGACTGATCCATTACCCTTAAAACTGGACTGGGTTGTATGTAACCCTCCCTTTCATAGCGGGCAAAGTCAGGATGTTCCACTCGGACAAACAATTATTGCCAACGCCTGTAACTCATTGAAGCGCAATGGCAAGCTCTACATGGTAGCCAATCGAAAGCTGGCTTATGAAGCGGTACTGGATCGCATGCTGATGGAGCATCACGCTGTCGTTCAGGAGCAGGGGTTTAAAATTATTGAGGCCTCCAGGGGCGCGAACCCGCGGACAAAACAACGCCCGGCTCAGACAACAAATGAAGAAGGTTGGGATTACGATTATGAGTATGAATAAAACCGAGCGTCTGGACAAGCTGCTCTCCAATCTCGCTTATGGTTCGCGTAAAGATGTGAAGAGTTGGGTCAAGCAGGGGTTAATCACCTGCGATGGAAAAGTCGTAAAGTCACCATCTGAAAAAGTTGATCCGGTGTTTGTCCTGTTTGATGGGGAACCGCTTGATCACCCTGAAGGGTTAACACTAATCTATCACAAACCGCTTGATGCCGTATGCTCGCATAAAGAGAAGGGTGTGCTGATCTATGATGATCTTCCAGAGCAGTGGCAATATCGTAAACCGCCGCTTTCCAGTGTCGGCAGACTCGACAAGGAGACTTCGGGACTCCTGATTCTTACCGATGACGGGCAACTCAACCATCACTTGACCAGTCCAAAACATCACATCTCCAAAACCTATGCTGTGACACTGGATCAACCCCTGAGTGGTAATGAGATGGAACTCTTCGCCAGCGGGAAACTGATGCTCGAAGATGATTACAGAGCCTGCCTTCCCGCAGAAATGACCGCAGTTGGAGAAAAGCAGGCCGTGCTTATACTCCATGAAGGTCGCTATCATCAGGTGCGCAGAATGTTTGCTGCCATCGGCAATCATGTGACCGCACTGACACGAACACATATTGGTACCCTTTCACTGGAACAAACCGGTTTAAAAGCGGGTACATACACAGTGGTTGAACCTAAAGCATTGATACAAAGCGTTTCACCGGAATAGATAAAGAAGGAGGGAACATATGCACTGGATTTATCTTGGTTTTGCCATTGTCTTTGAAGTCGGAGGAACCACAGCCATGAAACTGTCCGATGGTTTCTCAAAATTGCTGCCGTCCGGACTGCTTGTAATCTTTTATACCGCCTCTTTTGTACTTATGGCACTGGCACTCAAAAAACTTGAAGTCGGCATGACCTATGCCATCTGGGCAGGTGTTGGCACAGCCCTGATTGCTGTGATCGGTGTGCTCTATTTTAAAGAGCCCATGAACCTGTTAAAAATGATCAGCATTGTTTTGATTATTGCAGGTGTTGTTGGCCTGAATCTATCCGGTGCCAAAGCATAAGTAGATCAATCGGCTTTGAAATTTATACCAACATGGCTGCCATCACAATAAGGTTTGTTGGCAGATGCCCCACAGCGACACAAGACAAACTGTTCATGAGATGCAAACACAGTCCCTTTGATATCCCGTAACTGGCAGCCACCCTTAATCAATAACGGTCCATCAGAAACCGTTGAAATGCTCAGGCAGCCATTGATAGATATCTCTTCTACCTGCCCTGAAAAATCACCACTACCATCCTTAAAACCCGCTGATTTATGCGCACCATCACAATAGGGCGGCGCACAGCTAGCCCCACAACGACACAGAGCAGCCCGGTATGATGGTTCCGGCACGTCATGAATCTCCATGTCTGCATGAACATAAAGTGGCCCGCCAGGCATCACTGAGATACTGTTGACCTCCGGTTTTTTCTCACTCTTTGAAACATCCATACGAACATACGTCAACGCGCCCGATGGACAGGTGGCAATCATCTCGGATAAAGCTTCAACATCAGCAGCATCTGGAAATATCCATCGGCCACGTGACTCCGGCCTGAAAACCTCGGGTAAATCATGGACACATTTTCCAGCATGCATACAACGGCTTGCATCAAAATGAACCGTGATATTTTCCCCTTGATATGTTTGTATTTTTTTTGCCATGCCCACCTCCTGCTATCATCAGGTTTTATGATTATAGATCATTAGACAAATGAAGCTGGCTACAGTAAAAAGCGCATGATGAAGTATAAACAACTTGGCAACACCGATATCTCGGTCAGTCTCATATGTCTTGGAAGCATGACATGGGGCAACCAAAACACACAATCAGAAGCCTTTGAACAACTGGATTATGCACGGGATCAGGGTGTTAATTTTATCGATACCGCTGAGCTTTATGCCATACCTCCGAAGGCTGACACCTATGGCGCAAGCGAAATCATCATCGGCAACTGGTTAAAAAAGGGTGGCCACCGCGATGATGTTGTTTTAGCCAGCAAGGTGTGTGGGCCGACAGCATGGTGCCCGCATATTCGAAAGGGTGAAGCCAAACTGGATCAAAAAAATATCTTTGCCGCTGTTGAAGGGAGCCTTAAACGCCTTCAGACCGATCACATCGACCTCTATCAAGTGCACTGGCCTGAACGCAAAACAAACTATTTTGGTCAGCTTGGTTACACACAGGCAGAAGAGACCATAACAACACCGATTGTAGAAACACTTGAAGCACTCGGCGAATTGGTCAAACAGGGAAAGATCAGGCATATCGGTATTTCCAATGAAACACCATGGGGAACCATGCAATATTTGAATGTTGCAAAAGAACATGCATTGCCGCGAGTCGTTTCCATTCAAAACCCCTACAACCTTCTTAACCGCAGCTATGAAATCGGTATGGCTGAAATATCCCACCGTGAACAGGTTGGTCTGCTGGCCTACTCGCCGCTTGGGTTTGGCGCACTTTCCGGGAAATACCTGAACAAGCAACAGCCTGAAAACGGAAGGCTTACGCTTTTCCCTGATTATCAACGCTACTCAACAAAACAAGGCATTGAAGCCACAAAAGCCTATGCTGCTTTAGCCGCAGAATATCATCTTGATTGTGCTCAGATGGCCTTAAGTTTTGTGAACACGCGTCCGTTTGTAACATCCACCATTATTGGCGCCACCACCATGCAGCAACTTCGCAGCAATATTGCCAGTGTCTCGCTTAATCTCACAGATGACTTAACCCAGGCCATAGACGAAATTCACCGGGCTATTCCAAACCCTTGCCCATAGCTAATTTATCAAGCCATAATACACCCATGTTTGCAATTGCACCCAATCATCAGCATCTACTGACAACATTTTTACTGCTTGCACTGCTGTTTTTTTCTGGCTGTGCAACAGTACAAAACAATCATGATCCTATTGAAGGGGTAAACCGCAGCACAGAGGCGTTTAATAACACGCTGGACAAAGCCGTCTTAAAACCGCTTGCAGAAGGGTATATGTCTGGAAGTGATCCAAAAATGCGTAAAGCCATCTCGAATTTTTATGATAATCTGACGTATCCAAACACCATTTTAAATGACTTCTTGCAAGGAAAGGTACAGCAGGGGGTTGGAGACCTTTTCCGTTTTGTTATCAACTCAAGTGTCGGCCTTGTGGGTCTGATTGATGTTGCTTCACATGTGGGACTTGAAAAACACCAGGAAGATTTTGGACAAACGCTTGCTGTATGGGGTGTCTCACAGGGTGCCTATATTGTTTACCCCATATATGGATCTAATTCTATCCGCAATACACCGGACTTCATTACAGCGACTGCAACCGATGGCCTCTTCTGGGCAGCATTGGTTCTAGCACCTCCTGTTACGATTCCTCTGACTGTGCTCAAATATGTCGAGAAAAGAGCACGTCTGTTGGATGCATCAAACCTGCGTGATGAGCTTGCACTTGATCCTTATCTCTTCACCCGTGAAGCATGGAGGCAAAATCGCGAATACCTGATCTACGATGGCAACCCTCCCGCCAAACCATCTGATAACGGAGAAAATGATGATTGGAGTGATGATAGTGATAACTGGGAAGATGATGATAACTGGGAAGATCAGGCCCCTGAGCAAAAAGCCATAGATCTGCCGCCGGTTTCAGAAATGTCAGCTCCAGAAAAGGAGTTTAATCCAAGAATTCGCGTCGCTGATCATTAATCAGCCAGGCATAAAAAAATGGTCAGGCCTTTTATTTTATATTTTGCTCGCACGTTGCCTTAACATGTGATCAGCCAGCACCAGCGCCAACATCGCCTCAGCAATCGGAACCGCTCGAATGCCCACACACGGATCATGTCGGCCTTTTGTGATAATTTCAGTCTCATTACCATGAATATCTACAGTCGGACGTGATTTCAGAATCGAAGAGGTCGGTTTAAGTGCCAGACGTGCACGGATTGCATCACCATTAGCAATACCACCCAGTACGCCACCCGCGTGATTACTGGTAAAACCCTCTTTTCGCATCGCATCGCCAAACTCGGAACCTTTTGCTTCAACACAGGCAAAACCATCACCCATTTCGACACCTTTCACCGCAGGAATCGACACCATCGCCTTGGCAATATCCGCATCCAAACGATCAAAAACAGGCTCACCCAGCCCCGGAATCATACCATGTGCTTCAACGGAAACGGCTGCACCAATCGAATCTCCTTCCTTACGCAACTTGTCCATAAAGCCTGCCATCGCTTCAGCAGCCACCGCATCAGGACAAAAGAAAGCATTTTTTTCAATCTCATTCAAATCAAAACGACTTGAATCAACTTTCACAGGGCCGATTTGATCCACCCAGCCTCGAATTGCAATGCCGAAGGATAAGAGCATTTTTTTTGCCACTGCCCCAGCCGCCACCCGAACAGCCGTCTCACGTGCTGAAGAACGGCCACCACCACGATAATCGCGCATTCCATACTTCTCAAAATAAGTCATGTCTGCATGACCCGGACGGAATTTATCTTTGATGTCTGAATAATCTTTACTGCGTTGATCAGTGTTCCGAATCAGCAACCCAATCGGACAACCTGTGGTTTTGCCTTCAAAAACACCGGAAAGTATTTCTACAATATCATCTTCTTTGCGTTGTGTGGTGTATTTGGATTGGCCGGGTTTTCTACGATCCAAATCGGGTTGAATGTCCGATTCATTCAATTCAATACCGGCAGGGCAACCATCAACAATCGCAACCAGTGCCGGGCCATGTGATTCCCCGGCCGTTGTTACACGAAATATCTGACCAAAAGATGAACCGGACACGACTTATTCGATACCCGGATCGCCAGCACCCACATGGAAGCCGTTGTCAACGTAATGCACTTCACCGGAAACACCTGATGCCATATCCGAAAGCAGATAAGCCGTTGTATTGCCAACCTCTTCCTGTGAGACATTACGGCCAAGCATGGAACCACGCGCGCTTTTATCCATGAGTTTGCGAAAATCTCCAACGGCAGATGCAGCCAGCGTTCTGATTGGGCCGGCAGACACCGCATTCACACGAATACCATCACGCCCAAGATCCTGAGCCAGATAACGGGTCGATGCCTCAAGCGCAGCCTTGGCTACACCCATAACATTATAATTTGGAACCGCACGCACAGCTCCCAGATAAGACATGGTGACCATACTTCCACCCTCGCTCATCAATTTCGAGGCACGCTGGGCACAGGCAATAAACGAGTATGCGGAAATATCCAGAGCAAGCTGGAAGTCAGCCCGGCTGGTATCCCGGAAATTGCCTTTTAAGGCGTCTTTATTGGCAAATGCAATGGAATGCACCAGAAAATCAAGCTTGCCCCACTTCTTTTCAACCATTTCAAAAAAGCCATCCATTTGAGCATCATCGCTCACATCAAGTGGCTCGATCAATGTGGCATCCATCGATTCTGCCAGTGGACGAACTCGCTTCTCCAGCATTTCTCCGAGATAATTAAAACCAAGCTCAGCGCCTTCACGCTTGCATGCTTGCGTCACACCCCAGGCGATGGACTTATCATTTGCCACACCAAGAATCAGACCTTTTTTTCCTTCAAGAATTCCCACAGGATCCCCCTAACAGAGATAATTTACGATAGTTTTGCGCAATCTAACAGTGATATTAAGAAAGCGCACGCAGATGGCGTTTTAAGTCCCATCGACTCCATTTTTCATGCTCTCCATAAGCCTGGTGTTCCCAGCTTTGCACAAACATCTGCCACTGTTTTTTCTCGATCCCTTTGGGTAAAGACACATGCCTCAGAGGTTGATGGCAACGCCTGTTAACACCCCGTTTGATGAGCCACCCATCCAGCATGGCATACAAATCACCCGAAAAAAATCGGGGAAACCTAAACCTGCTTCTTTTCAGAAACAGCCCCAAAACAACGCCTGAAATGATTAAAACAATCCACACCATATACGTTTTCAACAGACTGATGAATGATTGAAATGCCTGATTTCGATCTGAATCCTGAAATTCAAGCACATAGCGATACCAGCTAAGTTTAACTGTCTCCCATACCTCATCCAATGCAGGAAACCGAACACCGGACAACTGCCAGCGTGAAGCTGGTGTCGGGTCAAAACGCTGCCACTGCCCATCAATCCATACCTCAACCCAACTGTGGGCATGTTGTTGCCGAACAAGATAAAAACCGCCCGTCTCATTCCACTCACCACCATAATAACCATTCACAACCCGGGCAGGAACCCCCAACGATCTGGCTGCCAATACCAGCGTGCTTGCATAAAATTCACAATGGCCACGTTTCTGTCTCAAGAATGAGACAATTGGGGTCTCATGATCAAAACTTGCATTCAGATCATATTCCCAACCCTTAAGCTCCGCCATGAGTCGACCAAGTCTTGCCTCTGAAGAAACCTCATCGCCTGCAATCTTCTCAGCCCACACAGCCACCTCTTTCGGAACCGGTCCATCTTCCTTCTCCTGCGCCACAGGCGCACGAAGGTGTTTCAGCCCTGCGCCACGTCCAGTCGATTGCATCACCATTCGCAAACGCCGTGATGGTGGGGATGTAAAACGAATGCTGCCCTGATCTCCAATGCGCATGGCTGCAGGTATCTGAGTAATTTTCCCCAAACCATCAGGCACAAAAACGTACGGGTGGTCGCTGGCCTCTCTATAAACAGCAAATTTCAAATCTGGCGCTTCATCCGTAAGCTTTACCTCACTACCCTTCTGCCAGTGTGAGACCCTCCGTTCAGGTACTTCTTTCCATCCATTTCCAATGTATGTGCTTAATGATATTCCTCGCCAATAACGCCCCATCATCCTGTTCCGAAAATTTTTATGATCATCTCCAACAGGTTCAACACGGAGAACAACCGTTGCATCAAGCGTTCGCGCAAAGTCTCCCAGTTGAACCTGCGATGAAAAACCACTGGTCTGCATGCGCGGCTGCACAGGCTTCAGATATGATTGAAAGTCAAAACGAGGTAGCAAAACAAACAACAGCCCAGCCATTGCAAACATTCCAAATAAAATCCGAACATCTGATCGCCATGCTGTAAGTGGCAAATCACCACCAGGAAGCTGCATACCATACAGACACTGGGATGCACGCCAGACAAACCACACAAAACTCGCCAGAGGAATGATATAAAGCACACTATCGGTCAAAACAGCCGCCCCTAATATCAGAAAGAAACCCACCAGCATTCGATGCAACTGATTCCGAGGCACGGCTTCTTCAATGACGATCGCCAAAGAAAGAATCAGTAAAAAATCAGTAAACGCGACAACCAGTGCCCGGCCCAGCAACAGTTCCAAACCCACCCATACAAAACCGGCCCAGCCAATCATGCTGGTCTGCATCTCAGTGAGAGAAAACAGCGGCCCACGCCATAAACGTACCACCGCCATGAGCACCACCATCACCCAGTAAAGCGGGCTCACAAAATCGGACAATGCCAATGAGGCCACGCCCGAAAGCAGCACGGCCAATGTTAGCCTTTCAGCAAGCAGCAGACGTGTGGGATACATGTTTACAACAGCCATTTAATCATTCACCAGCGAGAGTAATATGCCACCCTGGCCTACAGGAGCAGTCTGCTGAGGCATGGCCATTGCCAACGCTTTGATACATGCCTGTTTTTGCTCAGGCTGTGACAACTCAAACTGCTGATGGCCCAGCACAACCTCAACGGCGGATTTATCCTTTTTCAGATGGCCTTCCACCCAGTACCATGCCTGACTAAGAAGATATTCAAAAGACTTCGCGCCTGCCGTTTCTCCTGTCATTCCCGGCACACGCAAATCGATCCGAAGCTTCATCGTTTCGATTTCATTTTCATGTGCTTCAAATCGCTTCACCGACCAGCGGGCACTATCGGAAGCAGCCTTACGCCAGTGAATACGCGAAATTGGGTCTCCCGGCATATAACCCCGCAAATCTCGCAGTTCATCCCCTTCAAACACCTGTCTCTCAGCAACATTGCCAGACATCGATGCCTGCCATAACACAGGCCTGGGCAATACCACCCAATCCAATGCCTCATCCCTCGTATAGCTGAGTTGCCACAAACCAAGCGGTGCACTTGTCGCCAGCGTTTGTTTGCGAAGCTTGAACACACCGCGTTGACCTGCCAACACCCGCCCGGTTAGAAGCGCTGATTTATCCAATCGCAACTGCAACTGAACATCAACCGCATCGGCATGCCATATCACATCTACAAGCCCTATCGAAAGTGATGCAACAGGCAACATTTTTCGTAAAACAAACGCTTCTTCTGCTTGTGTATATTCGGGAAAGTTCACCGCCAGAAAGGGAATCGACTTTAACAAACGAACAGCCTGCCAAACGGAGGCAATCGCCAAAGACATCAGCATCGCACCGCATAAATACAATAGATTATTGCCCGAATAGAATGCAGCCAGCCACACACCAACCAGTACAGCGAGCAACATCACTCCCGGCCGGGTCATGCCAAGTTGCCATGCAGGTGAAACCGAAATGCGTAACCGCACCAGCACATCCAGCAGCCTTAATAGTCCGCTGGGCAGTCTTAAATCAGCCGGGTCATATGCCAATGTCATTCATCCGTTTTCAGACATTTTGTCCACCCTTCCTTCAAGCCTTAACATCAAAGGAAACCAGTCATTGGAGAGGAATATGAAACAAACCACGATCGGTTATTAAGCCGGTACCGCCACACTCTCCAGTACCTGCATCAATGCGGCCTCATGATTACCTGCCGCTACCACACGATGTGCCAGACATGGCAACCACACCGCCTGCACATCCGCAGCAGTCACATAATCCCTGTCATCCATCCATGCCAATGTTTTTGCAGCTTGAAGCAGATCTTTTCCCGCACGAGGCGAAACACCCTGCTTTAGCCATTCACCATTTCTGCTCAACTCAAGCAACTGCAACAGATAGTCCATCAATATATCTGATACATGTATTTGCTGAGCCTGCGAACGAACCTTCTCAAGCAGTTGCAGCGTTACAACAGGTTTCAGACCCTGCAATTGCTCACGGCCCACTTCACCCTTTAATAACTGTCTTTCAGACTGCTGATCCGGATACCCCAATGATAAACGCATGAAAAAGCGATCAAGCTGTGATTCAGGCAAAGGAAAGGTGCCAAGGTGTTCTGTAGGATTCTGTGTTGCGATCACAAAAAAAGGCGTCGGTAATTTGCGTGTCTCTCGCTCAATACTCACCTGCCCTTCGGCCATCGCTTCAAGCAGTGCGGACTGTGCCTTAGGCGTGGCTCGATTAATTTCATCCGCAAGCACAATATGGTGAAAAATTGGTCCGGGATGAAATTCAAAACATCGCTCTGCGGGATTAAAAATATCCACGCCAATAATATCAGCAGGTAACAGATCCGCCGTAAACTGAATGCGACCAAAATCTGTATCCATACTTGCTGCAAGTGCCTGCGCCAATGTCGTTTTTCCCATACCTGGCAAATCTTCAATCAACACATGCCCACCACAAAACATGGCAATCAATACCTGCCGAATGGCCTGCTGTTTTCCTGCTACGACGTGAGACAACTGTACTTCCAGTGCCTTGATTTTTCCCCGCATATCTTCCCGTACATCTTCTTTTATGGTTGCTGACACTCAATGGCCTCCATCTCTTCATCACTAAACCCAAAATAATGTCCAATTTCATGAATCAATACATGTCGGACACAATGTTCCGGTAATTCTCCTGTTTCGTCGCAAAAAGCGAGAATAGGCTTACGGTACAAATGAATCGTATCCGGTAAGTGACCTGCATAACTGATGCCACGCTCCGGCAGCGGCCAGCCCTGATAAAGGCCAAGAAGCTCATTTGATGATTCAGCTCGCATCGCTTCAAGCGTATCAGTATCGGGTTCTTCTTCGATACAAATCACCACATTTTCGATGGCATCCCGAAATTTTTCAGGCAGTGAAGCCATCGCCTTCTCAGCCAGATATTGAAACTGATCCATCGGCATATGTATCTGCATAGGGCTAGCCTAGCACTACATGGCAGAAATTTTATAGCGATTCATTAAAGTTCACCCATTAACTGGCGAAAAATAGTTACATGATCAGACATCAGGAAAACGTCAAATCACTTCCCCGTTGGCAAGCCTGGGTTATTACTGGATTCATGCTGGCCATGATCATTATCATTACTCTGGCATAACCTTTAAACATCCAACCCTTCTACGGCATCTTTAAAACCCGGGTAATTAAGCCTTGGTAGCAACTCTCTATGTAATAATCGATTCGATACACGTTTATTATCCCGGAAAAAATCAAGCATCGCAGCTGAAAGCTCCTGCTCACCCTCTTCCGGCGTGAGTAGCTGAGGTGCTGGCGCGCCGATGAGCCTTGCAAACTCAGTCACATAATCAACATGTGGGCATGGCTCATCATCTGCCAGATTAATAATGCGTCCTCGCCTTGGTGATGTCATCGCAACAACAAGCGCCATCACAATATCATCCACATGAATTCGGCTCGAAAAATGAGGAGGGTTCCATTTTACAGCCTTATAACCACCAGCTTTAAGACGGGGGACAATATTCCGTTCTGGCCCATAAATTCCTGCCAGACGAAAAATCTCTGCGGGCAGAGGTGAATCAAGCCATGCCTTCTCAGCCACAAGCCTTTGCCTTCCTCTTTCACTTGTGGGTTGGCATGGATAAAGCTCATCCACCCATGCACCCTCTGCATCGCCATAAACCCCTGTTGTAGAGAGATATCCCGCCCATGCAAGATTATGCAACTTTGGTGTGATCGCAGGCAACCAATCAACCTGCGAAGCATGCATGCCTTCTTCATGGCGAGTCAGTGGAATCGAATCCAATATCGCATCACATTGCTGTAAAATATCATCCGGCAACAACGCTGGCGAATCAACCACCACAGCATCAATCCCCATAACCCGCAGTGCTTCTGCCCGCTTTTTACTACGTGTTGTAGCAATAATCTGTATACCCTGCCGTAAACATGCAGCCGCCAGCTTTTCACCGACATAACCACAACCCAAAATCAACAATGTCTGTATCGTATGATTCAAAACGTATCCAGCGGACTTCGCCCCGCACTCAGATTTTTTTTCGTTGGCTAGCATACCGCCGATTCCCTTCACTGTGAAATCGGTGTCATCGTACACTGCTTTTAATTTGAATTTTTTCTTACTTTATCATTGCCCTAAAAAGCTATTTTTAGCCTTTTTACATATAATATAATTGTTAAATTAATATTAAATTATTATTTTCAAAGGATTTTATCTAAAATAACCCAATTTAGTTTTAACGTTTGTTTGTAAACCTCTTTTAGTTAGATTTATCCGAAACTCCCTCGGTATTAAGGTGATTTCATTTAAAGGGTAGCGTCCCCTTTTGCCCAGAGGAAACAGGGTCAGGCTTTCATAACTTGATATTTCTCTGGGTTGCATCCAGTTTTTCTTTAAGCTCATCATCTTCAAGCAACTAAAAACCTGCAAAACACATAAATCATACAAATAATTTCCGTAAAAACAGTCTTTTATGGCCTTTTTCGGCGAGATAATTTGTGAAAAAGAGTGTTTTTCGCTAATCGTTAAACAACGACATTTTGTCATCAAAACTAAACCTTGCGGATCAATTCGGTATAGCGGCCTGATTGCAGAGAATGTATGTTTCGCAACACATGAAAACGATCGCAAATATCAGCGCTTTAAAAAGAAAAGCCTGAAACCCTTAATTCTCAACCTCAACAATCTAACTTTTAGTACATAACGTCAGATAGACACGATTTGTACTACCTAGCTAACCAACTAGCAAGTACTTGTACAAGCTCAATTAAAAAGCCTCATTAATGATTCACCAATACGATGGCTTTCTTATTGGCTTCTTTTTAGTCGGAATCATTTCTGGAAACTGTGATGCCTCCAACTCTTCATCCAAAATATGGCGTCGTGTCCAATCTGCATATTTGATTAATGCACTACCTTGAGGTCGGGACTCTTCAAGACATTCAACCTTTTTAATCGGAAAAACCACTCCGACTTTAACCTTTCCACCCACATCCTCACGGAGCATTTTAAGTAAAGGCACAAGGTCAGCATCATTAGTAACCAGCACTATCTGCTCATAATCCCCTGAAAGCGCATCTCTATATGCATGCAAAGCAATGTTTACATCTGTTTGCTTCTCTTCAAGACGCCATATAGCAACCTTGTCAGATTTATCAGGAGGAGTCTTATATACTGGGTAATGCATCTTCTGAGGAGAATGATAGCCCTTTATGACTTCAACCATGCCGGGGTGTACATTTCTCAGCGCTCTGTGATATGAATCTTGTGCCTCGTTAGCCAAGGTTCCTCGTGATGCGAACTTACCCAACACATCAGCAGTAAAGAAGCTTATTTTTTCAACTTGAGATGAAGGCTCTTGAACATGAATGATTTTGTCAGCAAATAGTGAATGTAAATCCAACCACTTATGTGGCGTATTTTTCAGGCGTCCGTAATAAAGATTAAACCCGTCAATATAAATAGCGGTCTTCAAACTCTCCCCTTACCCACAAATGAAAAAACCGCCATTTGGCGGTCTTTCCGCCCCAAGCAAGAGTTAATCTAATAACCAATCCAAGGGGTGAGTTGTGAATGAAGTGTTTCAGAGTTTAATTAAAATTACATTAAAATAGCATTAATTATTTATCGTAGAATAAAGTTAATAGTTTATGCGTGTATAATATTACAATCTTGAGCAGGAGTCTAGGGGGCTGCGCCCCTTAGCAGGAGTTTTACATTTCAAGTAAAACGTATCCTGTCTTCTTCTTTCTAGTGAGGTAATTAATAGACAGCGTGTTGCATCTCTTAAACAGAGGTGCAATATGAAATATCAAAACTACCAAATCTATCTATCACATTACTGGGAACTGCTCGGTGAGATGTCTCTGGAAGAGAGCTACAGCAGGGCTGAAATCGCTATGGGCTCAGAGAACACAGGGTCAGGCTTTCATAACTTGATATTTATCTAGGTTGCATCCAGTTTTTCTTTAAGCTCATATCTTCAAGCAACCTCCCTTCCAACTTTCTCAAGCCGGGCAAACGGAATCAGCAGTGAATTACCTTCATTTTTCCTAAAGCAACCAAAAAGCCTGCAAAATACACAAACCATACAAATAATTTCCGTAAAAACAGTCTTTTATGGCCTTTTACGGCAAGATAATTTGTGAAAAAGAGTGTTTTTCGCTAATCGTTAAACAGCAACATTTTGTCACCAAAACCAAACCTTGCGGATCAATCCGGTATAGCGGCCTGATTGCAGAGAATGTATGTTTCGCAACACATGAAAACGATCGCAAATATCAGCGCTTTAAAAAGAAAAGCCGGAAACCACAATCGTGTGATTCCCGGCCTTGTGTCTGGTGGAGCCAGACGGGATCGAACCGTCGACCTCTACGCTGCCAGCGTAGCGCTCTCCCAGCTGAGCTATGGCCCCAGAGCAATCGATCTTGCGAACTTTTGCGGCCGCGAATACAGCCATGAGCTTATGATAGTGTCAACAGCATTTGAGGGTGGCTAAAATGAAACTTTTCAGACGCACGCTTTCAGCCGACTGTGATACACCGGTCTCCGTATTTTCGCGCCTTCGTGGCAATGGCGAATGTTTTCTTTTTGAAAGTGCTGAAGGTGGTGAACACTGGGGCCGATTCAGCATCATTGGCTTTGAACCCTCACAGATTTCTATCGAACAAAAAGACACTCTGGAAGTTCATCATCGTGATGGCACTGCATCCAGCCAGGCTGGAAACGATATTCTCACATGGATCCGTCAGGAGGTTATCGCTCAGGAGGCTGCTGAAGCTGTTGGGGACTTACCTTTCAGCGGCGGGGCTGTGGGTTATTTCTCCTACGACATTATCCATCGCTTTGAACCGGGTGTGGAAGCCGCCTCAACGGATGCGCCCATCGCTGCCTTTATGCTGATTGATCGTTTTGTGATCATGGACAGTTTGAAAGGGGTCATGCATCTGTGCGTGCTCGAGAATGATGCACTGGAAGCCACAAAACTTCTGAACAGTATGGAGCAAAAGCTTGCTGAAAACAGTGCGCCGGAACCGATGCATCTGGACAGTGATTATGATCATACTGCCGCCCCAAAATCACACATGGCGCAGGCTGAATATGAGGCCATGGTAGCACAGGCCAAGGAGTACATTCTGGCCGGTGATATCTTTCAAGTGGTACTGTCTCAACGTTTTTCTGCACCGCTCACCTGTGATCCACTTTCGATTTACAGAGCGGTTCGACATATCAACCCTTCTCCATATCTCTTTTATCTGCATGTGGATGACACTGTTTTGATCGGATCATCACCTGAAATTCTGGTCCGCAAGGAGGGCAATCGAGCCATTGTACGCCCGATTGCAGGCACACGTCCGCGTGGTGAAAATGAGAATGAAGATCAGGTTTTTGAGCAGGATCTTCTTCAGGACAAAAAAGAACTGGCCGAGCATCTCATGCTTGTTGATCTGGGGCGCAATGATCTTGGCCGTGTATGCGAATATGGATCAATCACGGTGAGCGAATCAATGGGTATCGAGCGCTATTCGCATGTCATGCATATCGTCTCTCAGGTTGAAGGTGACTTAAGGCATGATGTGGATGCACTTGACCTCTTAGCAGCCACATTCCCGGCAGGTACACTCTCAGGTGCTCCAAAAATCCGGGCCATGCAGATCATTAATGAACTCGAAAATGAAAAACGTGGCCCCTACGGTGGTTGCATTGGTTACATCTCTTTTGGTGGAGCGCGCATGGATACCGCCATTATCATTCGTACAGCGGTGATTCAGGATGATGTGATTAACGTCCAAGCTGGTGCAGGCATTGTGGCTGATTCAGACCCGGCCAGTGAGTATCAGGAGTGTGTCAACAAGGCTACAGCCATGTTCCGTTCTGTAGCGCTGGCTCAGGAGCAATCAAAATGACAACGCTTGTGATCGATAACTACGACTCCTTCACCTTTAATCTGGTTCAATATCTGGGCGAATTAAACGATTCACCAAAAGTCTTTCGTCATGATCAGATCACACTCGATGAAATCGCAACTATGAACCCTGCCCATATTTTGATCTCTCCCGGCCCGTGCACCCCACATGAAGCAGGCATCTCAATGGATGTGATTCAACGTTTTTCCGGCAGCATCCCTATTCTGGGTGTTTGTTTAGGGCATCAATCCATTGCCGAAGTATTTGGCGGAAAAGTCATCCGTGCACCTCGATTAATGCATGGTAAAACCAGCCCCATCGAACACACAGGTGAAGGTGTTTTTGCCAATATTCCTTCGCCTTTTACCGCAACAAGGTATCACTCTCTGATCGTTGAAGAGCCACTGCCTGAAATCCTGCTGCGCACTGCATGGACCCAGGAGGGAGAGCTAATGGGCCTGCAACATCGGCAACACCCAACCTTTGGAGTTCAATTTCACCCCGAATCGATTTTGACTGAACATGGACACCAGATGTTAAAAAACTTTCTGGAGATATCGGTATGAGTAAAGATTTAATCCAGCAGACCTTGCAAGCGCTGCAAACAGGACAACCCATATCAGGCGAAACTTCTGAAAAAGTGTTTAACCTGATCATGCAAGGTGCTGCCACACCAGCTCAAATCGGTGCTTTATTACTTGGCCTCTCCATTCGAGGAGAATCGGCTGACATTGTTGCCGGTGCAGCACGTGCCATGCGCAATGCTGCTACACATATTCATTCCGACTCAAAAAACCTGTTGGATACTTGCGGTACAGGTGGTGATGGCGCCAGCACATTTAATATTTCAACGGCGGTTTCAATCGTTATTGCTGCATGTGGACAACCCATTGCCAAACATGGCAACCGCGCCATGTCTTCCAAGTCCGGTGCCGCCGATGTACTGGAAGCACTCGGTGTAAAGCTCGATCTCACACCCGAACAAGTTGCCAAATGCATCGATGAAGTCGGTATCGGTTTCCTCTTTGCACCCAATCACCACCCTGCCATGCGCCATGCAGGGCCTGCTCGCCGGGAGCTGGGGGTTCGCACTATCTTTAATCTGCTGGGACCACTGACCAATCCAGCAGGTGCAGTATATCAATTACTCGGCGTCTACGCTGAAGACAAACTGGAACTGGTTGCCGATGCTTTAAAACAGCTTGGTATCAAACGCGCACTGATTGTGCATGGACGTGATGGACTCGATGAAATCACAACCACCGATATTACCGATGCCTTTCTTGTTGAAGCGGGTCTGGACATCGAACCTTTTGAGATTGACCCTTCTGCATTCGGCATGCCCTTTACCACACCTGAAGCCCTGAAAGGCGGCGATGCCACCTTTAATGCAGAAATTATCAAACACATCTTTGCAGGCCAAAAAGGCGCAGCACGCGATATCGTCCTTTTAAATGCAGGTGCTGCCCTATGGATAAGCAAGCAGGTTGATAGCATCGGTGAAGGCATTGCACTGGCTGCTGAAAAAATCGATTCAGGCGAAGTTCAAAAGATACTTACTGCACTTATCCAATTTACGCAGCAAGCGTCTCAAACGAACAAAACATCACGAGAAAAAGCATGAGCTCAATTCTCAATGAAATCGCCGCATATAAACGGCAATGGGTTGCAACATGCAAAAAGAACATCTCCGAACAAATCATCTTTGAACAAGCAAAGGCTTATACACCTTTAGACTTTTCCGGAGCGCTGATCCAACAAATCAGCCAAAAAGAGAATGCAGTCATTGCAGAGGTGAAAAAGGCATCACCATCGAAAGGAATGATTCGTGAAGATTTTGATCCCGTCTGGATTGCCCGGTCTTATGAAAATGCAGGTGCTACCTGCCTTTCCGTTTTAACCGATGTGAAATATTTTCAAGGCTCAGATGACAATGTCCGCGCGATTCGTCAAGCAGTCAACATCCCGATTCTCCGAAAAGAGTTTATCGTTGATCCCTACCAGATCGCAGAAGCCCGTGAAATGGGCGCTGACTGCATTTTAATTATTCTGGCCATGGTGGATGATGCTTTGGCACTGGAACTGGCTCAAACAGCCTCTGAGCTTGGTTTATCTGTACTCCCAGAAGTTCATAACGCGGAAGAACTGGAAAGAGCACTTAAATTAAACACGCCACTGCTCGGCATCAACAATCGGAACCTGCACACATTTGAAACGAACCTGGATACAACGCTGTCACTTTTGCATGGTCTACCTGAGGGAAAAACCGTCATCACTGAATCAGGAATCTATTCCCATGATGATATTCATTTGATGAATCAGGTCGGTGTACATGGTTTTTTAGTTGGTGAATCTCTTATCCGCCAACCCGTTCCCGGCGATGCCTTAAAGAAGCTCATGGCATCACAACAATACACAATATAACGTAAAAAAGGGCGGCGATCTTTCAATCACCACCCTTTATATTGGATTGTTTTTATTTACCTCGAAAGTCTTTCTTCGGTCGCTGTAAAAAGCTCTTTATTTACCTTTCTTTTGATAGGACGGTTCACCCAATGGTTGCTAACATATGCTTGGCCAATGGTTCGAATTTCCAGCCTTGTCATCTTTCCTTCTCCAACTGTCTGACGCAATACACGCACTACAAAGCGGTAACGCAAGCCTTGCACCCCATCACCACCAAACAGACCAGTAAGTACAGAAGCAGATGCATTGGCACTCACTGAATTTTGCCGTATCCAATCCGTTGTCAATGTTCCGCTCGGCGAATCCACACTTTGCACCGGCATATTCAGCGCAGTCATGGCATCTACCACCGCCGAAAAAACCTCTCCAGCACTGTTATCATATACTTTAGCATCAAGCGAAACAGCTCTACCGGCAATCAGTTTTTTATCAGGACCGCCCATGATTACCGACCCGTCCTGACTGATCGCTCCCGGTGAAGGAACTTCAACCTCTCCCCTCAATTCCGGTGGAACATCCAGTGGAACCCGTGAAGCTGCGGAAGCGGAGCTTCTTTGACTTCCCTGAGCATAATCTGGTTTATCCGCATCCTCATTAAAGATAAGCAGTGGTGGCATTTCCGAACAGGAGGATAACGTAACCGCCATGATCATAAAGGTTAAAAAACGGAGTAAATATTTCATATCGGCGCATTCAAACCGCTAATGAACTTCGGGTCAATGAGAGATTATTGAATAAAAGATTCAACACATACTTTTACAAAAAAAAGAGGCTGCCAATGGCAGCCTCTTTTAAAAACAAATAAAAAAAATCTTTATGATTCTTCAGTCTCAACAACTTCACTAACAGCTTCAATTGCAGCAACCAACTCAATAATTGCCATCGGAGCAGCATCACCAGCTCTGAAACGGGTTTTGATAATGCGTGTATAACCACCTGGGCGTTCAGCAAACACAGGCGCAACATCATTAAAAAGACGATCAACAATCGGACGATAGCGAAGCTTTGACAACGCCTGACGCCGTGAATGTAAATCTCCTGCTTTACCCAAGCTTATAAGCTTTTCAACGTATGGACGAACTGCGCGGGCCTTAGCCTGTGTCGTTTCGATACGGCCATGTGTCAATATTGCTGTTGCAAGGTTTGCCATGACTGCACGCCGATGACCGGTTGGCAACCCAAGAGAACCATGATGTTTACGATGTCTCATCGTGTGATACCTCTCTAATCCTTATGCTTCTGTAGATTCTACAGGGGGCCAGTCTTCCAGCTTCATACCCAAGCCTAATCCCATATTTTCAAGCACTTCTTTAATTTCAGTTAATGATTTCCGGCCAAAGTTTGGTGTACGAAGCATCTCCTGCTCGGTACGCTGAACAAGATCACCCACACGGAAAATATCATCACTTTTCAGGCAGTTCATGGAACGGACAGACAAGTCAAGATGATCAATAGGCTGAGCCAGAACATCGGCGATACCTACATCATCTGAATCCTGCACACTCTCATCTTCCATCGCATTAAAATCAGCAAACACAGCAAGCTGATCCTGAATAATTTGTGCCGCAGCGCCAATCGCCTCTTCCGGGGAGATCGAACCATTGGTCTCGATTTCCATGATCAATTTGTCGTAATTAGTTTTTTGACTCACACGTGCATTCTCAACACGGGTTGCCACACGACGAATTGGTGAATAAGAAGCATCAACGAGAAGAAATCCTACGACACGATCATCAGACTCACGTTCCTGAGCAGGATCATAACCACGACCCTTTTCAACAATGGCTTCAAATTTTAACGTCGCATCTTCATTCAGATGAGCCAAAATCATTTCAGGGTTTGTAATCGAAACACCTGTTGGGCACTGAATATCACCAGCAGTGACAATGGCAGGACCTTTTGCATCCAGTGTAATGGAAACACTTTCATCGGAATGCATGCCCAAATCGAGTTCTTTCAGTGACAGGATAATATCCATCACATCTTCACGAACACCCTTCATGGTATCAAACTCGTGTGTTACACCTTCGAACCTGACTGAGGTTACTGCCCCGCCGGAAAGCGAAGACAATAGCATGCGGCGCAGGCTGTTACCAAGCGTCGTTCCATAGCCACGTTCCAGTGGTTCAAAGCTAATCTTTGCTGTACGACCAGGTACAATTTCTTCAACCGTGATCGAACGTGGTTTAATCAGATCCATACTTATGTCCTCAATGCTTACTTGGAGTACAATTCAACGATCAGCTGTTCGCGGATACCCGGATCAAGCTGTTCACGCACAGGCATTTCGCGATAGGTGGCCTGCTTGGTTGTTAAGTCAACATCAAGCCACTCTGCAGTGCCACGCTGTGATGCAGATTCCAAAGATGCATTCACACGCAAATGTTCTGCTGCCTTCTCATTGATTGAAATCTTGGAGCCAACAGGCACCTGATAAGAAGGAATATTCATCCAACGATCATTGACCTTAATATGATTATGACGAACCAACTGACGTGCTTCTGTCCGTGATGAAGCCAGCCCCATACGATAAACAATGTTATCCAGGCGTGATTCCAACAAACGCAACAAATTCAAACCTGTAACACCAGTCATGCGATCTGCTTCTTTATAATAGGCAAGAAATTTCTTTTCCTGCAAACCATAAACACGTTTCACCTTCTGTTTTTCACGCAGCTGTGTTCCATAATCAGATACTTTCTGACGACGGCTTTGGCCATGCATACCCGGCGCATACGGACGGCGTTCGATCGGGCACTTGTCAGAATAACATTTTCCACCCTTCAAATAGAGCTTCTCACCTTCACGGCGACAAAGACGGCATTTAGCCTCGAGATAACGAGCCATTGTCTAAAACTCCTAAACGCGGCGCCGCTTTGGAGGGCGGCAGCCATTATGAGGGATTGGGGTTACATCACGGATGGATGTTACATTTAAGCCAACTGCGGCAATCGCACGCAATGCTGACTCACGACCTGAACCAGGTCCTTTTACCAGCACGGAGACATTCTTGACGCCATGATCCATTGCTTTACGTGCCGCATCTTCAGCTGCAACCTGCGCA
Source organism: Mariprofundaceae bacterium (assembly GCA_021772895.1). Classification (GTDB taxonomy): domain Bacteria; phylum Pseudomonadota; class Zetaproteobacteria; order Mariprofundales; family Mariprofundaceae; genus WSZY01. The sequence goes on along the minus strand of JAJFLC010000008.1, from coordinate 12,419 downwards.
GCAAACGGCGTACTTTTACGAGAGCCCTTGAAGCCGGAACCACCGCTGGTCGCCCAGCTGATCGCATTCCCGGATTCATCGGTAAAAGTAATGATCGTATTGTTAAAAGACGCTTTCACATGAGCCACTGCATTGGCAATGTTCTTACGTGTGCGCTTTTTTGTTGTTGTTTTCGGTGCAGCCATTCTACTTCCTCAAACCTTATTTCTTCTTGCCAGCAACAGTACGGCGAGGGCCTTTACGGGTGCGGGCATTTGTTTTACTACGCTGTCCACGAACTGGAAGTCCTTTACGGTGGCGAAGCCCACGATAACAACCAAGATCAGTCAGACGTTTGATACTCATGGTGACTTCACGGCGCATATCGCCTTCAACAGTATAATCCGCATTAATAATATCACGGATCGTATTCACCTCAGCTTCACTGAGATCCTTGACGCGAGCATCTGGACTCACTTTGGCTTTCGCCAAAATGTCACGGGAATTTCCCTGACCAATACCAAAAATATAAGTCAACGAAATTACAACGCGTTTATGCGTCGGAATATTTACACCGGCAATACGTGCCACTTAAGCCTCCTTGTCGCAGTCAATCAAGATTAACCCTGACGCTGCTTGTGACGCGGGTTTTCGCAAAGTATGCGAACCACGCCTTTGCGTCGGATAACCCGACACTTATTACACATTTTTTTCACTGACGCACGGACCTTCACAGATCTACCTCCGTCGCTTCATTTCTAACAAACTTGGCGACAAACTTTTAAAATTTGTCAATTCAACAACAAGCCGAAGCTTATTTTTCACGATAGCTAATTCGGCCACGTGAGAGATCATAAGGAGAGATTTCAACTGTCACCTTATCACCGGGTAAAATACGAATATAAAACTTTCGCATTTTACCTGAAATCGTACAGAGCACTTCATGCTCATTTTCAAGTTTCACCTTGAACATTGCATTAGGAAGTTTTTCAACCACTTCCCCTGACATTTCAATAATATCTTCTTTTGCCATGTTCTAGTTCTTAACCGCCTTCATCAGCTCAGCATAAACTGCTGTCATCTCCCCGGATGCATCCAACCTTCTGAATGCCGGTAAAGCCTTGTAATATTCAAGTAGAGGCCTTGTCTGCTCGCCATAAACTTCAAGCCGCTGACCTATCACTTCTTCCTTATCATCATCCCTCTGGTAGAGCTCTCCAGAGCAGCGATCACAACGCCCTTCTTTACGGGGTGGCGAATAATGCCGATGAAATCCAAAACCGCAAGCCCTACATATCAACCTGCCACTTAAGCGCTTCAGAAGCATCGCTTCAGGAGCATCCATAAACACAACTCGATCGATGCTTTCTCCATGTTTTTCAAGCATTGATGCCAAAGCTTCAGCCTGAGAAACGTTGCGTGGAAAACCATCAAGTAAAAAACCACCCGTCACTTCAGGATCCATAATCCGCGCTTCGATCATCCCGATTACCAATGCATCAGGAACCAGTTTTCCGCTATCCATGTACGTCTTGGCTTTCAAACCAAGTGCAGTACCTTCTTTAACCGCTTCGCGAAGAATATCTCCCATTGCAAAATGAGTAATGCCCAATTCATTCACCAGATTATCGCTCTGAGTGCCTTTACCAACACCCGGAGGTCCAAACAAAACAATGTTCATTTAGCGGCTGGTTTTCAGGCGGGCCTGCTTCATCAAACCTTCATACTGATGACTCATCAGATGCGACTGGATCTGACTCATGGTATCCATTGTTACAACCACAATGATCAACAAGCTTGTTCCACCAAAGTAAAAAGGAACCGAATATGTGCTAATCAACCATTCAGGCAACAAACAAACCATAGCCACGTAGGCTGCGCCAACAACGGTAATACGGGTCAATACCGAATCAACATAATCCGCTGTTTTCTGCCCCGGACGAATGCCTGGAATAAAACCACCATTTTTCTTCAGGTTATCCGCAGTATCTTTCGGGTTAAAGACAATCGCAGTATAAAAGAAACAGAAAAACACAACGAGTGCAGTAAACAACGCCATATAGAGCCACTGTCCAGGTGAAAGGATAGCAGAGATATCACCCAACCAGGCAAAACCTTCCGTACCTTTGGTAAATTGTGCAAACGTCGCTGGTAGCAAAATCAGGGAGGAGGCAAAGATCGGCGGAATCACACCCGCAGTATTCACTTTCAATGGCAAAAATGATGCCTTACCACCATACAAACGGTTACCCACCTGTCGTTTTGCATACTGAATTGGAATTCGGCGTTGTGCACGCTCAAACCATACCACCATAGCTGTTACCGCAACCGCCATAAGGAAAAGACCAATCACACCAACAGCAGAAAATTCGCCCGTACGTGCCAACTCTAAAGTGCCACCAATCGCAGAAGGAAGTCCCGCTACAATACCGGCAAAAATGATCATTGAGATACCATTTCCGATGCCACGTTCCGTAATTTGTTCACCAACCCACATCAAAAACACCGTACCTGTCACAAGTGTAATCACCGTAATAGCGCGGAAGCCCCATCCCGGATCAATCACAACCGGCTGACCGGCAACAGAGAACGACTCCAAACCAATGGACATACCAATACCTTGGAAAAAGGCCAAAAACACAGTGCCATAACGGGTATATTGCGTAATCTTACGACGCCCCGCTTCACCCTCTTTTTTCAACTGCTCCAGTTTTGGAGATACGATGGTCATCAGCTGTAAAATAATAGCGGCAGATATGTACGGCATAATACCCAGTGCAAAGATTGTCAGGCGTGAAAGTGCACCACCGGAAAACATATCAAACATGCCCAGTAAGCTTCCCTGAGCCTGATCAAAGAACTGTGCCAAGACCGTTCCATCAATACCTGGAACGGGAACATGAGCTCCCAGACGATAAACAATCAGCATTGCCAATGTGAAAAGAATTCGGTTTTTTAGCTCCGGAATTTTTCCAACATTTGCCAACCCACCCAGCTGACCTGCCTGCGACATCTTATTCGGCCTCTGTTACAGAAAGAGAGCCGCCAGCGGCTTCAAGCTTAGCTTTTGCTGATGCTGATGCAGCCGCCACTGTTAATGATATTTTTTTAGAAATCTCGCCTTTTGCAAGCAGCTTAATGGGATCAACAGCATTACGAACAATCCCTGCTTCAAACAACGTTGCAGCATCAACCTTGCTGCCAGCCTCAAGTTTTTCAAGCTGCCCAACATTCACGATTTGAAACTCATTTCTTGAAAGCGGTGTAAAGCCGCGTTTTGGAACACGACGAATCAAAGGCATTTGACCACCTTCAAAACCACGCATAATTTTACCACCTGAACGGGACTTCTGACCTTTATGGCCACGTCCACCGGTTTTACCATGGCCAGTGGCGATGCCACAGCCTAAGCGTTTACGCCCCTTTCGAGACCCGGTTGTTGACTGAATATCATTAAGTTTCATGATTGTCTCCCTATCTCGCCTTATTCCGCATCTTCAATGCGAACGAGATGGTTCACCTTTTTCACCATACCGCGAACGGATGGTGTATCTTCTAATTCAACCGTCTGATTCATACGACGGAAGCCCAGACCTGCCAGGGTCGCCTTCTGATCTTTAGAGTAACCAATGCCACTCTTGATCTGGCGAACACGAATAACGCTCTTTTTGGCCATGTCCCTTTGCTCCTACTTAAACGCTAATACTATACTAAAAATCAGGCAGCTTTACCGCGGCGAGCGGCAATCTGTTCAGGACTTTCCAACTCTCTCAGGCCATTCACTGTTGCCCGAACCACATTGATAGGATTACGGGAACCCTGACTCTTTGTCAGCACATCCTGAATTCCAGCAGCCTCGACAACCGCACGCACAGCAGCACAGGCAATCACGCCAGTACCTTCACTGGCAGGTTTCATCAAAACACGCGAAGCATCCTGACGGCCAGTGACCTGATAATGAATCGTTCCATCGTTACGAGGCACATAAATCATTGATTTACGAGCAATTTCATTGGCCTTACGAATCGCTTCCGGAACCTCTTTCGCTTTTGCGTGGCCAAAACCAACGTGGCCATTGCCATCACCTACAACCATCAGGGCAGTAAATCCCATACGGCGTCCGCCGGCAGTCGCTGTAGAGATACGATTAATCGTAACCAGCTTTTCGGTCAGTTCCAATTCTTCAGCATTGATCATGGATATACTCCTAGAACTTCAGCCCGGCAGTACGTACACCATCTGCCAGAGCTTTTACACGACCGTGATATGAAAAAGAACCACGGTCAAAAGAGACTTCATTAATACCTGCTTTGGCAGCACGATCGCCAAGCAGCTTCCCTACTGCTCCCGCAGCCTCACGGTTACCGCCACCCTTGATCTCTTTATCAAGACTGGATGCTGCCGCCAGAGTTTTGCCCTGAGCATCATCAATAATCTGGGCATAAATATGGCGTGCTGAACGGAATATGCTCAGGCGCAAACGACCCGTTGATTTCACACGTGCGCGAACACGACGAGAGCGTCGGATTGCAGCACTATTTTCGTAACGCTTTGCAGACATTGTATAAATCTCCTGCCTAAACTTATCAGGAATACTTCGAATAATTCGGAGCACCCGTGCATTTCAGATCTGAAATGCCAAAATTAAAAAACATACGCATTTAATTTTGCATACAAAACCAAAATATCACTTTCGGTCTTGCGTTCTAAATCACTTCGAAAAAGTGCCTAATTAGGCCTTTTTACCTTCCTTCATTGCAACATATTCACCAACATAACGAACACCCTTACCTTTATATGGCTCAGGCGGACGGTAAGCACGAATTTCAGCAGCAACCTGCCCAATTTTCTGCTTATCAAAACCACTGATAATAATGTTGCTCTTCTCGACCTGCACGTCAACACCATCCGGCAATTGATATTCAACAGGATGTGAGAAGCCCAGTGAAAGATTCAGTTTTTTACCTTGAGCCTGCGCACGATAACCAACGCCGCGCAGTTCAAGTATTTTCTTAAAACCTTCGCTCACACCAATGATGTTGTTTGCCAACAATGCACGGCACAGGCCAAAGTTTCCTTTCATTTTTTTATTGCCCAAGTCCGCACAAGCCAACTGAAGCACAGTGCCTTCCTGCGAAAGTGTAATACCATCAAAAAGTGGTGATGTCATTTCGCCTTTAGGGCCTTTGACCGTTACACTCGAGGCGTCAATTTTAACATCAACACCTGAAGCGACAGTAATAGGTTGTTTACCAATTCGAGACATATTGTGTTACCTCAAAATACGGTGCAAAGCACTTCGCCGCCAATCTTGGCAGTACGTGCTTTTTTATCGGTCATAATTCCCTGTGAGGTACTCACTACAGCAACACCATAGCCGCGACGAACACGAGGAAGCTCTTCTGCGTTTGAATAAACACGACGCCCTGGCTTGGAAACACGCTGAATTTCACGAATCACTGGCGCGCCCTCTTCGTCATAACGAAGTGTCAAACGCAAAAAACGGTGACCTTTGTGGTTATATGCCTTAACAGCAGTGATATAACCCTCTTCTTTCAGAATTTCCGCCATAGCGAGCAATGTTTTACTTGCAGGCAATTCAATTTTTTCAATACCGGCTGTCTGCGCATTACGAATGCGAGTCAACATATCGGCAATTCTATCCATCATCATAAGATATACTCTCCTACCCGCATCCGATTACCAGCTTGATTTGACCATGCCCGGAATTTCACCGGCCAGGGCATGTTTACGCAGACAGATACGGCAAATACCGAACTTTCTGTACACCGAATGCGGACGTCCGCATAGCTGACAGCGCGTATACGCACGAACTTTAAATTTTGGTTTGCGATTGCACTTGGCAATCAGAGCCTTAGTCGCCATTGCAAGCTCCTTTAGTTACGGAACGGCATGCTGAATTGCTTCAACAATGCGCGTCCTTCATCATTAGTATTGGCTGTGGTACAGATGGTGATATCCATACCCCGAATCTTATCAATCTTATCGTAATCAATTTCTGGAAAGATAATCTGTTCCTTAACACCCAGTGTAAAGTTACCACGACCATCAAATGATTTGGGACTCACACCCCTGAAATCACGAATACGTGGCAAGGCAACGTTCACCAAACGATCCAAAAATTCCCACATCCGTTCGCCACGCAGTGTTACGCTGCAACCCACAATCATGCCATCACGAAGTTTAAAGTTCGCAATGGATTTGCGTGCCTTGGTCATCACTGGTTTCTGACCTGCAATTGCAGTCATATCCGCCATCGCACCATCAATTTCTTTGCGATTCTGAGATGCTTCACCAACACCCATGTTGATCACGATTTTGCTAACACTCGGAACCTGCATCGCATTGCCATAACCAAACTCTTTGGTCAGAGCCGGCACAACACGTGCTTTATAATCTTCTTTCAAACGCGCCATTACAAAACTCCTAGCGATCCAGCACTTCGCCGCATTTGCGACAAGTGCGAACCTTGCGTCCATCTTCAAGTTGTTTCGCGCCAAGACGAACACCACCATCACAATTTGAGCAGTAAAACTGCACGTTGGAAATTGCGATCGGAGCCTCTTTCTCAATAATACCACCGGCACTATTTGGAGTCTGACGTGTGTGACGTTTGATCATATTAATTTTACTGACCAATACACGGTTATCGGCAGAGATAATTCGAATCACTTTGCCACGTGCGCCTTTGTCACGACCGGCAATCACAACCACCTCATCATCACGGCGGATTCGGGACTTGATATTTGTCGCCATCTTATTCCTCACCTTCCCTGACTACAGAACTTCTGGAGCCAGAGAAATAATTTTCATATAACCCTTACTGCGAAGTTCACGCGTTACAGGGCCAAAAATACGGGTACCAATTGGTTCGTTTGCCTTGGTCAACAATACAGCTGCATTTTCATCAAAGCGGATTGAACTGCCATCTTTACGACGGAACTCTTTCGCAGTACGAACAACAACAGCACGTTGCACTTCGCCCTTTTTCACCTTACCACCAGGTGCTGCATCTTTCACAGCCACAACAATAATGTCGCCAACACGCGCATAGCGACGCTTGGAGCCACCCAGCACCTTAATGCAGGCAACCTTACGAGCGCCTGAGTTGTCAGCAACCTCTAAAACGGTTTCATTCTGGATCATCGCCTATACCTCGCTTACAACTGCTCAGCGCGGGTAACAACTGCTTCCATCACCCAACGTTTTCTACGTGAGATCGGTGCAGACTCAATGATGCGAACGGTATCACCGATCATGCAGGTGTTCTCAGCATCATGCGCCATGTATTTTTTGTGCGAACGAATGGTTTTGCGATAGCGCGGATGTAGAAACTTACGCTCTACCTGAACAACAACGGTCTTTTCACCTTTGTTACTCACTACCACGCCTTCAAGCCGGCGTTTATTACTTTCTTCAGACATCATCTAACCCCTTAACCGCGCTCATTCAGAATGGTCTTGATGCATGCGATTTCACGCTTCACCTGACCAACACGCGCTGTATTGGTCAACTGCATGGTCGCTTTTTGGAAACGCAGCTTCATGCCTTCAGCAGCCAGTATATTCACACGTTCTTTCAGATCGGAATCAGAAATTTCACGCAACTCTTTCGCTTTTTTCATATCACTCATCGCCCAACTCCGCGAACAACAATCTTGGTACGAATCGGAAGCTTCGCAGCAGCACGCGTCAGTGCCTCACGCGCCAACTCTTCATCCACACCATTCATTTCATACAGGATACGGCCTGCTTTCACAGCTGCCACCCAATATTCCGGTGAACCTTTGCCTTTACCCATACGCACTTCAGCAGGTTTCTTGGATACAGGAAGATCCGGGAACATACGAATCCATACCCGACCCTGACGTTTGATATGGCGCGTCATGGTAATACGAGCAGCTTCAATCTGGCGCGCAGTAATACGGCCAGGCTCAACTGCTTTCAAACCAATATCACCAAAATTCAAATTCGCACCACGCTCACTAATACCACGAATACGCTGTAATTCTTTATGGTGTTTACGCCATTTAATCTTTTTAGGTTGTAACATGATCTACAAGCCTCTTTATGCTTCAGTCTCAACAGCGTCGCCAAGCTTTTCGCCATTGAATACCCAAACTTTAATACCAATAATTCCATATGTAGTCTTTGCTTCCGCAAAGCCATAATCAATATCCGCACGCATCGTATGCAACGGAACACGCCCTTCACGGTAACCTTCGATACGCGCAATATCTGCACCACCAAGACGACCCGAACATTGAACTTTAATACCTTTTGCACCCATACGAAGTGCACCCTGCATGCTACGCTTCATAGCACGGCGGAATGCAATACGCTTCTCAAGCTGGAAGCCAATATTCTCAGCCACCAACTGCGCTTCAGCTTCAGGACGGCGAATTTCAATAATATAAACCTGAACTTCCTGTCCAAATTTTATTGCCAAATCGCGACGCAGAGCCTCAATTTCAGAACCCTTTTTACCAATCACAACACCTGGACGGGCAGTGTGAACAGTCAACTTCACCTTATCGGCAGGCCGTTCAATAATAATTCTGGAAATGCCAGCATGTTGCAAACGAGCTTTCACATAACGACGCATGCGAATATCAGCGCGCAACTGTTCACCAAAATTCTTTTCTGCATACCATATTGATTCCCAGCCGCGGGTAATACCGACGCGGAAACCAATTGGATTAACCTTTTGTCCCATCTAAGAGCTCCTTTAACCGCGCTCAGCCACAGCCACTGTAATGTGACTACGACGGCGAAAGCGTTGACGCATACGACCCATGCCTTTTGGACGATAGCGCTTCAAAGTAGCGCCTTCATCAACTTTCACAGTTGAAACGAACAAAGCATCAACATCCAAACCATTATTCTGCTCAGCATTCGCAACAGCAGATTTCAGTACCTTCTCAAACAACCGAGCCGACTTCTTTGGCGACAATGCAAGCACTGCCAAAGCACGATCAACTCCGATACCGCGAATGGCATTTGCCATCAAGCGAGCCTTTTGGGCACTAATCTGCGCATCTTTTTGCAGAGCGCGTACTTCTTCACTCATCGCCCTTACCTCTTCCTGGCCTTTCTATCAGCACCGTGACCATAATAGGTACGGGTTGGCGAAAATTCGCCAAGCTTATGGCCGACCATGTTTTCTGTCACATGCACAGGAATGAATTTATTCCCGTTATGCACTGCAAAGTTCAATCCCACAAACTCAGGTGAAATCGTGGAGCGACGCGACCAGGTCTTGATCACTCCTTTGCTGCCTTCTTGAGCTGCCTGGACTTTTTTCTCCAGAGAAGCCTCAATATACGGCCCTTTCTTCAGTGAACGCGCCATAACTTACCTCACTTCTGGTTACGACGACGAATAATATCACGATTCGACGCCTTGTTTTTACTGCGGGTCTTATGACCTTTTGTTGGGACACCCCAAGGCGTCACAGGATGACGACCACCGGATGTACGACCTTCACCACCACCATGCGGATGATCAACCGGGTTCATCGCAACACCACGTACGTTTGGACGAATACCCAACCAGCGTGAGCGACCAGCCTTACCAACCTTTCGGTTGGAGTGATCAGCATTACCCATCACACCGATGCTTGCCATACAACGAATTTCTACACGACGAAACTCACCGGAAGGGAGTTTCAGGATAGCCTTATCGCCTTCTTTACCCATCAACTGAATGCCAACACCGGCACTGCGAGCCATCTGCCCACCCTTGCCAGGACGCATTTCAATATTATGTAACATCGTACCGACACGAATACTTGCCAGCGGCAATGCATTACCCGGACGAATTTCAGCATCCGGCCCGGACATCACGACATCACCCGGACGAAGTCCCTGTGGTGCGAGGATGTAACGCTTATCACCATTAGAAAATACAACCAGGGCAATATGTGCCGTACGGTTAGGATCATATTCAACGCGGGCAACCTTACCTTCAACGCCAGGATTGTCACGCTTAAAATCAACCACACGATAAAGACGCTTATGTCCGCCACCACGATGACCGGAAGTTATACGGCCATTGTTATTTCTGCCGCCGGACTTGGTCAGGCCAACAGTCAAACTTTTTTCCGGAGCACCTTTATACAGGTCCGGGTTTACAACAGCTACACGTCCACGTGAGCCATTGGTCATTGGTCTTAATGCTTTCAGCGCCATCGTTTATACCTCTTCTGCCACTTCAAGGGTCTGGCCTTCAGCCAAACGAATCATAGCCTTGCGATATCCAGCGCGATGGCCTGTATGCTGACCACGACGCTTTTCCTTACCCGGCATGTTGATAACCTGAACTTTCTCAACATCAACTTCAAAAATCGCTTCTACTGCAGCCTTGACCTGTCGCTTGGTTGCTTCACGCGCAATACGGAAAGTGTATTGATTCGAACCACCGGAAGCTTCATAGCTCTTTTCGGTAATCACCGGCTGGCGCAATATGTTGAAATGTTCGCTATTTGCACTCATGCCAAACTCTCCTCAATCTTTGCAATCGCAGCTTCAGTCATAACAAGGCGATCATATTTCAAAAGGTCATGCAAATTTATCTGACCATTCAAAACAATTTTAGCATTCGGGATATTACGCCCGGACAGCTCAACTGCCTGATTGGCTTCTCCCAAAACATAAAGCCCTGAGGATGGTGTCAACAAATTTGCCACTGTTACAAAATCTTTTGTTTTTGGCGCAGATAGCTCGAACTTATCAAGCACAACCAAACGTCCTTCACGAACAGCATCAGAAAGAACCAAACGGACTGCACGTTGACGCTCTTTTTTATTCACACGGGATGTAAAGCTGCTCTCACCCTTAGGACCATGTGGAATACCGCCATGACGTAACTGGGTTGCACGGGTTGAACCCTGACGGGCACGACCTGTTCCTTTCTGCTTGAAAGGTTTTTTACCACCGCCGGATACTTCACCGCGTGATTTTGTTTTTGAGCTGCCAAAACGCTGAGCACTTGCCAGCGAAGTATAAACACGATGTACGAATCCTGCGTCTGCATCCAAACCGAACACAGCAGCACTCAACTCACGTGTACCAACTTTTTTATTGGCCTGATCAACAATATCGATCTTTGCCATCGTTACGCTCCCTTCACGGCAGAGCGGAGTTCTAACAGGCCATTCTTAGCACCCGGAACTGCACCCTTGACCAGGATACGATTCGCTTCTTCATCAATGCGAATCACTTCAATATTCTGAACCGTTACACGCTCTGCGCCATAGTGACCCGGCATCTTTTTACCTGGGAATACACGGCCTGGCCATTGGCACTGGCCCGTAGAACCCATCTGGCGATGAACCTTTTCAGCACCATGTGTTGCACGTCCACCCGCGAAGTTGTAACGCTTCATAACACCTGCAAAACCGCGACCTTTTGAAGTGCCTGCAACATCAAGTTTCTGGCCTGCTTCAAACATGGTTGCATTCAATTCCTGACCAAGTTCAAACTCGGCATCCGCAGTCACACGAAATTCGCGTAATCCGCCCATCACTTCCTGACCCTGCTTGGCATAATGCCCTTGCATTGCACGGGAATTTTGACGCTTGGCAGCACCATGTCCGATCTGAATCGCATCGTAGCCATCTCTTTCAGTGGTACGGCGTGCGATTACTTTACAAGGCTCTACATTCAGCACAGTCACTGCGACCGTAGATCCACGTTCATCAAAAATTTGGGTCATACCCGCTTTACGGGCGATCAATCCACTCATGACTTACTCCCGCTTATAGCTTGATCTCAACATCCACACCGGATGGAAGATCAAGTTTCATCAATGCGTCCACAGTCTGTGGTGTCGGTTTATCGATATCCAAAAGACGTTTATGTGTACGGATTTCGAACTGCTCACGTGAATCTTTGTATTTGTGTGGTGACTTGATCACACAAAACTTTTTGATACGTGTTGGGATCGGGATAGGACCACGAACCTCAGCACCTGTACGTTTAGCAGTTGCCACAATGTCTTCAGCACTTTTATCGAGAATACGATGATCAAATGCTTTCAGACGAATACGAATACTTTGAGTAGTTGCCATAATAGTCCCTTTACGCAGTGATGCTGGTAACGACACCGGCACCAACAGTACGGCCACCTTCGCGAATTGCGAAACGCAGCTCTTTATCCATTGCGATCGGTGTGATCAGCTCAACATCCATTGAAATGTTATCGCCAGGCATCACCATCTCTGTTCCTGATGGAAGCTCAACAGAACCCGTCACATCAGTTGTACGAAAGTAAAACTGGGGACGATAACCGTTAAAGAATGGTGTGTGACGACCACCCTCTTCTTTCGTCAGAATATAAGCTTCTGCCTTGAATTTGGTATGCGGGTTGATCGAACCTGGTTTAGCCAGAACCTGACCACGTTCAACATCTTCACGTTTT
>JAJFLC010000007.1 GCA_021772895.1 Mariprofundaceae bacterium | reverse complement strand
AACAAGATCAGCAGCACATCTTGCTGTCGTTCCTGCTACAAAATGCTCTATCAATCGCTCTTGCTTATACCAACTTAATCGACTCTTCTTCATCCCATCCTCGATAATACAAATTATGTGTTATCTGGGACAGCCCCATTTATTTTCTTAGTCGTATTATTTTTTTCATTGCTTGATTTCAACGCTCTCGGTAAAGCTGTATGAATAGTTTGAGCTCACAGGGTATGACCTCAAGTCTGGGGATTTTGTATGCTTCGTTGATTTTAAATGTGGGTGATTTGATAGTTTTTTCGATTAAGGGGTATACTCCGTGGCAGGGGATAAGGCATGACTGAATATCTAAAACGCATGGCACGCTACAATCAATGGATGAACAAACGGCTGTATAACAAGGTGCAGTTGTTATCATCTGAGGAGATCGCTAAAGATCGCGGTGCGTTTTTCTCATCCATGCTTGGCACACTCAATCATCTTCTGGTAGCGGACATGTTCTGGCTGCGGCGTTTTTCAGGTTCTAAGGTGTGTAAGGATGTTCTGGCACCCATTCGTGAAATGGTGATGCCCACCGCACTTCACGACATGCTTTATGATGACATCAAGGTGCTTGAATCCAAACGCAAAGAGCTGGATCAGCTCATCCTCTCTTTTGCCGAAACATGGGATGAGGCCATGCTTGTCGAGCCGATTCGTTATCGAAATATGGCAAGGGAGAAATACGAGAGGAAGTTAGGCGCACTGCTTCAACATCTATTCAATCACCAGACCCACCATCGCGGGCAAGTCACCACGTTGCTTTTTCAAGCAGGCATCGATCCCGAAGCCACTGATCTACTTGTGATGATGATGGAAGAGGAGTGATGAATGAAATGAACAGTGAATTGAGTAATGTGTCTCCAAAATTATGTTCCCAAAATTAAAGACCTGCCCCCGATGTTTGCAATGTTTCTTCAATGGTCTAAAAGTATTAAGTATAGGCAAAATCATAAATAATAAAGGTGAAAATCATGTGCATAAGAATAATGACTAAATTACTGGCTATCTCGCTGGCAGTATTTTTTATACAAAGCAATGTTGTTATTGCAAAAGGTATTGAGGGTTTAGAAAGGGTGACACAAACCTTGGTCGCACCTCCTTTTTTACCCCAACATGAGCAAGTTGCCAAAGGTCCAGCAAAAGTTGTGCAAATCAGAATGGTCATAGAAGAGAAAGAGCTTGAAATTGATAAGGGTGTCTTTATCAATGCCTTCACATTCAATGGCAGTGTTCCAGGGCCGATGGTTGTGGTGCATCAAAATGATTATGTTGAGTTGACGTTAGTGAACCCAACAAAAAGTGCCTTAGCCCATAACATTGATTTCCATGCGGCAACGGGTGCGTTAGGCGGTGGGGAACTTACAATCGTTGAACCTGGCGAAGAAGTCGTTTTACGCTTCAAAGCCATCAAGGCTGGTGTATTTGTTTATCATTGTGCGCCAGGTGGGGCGATGATCCCCTGGCATGTCGTGCATGGCATGAATGGTGCCATCATGGTTTTGCCTCGCGATGGCTTAAAAGATAAAGCTGGAAAACAAATCAAATATAACAAAGCTTTTTATATTGGTGAGCAGGATTATTATATTCCTAAGGATGAAAAGGGTAATTATAAACGTTATAAATCACCCATTGATAGTTTTGATGATGATGTAGAAGTGATGAAAACACTAACGCCAAGCCATATCGTATTTAATGGCGTAAAAGGCGCGTTAACTGGAGAGCATGCCTTAAAAGCAGCGGTAGGTGATACGGTGTTAATCATTCATGCTCAAGCTAACCGTCAATCTTTTCCCCACTTGATTGGTGGGCACGGTGAATACGTTTGGGAAAGAGGTAACTTTTCAGATGCCCCGATGACCAACCTAGAAAGCTGGGTGATTGGTGCGGGTTCTGCAGGTGCTGCCATCTACACTTTCAAACAACCAGGCTTTTATGTCTATTTAAGCCATAACCTTATCGAAGCCGTTCTTTTGGGTGCAGCAGCACATATCAATGTTTCAGGAAAATGGAACAATGATTTGATGGAACAGCTTAAGAAACCAACACCGATTCAATAAAGCAATATTCATTTATGGACATAAGTATCTCTGAGCGGAGACCGAACCAAGGAAATGCCCCATCGGTTTTGTGCATGGTGCGGATGAAGGTGAGGGAGAGTGATGAACGCAATGACCAGTGAATTAAGTAATGTATATCCCCGAAATTACTTACACATAAAGTTTATTGAAATGCCACGATTAGGAGGTTTAGGGATGTGGTTTACCGTTTTTCAATTCTTTTGTGCAAACAGAATGATTCATGCTGTATTTTTCATCATGCCGGCCTTGCTAATGACAGCTTGTTCTTTACATGGACACGACAATGCAACAGTCAACCCTGCTCACTTTTCAACAGCAAATCTCGTGTTACAAATTCAGGGGCTGCGTCCGTGTTCATCGTCTACTGATTCTGACCTTCATATCGACAGCACCTCGCCAGTGGTTGTACTCACACATGGCTGCCTTGATTCAGCCGCCCGATTTACAGCCCTTGCTGAGGTGTTTGCTTTTCAGGGCCAGCAGGCTATCTGCTTCACCTACGATGATCGCGACAGCCTGTTCAAAAGTGCTTCCCAGCTGTCTGAATCCCTGAGGCAGCTAAACGAGCACCTTCAGGATAAACATATTACGCTTATTGCTCATAGCCAGGGCGGTCTGATTGCCCGTAAAGCTTTGACTGGGCAACACGCAACCCAGCAGTGGCAGAAGACAGCCACTGAAATCGATCTCGTAACTATTTCAGCACCGTTTTCCGGCGTTAAAGAGGCCAGCCATTGCGCCTCAGGAAAATGGCGTGCGATTAGTTTAGGCTTAGTCGATGCTATTTGCTGGATGATTAGCGGAGATAAATGGTATGAAATTACTGATGTATCTGACTTTATCCAAAACCCCGGCACCCTGTTACCTCAGGTGGCTCACTATCTTAAACTCGATACCGATGAACGTGGTACCTGTCGCTCCTTTGGGCCTAACAATAAATGTCTGGAAAGTGACTATGTGTTTGGTCTCGATGAACAGCAACTTCCACCGGGTAATGGGCACGCAGATGAAAATTACGTCCTAGTGCAAGCGGGGCATACGGAAATAGTCGGGGACTTCCAAACGCCGCCCCATAAGCTTATCTCTATCCTGCAACAGCAAGGGATCATGAAGCCAACCCGGCCTGAAAAACTTGCTGCAATGAACATGCTTTTGAGCAGGCTTTACTAGCCCTGACTATCACCGTGCTCAAATATCGAATGTCGTTAACAAGCGTTCTCAAGAAAGTATCTGAGTTTTGGGGACATGAGTTTTGGGGACATAATACTGAATTAAAAAAGGTAGCCGCAGATTGTCTTTTTTGTGGTGGGTGAAAGTCTTAGTATTTGATCACCTTATTCGGTCTCTTTATGCCATCATTCATCATGGGTTCGGATTTTAAAGACGTAGGCCGGATATTCAGTTGTTTGCATTCCGGGCACACAATACTTAATTGTTCGAAGAACCATGTTGGGCAGGAGACCAAAGCGGCTTTCCTGCCGTTTCGAGATAGGTGAGGTAGGCCCGTAGATTAAATTCTAGCTGGTGATAGTCCGGCTCCATGTTGCAGCAGAGCTTATAAAACGCCTTGTTATGCTCAGACTCTTTCACGTGTGAAAGTTCGTGAACCACAATCATGCGCAAAAACTCGAGTGGCATATCTTTAAATATCGTTGCTACGTGAATCTCGCGCTTGGCTTTGAGCTTTGCCCCATGCACCTGAGACTTGCTGGTGTGCATGCCGAGCGCATTGCGAGTGATATGCAGTCTGCTATCGAAAGCCACCCTGTTGATCTGCCCTGCATTGCGCAGGTGCGTGCCTTTGAGTTCCATCACGTAATCATAAAGCGCCTTGTCACTACGCACCGTGTGCCGTTGCGGAAGTTCCGGGGACATAATACTTAATTTCTGTCTATGAAAGGATAAAGCAGAGATTTGAAAGTAGATGTGGTTGAATTATGTATTATGTCCCCGAAATTATGTCCCCGAAATTGAGGCAGTCATTTCGAGCTGGGTGATGATCTATCCGAGAGTGTTCGTATCAATTTATCACTGGCAATTGAAGCGGTCCAAAAGTTCTGCACAGAAGCATTCTTCTCTTATTTTAAGGCCGAGAACTGACGCTAGTGTGATTGTTTATGGTAAAGATAATACGGGTTGCCAGAATAAGAATGCAAATGAGACAACTAAAATGATACCAATAAAATTAAGTAAAATACCATACTTAGCCATTGTTTTTACATCCACTACACCGCTGGACATGGCAATTGCATTGGGTGGCGTGGCGATAGGTAACATAAAGGCATAACTGGCACATACAGTGGCAACCATCATGAATAAGGCAGAGTTAACACCAACTTGTTCGGTCACGGCATAAATGATGGGCAACATGATTGAAATCAAAGCTGTGTTGGATGTGATTTCTGTGGTGAAAGTGATCAAAGCTGCAATAGCAAATAAGAGTAGAACCAAGGGCAGTGTTGTCAGATCAATCAGATAAGTTGCAACTTCGCTAGCGAGCCCTGTGGTACCGAATGCTTTGGCAATGGAGAAACCAGCGCCAAATAAAAACATAATCCGAAATGGTATTTTCACTTTATCTTGCATCCAATCGAGTTGGTTAAAAAGCGGGGTAAATAGCAATAAACCAGCAGCCAATAAAATTCCAGGCTCACTTAAACCCAAACCATTCCAGTAAGGTTTGATGGGGGCATTGATAAAAAGCAGGACAACCAATCCACCTATTAATAAAAGTACCTTTCGCTGACGTGTAGAAAGCGACTCGTCTAGTGATGTATGGGAGATCTTGACATCTTTAAGGCCAATACTGAGCAACAGACCGACTACAATAAACATGACAAAAGAGAGTGGCGCTACCATCCACATCCATTGGAAAAAAGGAATCGCTTCCATACCTTTTTCTTGCATAATGCCCATAAGGATCAAGTTGGGTGGTGTGCCTATGGGAGTCATAATACCACCCACACTTGCACCATAGGCAATGGCAAGAATAAAGCGCATTTTAAGTTTTGGATCACTGGATAAATATAGGGCAATGGAAATCAGAAGTAGCGTGGTGGTAGTATTTGATAAGATGGAGCTTAGTAAACCTGAGGTTATCACCAGTGATAAAATAATACCTCGTCCAGTGTTGGGGAAGATATGCAGCATTCGATCTGCAATCCAAGTGTGCAATCCGCTTTTCTCAACGGCAATGGCAATTAAGAAGCCACCTAAAAACAAAAAGATGATGGGGTGGGCATAGTTGATGGTGGTTGCTTTGGTATCAATAATGCCAAAAGCTGGAAATAAAATAATGGGTAACAGGGAAACGACTGCTAGAGGCAAACCTTCATTTGTCCAAAGGGTGACAAGCAGGGCGATGACGCCAAGCAGTGCTGCTTGGGTGTTGTTAAATGCCAGCTGTGAGAGGAAGAACACAACAAGCCCAATCACTAAAGCGATGCCTGTTTTCTGGTATTGCGGATTGGGTTCCATGTTTCTTCCTTATGGGTTTAAAGTTTTGCTTACGCGTCTATTTCTTACAACAACGTACACACCCTGATGTTTGCCGCAACTTTCTGGAATTTTGGAGACACAGAATTTTGGGGACACAATACTGAATTGGAAAAGGCAGCTACCGAATGTCTTTTTTGTGGTGGGTGAAAGTCTTAGTGTTTGATCATCTTATTTGGTCTCATTTATGTCATCATCCATTATGGGTTCCGATTTTAAAGACGTAGGCCGGATATTCAGCTGTTCTCTCACTAAAAAAATCAGCTACCATGCGATAAATATTTATAAAAAAAGCGCCCGAACTTCCAAGGATAGAGAATCTATGAAAACAGTTAATTTCCCGTATCTTGCATTACCATTTGGTTTGGTTTTTCTGCTGGCGATCATGATTGGTAGTGAAGTAAGCAGTGCCGGTGTGACAAGGATTCCTTTATTAACACTGCTCGTGATGAATGAGTTTGCGTTTATCATCACCGCAGCCGGTGGGTATATCGGGATGAAACATATGTTGTCGGCTGGCGTAAAACCTGTCTACGCGACAATAACGATAGGCTGTATCTTATTGGTTATCCGGTTTTTGTTTCTCGGCATCGCGCTATGGCCTGATTCATTTTAAATAAAGGGGTGCAAAATGCTGAAGGCCATGGCTGGCTAGTGCATCAACACTTCTCTGCTATTCGATGGCACAGACCTTGGCACCGCGAATGGCGGCGGGACGACTGGCGCAGCGTTCATGCCATTGCTGGACATGTTTAAATTCGTCCAACCCTAGAAATTCACCTGCTTCGTAAAATTGATCAAGGCATCCCACCCATGGGAAAGTCGCAATGTCTGCAATGGAGTATTCATCGTTGACGAGGAATGTTCGACCATCCAATCGCTTGTCTAACACGGTCAACAGACGTTTTGCTTCTTTGCTGTATCGCTCGAGTGGATAGGGATGGTCACATGACTCTTTGGCATAACGGTAGAAGTGACCAAACTGGCCAAACATGGGGCCGACATGGGCAACCTGAAAGAATAACCATTGCAGTGTTTCGTTTCGGATACGTGGGTTGTCTGACAAAAACTTACCGCTCTTCTCAGCCAGATAAATCAGGATCGCGCCGGATTCCATGATGGTCAGAGGCTCTCCATCCGGACCCTTGAGATCGATAATAGCAGGGATTTTTGAGTTTGGACTGATTTTGATGTATTCATCACTGAACTGATCGTCTTCCATGATGTTAATCAGGTGTGCATCGTAGGGGATATCCATCTCTTCGAGTGCAATGGAGACCTTTTGCCCGTTGGGTGTGGCCAGAGAATAAAGCTGGATATTTGATCGTGTCATGTGAATGCTCCTGAGTAGTTTAGACTCATGGCTGACCATGAAACATTCAACCATGCAGAAAGCGTGCGTTTATATTCGATTGTCTGCAGTGTTTTTTTTCTAGGGGTGGAAGTAATAATGAACTAGCAACAGTTCTCTTTCCCGGACTTTTTTGAGAAATCAACCAGTTGATTTTTTTTATCGAGTTCAATTTCACAACATTCGTGCATAAGACCTTTCAATAACCTGCGCCCTCGCTGGACTCTGGATTTTACCCCCGATAGTGAAATGCCTTGCTGATTGGCCACGTCCTTTTGGTTCATACCTTTGATTTCAGATAAATAGACTGCTTCACGATATTTGTCTGATAGCTGATTAATCATCGGCTCCAGACAAGATTCCAACTCCTGCTTGGCGGATTCATTTTGTTCGATATCGGGTTGAGTGAGTCCTTCGGGCAGGGCTTCTGATGGTTTATGGGTGCGGTAATAATCATAGACCGTATTTCTGGCGATTTGATAGAGCCAGCTTTCAAGTTTGATATCCTCTTTAAGTGAATCGATCCGGGTATGCACTTTTACAAAAATTTCCTGCAAGATATCTTCAGCCATGGTGGTATCACTTACCCTTTTTTTGATAAAAGAGAACAGTTTTCTATGGTACTCAGTCCATATTTTTTCAGTGATGCTCATGGTTGGATGATCCTTAACATTTCTTATTTTTATACATGAATAATGAAACAAGCAACGTAAAAAAATTACGTTGCTTGTTATTATCATCTGTTTTTATGTGTTGATGTTATGCACAACAGGCAGTGGCATCATTTTGATCGGGGTCATTTTCATTGGGCACACAACAAGCGGCATTCTCATCATCTGCATCAGATGAACTCAATGGAATGCAACAGGCTGATGATTCATCGGCGTTATCCGTTTTTGTATCTTCACCAAAAATTGGAATTTCACCCAATGTGTGAAAGGACTCCCATGCAATGCCTTGAGGATCCATCGCCCAGTGTTTATTCGAATGGGCATAACAACAGGATGCACCCTCCTGAGCCGAAGATGTTATTTCAGCCTCATCCAGACGATCGGCAATTTCTTTTAATTCGGATTCAGATTCAACTTGGATGCCCAGATGATTAATGCCGCTTGCATGCCCTCGATTTGAGATAGCAAAATTGACAGCGGGTTCAACTACCTCCCATTTGGCATAATCATCACGTTCAACGCTTGGTTTTAAACCAAAGATGGTTGAATAGAATCCGATACTGTCTGTCAGGTTGTTTACTGCGATATGGATATGCATACGTTTCATTATTTTTCTCCTGTTTTTCTATCATGCAATGACCGTCATAGCGGTGTGCTCATAACTAAAGACGAAAGAAAGAGTAAAAAGACGCATTTTATTTCAATTAAAAATCGCTTGAATCCTGTTTCGTGGATTTTGGTGCATATTCCGATAAAGTCCCATTTAGTCGAATGACTGCCTTCGACATTCATTTCAAGCGGTCATTCGCAATTCGTAGTAATTAGTCTATATTTAATATCGAAGGGAAATTGTTAATAAACCAAATTGAACAAATTTCATTCTTGCTCTTTGATTGCAATATCAAGGATAATAAAAGTATACACTGGAGGGTAACTACTAATTTTTAATACAGGTCAAGAGGAGAAAAAAGATGAAAATATATAAAGTAATCGGCGGGTCATTAATTGCTATGTTGCTGTCGTTCAATGTGTTTGCCTCAGGAAATAGTTCCGAAACTTTGCAGTTGGATGCTTTACCTATCATTGGGTATTTAGCTAATGCAGTAGCGTTGTCGGCATTAGATGATCAGACGGTCAAGAAAATCAGAAATGATCTTGAGACAATAGAAAAAAAATCAGCAACACGGAAAAATCTTCTTCATCAACTAAATTCAATACGAGAAGCGACAGACAAATTATTAAATGAGCTATTAGAAGAGCGCAATATTTCAAATCCAGTCACTTCAATAAAAATTCGTTCGCTTACCAACCTCCTAACATTAACTGAATTTATTGGCAAAGCTGCCCGGGTTAGCCTTAAAGGTGATGTTACCTATACAGACCACCGGTGTAAGCCAAGGGTACATGGCGGTGGAAGCGACTGTTCTCCGAAGAAGCGTTACAACTGCAGGCATACCAAAGGCGGCTGTATAACCTCTTCCCCCCCACTATAAAGCGTTGTTAGCTTATTGAAGGGTTCTACAGTGGCCCTCTACGGATTGGTTCGAAAAGCAACAGGACTTTAGAGGGCGCACAAGACGGACGTTAACTAAACACTGCTATTTGAATGACTGCCGGAAGCAGCCATTCGGTGTTGCTGGGGGTTTTGGACTGGAATTAGGCGCGGCTTTCAATCGGAATCGCCTGCGACTTTGAATTGGGATCTACATTTTGGGGGCTAAATCCACCATGCTTGTTCAAATAAGATTGAAGTGAGGCGTTTATAAAATGAGAGAAGTTACCGTTTCAAGTGAACCGATTGAGCTTTATAAACTGCTTAAGTTTGAAAGTCTGGTTTCCAGTGGTGGTGAAGCAAAACATGTGATCGTTGAAGGTCTGGTTTTGGTCAATGGCGAGGTGGAAACCCGGAAAAGAAAAAAGATCGTTGCAGGCGATATTGTAGAATTTGGCAACGAGAAAATTTGCATCCAAGTGAAGTGAGTATGAATAAAGAAGCTGCTAGACTTTAAGGATGCTCTGAAAAAGTCAGAGGATCCGTGCAGGCCATGGATGACCTGCCAAAATCATGCAGCGAAGCGTTTGATTTTGTGAGCAAAGGCAAAACCGCGCTTTTGCCTTTGCGTGTTTAAAAGCTACATGGAGGTGGTTTTTCGGAATATCCTTAACCACAAAGGGTCGTGAGCTAAAAAACGAATCCTTTATATTTCTTGTTTTTTTGGTGGATATAGCTTGATGATTTCCGGGAAAAGAGATAGCAGGTGTTATGTGTTTTTCAGCAACAGCGAGTTTCATTGTCGGAGGATCGTTAAGCGCACTTGGCGTGGTGACATTGAAACGGGCGGCAAACAAGTGTGAACTGCCGTTTGCGACGATCCCGTTGCTGTTCGGGGTTCAGCAGCTTACTGAAGGCATTCTCTGGCTCTCAATACAATACGATATGGCGTTGCTTGAGACGATTACAACGTATCTGTTTACGATGTTTTCACATCTTCTCTGGCCAGCCTATGTGCCGTTTGCGATCGCATTGATGGAGCGGGAGATTGAACCATGGCGAAAAAAAGTGATGTGGGGTTTCAGGTTCGTTGGTATCGTTGTTGCTATTTTTCTGTTGGCGCAAGTTGCTATGCAACCGCTTATGGCAGTGGTAGATAAACATATCATTTATGTCTCACCGTTTTTTTATGAGTGGCCGATGATGGTACTTTATATTGCGGCGACCTGTATCGTCGCATTTTTCTCCAGCCATGCGTTGATACGAATTTTTGGATTTATGACGTTGTGTTTTTTTGCTGTGGCCTACTGGTTTTACACAGAAGCCTTTTTCTCAGTCTGGTGTTTTTTTGCCGCGATCCTGAGCCTGATCATCTACTTTCATTTTAGACGCGCTAACCGGGTCGAGAAGCGTCAATAGCATAGTTTCATTATTGTTTGTTTTAAATTTTCCTGTCATATTTAGTTTAACCGGGTATGCAGTGAAGCATTGAACGGGGGCAAGTACATGTTTGCAAGGCTTACTCCCACGCCAGTGGGTAGCTGAAACCGGAATATGTGGTTATAGTAAGCCTGAAGGGATAGAGGGACAAGATGCAAAATAATTTTAATTATAAAACAGAACGACCCTGGCCGAATCGCTATTTAAAAAGTGGCTCATTGATCGGGCACACAACATCAACAAGCACAAAGATATGGTTGCGAACGGGTTATATTGGCAACTTTACGCTGCTTGTTTTTCCTGAAGCGATGTATGAATCAGAGGGTTTGAAACAGAGTTTCAAGCAGGTTCCCTATACAGAATTGGCGGCACTTCCTGTTGCAGTTCGGCGCATCGATTTTTCAATTGATGATGATCATCATGATACTATTTATGTTGCCGATATTGATGTTTTAGAACCTTTCACAGTTTATGGTTATGCCCTCTTTTTTGATGATGGGACAACATCACGCATGCTGTTGGGTCAGGACCGGGCGTTTACGTTCAGAACATTGCCTGAACAGGATGACCTCTTTTCATTTGCGTTTTTCTCTTGCCATATGCCTTATAAAGATTCGCTGTTTGGTAATCCAAGCACGGTGAATATGGATATGTGGGACTTTCTTAATGCAGTATTGGCTCGGCATC
Source organism: Mariprofundaceae bacterium (assembly GCA_021772895.1). Taxonomy (GTDB): domain Bacteria; phylum Pseudomonadota; class Zetaproteobacteria; order Mariprofundales; family Mariprofundaceae; genus WSZY01. The sequence continues at coordinate 95,139 of JAJFLC010000007.1, read as the reverse complement.
AAAATAGTGAATTCCGGTTCATGATTGCGGGTGGCGATCAGGTGTACACCGATGGTGTGAAAAGTTTGGATGTCTGGAAATATTTGAATAAATACCTGGATAAAAAAGATGGTAAAAGCGTGCCGGACAAAGATGCCATGTTGAGTTGGTTCCGTGATGTTTATCGTGGTTATTGGGGTTTCCCTATTGTCCAGCGGGTATTCTCTTCTTATCCGAGTTATATGATATGGGATGATCATGAAATCATGGATGGCTGGGGCTCATATTATCTGACCGGCGAAGGTAATGATAAGGACGAGATGGATAAAATCTTCCCTGACTATCAGGAAAAAGGGCTGACTTATCAGGATGCAAAAAATGTGCTGAGTGATATGGGTGAGAGTGCAAAAACGGCCTACTATGAATATCAGCACTGCCATAACCCCAGGCTTGAAGAGACACAGTTTGATTACCACTTCCGCCATGATACTTCGGCTTTTTATGTGCTTGATGGGCGAGGTCATCGCGATATCAACAGAGCTTCGTATCGGATTTTGGGGGAGTCACAGTTCAAACGTTTTAAAACATGGATCGAAGCACTTGATCCGGCAGATACAGAGTTTCTGTTTATCACATCCGCGGTGCCGCTGTTGCATATGACCCCGATGCTTGTGAATGCCGATAATAATTTTGCCGCTGAAATAGCAGGCCTTCAGGATGATCTGCGTGATGCGTGGGAACATCACTTGCATGACAATGAACGCAAAGCGTTATTAAAACTTCTTTTTGCCGCGGCTAAAAAGGGCATTCGCATTTGTGTTTTGAGTGGTGATGTTCATACATCTGCTGCATTTCGTATGACAGATGCGGAGAGTGGTGCCACCCTTTATCAGCTGACATCGAGTGCCATCAGCTATAATAAACCGCGTGCTTTGAGTTGGCTTCTGGGGCAGACGGTGCCTGATAGCGGCGATTCAGATGATGGGTATCATTTTGAACGTTTGGCCGTGTATACCGATAGCAACTTTTCACTGGTCAAAGTAGATAAACAGAAACAGCAGGTGACATTCCAGCTCTACGGACATCAGAAAGTGGATCATCCGCATCAGGATGGCGAACAGCAGCCGATGACGCACTCCATTGCCAAGCTTGAATTGAGGTTTTAGGCATTTGTTGATTTGTTAAGTTAGTCGTGGATATTTTAGATGAAATGGTTGGATAAAAGACCTTGAAAGCACTGTTTTTTAAGAAGTTATTTGTATAATTCTATCATTTTCTTTGTTTTTCGTTATTTTCATGTTAAAAATAACATTTATCTGTATGTTTCGGTGCTCTTTTTGTATTTGTGATGGAAAAAGAACGCATGCCATTGCATCGACTTAATTTATTATCACTTCGGTACAGCATAGAAGGGGTAGACTTGATGAGCGTATTTCTAAAGTTATGCCTTTTATTTGTCTTTTGCTAAACCGGTCAACTGCCAAAGCCTGCGTACCTCTTCTTTCAAATCGGTGACTTCCTTTTCCAGTTGAGAGATACGATCAGATTTGATCTGACCGGTGCTTGATGTATTGCTTGGCTCTTTTGTAAACACTTCGATATCAGGTTCGCCGCAGAGCAGGTGTGCATAACGATCTTCCCGTTGCCCGGCAGCGCGTGGAATTCTCACCAGTAATGGTTTATCACGTTCGATAAGTTGCTCTAATAATGTCTGTAGCTCTTCGTTGCTTTCAAAGGTGACCATGCGGCCTGTGTTGATGCGAATTTCATTGAGCGTGAGCGTGCTGCGTAACATTAAAACACAAAGCACTGCGCGTTCTTTGCTTGATAGATTTAGTTTGCGGGAGAGGTGTTGTTCAAAACGATCGACCCGGCCATCCATGCGGGCAGTGGTAAGCCCTTGGGTGCGTAAGGTGTTGATGACTCCCGAGACTTCGCTGTTACTCAAGTCCATCACCGGTACGCGACTGCTCTTCTGATTGCAGGCTGAAGTTAACGCTTTGAGGGTAAGCGGGTAATAATCCGGTGTGGTCATCTGTTTTTCCATCAGGCAGCCCAATATCCGTGCCTCATGCTCTGATAACATCCCTTTTGCTGGTTCTTCGGTCATGATTCAAGTTCTCCTGATTTCTGCTAATTCAAGCCACAATATTGGAACGGGGGCAGGTTACTCTTTTACTACTTCTCTGTGGAGTGAAGACTAGGGGGAGCGTGACTTTATAATGTGGTCAATAAAAGCACCCCTGCGCGAAAAGATCAAAACGTGAAATTTTACAATCATTGACCTGTCGGATTTTGATTGTTTTATTAACTCAGAATAAGCAGATAACTGTTTTGGTAGAAAATAAAAAAGCCTGCCAGGAAAGGGGCAGGCTTTTAGTTTATTTGTTGTCGTTGCACTGGCGTTGTGATCTATAATGACTGAACCCTTAATGCTAAGGTGGGCGCAGCAATCTGATATCAGGTATCCCAATTCAGGGATTCACACAATCAGAAAAGATAAGCTCCCGTTCAGTGCGTATCGGCTCAAGATTATAAACCACAACGCCAGTGCAACGATGTACTAAGTGTACTCCAAATGAAAAAAAATGCCTAGCACTAAAATCGAAAAAGAGTGCGCTTTTGCAACTATGATGCTGAGTACAATAGTTAGTCGTCCCAATAGCCAAAATTAGGGATGAAAACCGTATCATCATCATAGCTGCCTTCGGCGGCTTTGCTATGACAGGTATTACAATTGCTAAGCAGGCGTACGCCTTTGTTGCCGGTAATCATCTTTGCCGGAATTTTTAAATGTTTGCGCTTGATGTAAGGGACTTCACTGATTTTCAGCGGTGTTTGATCCGCTTTGAGTGAGCGTGCAATTTTAATGGATCGTTTGTAGAAGGATTTTTCAGCCGAGTATTCCAGCAGGAAGCGGAGCACCTCGAGACGATCCTCTTCAGGTAGCTCTGCATTTTCACCAAAGTGATTCTCCAGATTTGCAGGCAGCATCATTTTTTTCCATGAGCGCTCAGGCAGCAGTCCGGGTTGATAAGCAAAATGACACTCTCCGCAACTTTCCTGGTAAAGCGGTATATCCACCTGCTTCACACCTTTATGGCTAAACAGACTGCCAAAACCGGATGCATCGGCGGCAGTAGAACATGCCAGAAGAGAGAGTGTTAGCAATAAAGTTTTATATTTCATTTGGTGATAACTCCCGGAGAATTTATTGTGATTTCAGATAGGTCAGAAAGTTGCCTTTCTCCTGGGCCGTACACTCTCTGCCCCAGGTCCATTTGCAATTGCGCAGAAACCATTTTTTTATTTTTTTTGTTTCCTGATACCGCTCAGAATTAACCGAAAAAGCCATAGGTTCGATTATTTTTCCAGTTTTAAAGTGAGTGCCCTGAAGTTTCAGGTCACTGTGATGACAGGTTGCGCAGCTGCGCTCGCTACCATCTGCTGCTGAGCGTATCTTTTTGTTCCAAAGGCTTTCAACACCGTCAGCGGTAAAGTCATGAGCGCCTTCAGTTTGATATAAGGTAAGCATTTCAGTGATTGCATTACTAGCGGCTATCGCATTCACTGAAAAAAAACATAGTGCAAGTAGAATAGCAACTTTCATGTTGATGTTACCATTCCAGAGCGATGCCTAGACCCATAAGGGCAGCACCACCCGCACCTGCTCCGGCATGAATGCCTTTACCTTTGGTGGATACGGCGATGGCATAACCCAACGTGCCGGCAATGGCCAATAAGACGTGCATGTTATCTGGATCCAGCCAGCCATTATCGAGATTGAAATCATCCTTATGCACATAAAAGCCATTCGCAATGGCTGCACCACCGAGAGCGGCTGCGGTTAAACCCATGGCACGATGCAGGTTTTTTTTACTAGAAGATACTTGGGCACCACCCTCGGAATCAGTTGCGGTGACAGCCGCAAGGCCGGCAAAAAGCAGAGAGCCAAAACCAAGGTACTGATGAATACGTTTGCCTGACAACAGACTCTTCTCTTGGCTGACTCGTGGATCAGCTGCATAGAGAGCGGTGTTCGTCTCTGCATCGGCCTGTGCCAGTAAGATGGTTTCTTCCACAGTAAGGATGGGAGAGAGATTAAGGTCAAGCTCATTTGCAGCTGCACTGGCTGCAAATAATGGCAGCGTAGCAGCCATTGTGCAGGCCAGAATCGTTAAACGTGAAAAGGATTTTGAAGACATTTTTTTACTTCTCCAGTTGGTTTTAATATGTGTGTGATTCGCTCAGGTTTGTCTGAAAATCGGCGGGATTATGAAAAAAAAGACAGAGCTGTCTATGCGGAATTTTTACACTTGTTTTTTTTCTTTCCATGCCACATGGCGGAGACAAGGTTTTCACGATGTTTAAATGAGGAAAGCGCTACACCCATCAGGTGAAATGCGATAAGGGTTAGCAACAAATTTGTACATGTTTCATGAATCTGCCTGCATGTTTCGGCTGTTGTATTGGTAAAATCGATTCCGATTGCCCAAAAAGGCCCCTCATATTCACCCCAGGTGAGCATGATGAAACCTGTAACGGTCATCAAGGCCAGTAACAGGAAAAATGCAAAAATCATCAATGCACCTGCTGGATTATGCCCGAGATAACGTTGAGTGTTTCCGGTCACCAGAGCTTTCAGATAAAGTAGTGTTTCAGACAGTGGATAGATGAAGCTTGAAAAATGTGCATGTCCGGGTGCGATAAAGCCCCACATAATACGACCGACTAACAGTAAGACCAACAGATAAGCCAGTAGAAAATGGATATCATCATATTCATAATTGGCACTGCAATAGAGCAGTGCGAATACAGTGGTAAGACTCCAGTGAAAAAACCTGACAAACTTGTCCCAAATATAAATAAATGCTTCACTCATGTGATACACACAACATAAACAATCCAATGATTTTTCATATGGAAAGCGTTTCTCCAATATAGTTAATACAAAGTGAACTTAGCCGATTTGCACTTCTGCTGAAGTGATCGGAGCCGAATGTTGCCGAAGCTTGAAATTAAGGCAAAGAAATATCTTGAGTGCTGTGAACTTTTGGCGGTGTGATGTGCCGCATGATGATGTTTAAAACTTTCTCCGATTCCTTGCGGTAAGTGGTTAATTTTCCGCCATAGATTGCAAGATAGCGTGGTCTTTTTTTATCATCACACAGAATGACAGTTTCCCGGCTGGCACCAAAGGCAGTGCCTTTGGTTATGGGCAAGACCCGTAAGCCGCAGAAGGTATGATCGATATCAGATGGCCGACAATGAAAATCTGGAAAGTAATGATTGTAGGTGGCAAGAATATCTGCAATCTCACTTTCGGTCGGTGCTGCTTTTGAAGGGTCATCTTGTGTGTTTGGATGATACGGGAACGGGGTTTCGGTGGTGCCTGCCAGCGTTTTTCCTTTCCATGGTCTGAAAAACATCACCCGGCCATCAAGTGATTCCGTATAGATAAAACCGGGGCATGGACGATTGAGTACAAGATGGCTGCCCTGTACCTGTTGGATGTCGATACTTGGCGGGGTCGGCTTGATGACTTCGGTGATCTGATTGACCCATGGCCCCCCGGCATTTACCAGTATCTTTGTTGTGATTTTCTGTCCATCGGAGAGCCGAACAAGCCATTGGGAATCGTCATGGATGGCATGTTCCACAGTTGTTTTTTCATGAATGTCACAACCAAATGATTGGGCCGAGGTGGCTACGGCACGGGTTAACGCGGCATCATCGGTCGAGGCATCTTCATAGGCAAGGATGGCTCGTAAGCCTTGCGTATTTAATCTTGGTAATGTTGTTGTCCATTCGCTTTTTGAGAGCCATTTAAATTTGGAACGACCACCGGAGAGTATAAAATAGAGCAACAGTCCGCAGGCAATCATCCATGGCGGGCGTTTGCTATCTTGATAGACCGGAATGTAAAACCATTCACGGGTGACGAGGCTCGGCGCAAGTCTGAGCAGGTGTTCGCGCTCATTTAAACCCTCATAGACGAGTTTAAGATTCATTTGTTCAAGATAACGCAGACCGCCGTGGATTAGTTTGGTGGACTGGCTACTGGTGCCGGAGGCGATTTTTTTCTGTTCAATGAGCATGGTTCTGTAACCACAGGCACTGGTTGCTTGTGCCACACCGCAGCCGTAGATGCCGCCGCCGATAATAAGGATGTCAGTATCGGTGGATGCAGTCTGTTCGATGCTTTTTTTTTGTTCAATAAGCATGTTGGCATATCGATCGGTTTCGATCAGATCGGCACCCATGGCCAGCATCTCGTGCGCCAGTTTTGTTTCGTTGATTGTATAGAGACCGACTTTGATGCCTTTGTCATGCCAGTGTGCAATTGTCTCCGCCTTTTTATAGGAGATAAACACGTAGTCCATGTCTGATTCTGGAGGCGTGTTTTTTTCGGCAACCCAGCCAATGCGGCAATTTGGTTGAGGGCGACAGGCATCGAGGATATGACCTGATTCACTGATGAGAACGATATGGGATAGCAGAGCCTCAGGGATCTGTTTTGAGAGAATGGCTGCGATTTCATTGTCTCCGATTCTTGTGCGGATATCGGGTTTAATCTCGATGAAGAGTGTTAGTTGTGGGTTTCTTTCCAGCCATGTCAGCAGTTTGGATAACGTGAGCAGCGTGAAGTAGGGGTGGCAGAGTTCTTTTAGGTCGATCAGATCAAGTAGCGAGACATGCAACGCCAGATCGCACAGGCGTTTTAGCGAATCATCGTGGATAACCACGGGAACCATATCGCGGGTAAACTGGATATCGCATTCGGCATATTGAGCACCTGATTTTATAGCCGATTCAAATGCAGCCAGCGTGTTTTCAATACCACCATCCTGATCACCGCGGTGGGCAACCAGCCATGTTTCAGGTTTGTTTATCTTTTTTAGCATTCTAATTAAGAATGTGGTCTATAAATCCGGTTCTGTAAAGTTGATCGAGTTTATTAAAGAGAAAATCCCGGTATGTTTTTGTTGCGATTGGCGGGTCGGCTAACTGTGGTTCTGCACAGTCGATGGCACGGTGTCGCCGGAGGCCTGCATCGCAATCGCTTCTGAATGTGTGGTGTAGTGATTGCGCACAACTGTGGCCAGTTTTTGTTTGGCTGCTTCATCGACGAGGCATGGTGAACCTGCCGGAAGCACATCAATCAATCCCTGTAAGAGTTGATCCTGTGGTTTTTTCATGCGCGCTACCCATGAAGTGAGCAGGTCTTTATCCACACAGGCCGGGAGTGAACCCATGATGCCAACATCGTTTTGGTTGTGAATCAGTAGCCCGGTGGTGGTGCCACGATCAAGGGTGAGCACCTGAAAGAAATAGAGTGTGTGATAGGCAAGTTGTGCCGCGCATTGTGTTTCATTGGCTTTAGCAGGGTTATCAAGTGCGCGGGTCAGAATATCCAGATAGGTATCAATCGCGGCTTCACCCACGGACTTTGCCAATAGATAATCTGCATCTGCATCGCCGGTATGATAATTCTCCAAATAAAAGTGGGCCACACCACGATGTCGCTTAAGGGCTGGAATATAGAAATAGCGATCACCCTGTGCCTTAGCCTCTTCAAACTGTGCCGGTGCGGCTGCTTGCATGCCTGCAAAAAACTGTATCTTGTGATCTTCATTTTCATTGGACGGGTTCAAATCCGCCATCATGCGCCAGTAGCCTTGCCCAGACTTCATCTCTGTCCAGCTGATGTGGATGTGTACGGAAGGTGCAAGCGGGTGTTTCGGATGAATAATCGTTGAAATAGCTGTGGCTGAGCCGAGCTTCTTTTCAGGTTTATCATCATAATGGATTTGTGAAACGTTCACCGAGCCTCGGCCATAGATGCTGCTCTCAGATGCTTCGTAACGCACGCCGCCGCCATGGAATCCTTCATCACGCAGCCATTCCACCGGTGCAAATGTGTGTGCATCATGATGTGACTGCGACAGTTTTTCCAACCCTGCGACAAAACGTTTTTGCAGCGATGAAACCAATTCATGTGCGCTGGTCGCTTGGGTGGATATGGAAAAAGTACGTTTCATGGGGGGAAGACCTTCAGTTACTTGTATATATTGAGCAGCGGGGAACTATGACGGAATCCGTCCAACAGCTCAAACCTGCGCTCTATTCCGGATCATTGTATGGAAACAAAAAATTACCACGCGAGAGGAAGGCAATCGTTTTTTACTAGATGAGCGGTTTTAGTATACACATATCTGTCATCTACTCCTGTTAATTATAAATTCGTTCGGATTTGTTACAAATTCAGACAGCCTGACCGGGGCGGTTCGTCCGGCGCGCCCCATGTGTTGGGTGGCTCCGTGTTTTATGTTTAGTTCATAAAATAGCAGCTAGCCGATGATCGTTTCCCCGTGAACCGAATCTCAATGCTAAAAATACGTATTAAGTGTGCCGAACCTGTCTTTTATTGAAGGCGGATGCTTTTTTGGTTGAAGGCTCTGGTTTGGCATGAGCAAAAGTTTTTAGGAAATTCGGAACCTTTCTGCCTTCAAGTTTCATAATATCATTTAACATGACTTCTGCGAGTTGGTCTTTTGAATGGCCTTGCGTGGCTAAATAGTTGAATAATAGTTCGGCCAAACGTTCCAGTGATATTTTCCACGTGCTGTTGGTCTGGCTGTATATCCAAATGGAGAAGGCGTGGAACTTTTCGAACACATCAGCATCAGGCCAGAGAAGACGGATAGACTGTTTGAAATTGCCACTGTTATAAAACAGATCCCAGAAGCGGGCAAAACGTTTCATCTTTTGAATGTCTTCAAAACTAAGTCGGTCACTTTTCAGAATATCGTAGGGCGGTTTGTCTGAATAGACCATGCCAAATTGTTGATCGTGACGGTTCAGCGTTGTGCCGGAGAGTTTTTTTAAGATGCCGATCTGAATCTCGGAGCCTGTGATAGCGCAGAGCTGGTTTAAATTCCTCCCAAAGCTTTCAAGTGTCTCGTCCGGCAAGCCAACAATCAAATCAAGATGCATGTGTGCGGTCGTTTCATTTTCAAGAAAACGAATGTTTTTTTCAATCTTCTCAAGTTTCAGATTGCGGTGGATGTTTTTGGCGACTTCAAGATTGAGCGTCTGAATGCCGATTTCCAGTTGCAATGAGGCTGGAGGAAACTGTGAAATTCTCTCTTTCAGGGCATCAGGGAAATGATCAGGGATCACTTCAAAGTGCACAAAACATGGCCCTTCAGGGGTATGACATTTGGCGAGAAAGAAATCGAGTAAACTGCTGGCGATCTTGATGTTGAGATTGAAGGTTCGGTCAATAAACTTGAAGCTTCGCACGCCGCGTTGCCAGAGTTTTTCAAGATGTTCGAGGATGATATCAATATCAAAGTTACGCACCTTCTCATCAATCGAGGAGAGGCAGAATTCGCACAGAAACGGGCAGCCACGCGATGCTTCAACATAAATATAACGGTTGGCGACATCTTCATCGGTATAATAATCATAAGGCAATTTGATGCTGCTTAGATCCGGCAGTGCGGCTCTGATGATCTGCGCGGTTGGAGATAATCCACCTAGGACAGCTTTGCAGAGCTCATAAAAGGCAGTGTCACCTTCACCCTGAACAATATAATCAGCAGCTTCAAAGTTGACCCGCATCGGTAAATAACTCACCTCCGGGCCACCAAGGATGATGACGGTTTCAGGTGATACGCTTTTAATCGTCGCTACCAACTCTGCGCTTTGCAGCGCATTCCATATATAAACACCAAGACCAATGATTTTAGGGTTGCAGGCAAGTAGTTTCTCGGCGATATCCTGAATATTATCATTGATCGTAAACTCACAGATGGCGGCATCGTTTTGAAGTTCGCCAAGGTTGGCAAAAAGATAACGCAGCCCGATGGCGCTATGGGTATAGCGGGCATTGAGCGTGGTGAGCAGGATATTGCTTTGGGTGCTGTCCATCTGAATGGCGAAGGTTAGGTGATTTGGTGATTGATTACTTGTTTATCTTCTTCGATGTGTTGCAAAGAAGAGAGGCTCCCAGTCGCGCATGCCGAGTAGGAGACCTACATTTTTACGTTCGGATATGGGGTGAGTAGCACTCTCTTTTAACAATTCTGCAAACTCGTGGGATAATGAAGTAAGTCTTCTGGACAATGTTTCTTTTGCACCTGTAGTGAGTGGCCCGTGTAGATAAAGACGAAATTCACCACTTTGATCAAATTCGGATTGTAGAAACTCGTTCATCAATTTCTTTTTAAAGGCTCGCTCAATTGGGCCATGGGGAAGCCAGCGAAAGTTTTCAGCAACAAGAAGTCTGATGCGGTTGCCCGGATGAAGTTCAAGCAATTGCAGTTCCTCAAGCCTTGATATCAGGCGATAACACTCAGCCCTGGAGATATCGAACTGCTCAACAATCTCATCAAAGTGCCAGCGATTTCGCGCGCAAAGTGCAACAAGCAGCAGCTTGCTGTCGCGGACAAGCTCCTGTTCCTGCTCTGGTTTGAGGTGTGAAATTTTTTCCCGACTTTCATCAAAAAGACGTACCAGGTCAATAAAATCGAGATGCATCATTTCACACAGGGTATTGATTCGCTTGAGTGTGATGTTGTGCGTGGAGAACATCTTTTTCACGCTGGCTTCACTCAAGTTCAGATGTTTTGCTGCATCGGTATAGGTAAATCCATTGAGTTTAAGCGCACGTTTGAGTGTGTCGATGGCTGCTGCTGTATTATCCATTTTGACTCCTTATCGGAAAAAGTATAAATATATTATACTTATGGTAAACAATATTTCTACATAATGCTAATTAGTTCCTTATTGTTACTCCTCATTCTAAAGTTCTCTTTGTCAGACGGAAAAACATTTCGGCTGAAAAAATATCAAGGAGATCGTTATGAAAAAGAAAATGGTAATAATAAGTGCAATGCTGGTTTCAATGTTTTTTACTCAGCAGGCCATGGCGCAGGGGAGCACACAGCATTCCGGTCAGGCAGTGAAGTATTCTGCATTGGCTGTTGGTCACGGTGCTGTCGGTAGTGCAAAGATGACATCAGCTGTTGTTGCAGTGCCGTTACTTGCGGTTGGCGCTGTTGGTGCAGTCAGTGCTGAGATGGGTAAGTCACTCGTAGAAGCTGCGAACGATCCAATTGGGGAGCCGTTAAAAATATCGGATGAGACGATAACAGTCGGACCAACACCTGATCAGGCGATTCGCTAACTGATAAAATAATTATGCAATGGAGAAAGTTATGAAAACTAAAGCAATGAATATATGCATTGGAATAATGATGTTATTGGGCATGGGTATGGCTGCTGAAGCAGGTAGTACGGCTAACGCTGAACCACAATTTGAGGCCAAAGAGATTGTTTCTTTTGCCAAGAAGGTGGAGAAAGTGCTGGCCTCCAAAGGGGCACGAGTGTTTGTTTTGTCACGGGTAGGACGTCCTGTAGATGAATTGCCAAAAGGTATTCAATACACACACACCGCCCTTGGCGTTTATTCGATGATCAAAACTGCGGATGGGCGCGAAATCCCAGGCTATGCGATTTATAACCTTTATCAGCGTGAGAAAGAACCGAATATCAGCGACCTGGTGATGGATTACCCGGTTGACTTTTTTGGGGGCGTTTACGAGTTGAAAGCAGGAATTGTTATCCCTACGCCTGAGTTACAAGCGCGATTATTGAAGGTGATTGCTTCAAACACTTATCGTAACCTGCACAATCCGGTCTATTCAGTGATTGCAAATCCTTACAATAGTAAGTTTCAAAATTGCACGGAATATACACTGGATGTCATTAACGCGGCGATTTATCAGACCGATGATGTTAAAAAAATCAAAGGCAATACCAAGGCATATTTTGAAGCCCAGAAAGTTAATATTTCACCGCTAAGACTTATGGTTGGGTCAATTTTTATGCCTGATGTTAAAACATCAGATCAGAAAGGAGGGGCAAAAACGGCCACATTTACAACCATTGCCAAATATCTTGATAAGTATGACCTTATTCAGGAGCAGATGGTGATTGTCCAATAATGATTTGATTTTCACTTTAAGGCCCTGCACGTTTAAGTGCGGGGCCTTTTTGCTGGCATCTTTTATTTGATGTGTTGAACACGTAACCTGCCGCGATGTCTGAATCTTCGTTTGCTGTTGCTCTGGTGCATTATCCAATTCTTAATCGGAAGGGTGAGCGATCTACCACCGCGGTGACCTCGATTGATATCCATGACTTTGTTCGGACTTGCGCCATGTATGATGTAGGACCGGTTTATATAATACACCCAGCGGAAGCTATGCACGCCTTGGTTAAGGATGTTGCGGGGTACTGGCTGGAAGGTGCGGGCGAAGCCCGGAATCCGGGTCGCACGGAGTCTATCCGGTCATTGAGACTGGCAAAATCGCTCGAAGAAGTGCTTGAGGCGGAGACATACAGGCTTTGGTATACCTCTGCAACTCCGCCGAACGGGGTGTCTGTGAATATCAATAAGACACCGAAAATAAAGGGGAAACACCTGATTGTGTTTGGCACTGGATCAGGACTTGATTACGAAGCGATGCCGAAGCCAAATGGATGGTTGTCACCCATAGAAGGTATCGGTATGGTTCGCCACCTTTCTGTAAGGGCTGCCTTGGCAATTTACTTGGATAGATTGACTCGGGAGAGGTGCTAAAATGGCACCAGGCCTATAGACAGGTAAACAAATCAGCTGGATGTGAGTGTTGATTTTGAGGATGTAGAAACAATGTGTTTTATATCCGTTGGCGCAAGAAAACAGCGAGTTTTTTTGCGGCTCACAAATTTGGAGGCAAGTTAAAATGCGTGCTTTGGATGATGTAACAAAAGAACAGATTCGTGGCGATATTCCTGTGTTTCGTGAAGGCGATACAGTAAAGATAAACGTACGTGTTGTTGAGTATAAAGACCTGAAAGGCGGCAAGGTAGAGAGTCGTGAGCGCCTACAGGCTTATGAGGGCGTTGTGATTGCTCGTCATAATAAAGGTATTTCAAGCAGCTTCACAGTTCGTAAGATTTCCAATGGCGTGGGTGTTGAGCGTGTTTTCCCATTGCATTCACCCTTGTTGGAAAGTATTACAGTGCTTCGTCGTGGCCGTGTTCGTCGCGCGAAACTGTATTATCTGCGTGAGCTGCGTGGTAAGGCTGCTCGTATTCGTGAGCGTCGTTACTAAAAACGGCTCTTTTTATACAAAATTTATACGGAATAATGACCGTAGAAATAAATTTAAAAGAGGCCCATCATGGGCCTCTTTTTGTATCAAAAACTTGTGACAGATGTGTTAAGGGAGATTGCTGCTATGTCTGACCGTTCGGATTTTTTTCAGGCTGATTTAAACGATGAAATCATTGTCAATGCCATCAACGATGAATTGGGTCGCCAGCAACATACACTGGAATTGATTGCCAGTGAAAACATGGTTTCCAAGGCAGTCATGCAGGCGCAGGGCTCGGTGATGACCAATAAATACGCGGAAGGTTATCCCGGCCGCCGGTATTATGGTGGTTGTGAGCATGTGGATAAGGTTGAGGCCCTGGCTCAGGAACGGGCTAAAAAAATCTTTGGCGTAAAACATGCCAATGTACAGCCGCACTCAGGTTCACAGGCCAATATGGCCGTTTACATGGCTGTGTTGCAGCCGGGTGATACGATCATGGGCATGGATTTGTCTCATGGCGGACACTTGACACATGGCTCTCCGGTGAACTTCTCTGGCCGCCTTTATAATGTCGTGGCTTATGGTGTTCGTGAGTCTGATGAACGTATCGATTATGATGAAATGCAGGCTATGGCAGAAGAGCACAAGCCGAAGATGATTATCGGTGGTGCCTCGGCTTATGAGCGCGACATTGATTTTGCTCGTATGCGTAAAATTGCAGATTCAGTGGGCGCCATTCTGTTTGTTGATATGGCCCATTATGCAGGTCTGATTGCGGCGGGTGTTTATCCATCGCCAGTAGGGCATGCGCATGTGATCACCACAACGACACATAAAACATTGCGTGGCCCACGTGGCGGCATGATTTTAACGGATGATGATGAGTTGGCTAAGAAGTTAAACTCTCGCATCTTTCCCGGTATTCAGGGTGGGCCATTGATGCATGTAATTGCGGCCAAGGCTGTTGCGTTTGGTGAGGCATTGGGCGAACAATTTAAGGCAGACCAGAAGCAGGTCGCTATCAATGCCCGTGTTTTGGCTGAAACTTTGGTAGCAGGTGGCTTGCGCGTGGTTTCCGGCGGCACTGATTGTCATATGTTCCGTGTTGATGTGCGCCCACAAGGCATTACTGGAAAGGTGGCTGAAGAGGCACTGGAAGCAGCGGGCATCACCACCAATAAAAATACGATACCGTTTGATCCGGAATCACCGTTTGTAACATCCGGTATTCGTATTGGCACATCAGTGATGACGACACGTGGCATGAAAGAAGATGAGAGCCGTCAGGTTGCAGCAATGATTTTGAAGGTGCTGGCTTCACCTGAAGATGCATCTGTGCATGCCGAAGTATTTGATGAAGTGAAGGCGCTGACAGATCGTTTTCCCGTGTATACAGACTGATTTGTCTATAGGTGATTGAGTAGCTTCTAATGCATTGTCCTTTCTGCACCAATGATGATACCCGTGTGATTGATTCGCGCGTGGTTGAAGATGGTGCTGCGGTTCGCCGCCGTCGGGAATGTGAAGTGTGTAGTAAACGCTATTCCACCTACGAACGGGCTGAATTGCGATTGCCAATGGTGGTGAAAAAAGAAGGTGCACGACAGGCATTTAATGTCGAAAAAATTCGCGGAGGATTGCAAAAGGCATTGGAAAAACGCCCCGTACCAGCTGATAAGCTTGAGCAGGCTGTCAATAATGTGTTGCGCTCTGTACAGGAGCTGGGTGAATCCGAGGTGCCTGCGGAGACCATCGGTGAATTTGTGATGCAGGAACTTCAGGGGCTTGATGGGGTCGCTTATGTGCGTTTTGCATCAGTTTACCGCGAATTTAAAGATGTGGATGATTTTCTTGCCGCAGTGAAAAATGCGATGGATAAAAAATAATTAACACGCCTGTTTTGGATTGTTTGACTGTGGGGTGGAAGAGTATCTGAGATTACTGTTTTAAGTGATAGGCCACATAAAACACAACACCGATACAGTATTTGAATTTTTTGAGTTGGGAGATGAAGATGGCATTGAAAATCGCAGTATTGCCGGGTGATGGCATCGGTCAGGAAATTGTTCGTGAAGCGTTAAAAGTTCTGGATGTGCTTAATCAGCATTTTGATTTGAATGCCGAGTGGGAAGAAGCGCATATCGGTGGCGCAGGATACGATGCCGAGGGTGACCCTTTGCCGGAATCGACGCTTAAGCTGGCGCGTGAAAGTGATGCAGTATTGCTTGGTGCTGTGGGTGGGCCGAAGTGGGAAGCATTGGATAAGCCGTTGCGTCCTGAGGCAGGTCTTTTACGCATTCGCTCAGAATTGGGACTGTTTGCGAACTATCGTCCTACGAAGGTACACGATCAGCTGCTGGATGCTTCAACACTGAAACCTGAAGTGATTCAGGGTGTGGATATCCTGGTTGTGAGAGAGCTGGTGTCCGGTATTTATTTTGGTCAACCACGTGGCATCGAAGAGCTGGAAAATGGCGAAAAGCGTGGTTATAACACGCTGGCTTATAAAACCTCTGAGATTGAGCGTATTGCCCGTAAAGCATTTGAAGCAGCACGTCTTCGTAATAATCGTGTTTGTAGTGTCGATAAGGCAAACGTGCTTGAGGCAACCGAATATTGGCGTGAGGTCGTGATTGATCTGCATAAACGCGAATATTCTGATGTGGCGTTGTCTCATATGTATGTGGATAACGCCGCGATGCAGTTGATTCGTAATCCGGGTCAGTTTGATGTGATTGTGACGACCAATATGTTTGGCGATATTCTCTCCGACGAAGCATCGATGTTGACGGGCTCGATTGGCATGTTGCCGTCAGCTTCATTGGGTGAAACACATGGCATGTATGAGCCGATTCATGGCTCAGCGCCTGATATCGCGGGTGAAGATAAAGCCAATCCGCTGGCAACAATTCTCTCTGTGGCAATGATGTTGCGTTATTCGTTGGATCGCGCTGATTTGGCTGAAAAAGTCGAACAAGCTGTTGGAAAGACGTTGGAAGATGGCGTGCGGACCGTGGATTTGGCCGGCGCAGATGAAGATTTTGTTTTATGTTCGGGCATGGGCGATGCGGTGTGTCAGCGTTTACAGGGCTTTGCCTGAAACGAAAAGATGAGCCCTGTTGTTTTTCAGTGATGTATAAGTAAATAAAACAGCTTGTATTGTATGGCGTGGATAGAGGATAAAAAATGAGTGAATTTCTTCCTGAAAAAGATGGTTATGTTGTTGCCGTTGTGGGGGCGACTGGTGCGGTCGGGCAAACCATGCTCGAAATTTTGGCTGAACGAAATTTTCCGATATCTAAATTGATTCCTGTGGCATCGAGTCGTAGTGCTGGCTCAACCATTGAGTTTAAAGACAAGGATTATGTGGTTCAGGATCTGGATACTTTTGATCCTGCCGGGGTCGATATTGCACTGTTTTCAGCTGGCGGTAGCACATCCAAAGAATTTGCACCGCGTTTTGCAGCAGCAGGATGTTATGTCATTGATAACTCAAGCGCATGGCGTATGGATGATAATGTTGCTTTGGTTGTGCCGGAAGTGAATCCGCATGCTCTGGCGATGGCTCGAGATAATAAAATCATTGCCAATCCGAACTGCTCAACCATTCAGATGGTGGTTGCACTGAAACCGCTACATGATGCGGTGCCGATTAAACGTGTAGTGGTCTCTACTTATCAGGCAGTGAGTGGGGCTGGCAGCAAGGCGATCCATGAGTTGGCAGACCAGACTCGCAATTTACTTTCCGGTGAAGATGCTGAAACAGATGTTTTTCCTGCTAGAATTGCGTTCAATGTGATTCCTCAAATTGATACGTTTCTTGAAGGTGGTTACACCAAGGAAGAGCGCAAGATGATTGATGAAACCCGGAAAATTATGGAAGCCGATATTGCTGTGACTGCAACGGCTGTTCGTGTGCCGGTATTCTATGCTCATTCGGAAGCGGTGAACCTGACATTTTCAGGTGCGATGGATGCAGACAGGGCTCGAAATATTCTTGCAGATGCGGAGGGTATTTGTGTTCTGGATGATCCAAAAGGTGAAGAATATCCTATGCCATCGGATGCAGCAGGCAGTGATTTTGTTTGGGTAGGGCGTATTCGAAATGACGATTCTTGCCCTAATTCCTTGCACTTATGGGTTGTTGCTGATAATGTACGTAAAGGTGCGGCTCTAAATGCTGTGCAAATAGCGGAAATTTTAATCACGGATTCGTAGGAAAGTTCAATGACTATTCCGGTATCCTGGTTTCAGGGAGGTGGCATGCGTCATCAAATCATGCTTTCTTTTTATGGACTTATCTTCTCGATTGCGGCATTTTCAATGTCCGCCAGTGCGGTTTCGCTGGGGAAAATTGATGTCGCCAGTCATCTTGGAGAACCTTTTTATGCAGAGGTTCCGCTGGATCTTGATGAAGGTGAAGTCATTTCGAGTGTGTTTGTTGAGCTGGCTGCGCCCACTGACTACAGAATTTTGGAAGTTTATCGGGATGAAACACTTAATGCAGTTCGTGCAGATGTAGAGAGCGATAGTCGTGGTAGCCGGATTGAGTTGACCTCCAGTACAGTTCTTGATGCTCCATTTTTTAACCTTGTTTTAAAAGTGCGTTATGGGCGCGCAACACATTATAAAAAATACCCTGTTTTCCTTGATCTGCCTCGAGCAGCTCAGTCTGTAAAAACAAAGGTGCCGCTGCCAACTGTTTCAGTTGATGATGCTCGGAAAGAACCTGTTGTTGCAACGGTGTCCCCTGTTAAAGGTATGCAGGGTGAAAGCCAGAACGGTCATGGACAAACAGAAAGCACAACCGATGATCAATCCTCTACGTTTAAATCATTTGAGGGCTGGGCACGTACATCTCATTACGGCCCGATGGTTTATGGCGATACTATTTCTACAGTTGCAGACCGCTTGCGTGTTGATGCACGCTATTCAAGAAATCAGGTGATGGTGGCACTGTTTGAGAAAAACAGAGATAAGTTTGCACAGGACAATGTTAATCTGATTCAGGCAGGAACACATCTGGATGTTCCATTGGCTGAAGAGGTTGAACGAATTCGCCCGGATCAGGCACGTAGCATCATTAAAGAGCATAACCAGCGTTGGAGAGAGTTGGTGAAACAGCCTCGTTATGCTGCAGTGGCGGAAGCTCAGAGAACGCGTTACAGCAAGCGTGTCCACATGGGTAAGCGTGCTTCAGGTGCGGCATCAGCGCCTGTTTCAGAGCAGCAGGAACAGTCAAGCGAAACCTCTACAGGTGACAATGCTGAATCTACGAGCCCTGTCTCTGAAAATTCAGGTGCTGTTGATGGCGCAGTAGAAGGGCAAGCCGATGCGGAATTATCAGCCCTGGCAGATTCTGTTTCAAAACTACAAAAAGAGAACGAAGCATTGCAAGCCAAGCTTGCTGAGAGCGATGCAAAACTTGCAAAGCTCTCTGCTGCGGGGCCTGCAGATGAGCAGGTAGCTGCCGAAGCCAGAATTAAAAAATTGGAATTGCAATTGGCACGCCTTCAGAATGAACTTGATAATGCAAAACAAAGCACAATAGAAGGGCCTGGCCCCGATTGGTTAATGTTGCTTGGTGGTGGACTGGTGATACTTCTTTTGGGTGGTGGTGCTGGCTACCTGATGCGTCGTGAGCGCCAACACCCTGCCATGAATCAAGGGGATACAACGTTTGCATCGGATGTGTTTGAAGACATTCCAATGGAACCTGCGGCTCCAGAAGAGATCGAAGTAGAGGCCGTTGAAGAATTTTCACCGGATTCAACAGGTCAAATGAATACCGATGAATTTGAAGATGCGTTTACGGATTCTATTCCAGACCTGACAGATGAAGAGACAGGTGAGATGGAAGCTTTTAAGGATGATCAGGAAGAGGATCCTGATCCGAATGTTGATTACTTGTCAGAAGCGGATGTTTATATGCGTTATGGCATGGAAGAAGAGGCCGAAAAACAGGTTTCGATGGCTTTGAAGTTGAGAGAAAATAATAAAGATGCGCTAGTTAAACTGGTACAAATTCGGAAGGCGAGAGGTGATACGCCGGGAGCTGATGAAGCAATCTCAACGGCAAGAATGGTTTTATCCGGTGAGGCGTTGAATTATTTTGATGCATCCATTGAAGGTGTGGTGACGGGTGAAAGCCCAGTGGAGGACGTCTCTCTGGAGGATACGCTGCCACCGGGAGCACTCGATGTTTCCAGTGACCCACAGGTTGAAGAAGGTCTGGAAGATGCATCGGATGTTTCTGGTCTGGGTGATATTGAGTTCGAAAGTGAAGAGGTCAGTTCGTCAGAAGCAGAAATGGATGTGCCTGTAGAGGCTGGAGGGCTCGAAGGCGAAAAGCCTGAAACACTGGAACTGAATGATATTGAATGGCCTTCGGAAGATACGTCTGAAGATGTTGCTGTGCAAGAACCTGCTGAAAAAGCACAGGAAACGCTTGTGGAAGAGCCTGCACCAAGTGATACAGCAGGGCTTGATTTTGATTTGTCTGGATTGGAACTTC
Source organism: Mariprofundaceae bacterium (assembly GCA_021772895.1). GTDB lineage: Bacteria > Pseudomonadota > Zetaproteobacteria > Mariprofundales > Mariprofundaceae > WSZY01. The sequence goes on along the minus strand of JAJFLC010000007.1, from coordinate 75,492 downwards.
CTGATGATAACGCTTCGGAAGCAGGCGTAGGTGAAGAGGCTGTAGAGGTCGCTGAAAGTATTGAAACCGTGGCTGGAACTACTTCTGAATTGACCTCGGAAGTAGCTTCTGAAGCGATCGATAACGTTCAGGAAACGATGGAAGATGATGGTTTAAATCTGTCCGATCTGGATTTTACAGATGATAAAACAGGTTCTGATGTTATCGAGCATACGGAAGAGCCGAAAGAGGAGCTGATGACAGCGGATTTGGATAAAACCGTTGTGATGGACTGGTCAAAAGAGACCGTATCACCCGAAGATTATGATGCCAGTGGCGAAAGTGGAGCGGGTGAAATTGAGATTGATTTTGGCCAGAAGGAATCCCTTGCTGAAGAAGATGGGAAGACTGAAAATGGTGTGAAAGTAGATAGTGAGCCAAAAGAACATCTCACCAGTGTTGAGTTTGATTTGGATGATTTGGATGTGGATCTGGATGAGCCAGTCAGCAGCGATGATCTGGATGATTTCAGCAGCACGATTCAGACAAGTATCGATGAAATTAAAAAAGAGAGTGCTTCTGGCGCAACAGATGGTGATGTGGAGGAGTCGGAAGCCATTGATTTTGATTTGGATGAAAGTCTGGTCGAAGAAGATACATCATTTGGCCTTGAGCCTTTGGATGAAGAAACCGCAGTAGAAATTGATGAAACTACATTAGACTCAGAGGATCTGGGAGATGATTCTTTGGCTCTCAATATTGATAACACAGCGCTCGAAAACTTGATTGAGAAAAGTGAAGACAAAGATTTTGATGCAACACTGGAGCTGGACAGCCTGTTAAGTGAACTGGGTGATCTGGATGAAGAAGAATCCCCTTCTGATAAGGATAAAGATGTTAAAAAGGGTGACCCAAAGGGTGATTCGTAAAGTTATATGCGTGACTTGTGATAACGAAGACTGGATGATGCCATTGACTGTACAGTGAGTGTTTTTTAAATATGCATATTGCTTTGCGTATATTGATAGGACTTACTTTTCTATTTACAGCGGTGATCAATAACGCCATGACTGTGGCTTTGCTACAATTGCTGTTGTTTGTTTTTATTCTTATGAATTTGGAAAAAGGGTTTTATACGTTTCAAAAGTCAGTGGGCTTATTACGCTGGCTTGTCATTCCGATTATTTTTTTACATGCGTTTTTCACACCCGGAGAATTAATTTTATCGGGAATGCCTGTTAGTATTGAAGGGTTACAGACAGGTTTTTGGTTTGCGTTGCACCTGAGTGTGATTTTTTTCTCGGCCATTCTTTTGTCAAGGCTGTTGGCAGACAAGGAGTGGATACGGGTTACATTAAAATTACCTGTTCTTGGCATGAAAATGTTTCCTTATATTTTATTGATGCATGCATCATGGGAAAGGATTAAAATCATGCTTAAAGATGAATATTCAGATTGGCGGGGACATGAAAAGGGCATGCAAAGCTTTGTGATGCATTTGGCATTGATGCCGGTAAAAATTCTGAAAGAAAGCCATGTTTATGCAAATGATGTATGGAACAACTGGGATCACTATGCTTCAGTGATTGTGGCTGAAGAGGCTGTTCGAAAAGTCTCTGGTGTTGTGATGTTCACAGCAACAATCGGTGCTTTGGTTCTGTGGTTCATATATCTATCGGGCAACATGTAAGCAATGACGTTGCAGCGCATTGCACTGGTTGTTGAATTTGATGGGCGTGCATTCCATGGGTGGCAGCGCCAGAAAAATGCCATATCGGTTCAGGAAGTTTTAGAGCACGTGCTGGAAAAAATTGAAGGTCGCCCTGTGCCGCTTGTTGCGGCCGGCAGGACAGATGCAGGCGTGCATGCAGAAGCATTGCTGGTACACGCTGATGTAGATAAAAAGCGTTGGCAGCGCTCAGCACGTGCTTATACACAGGGTGTGAATCAGTTGCTTGATGGCAGTGTCTGTGTTGTGGGGGTTCGAGCGGTTAAAGATGATTTTCACGCTCGTTTTAATTGCATGGAAAGAAGATACCGCTATCAGATATGGAATCGTTCAACGCCTTCAGCCATTCATCAATGGCGTCACTGGTGGATGCCTAAAAAACTTAATTTGGATATGATAAAAGAAGCATCCCGTTGTTTGCTTGGGTTGCAAGACTTCAGTTCATTTCGTGCTTCCGGTTGTCAGGCTGCATCAGCTGTTCGTAATATTAAACATATTGAAATTACATCTCAGGGCTGGGAAGTTTTTATGGACATCCATGCCGATGCTTTTTTATATCACATGGTACGTAACATCACAGGTTCACTGGTACGGGTTGGTACGGGTGCCTGGCATCCTGAAATGTTAGCAGAAGTTCTGCATGCCAGAGACCGCACTAGGGCAGCAGCAACGGCACCTGCACATGGACTGTATTTTGTTGATGCGATTTATCAGGGTTTTTCAGCTAAGCAGCTTATTGGAAAAGAGTCTTCAATGTCTTAAAATAAGTATGATTTAACGATTTATGTTTTGCGAAACTTACTTTGGATGGACGCGTGGACAGCGTGTTTTATAGATGTTTTTTAATTTATTCCCTGCATCATGGCAATTGTATTTGCGAGTTTTTTATAAGTTGCAGGCTTGTTTAAAATATAGACGTCAAGCTCTGTTAGTTGTTTCAGCCTTTCAACTTCACCATAAGCTGTGATGATAAGAATTGGCACATCAGATTGCTTTTCTCGAATCGCGATGGAGAAGTCTACGCCATCCATTTTGGGCATTTTATAATCGGAAATGATCAACTTGATGGTGTCTGAATGCTTTTCGAATTGTTGTAGCCCCGAAGAGCCATCAGGCGCAGTCAAAACCGTATGGCCCATCCTTTCCAGCTGGGCTGTGTGTACCGAAAGTACTTCAGGGTTATCGTCAATCAAAAGGATGGTGGAAGGTTCCGGGGGGGACGCTTCAACCGTGGCATCAATATGCTCCTGAGGAGGAGGGCTGGATGCTGAAATTGTTTGTGATTGATCCACGTTTTCTGCTTTTGTGGGTAGATAAACGTAGATGTCTGTGCCTTTGCCGACATTTGACTGAATATCCATATGGCCGCTATTTTCATGAACGATACGCTGTACCATTGCAAGCCCTAGTCCTGTTCCGCCTTCTTGCTCACGTGAGGTCCAGAATGGCTTGGTAATATCTGCAATGTCTTTTTCTGGGATGCCATTGCCATCATCATGGACATGAATACAGATTGCTGTTTTTTTAGTGTCGGGAAGTTTGTTTGCATGCGGGGCAGAAAGCGTTACCCATATATGCCCTGTTTTCGGAATAGCCTGAACCGAATTGTTGATAAGATTGCTTACGATTTGTTCAATTTCTATGATGCCTATTGTCATTGGCGGAAATTTATCTTGCATGTCCAAATGCAACTGAATATGAGACGGGAGCTGGATGCGTAAAAGACCTGTAATGTTGCTCAATGACTGATGTATAGATTGTGTCGTTGCAGGTTCTGTCGAGCTATCATGTTTTGTTTTGCTCAGGTTGAGCAGGTGAGAGATCATGGCTGATCCACGTTCTCCTGCATCCATGATGAGCTTGAGTTGGTTGTGGGTGGTTTGGTCTTTGGTATGGAAGCTAATGACTTCAGCGGTACCAATGACGCCAGTTAAAATATTACGAAAATCATGAACAATTCCAGAAATCATGGTATTCATATAACCGCTGTGGATAGATTGCTCTAGCTTGTTTCGTGCGGTTTCAGTTTGGGTGATATCGAGAAAGAAACATACACCAATCCATTTCCCATGCCAGCGAAGACACATACTTTGCCCCATGAGCTGTAGAATGTGGTCATCTTCATTTCTCCCGCGAATATAAAAATGGCAAGGTTCATGATTCTCTTTTTTTGAAAAAACAGATTGGCATGCCTTGATGATTTCATCGCCGTCTTCCATTAAAGCAAGAATATCAACCTGTTTTCCGACAAGATTGATGGTTGAATCACGATAAATACGCTGCATTGCAAGGTTTGTATAAAGAATGCGAGGGGTTCCATGGTCATCGAGCTGAAATGTAAAGGCAGGAAGGGGGCCATGATCAAGCAGGCCAAAGGTTGCACTTTCACTCTTTTGTTTTTCCTGTATTGCTTCTTTTGCCTGATTTTTAATTTGAAGTACATAACTTGGGATGATGATAAGCGAGATGCTTTGCATGAGTAAGAGTGTTCTATCTAACTCTAAATCCAGCCCAAACAGTGTTACGAGACTGACGGAGATGATGCCGATAATACTTAAAGCCTGACAATAAAGTAGCATGGCATTGCCAAATCGTACAGCGTTGCCAAAAATAATAATAAAGAAAACCAAATAAATGCCGCTTGTTTGCCCACCATCGATCAGCATGCCAAGGCTGACGACCCAAACATCTAAAAGTGGGCCAAAAAGCATTCTGAATGCAGATAAAGGGCTATCTTTAATTACATGTAACGTTAATGCGTTGTACGTAAAATACATGGCGGCTGAGGATAGAAAAATGGTTTCGTACGATGTTGAAAAGTTGCTATGTATCCATAGATAAAACAATCCGGCGGCTCCAAACAGTATGCGTGCACATGTCTGATGGCGCTGGTTTGGAATGAAGTGTTCCATATTATCACGAGTATCGATAAAACGATCGATGATACGATTTCTCAAATGTCCCCCTCGACAGCTTATACATGCACTCACCTGAAACTATGCGGCTTATAGGCACTTTTGTATATGGGTGATTTTAAGTTGGTGAACGTCTAGTGTTCGCGGCTAGGCTTCAATGGGCCTTTAAAGATGACCAATTGGAGTCGCAAGTGCTGTATGTAGCTGTAAGGGCCGCCCGTCGGGCGGGAGATATGATTGTCCGTAGTTTTGATGATCGGGACAATGTAAATGTTCAGGAAAAACAGGACCGTGACTTTGTAACTGATGTCGACCGTAAGGCTGAAAGTATGATCATTCGTGATATTCAGCAGCACTATCCTGACCATGGTATTGTGGCCGAGGAATCTGGCATTTCCAATCCGGAAGCTTCTATGCAATGGCATATTGATCCGCTTGATGGCACAACAAACTTCATTCATGGTTTGCCTCACTTTGCTGTTTCCATCGCTGTCTGGCGAAGTGGTAAACCACTACTGGCTGTGGTTCATGACCCGATGCGCAATGAAACATTTGAAGCTCAGAATGGTAATGGTGCCTTTTTGAATCGTCGTCGACTTCGCGTGGGTAGCCAAAAGAGCCCGGCGAGAGCCTTGTTTGCATCGGGCCTTCCGCCTTATCGTCGTGATCACATTGATATATTTCAGAAGCGTATGGATATTTGCATGCGTGAGTGTGAAGGCTATCGCAGGGGTGGTTCGGCTGCGTTGGATCTCGCCTATGTTGCAGCAGGTCGTCTGGATTCTTATTGGGAAGCAGGGTTGAAATCCTGGGATATTGCTGCAGGCATTCTTCTTGTTCAGGAAGCTGGCGGTATCGTGACCGATATTGAAGGACGAACCGTTGACCTTGAAAAAGGCGACGTGTTGGCGACCAACACCACGTTACAGCGTAACTTCATTAAATTATTGAAGGTGTGAGCGATAGAGGCCTTCAAATATCAACTTTTTTTCAAAATAGTTTTGCGGGTTTATTTACCTTCTCTGTGTAATATGAGAAATCCGGCAAGGCCTCCGAATATGAGGTTTGGTAACCAGGCTGCGTAGGCAGCAGGCAGTTTTTCACCGTTTGCAAGCAGGCTGCTTGCATTGCCCAGTACATAAAATAAAAGGCCTAGAATAATAGCTCCAATAAGTCCTTTGGATGTTGCAGATACCCGGCTTCCCATATTCATGCTTAAGGCAACAGCAAGTAAAACCATGATGATGCAAGCCAGTGGAGAAGCAAATTTCTGGTGTAGTGTCAAAACGAATGCACTGGCCGTTAACCCCGCACGTTCCAGGTTTTGAGCATACCGGGCCAGTTCAACAAATGGCATGTGTTTTGGGCTCGGTGGATCAGCCGTGTCAGGCCCAATGTTTGATGTGAATGAAAGCCGCTTTTTGTGGTGAAGCTCCATGCCTTCTGTTGCTGATGGCGTGCTGATATAGATATCGTTAAGGAGCCATTGTCCATTCGCATAGCGGGCTTGTGTGGCATCCATGCGTTTCACCCATGCTCCATGTGTATCAACTTCCAGCAAAAGCATAGCAAAACGTTCATCGGTCAAAGGCGTAAGCCGGTAAAAACGTTGGCCGTCTTTTAGCCATTGAATGCCATGATGCGGATCAGGCCTGTTATGGATATTGACCTGTTCAATGACATCAAGCCGTTGATTGGTTGTTGGTGTGACCCATTCACCGATGGCGAAGTTAAATAGCGCTGTCAGAACACCAATGCTTATCAGCGGTGTAAGTAGTTTGTTGACTCCCAGTCCTGCTGCCCTTAAGGCAGCTAATTCCTGATGATGTGATATTTCTGATACATAAACACTGGCAGAAACCAGTAAAATAACAGGCATGAATTCACTAATCATATAAGGAAGCTTTAGTAGAAGGTACTCGATAAGCAGAGGCACATCCATGCCATGGCCGAGATAACGGGCTTTATCAAATACCTCAATAATTGTATAGATGGCAAGCATTGCAATCATGGTGCCCAGTGCACGGCCAAGAAAGCCATAAAAGAGCCATCGAAACAGAGTAGGCATGCCGGCAGGATAACATTGTCTGCCAATAGTGGACAAGGGCTATACCAGTAAAAATATCAGGGGTGCATTGGGCGTTAGAGCTGTTACACTGCGCGGCTGTTTGTGAAGCTGTTTGAATCAGTGGACATACGATGATAAGTCAGTTGGAGGTCGTTCATGCCTTGGAACCAGAATCAGTCAAATAACCCATGGGGGAACCGCCCTTCAGGAAATGGTGGAAATAACCAGACGCCTCCTGATATTGATGCGGTTATCAAACGCTTGCAGGAGCGCTTTAGCGGCTTCTTTGGTGGTAAAGGTGGTGGTAACGGTCCTGACCTGAGCAAGGGTTTGTTGGGTAGCGTTGCAGTGGTTGTATTGCTGTTTTGGTTGGCGACAGGGTTGTATAGTGTGGCGGCGGATGAAGAGGCAGTTGTGCTTCGTTTCGGGCAGTATTCAGAGACCAGAGGGCCAGGTTTGAACTGGCATTTCCCTTATCCAATTGAAACGGTTGAAAAGTTGCCTGTCACACGTGTGCAGCGTCTCGCTATTGGATTCCGTGATTTTGGCGAAGGCAGGGGGCGTAAAGTTCTACAGGAATCACTGATGCTCACACGTGATGAAAATATCGTTGATATATCATTTATCGTTCAGTATAAAATTAAGAGTGTAGAAAATTATCTTTTCAATATCGATAGCGCTGAAAAGACAGTGCGGGATGCGGCGGAATCTGCAATTCGTGAAATTATCGGCCGAACGTTGATTGATGATGTACTTACCACCAAAAAAGCAGAAGTTGAAGTTGAGACTCAAGAACTGATTCAGTCTATTCTGGATAGCTATAAGGCGGGTATTTCGGTAACCACTATGAAATTACAGGATGTGCAGCCGCCAGAGCGTGTGATTAAAGAATTTAAGGATGTCGCATCTGCACGTGAAGATAAGGAACGTGCCAAAAATGAGGCACAGGCGTATGCAAATGACATTATTCCGAATGCCCGTGGTGAAGCCAAGAAGATGATTCTTGATGCCGAAGGTTATCAAAAAGAGGTGGTAGAACGCGCGATAGGTGAAGCAGATCGTTTTAACCAGCTTCTTAAAGCCTACAGGCAGGCCCCGGACGTCACACGCAAACGTCTGTATCTCGACACCATGCAGGAAGTTATGACCAAGGCCGATAAAGTGATTGTAGATGGCTCGGTAGCTGATCGTGTGCTGCCATACCTGCCGCTTGATCGTGCCGGAAAAGTGGAGGTGAAATGATGGGTTCTAAATTAAGTATTGCAGGTGTTTTTCTTGTTGTTGTTGCAGTTGTGGCAAGTATGTGTGCTTTTGTTGTAGATCAACGTGAGCAGGCATTGGTCTTGCAATTCGGAAATCCAAAAAATGTTGTCACCTCAGCAGGCCTGCATTTCAAACTGCCATGGCAGAGTGTGGAAACTTTTGACCGTCGCCTGCTTGAGAGCGATGCGCGTCCCAACGAAGTCATTACTAAGGACAAAAAATCAATCCTTGTTGATAATTATACGCGCTGGCGCATTACGGATCCGTTGAAAGTTTATCAGGTAGCGCGTACTCAGACAGGCGTTGCATCACGTATGCAGGATGTGGTTCGAGGTAAAGTGCGAGAGGTTTTGGGTCAACATACATTGCATGAAATTGTTTCCGGTGGTGATCAGGCCAATCTGCGTGTGGAACTGATGCAGTCAATTCAAAAACGTGCTGATCTTGGTGTGCAGGATTTGGGTATCGAAGTGATTGATGTGCGTATCAAACGTGCTGATTTACCAAAAGAAAACTCTGATGCTGTTTTCCAGCGCATGAAGGCAGAGCGTAATCGTATTGCCAAAGAATATCGTTCTGAAGGTGAAGAGGCTGCCAGAGAAATCCGTGCCAAGGCTGAAAAAGATGTGAAGTTTGTATTGGCTGATGCCTACAAAAATGCACAGATTATTCGTGGTCATGCTGATGCGAAGGCAACAAAAACGTATGCTTCTGCTCATGAACGTGACCCAAAATTTTATGGGTTTGTACGTTCATTGGAAGCTTATAAACAGTCTATCAATGAAGGAACCCGTCTGGTTATTTCTCCTGATTCAGAATTTTTCCGTTATTTTGGACGGTCTAAAAAGTAGGCCTTTTGGTTTAGATGACGGGCTAAAATAACAGATTGAGAAGGTAGATGACTGATTTATGGGTGGCACTGGGTCTGGTGCTGGTGCTGGAAGGAGCGATGTATGCGCTTTTTCCGCGTCAGATGATTGAGATGTTAAGAAGGTTGCCGGAAGTGCCCCCCCCTATACTAAGGGCTGTTGGTCTGGTTGGTATTGCAATTGGTTGGTTAATTGTTCGAATGGTTCGGAGCTGAAGCTCCTAAAGCCTGGTTTTAGCGGGTGTTATTTTTCTTTTTTAGGTTCCAGCGGTGGTAAGGTGCCCGTGGTGAGCGCTTTTGCTTCATTATCATCAACAATATTACGCAATGCACCAAGACTGTGCTGTAGTTTATGTTGGACACATGCATAAAGTGCATAACCAAAATCGGAATAACGTTTGCGCCATGCCTGAATGGACTGATTATTCAGCATGAGAAGACGCAATGTTGTTGTTGCAACCACAGTTGCAGCATGAGGTTTGTTGGTGATGACAGAAATCTCACCCATTTCATCACCGGATGTAGCTCTGGCAATGACAATTTTTTTCTTGGGGTCACGTGGATGTTGCATAGAGATTTCAGCTTCACCGGATAATACTATAAACATAAAACGTGTATCCGCGTCCCCTTCATGCATGAGCACATCGCCAGCTTTAATGGATATGAACTGACCATTATAAAGCGCAACTTCTCGCACGGCCTGAGGCAGGATCGCAAAAATCGGGTTGACCGCAAGTGCGCTGGCTGCTGCGCGACGTTCGGCAATCTGTGATATTGAACGCATAAAGCGATCATTGGAATCAAGTACTTCACGAACCTGATCGGCTGGAATTTGATAAAGCACAGTGGGTTCGATTGTTCTTACTTCGGCACCGGCAGGTGAATTATAAAGTACGGATGCTTCACTAAAGATATCACCAGGTGTGATAGAACCGACTTCGAAAATTTCATTGCTGTGGCGTTTATTAACCCGCAATACGCCCGATTGAACCAGATAGAGGAATGGACTTAATTCCCCTTCAAGAATGACTGCAACATCTGCTGCCAGCTCAATGGTGGTGGCTATGGAGCGAAAAAAATGTAACTCATCGGGAAAAAGAACGGCCAGAATCGGGTAGGTTCTGCCATCAAATTCCGGGAGTTCTTCAGTAAATTCCTCGCTCATTAGCCGAGTATGGATGTAACTTTCTGATGTCGCAAGATTGATCATGAATATGCTGTTAGGGTTGCTGTATGCCTGAATTGCCTGAAGTCGAAGTGATTTGCAGAGGATTGTCGCCTTTGCTTGTAGGAAAGCAGATAAAATCAGTGGAAATCATGTGTGACAAACTCAGGTTTCCACTGCCGAATGACTTGGCCAAGAGCCTGCAAGGCCTGGTTTTTTTCCGTGTTTCACGGCGTTCCAAATACCTTCTTTTCCAGTTTGAGGTATGCTCTGATAAAGCAGCTGTTTTGGTCTGGCACCTTGGTATGACCGGGCAATTCCATGTGCTGGATCAGAGCTCTCCCGTATTTAAACATGAACATGTTCGTGTGAACCTTGAGAATGGAACGGCCCTCTGCTATCGGGACACACGGCGTTTTGGTTATGTTGATTTATTGAGTTTGCAAGCTATCGAGACTCACAAGTGGTTTATACAACTTGGGCCTGAGCCTTTGGAAGAAAATTTTACTGTAGATTACCTGATACATTGCTGTGAAAATCGGAAAGTACCAATTAAATCACTGCTTATGGATGCACATGTTGTGGTGGGGGTTGGTAATATTTATGCAAATGAAGCGTTATTTAGAAGTGGTATTGACCCGGGCAAGGCTGCGGGGAGCGTTTCCCAAGAGCGACTTGCAAGGTTACGTGATGTGATTCGGGAAGTCTTAAACGATGCCATCGCAGCAGGCGGGAGTACCATCAGTGATTTTGTGAAGGCCGATGGTAAACCGGGCTATTTTGCTCATCAGTTCCGCGTTTACGGGCGAGAAAATGAACCTTGTTATGATTGTGGTAAGCTGATTCGGCGTAGGGTTCAGTCTGGCCGGAGTACATTCTATTGTTTGGGCTGTCAGCGTTGATTTTGCAGTGTAGTATGCGGCTCATATAAATTAGACTGGATGATTAATTCAGGATTTCAAAACTTTCGGAGGCCAGGTGAAACAGTCGCTTGAAACCGCATTGCAGCTTGCTGTTGATTTGTTGCTCAAAGAGCACGGTGTTGATGTTCACGTACGGGTTCAACTGACTCGACCCAAACAGAAAGATCATGGTGATTATGCTGCCAATGTGGCGATGCCGTTGGCCGGCCAATTGAATCAGCCACCGCGTGTTTTGGCAGAAAAAATTCTTTCGATGGTTGTGTGGCCGGATGCAGTCGAAGGGGCAGATATTGCAGGCCCTGGTTTTATTAATATTCGTCTTCAACATGCTTCTGAGGCAGAGGTGGTAAAATACATTGTCCATCAGCGTGAGTTATATGGATGTGTTGAGAAAGATGAAAACTCGGAGAAAATCTGTCTGGAATTTGTTTCAGCAAACCCCACTGGGCCGATGCATGTTGGGCATGGCCGGGGCGCTGTTGTTGGAGATGCGCTGGGGCGTATTCTGGCTGCGCGTGGTTTTGATGTTCATCGTGAATATTATATTAATGATGCCGGGACTCAGATCGATGTATTGGCCAGCTCACTTTGGAAACGTGTGCAGCAGTTGGAAGGACTCGAAATTGAGTTGGAAGCGGGTGAATACCCCGGCGAATATTTGATTGAGGCTGCAAAACAGCTTCTTAAGGACTATTCATTCGGACAGTTGAATGCGCTGAACCATGATTCAGAAAAATGGCCTCTGCTCGTTGATTATGCGATTGATAAGATGATGAACATGATTCGTGCTGACCTTGCAGCACTGGATATTAATTTTGATCACTATTTTTCCGAGAAAAGTTTGCATGATTCAGGTCGCGTGGATGAATTGATAGAACAGTTAAAAGCAGACGATCTTATTTATTTGGGGACACTGCCACCACCGAAAGGCAAAGAGGTCAGTGATTACAAGCCCGTTGAACAATGGCTGTTTCGAACGACCCGGTTTGGTGATGATGTGGATCGTCCGCTTGCCAAACAGGATGGTACACCTACTTATTTTGCTGCTGATATTGCCTATCATGTTGATAAGTTTGAGCGAGGGTTCAAACGTCAAATTGATATATGGGGTGCTGATCACGGTGGGTATGTCACGCGTGTACAGTCAGCGATGAAAGCACTCACGGGTTTGGATAAACAGCCGGAAGTGCTTCTGGTTCAGATGGTGAATCTTATGCGTGCAGGTGAGCAGGTGAAGATGTCAAAACGTGCGGGTACATTTGTGACTTTGCGTGAAGTAGTTGATGAAGTGGGCTCTGATGCCGTGCGTTTCAACTTCATGACGCGGCGCATAGAAAGTCAGCTTGACTTTGACCTTGAAACTGCCAAACAGAAAAACGAAGAAAATCCGGTTTATTATGTTCAATATGCCTATGCCCGTGTGTGTGCTATTTTACGAAAAGCTACAGATGAGGGTATTGCACTCATGGCTGTGGATTCTGTCGATACATCACACCTGACTTCTGATGAAGAGAAACGTTTGGTTGCGGCATTGTTGGCTTATCCTGAGATGCTGGATAAGGCTGCGAATCGTCTGGAAGCATACAGGTTAGCCACTTATTTGATGGACCTGGCCCGAAGTTTGCACAGCTTTTATCATAAACACCGTGTGATTAGTGACGATGATGGCCTGACTCAGGCACGGTTACTTCTTGTTAGAGCTGTAGGACAAGTGATTTGTAATGGTTTGTCTTTGTTGGGCGTATCTTCACCGGAGCGCATGTAAATGGCAGAACAGGATTTTGCTCAAATTGAATCACTACAGCAGCCTGAAGATGTTCGACCCATAGGGCGGGGCAAAGTTCTTTTTTTGACAATCATCGCTCTGGCTGTTGTTGCAGGTGGTTTTGTTGTTGGTTTTGTGGTGGGGCAGGATATGGGCATGCAGAAGGCAACGAGCGCGGATGAAGCTCGTTTGATTGCTCAGCTGAAAAAACAAAAACAAGAGCTGACGATGCTAAGAGAAAAAGCAAAAAATCGCATGCCTGAAGTTTCAACGACACAGGTTGGGGAATTAACTTTTTATAATGAGCTTCCTCGGCAATCCGTAGACCCTGAACCGATGGAAATGCATGGCTCACCATTGAAAGAAAGGGCCGAAGAAGTGAAAAAGCCAACGCAATCAGAGGTCACTGCATCCGAAGTTTTACTCAAGCAAATTCTTGAGCAGGAATTGAATCAGGGAAATGATAAAAAACCTGTGCATGCTGTGCCTTCGCCTTCTCTGCTAAAATCAGTTGAGGCTAGTGGAGAATACTACCTCCAACTTGCCTCTTTTCAGCGACAGAGTGAGGCGGAGAGCTTTTTTCCAAAATTGATGAAGACCGGGTATACAGGCGTTATCAAGCGGGTTGAACTTCCCGGGTTGGGTACCTGGTATCGGGTTTATGCGGGGGCTTTTACATCGAAGAAGGCTGCGGAAACGGCAAAGAAAGATGTAAAAACCAAATTGAATATCACGGGTTTGATTGTAAAAGGTGATTGATCACCGTTTGAAACAGGCAACGCGGTGGGCGATATCTCAGTTGGGCGATGAATGTGAAGTTCGACCTTTGGCAGGCGATGCTTCGTTCAGACGTTATTTCAGAGTGGTGCAAGGTTTGAAAAGCTTTGTTTTGATGGATGCACCCCCTGACAAAGAAGACATTGCGCCTTTCCTGGAAGTACGTAAATGGTTGGACATGGCAGCTGTAAAAGTTCCAGCATTGATATATGAAGACCGTGAACAGGGCTTTCTTTTATTGGAAGATTTCGGGGATGTGACATGGGCACGACACTTGAATCTGAATGCCGGATCAGGGTGTGTAGAAGAAAGGGGAGCGGAAAAAGTCACGCTCAAGCAACTTTTTAAAGATGCACGTGAGCAATTAAGCGCGCTTCAGGTTTCGATACCTTCGACATCATTACCACTGTTTGATCTTCAACGCATGCAGCGGGAGTGCGATCTTTATCTGGATTGGTATTTGCCGAAGGTTGCGGCATATACGCCGACAGATGAAGAACGGAAAAGTTTTCATGCTGCCATGTTACCTTTTTTGGAAGAGTTATTGGCATTGCCTCAGGTACCTGTCCATTTGGATTACCATAGTCGCAACCTGATGCTTCCTGACGGGCAGATGCCACTGGGCGTGATTGATTTTCAGGATGCTGTCATGGGTCCTGTTACTTATGATCTGGCATCGCTATTATATGATTGTTATCAGCGCTATCCAGAAGCTCAGAGATGTGAACAAAGTCGTTTGTTTTTTGAAAGCCTGCCTGAACCTTTAAAGGCTCCGTTTAAAAGTTTTGAAACATGGCATCGGCTGCTCCGCTTAACGGCTATGCAGCGTCATATTAAAGCTATCGGCATTTTTTCCCGTTTGGCATACCGTGATGGGAAGTTACAATTTCTTGATGAGGTTCCGTTAACACGGTTTCATTTGTTGGAAGAGATGCAGGCACTTGGCATGTGTGATTTATCATTTGCATTGTTAAAGCAAGCGCCGTTTGAGAAAAAAAATGAAGCATAAACAAGGATTCATTTTTGTTTGTCGGAGTCTGTTAGCATGAGTTCGTTTACACGTAATGTGCCACTTCTGGCATTAAGTCAGGCATTGATGGTCAGTGGCATATCGCTGGTTCTTACCACATCGGCTTTGGTGGGTATTGTACTGGCTGATGATAAGTCTCTTGCTACACTGCCTGTTGCACTTTTAGCGATGGGTACGATGTTGGCTACTGTTCCTGCTGCATTTCTGATGGAAAAAACAGGCCGGAAAAATGGTTTTATGTTCGCTACCCTGTTTGGAATCAGTGGCAGTCTTCTGTCGTTGTTTGCAATTCTTGAAACTGATTTTTGGCTTTTTGCTGCCGGGAATATGCTGATTGGCGTTTTTAACGGTTTTGCCAGTTATTATCGTTTTACAGCCGCAGATGCTGTGGGTCAGGTGTATAAAAGTCGTGCAATATCCTATGTGTTAGCAGGTGGTGTGGTTGCTGCTTTTATTGGTACAAATGTCGCCAATTTGACGCATGACATGATTGCCAGCGCATCGTTTGCCGGTAGTTATGCTGCGTTGACAGGTTTTTATGTTCTCTCTTTACTCATATTGAGTTTTCTTAAATTGCCGCCACATGCCATCAGTAGTGAGTCCAGTCTGATTCCTGAAAAACGATCACTGAGAATGATTATGGTACAGCCAAAATGCATTGTTGCAGTGATGTGCGGCATGTTGGGTTATGGCGTGATGTCATTAATCATGACTGCAACACCGCTTGCGATGGCTGCTCATACACATCCATTTGATCAAATAGCATTTGTGATTCAATGGCATCTTCTGGGTATGTTTGCACCTGCCTTTTTTACAGGTTCATTGATTCGTCGTTTTGGTGTGTTGAGTGTGATGTTTGTGGGGGGCTTGCTCGGTATAGTCTGTGTGATTATCAATCTGCTTGGTGCCAGCTCGTTGCACTTCTGGTTATCTCTAATGTTGTTAGGCGTGAGCTGGAACTTTCTCTTTATCGGTGCAACAACACTGCTGACTGAAACCTATCATCCGTCAGAGCGAAGCAAGGTTCAGGCAATGAACGATTTTTCTGTGTTTAGCACCGTTACTGCTGCTTCACTTGTTGCGGGTTTTTTGCAATATAACATCGGCTGGCAAGCTGTGAATTTGGGTGTGTTGCCATTTTTGCTACTGATCCTTGTCAGTATTGTTTGGGTTAGCCGTAAGGCTGATTACAGTGTGGGTGAGGTTTCAAAAGTGAGTTGAATCTGTTCGCGTGATTATTTATTAAAGACAAGCTCTCAGATTGGTATCGATTTTCAAGATGTGATTGACCAGCCAGCTTTCAAGAAAGTCATGCAACTTTTGTACGAGTTCATTGCTAACGCCTTCGGTTTCAAATTGTTTGCAATACTGTGTATAGGCATTCAGTAGTTTGGTATGATGTTGCTTGTTTTTTGATGCGATAGGGCATTTGGTACGGCGCATGCAAATTTCTTCATAACAAAAGTGGCTGCGTGTAAACAGACCGATGTTATCAAGCAAGTTAGAGACATAGCTTGCATCGATACCTTGCTCCATGTGTTCTTCAAGATCATCAAGGTATTTGAATAGAATCTGATGTTGTTTATCAATTTCAGGTTCGCCTGTGCTGTATTCATCTTTCCATACGACTGCCATTAGAGTACCTCTCGAAGATTCTTGATCTTTTTAGTATCTGATTAACGCAAGACAAGAATAATACCATTATTCACATGGTTTTTAAAAGGTAAATCGCACCTCTTTTGATGCCTGCGAGATCATCATAGTGTTTGATCTGTTTCAGGTGTGAAGGTGTTGCAGGAAGCCCACAAATACCTGTCTCCACAATCAGGTGGCCGCCCGGTTTTAACCATGATCTGCACGCATCAAATAAGATGGAAAGATAAATGTGGCCGTTCTGCTCGTCGGTCAGAGCCCCGCGAGGTTCATAAGCCAGTTCAGGCTCCAATGTTTTCATCTCTTCTTTGCTGACGTAAGGTGGATTGGAAACAATAACATCAAACGGAGGTGTTTCGGGATCAAGTGCTGCAAACATATCGCCTGATTTGAAAGTCATACGTTCAGACACATGAAAATTCTCAGCATTTGATTTGGCAACTTCCAGTGCAGCCACTGAGATGTCCGTTGCAGTAATTTCTGTGTTTGGGAATTCGCATGCCAGTGTGCAGGCAATACAACCGGAACCTGTGCCAATATCGCAAAATCGGTAATCTCGTTTTCTGTCAGGATAGAGGTCCAGTAACGCCTCAATCAGGTGTTCCGTTTCGGGGCGAGGTATAAGCACCCGGGAATCCACATGGAATGGTCGTGACCAGAATTCTTTTTCACCCAGAATATAGGCGATGGGCTCCCGTTTTTGGCGGCGGGATAGAAGTGGTAAAACTTTTTTCTCTACCTGTTCAGGAACCGGATCATTCATGTTGATGATCAGTGTTGTTTTATTGATGCCCCATGCATGCATGAGCAATAACTCAGCATCGAGACGAGGACTATCACAGTTGGCATCTTTTAGCAGACTGGTGGCCCGCTGCAATAATTCGCGGCTATTCATGCTCCCTGTGAGGCGAGAAGCTCTGCCTGATGCCGGGTGAGCAATGCATCAATTAACTCATCCATTTCACCGTTAAGAATCTGTTCCAGTTTATAAAGTGTCAGGTTGATACGGTGGTCAGTAATCCGACCCTGTGGAAAATTATAGGTTCGAATACGTTCGGAACGATCACCGGAGCCAACCATGCCACGTCTGGCTTCGGCACGTTCGCTGTCGGCTTCAGATTGTTCTTTATCATAGACTCTTGCTTGTAACACTTTCATGGCCTGAGCTTTGTTTTTATGCTGGCTGGCTTGATCCTGACACGTCA
Organism: Mariprofundaceae bacterium; assembly: GCA_021772895.1. Lineage (GTDB taxonomy): Bacteria > Pseudomonadota > Zetaproteobacteria > Mariprofundales > Mariprofundaceae > WSZY01. The sequence goes on along the minus strand of JAJFLC010000007.1, from coordinate 58,152 downwards.
CGACGATACCCGAAGGTGCATGGGTGATACGAACGGCGGACTCAGTTTTGTTGACATGCTGACCGCCAGCACCGGATGCCCGGTACACATCGATACGTATGTCATCAGGACGGATGTTGATATCCACCTCTTCTGCTTCAGGTAGAATAGCCACAGTACAGGCTGATGTATGAATGCGCCCTTGAGTTTCCGTGCTTGGCACCCGTTGCACACGATGCACACCGGATTCAAATTTAAACCGTGAAAAAACATTACGACCGCTAATTTGAGCGACAATCTCCTTATAACCACCGATATCTGTACCCGTGCTGGAAAGAATCTCTACTTTGAATCCCATGCGTTCTGCATAACGGGAATACATACGGAAAAGATCGGCAGAAAACAGTGCAGCCTCATCACCGCCGGTGCCTGCACGAACTTCGAGGATCGCATTGCGGTTGTCGTTTGGGTCTTTTGGAAGTAGCAGGAGGCGAAGTCGTTCGGAGCTTTTCTCCAGCGTTTCTTTCAGTTCCGGTAATTCCATTTCGGCAAGTTCGCCGAGTTCAGGATCACAGTCAGGGTCAGCAAGAATCTCTTCGTTGTCGGTAATTTGTTGCTCGATTTTTTTTAAATTTACAATCTCATTTGCAACAGCGTCTATTTCAGAAAATTCCCGTGAAATCTCTGTGTATTTGCTGACATTGGAAGTGATTGTTGGATCGGCAAGCATTTCAGTAAGCTCTTGCCTGCGGTGCAGGATGTCATCCAGACGTCTGTTCATCGGACTCCTTGGTTTGTTTCGCAAGTGGCTGATCAGTATCAAACAATCTGCCTGCAGCACCCATCAGCAGGTCGCCTTCGATATCATCAGGTAGAGTTTTGAGCGTACGCAGTGTTGAATGCAGAAAACGCTTCATGAGTGATCTGCTAAAACGTTCGATTAACGCCTGTTCTTCATCTGAGAAACCCTTCATATAACGTTGTGCTTTTTCCAATTCATCTTTACGCATCATTTCAGATTGTTCCTGAATGGCACGAATGAGGGGCACGGATTCCAGAGACTTTAGCCAGCTGAGCAGGGCATTGGCTTCTTCTTCTAACAGGGATTGTGCCTGTTCGGATTCTTTTTTTCGTTGCTCCTGATTGCCTTGAACCACCTGTTGAAGGTCATCAATATCGTAAAGGTATGCGCCTTCAATATCGGCAATGCGTGGATCAATGTCACGCGGTACTGCGATATCCACAAAAAACATCGGTTTCACAGCGCGTTTTTGCATGGCCTTTTGTACAATTTCGGGTAGCAGGACGTAGGTGGAAGCACCGGTACTGGATACAACAATATCAGCAGAATCCAGATATTCCGGGAGCTGTTCCAGCGTCAGAGCATGACCGTCAAATTCAATGGCCAGATTTTTTGCGCGTTCCAGTGTTCGATTGGCAACAAGAATGTTTGTACAACCATTGCCGCGCAGATGGCGTGCAGCGAGTTCAGCCATTTCACCGGCGCCAATCAACATCACGGTTTTACCGGTGAGGTCACCAAAAATACGTTTGGCTAATTCAACCGCACACGAGGAGATGTTCACCGCCTGTTTACCAATGCCGGTTTCACTGCGTGCTCGTTTTGCGGCAGAAAAGGTAGATTGATAAAGCCTGTGCAGGATATGGCCTGCAGTATTTGCAGCCAGTGCCTGCTCATAAGATGTTTTTACCTGGCCAAGGATTTGTGGTTCTCCCAGAACCAGTGAGTCCAGGCCGGACGCAACGCTAAACAGATGGCGTATCGCATTGTCTGTGGTGAATGAGTAGAGATGTTCGCGAACCGTATCGAGTTCTACACCCGCTTTTTGGGCAAACCATTCATGCGAGGCTGCAATGGCAGCGTCAGGATCATGGGTGACGATGGTCATCTCAACACGATTACAGGTTGAAAGAAGGGCTGCTTCACGAATCGAAGGGTGTGCAATCATGTTTTGCAATACCTGCGGAATATCCGTCTCGTTTACCGCCAGACGCTCACGCAGTTCCACAGGTGTGGTTCGATGATTCAGACCAACATGGCAAATTCGCATGGCTAAAGGTTAACCGTTCTTTATCTGCTGTCCATCCTCCTCAAGAATGAGGGGAATAGAAAGGAGTGCGTCTTTGCCAAGCCGGTAGGAAAATGCTTCAAGGCAACCGGCAGTATTCAGCATTAATGGCATATGAATGAAAGGTTTTTCCGTGAATTCAGCCATTGTTTTTTTAAAGAAGTTCTCAGACTTTTTCAACTCTGAATAAGCTGGGACTTTGCCATTCACGGTGGTGAAAAAGATGCCACATGGGGTGACTCCCTGTTCTTTCCAATGTTTCAAGGTGTGTTGCAGGTCACTGTTTTGGAAAATATGTTTCGCAGAGTGTACCAACTTGATGTCTGGGAGAAGCACTGCATGGCTTATGGTTGATTCATGTTGGCCAATTAACCCACAACATTGTTTCGGATTGGCATCAAGTGCTGAAAATAAAATAAACTGTACGGTATGACGTGCGATAGATAGGGAAGTAACAGCTTCGAGTATGTCTGACATTGGCGAAGCATAAAGTGTGTGCTAGCTGGGTCAAATAGTGTGACTATTGTTACATTTAGCTTGACTAAAAGAGCTTTCAGACATAGTAAGCGTAATATCGAGTGGAGGAAGTTTAAAGTCGTGAGCCATTTTTCAATCATGTTGGTGCCTGAATCAGGGCAGATAAAGAACTATCGCATCAGCCGCCGGTTGGTGACAACATGCATTTTTTCTCTGGTATGTCTTGTTGTTTTTGGTGGTTGGGGTGTTTATAATATTTATGGCTCACATCAACTTTCTGCAAGATTTCAGAATGTTGAGCAGCAGCTTGAGCATGCACGCTCCATTCATAAACAGGAAGTCAGCCGCTTGCATGAGCAGGTGGGAGCAGAACAGAAAAAAATGGCTGTTTATGCACGTACTTTGGGCCAGTTACAGGCAAAAATTTCCCGGTTAGATTCTCTTGGTGAAAAGCTTGTGAAAGTCGCCTCTTTGGATAAAAAAGAGTTCGATTTTGGTTTGCAACCTGCATTTGGTGGTCCTCGTCTGAGTCAGTCCCCAATCACAGACATAGGATTATATGATCATGTACAACATGTAAGTTCGCGTCTTTCAAATCTTGATACACAGTTGGCTGCTATTGATTATCTTTTACAGGGTAGCCGTGAAGAGAAAAATGCAAAACCACATGCATGGCCGAGTGAAGGTGGCTGGTTGAGCTCACATTATGGTATGCGTGCGGATCCTTTTACAGGAGAGCGTGCAGTACATCGTGGTGTTGATATCGCGAACCGTTTTGGTGCCCCTGTTCTGGCTACCAGCCGCGGCGTGGTTACGTTTGCCGGTAAAATGAAAGATTTTGGTTATCTGGTCGATATTGAACACGGTTATGGCTATAAAACCCGTTATGGTCACTTGTCGAGTCTGAGTGTGAAAGTCGGTGATGAAGTTTCCGATAATCAACTGGTTGGCCGCGTTGGTTCTTCCGGTCGCTCAACTGGCCCTCATCTGCATTATGAAGTACACCGTAACGGAAAATCGTTGGATCCGGGTAATTTCCTCCCCCGCGGATAAATTTTATAATCCACTTTAATATTGCACCCGGTTGCACCGGGTGTTTTTTTTGATGTATATTTTATTGGAGTTCTGTGTGCCATATCTGGCACTTGATCTATTTATGCGAGATAAAGTGTTTTATTCACTCGTTGAATCAGTCTGATGACTTCTTCATGCCGATGAGTTGAAAGAGCTCGAGGCGTGAGGATGGGTTATTGAGGAATGCACCGGTCAGTTTTGATGTGGTGGTCCACGAGTTGGGTTTGTGAACGCCCCGATGGCACATGCAGAAGTGCTGGCATTGAATAATTACAGCCACACCATCGGGTTGAAGCTCTTCATCGATGGCATTGGCGATTTGCATGGTCAGTTTTTCCTGTACCTGTAAACGCTTGGCATAGCCTTCGGTCACACGTGCCAGTTTCGATAGCCCGACAATGCGGCCATTGGGGATATAAGCGATGTGTGCTTTGCCTACAAACGGTACCAGGTGATGTTCGCAGTGACTGTGGATGTCGATATCGGAGACGAGCACCAGTTCATCGTAACCTTCTGCCTCTTCGAAGGTTTTGGAGAGATGGTCACGTGGCTCTTCGTTGTAGCCTGAGAAATGTTCCTGCATGGCAGCGAGTACACGAGCGGGAGTCTCCCGAAGTCCTTCGCGAGATGGGTCCTCACCGATATAACGAAGCAGTCCGCGAACATGTTCCATGCATGCGATGTTGTTTAGGTCAGTTGTATCAAAATCATCTGTCACGCGCGGCCCCTTGTTTACAAACTTGCCGCCAGATTACCCCATTTGACAATGTTACAAAACCTAAAAATTTGTAGGGTTGGTCTCTAGGATCATGTAAAAGATTAAGGAGTGTGGTTTTGATAACAGTCGATTTACTGCGGCACGGGGAGCTTGAAGGTGGCGTTAAATATCGGGGACAGCTTGATGATCCGCTCACTGTTGCAGGCAGAGCTTCGATGGATACTGTCTGGGAACGGATTGGAGAAGATGTTGATCTGGTGATTTCATCTCCTCTGAGCAGGTGCCTGCAAGCTGCACGCGAATGGACTGTGCAGCATGGCATGGTCTGCGACATAGATTCACGGGTGGCTGAGATGCATTATGGTGAGTGGGAGGGACTGACAGCTGAAGAGATTATGACTCGGTATCCTGGCATGTTGGAGCAGTGGAGGAGGGATCCTGAAGGTGTGCGGATTCCAGGTGGAGAGTCTGCAATGCAATTGCGTGATCGGATTGCTGAGTTCTGGTCAGATATTTGTGAAAAATATGATGGTCAACATCTTCTGGTTGTGGCGCATTCGGGAAGTATCCGAATGTTGCTGGCACATATTCTGTCGGCCCCGATTGTAAGCACACGATTGATGCAGATGCCTTATGGTTGCTGGAGCAGAGCGGTGTATCGGGATGGAAAAAGTGAGCTTGTTTTTCATAATAATTGAATATTAATTTGAATGCCATTTGATGTTTTTTTGATCATTTCATTTTCTGCTATAATCAAATACGCAGAGCTATTCTCTTATCAACCTGATTATGCTCATCGGTAGGGAAATGCTCAGGAGGTTTATCATGAATATAAAGAATAAAATGCAGTATGGCGCCGCATTGCTCTTGACTATCCTGTTGTGCCTGCCTGCGGGACAAGCAATGGCAACAGAGGTGACAAAGGGAACACATGTTGGCTTGTTGGAATGCCATACAGCGCAGGAGAGTGGTTATTCATTGTTGATCCATTCCACTGCGAATGTGACATGCCGATTTGAAACAACCGCTGGCGTGGTGGAAAAATATCGTGGTGAAACGGGTATTGGATTTGGTATTGATCTGCACTGGGATAGAAAGACCAAGATTGTCTACACTGTGCTTGCGGCAAACTATAAGGCAGGTAGCTATCATCTGGCTGGAAAATATTTTGGTGGAGGCGGTTCAGCTACCGTGGGTGTTGGCGCGGGTGCTCAGGCACTGATGGGTGGTGGTGATAAGAGCGTTTCCTTGCAGCCGGCACTGTCCGGCAGTAAAGGCGCAGGCGTTTCCGCTGGTTTGACTTATCTTTATCTGGAAGCGGATAAATGATTTGGTAGATAAAAGGAATAGGTAAATTAGACAGACAAACTGATTTATTTTCCATCAAGAGGGTGATCAAATGATCACCCTCTTTGATTTTATAGAGGGTTTTTCAGGAGTTGAAAGGCAGTTTCAGCGACATGACCACCATAGGACCGGGCAGCGATGAGCTGACTGTCTGAAATACTTTGTGGCATGCCTTCATGGTTGCCGCAACGGGCATAAGGCCCCCATTGAAGGCCAGCATCGGCATAGCCGGGAAGACTCTTTGGGAAGCCGATGACGATCATACCCTGCTCCAGAAAGTTGGAATAAAGCGATATCATCGTGGCCTCAACACCACCGCCACCACCGCCAAATCCGCCACCGGTTGCAAAGACCCCTCCTACTTTGCCTTCGAGCATATTTTCCATCCATAATTTCCCGGTTTTATCGATGAGTTGTTTGAGCTGCCAGGCCATGGATCCCATATGAACGGGTGTACCAAAAAGAATGAGATCGGCAGCGACCAGATCATCAAGCTCTGTATGGATAGCTTGTTTGCTGATGATATTGGTGTCCGTGGCCGCTTTGGCACCTGCCGCGATGGCTTGCGCCATTTTTTCGGTGTTGTTGTAATCAGAATGGTAACTGATTAAAATATTAAGAGGCATAAGGCTCTCTCCTCAAAAATTGGTTTGATGGGGTGGGTGGAATGAGATTAGGCGTGACCAATCTGGCCGGTCAGGTTGGCTTTGTTGATGCCCATGCTTTGTGCGGCGAGTGCCCAGCGAAGTTCAGGTTCTGCCTGAAAAAGAAGATGATGATTCGCCGCAGCAAACAGCCAGTCATTGTTGGCAAGTTCCTGATCTAATTGTCCTGCTTCCCAACCGGCATAACCAAGAATCAGCATAAAGTGTTCAGGCCCGGCACCTGCCGCAATTTCTTCGAGCACATCCCGGGAAGTGGTCAGGTGAAATTCAGGCGTGATTTGCATGGTTGAATCATAGACATGCCAGCCATCATGCAGGACAAACCCCCGGAAGGGATCCACAGGCCCACCCTCAAAACTTAATGTACGATTATCAGGAAGGTGGGACAGGTAACTTCGATCCGGGGTGAGTTGGAGGTCTTCCAACACATCAATGGTTGAGACTTCCTGAGGCCGATTGACAATCAGGCCCATACACCCTTCTTCATCGTGGTGGCAGATGAGAATGACGGCATCGCGGAAATGGCGATCCTGTAATGATGGCGTGGCCAGAAGGACTTGACCGGTCAGGTTGTTAATCTGCATAAGTAACCTCATGCAGGGTGTGTTGTGACATTTGGCGGGCCATATTGATCGCTTCCATCATACTACTGTAGGACACTTTTCCACTTCCTGCACGATCCATTGCGGTTCCATGGTCAACACTGGTTCGTATGAACGGCAGACCAAGTGTTATGTTGACAGCATCACCAAAGCTAAGCGTTTTGATTGGAATCAATCCCTGATCATGATAGCAGCAGACGATAGCATCGTAGTGGCAACGAACATTGGGTGAAAAGAGTGTGTCGGCAGGAAGGGGCCCGTCAATAAGCATGCCTTCCTGTTGGGCCTGTTCAATCGCAGGTGTTAGAATGCTCATTTCTTCGTCGCCAAAATGTTGCTGTTCTCCGGCGTGGGGGTTAAGGCCACAAAGTGCCAGTCGTGGTGTGGCGATGCCAAACAGATGTTTCAGATCATGATGGGTGATTTTCAAATCGTTTAGAATGTTTGCACTGTTTAATACGCCTGCAACATCTTTGAGTGGCATATGTGTTGTGAGCAGGGCAACACGAAGCTGATCGGATGCCAGCATCATCACAACACGCTGTTTGCCTGACAAACTTGCAAGAAATTCGGTGTGCCCGGGAAAATCAAAACCGGAATCACGTAGAACGGCTTTTTCAATCGGGGCTGTGATCAGCGCAACAGCATCACCGGACATGCACGCTCTGGCTGCCAATTCAATGCAGGTAATGACAGCAGCAGCTGTTGCAGATGAGGAGGTGCCTGTAGTCACAGGCAAAGATGGCATGTCAGGCGGTAATGGGTTCCAGCAGCCGAGATGACCATGGGGCACCGTGGCTTCCAGTGAATGGCATACATGGAAATTCATTTGAATGCCGAGTTGCTCTGCGCGTTCACTCAGCCAGTGAATGGGCGCAGCAATGATAAGGCCCTGAAAGAGCTCAGGGTGAGCCTGAAAGGCCAGCAATACACAATCCGGGCCGATACCTGCTGGTTCACCCAATGTAAGTAAAAGGGGAGGTGATTTGGACGAAGACAATGTTGCGTGCCTAATTGCAACCTTTACGTTCGATAACTGCATTGGCTTTCAGGCTGGCAATCCAGCGTGGCACCTGACTTTGCATTTCCGCATTGGTAAGAACCTGTTGAATACGGTCACGATGTGCTTCAAAAGCGTTGGGGTTGATATGACGTTTGGCAATGACTCGAATGATGTGCAGCCCAAAGGACGATTCAACAACGTCACTTACATCACCTGCATTCATGGCAAATGCGGCAGTTTCAAAAGCGGGAACCATTTGGCCTTTTTGGAACCAGCCAAGATCACCGCCACGGCCAGCGCTTGGCCCCTGTGAAATTTCTTTGGCACGGGTTGCAAATTCTTCATCGGAGGATTTTTTCATTCCACGGGCAATGGTTGCGGCACGATGGCGTATTTTTGCCTGTGTAGCCTCATCTGCAGATTCAGGAAGTTTAATCAGAATGTGACGGGCATGGGTTTCATCATAGCTTTTGCCAGTTTGTGCTTCATGCATGCGTTCGTTTGTAACTTTAATAATATGGAAGCCTCCTGCTGAACGGATGGGCTTTGCAATACCTCCAAGCGGGAGTGTGAAAACTTCATTGAATTGCTGGGCGATACCGCCGGGAAAAAACCAGCCCATTTCGCCACCCTGTTTGGCATCGTTTGCATCTGATTTCAGCGCGGCTATTTGTTTGAAATTGGCACCATTCATGAGCTCAGTATAGATGCCTTTTGCCCGTTCCTGCATTTTTATAAGTTGTTCAGGTGTGGGTGAAGCAGGTAAGGCGACAAAAACCTGAGCCAGTTGAACTTCTCTGATGGGTTTTGGATTGGCCAGGTGTTTGCGATAATACTCCTGCATGGATTCTTCGCTGATACTAAGTTTGCTACGAACGGCGATGTTGATAACTTTGTTGGTAAGAAGTCGTTCTCGAAGTGTTCCCCGGTAATCTTCGAGATCGACACCCTGTGCTTTTAGCACGTCGGGAAGTCGACCTGCCGGGATATTGTTTTTGGATTCAATATCGGACATCGCATTGTCGATCTCTTCAGCCGGGATCGAAAGTCCAAGTTTGGCAGCTTCCTGTTGTTGGAGTGTTTGCGTAATGCGTGATTCAAGTGCGCGTCTGGAAAGTAATGCATCTGTAGGCAATGTAGTTTGACCAGACTGCTTGATCTGCTGAATCATGATCTGTTTATCCCTGTTAACCTGGTAACAGGTAATGGCTTTACCATTGACGATGGCACCCAGAGAATCAATCTTCTCTGCCAGTCCTAAGGTACTTAACGATACCATTGAAAATGACAGCAAGCTGATCACAGTAAAAAAACGTTGCATGTTAACTCCGATTATCTAACAGGCTGGGAAAGGTGTAGGCATAGACTACGATCCGACACTACCGAGCCCTTTAAAACCAAGCAAGAAACGGAAGCCAATATCAGAGTTGACAGCGCTTCCATTTAAATTGTTACGATAGCCTTCAATACGCAAATCCCAGCATGGATGAAGGTAATGAATTCCGGCACTGCCGTGTTGGGTTATTTTAAGCAAACGATCATATTGCCAGTTTGCAAATACAGACCATCGCTGTGCTAACCTGATGTTGGCATCAGCGGTGATGAGTTCAGAAGCCGCTGCATACCGGACATCGGTACGTTGCCAGCTAATGTTCATTTTGTGGCCAGCTTGACTGTCCATCGTTAAAGAGGTTCGCGCTGTTGCCCAGAATTTTTGTGCAGGGTCGTACTGGCCCTCTGCTGAAAGATGAATATTTGATGTCGGGTGAATCGAGATTTCACCTAAGACATTGGAAAAAGGTCGTGTGGGAGCAGTGAGTAATGCTGTATCAATGCTTTCCTGTCTTATTTCATAAGCGGCACCAAACTTTGCCAGCATATAGGTATGTGCTGGAGCGCTGCTTTGGCCTTTATGTTGCAGCCCGGTTTCAAATAAAGCACTGATACGATTGAGTCGTTCGATACGATCTCTGCCTGTAAAGCGATTGCCGGTAAGCAGATTGCTCATGGAGAGCTGACTAAATCCTGAATCGAAATTGGGTAACAGACTTTGATCAGGCGCAGAAATGATATCATAACGCAGGATAGGGGAGATTGTATGCCGCCATTTGCGATTATCACTGATACGTTCAAAGCTGGCTCGTGTATCGAGACTTGCTTCAAACGTATTACGGCTGAGCTTGCCTTGACCGATGTTCTCTTTTAACCAGTAACGGGTATGTCTGCCACCCACTTTCAAGGTCGAACTGAGTCCGCCTCCGGAAAGCTGCCATGGAACTTCCAGATAAGGATTGAGGTCAACGCGCCACCCATCGACACCCAGTGTGCGGGAGAACCGGGTACTTTGCTGATCAAAATGAAGTGCTGTCCCACTATCCAGTAATGGCAGGCGTAAGCTACTTTCAAAGCGAGGAAGGATTTGCAGCGTTGTGGCGTTGGAAGGAAGGGTCAAATTTTGCTGGTGTCTGGCAAGCAGGGACCATTCACCAAGTTCGGCAGTTTGGGAAAGTGTCCCTTCACTTTGCAGATAACTTTTTGAGATTGCTTCAATGTCATGGCTGAAATCGGCCAGATAATTACGATCGGAGACATGATCCGCATTGGCAGTGAAGCTGATGTCGTAGGGGAGGATATGGGTGATATCTGCCTGTAATCTACTGCGTTGGCGGGATAGTACTTTATCTTTGAGACCTTCGACTTGAATTTTTTCATGACCAACCGACGATGTATGACGCAGCTCAACCTCGCCTTTAAAGCCACGCGTAGTCATCCAGCGAGGGGTTAATGTCACATCCCAGTTTTCGGCCGGTGCAAGATAAACAGGCAGAGCGGTTTCTGTCCCTCTTGTTTTACTTGTCGAGACATAGGGTATCAAAAAACCTGATTTACGCCGTAGTGCCTGCTGCCAGTAAGGCGTGTAAAAAACAGGGATGCCTGCGAGTTCAAACCGGGCATTGCGTGCAGTCAACACACCCTCTTCCTGGTTGAGCTCTGCATTGCTGGCCCTGAGTTGCCATGTTTCTGCATCGGGGGGACAGGCTGTGAAGGTGGCGTCTTCTGCTGTGATGGTGCCGTTTTCATCGCGTTTGATGTTGGCCGCTTTTAGGCGCTCACCGCCTTTCATGGTTGCTTCAGCGTTATGAAGCTCCCCTGTTTTGTTGACCGTGTGCATTTCGCCCGACTCTGCTTTAATACTGGCGTCTTTTGATGCGATGGTGACGTTGCCTTTGGCTTTGAATTCGCGCTTTTTGGCATCGTAAATCACTTGATCAGCCGTAAGTGTTTCACCTTCTTTTTTAATGATGACACTGCCATCGGCAATGACGACACCGTTGGCATCACGTGTGATTGTGTCGGCTGCTACATCGACCGCTTTGGCATGCTCAGGAAGAAAGATAAGGGTCATAAAACCGAGGGTCAGAGAGACGGATAACATGAACCATGTTTGTAGCATGGCGCGCAATCTATCTGTCATTGAATATGCGTCCAGCGTTGATTTTTCGCTATCAGGCAGGCTTTTCAGCGATACCGAGGTAGTTGATCGAGAGGTTATCTGAGAGTGAGAAATGATCGCTAAGCATCTGATAAGACATGCCACGAATCTCTTCAACCTGCAGGTCGCTTAATCTCAACGCATGCACCATCTCTGAGGGTCGGATAAATTTATTGTATTGATGGGTTCCTTTTGGCAACCAGCCCAATACGTATTCAGCACCGATAATGGCTTTCAGGTAGCAGATGGGTGTCCGGTTCAGTGTTGCAAAAAAGAATTTCCCACCGGGTTTCAACATGGCAGCGCAAGCGGCAATGGTGCGAGGCACATCAGGCACATGTTCCAATACCTCAAGGCATGTCACGACATCGTAGGCCTCTTTATGGGTTTCTGCCCATGTCTCTGCATCGTTGTATACATAATTGACTTCAACGTTGGATTGAGCGGCATGAGACCTGGCTATGGCAAGCGCTTTTTCCGAACGGTCCAGTCCCGTAACTGTTGCGCCTCGACTGGCCATGCCTTCAGCCAGTAAACCGCCGCCGCAGCCGACATCAAGGATGTTACTCGTTTTTATGTCAATCCGGTCTGCAATATAATCGAGTCGAAGCGGGTTGATCTGATGCAGCGGTTTGAAACGTCCTTTCGGATCCCACCATTCAGCTGCAATGGCCTCAAACTTGGCGATCTCTTCCGGGTTATAATGTTGTGATGCTTCCATCGTCTGAAAGCTGCTTTGCTGCTAAAGGAAAGGCAAGCAGACATGATTGTGATGTTAAATGGATGCCTTTAAAAAAAACGTTTCCCTTTGCTCAGTCGTAAACAGTGACGCTGTTTCACTTATGCATGGTTATTTACTTCAAGCAAAGATCGCAAGGCATGGCTGAGCTCTTCAAATGGAAAAGGCTTAGAAAGAATGATCATTCCATCGATGTCATTTGTAGCACTGATGGCTTGGGTTTTATCGTAACCGGTCATGAAAATTATTGGTAATTTGCTGTTTGTCTCCCGCATTTTCTTGACAGCATCCGTGCCATTCATGTTGGGCATGACGATATCGGAGATGACCAGATCGATATCGTGTTCCTGAAACAATTGCAGCGCTTCTTTGCCATCACGGGCTTCTATAACGATGTAACCTAAACTGATCAGAACTTCAGCGATGGTTTCTCGCATGGCATCTTCATCATCGGCAAGTAAAACAGTTTCCTGCTGCCCTGAAACGATTTTGGGCGTTTCTGTTTTGATGGGCACCTTTTCTGCATGATACAATGGCAAATAGACGTGGAAAACAGTGCCTTTACCGGGCTCACTTTCAACATCGACAACGCCACCATGGGTTTGGATAGAGCCATACACCATGGCTAAACCAAGCCCCGTTCCCTGTCCTACACCTTTGGTGGTGTAGAAAGGATCAAAAACTTTATTTAAACGTTCACGGGTAATGCCACAGCCATTATCCTGCACGCTCAGGCGAGCAAATTGTATGTTTGAAAGGTCCGGGTGGGTCTGAATAAATTCATCTGTGGCAACAAAAGGCCTGATGCTGCATGTGATTTTAGGTTCGGGGGTTCCACTGACGGCATAAGATGCATTATTAAGCAGGTTCATGAGTGCCTGTTGAAGCTGAGTGATGTCACCTTTCACAATCAGCTCTTCGGAGCACGTATCACATATGTGTTCAATATTTTCGGGAATGGCACTCTTGGCCAGCTTAAAACCCTCTTTCATGAATGAATTTAGAGAGAAGGGGGCCATGATGACCCTGTCTTTACGTGCAAAGGTGAGAAGCTGTTTGACCATATTTGCTGCACGTATGCTAAGCAGTTCCATATTGTCCAGTTTTGCACGAACTTCTGGCTGATTTTTTAGTTTACTCTTGGATATATAGACGTTTCCCTGAATGGCCGCCAACATATTATTAAAGTCATGTGCGATGCCACCAACCAGCGTACCGATGGCCTCCATCTTTTGTGCTTGAAGAAATTGATCTTCCATTTTTTTGTATTCGGTCATGTCCTGCTGAAGGGAAACAAAGTGCGTAATTTGTTTGTGACCATTATGGATGGGTGCGATGGACATCATGACAGGGAAATAACTCCCGTCCTTTCGCATGTCCGTCAGCGTTCCGCGCCAAATTTCACCTGCTGTAATGGTATCCCAAAGTTCTTTGTAAAAAATCGGCTCTTGAGCTGTGCTTTTGAGAATTTTTGGGGTTTTTCCTATGATTTCTTCAGGCAGGTGCCCCGTTATTTTTGTAAATGCGGGGTTTACATATTCGATGATGCCATCCCGGTTTGTGATCATCACGGATTCACCTGTTTCTTCCACAGCAGATGATAATATTCTTAATTTTTGTTCTGCCGAATTATAAAGAGAGCGAAAAACAATCATAAACAGAACCATGATAAGAATACCAACGCCGATAATGACAAGCGCTGCCTGTTGGCTGAATAGCGTTTCTTTGCTTATATCACTTAATATATAGATGCTGCCTATGTTTCGCTTACCTGCATCATGCAGTGGAATATCGCTTGCACTATAATATTTTTCATTGTGAAAAAGTGTGTGAACCCGGCCATTGGACAGGTTCTCCAGATTGTTATTTTCAAGAAAAGAATGCAATGCATCTGTGAGTGGAATAGAGCTGCTAATGACCACGATAGATTTGAATTCCCCCCAGACTTTTGTACGTCCCAGCATTTTCATGCCTGTTTCATATTCCGCCTGGCTAAGATACTGTTTATCAATGGTAGTTATGGTTCCTGTATTGACAAGCGAAGGGTGGTGTTCCAATAGATGACTAATCTCCGTGCCTATTTCAACATATCCCAACAGCGTGTTTCCATCAAACCAGGGATGAACTGTACGCAGGGTGAGGGTGCCCAAAGCGCCCAGCTCATACCCATAGCTAGGCTTTTCTGAACTTTCGGCTTCAAGCAGTGTGAATCGATCAATGTGATCACCATGCCGATGAGGCTGATGTACACGCAGTAAATTGATCCGTTCTGCATCATGAAAATAGAGATGAGTGACATCATCAGCGTTTTTCCATTCAGAAAACAGGTCACGAGTCAGGTTGAATAGTTCATCATGGTTCCGATTGCGAAATGCGGCCATGATTTGGGTGTTTGGTATGATAAAGGTGTTAATAAGAAAGGAAAACTTATCTGTATGATTTTCAATTTCATGTTGGAACAGCTGTGCAAAGGCATGATTTTTTTCCTTTTGATTTTGGGTGATATGTAAGTTTTGAGTCCAATAGAGTGCAGCAATGAGTAAGGCAAGAAGCATGCAGAGGCCAATAACAACCGTGCCAATCACTTTTGTTTTAGGGTCTATCAAAGCTTTTTTGTTCAGTTTCAATGTTTTAACCTAAGCAATATCACTCCTGTAATCCTCTGATTATAGCAGATGTAAATAAGCATAATTTAAAATAAAGAAGCATATTCTTTGCCAAGATCTTTGCCTGGCAGCTTGCTGAGGTGATAGAAAGAGAATGTGAAAGGAGTGCGCTCCACCGAAAATAAAAACAGGCGTAGGGGCTTGTGTCGGTTTTTAGTATCGATGCATACAATCAATCGTGGCGCTTAAATCAGGAATGTTTCGTCTTGTATTCAAAAGGCCCCTAATAAATGGTTCTTTTGGTTGTTTCTATATAGACATTTTTGATAAATAAACATAAAATAGATATAATACATCGGTTTTTATAAAATTATGAAATTATCCTCTTGATAATGCAGTGGATATTCCGTTCGGTCTGTTTAGAGACTTCTTTCTGCTTCGTTCACAGGCTAGGTTATCCGAATGCTAGGGCGGGTATGTGCAATTCGAATTTTTCAGGCGGTTCCGACACTGCTGGGCGTGACGACGCTGGTTTTCTTTCTGCTGCATCTGGTGCCGGGTGATCCGGTAGATGCGTTGCTGGGCGAAACAGCCATGGCTACAGATCGCGAAGCGATGCGCAGGGCACTGAATCTCGATCTGCCATTGCTTCAGCAATATGTCTCGTTTCTTGTTGGACTGTCTACCGGTGATTGGGGTAATAGCATTGTTGATGGTCGCAGTGTGCTGATTTTGATTGGGGAACGTTTGCCTGCAACTGCGGAACTAGCGGCTGTCAGCCTTTTATTGGCATTGGTTTTGGCATTGCCATTGGGCTACTGGGCAGCACGTCACGCAGGTTCGACCCGGGACTTTGCAGCCATGAGTTTTTCACTGTTGGGCGTATCGATCCCCAATTTCTGGTTGGGGCCGATGTTGATGTTACTCTTTTCGGTCATTTTGGGCTGGCTTCCCGTATCGGGCATGGATGCGCCGGGAAGTATTGTATTACCTGCAATCACATTAGGCACCGCACTGGCTGCGATTCTTTCACGCATGGCTCGTTCAAGCTGGTTGGAGGCGATGAGTTCCGATGCAATGCGCACGGCCCGTGCATCGGGTGTGAAAGAGCAGGTGATATGGTGGCGGCATGCAGGACGTCTTGCTGCGGTTCCAGTGGTGACCATGTTTGCGCTGCAATTGGGCGCAGTATTGGGCGGTGCTGTGATCACCGAAACCGTATTTGACTGGCCGGGTCTGGGTTTGTTAACCATCGAGGCGATTCAACGGCGTGATTATCCGTTGGTTCAGGGCTGTGTGCTGATCATCGCTCTGTTTTATGTGATTGCCAACCTGTTGGCAGATCTATTGAGTCTGTGGCTTGATCCGCGACAGCGACATGGTTAGGGCGTTTTTACAATGATGAATCTGCTATGATAAATCTGCCATGATGAATCCAACCGTGCGCTGGTCTCTGTTTCTACTCCTTATCCCATTGCTGGTGCTGCTTGCTGCTGCCGTGATGCAAACCGATGGACATGCCGTGGATCTGGATGCGGTTTTTGCAGATGCGAGCATGGCACATCCATTGGGGTGTGATGCGCTTGGCAGAGACCTTCTGGCCCGGCTGGCCGAAGGGTTGCAGCTCTCTTTGAGCGTGGGTATCGCTGTTGTATGTCTGGGCGGTGTGATTGGTATTTCAATCGGTATGTTTGCAGCCTGGATGGGAGGCTGGCTTGATGCAGTATTGATGCGCTTTGCGGATATCGTGCTCTCTTTTCCGGGTATTTTGCTTGCCATTGCATTGGCTGCGATGCTTGGCCCGGGCGTGGAAAACCTGATTATCGCTTTGGTGGCAGTGGGCTGGGTCGGGTTTTCACGTTTGTCCCGTGCACAGGTCTTGGCGTTGAAACATGCGCCGTTTGTTGAGGCTTCATTGGCGGGAGGTTCTTCTGTCAGGTATGTCGCAGTGAGGCATCTTTTACCGAACATCGCAGCGCCGTTGTTGGTTGAGGCCAGTTTTGGGTTGGCTGCGGTGGTGATTGGTGAGGCAGGCTTATCCTTCCTTGGTGTGGGTGTTCAGCCGCCTGATGCTTCACTGGGAACCATGATCCGTGAAGGAACCCGGCTGATGCTGGTGGAACCTCTGCTGGTCATTTGGCCGGGTTTGATTCTTTTTCTGTTGGTCATGGCTGTAAACCTGCTTGGTGATCATTTGCGGGATCGACTGGATGTAAAAGGAGGGCATGCCGATGCATGAAAAACTGGTAATTGGTTTGAAAGGCACCGTGCTGACACCCGATGAACGGAAGTGGCTACGTGAGAAACCGCCCAAAGGCGTGATTCTGTTTGCGCGTAATATCGAAACGCCGGAACAGGTGAAAACGTTACTTGCCGATGCCAGAGATGTTGCGGGCAACCAATTATGGGCTGCGATTGATGAGGAGGGAGGGCGTGTGAATCGTTTGCCCTGGCCCCCGTTTAATACCCGGGTACAAGCTGCTGATTATGGCAAGCTCTATGTTTCGGACGTAAAGGGCGCAGTTACACAGGTCTATGATGACAGTCTCGAAATTGGAAACGCATTAAAGGCGTTGGGATTTACACATAATTGTGCACCCGTGCTGGATCTGTTTCATCCTGAAGGGCATGGCATTATTGGTGAGCGTGCTTATGGCGATCATGTCGCCGTGGTGACAGAGCTGGGAGCGGCCTGTATGCGAGGGCTGCACGATGCTGGCATTGGAGCTATCGGGAAACATTTTCCCGGCCATGGTCGTGCCAATGCAGATTCACATGTTGCAGTACCTGAGGTGGATGCATCGCTGGATGTGGTGTTGGCTGAAGCGGAGTCATTTAAACATATGTTTGCGCAAGGTCTAAAACATATCATGACAGCACATGTCATCTATTTAGCTACAGAAAAAATGCCAGAAAAGCACGTGGCCACACTGTCTGATTATTGGTTAAAAGATGTTTTAAGGCAGCAATTCAAATTTTCAGGTGATGTCTGGAGTGATGATCTATGTATGAAAGGTGTGGGTGATGATATGCACAGTGCAGCCACAGAAGCTCTAAAGGCGGGATGTGACTGGTTACTGGTTTGTGAGTCTGAAGGCGTGGAATATTTTTACAAATATTAGCGCTGAAAGGTGTTTAAACAGGATTTTTATGAAGTGTTTTTGTTAAAATAGGTATTTATTTATAGAAAAACCATATTTTTAAATGTTTTTTTATAAAAATAATTCAGCGGATGAGTTCTAATACCTTGTCCAAGCCACCACGATTGATTGCATAGGGCGCGGCTTCCTGAACTTTGGGTTTGGCATGAAAAGCAATGCCCATACCTGCCTCTCCGATCATTGGCAGATCATTGGCACCATCACCAATGGCAATCGTTTGTGACATTGGGATACTGAAAATTTCAGCTTGTTCCAGTAAGGCATGCCGTTTGGCTTCTGCATCGATGATATCTCCCACCACACTGCCGGTAAGTTTACCATTGTGAATCTCCAGTTCGTTGGAACGGGTGTAATCCAGCCCGAGTCGGGTTTTGAATTTATCGGTGAAATAGGTGAATCCACCCGAGACCAAGCCCACCTTCCAACCGTGAGATTGAACGGTGTTGATAAGCGTTTCAGCCCCTTCAGTGAGTTCAATGCACTCATTGTAAACACGTTCCAGAACGGATGCATCGAGGCCGGCCAGCAGTTGAACCCGTTCAATCAGAGAGGCCGCAAAGTCAAGTTCACCACGCATGGCACGTTCAGTGATTTCTGAGATTTCTGTTTTGATACCTAAAAAAGCTGCAATCTCATCAATACATTCGCACTGGATCAGTGTGGAATCCATGTCCATAAACAGTAGCCCGGGCTGGCTAAGAACGGGTTTATTGGTGTGAGATTTCATGATGCTGCATCCTCCAGTAGCGAATCGAGAAAGGCAACGCACGTTTTAAGCCTTTCACGTTTGTCATCAGACTGGTGCAGCAGTGTGAGATTGCCATCTGGAGATAAACGGTAGGCATCTGGATTTTTCTGCACCCGCATCAACAGTGTTGCAGGATTAATGGGTGATTGCTCTGTAAAGGTAAAACGGATGCCATGACTTGATGCATCAAGTTTACAGATAAACATTTTACGTGCTCGCCAGCGAATACGTGCAGATTCCAGTGTGAATTTGACTTCATCCGGAATTTTTCCAAATCGGTCTGTCATCTCTTCAAATAAAAGAATGATTTGCTCATCATTTTCCGCTTTTGCAATGCGACGATAAAGGCCGAGGCGTTCACCCACCTGAGGTACATAATCCGGTGGAAGAATCGCATTGACACCCAAATGCAGATCAAGCGGTTGTTGAGAAATCGTTTCTTCGCCTTTGGCCTCACTGACGGCCTGTGTGAGCATCTCCAGATAGAGATCAAGGCCAATCGCATCTATCTGCCCGCTCTGCTCAGCACCAAGGAGATTGCCTGCACCACGAATTTCCATGTCCTGACGTGCAAGCAGAAAACCTGCCCCCAGTTCTGTATGTTCGGCAATTGCCTGTAAGCGCTCTCGTGCATCGGGCGTCATGGCTCGTGCATCGGGGGTGAAGAGGTAGGCATAGGCCTGTTGGTGACTGCGCCCTACGCGGCCACGAATCTGATGCAGTTGCGCCAGGCCGAGCAGATCAGCGCGTTCAACCAGCAGTGTGTTGGCATTGGGTACATCCAGCCCTGATTCGACAATGGTGGTGCAGACAAGGATATGCAGACGGCCTTCATAAAAAGCCAGCATCTGACGATCCAGCTCGGCGGGACTCATCTGACCGTGAGCAATGCCAACCTCAGCTTCAGGAATATCCCTGCGCAATCGATCAGCAATGCGATCAATGCTCTTCACATGATTATGCAGATAGTAAATTTGACCGCCGCGATAGAGCTCACGTCGGATCGCTTCGTTGGCAAGATGCGGATCAAAGCTTGATACCATGGTGCGGATGGCTTCGCGTTCAGCAGGGGGCGTGCTGATGATGGAGACAGAACGCAGACCGGAAAGCGTTTGATGCAGCGTCCGTGGAATCGGTGTTGCGGTCAGGGTCAGTAGATCCATATTGGCGTGCAGGGACTTGAGTTTTTCTTTGTGTTTCACCCCAAAACGTTGTTCTTCATCGACAATGACAAGGCCGAGATCAGCAAATTTGAACTGGTCAGAGAGCAGGCGATGGGTGCCAACAATAATGCGTGCTTCACCGGATTTTAGTGCTTGTGTGATGCGGTCACTCTCTTTTTTACCCTGTAGCCGTGATAAAAGTTCCACTTTCAGATGTGTGCCACTGAAACGTTCGGAAAAACTATTATAATGCTGGTTGGCAAGCACGGTGGTTGGAGCAAGAATTGCAACTTGTCTGCCAGATTCGGCCACAATGAATGCTGCGCGCATGGCCACTTCTGTCTTGCCAAAACCGACATCCCCACACACCACGCGATCCATCGGTTTTCCTGTCGAGAAATCAGCAAGAATTTGATCAATACTGGTAATCTGGTCATCGGTCTCTTCGAATGGGAATTGTGCGGCAAACTCTTCATAGGCATCTTTAAGCGGGCCTTCCAGAATATAGGGGTCACGTCTGCTGCGTGAGCGCATGGCATCAACATCGATCAGTTCGTGTGCCATGGCCATCAGGTCATGTTTCACCCGTTCCCGTGTTCGCCTCCACTTTTCTGAACCAAGCCTGTTCAGTGTTGGGGAGTCATCCCCGGTGTAACGGTGCAGTCTGTCGAGCTCTTCCACAGGTAGATAAATGCTGGCATCACCGCCATATTCGATGTGCAGGAAATCTGCCTGCGCATCGCCGGATTCCATGCTGGTAAGGCCTTTGTAACGGCCGACACCATGATCTTCATGAACAACAGGATCACCCGGTTTAAGCTCCTGTAGACTGGAGAAAAGATCAGCACGAACGGCGGTTGAACTTTTGCCTCGTTTTCTTGGCAGGCGCTGTCCCAAAAGTTCCTGTCCGGTGAGAATCAGGATTTTCTGATCGTTAAGTGCCATACCTTTTTCAAGAAAACCGATGGCAGTAGCGATTGATGGAGCCGGGGATGTGTCTGAGAGCACTGCTGGCAGGTCATGCAAGCCAGTGCAATGTGGGATGTCGGTGCTGATTTCATTCAGACTTTCACACATGCGCTCCTGTTGACCGAGTCCGTGAGCAATCAGGAGGATATACCATCCTTCTGCGATCTTTTTGGCGAGATGTTCGCGCAATGCATGCAGGGGTTGTTGTTCCTGTTGAAAGTCCTGAAGTGAAGGCGGCAAAGCAAGGTGTTCGGATTGTTCAAGGAGGCTGGCCTCAATGGGAGTCTCTGTTGCATAGAGCTCCTGTGGACTGATGACGGGTTCACTACTGGCACGAACCATCTCAAATTGACCCCGTACCTGTTCAGCAAAAGCCTTACGCTTTGTCTCAATATCAAAGGTGCTGATCATGTTACCTGCATCAGGTAAGAAGTCAGCCAGACGGGCTGTTTTTGTATATGCAAAAGGAAGCAGTGCCTCAATGCCCGGGTGTGGGCGTCCAGCTTGTGCCGCTGTTAACATCGGATGTTTTCGAAGCTGTGGAAAACGGGCACGAAACGTGGCTGTGAATTTATCGCGGCCAGATGTATCCAGGATCACTTCACGGACGGGCACTGAAGTGAAATGGTCGAGACTTTCGCCTGAACGTTGGGTATCAACATCAAACCTGCGAATGGATTCAATTTCATCACCAAACAGATCGATTCTGAGCGGTGTGTTTTCGGTGGCTGGCCAGATATCAAACAGGCCACCCCGCGCTGCAAATTCACCGGGGGCCAATACCCGTTCGGAAGGCTGCATACCCGCTTCGGTCAAACGACCCTTTAGCGTTGCAATATCAAGTACCTGACCTGTTTTTAGCTTCCAGACATGGGCAGCGATACTTTCCGGTGGTGCAATGCGTTGCAGCCATGCAGGCAGTGATGTGAGAAGCAGGCCTTGTGGATTGGGTGTATTCAGAAGTCGACTTAATGTCGAAAAACGCTGGCCTACAATCGCATGATGGGGAGATACTCTGTCGTAGGGGAGGACTTCCCATGCGGGGTAACGCCACAAGCGTTCAGGTTGATCCTGTAGAAAGAAAGAGAGCTCTTCGGAAAGTGTTCGGTAGCTGCGAAGATCAGGACAAATATAGATGGAAAGCTGATCAGTACGGGCTACTTCAGCCAGCTGAAATGCAAAGCCGTAAGATGAATCAGGTTGAACAGAGGTGGCGGATTGGTCTATGTTTTCCATCGGGCGAGGCATACTGCCGGAAGAAGAAACAATCCTCCACTTGAAGATTGTATAAGAGGGGTACCATAAAGAAAATATATATCTGAGTTGTTCAGTGTCTACTGAGGCCTGTGATGGTGTGTGTGAAATTTTTCACCGTTATTTATATCGTCACCATCATAAAGTGGGGAACCTGATTGGGAAAGGGGTCTAATGATAATGGAAGGTGTTGAGCAGTGTTTTTTTGTGAGGGATGACTTTCCGGGTGCTGATGAAGTCAGTGTCGAGAAGGGTTCATTTTTATTGATGGAAGGTGATTCATCTGATCGGGGAGCCTATTTGCTGCTTGAGGGGAAGGTTGAAGTTTTTGTGGCTGATGTCGATGGTAGTGAAACACTGTTGTTTACATTGTCTCCAGGCCAGTTGATTGGCGAAATGGGTTTGATGGGTGTTAAACAGCATATGGCTTGTGCACGGTGTATGACTCCTGTCCGTGTATTGCGTATCTCCCGTGCGGTGTGGGACACACAGATGCAAAACGAAAACTTTTTAAGAAGAGTATTAGATTCAACAGTCTTACATTTTGCGGCAACGCAAAAAGTTGTGCGACGCTTGGGCCAGTCTCAGGTGTTACATCGTCTTGGTATTTATATGTTAGGGCGCAAAGAGTGGGTAAGTGTAACGGGTGATAGCGTGGAAGTTGAGCTGCCTACCCATGTGAATATGGCTCGGATGCTGAATTGTACCCGTGAGCATGTTACCAAGTTGATGAAACGGTGTACTGAGGCTGGTGCGGTGGCTGCGACTGAGGATGGCCGAACGGTCAGTTTATCAAAAGAAAAAATAGCCAAACTGCTGACTTTGAATAAGGAAACTTCCCGTTAGGCCAGAAATTTCTTAGTCTCTTCCGCATGAACGAAGAGAATCACGATTCATGTCATTAAAAGAAGAACTGGATTTCCTTCCT
Source organism: Mariprofundaceae bacterium (assembly GCA_021772895.1). Classification (GTDB taxonomy): domain Bacteria; phylum Pseudomonadota; class Zetaproteobacteria; order Mariprofundales; family Mariprofundaceae; genus WSZY01. The sequence goes on along the minus strand of JAJFLC010000007.1, from coordinate 35,136 downwards.
GTAAATGTTTTAGAGGCATTCATGGAACATGGGGAAACAGCGATTTATCATGCCGGAGAATGGCTTCCAAATGAAACATCCGGATTTACGGGTATGCGGCTTATCGAAGATGGTAACGTGACTGTGTATGCCATTGAGAAAAGTGGCAAGACGAAGCTTTGCCAAAGTGGTAAAGATGAATTCCTCGGTGTACGTAGCATGTTTAGTGAAGATACTTTGCCTGTGATTGCCTGGCGTGCAGAAGGTGATGTGAGCTGTATCGAATTTAAGTCGAAGGATGTTTTCCCGTTGCTTCAGGGAACGGAGGGATTTGAGTTGCGGCAGGTGCTGGAAAGAATAGCTCGGGAACGGGATTATGATGTGCTGATGACACTGCACTCACTTTTTCGCAGTTTGCCAAAAACGGAACGGAAAAACATACTGTCTAAAGCGCATCCGATTGCGCTGTTACCAAATGAAAAACTGCTCCAAAAAAACATTGAAAATGACACACTTTACCTTATTTCACGAGGCCGGGTGGAAGTAAGCAGGGATGGCCAATTGATCGCCAGTCAAGTGACGGGCGATATGATTGGAGAGATTTCTGTGCTTAAAAAAGTTGAAGCGGCAACGGCGGATGTGATAGCTCAAGGGTGGTGTGAAATGTTGGCATTTCCGGGGCCACTTATCCGTAGTTACTGCGAGGCTTACGCAGATTTTAAACGTGAGTTTCTTCGTCTGCAAAGGTGATTTTTGAAGTGTTTTTTACGGGTTGAGAATTGTAACAGTTAATGTGTAAGCGATGACTCAGTAAGTTGCTGACGACATTTTATCACAATCTCTTTTAATTGTCTGAGCTGAAATGGTTTTTTGAGATAATGGACATCAGATGGAATATTTTGTGTGGTATAGCCTGAAATTATAAAGCCCGGAATATTGGTGCGTAGATTTTTGGCATATTTGATAAGCTCCAGGCCATTGGCACCAGGTAAAACAAAATCGCTGGCAATCATGCTGATGTCATCAATGCCTCCCGAATCTAAAAATTGAACAGCGGATTCTGCATCTGCAAAAGCAATGGTTGCATGGCCTAAACCCTCTAACATTTCAGTTAAAACGGTTCGGATATCCAGATCATCTTCGGCAATTAGTATCATTGCATACCCCTTCAGGTTCCCATCTGTGCGATAGCATACTCCCCATTGTATGTTTTGTGTGTAAAAAATCACACAACTTAAATTGCAACGTGTGCTGTTATAGAGACATTTTTTTAAAATCTGGTTTGATTCTTTGGATTGAATTGAGGGTGTATATGGGTAAATAGATGATGCTTTAGGTCTTCTGTTGTTTTAAGCGAATGATTAAGTTTTTATATTATTCTGAACTGAAATGCCTGAATCAGGCACTCAGCCTCCCGAAAGTTTATACATGTGTCTTATTTTAGTAGAAAGGGATAGGTAGGGCATAACATCTGAAACACTGATTTTTTTTATCGCTTTGGTTAGGGTTCTGAACATTCTACAAATTTTAGAGATGAAGGAGAGAGTGGCGTGCAATCCCCAGATGAAAAAACCGGCCAACTCGACTTTAAAGAGGCTCTGGAGCTAGCTCGGGATCATTCGCCTGTTTTGTCAGAGAAATTCTCCGAAATGCATTGTGCAGAGCTTTCTGAATTGTTACTTGCCTGTCGCGATGATCATCAACGTCAGATTCTGATTCCTTTTATTCCGGAAAGCCTTCTGGGAGACACACTGCTGGAATTGCCGGAAGGCATGCAGGGTGATCTGCTTGCTGATTTTGCGCCCAGTGCAATTGGTGACGTGGTTGAGCATCTCGAATCGGATGAAGTTACAGATATTTTGCAGGCGGTTGATAAAGAAATTGCCGATGAGGTAATTGAACGTCTGGAGCCCGATGATCGACGTGGCATTGAGCCGTTGATGGCGCATGATGAGGAGTCTGCGGGTGGTTTGATGCAGGCGGAACTTTTCAAAGTTCGCGATGATTGGAAGGTGGAAAAGGTTCTTAATGTGCTTCGTCGATGGGGCGAAGAGATTGAAAACCTGAATTATGTCTACGTTGTTGATGCGGATGATAAACTCCGAGGTGTTGTCTCATTACATGTTCTTCTTTTTTGTGATATCGAAGCACAGATTTTTGATGTGGCGGATGGTTCTTTTCCAAGAGCATTAGCAGGTGAGGATCAGGAAGAAGTTGCACATATTTTCGAAAAATATGATGTGTTGGCACTTCCTGTTGTAGATGAAGAGGGCGTGTTGATCGGGCGTATTACTGCGGATGATATTCTTGATGTGGTTCAGGAAGAGGCAACCGAGGATATGTATCGTCTGGCAGCGCTTTCGGATCAGGATGACCTTTCAGAGCCGATTGCTATCACAGCATGGCGTCGTGGTGTCTGGTTGGGAGTGAATCTTTGCACGGCCATTTTGGCGTCTTTTGTGATTGCGCAGTTTGAGGCCACAATCTCTCAGATTGTGGCCCTGGCGATTCTTATGCCGATCGTTGCAAGCATGGGAGGCATTGCCGGAACGCAAACATTAACCATTATTGTACGTGGCATTGCACTGGGTCGTGTTACATTTTCAAATGCCAAACGAGCGCTCTTCAAAGAGGCTTCGGTGGCTATGGTGACAGGGCTGAGTTTTGCTATTGTCATCGGCATTGTAGCTTCACTCTGGTTCCCGGAACTGGGCATGAAACTTGGTTTTGTTATTGCACTGGCCATGTTGATTAATCTATGTGCTGCAGGTCTCGCAGGGGCTCTGATTCCACTCACACTGCAACGTATCAATATTGACCCTGCATTGGCATCGGGAACCATACTAACAACCGTTACTGACGTTGTTGGTTTTGTATCTTTTTTAGGTTTGGCGACTGTTTTTCTTTTATAAACAGAAAAAACAAAATTATCGATGGTGATTCAGGTTCGGATATCTATGAAATTTATGCATACCTCGCTATAACAAATAGATGGGTAGATGGGTTGTAAACCGTTAAAATAAATGAAATTTCAAATTGGATGGTTTCATTTTAGCCGGAGAGCCTGAACAGGCGTATGGAACTGTTTATTTAAAGAGGCTTTGCATGCCAAGCCTGGTTGATTCATTGGCTCACTGGGTTAGCTTGCGCATTCAATTTAAGGAGACGTTCATGTCAGATGTACAACATCATCGTTTGATCATTTTAGGCTCTGGCCCTGCTGGTTATACGGCAGCACTTTATGCTGCACGTGCAAATTTGAATCCGGTTTTAATTCAAGGGATTCAACCCGGCGGCCAGCTGACTACAACAACGGATGTTGATAATTACCCCGGCTATAAAGATGGTGTGCAAGGCCCTGAGATGATGGCTGATTTTCAGGCTCAGGCTGAACGTTTTGATACAAAGATTGTTTGGGATCATATCAATGAAGTGGATTTTTCTTCCCGCCCGTATCGTCTGAAAGGTGATGAAGGTGAATACAGCTGTGATGCTTTGATTCTTGCGACAGGTGCATCTGCTAAATATCTTGGCTTGCCATCCGAAGAAGCATTTTCAGGCCGTGGTGTTTCAGCATGTGCGACGTGTGATGGGTTCTTTTATCGGGATCAGGACGTGGCAGTGATTGGCGGCGGTGATACGGCGGTCGAAGAGGCGCTCTACCTCTCCAATATTTGCAAAAAGGTTACGCTGGTTCATCGTCGGGATGCGTTGCGTGCAGAGAAAATCATGCAGGATAAATTGTTTGCAGCTAAGAATATTGAGATTGTATGGAATCATGTACTGGATGAAGTGCTGGGTGATGACAGTGGCGTAACGGGTATGCGATTGAAATCGACTGTAGACGCTTCTACAACAGAATTTATTTTGCATGGTGTATTCATTGCCATCGGACATGAGCCGAACACCGGTTTTCTGGGCGATATTATTGAGAAAGATGATGCCGGTTATCTTATCACCAGGGGTAAAAGCACCCAGACTTCTATCGAAGGTGTGTTTGCAGCCGGTGATGTTGCAGACCCTGTTTATCGTCAGGCTGTGACCTCCGCAGGTTCAGGTTGTATGGCAGCATTGGATGCTGAACGTTGGCTTGCTATTCAGAACTAAAAGTTTTACAGGTTGATCTTTTTTATGCATTGCTGCTTTCATGCCTGACTGCGGGTGTGGCATTGAGGTGAATAACAGGCAGCAACAAAAGGTGTTGCTGCTACTTCTCTTTATCAACACTGTGATGTTTTTTGTTGAACTTACGCTTGGTATCATTGCAGATTCGACAGGCCTGATTGCAGATTCAATGGATATGTTTGCTGATGCTATGATCTATGCCGTCGCACTTTACGCTGTGGGAAAAGCATTTCATAATAAGATCAGGGCAGCGTATTTGAGTGGTATTCTTCAGTGCCTTTTAGCTGCGGCGGTTATGATTGATGTGGCACGAAGAAGCATTTGGGGGAGTGAGCCTGATTCTCAACTGATGATTGGCGTGGGGTTGATTGCTCTGGTTGCGAATGTGATTTGTTTGGTGCTGATTTCCAAACATCGCAAGGGTGAGATTCATATGCGCGCCAGTTGGATATTTTCTAAAAACGATGTTATTGCTAATGTTGGTGTTATTCTTAGCGGTTTTTTGGTTGAATTCTTCTCTTCGTCAATTCCAGATCTTTTGATTGGTTTTATGATCGCAGGTATTGTGGTGAAAGGTGGTGTATCAATTGTTAGGGATGCCCGGGCGGAGAGAAATTCTTTAACTACCCGGTAAAATATCATGGTCTGATAACGTTGCCTTGTCTGTTTTGCTTAATGTTACAACCCTGTTGCGACCCTGTTTTTTGGCTTGGTAGAGTGCCTGGTCGGCGGTAGCAATCAAAGACTCATATTTTTCTGAATATTCTGGAACACAGGATGAGACACCGAGGCTGATTGTGACGATGTCGCCAGTCTCTGAATTTGCATGTTGCAAAGCCAGATCAGTGATGGATTGTCGCAAACGTTCGGCGACGGGGGCTGCTTCTTTGGCATTTGTGGAGGGAAGCGTAACGATAAACTCTTCACCACCATAGCGGGCAACATGATCGGTTGAGCGTTTGAGCTTGTTTGCAAGCATTTGAGCCACTTGAATAAGGCAGCTATCTCCCTCCAGATGACCATAATGATCATTGTATTGTTTAAAGTGGTCAATATCGATCATGATGAGTGATATCGGCGTTGATTCACGCTTGGCACGTCCCCATTCACGCAACATGGTTGTATCAAAGTGTCGGCGGTTATAAATTTTTGTCAGGCCATCCAATGTAGAGAGGCGTTCAAGTTCAAGTACGGCAGCTTCAAGTTTCATACGGTTTTCTTCCAGTTCCTGATAGGCAGACTGGCGTTCCAGATTGTTAATATAAGCTTTTGAATGGTAACGAATCCGCGCGATGAGTTCGATTTTTTCCGGTGCTTTAATAAGATAATCATCAGCACCCAGCGTAAAAGCTTTTGCCTTGGTTTCGGGGTCTTCATTCGCAGAGAGCATGATGACCGGTACATCACAAATGGATGGATCTGCCCTGAACTGTTCGAGAACTGCAAAACCGTCAATGTCAGGCATTTGTATGTCAAGAAGAACGACCGTGGGGCCGACATGTTTTGCTGTTTCGAGGGCTTTGGCGGGGTCTGAACAGGTATGCAGATTGATGTCGAACGCATGCGAAAGAAGAAGTTCAATGCCTTTAATAATGGTACGCTGATCATCAATGAGCAGTACCTGAGCATGGAGATGATTAGTTTTATTGTTGATGCTGCCTTCTCCTTCATGACTTCTCGATGAATTACACATGCGATAAAAGTAAGAAAGATGAAGCAAGAAAGACGCCAAAATTTAGTTCTGGCGCGGCTATAAAGTCAGTCAGACATTAAATCGAAAATGCATCACATCACCATCTTTGACGATATAATCCTTACCTTCCAGCCGCATTTTGCCAGCTTCTTTGGCTTTGCTCTCCCCACCAAGTGCGACATAATCATCATAAGCAATGGTTTCTGCACGGATGAAACCTTTTTCAAAATCAGTATGAATCACACCCGCCGCCTGAGGCGCGGTATCACCACGGTGAATGGTCCAGGCGCGGACTTCTTTGACGCCTGCGGTGAAATAAGTGATCAGATTCAGTAATGTATAGGCTTCACGAATCACAGTGTTCAGCCCGGGTTCGGTAAGCCCCAGATCTGCTAAAAATTCAACTTTGGATGCCTCATCCATTTCGGCCAGTTCCGATTCAATTTGAGCAGAAACGACAACAACACGAGCATCTTCAACCGCAGCATGTTCACGCACCTGGTCAACAAAGGTATTTCCATCAGGTAGAGAGCTGTCATCGACATTGGCGACGTAGAGCACAGGTTTGCTCGTTAACAGACACAGTTCTTTGATTTGTTCGTGGTCATTTTCAGAAAGATTTTGTCGACGGACGGTGATGCCATCTTCGAGTTTTAGCAGAACCTTTTTAAAGGTCTCTGCCTGTGTTTTTGCATCCTTGTCTCCGGATCGAATCAATTTCTCTATACGAATCACTGACTTTTGCAGTGTGTCCATATCTTTGAGCATCAGTTCAGTATCGATGGTTTCAATATCAGAAAGAGGGTGAACTTTACCGGATACGTGGGTGACATTTTCATCTTCAAAACAGCGAACCACATGGGCAATGGCTGCACATTCGCGGATATTGGCGAGAAATTTATTGCCAAGGCCTTCACCACTGGCGGCACCGGCCACCAGACCTGCGATGTCTACAAACTCAACCACAGCAGCTTGAACCGCCTGAGGTTTGACGATGTCAATCAAAGGTTGCATACGCTTGTCGGGAACAGGAACAATGCCAATATTTGGATCAATGGTGCAGAAAGGGTAGTTGGCCGCTTCGGCACCACCACCATTGAGGGCATTAAAGAGTGTGGATTTTCCAACGTTGGGGAGTCCAACAATTCCGATACTTAGAGCCATGGGTTGTTTCCTCGTTCCCTTTTAACTGTTGATTTTTAGATGGATGCGGTTGGCAGCTTTGTCAGCATGACCATCCAGGATGGTTGCGATTTCCGGTAACAGCGCATCAAACACAATATTTTCAGATGCACGATCTTCTTTGCAAGCTTTGCCCAGCACCCAGGGCGAGACTTCGCCAAATTCCGGTCTTCCAATACCAATTTTAATGCGAGTGTAATTCACATCATCAAGATGCTGGTTTAAGGATTTCAAACCGTTGTGTCCACCATGACCGCCACCTTTTTTAATGCGAAGCTTTCCGGCCGGGAGATCCAGATCATCATAGACAACAAACACATCCGATGTCACGACCTGATAATAACGTGCCAATTGGCCGACAGCTTCGCCACTGTGATTCATGAAAGTCTGCGGTTTAACAAACATGACCTTCTCGCCGGAGATTTCCCAATTGCAGGTTTCTGCACGAAAACGAGGGACTGCGGCAAAGCGCAGCCCCTCGCGATGGGCTAAAGCGTCAAGAAATCGAAAACCGATATTATGACGTGTATCCTGGTATTGATTGCCGGGGTTACCGAGCCCAACCAGAAGTTGCATGGCTTTTACTCTGTAGGAGCCTCTGTTGTATCTGTGTCAGTCTCAGCAGCTTCATCAGTAGCTGCTGTAGCCTCAGGTTCAGCTTTTTTCGGTGCAGACATATTGATCACCGTAAAGTTGACTTCATGTGTCACGACACTGCCTTCGGGCAGGGTGATGTCATCAATATGAATCGTGTCACCAATTTCAAGGTTTGAGCAATCGATTTCGATATGTTCAGGGATTGCATCCGCACGGCTGGTAACTTCCAGTGTGTGGCGAATAAGATCAAGCAGGCCACCCGCAATCGCACCCGGGCATTTTTCGTGATTAATTGCAACAATAGGAACTTCAACAGTCACACTGTCAGAAGAGCTTACGCGGAAGAAATCCAGATGTTTGGCTGTGTCATAAATAGGGCACCACTGTGTGGCTTTTAGCAGTGCGGTGTTTTTACCACGAGAGCCTTTAACCTTGATATCGATCATGGAAGTGAAAAAATGCTCGTCGCTCAGTAGTTTTGAAGTACTGTTATAATCCAAAGTGATAGGAAGGTCAGGTTTGTCACCACCATAAATAATGGCGGGAAGTTTACCTTCACGACGCAGGCGACGGGTTTCGGCCTTACCGGTTTTTTCGCGGATTTCCGCTTCAAGTACAAAATCAGTCATAACAATACTCCAAATAAAATGATCCGACGGGTATGCCCGTGACGGATATCCGGGTACTTTTTCATGTGAAATTCATGTGAAAGAGATGCCGAAGGCGGCGCAGTCTATGGATTTTTTTTCTATTTGGAAGCGCTTAATCGTTGTGAAACATAAGCAGGTGCACAGCCTGGCTTTTTGATACAAGCTTGATACAAATATTTATTCGTAAAGACTACTGATCGAACGGGAATCATAGATGCGTTTGATCGCTTCACCCATGAGAGGGGCAATCGTGATGACACGTACTTTATTCGTATCGAGAATAGCCTGTGGTTGTCTGATGCTATCGGTCACCACGAGTTCGTGAATGCTTGATTCAGCAAGACGTTCTACCGCCGGGCCTGAGAGTACGCCATGGGTTGCGTAGGCGGTCACCTTGGTTGCACCGCTTTCAAGCAGTGCATCGCTTGCGCTGCAAAGGGTGCCTGCTGTATCCACCATGTCATCAATCAGGATGCAATGCTTCCCTTCAACATCACCGATAATGTTCATTACTTTTGCAACATTCGGTGCGGGGCGACGTTTATCTACAATGGCCATGTCAGCATGTAATTTGTTTGCCATGGCACGTGCGCGGACAACGCCGCCAACATCGGGTGATACAATGACAATCTCGTCGAGATTATTGTTTTTCTCTACATCTTTGGCAAACAGAGGGCCTGCAAAGATGTTATCTACAGGAATGTTAAAAAAGCCCTGGATTTGCCCTGCATGCAGATCCATCGTGAGTACACGGGTTGCGCCAGCAGTGGTCAGCATGTCAGCAACCAGCTTGGCAGAGATCGGGGTGCGTCCGGCGCTTTTTCGATCCTGTCTGGCATAACCAAAATAAGGGATCACTGCACAGATGTAGTGTGCAGAAGCCCGTTTTGCAGCATCAATGGCAATAAGTAGCTCCATCAGATTATCATTGGCAGGTGCGGATGTGCTTTGGATGAGAAAGACGTCGTGACCACGAATGGTTTCTTTAAACTGAAGAAAAATCTCTCCATCGGAAAACTTTTGGGTATAAATATTGCCAGGAGGAATGCCAACCTGTTCGCAAATGCCGTTTGCAAGCTCCGGGTTGGAAGTGCCGGAGAAGAGTCGAAGACGCCTTTCAATCATGCCCGATGCTCCTGAGTGGCGATTTTAAATGCACATATAAATACAAACTTTGCCTGAAATAACCGGCAATTCCAAATGGCTGACAAACTGGCTGGGGCGGCAGGATTCGAACCTGCGCATGACGGGATCAAAACCCGCTGCCTTACCGCTTGGCTACGCCCCAATTTTCATACTCTGAAGTGGATGCTTTTTAAGCAGCTTTCCAACATGTGTCCAGTTGGCAAGCTTTTCCGCTTGCAACATCCTGGCGACATTGTCTGCCTCATGTTTGTTTGCAAACAGTGCGACACATGTGGATCCACTTCCACTCATCCACGCTTTATCTGAGACTTTTTTCATCTCTCTCAAGAGGTTGTTGACCGCTGTAGAGAGTGAACATGCATAGCTTTCAAGCTCATTGTTTCCGATAGCCGTTTTTGAATGGTCGCGGATGGTATCGATGCCACCATGATGGGTCAATGCACGGGCTTTATTTACCTGCTGATCATAGCAGTGGAATACCTCGGGCGTGGAGAGCCCCAGGCCTGGATAGGCAAGTAACAGGTGTTCATTTGGGATGTTTTCAGGGTAGGGAGTGAGCTTTTCTCCTATGCCTGTAGCCAGACTTGCCTCTCCAAACAAAAAGCAGGGGATATCGGCACCAAAAGGTGTTGCAAACGCAATCAATGATTCGATAGATAACCCAAGTCTCCAATAGTTGTTAGCGATGAGCAGGGCTGTTGCAGCATCGGATGAACCACCACCCAGCCCAGCTTGATCCGGGAGTTTCTTGTTAATGTGGATCGAGAGTCCTTCAGATACCCCATATTGTTTTTGTAATGCATGCAATACTTGATAAACGAGGTTGTTTTCCCCATCTAATTTTTTTTTGGAACAGCTTACATTCAGTGAATTCGAAGGTGACACTTCAAGCATATCTGCGACATCCACATAGATAAAACTGGTGTCGAGTTCATGGTAACCATTGTCCAGTGTTCGGGTTATTTTTAGATGCAGGTTGATTTTTGCCGGTGCAGGGTAACGCTTCATGGTTGTATGATTAAGATGGCTTGTCGGCCATGTGTGATGTCCATAAGTTCTAATTTATGGTTTTCAGCTGACCATTTTATCTTCAGAAATGTTTTGTTAATTTTACCTTGCCATCGCCCCGGTTTTTTCTGAATAAGTGATTTTGGTAGCTTTCCTGAAAGAATCAAAGCGAGCTGTTGAGGCGGTAAAATAACACCCTGTTTGATGATCTCTTCTTTTGTAACAGGTTTCCATTCGCCGGCAGAATCCCGGTTATCTAATATGTGCGTTATGTTATCATGCCATGAAAGTTGAATAATACGATTGCTTGCAGCGTGAGTCAGACGTATCAGGCCTCTTTCGGGTGTTCCATCCCAGTTGACCAGTACCTGCCAGCGGCGCGCAGGTTCAATAACAATGAGTCGTCCGGAAAACTTGCTGTAGGGGCCAATGGAAGCCATAGCCCCAGCCTTGTATTGACCTGTTGTGGCGCATGCTGTGAGTAATAGTGCTGTCATGATAGCAACGATTATTGACAGCTTCATTCAGCTTTCAGACCCTCAGTGATTTTTTTTCTGATTCTTTCCGGTTCAGCATGTTTGAATTGAAGCGCTTTTTTCCAAAAATTACGTGCTTTTGTATGTTGTCCACTTTTCCAAAACATGTCACCCATATGTTCAAACATGACAGGGTCATCCGTAATTTTTTTGATTGCCTCTGTTTGGGTTTTGATAGCCTTGGCATATTCACCACGCTGAAAATAGACCCATGCCAACGAATCCAGGTAGTAACCATCGTTCGGTTTTTGCTCAAGTGCACGCAGTATCAGTGCTTCTGCTTTTATGAGTTTAATACCTTTCTCTGCATAAATATATCCTAAAAAATTAAGGGCTTCCGGGTTTTTAGGGTCAATGGAAAGTAGCTGTGTCAGGCTGCTTTCAACATCGTCATGTCGTTTGAAGTGTTCGTAGGCAACGGCCCTGTTGAAAAACAGACGTGATGGTACTTCCGGTAAACCCAGTGCAAACTCGGTTTCATCCAAAAGTTGTTGATACTTTTCCTGATTCAGATAAATACTTGAAAGCAGCAGATAGGCATCTGCCGTATCGCTGAAATTAGCGATAATGGATTTTATACGTTTTTCAGCAGCATTGATATTATCATTGGCTAATTCCAGCCCTGCGAGCCTGAGTTGCGCATCAACATAAACAACACTCGTTTTTCTGATTTCAAGATAAAGTTTTTTTGCTTCTTCAGGTTGTTTGGTTGCTTCCAGAGATGCAGCTAAATAAAAACGTGACTGATCATTGGGTGAATTTTTTAGCGCTTTACGAAACTGTTTTGCAGCACTTTCATAATCTTTTAATTGAAAATAGAGCAGACCAAGAGATGACAATGCATCGATGGTTCCGCCTGTATCACGGACAAGGCCTTTATAAATGCTGACGGCTTCGAGAGGACGTCCTGATTGAACCAGCATACGCCCCAAGGCATTGCGTACATGGATGGCATCGGGGTGCTCTTCGATGTAGTCTCGAAGTAGTGATTCAGCCCGGGCTTTTTTCTTTTGTTTCAATGCAATTTGGCTGAGTAACAAAACAGGAGATTCATTGTTGCTGTCGAGCTTTTGCATGGCTTCAAGCGCTTGAATTGCTTCATCCAGTCGGTTTTGACGCATAAGTAAATCGGCCTGAATTTTCCTTAATTCGACTGTTTCATGGTTGCGGAGACCTGCAATGATAGAAAAATGTGCATCACTCAATTTTTTCATGCTAATCAAAAGTGAGATGTGGAAAAGTCTGGCATCTAGCAGGCCGGGTTGATTCGTTAACAGTGTGGAAAGAATTGCCTGCGCTTCATCGACTTTTTTGGACAGGACAAGTGCACGGGCACGTAAAATGTATGGGTAGGCTTCCTCCGGTGTTGTGGCGGAAGCGGCTTTATTTTTTCCAAGCACGGCATCAATGTGAACGATGGCTTGATCGACCTGGTTAGACCGCAGGAGAATTTCAGCCAGTTGCATGCGAGGTGTGCGTGCGTCTGGATTCTTTTTTGCCAGGGCTGTTAAAAATTGGATGGCAAGTTTCTGTTGCCCATGATGAATGGCATTCTGGGCTGACAGGTAGAGAAAGTCTTCGCTCATTTGTGAGAGTGGTGTGCTGGGTGCCTTGTTGACAGCTGTGGTTGTCGAAGGGGGTTTTCCTGAACATGCGCTAAGCGTGGCAGAAGCCACAAGGCCAAGCGTGAGATGAAGCGCAATGATGAGAAGTTTATGATGAGTCATAGGTTTTAATTGCCGTTTATTATTTTAGTTTGTGACAGCTTTGAACTGAGTGGCATGTTCATTAAGCGTCCAGTTTAGCTGTTTTGTTACTTTACCATGATAGATGCTGATAATGGGATAGATAAAACCTTCCCAGGCATTTTCCAGATCAGTGGGGGATGGTTTTGCAGGGCAATCAGGGTGCGAATGAAAAACACCAATAATTTCCCATTCACTTTTGCGTAGTTCACGATCTATTTCCTGATATCCGGATGGATCCAGTTGAAAACGGTCTGATGCACGTTCTGTATTAAGATTTTCAACCTGTCGGGCTTCTTTTATCAACCATGTGTTGTTTTCAAACTTTCCGATTAACAGGCCGCAAATTTCATATGGATAGCCTGCTTCTGCGGCCTTTCTCATGGTATCAAGTGCAGCCGCTGTGAAACTACAGTGATAATTTGTGCTGGATTGATCCAAAACTGCGAGATATTCAGCGCTTCGAAAACGTTCGGGTTCATGCATGTGCTTATCCTGTCTTTCCTGAATCATTATTTCAAAGTATGAATGTATAACGGGTGTTCTGAATAATTCAGATTACCTTTGAGTAACGGACTTCTTCCTGCTTTTTGCGCAGGTGTTCGTCAAAGAGCATGGCAATATTGCGAATCAGCATGCGTCCTGCCGGGAGAACGGTCAGGCCATCTGTTTTCAATTTCAGAAGTCCATCATCCTGCATGGGTTTTAAATCTTCAATAGCATCGATAAAATGGTTTTTGAAATCAATGCCAAAAAGTTTTTCGGTTGCTTTGAAATCAAGTGAGAAATCACACATCAGGCGCATAATGACATGACGACGGAGCTGATCTTCATCAGTCAGTTCATAGCCTCTGAATACAGAAAATTTACCGGCGTTAATATTTTCGCTGTAAGCATTCATCTCTTTGGCGTTTTGGAAAAAGTTACCTCCGACATAACCAATCGAAGTCAGTCCAATTCCGATCAGGTCACAATCTGAATGTGTAGAATAGCCCTGAAAATTGCGATAGAGCTTTCCTTCATGTTGAGCAAGCGTCAGTTCGTCATCCGGTTTGCCAAAATGATCCATGCCGATGAATTCATAACCGGCGGCAAGCAGACGTTTGATGCTGTGCTCAAGGATGTCCAGCTTTTGCTGTGCTGATGGTAAATCTTCGGTGTTGATTCTGCGCTGAGGCATAAACATGTGTGGAAGATGTGCATAGTTGAACAGTGCAATACGATCAGGGGAAAATTCAATAATGGTTGAAAGCGTTTGATCAAATGTTTCAACTGTTTGCAGTGGCAGACCATACATCAGATCAATGTTTATGGACTTAAAGCCGCAGGCGCGGGCTTCATTGAGTACACGCAGTGTCTCTTCTTTCGACTGAATACGGTTGACTGCCTTTTGCACGTTGGGATCAAAATCCTGTACACCCATCGACATACGATTGAAACCAACTTCACGGAGTACTTTTACGGTATTCTCGGAACACTCTCGCGGATCCATTTCAATGCCGTATTCACCTTCTTCATCCGGGACAAAGTTGAAACGTGCATGCAGGTGAGCAATAAGCCGATGCATTTGATCATCATTAAGAAATGTTGGGGTACCACCACCAAAGTGCAGCTGCGTGACCGGACGCGACTTTCCGATATGGCTGGCCACTAAATCAATTTCTTTCAGCAACAGCTGTAGGTATGGCTCTGCACGCTCATACTGTTTGGTGACAATTTTATTGCAGCCACAGTAGTAACATACGGTGTTGCAAAAGGGGATATGGATATAAATCGATAAAGGACTACCTGATTTGGCTGCCTTTTTCAGGGTCTCTGCATAGATTTTTCCATTCATGCCTTCATGGAACATGGGAGCCGTGGGGTAAGATGTATAACGGGGCCCTGCCTGATCGTATTGCTTGATGAGTTCCAGGTTAAAAAGAGAAGCAGCCCCCGCTCCGGAAGAGTGGGGGCTGCCGGTGTTCAATTCAGTCACTTACTGTTTTTCCTTAGATAACTAACGATGTCCTGAATGTTATCAGAAGATAGTTTTTTAATGGACTCACGTCCTTCGCGGTCAACGTGTCGCCCATGACGGATACGAAGGTCAAGCATGTGATCATCCAGATCGGCGATTTTTTTGTGCCTTACTGCTGCATTTCCAATGATCTGAATACTGGATGGTGTTGCGTGACAGGATTTGCAGTTTTTGGCATAAAGTTTGGCTCCAGCTTTTGCATCACCAGCATGTTTTAGAGAATCTACATAGTTAGCGATATCAGCAATGTCCGGGTTAGAGAGCTGGTGGCGCTTGGCTGTCATCAGTGTGCCGGATCGACCATAACGAATGGTGTGAACTTTTTCGTTAAGAGAGAGCTTGCTGTAAACAAGGTTCTTAGCACCAACGCCTGTTTGAGCACGGCCATCAAAACCATGGCAGGAAGCACATACCTGTTTGAAACGTTTCTGACCGTTGGCCAGGTTGGGTTTATAGGTGAAGGTTTTTACATAATCAACAATGGCCTCAATTTCAAATGGATCAAGAATGTACTTCATCGCTTTCATCTTGGTGTCATGGGTACCGTGCGTGATAATCCGGCGGAACTCATCATAAGAAACATAGGATGCAACCGCTCTCAGGTTTCGTGCCTGAAATGGCTCCAGTTTTTTGCCGTAGTCGCTGACTGTCCCATCCATGCCGTGGCAGCTTGCACAATTTTTAGAAAAGAGTGCTTTGCCATCTGGAATGCCTGATGCATTGGCAGTACCGGCCATTACCGCTATACAGGCGGTGATTATTGTAAAAATTTTAAACATGCTTCCTCCAAAAGCTTTAAAGTTTTGTGGCGCAGGGGTTACCCTGTTTTTCCCTCAAATATACCACAACTGCATCAATCTCTTCGGTTGAAAGTTTGCCGGAATATTTGGGCATGGACTTCCTACCTTTGGTAATGGCAGAACGTAGCACCTCAGCATCTTGATTCATAGCCTTGACTGCAGGGCCAATTTTTTTCTTATCAATTTTGTGACACATTTTACATTTTTTATTGAAGATTTTTTCACCGTCAGGAATATCGGAAGCCACCGCTGGTGTTCCGAGTAAGCCGATGACAGCAAGGGCCACAAAAACTGTTCCTGTCTTTTTCATATGATCGCTCCTTTTATTGCAATATTAACAAACTATCTTTCCCTGATGAAGTTATGATTTTCCACCATGGGTATAAAAATTACACTTACATTTCAGAGGGCTCTGCTTTTGGTTTGTAGAGCCACATTTGATAAATTGAAACCAGTATCTGCATCGCCAGTGATAAACCCATAAGTGCGCCGGATGCAATCACAACATATGCAAAATCCGGAATCACTTTGGTGACGTACCATGAAAGAATATCGAGAAGGATTGCAATGAATGGAATCGCAACGGTGATGCGTTTGGTAATGACTGGCATTTCACACAGTATAAAAATGCGTCCGACAAAAAAGAGAATGAAGGCGATGCCAAAGAGATGAATGTGGGATACACGCACCAGGCTTTGAATGGAGGCGCCTGTATCGGTAGTTGTAAGCTGCCTGACTTCTTCAAACGTGGTGAGAAAGGGCAGGTTCATGCCAGAGGCTTCTGAATGACACATGACACAATTTTCATTCAGAACAGGTGCCACCTTGGCATTAAATTCATCCATATCGCTGCCGCCTTCAATCCATTCGAAGATAACTTTTTTTTGTTCAGGATACTCAAGATTGCCACCCATTGAACCATTAAGTGCTGCACCAAGACGTGTTTGCTGGTGTTGTCCATAGTAGGCAATTCGAACGTCTTCAACGCTAAGGCCAGCCTTACCGTCCCTGCCCTCATGGGTATAATACATATGCCCTAAGGCAAACAGATAGCCAACTCCCATGGTGATTAGGAACATGGTATCGAGAATTTTCTCACTGACTGAGCATTCATGAAAACGGCGAAAAGAAGTCATCGGGGAGCCCCTTTTTGATAGTAAGTCAATTATAGACCTTTAAATAAAAAAAACAAACAAATCAAATAGTTGACTCTTTAGCAGGGTCATTTATTGATGCACTTGGATAACCAGTTTTTTGCACCGTGGATATCGCTAAATTCACCATCAAGTTGTGCCTGATAAGCCTGTTTGAGTCTGTCTCCTAACTCCGGGCCGGGGCTGATACCCAATTCAATAAACATTTTGCCAGTTATAATGGGTGTTGCCCGCTCTTTATGATGTTGTAACGCAATGGCTTTTTTCAGCCATGCCTGAGCTGGCCGTGCGGGTGGAAGAGGTGGTCGCCCCGAGGCATCAGATTCGACTAGCATTTCCCAAAGTTCGATGGATGCAGGTGTTAAGCGATCTGCCAGCCTTCGTATCGCACGTGGGGTGGGTTGGCCACAAAGATGTGTAATATGATCATGAACCAATGTGTGAACATATTGGGCGATCTGTTTGGGGGCGGCAATTGCACTTAGAAATGAACGTGTGGGTTCAAAACCTGCCGCGCTATGGTTGGGGGATCGAACACGGTTGTTTTCATCGGTGCAGGTGGTGAGTGGTTTGCCAAGATCATGGCAGAGAGCAGCAAACATTAAATATTCGCGTGTGGCGCTATCCAGATCACGTTCAGTGGCAATTTTTGCCGCTTGATCTGTTACCAGCAGTGTATGTGTCCAAACGTCACCTTCGGGATGCCATGTTGCATCCTGTGGGCAGCCAATTAAATCTTCCAATTCAGGGTAAATTTTAAGCCAGCCGCTTTGTTGCAATACTTTCAGACCATAAGATGGATGTTCTGAATGACACCATTTTTGCCACTCTATCCAGATGCGGGATGCGGGAAGTGTTTTTGCTTCACTCAGAAGTGCCTGACAAAGTTCAGCAGTTTTTGGATGCATGGTAAGTTTGAAGCGTGCTGCGAATTGCATGCCACGAAGCACACGCAGCGGGTCTTCGGCAAAGGCGGCTGAAACGTGTCGGAGCATGCCTTGTTTAAGATCTTCAGCACCATTATGAAAATCATAGCATTGATGTTGAAGTGGATCATACATCATGGCATTGATGGTGAAGTCGCGTCTCAACGAAGCGATTTCGGGTTTAATATAAGGATCAGGAGAGACATCAAATCCACGATGGCCTTCATCAATTTTGCGCTCTGTGCGAGGAAGTGCTATATCCATCTCATGATGTTGATACCAGAGTTTAAATACACCGAACTGTTTTCCAACATGTTCAACATGCCCAATCGAGCGTAAAAGCTTATGAAGCGTCTCCATATTGATGTTGTAGACTTCGATATCGAAGTCTTTTGGGCTGGTTCCAAGCATAAGGTCGCGTACACAACCTCCAACAAGATAAGCCTGAGCACCGGACTGATTCAGACGCTGGCACACCTCAATGACTGAAGTTGGCAACAGGGTGATGTCGAATCGATCACTGTACCGGTCGCTATTACTGTTTGGTGTTCGACAAGGCATAACGGCGAGTCTATCTTCGGAGACGCTATCAGTTAAGAGAAACTCTGCTCATTCATCTTTGAATTGTTGGGTAATGTTTAAATAAATGAAGTTGGATATGCGAGGTATTATAAAATGAGATGGTCAGGTGTAGTTCATGGAGATAATACTTATTTTCAACGTAAAAAACTGACAGTCGTTGGCTCAGGCCATGTGGGTGCAACAGCAGCATTTTTAGCAGCTCAGAAGGAGCTCGGTGACATCGTGTTGCTTGATGTGATGGAAGGCATTCCACAAGGCAAAGCACTGGATATGTATGAGGCATCACCCATTCAAGGTTATGATGTGAGTGTCACAGGAACTCAGGACTATGTGGACACAGCCAATTCTGACCTTGTGATTATTACGGCAGGCATTGCACGTAAGCCGGGTATGAGCAGAGATGAGCTGTTGGCAACCAACGTGAAAATCATCGCCGATGTTACCCGTAAAGTTGTTGTGTATTCACCCAATTGCATTATTTTAGTGGTGACAAACCCACTTGATGCCATGGTTCATACAGCCAAACAGATTTCCGGTTTTCCACGTCAGAGAGTTATTGGTATGGCAGGCGTGCTGGATTCTGCACGTATGCGTTCGTTCATTGCCGAGAAACTTGATGTTTCTATTGAGGATGTTTCTGCCTTTGTGCTTGGTGGACATGGCGATACCATGGTTCCGATGCCCCGCTATTCAACTGTAGGTGGTATTCCGATTACTGAGATGCTTACTGAAAAAGAGGTAGCTCAGATCAGCAAGCGTACCGCTCAGGGTGGTGCGGAAATCGTACAGCTTCTTAAAACCGGATCAGCATTTTATGCGCCCGGCGCGGCTGTGATAGAGATGGCTGAAGCGATTCTTAAAGATAAAAACCGAATACTCCCCTGTGCTGTGCATTTGGAAGGCGAATATGATGTTGATGGATATTATATGGGCGTGCCCTGTAAGCTTGGCGGCGGTGGTATGGAAGGCGTGATCGAACTTGATTTGAACGCATCTGAAAAAGTGGCATTGAATTCTTCGTTGGATTCAGTCAAGGAACTTGTCGCGCAGGTAGATGGCTTGCTTAAAGCTTAAAAAGTTGAAAAATAATTATTCGTATATGTATGAAATCGATTTTTCCAGCTATGGATGGCTTCAGTGACTCTGAAGGAAACGACATTTTTTCATGCGTGAAAAAGCTAAGGCAGGCGTTCGAATGCTGTATAGGAGATGTGATCATTGAATATTCATGAATATCAGGCAAAAAAGGTATTGGCGGAGTTTGGTGTCCCAGTACCACGCGGCAGACTGGCATTAAGTGCGGACGAGGCCGTTGCCGCAGCCAATATGTTAGGTGGCACTGTTTGGGTGGTGAAAGCCCAGATTCATGCAGGTGGGCGAGGCAAAGCGGGTGGAGTTCGGGTTTGTAAGTCGATTGATGAAGTGAAAAAAGCTGCTTTTGAAATGATCGGCTGCACACTGGTGACGAAGCAGACCGGTGAAGCCGGAAAGCTTGTGCGTAAGATCTACGTGGAAGAAGGGCTTAATATCGAGCGCGAATTTTATTTGAGTCTGCTGGTGGATCGTGAAACAGAGTCTGTATCTTTTGTTGTCAGCCCTTCGGGTGGTATGGATATCGAACAGGTTGCAGCAGACACCCCTCAAAAAATCCTGACTGTTCCTATCGATTTTCATACGGGTGTGACGGATGTGTTATCAGCAAAGATGGCGGCATTTCTTGGGCTGAATGAAAATGGAAGTCTCACCTTTTTTAAATTGGCAAGTGATCTTTATCGTCTGTTTATAGAGAGCGATGTAAGTCTGCTTGAGTTGAATCCACTGGTATTGACCGTGGAAAATGATCTGATCGCATTGGATGCCAAACTTGCTGTGGACGATAATGCAATTAACCGCCAAACAAAAATTGCTGAAATGCGTGATCCTGATGAAGAAGATTTGCGTGAAACAGAAGCATCGCAGTTTGGTTTGAACTATATCACTTTGGATGGAAATATCGGCTGTATGGTGAATGGTGCAGGGCTTGCCATGGCAACCATGGATATTATTGAACTCAAGGGAGGGAAGCCTGCAAACTTTCTTGATGTGGGTGGTGGTGTGACGATTGAAGCCGTGCGTGAAGCTTTTAAACTTCTTTTTACGGATGAACATGTGAAGGCAGTATTGGTTAATATTTTTGGTGGCATTGTTCGCTGTGATATTATTGCCAGTGGCCTGCTTGAGGCGATTAAGACACATCCCATGCGTGTACCTGTCGTGATGCGGCTTGTTGGCACCAATGAAAAGGAAGGACGCAAGTTAATTCATGATGCCGGACTTGATGTGCGCTGGGCTGATGATCTGGATCAGGCAGCCACCTTCGCTGCACGGGCTGCGGGAGGTGCACAGTGAGTGTTTTAGTTAACCAGGACACACGTGTCATCTGTCAGGGATTCACTGGTAAGCAGGGTACCTTTCATTCGACGCAAATGATTGCTTATGGAACGAACTTTGTGGGCGGTGTAACACCTAAAAAAGGTGGTCAAATGCATTTGGATCGGCCTGTGTTTAATACGGTGAAAGAGGCTGTTGATCAGGAAGGAGCCGATGCATCGGTGATTTATGTACCACCACCGTTTGCTGCGGCTGCCATTATTGAGGCAGCTGATGCTGGCATCAAAGTGATTGCCTGTATTACTGAAGGCATTCCTGTATTGGATATGCTGAAAGTGAAAGCGCATTTAAAAGAGAAAGATTCCATTCTTATTGGGCCGAACTGCCCTGGCATTATTACGCCGGGAGAGTGCAAGATTGGGATTATGCCGGGGCATATTCATTTGCCGGGTCGTATTGGTGTGGTTTCACGATCCGGTACGTTGACTTACGAGGCTGTGGCTCAGTTGACGGAAACAAAACTCGGCCAAAGCACATGTATCGGTATTGGTGGTGATCCCATTCATGGCATGGACTTTATTGATGCACTACGTCTGTTTGAAGCTGATCCTGATACGGACGGTATTGTTATGATTGGCGAGATTGGCGGCTCTGGTGAAGAAAATGCAGCCGAGTTTATCCGCAGTCATGTGGAAAAGCCTGTGGTTGCTTTTATTGCAGGTGCAACGGCTCCGAAGGGCAAACGCATGGGACATGCCGGTGCGATTATCTCAGGTGGCAAAGGTACAGCCAAAGCCAAGTTTGCCGCACTTGAAGCTGCAGGCGTTGCAGTAGAGCATAATCCAACGCTGCTAGGCAGGCGGATGCTGGAGATGCTAAGTTAGTCTGTGTGATGATGTCTGCTGTGGGGAGCTGTAAGAGGATGAGATGCTAATTATTCCGTTTGCATCAAAGATGACATTCAAGCCTGTACCGTGGGTGACCGCTGGGCTGGTATTGATTAACTGTTTCATTCTTGTTTTTATTCAGAGCAGTGATAATGAAGCTTACGTAAAGGCAACGCGTTACTATAGCCAATCGATTTTGCCAGCGTTGGAAGTGCCTGTGTTCGTCAGTTTTTTAGTCGAGGAAGGGCGCGCTGACGAAGCAAACGAAATTCGAGAGGTTTCACCTCAGAAAATCGCCAATGGTGGTTTTTCCATCATGTTGCAACACGAAGCCAAATTTATTCAACAGCTTCATCAACACAAATGGATTACGCCTGAGCACACCCGGTTTGAGCAGTGGGCGGTGCAACGAGAAGAGTTTGAGAAAAAACTCTCAGGTATTGTTTCTGAAGAGTACGCTTTTCAACCTGATCGGCCAGAGGCTGTGGATATGTTTACCCACATGTTTTTACACGGGGGATTTGATCATCTGCTGGGCAACATGGTCTTTCTCATTTTACTTGGATTTGTGGTGGAACGTTTGATTGGTTCTCTTCTCTATGGGGCTGTTTACATTTTGGGTGGATTATGTGCAGTGACTTCATTTGCCCTGGTCTCTGCGGGTCATGGCGTGTCTCTGGTTGGGGCATCAGGTGCAATCGGAGCTTTGATGGGTATCTATGTGGTGCTTTTTGGCTGGCGAAAAATCCCGTTTTTTTATTCCTTAGGATTTTATTTTGACTTTGTGAAAGCTCCGGCTTTGCTTTTATTGGTCGCTTTTCTGGTTAAGGAGTTATACTTCCATTTTACCAGTGATAATAATGTTGCATACATGGCTCATTTTGGCGGTATTTTATCCGGTGCCTTATGCGGGTTTTTATTGACCCGTTTGATGACAATTCCAGTGGACGAGATGTTGGCCGAATTGGAGAAGGATGAACAGACGCATGTGAAACCATGGCAGACTGAATTTGATATGGCGATGAGCCATATAGAAAAACTTCAATTTGAAAAGGCAGGCGCTATTTTTGCCAGGCTTCATGATACTTACCCGGATGAAGGTGAATTGTTAAAAGAGTGGTATAAGGTGGAGCGCAATTTACCTTCCGGTCAAAATTTCCATGCTTCGGCACGTAAAATGATGATGCTAAAAGCCAATAACCGCACCATGGCTCAACAGATACGTACCGTGTATGATGAATATCTTAAACTGGCAAAACCTAAGCCCATCATTGATCGAACACTAATAGTATCGTTAGCCTATATGTTTGCTGAGCATGGTTTTCTGACGGATGCGGAAAAGTTGGTGCGACTCCTGGTTAAGAAGTCACCTGCCGCTGCCGATTTGCTTCCACTTGTATTATTATTGGCAAGAAAATTGCGCTATGCCAAACAGGAAGAGCAGGCTATTCCGTACTTGAAATGGGTGGTAAAACATGCAAATGAATCAACGATAAGCAAACAGGCACAAGCACTTCTGGAAGCATAGCGTGGAAATTAAGCTGTAGCACCCGAAGGGCGCTCAAGTAACATTAAATCACGTTTGGCTCTCTGGATGCGTGCATCTTCAGGGTATCGTTTGATGGCATATATTAGAATTTTTTTGGCTTTTTCATCTTGCCGGAAGTGATGTTGCAGAGATTGTGCAGCCATCAGTAACAACTCAATAGCATCAGGATAATCAGGATGTTTTTGCACAAAGCCATTTATAAGCGATAAAATGATTTTGTGTTCATCGGCTTTTTGGGCAGCGGTAGCCAGTTTATGAATATCACCGGGTATGGTAAGGTGATATTTAGGGTCAACATCAATGCAATCGCGAAATACGGCGATAGCCTGTTTTCCCATTTGATTGTCCAGAAGTGCAGGAATAAAAGTATTTCCATGTTCAAGAAGGGTTTCATGCTCCTGATCATTGATGAGCATTTGATGATAGAGCTGGTGCAGTTCAATGCGTGCTCTGTCCATTTCAGCATGGTGAAGCAGCTCTTTTTTTAATGTGGCTTTGGCTGCTTGTTGCATGCCCTCTTTGATCAGTAGGCGAACTTTCTGAAGTATTGGGTAGGAGGAGCTGCTTTGATTAGCATGTGTTCCTTTATTGGAATTGGAGGGTTTGATTTTTACAGCGTATTCTACCTCCGGCTTAATGCCGAGATGTTCATGGTATTGATAAACCACATAACCTAAGAGATGAAAGGTAACGACGGTGAAATAACCCATAATGAAAATGTTAAACATCGTGAGCATCCACAAAGGAATGATACTGGCGAGTAGAAACTGAGCGGAGGCTGGTGCGCCACTAAGTAGTAATAATACACCGCACAGTGCCAAGTAAGGCAGGCCGATGGTGGAAACCATAAAACCGATGTCGACCGGATTTATGGCGCGGAAAAAGCCTTTGTAAACGGCAAGAAGAACGACCATGGCCGGGAGCAGCAGTTGGCTAAATGCAAAGGCTACCAACTGTATTATGACGACGTTAACCCCAAAGGGGTAAAGAATGATACCCATGATAAAACTCAGAAAAATGATAATGGCGATCAGTTTAAGCGGCAGTGTAAGTTCGCGTAACTGAAAATTGAGTGATATTTTAGGAGGGGTCAGATGACCTGTGGCGGTATGCTGAAGTACCGAGAAACCGTAACGGAGCATCATGAGTGGTAACATGAGCGAAGCTACAATAATAACAGGCCACAAAGGCACCAGAAACAGGAGTGAAAAGAGAGACATGCCGACCAAATGGGTTAGCGAAGCGCCATTGAATGGATAAAGAAAGGTGGTTGGCATGCGTTTCCAAAAGGGGGGGATAGCATGTGCGGTACTGAGTTTTCGAAGTGCTTTGTCGCATGCAGGACAAACGGTTATTTTGCCAGTCTGCCGCTCTTCCATAATACAGTGAGGGCAAAGTGCGATTTTACAGCCTGTGCAGTACCATTTTGCAGGAATATCTGAATGGTATTTACAGTATTTTCCTTGTGACATGACATTCTCTCCCCTGAAGTGAAAAGAACTATAGGTGAAGCTTAGATTGATCTCAATCGGAAGGTTGCCTCAAATAATTCTGAAGAATTCAACTGTTTTCTCAAAAATCACGTAACATTATTGCAAAGGAGTACAAAACAGTTGATAGAAAAAAAGCTATTGCCAAACTGAATTGAGGTTTCAGAAGAGATATGATTTTTGTTTGAAACCTTCTTTTAAGTGATTTCACATCATATCGATTTCTCAGTTTTAACTATGACAATAAGAAATTCTTATAGATTTTTAATATGGGGTGACGATCAAATGCAGTTATTCCTGGATGTTACTTTTCACTTGCTCTTGCCGATGCAATAGCTGCGATATTGACGATATCATCAACCGATGCTCCGGTTTGCAGAACATGTACCTGTTGGGGAAGACCAACCAAAATAGGACCGATGGCAGTGCCTCCTCCAAGTTCGCGAAGCAGTTTATAAGAGATGTTGCCTGCCTGCATGGTTGGAAAGATCAGGATATTGGCAGCTTCTTTCAGTTTGCTGAATGGGTAGTTTGCAAGGTAGGCGGCATTGACCGCTGTATCGGCTTGCATCTCACCATCCACTGTCAGTTCAGGATAATCGCGGTGAAGAATTTTAACGGCTTCAGCAACTTTGCGTGCCTCAGGATGTTGAACACTGCCAAAATTGGAAAAGGAGAGCATGGCAATATTGGTTTTGCAGCCCAGTGACTCGGCTGTTTCAGCTGCAAGCACAGCAAGACGAGCCATCTCTTCTGCATTCATATCGACATTGACGGTGCAGTCGCCGAGAAAATAGGCGCCGGATTCCATTACCATCATATACAAGCCGTAAACGTGATGATGCTGACCTGCGGCATCATGTCCAAGAACTTTTAAAACAGGGCTGAGAACTTCCGGATAGTGGGATGTCCGGCCTGAGAGCATGCCATCGGCAAAACCCTGACGTACCAGCATGGCACCTAAAACATTCCGATCATGGCGCAGTGCTTCGGCTGCATTATGGCGAAGAATGCCCTGGCGTTTACGGTCAAAATAATAGGCATCGGCCAGACTGTCAAAACGCGAATCTTTTTCATGCGGATCCATGATTTCGATGCCATCAAGTTCAAGTTGCATGCCCTCTGCGTGTTTCCGAATGGCTGCGGGTGCCCCGATCAACATTGGTTTGGCCACACCCTGATCGCGTATTACTGCGGCTGCACGGATGACGGTTGCATCATCTCCTTCAGGAAGAACAAGGCGAATCGGGTGGCTTTTTGCCTTATCGGTAATCAAACGCATGAATGTACGTGATTGGTCAATGCGGCCTGCAAGATTCCGGGTGTAGGCATCGATATCGGTGATTGGAGCACGAGCAACACCTGTATCGGTTGCTGCTTTGGCCACTGCTGCGGGAACAACTTCAATGAGGCGTGGATCAAAAGGTTTGGGAAGAATGTATTCAGGGCCAAATCGTAGTGATTCATTGCCGTAGGCCTTGAGCACGGCATCGGGTACTTCCTGACGTGCAAGACTTGCAAGTGCGTGCACAGCAGCCATTTTCATCTCTTCGTTGAAGGTTGTTGCACGGGCATCGAGTGCGCCACGGAAGAGGAATGGGAATCCAAGCACGTTATTTACCTGATTGGGGTGATCGGAGCGACCTGTCGCCATAATCAGATCTGAGCGTGTCTTCATGGCAAGATCATAGGCAATCTCGGGTGTTGGATTGGCCATTGCAAAGATAATTGGACGCTCTGCCATGCTATTCAAAATCTCTGGGGATACGATATTACCTTGTGATAAGCCGATAAATACATCGGCGTTATGCATGGCTTCTTCGAGTGTACGTTCAGATCGCTTTGTTGCAAAATAGGCTTTGTGCGGTGGAAGTTCTTCATCGCGACCCGTGTGGATCACACCTTTCCGGTCAAGGAAAAGAATATTTTCACGTTTGGCACCCAGTTGTTCGATGAGTTTCATGCAGGCAAAACCTGCGGCCCCGGCACCAAGGCAAACAATTTTCACTTCGTCGATTTTTTTATCCTGAACGATCAGTGCGTTGATCAGGCCAGCAGCCGTGATGACTGCAGTACCATGCTGATCATCATGAAGCACTGGAATTTTCACCCGTTTTTTCAATTCTTCTTCAATAATAAAGCAGTCAGGGGCTTTGATATCTTCAAGGTTGATACCGCCAAAGGTTGGCTCCAGTCTGGCGACGGTTTCGACAAATTTCATGGGGTCGGTTTCGTCCACTTCGATATCAAACACATCAATATCGGCAAAGCGTTTGAACAGTACACCCTTGCCTTCCATAACCGGTTTTCCAGCCAGAGCTCCAATATTGCCCAGCCCTAAAACAGCAGTTCCGTTACTGACAACACCGACCAGATTTGCACGGGAGGTGTAGAGATCCGCAAGTTCAGGGTTTTCAGCAATTTCAAGACAAGGTTCAGCAACGCCGGGTGAATAGGCGAGTGATAGATCACGTTGAGTCAGGCAAGGTTTGGTCGGGCGGATGCTAATTTTCCCTGGGGTGGGTGAACGGTGGTATTCGAGCGCTTCTTCACGCATCGTATTCTTTGACGCATCCTTGGGCATAATGTCTCCTGACGATCTGATTGGTCGCAGCACCCTAGCTTGTTGCGGGCATATTTGCAGCAGTAAGGCGATGTATTCAGGGTTTCTGTTTTATGAAGTACAAGACGAGGTGCAAATGAAAGTTGGTATTGCCGGGGCTGGAGCCGTGGGTTGCCACTATGGCAGTCTATTGCAACAAGCGGGTCTGCATGTGGTTTATCTGGCACGTGGTGAACATCTTGCGGCGCTGAAAGCAAATGGATTAACACATATAACTGAGGGGAAGACGGTCCGGTTAAACGTTCAGGCCAGTGATGATATATCCATTCTTACCCATTGCGATGTTGTGCTGCTGACCTGTAAAACCACAGTGCTTGATTCGCTTTGTTTACAAATTTCGCCTGTCATCAACGCTGAAACGGTTCTTATCACCATGCAAAATGGTGTAACGGCTCCAGATCAGGTGGCCCATCATTTTGCCAAATCTCCATTGCTTGCAGCATCTGCATTTATCGGTGTGTGTGTAGAAAGACCGGGCGTTATTATTCACTCAGCCGCAGGCCATATTCGTTTGGGGCATTGGCAGCATGGGCAACAGCAGAATGGTGAAAAAACAGCCTTTGTTTTGAACAATATTTTGGACAAACTGATTGTGGCGTGGAGAGCATCAGGTGTCGATGTGCAGAAAGTGGCAGATATGAAAAACATGTTATGGCACAAGATGCTCTGGAACTGCGGCTTTAATGCGATCACGGCACTTACGCGCCGCTATGCCAAAGATATTGTGATGGATGACGATAGTGTTCGGTGGGTTCGTGCAGCCATGCAGGAGGCCATTGAGGTCGCCAGGATCACTGGTGTTTCACTGCCGGATGATGCCATTCAACAGCATTTGAATCTGACGATGAAAGCAGGCCCGGTTCAAACAAGTATGTGGCAGGACATATTGCGAGGCCGTCCGACAGAGATTGACGTTATGAATGGATTTATCGCATTAAAAGCTAAAGATTTGGGATTTGAAGCACCTGTGAATGATATGCTGACTTCGCTTGTTAAGCTGGCTGAAAAACATTGAAACATTCAATGACACACTATGATGTGATCGTGATTGGAGCTGGTGCTGCCGGATTGATGTGTGCGATTGAGGCGGGCAAGCGGGGGCGTTCTGTGCTTGTGTTGGATCATGCTGAGAAGGCGGGTAAAAAAATCCTGATCTCCGGTGGCGGACGGTGCAATTTTACCAATATCCATACAGAGCCGGGTAACTATATCTCTGAGAACCCCTGTTTTGCGATTTCAGCACTCTCCCGATATACCCCTTATGACTTTCTGGCCTGGGTTGAGAAACACCATATTGAATGGGAAGAACGCAATCACGGGCAGTTATTTTGTAAGGATTCGGCAAAACAGGTTGTTGCCATGTTGTTGCACGAGTGTGAATCGGCAGGGGTATCATTTCAGCTTGATTGCACGGTTCAAACTGTCTCAAAAAACGAAACATCTGAGAGAAAAATATTCCAGCTTGAAACGGATCAAGGCGGGTTCATTACAGATGCACTCGTGATTGCGACAGGTTCGCGTTCGATTCCAAAAATGGGGGCTACAGGATTTGGTCATCAGCTTGCAGGTCAGTTTGCTATTAAGACCACGGGCTTGAGAGCAGGCCTGGTACCGTTCCGTCTGACCGGCCGTGAACAGGAGAAGATAAAAACACTGGCGGGCATCTCTCTGCAAGTATCGGCTCAGTGCAACGGGCATTGTTTTACTGAACAGATGCTCTTTACGCATCGGGGCATCAGTGGCCCGGCGATGTTGCAGATATCATCCTATTGGAAAGAGGGCGATACGATCCTGATTGATCTGCTTCCGGGTATAGATATGACTGAATGGTTGGCTCGAATGAGAGAGCAGCGTCCCAAAGCGGCACTGCGAACGGTGTTGTCTGAGCTGATGCCAAAGCGACTGGTGCATTATCTGTGTGAATCACTGATTGAAGATGAAATGTTGCGGCGTTTATCTGAGAGTCAGTTCAAAGCCATCGCGGATGCACTGCATCAGTGGCGGCTTAAACCCGCCGGGACTGAAGGTTATAGAACTGCCGAAGTGACGGTTGGCGGTGTAGATACCGATGCGCTTTCATCCAAAACAATGGAATCAAAAAAAGTCCCCGGACTTTATTTCATTGGTGAGGTGGTGGACGTGACCGGACATCTCGGTGGTTTTAATTTTCAGTGGGCATGGGCATCTGGATATTGTGCGGGTCAGTTTGTTTAAGAGAGCCTGTTTTTAATCCTATATAGCATGTAAGAGGCCCGCTTATTGGGAAACACCCGCTTATATTTTTCATACAGTCGACATGAAGATGCGATGTTTTATTTTACCTTTGAAGCCTCTTCCAGAAGCTTTTGGGTTTGTTGATGTAATTTTTTACGTCCGATAAGCAGTCGCAGATGGCCGCCGCCATGTTCGTGCCAGAGGTGGGCTGCTCGGATGCCAGCCAGAAGCAGGCTGCGAACTTTGTTTGTATTTGTACTTTGTTTCAGATGTTCTGATTTTCCGCGCACAACAATTCTGGGTTTGAGTGTGCTGATGGTATTACCATAAAGATCAGCAATGCCACCGATTACGCTATCATGTGTCTGGCTGTCAAAATAAAGGGCCTGTTTTTTTATTCGTTCCATGCCTTCAGCCATAAAGGCAAGCATGGTTTTGTTTTTTGTCAGCTTTTTTTCCAATGTGATGAGGCCTGCCGCATAGGTCATAACAGGTTTTGCCTGTTCTATATGGATGCCACTTAGAAGCTGACCGGATAGGTGAAGGCCTGACCGAAGGTGATAAACACCACCATAAATAGAGCTTGCATGGTCGCGGCCTTCAGCAAACAGGCTGTGAATCATGGTTTCGAAATCCTCGTGATCACAGGTGCCGTTTCTGGCAATGTTTTCAACCAGTGATGCGGTTTGCACGATGGCTGCAAGTGCAACCGCACGGTTGGCTTGCGCTGTTGCCTGATTTGCGTGAATGTGCGGTGTGTTGGGCATGGCAGCATTGTGTCGTTGTGATGCGTTTGTCTCAAGCTTTGGAGTGATCATTGGGAAATTTGTTTGAACATGTACGTGATGCGTTTCTCTCCACTGATGTGGATGCGAAGTTGAAAAAAACGCGGGATACTGCGGCTGCATTCTGTGCGGACAGACTCTCAATGGGTGATTTTGGTGAGCCTGCACCGGTTGATGCGCCGGGTCGGCCAGCGTGCCCGACACTGGTTCGGGCCAAGCATGTTCCCAAGCGTGGGTTTGGTACACCAGAGGGAAGGATGATCATGATGCATGCGATTGCTCATATCGAATTTAATGCAATTAATCTGGCTTTGGATGCACTACAGCGATTTGATGGTATGCCAAGGCAGTTCTATGCCGATTGGTTAAAGGTCGCTGATGAAGAGGCTTATCATTTTGAACTGATTCGGGCACATATGCGGCATCTCGGTGCAGATTATGGTGATTATGATGCGCATAATGGCCTTTGGGAGATGTGTGAAAAGACCGCACATGATGTGCTGACTCGAATGGCACTGGTACCACGTGTGTTGGAGGCACGTGGGCTGGATGTAACACCCGGAATTCAGAAAAAACTTACACAGGTGGGTGATGAAAACGCGGTGAGTCTGCTTGATATTATTTTGCGCGATGAGATTGGACATGTAGAAATCGGCAATCGCTGGTTTCGCTATTGTTGCAAAGAGCGCGGATTAAAACCTGAGCCGACCTTTTTTAAATTATTGGATGAATATTATCCAAAAGGGCTGATGGGTCCGTTTAATCTTGGAGCCCGTGAGCGTGCAGGTTTTTCGAAAACGGAGATTGAAATGCTTACAAAGGGTCATCAGTAGTATGCGGGGGAGACGCGAGAAAGACGGTGATGTCCAGTCACCGGGAGTTTGTTTAGTCTTCACGCGGCCGATATGGTTGCAATCTATCAAAATCAATTGCATCTGAATGAATCAAAGATTGGGAGTAACGGATCGTGTTTACAGTAAAAAGCAGTTTTGAACATGAAGATCAATGTCGGACAGGTATTCTCCTGACCAATCTTGGAACTCCTGATGCACCGACTCCGAAGGCGTTGAAACGCTATCTGAAAGAGTTTCTTTGGGACCCACGTGTTGTGGAGGAGCCACGTTGGAAATGGTGGCTGATTCTTAACGCTGTTATTTTGAATATTCGACCATCCAGATCGGCAAAATCTTATCAAAGTGTCTGGACAGATAAAGGATCGCCTTTGATGGTACATAGTCTTGATCAACAGGCCGGATTACAAAAACTGCTGGGTGAGAGTGTGGGCAGTGAGCATGTGCACGTAGAATTGGCGATGCGTTATGGCAATCCTTCGATTGCAGCAGGGCTACAGGCATTGCGCGAGAAAGGGTGTAGTCGTGTTCTGGTGTTCCCGCTATATCCTCAATATTCAGCTTCGACAACAGCTTCGACATTTGATGCTGTGGCTGATGAGTTCAAGCAATGGCGTCGGGTGCCGGAGCTTCGAATGATCAGCAGTTATCATGATCATCCTGCCTATATTGATGCGCTTGCAACCAGTGTTCGCAAGCATTGGGAAACACATGGCAGGGCGGATCGCCTATTGATGTCATTTCATGGCATTCCACAGCGATATTTCGACAATGGTGATCCTTATCCATGCATGTGTAGTAAGACGGGTCGTTTGCTGGCCGAAGCACTGGAACTGAAAGAGGGTGAATGGTTTGTTGCCTTTCAATCCAGATTTGGACGGGAGAAATGGATCACACCTTATACAGATGAAACCTTAAAAACATGGGCTGCGGAAGGCATCGGGCGTGTGGATGTGATTTGCCCCGGCTTTTCTGCCGATTGTCTGGAAACGATTGAAGAGATCAGCGTGGAGAATCGTGATTACTTTATGGAGGCAGGTGGAAAATCCTTTCACTATATTCCGGCATTGAATAGCGATGTTACCCACATTAAAGCTTTGGCAGATATTCTTAAGCCACACCTTGAAGGTTGGGGAAAATAAATATTGCATTGATCTGTTGAGATCACACGCCACGTATTTGCAGTCGGCCTGGAGAGTAGCATACCTTAATCGATTGATTGAAAAGTAGTATTGTAAAAATATGTAAAAAATAATAGAAAAATCATTTTATGGATGAATATCATATTTATCTTTTGTAAAAATGGCTAAAAATAGGCTTTGGTGAAAAGTAAATTGAAAACTTTACAATCAATAACTGATTCCGAGAATTTATTTAAACCCTCAATAGAAAAAAGGGCGCTACCAAATCAATTTAAATCAAGAAAGTTTGCTTTCATTGATTCCACCAACTTTAGTGCCTCAGCTAGTCAACAACCTGCTCCACTTCGATGGCAAAATTCATATCTGCTTCAAGAGCAGTCGTAAATGATACAAAAGATGCGTAACCATCAATTTCATACCCATCTTCTTTTTCCATTTTATCTGCATAAACATAATAAACAGAACCAACTTTACCAAACGGTCGGGAGCAACTTGAGCTAAGCTTATTGGTGATCTTTACCGTTGAGAGAACATCACTCTTATAGATTTTAACAATGCTGAAATAGGCTGTCTGCTCACGTTTTTTATAATCGTTGATTAAGCTTTCAAGCTTGCCAAAAAATGCAATATCATGTTCTTGCTTAACCTCATCAGGATGAGCAGCCACATTAGAGAAAGGGTCAAAAATGCATGCATTCGCCTGAGTAGTAGGAACCAAAAAGATAAATGCTATTATGATCTTTTTTATCAACATTTTTCCATCATTTCCCTTTGGCCTTCCCATTGGCTTTAAAATGGGTTGAGTCGCTATAGTTCGTCGTGCGGCTCTACCCAGGTATTCCATTCACGGTTTCTTTTAAATTGGTAGTAAGTTCTTGGAATGGACAAAACATCAATATACTCCTGCACACAATCCAGAGACCCCAAGGAAGGCGCAAAATGCCCTGATGCATTGTTGATCCAAATGATTTTACCATCACGTATTTGCAGTTGCCCTGCTGAATAAACGATGCCTGTGCCTTGATTAAGTTGTGTATGCCTTACAAATTGATGTGGAGATTCTGCCTTTTCCCCACGTCGTAATACACAGGATGGGTTGGTATTAGGGCATGCAATGTTTCCATTATAGGAATAGGACTTGTCTCCCTGCACACTAAAGCCAACATCATCAGGCCGGTCACTGCGTCTTATCCTCAGTGTCGCAATGGGTGCAGCTCCCTTGGTCTTGGGCGGTGTACGATGTAACACAAAAATATAGAGACCGTCATCTGCCGATGAAATACTGGATGGGCCATATAATTTTTTGGTATATCCCAACTGGGCAAGGGTCATGCTGTAACTGAGGCTTCTTCGTTTATCAAAATCGATGGCCCACTGCCCCACGCCAAATGTATCATCGCATTGATAAAGTGATGCATTGATCGCCTCTGACAATTTTACGGAGGCTGTCGCTTCAACACTGGTTTCCAGCACTGAACGGGCACTGGCTGATCCCTTTGATGAATACCAGACCTGACTTGCAAAACGACCGCCTCTGGAAAGCGACATATACACAGCATTGCCGCTTGCAGAGGCTATATCAGCGTAACCATTACCATCAAAGTCGCCCGTCCATGTAAAACCTGATTCCCCCCATTGATTGGGAATAGTCCATGTTTGGTTATTCAATCCTGTTCCGGTAGAAAGGTGCATATAGACATTACCGGCACTGGCAGAAGCGATTCCAGATGCACCATCCGCATTAAAGTCTGCGACCCAAGTGTACACATAGCTCCCCCAGACACCCGGGGTTGTCCATGTTTGGTTATTAAAAGCGGTGCCCGTAGAAAGATGCATATAAACATTGCCCGCACTGGCTGAGGCAATATCAGCATTGCCATCGCCATCAAAGTCTGCCGCCCAGGTGTACGAGGAACTTCCCCAGACACCCGGCGTCGTCCATGTTTGGTTCGTGAAACCTGTTCCTGTAGAAAGATGCATATAAACATTACCAGCGCTGGCTGAAGCAATATCAGCATTACCATCGTTGTTAAAGTCTGCCACCCAAGTGTAGGCGGCATTTCCCCAGACACCCGGCGTCGTCCATGTTTGGTTATTAAAACCTGTTCCTGTAGAAAGGTGCATATAAACATTACCCGCGCTGGCAGAGGCAATGTCTGCTTTACCATCGCCGTTAAAGTCCGCTACCCAAGTATAAGTCGCATCGCCCCAGACACCCGGCGTCGTCCATATACTCAGCTCAAAATCAACGCCTGTGGAGAGATACATATAAACATTGCCAGCACTGGCGGAGGCAATATCGGTCTTGCCATCACCATTAAAATCAGCCGCCCAGGTATAACCTGAAGAACCCCAACGATTGGGCGTAAATTCGAGCGGCGAAGCCATGTCAATTTCTGGCTCAGCCGGTTTTAATGGCTCTGACTCAACCGGTGCAGCGACATCGATTTTTGGTTCGGTTGGCGTTGAATCTTCTGTGCAGGAAACAATAAGCAACAAAGAAAACAGCAGTACAATCACTTTCATAAAAACACCTTCCCTTAGATGAATAACTATACGCACAGTAGAATCCCTTTCTGTTCTCGTCAATGCGCTAAAGATTAAATGATTGAGCATGTTGTTTAAAACAGATGTGGAAACGTCACTATCAGGTAAAAGGGGGTGCTACCCTTTTACCTTGATCCTCACCCCTCCTCCCAAGTGTTTACTTAAACTTCACAATTATACACACCAAAATAGCTGTAAAAGCCAATATTTTAACGGGTTAATTAGTAAAAAATGACAACACCATAAATGAATCATAGGCCACGAAAGTGCCTAGGCTATCGAACACCTCATGTGAAGTCTTCAATGCGGCTAAAAGTGGTGCACTTGCGACTTGAATTCACCTTACAGGTAGCGTTGAATCGGTAACCGTTACGGCTTGAGTTGCACTCCCTACGTTGCCTGCCAAATCTGTAGCTAAATAAACCAGGTTACCGCTCGGGTTAAATATAATATCCCTCCTCAATTAGTTGAAATATAATTGAAAAAAATCAGTTAAACCATGTTTCTACTATAAATTTACAATTATTAACGCCAA
>JAJFLC010000006.1 GCA_021772895.1 Mariprofundaceae bacterium | reverse complement strand
AACAAGATCAGCAGCACATCTTGCTGTCGTTCCTGCTACAAAATGCTCTATCAATCGCTCTTGCTTATACCAACTTAATCGACTCTTCTTCATCCCATCCTCGATAATACAAATTATGTGTTATCTGGGACAGCCCCATTTGTTTTTGTTGTTATTATGATCACAGAGCCAGTGATTTGCATCACTTCTTCATAAAAGCGATCATTTAGCTTCCACTATCGATTTTGACCATCTGGTGTTGAGAGGTTGTTATGTTAAATGATAAAAAGATTACAGTTCGTTATTGGATGTTGATTCCAATGCTGTTTCTGTCTGTTTCCAGTGCTCATGCTGTGACGATGGAAGAGGTGGAAGGGCGTATGGTAGAAGCCGAACAACTTCGTGCGCTGGAGTTTTCACCTGAACACTATGCTGAGGCAAAAAACGGTTTGGAAAATGCCAGAGCTTACCTGTCTTCTGGAAACAATGAACAGGCCCGAAGAGAGCTTGATAACAGCGCGGATCATCTTGCATTGGCAATTAAAACAGCCCAGTTGATGAGTAACCAGTTTTCAGGGCTTGTTGAGTCCCGTGATCGGATGCAAATGGCGGATCCTGCTTATTTGCGTGATGATCTGGTGAATCGCGCGGAACGTGATTTCAGTCATGTTGTGAAATCTGTTGAAGATGGAGATATGCGAAAGGCTGAAGGGCAGGCCAAAATGGCACTGACGACACTTCGTGCGGCTCAAGTGGTTGCTTCACGTGAGCAGTATTCCCGTCCGATTGCCAGAGATGTTGCAGCAGCTCGAAAAGTTCGTGCAAGAACATACGCTCCAAATACTTTACAGAGTGCAATCAGCACTCAGAAAAAAGTTGAGGGTTTGATAAAAAATGATCCGGATGCTCAGGTGAAGATGTATGCGCTTTCTGAACAGGGCAAACAAAAAGCAGAACGAGCGATCAAGATTTCCAGTATGGGCAATCAGCTTTCCAGAAATCCTGCGGAGATTGAGAGGTTCGTTGATGCTGAAGAGGCACGACTTCGTTTGATTGGTGATTCTTTGGGTATTGATCTTACCAATGCAAAAGATGCTGAACAGCAGGCCATGTTACTTCGACAGGCGATTGATGAGACAGAAAAGAGTTATCAGCAGCAGCTTAAGGATTCGGATAAAGTGATCGAAAGTCTGAATGCCAAATTGGGTACGTATGAAGGTGATCTGGCCAGCATGGCGGAGCTGCGTCGTAAATTACAATTAAAACGCGATGCTGAAGCCAAGATTAAACGTCTGACCAAACTGTTTAATGCGGATGATGTGGAGATTCTTTTAACAACCGAGGCTGATGTGATTCTCCGTATGAAAAGCCTTAATTTCCGAAGTGGCAGTGCGGTGATTCCACCCAATACTTATAGCATACTTGATGGTTCAACTCAGGCGATGGTGATGTTTACCAATCGTGCAGTACGTGTCGAGGGTCATACCGATGCTGTGGGTGCGAATCTCTTTAATCAGAAACTCTCTGAGCGGCGTGCGGAAGCTGTAAAAACTTATCTAATGGAGAAGCTTGAAGGTAAACGTGTGATTCAGGCTGTTGGATTTGGTGAAGAAAAACCAATTGCAAACAATGAAACTGCACAAGGCCGGGAAAAGAATCGCCGTATTGATATTGTTTTGCTGGCACCACACTCATAGTAAAAATTCGATTTTTTCGACTTGGACAGTCCGGCTTTTACCTGCTTAACTAAGGGTAAGGTGGTTATTTAAGAACACCGCTCAAAAGGAGACACTATGTTTCTACGTAACAAAAGCACGGGTGATTTGGTTGAAGTGCTTGATTTAACAGCGCTGATGGATCCGAATCAGGAAAACATCAATGTGACTTTTCATGCGGGTGAAGAGCGAGGCGATCCTGTTGATACTCAAAAATCGACATTGACCTTTCCTTCAGGAGAAGCCCTTCCTGTCTGTTGGCTGGACCCTCATTATCGGATAAGTTTTTAGATCATCCCACTCGGATGATAAAAAGGCGGTATGCTTCCACGTGCCGCCTTTTTCTATCATGCTAAATTGTCTACTTATGAACGATCATTTTCGGTTAACCTTAGTGTTTGTCCCAGCACTTCTCATAGCTATCTCGGCCATGAATCAAAGACAGTCATGGAAAACAGTGTGCCTGAATGGTTCAGGATAATTCCATTTTCTGTGATGCTATCAAGAATGGTGTTGTCTGAAATGTAGCGGCCTTCACGTTCAACACGGCCGTTGATAATGATCATGCGGTTGGCAGGGACGGCATCATAAATGTGGCCGGATATTTGAATGGTGGGAAGTGTGCTTTGGGTGTGAGCAGGTAGCTCCATGACGTTTGGAATGCTGACGCGTTCAGAAGTGCTTTCTTGAGTTGCAGTTGTTGTTTCTGTTGGTACTGGGGTGCCTGTTTCAGAAGTCGGTTGGACTTGTCCGGTTTCTTTTTGTACAGGTTCCGGTTGAATC
Organism: Mariprofundaceae bacterium; assembly: GCA_021772895.1. Taxonomy (GTDB): domain Bacteria; phylum Pseudomonadota; class Zetaproteobacteria; order Mariprofundales; family Mariprofundaceae; genus WSZY01. Next base: position 57,823 of record JAJFLC010000006.1, on the reverse strand, counting down.
GTCCGGGGCGTTTCAAGTGCAGGTTCAATATTTGCAGTGGTTTGAGTTGCTGGAACAGATTGAACCGCTTGTTGTGTGGATATTTGGCCTTGCCACGGTTTAAACCAGACCAGTGCAATGATGATGACCAATGCCATCATCCAGATGATGTTGCGATGGCTTGGGGTGTGTTGGATTGTTGAAGGTGAGCTGCTTTTAAGGTTCGGAACATCGCCCTGTTGCCGTTCCTGATCAGCTTTTTTGAGTGCATCAAGAATGTAGGACATTAGCTGGCATCCTCTACAGCAGGGTGTGGCCGCAAGGTTGGGAGATTGGGTTCAGTCAAACTGTTGATATGAACCCAGGTGATTGGGCCTGCGACACCATCCGGTGTTAATCCCTGTGTTCGTTGGAAAGACTTCACTTGTTCTTTTAACCCTGCATCATAATAGAGACGTGCAGCGCCGATCCATTGCTGATTTTGAGCCTGTGCACTTTTTTCTGCTAAGAGTTGTATGATCTCGCCGCGATGGCCTGGACGCAGAGGGCCAGTGTAACCTTTGGGTGTACGCCATAAGATGGTGAAATCATTGTGGCTCTGTAGTGCAAGTTGAGAGAGGTTTTTCTCTACCGTTGTATGGTTGGCACTACCAATGACAGCTTTTGTGCCGGTAATGCTGAGTATCGATGTGAAATTTTTCACACCATTTTCGTCGGAGATGGTCAGTACCGCAGGCCGATCCAAGTTTCGCATGCTGGCAATATCACCCTGCTGACGCAGGCAATTTAGGTGTTGTGTCCGGGCAAATTCGCAGGCATCACCATGCGTTTCCGGCCGATATTCAATGCCCCATGCGTTAAAAACAGGGATGAATGCGGTGTTCTGATTTTCAACAGAAGGAACTGTTTCATCCATAGCTTCAGGCGATATGATGGTCTCGGGGAGTATCTCTGGAGTTACCTCGAGAGCTTCCTCGGGAGTTGCTTCGGGAAGGGTTTCAGTGGTTGATTCAATGCCGGGTTCTGCCATGACGATGGTTTTGCTTGATTGGGCAGGTTTTTGAATAGAGGCAATGGCACGATCGTCATCCTGATCTTGCCAGATGTTACTTAAAAGAAAAATGCCGATCGCTAAAAGAAGTGTGCTTGCAAGACTCCATGATAAGGCATGAGATTTTTTTTCATGTTTTTTACCGATCACTTCCTGAATAGCTTGTTTTAAGATGGGTCTGCTGATTGTTTTGCTGTTTTGCGCGTAGGCTCCAAGCAGTGCGCGGTCTGCCATGATGTTAATCAGGCGTGGTATGCCAGCACTTTCCCGAAACAGTTGCCCGATAATGGATGAAGGAAAGATATCGGTGTCGTTGCTGCCTGCGACCGCCAGACGATGTTGAAGGTATGCCTGGATCTCTGTTTTATTCAAAGGTGTCAGGTGATAGCGGGCAGTGATACGTTGAGAGAGTTGACGCAACTCTTTTTGTTCCAGTTTCTCGGCCAGCTCGGGTTGACCCAACAGGATGATTTGTAGCAGTTTCTTTTGATCGGTTTCCAGATTGGTCAGCAGGCGGAGCTGTTCTAAAACCGAAGATTCAAGATTCTGTGCTTCATCAATAATCAGCACTGTGTGCCTGCCTTCGGCGTGAGCCGTGAGAAGATGGGCATTGATGAAATCAGTGAGCTTTTTAATGCTTTGGGTGCGTTTGTCGTAATCAATGCCAAGTTCATCGCAGATCGTGGCAAGCAGCTCGGTTGCAGAGAGCTTGGGGTTCACGATGAATGCAATATCTGTGTTGTCTGGAATTTGATTTAACATGCAGCGGCATATGGTCGTTTTGCCTGTGCCAACCTCTCCGGTTAACAATACGATGCCACCTTCACCCTGCATGCCGTAAATGAGATGGGCAAGTGCCTCTCTGTGCCTCTCACTCATATAAAGATAGCGGGGATTGGGTGCGATGGAGAAGGGTTTCTCTGTGAAATTAAAATGCGCTTTATACATGAGGATAACAGTTAGCCTGCCACGGTGTTATTTTTCTTGCGTGACTGGGGTTAATGGTCAGGTGAATCATTTTGAAGGGGTGTGGTGACCGTATTGGTGTTTAAGATGGCATCCAGAACCTGTGTGGTTGAAAGCAGCTTTTTCTGCATGCTCTCTGTCACTTCCTTGTTGCCATTAAAATGTATGCGTTGTTTAAAATTGTGCAGTATCACCCCTTGCTGCTCGATTCTTCCAACAACGTTGTTGCGCCTGATAAAAACGCCTTTATCAGCATGTTTTTCAAACAGTGAGGTGCCCAGACTTGCATGTCTGCTTTGCCAACCCGTCAGATCGATAATACTGGGGATGATATCAACATGGCTACCGGGTTCTTTGTTGATGCCCTTTTGTATGTTCGGGCCAATGATCAGTGCAGGGATATGATGTTGAGATGGAATATCCACATTTTTTCCGAGGCCTGAGACATGGTCGGCGGCCAAAATAAAAATAGTGTTATCATAATAGCCTGATTGTTTGGCTTTCCTGAAAAATTCACCCAACGCCCAATCTGCATAAAAAAGACTGTTTAAATACTGTTCTTCAGGTGTTTTTCCTGGATAAAGATGCCATTTGGCATCAGGGACACCGTAGGGAGTGTGGGTGGAGACTGTAAATATAAAACCTGTGAAGGGTCGGTCAGAATTTGAGAACTGCTCATGCGCATGCATCAGGACATCATAATCCCAGCCGCCCCATGCGGGCGATTCCACATCTTTATGTAAGGAGGGGGAAAAATCCTGTGCACCAAGGTAGGTATCAAAGCCTGCCAAGGGTGCGATTTTATCAAGGTAAAATGAGGCCCGACGGGAGCCTTGAAGCATGTATGTATTGTGGCCGTTTTCTTTTGCCATACGACCGAGCCATGCAAAATGGTTGGTTTCCACACCCTCACCCAAATAACCCGCGCCGGGAATAGCAGGGACACCCGTAAGAATAGCGGCAATGGCATCAATGGAGCGTTGCCCATTGGCGTAAAAACGGGTGAACAATAATCCTTCTTTGGCAAGCCGATTGAAGTTTGGCGTTACATCAAAAGGCTTGAGACCAGCGATTTTTCGTGTGATATCCAGATGTTCAAAATCCCAGCTTTCGAGCAATATAACAACAATATTTGGTGGTTTTTTGTGTGAATTGTACGAAGGGCGAGACTTTCTATCGCGCATGAGCGGGTAGTGCATATCGGAAAAAGTTTCAAATTCTGATGTAATGTCCTGCTGAACCGAAGCAACAGCATCATTCCATGCAAAGAAATTCACATCCGGTCTTGGTTCTCCGTTTAAGGCGTGAAAAGCTGTGAAAGCACCATTAAGAGCAAGGTATCCTTCTGCCATGCTGGCATTCTCAAAGGCATAAACCGGCTTGATGGGTTTGCTGGTGATGCTGCCACGAATGCCAAGAACCATCAGGGCGATAATGACGATGATAAGAGGCAAACGAACATAAAGTGAAGGGCGCTCGAAATGGGGATGAATATAGAGATTTCTTATGCCCAGCCGCCAGAGATAAAAGAGCATCAGGAAAAAGGCAGCAAACAATAAAAGATAAATACCGTAGGCTTCGATTGCAATGGAGAGCAGTAGCATCGGATCAGTTTTTATGGCTGCGCCTAACTCATGCCCGGCGTGCCTGTGGACTTGTCCGAAATAGATGGAATCACCAATGAGAATAAACAGGCAAACAATAAAAAGCAGGAAAGCATACCAGCCTACAAGATGATGCCAGAATTTTGTGGTGACCCATTGAAATGGCAGCAAGGTTAAAAGAATTGGGGCTCCAATCAGAAGCAGGGTGATGGATGTATCAAAATGAATGGCGCCCGACAGAAGCGAACCCATGATTTGCATGGCAGAGAGATGTTGAAAATCTTCAGGATAGGCAAAAAGCAGCGCGATTCTTGTCAGTAGAAACAGAAGATAAAATACGCCGAGAAGTTTAAAAATATTGGCAAACAGCCATGTCTGGTTGGATGTGATTTTATGTAGCATCGGTGGTTAAAAAACAATCACAGCCCAGATGATTGCGGCCGTGACCAGTGAAAGGTGTACAGCTGCGGAGCCCATATCTTTAGCGGCACCAGAGAGTTCATGGCGTTCAGTCCCAATCCGATCTACGACGGCTTCAATGGCACTGTTTAGCAGTTCAACAATAAGCACAAACATCCAACTGACAACAAGTAACAGTTTTTCCAGTGTGGTATCGCCAAAGTAGAATGCTCCGATGATCGCAAATGGTAAAATTGCCACCTCAGTCTGAAATGCAGGCTCTTTACGCATTGCAGTAAAAATCCCCGCCCATGAATAACGTGTTGCATCGATCAGGCGGGTGAGATATTTCATTCTTTTCGGCTAAAGAATCTCAGCAAGGATAGCTGTGGTGAGCGTGGCCCATCAATTGGAACCGGATAATCACCGGAGAAACATGCATCGCAGTGAACGGAACGAGGTTTGCCAACAGCACGATACATGCCTTCGGATGAGACAAATGCAAGAGAATCGGCATTGATGGCCTTGCACATTTCTTCAAGATTCATTTTATTGGCAAGTAACTCCTCTGAGTTGGGCGTATTGATGCCGTAAAAACAGGAGTGTTTGGTGGGTGGGCTGGAGATACGCATGTGCACTTCAGCCGCGCCGGCAGCCCGTACCATCTCAACAATCTTCCGGCTTGTGGTGCCACGGACGATGGAGTCATCGACCAGTATCACACGTTTACCTTCGATCAATTTCCGGTTCGGGTTTAGCTTCAGTTTTACACCGAAGTTTCGGATCGATTGTTGCGGTTCAATGAATGTGCGGCCAACATAATGGTTGCGGATCAAGCCCATCTGAAAGGGGATGCCCGAGGCTTCTGCAAAACCCATCGCAGGCGGCACACCGGAATCGGGAACGGGCACAACAATATCAGCTTCTACAGGCGATTCTTTGGCCAGTTCAACGCCGATCTGATAACGCGCCTCATATACGTTGACCCCTTCCAAGTTTGAATCAGGGCGTGCAAAATAGACATATTCAAACACACAGAATTTCGATTCTGAAGAGTCAAACGGACGCAGGCTTTGAATGCCATCTTTATCAATCAGTACCATCTCACCAGGTTCAATATCACGTTCATAGGTGGCGCCAACCAGATCAAAGGCGCAGGTCTCGGATGCTAATACATACGAATCATCCAGCTTGCCCAGGACAAGTGGACGAATGCCATTTTTATCACGCACGCCAAACAGACTTGATTCGGTCAGTACAAGCAGGGAAAAACCACCCTGTAGCCGATTAACCGCTTCTGTCAGGCGATCACGTGTTGCACTTGCTTTGCTTTTGGCTACCAGATGAATAAGTACTTCTGTATCAGAAGTGGACTGGAAGATAGAACCTTCCTGTTCCAGCTCTTTACGGAGTTCCGGTGCGTTTACAATGTTACCGTTGTGGCACATGGCAATGCCACCATGTGCATATTCGAAAGAGAAAGGCTGGCAGTTTCTAAGCCCTGATTCGCCGGAAGTTGAGTATCGAACATGTCCAATGCTGCTTGCGCCTGTCAACCGGGCCATGTCTGTTTTTTTAAATACATCGGCCACCAGCCCCATGCCACGGTGGCTGTTAAAAGAGCGGCCATCAGTCGAAACAATGCCTGCGGATTCCTGACCACGATGTTGTTGGGCATAAAGCCCCAGATAGGTGAGATTGGCCGCTTCCAGATTGTCGTAAGCACCAAATACACCACACTCATCGTGGAAGTGGTCGTCTTCGTGATGTTTGTCGTCATTATAACTGATCATTATTTCATGTTATCCTGAATAATCGATTGTAGTTCTTTTTTGTCCAATGCGGGAATTGAATCTGCAATTTTATTTGCGGACGTTTTCTTTGGTAATGAAAGTTTTTTGACTTCGCCCTGGCGGGAAAATGGATAACCTGCAGGGATAACCTTGCCCAGCATGTCTCCCAACTGAATGGCATAGGGCGTTAATATACTCTTTTCCATCCACTTGTAGTCAGGTTTTGTATAAGAGGTGTAGATAAGAAATGTCAGTGCAATCAGCAATACACCGCGAGCTGCGCCAAAAAATACACCCAGCGTGCGATCTGTGGCTGTCAGGTCAGCCATGTCGACCAGTTTTCGAATGATCGCGCCGACAATGCCAACAGCGAGCATGATAAGAACGAACACCAGTGCAAAACCTGCAATGTCTGCAACCGTTCCGCTGGTGATCCATTGGCCGAGAAAATCACCTGCCTGACCGGATATTCTGCTGGCGGCAAAGAAAGCGGCAACAAGTCCAATCAGGGAAATAATTTCCCGAACAAAACCACGCCATAGCGAAAGAACGACGGACAGACCAACAATGCCGATCAGGAGATAATCAAAAAAGTTCAAAGGTTCCTCGTTCGTGTTATCAACTTAAGGCCACCTGTACCGCCTCGGATAGATGTTTTGCCGATAGACACTGAAGTCCATCGGCAGATTTGCGAAGCGTAGCAGCAAGATTTGATTCCTGCACTCTTGTTTCATTTTCACGTGGCAAGAGTAGCTGCGAAAATCCGAGATTAGCAGCTTCACGGGCCCTTGCTTCAGGGTTGCCAACAGGCCGGATTTCACCTGTTAACCCCACCTCTCCAAAGAGTGCAAGGTTTGAAGGCAGGGGTTTCTCCTGATAGGCAGAGATGATGGCCAGTAATACCGCAAGGTCAGCCGCAGGTTCATTGATTCTGGCACCACCCGCGACATTGACATAAATATCAAATTGACCGAGGGGGATACCCATGCGGCGTTCCAAAACAGCAGCCAGCATCGCAATCCGGTTGATATCAAGCCCGACAGATGAACGTTTGGGTGTCGCATAAACGGTTGGAGCTACAAGCGCCTGCACCTCAACCAGCAATGGGCGCGTTCCCTCCATGCAGGCAAGCACGGTGGAGCCGGGAACATCAAGCGCACGTTCGGCAAGAAAGAGTTTTGAGGCATCACGAATGCCGATGAGTCCACGGTCGCTCATTTCGAATACACCAATTTCACCGGCTGGGCCAAAGCGGTTTTTTACCGCCCTGAGAATCCGATGTGCATGGCCTTTGTCACCCTCAAAATAGAGCACAGCATCGACCATATGTTCCAATACACGTGGTCCGGCAATGCTGCCGTCTTTGGTGACGTGTCCAACCAGGATCAAGGCATGGCCAAGCTGTTTGGCCTGTTGGATCAACGCTGCGGCGCAATCGCGCACTTGTGATACTGTACCGGGAGCCGATGTCAGGCGATTGCTCATCATCGTCTGGATGGAATCAATGACCACAGCCATCGGCCGTTGCTTGGAGATGGTTGCCATGATGGATTCGAGCTCCGATGCAGCAACCAGCATCAGGTCTTTATGAAGTGCATCAATACGTTCACCACGCATTTTCACCTGTGAAATGGATTCTTCACCCGTGATATAAAGCATGTTTTGTCCAGTTGATTGACCAAGGGCCGCGAGATGGCAGGAGGCCTGAAGAAGCAGCGTTGATTTACCAATGCCGGGGTCTCCGCCAATCAATACACCTGAGCCGGGCACAAGCCCGCCTCCCAGGACGCGATCCAGCTCTTCAACACCAGTGCTTCGGCGTGGGTTATCTTCATTGGATATTTCAATGATGGATAAAGGTGTTAACACTTTGCCTTTTGTCCCGACTCTTGCGGTGATGGGTGTTTCACTTTGTTCGGTGATGCAGTTCCATTCATTGCAATCAGGGCACTGGCCTGCCCACTTTCGGTGTTCAGCACCACAGTTTTGGCAGACAAAGAGCGATTTAGACATGGCGGGAGCTTAGCGTCTGTGTGTCGATTCTTCATCTACTTTATGATTTATAATGTAGTACTATTAAATTGGTTTTACTTAGCTGCAAAGCCGTTGAGTATGTGTCATCTTTTCAATTTTTTGTGTGTGATGGATGTCTGTTAGTGTGAGATTTGTGAGGAGTAAAATGATGAAGTTTTTGAAATTGGCATTTTTACCATTGGTTTTGTATTCAAATAGTGCATATGCCGATTCTCAACAGGAAATAGAATATTTATTACAATTTGTTGAACAAACACCATGTACATACGAACGTAATGGTAGTTCGCATAGTGGTGCTGAGGCAAAAAATCATATTCAAAAGAAGTATGAATATTATAAGGACAAAGTTGAAACTGCTGAAGATTTCATAAAATATTCTGCAACTGAGAGTACATTTTCCGGTAAAAAATATAAGATACATTGTGCCAATGAAGCCACAATAAATAGCAGCGACTGGTTGTTAGGTGAGTTGCAGGTTTATCGAAGTCAGCAGCATGATGATTTGAATAAGTGACATCGATGTTAAATATGAGTGCGCTGAAACGTTGATGCATCATTTATTTTATAGATGTAAGTTGGCGCTTGCGTTTTCTTTTTAGTTGCGAATAATACGCCTTCTTACATATGGATCCGAATTTATCCAGAGCGGTGGAGGGTTACAGGCCCACAGAAACCGCGGCAACCGGCTGAAAATCAAGGTTTGATAATAACAAATCGATTGAATGCGACTGGTGCCAATGCCTGCCTGGTGAGTTTTCCAGGAGCGATGATGTTCGGGTTGATCATTTAATATGCATCAATGTCGATGCATCTTTTAAGTTCAACCTTCGCTTTATCGCGGAGGTTTTTTTGTTTCTGGATCCTGGTAAAAAAGTTTCATCGCAATCCTGTGAGATTGCCCCTTCCGCACATGGATGTGCGGCGGATGAGCAAAGCGAATCCGTAAGTGGAGCAAAATCACATTTTTGCGAAACGATTAAAAGCGAAAGGCAGGATGCTCTTTCGCGTTAGGAGAAGGAAATTGAGCGAAAGCATTGTACGTGCACTGAAATGTCGGGAATGTGGTCAGGAATATCCGATTGAACCGACCCATGTTTGTGAATTTTGCTTTGGTCCGTTGGAAGTGGTTTACGACTACGAAAAACTGGAAGGCAAATTTACCCGTGAGCTGATTGAGTCTCGCCCGCAGACCATGTGGCGTTATAAAGAGTTGTTGCCGATTGATGGTGAGCCAACTGTGGGTGCGCAGAACGGCTTTACACCACTGGTTCGTGCTAAAAACCTTGAAAAAATACTGGGCGTGAAAGAACTCTATATCAAAAACGACTCAGTTTGTTATCCGACACTCTCGTTTAAAGATCGTGTGGTATCGGTTGCGCTTTCCAAAGCGGTTGAGTTTGGCTTTAAAACCGTGGCATGTGCTTCAACCGGTAATTTGGCGGGTTCTGTGGCAGCGAATGCAGCGGCGGCAGGGCTTGAGTCTTATGTGTTCATTCCACACGATCTGGAACAGGGCAAGGTGCTGGGCGCGGGCATTTTTGGTACGAAGATTATCGGCATTAAAGGCAAATACGATGATGTAAATCGTCTTTGCTCGGAAGTGGCGGGTAAATACGGCTGGGCATTTGTGAATGTGAATGTGCGTCCGTTTTATGCTGAAGGTTCGAAGTCTTTGGGTTACGAAGTCATGGAACAGTTGGGCTGGAAAGCACCAAAACATGTGGTGGTTCCAATGGCTTCCGGTTCGCTTTGCACCAAAGTGGACAAGTCGATCAAGGAATTCATCAAGCTTGGCCTGATCGAAGATAATGGCACTGCGGTTTACGGCGCGCAGGCTACAGGCTGCTCACCGATCTCAAAATCTGTGAAGGATGGTACGGACATGATTCATCCGGTGCATGCGGATACCATTGCCAAGTCTCTGGCGATTGGTAACCCTGCGGATGGATTTTATGCGAACCGCGTTATCAAAGAATCCGGCGGTTGGGCTGAGGATATCTCCGATGATGAAGTGGTTGCAGCAATGAAACTACTGGCTGAGGCCGAAGGCATCTTTGCTGAGACTGCGGGTGGTGTGACGTTGGGTTGTGCCAAGAAAATGATTGAATCCGGTAAATTGCCACGTGATGAATCGATTGTGCTTTGTATTACAGGTAACGGCCTGAAAACGCAGGAAGCTGTTGCAGATCATATCACCAAGCCACGTGTGATTGAGGCAAGCCTGAAAGAGTTTGATGTGTTGGCTGAGGCCGACGGCGTTAAATGATCACCGCTCTTTTGTCCGATAGCTGCGTTGCGTTCGACTCTCCAGTGCTCACGTATCACCAATACGCTGCGCGCTTCGAATCTTTCGTGCCTTGCTCTCGAACAAAACTGTGGCACATGTTAAAAGTTATATTTATAAAGTTTGTTTGATACAGGAGAATAAAATGAGTGTAAATGTACGTATCCCGACACCACTGCGTAAACTGACAGATGGTGCGGATGAAGTTGCAATCGAAGCAGTCAATGTTGGCGAGATGATTGAAAAGCTTGAAGCTGCACATGCAGGCATGAAAGAACGCTTGTGTGATGATGCGGGCGAAATCCGTCGTTTTGTGAATGTTTATGTGAACGATGAAGATGTTCGTTTTCTTGATGGCCGTAGCACTGCGCTGAAAGAAGGTGATGAGGTGTCCATCGTTCCAGCTATCGCCGGAGGCCGATGAGTCTTTTTGTCCGCATGTCGCGTTGCGTTTGATTCTCCAGTGCTCACGTATGGTGAATAGACTGTGCACTTCGAATCTTTCGCGTCTTGCCTGTGAACAAAAAACGCTCATCGATAGATCAAGGAGATTTGAATGAAATTACGAATTTATCTGACATTTGATGAAGCAACTGTGCGTGAGCCGATTATCTGGAAACTGGCAAAAGAGTTTGATGTGATTACCAATATTCGCACTGCTGAGGTGAAGGATCATATGGGATTGGTTGGCCTTGAGCTTGAAGGTGAATCGGATGTGGTTGAGGCGTCTGTGAAGTGGCTGGAATCGCAGGGTGTGCATGTGGAGCCGATTGAGCAGAACGTCATTGAAGGATGAGGTTTGATTGATACGTAAAAAGTCATCCGTGACTTTTTACTTTGGCGCAAAGGTAAAACTTTCCCTTTGCTCACAAAACGAATGACGAACATGATTGGTTTTGTTGATACATTCGTGTGTCGCGGGTGTTAAAAGGAGATAGATATGGCGATATATAATAATGCTGCAGAGGCCATCGGGAATACGCCGCTGGTTCGTTTGAACCGGATCAGCGCGGGCGTAGGCGCTGAAGTGGTTGCCAAGCTGGAGTTTTGCAATCCTTTGAATTCGGTGAAAGATCGGATTGGTAAAGCGATGATTGAAGCTGCTGAACATGATGGTAAATTGAAAGAAAATGGCGTTATTGTAGAAGCAACCTCAGGTAATACAGGCATTGCTTTAGCATTTGTGGCGCGTTCTAAAGGTTATCGTTGTATATTGACTATGCCGGAGTCCATGAGTCTGGAGCGTAGAAAATTGCTCAAGCTTTTGGGCGCAGAGCTGGTTCTGACACCTGCTGAGTTGGGTATGAAAGGTGCGATTGCCAAGGCTGAGGAGATTGTAAGCTCAACCGAGGGTGCATTTTTGGCTCAGCAGTTTGAAAACCCGGCCAACCCGGAGATTCATCGCCAGACCACTGCTGAAGAGATATGGGCTGATACCGATGGCAACGTTGATGCGATTGTTGCCGGTGTGGGTACTGGTGGAACTATTACAGGCACAGCGGAAGTGTTGAAGGCCCGCAATCCTGAGTTCAAGGCCTTTGCGGTTGAACCAACTGATTCTCCCGTGATTTCCGGTGGTAGTCCCGGTCCACATAAAATTCAGGGCATTGGTGCGGGCTTCATTCCGAAAAACCTGAATGTCGATATCATTGATGGTGTGGAGCAGGTGAGTAACGATGATGCGTTTGCCATGGCACGTCGTCTTGCTGATGAAGAGGGAATTCCCGGTGGTATCTCTTCCGGTGCAGCCGTTGTTGCGGCACTGAGTGTTGCGGCCAGACCTGAGATGAAGGGCAAACGTATTGTGGTGATTATTCCATCGATGGCTGAGCGGTATATGTCGACGGATCTGTTCAAAGGTATCGAAGTTTAGAATCTAATGGTTGATGAGGCACGTCTCATCGTTGTATTGATTTACGGAGTGATGAAGTGATTGATTTTACAGAAGAACAAGTTGAACGTTATTCGCGCCATATCATCCTGCCTGAAGTAGGTGCCGAGGGCCAAAGCAAACTGCTTGAGTCTAAGGTGTTTATGATCGGAGCGGGTGGTCTTGGTTCGCCTGTGGCTTATTATCTGGCTGCTGCCGGTGTTGGCACCATTGGTATCGCGGATGCAGATGTGGTGGATTCATCCAATCTGCAACGTCAAATTATTCATAATCAGGATCGTATTGGCATGCCGAAGGTGGAGAGTGCCCGGGAAACCATTCAGGCATTGAATCCCGATGTGAAGGTGAATACCTATAACTATTTTGTGACCGAAGATAACGTTCGCGAAATCATTCGTGACTATGATCTGATTATTGATGGTTGCGACAATTTCCCGACCCGTTTTTTGGTCAATGACGCATGTTATCTTGAGAAGAAACCTTTGGTTTCAGGTGCGATGTTCCGTTTTGAAGGGCAGGTAGCGACATTCAAACCCCATCAGGAAAAAGAAGCGCCTTGTTATCGTTGTCTTTATCCGGAGCCACCTCCGGCAGGTCTGGTTCCATCATGTTCAGAGGCTGGTATTTTGGGTGCTCTGGCGGGCGCAGTTGGAACTGTTCAGGCGATCGAGGCGATTAAAGAATTACTTGGCATTGGTGATTCTCTGGCTGGAAAATTGATGACGTTTGATGCGCTGCGTATGGAGTGGAAAAAGCTGAAGTTACGTAAAGATCCGGGCTGTCCGCTTTGTGGTGAGAATCCAACGATTACTGATCTGGTCACCTATGAACAGGCGTGTGAATTACAGTTGGGTCATAGCTAGGTCACCATTGACTCGTAGTTTGAAAGCAGTGGATTGATACAAAAATGACTTATATGACATTTTTCTTGATATGGGGTGTAAATATTTAATTTTGCATCTTTTTTCTAAACTGAAAAATGTTGTTTTTAGTTTGGATGGCACATCTCTGTGCCGCAGTTGAAACAGGAGTTGATTGATGACAACACAGTTTGATTTTGCACAGACATCGGATGTGGATGAGTTTGAAGCGGGGCTGAAGGCTTTTCTTGCAGGCACGATGCCGGAGGAACGTTTCACGCCATTTCGTTTGCAAATGGGTGTGTATGGACAACGTCAGGAAGGCGTACAGATGGTGCGTGTTAAATTGCCCGGCGGCGTTGTCACGCCGGATCAGATGGATGTGATTGCAGATTGTGTGGAATCTTATGCCGGTGCGTTGCCAACCGATGGCACACTTTCGGAACATCCAACCAAGTTTGCGCATGTAACAACGCGTCAGGATATTCAGGCGAATTTTGTAAAGCTTGAAAACGTTCTGCCATTTTTGCGTAAACTTGATGCTGCGGGGCTTACCACGCGTGAAGCATGTGGTAATACAGTCCGTAATGTAACCAGCTGTTTTCTTGCCGGGCGTTGCCCGGCAGAGCGTGCGGATGTGACCGTGCATGCAAGAAAGTTTGCGGAATTTTTCCTGCGTCATCCATTGGCTCAGCAGTTTCCTCGTAAATTTAAGGTTACATTCTCCGGTTGTGATACGGATTGTGGACTATCGGGCATGCATGACATTGGTTTTATTGCGACTGAAAAAAATGGCACGTTTGGCTTTAAGGTTTGGGCTGCGGGTGGCCTGTCTTCTCAGCCCATGGCTGCCATTTTGCTCGAAGAATTCATCCCTGAATCTGACCTGCTGTTGGTGGGCGAAGCTCTGATGCGTATGCATTTTAAATATTCAGATCGCAAACGTCGCGCCCGTGCACGTCTGAAATATGTGGCGCAGAAGTTGGGTGCGGAAGGTTTTGTTGAAGAGTACCGGAAGCAGCGTGCTGTGATCGCACAAACACATGTCGATGATGAAGGTTATACGGAAACAAACTGGAGAGCAGCAACAGGTGAATTGCCTGTCTCTGCCAGTGGTGTGGTTGAGCAGCATAATGGCAAACATGCTATTTTACTGAACCTGTTTCGTGGTGACTTGATCCCTGATCAGTGCCGTGCGGTTGCCAATGCGGCACGTGCAGCGGGTACCACCGAGCTGCGTGTCACTGCTGAGCAGGGCATGGTGATTGCCGATGTGGAGACAGACAAAGTAGATGCAGCTTTGGCAATTTTAAAAGCGGCGGAGCTTCAGACAGAATATGCACGTGGCATTGCAGATGTCGTGGCATGTCCGGGCACAGAGACGTGCCGTTTGGGCATTACCTCTTCACGTGGCCTTGCAGAAGCAATGCAACCGTTGATGACTGAATTAAAGCAGGATCCCATGTTGGCGGGACTCACTGTAAAGGCATCCGGTTGCCAGCATTCCTGTGCTCGCCACCATATTGCCGATCTCGGTTTTCACGGGCTGGCTAAAAAGGTTGAGGGTCAGGCGGTGCCTCATTATCAGTTGCATGTTGGCGGCTCAGGCAAGGGGGGCGAGGCTCTGGCTTTTGCAACGAATCCGGTTCCGGCCAAGCGTGCACCTGAAGCGGGCATGTCTGTTCTCAACAGTTACAAAGATCAGCGCCAGAGCGATGAATCGGTGCATAACTGGGCATCGCGCATTGGTCAGGATGCCATCAATGAGATCCTTGCACCCTTCGCAGCGGGTGAAGGCGAAGTGGAAGGTTTGATTTACGACTGGAGTGAAAACGAAGCATTCAATACCAAGGGCAATAAGAAGGGTGAGTGTGCCGGTGCGGTACTTTCCATGACCGATGCACTGATTTCTGAAGCTGAGTATGAGCTGTTGATTGCGCGCGCACATACGGATGCGATGTTTTGGGCTGAGGCGCTTACGGCACTGCGTCGTTCGACGATTTCAACCGCACGCGGATTTCTTGTGCCGTTTGGTGAAGCACCGGAAGATGATGCTGAGGTGTTTGCTTTGTTGATGGCAAATGCCGGTGCAGATGTTGAAGTGATGAAACATTTCAGCGCTGTGCAAGGCGCATTGATGAATGTCGATTTAGCAGATCCTGCACCGGGCGTGACAAAGCTTAAAGAGGTTCAGTCTGCATGGCTTGAATTTGCGGCAGTGCGTTTTGCCGCAGTGCCAGTGGGAACGGCTGAGTCAGCATCTACAGATGAAACTGCATCTGAGACTTCCTCAGAAGTGGTGTTGCTGGATCTTTCCGGTGTGGCATGTCCGATGAACTTTGTGAAAACAAAGATCAAACTTACGACGATGCCGATTGGTTCTCAGCTTGACGTTCTGTTGGATGATGGTGAGCCGATTGAAAATGTGCCTCTTTCACTGGAGGAACAGGGACAGACCATTCTGGCTAAGGATAAAGTTTCTGAGCATCAGTGGAAGATCCGGGTGGAAAAGAGCACTCAAATCTGACCATGACAACTGATCTTCATCCCTTTGCAAACCCTGGGCGAACCAAACTTTCTTTGGTTAGTCGTGGTGTGGCTTTGCCTGAAGGACTGAGCCAGCCATCACGCTGGATCGCACAGGCCAATGCGGCTGAGACGGTGATTGATATTCGTTTGCCAAGTGGTCATTTCTGTTCTGTTCCCGTGGGACAACCTTATACGGAGAAGAGCACCTTCCTGTTACATGAAGAAGATGATGGTTTTCATCTGAATTGTGCAGGAGAGCAGCAGGCGGTTGAGTTGGTTGAGGCACCATCGTTTTACAGTCAGACGACACGTTCGGGTGCAAGAATGGGTAGTTTCACATCGTTGCATGATAAGCTGTTGATCCTGAATCCATTATTAGGTTGTGGTTTTTTTGCGGAACGTGGGCTTGCCTGCCATTACTGCCAATATGATTCGATGCTGAATGATGTTGAACCTCCGCTTCGTGATTCCCTTGATCTGGTAGAAGTGGTGCGCGCAGCACTGGATGAGCGAGAAGTGGATACGGTTTACCTCTACAACGGATATGCGCCGGGTGAAGATGCGGGCCTTGCACGCCTTGTTCCGATTATTGCCCTGCTTCGTCGTCATCTGGGGCACAGGCAGATTGCACTGGAGACGGTTGCACCTGCGGATGTTTCAGTGATTGATGAACTCTATGCGGCAGGACTGGATATTTTTGTCTGTAACCTTGAATTGCACGATGAGGCACGTTTTGCATCGGTCTGTCCGGGCAAACAAAAACATGGTGGTCAGCAAGCCATCTGGGCAGCACTTACGCATGCCAGACAGATTTTTTGTGAAGGCGCTGTTGTGAGCCATTTGATACCGGGGTTGGAACCACTTGAATCCACCGTAGAAGGTATGAAGGCACTGGTTGAGAGAGGCATTGTTCCTTTACTGGTTCCATTCAGGCCATTACCGGGAACGGCTCTGGAGCATTGTGATCTTCCAAGTCTGGATGATGTGGAGCAGGCGCTTCTCATTCAGTATGCATTGCTCACCGCTTCAGGCATTCCGACTCATCGTTTGCGTGATATGGGACGGGTATTAACGCCGATGGAGGGCCGGACACTGGTTGGTGATGCGGCAAGCCTTCGTGAAAGGGTTAAACAATGGGGTATGTCTGGTACAGGACGCTGGTTGGGTGGGGTTATGGATAAATTTCGCCGAAACCTGCGGGTGCAACAGAGCGATTCGGGCAAAGGAACGCACTGATGGCAGTTGTTTTTGATCGCTCGCCGCTGCATGTTCTTTTGGCCAGGAAGGGATTGCCTTACGTAGCACTGGCGGTCATTGTTTTGCTGGCCTATCTGACGTTGAGTCATGCTCCGCCGGAGGGACTGACTGAAAATGGCTGGCGCGCCATCATTGTCTTTTTCCTTTGTCTGATCCTTTGGGTGACGCAACTGTTGCCGTTGTCAGTGACGTCGTTAATGGGGCTGGCACTTTTGCCTTTGCTGGGTGTGATGCCTGCTGATGATGCCTATGGCATGTTTGGTAATTCGGCTGTGTTTTTTATACTTGGGGCGTTTCTTCTTGCAGGCGGGATTATTCAAACCGGGCTGTCTGAGCATGTTGCGCTTGCACTGGTTGATAAAGTGGGTCTTGGGCCAAGACGTTTACTGTTAACCATGCTGTTGCTTCCTGCGTTGATGGCTGCATTTATGCCGGAACATGCTGTTGCAGCTGTGATGCTTCCGATTGTCTGGGAAGTTGTGCGTGGGCTTGGTCTTAAGCCGGGGCACCGTTATGCACAGTCACTGTTTTTTGCGATGGCATGGGGTGCGATCATTGGCGGTGTTGCAACATTGCTCGGTGGTGCGCGAGGGCCTTTGGCATTGGGCATCGTGCAGGAATTGACGGGTAAGGGTTTCTCCTTTCTGGATTGGGTTCTGGCGGCCGGGCCTTTGGTGGTTTTCATGCTGGTGGCTGGCGCAGCTCTTTTGCTGATTGTGACGCCGTTTGAAGGGCTTCATGTGCAGTCCGCGCGACAACGTATTGAAAAAAGGCAGTTGGAACTGGGTCGCTTGAGTATTCAGGGTAAAATCATGGCACTGCTACTTTTTGTAACAGTATTGATGTGGATCACTCAAGGGCATGAGCTTGGGCTGGCCAGCATTGCACTGGTGAGTGTGGTGTTGATGTTTGCGCTGAGGCTTGTTTCCTGGAAAGAGGTTGAATCCCATGTGAACTGGGGTGTGGTATTGATGTATGGCGGTGCCATTGCTGTGGGTAAGGCGCTGACGGTAACCGGTGCAGGCATCTGGTTGGCGCAGGAGCTATTACCATCCGGGTTGGCAGGTATTGCCCTTCTGGCATTGTTTGCCCTGATCACGCTGTTGATGACTGAAAGTGTCAGCAATGCAGCGGCTGTGGCGATTTTGTTGCCGGTGGTGATTCCACTTGCTGTGGCTGCGGGTGTTGATCCGGTCACTGCGGCGATGGCTGTTGGTATCATTGCAGGCTTTGCGTTTATTTTGCCGATGGGGACGCCCCCCAACGCAATGATTTATGGTACGGGCTATGTGCAATTATCATGCATGCTGCGCTACGGTGCACTATTATCACTGTCAGCCTTGCTGCTGTTTGTTTTCATCAGTAGCACATGGTGGCCGTGGGTTGGCTTAGGAGTGTAATGGAGATGGATTCATTGAATCAGACGATCGATCTTTTAAAGCAGGCAGCGCGTGAATATGCACCGAATCTGGTGTTTGCGTGCAGCTTTGGTGCTGAAGATGTTGTGTTGTTGGATCTGATAGCCAAACATGCGCCATTGATTCGTATTGTCACACTTGATACCGGGCGTTTGCCGCAGGAAACTTATGATGTGATCGATGCTTGCAGAGAAAAATATGGACTGAAGATCGAAGTTCACTTTCCGGATGCCTCGGATGTTGAAACGATGGTGCGCGAGAAGGGTGTAAATCTTTTTTATCATAGTCTGGAGAATCGCAAACTCTGCTGTGGTGTTCGTAAAATAAGGCCGTTAAAACGTGCGTTGAAAGGCGCGAAAGCCTGGGTGACTGGGGTTCGACGAGAGCAGGCTGCCTCACGTTCAGAGATGCAGCCGATTGAAGATGATACTGCTTTTGGTATTAAAAAAATCAATGCGTTGATCGAATGGTCTGAAAAAGATGTTTGGGATTACATTCGATCAAATGATGTGCCGTATAATAAACTGCATGATCAGTTTTACCCATCCATTGGTTGTGCGCCGTGCACCCGTTCAGTTGCAGTCGGTGAAGACCCGAGAGCGGGTCGCTGGTGGTGGGAAAATGAAGAGGCTGTGGCTGAGTGCGGTCTGCATGTGAGCCCGATTTCAAAAAAAGAAGGAGATCATTCATGAGTGGTCACAAACTGACCCAGCTCAAAGCACTTGAAGCTGAGTCGATTCACATTATCAGAGAGGTGGTTGCAGAATTTCGTAATCCGGTGATGCTCTATTCTGTGGGTAAGGATTCATCCGTATTACTGCATTTGGCACGCAAGGCTTTTTATCCGGCTCCGTTGCCATTTTCACTGCTGCACGTGGATACCGGTTATAAATTCAAAGAGATGTATGAGTTTCGCGATGCATTTTGCAAAGAGATCGGTGTGGATTTGATTGTGCGTGGTAATGAAGATGCGATTGCCAAAGGCATGAATCCAAAAGAGTTTGGTGTGGCACGCTGCTGTGGTGCCTTGAAGACACAAGGCCTTCTTGATGCACTTGAAGAGGGTGGTTATGACGCTGCATTTGGTGGTGCGCGTCGTGATGAGGAACGTTCACGTGCCAAAGAACGTGTGTTTTCGATGCGTGATGAATTTGGCCAGTGGGATCCAAAAAATCAGCGTCCTGAGCTGTGGAGTCTCTACAATGGCCGAATTCATGAAGGTGAATCGGTTCGTGTATTTCCGATTTCCAACTGGACTGAAATGGATGTCTGGCTTTATATCAAAGAAGAAAACATTCCGATTGTGCCACTTTATTTTGCCAAAGAGCGTCCGATGATTGAGCGCGGTGATATGCTGATCCCTTATTATGAAGAGAATAAAGATCAGCTGTTGGAAGGCGAAACGCCAAAAATGATCATGTCTCGTTTTCGTACGCTGGGTTGTAGCCCTTGTACCGGAGCTGTGCGTTCATCGGCCACAAATATGACCGAGATTGTTGCTGAGGCAGCTGCGGCACGTCGTTCGGAGCGCGAAACACGTATTATTGATCATGGTGCCAATTCGATGGAAGATAAAAAGAAAGAAGGTTATTTCTGATTGTTTGATACGTAAAAAGCCCTCCATGGCTTTTTACTTGAGCGGCTGAAGAAAAACACGGTTTTCTCCAGCCTTGCGAATCCACGGGGTTCGCCACCCGTCCATGGGTGGAAGAGAGCTTCAAAACAGGGTGGATAAGTTGACAAGCGTTTTATGCACGGAGAAGTGTAATGACTGAATTAAATTTGGATTTGACGAAAGAGATTGAACTGTTGCGGCTGGTAACGGTGGGCAGTGTGGATGATGGCAAATCAACTTTGATTGGTCGTCTTCTGGTGGATACCAAAGGGGCGTTTGAAGATCAGTTGCTTGCGGTTCGTAAGAAGAAAGGCGAAACAAAAATTGCTTCTGCATCGGAAATTGATCTGGCGATGTTGACCGATGGTCTGGCTGCCGAACGTGAGCAGGGTATCACCATCGACGTGGCCTACCGTTATTTTGCGACCCCCAAACGGAAGTTCATCATGGCCGATTGTCCGGGACATGAGCAGTACACCCGTAATATGGTGACCGGCGCATCGACCGCCAGTGCAGCGATTATTTTGGTTGATGCACGTAATGGTGTGATGCCGCAGACCAAACGTCATACGCACATTCTGGGTCTGCTTGGCATGCCGCATCTGATTGTTGCCATTAATAAGATGGATATGGTCAATTTTGATCAGGCTACGTTTGAGAAAATTCGTCAGGATATGACAGACTATTGTGCCAAACAGGGCATAAAAGATTTGATCTGCATTCCGATGTCAGCACTCAATGGTGATATGGTAGCTGTGCGTGGTGAAAACATGCCGTGGTATGAAGGTGCAACCTTGCTGGAAACGTTTGAGTCTCTGCCAGTGCTGGATGATGTTGATGCGCAGCCATTGCGTTTCCCTGTGCAGTTGCTCAACCGTCCGCAGACGGCGGAGCTTCCTGATTATCGTGGTTTCATGGGCACGATTGCATCGGGCACCGTGAAAGTGGGCGATAAGTTGACCGCATTGCCAAGTGGCAAGTCATCCATCGTGAAAGAGATTGTTACCTTTGACGGCAATCTGGAAGAAGCCTTTTCCCCGCAGAGCATTACCATCACACTTCAGGACGAAATCGATATTTCCCGCGGCGATATGCTGGTGCATTCTGATTCAGGCATGGAGCCGAAAAAAGAGATCACAGCCAATGTCTGCTGGATTGGGGATGAACCGCTGGAACCTAAAAAGAAATACTGGATTAAACATACCACCAATACACTGAAAGCGATGGTCACCGAGATTGATTTCAGAACCGATATTCATTCACTTGAGCAGGAAACCGCTGATCAGTTGGCAATGAATGAAATTGGTCAGATTCAATTGAAACTGCTGAAACCTGTCTATGCCGATCATTATGCAGCGAACCGTTCAACAGGAAGCTTTATTCTGATTGATAGTTTTACCAACAATACTGTCGGTGCAGGGATGATTGTTTAATTAAGACCAGTTGATGTTCTGAAGCCGTTGCCATAATTCTGTGGCAATAGGCCCCATGGGTTTGTTTTTTCGTCTGACGATGTTGATATTGACCTGTATCGGCGAGAAATTTTCTTCAGTTTGCATTAGCAATTCACCGCTGCTGATCTCTTTTTCGACCATGTGCCTTGGCATGCGTCCCCAGCCGATACCGGATGCAATGATCCGTTTTTTCATGGCAAAATCATTGACGACCCAGTGCTGAATGCCCGCCATGACACCCGCACTTTTTTTATCGCTATGTTGGCTTGTGTCGCGAACAATAATTTGGATGCTGCCTTGCAGATCTTCTTGCGTGATGTGTCCAACTTTACGGGCTAACTTTGATTTGGGGGATATCACGCTGACCATCTCAACTTCAGTCAGCGCTGCATACTCATAATCAGGGTGATGTTCGAATGTTTCACTCATGGCGATGTCAGCATCACCATCATCCAGGCGTTCCATGGTGCCATTCAGGGTTTCGACAAGCAGTGAAAGTTTCGTGGTGGGGGCTAGCTCTGTAATCTCTTTGAGTATCGACAGGGTTTGATCAACGGGTACGAGAGCGCTCATGGCTAATCTGAGTTCGGGCTCTTCACCTGCGGCAAGATGGCGGGCAAGATTTGAAAACTCATCGGTTTGCGCAAGGATTCTTTTGGCTTTTTCATACAGTGCCTTGCCCTCGTCGGTCAGAGTGGGACGATATTGATCACGCAAAAAGAGCTTGAGTTCGAGCTCTTCTTCCAGATTTCGAATGGCAATGCTTACAGCAGATTGACTTCGATAGAGCGCATTTGCAGCAGCTCGAAAACCGCCGTGTTTAACGATACTGGCCAGTACATGCAATTGTTCCAGTGTCATGGATGTTCCAGGTGAACATGTTGGCATGATAAATGATTTATATTATAGATCATGATGATCAAAATATTATGCTTTTTATCAATCATTATCCAGTTCTAGTATTCTGCTATAAATTAACACATAAAATAACAGATAATATAATCGATAGCAGGAGTATAAAATGGGATTGCTTGTTGAAGGCCAATGGCACGATCAATGGTATGACACCAGTAAAAGCGGTGGTCGGTTCGTGCGCAGTGAATCACAATTTCACAACTGGATCACGGCCGATGGAAGCGCTGGCCCTGTTGGTTCCGGAGGTTTCAAAGCTGAAGCCGGGCGCTACCATCTTTATGTATCGCTGGCATGTCCGTGGGCGCACAGAAGTCTTATATTCCGTAAGCTGAAGGGGCTTGAGAGCCTGATTGATGTGACGGTGGTTGCTCCACACATGCTGGAGCATGGCTGGCAGTTTGATTCGCCGGAACCTCTCTATGGTTTTCAGTATGCTCATCAGTTCTATACCAGGGCTGATGCCAAATATTCAGGTCGGGTGACGGTGCCGATCCTGTGGGATAAAAAGCAACATACGATTGTTTCCAATGAATCATCCGAAATTATTCGCATGTTGAACAGTGCCTTTGACGGGTTGACCGGAAATAGCGATGATTATTATCCGAAAGCTTTGCGAGCGGATATAGATGAGATCAATGCCTTTATTTATGAGCGTATCAACAATGGTGTGTATCGCTGTGGTTTTGCAACAACGCAAGAAGCTTATGAAGAGGCATTTGATGCTCTCTTTGAAGCACTTGACCGTGTTGAATCCATGTTAAGTGAACATCGTTATCTTGTTGGCAATGCTCTGACGGAGGCTGATTGGCGTCTGTTTACCACGCTGGTTCGATTTGATGCGGTGTATGTGAATCATTTTAAATGTAACCGTCAGCGTATTGCAGATTATCCGAACCTTTCAAACTATTTGCGCGATCTCTATCAGCAGCCGGGTATCAGCGAGACTGTGGATATGCAGCATATCAAACAACACTATTTTTACTCACATGAAAGTATTAACCCTACCCGGATTGTACCCAAAGGCCCGGCATTGGATTTTGAAATACCTCATGACCGGGGTAGATTTGAAAATAAATGAATAGGGATGAACGAATAGGAGCGAATGAACAGAAAATCAGGAGGATATGATGAGTGCATGGAAAAACGAACCGTTTAAGATTGAAGTGAAAGCAGGCGAGAGCAAAGCGTTCTGTATGTGTGGACTCTCTAAAAACGGGCCTTTTTGTGATGGCTCACATGTGGAGACCCGTAAAATGCCGGAAGTCGTGAAATTTGAAGAGGATAAAACCTTATATGTTTGTGGTTGTCAGCAGTCGGCCAATCGCCCTTACTGCGATGGTACTCACAAAAATATTCAGACGTGAATGATCGTGTTATTGAATAGTCACGATAAATTTGGCTGGGTGAGTATCACCTTGCATTGGGTCATGGCACTGGCAATTTTTGGCATGTTTGGACTTGGTCTGTGGATGGTCGAGTTGGAGTATTACGATACGTGGTATCATCGGGCACCATGGGTGCATCGCAGTATCGGTATGCTGCTGCTGTTTCTGCTGCTGTTCAGGCTCGCATGGCGTCTCACCAATACCGTGCCGGAGATTCTTGGACAAAGCTGGGAAAAGATGATTGCCCTTTGGGTGCATCGCGGTCACTACCTGCTTATGTTTGCTGTGATCATCAGTGGTTATCTGATATCTACGGCTCTGGGAAAAGGTGTTGATGTGTTTGGCTGGTTTGAGATTCCCGCGCTGTTACCCGCAGATAAGGGGAGAGAAACAACTGCCGGTATCATTCATATGTACCTGGCTTGGGGGTTTATGGGCTATATAGGTATGCACGCTGTGGCTGCGATGAAACACCATTTTATTGATAAAGACGTAACATTGTTACGTATGTTGGGTATAACTAAAAGAAAAGGAGAAGAAAATGAAAATTAAAACATTATTAACTGCCTTTGTATTATTGTTGGCAATACAAACTCCGGCGTATGCTGCGGAAGAGACTTATGATTTTGATATCAAAGGTCAGCATGCATTCATCCAATTTAAGGTGAAACATCTGGGTTATAGCTGGTTGATTGGACGCTTTAATACGTTTAACGGCACATATACCGTGGATGATAGCCATCCGGAAAAGAATCGTGTGAATGTTGAAATTGATGTGGCAAGCCTTGATAGCAACCATGCTGAGCGTGACAAACATCTGCGTAGTGCTGATTTTTTTGATACGGCCACCTACCCGAAAGCAACTTTTGTCAGCACAGGCTATAAAGATAAAGGATTTGGCAAAGGCATTTTAACAGGGAACCTGACGCTTCGAGGTATTACGGAGAAAATTAAAATTCCAGTTACACAAATTGGTAAAGGTCTGGATCCGTGGGGTGGGTTTCGTCGTGGCTTTGAAGGAGAAGTGACGTTGAGTTTGTCGGATTACAACATGAAAAAAGCACTGATGCTTGGCCCATCGGCGGATAAGGTAGAACTGTTTCTTTCCATTGAAGGTGTGCGTAGATAATCGTTAAATGAGTGGGGTGAAATAACAGAATGGCAGATTTCTTCAGCGAAAAAACATTCGTATTTCTCAAAAAACTGAGTGAAAACAATAACAGGGACTGGTTCAACGATCATAAGGCGAGATATGAGCAGGATGTGCGAGAGCCTGCACTCGCCTTTATTCGTGCCATGAGATCGGAACTTGAACGTTTTGCACCGCACTTTGTCGCGCAGGATAAAAAAGTGGGTGGATCGCTGATGCGGATCTATCGGGATGTGCGTTTTTCTAAAAACAAACAACCGTATAAAACCAATATCGGTATCCAGTTTCGCCATGAGCAGGGTAAAGATATCCATGCACCGGGATTTTATTTGCATATTGAGGCGCATGAGGTGTTTGTTGGTGCCGGAATCTGGCATCCGGATTCGGATACATTGAAAAAGATACGTACCTATATTGATGCACATCCAACCCGTTGGGAAGATGGCCGTGATGATGCCGGGTTTGCTAAAGCCTATGCGCTGGCAGGTGATGCTCTGATACGTGCACCCAAAGGTTATGCATTGGATCATGCCATGATTGAGGATCTAAAGCGCAAGGATTTTATCGGTATTGCTCCGCTGATGCCGGAACTCGTGCTTCAGGATGACCTGACAGGTTTGATCAGCAGCTATTTTGAAACAGCCAAACCGTTCATGCAGCAATTATGCCGTGCGGTTGGGGTGCCATACTAGGGTTTTCAGTGCTGTTAAAGAGGTAAAGGATGCGATCTAAAAAGGTCTTTTTTGATAATGCAGAAGGTTTAAAACTTGCGGCCTATCTGGATTTTCCGATTGATGGTAAACCGCGTGCTTATGCGTTGTTTGCGCATGGCTTCACGCTGACAAAACATTTGAAATCCATGGCGCATATTAATCGCGCTTTGGCTGCCAAAGGTATTGCAGTGTTGCGATTTGACTTCACAGGCCTGGCTGAGAGTGAGGGAGACTTTGCCGATACCAACTTTTCATCCAACGTGAGTGATATTGTTTCTGCCGCCCGTTTTCTGGAGGCTGAATATGAGGCACCAAAGATTTTGATTGGGCATTCGCTGGGTGGCTCTGCCATGTTTATTGCAGCGCGTGAAATTCCATCCGCAAAAGCACTTGCTACGATTGGTGCACCTTGCGACCCGTCACATATCAAACATATTTTTTCAGGCAAAGAAGATGCGTTAGAACACGATGGTGAAGTGGAAGTCTCACTCGGTGGTCGTGTTTTCAAACTCAAAAAACAGTTTCTGGATGATGTGAACGAGGCAGAGACGTGTTCGGCGATCAGTCAGTTGAAACAGGCACTGTTGATTTTTCATTCACCGGTCGATGAGATTGTTGATATCAAACATGCCCAGCGCATTTATGAGGCAGCAAAACATCCCAAAAGCTTTGTGACGTTGGATAAGGCAGATCATTTGTTAAGCGCGGAGCCTGATGCCCGTTATGTCGGTTCGGTGATTGCCACCTGGGCTGAGAAATACGCACCTGTACGTGAGGTTGAATGGGATTCCGGCCCGCATGCGGTACGTGTCCGTACGGGTTCCAGCTACTACACCGAAATTAAATCGGGTGGGCACGGTTTGTTGGCAGATGAACCTGTTCGGCTTGGTGGTACGGATCGTGGCCCAACCCCTTACGGATTGCTTGTGTCTGCGCTTGGCGCATGCACAAGCATCACCTTGCGGATGTATGCCGATCATA
This sequence comes from Mariprofundaceae bacterium, assembly GCA_021772895.1. Classification (GTDB taxonomy): domain Bacteria; phylum Pseudomonadota; class Zetaproteobacteria; order Mariprofundales; family Mariprofundaceae; genus WSZY01. The sequence continues at coordinate 31,545 of JAJFLC010000006.1, read as the reverse complement.
AGGGGTGGGATTTGAAAGAGATTAATGTGTATCTCAACCATAAAAAGGTGCATGCCGAAGATTGTGAATCGTGTTTAGACGCATCACACAAGATTGATCATATCGAACGCTTGATTGAGGTGGAGGGTGAGTTGGATGCTGCGCAGCGAAAGCGCTTGCTGGAGGTGGCTGATCGTTGCCCGGTGCATCGTACGCTGCACGATAACGTTCATATTAAGACCACATATTTGGAAAAAGGAAACCTGGAACACGCTTTATGATCCGATCTGTTTTATAAAACAGAGCAACAAGAAAATAGATAAGGAGAAGGTATATGAGTGAAGTTCGAATCGAAACTACAGCAGAGGTGCATGAACTGATCGCTAAGCGCTGGAGTCCGCGTGCTTATGATGCTTCTCGTCCGGTGGAACGGGAAAAGCTGCTCTCTCTGCTTGAGGCTGCACGCTGGGCCCCCAGCTGTTTTGGTGATGAGCCATGGCGCTTTGTGATTGGAGACCGTTTTAATGATCAAGCAGGCTGGAAGGGACTGTTCGAAACACTTGCAGATAAAAATCAGCTATGGGCCAAACATGCATCTGTGCTGATTCTGGTGGTTGCTGATTCACAGTTTCGTATGAATGAAAAACCCAACCGTTGGGCGCAGTATGATACAGGAGCAGCTACTATTTCACTTTGTTTGCAGGCCGAAGCTTTGGGATTATCTGCGCATCAGATGGGTGGGTTTAGCCCTGAAGCAGCCAGCAGTGCGGTGGGTCTTCCCGAACAGTTCACACCCATGGCGATGATTGCTGTGGGATATCAGGGCGTACTTGATGATCTTGATCAGGATTTTCAGGTCATGGAAACAGCAGCGCGTAAACGCCAGCCATTCGATGAACTTTTTTTCTCAGGTATCTGGGGCAAAGCGGTTTAAATTCCGTTACATCATTAAAAGGAGAAGGGTATGAGTGAACCGATGATCGCAGCCAGGGCCCCAAAAGCAACTGAGCTTAAAGCAGGTGAGGAATACCATTGGTGTGCTTGTGGCCGTTCAAAGAATCAGCCGTTTTGTGACGGTTCGCATCGCGGAACAGGTTTTACACCCGTTGCTTTTAGGCCCGAGGTTTCGGAGGAGGCGTATTTATGTATGTGCAAACATACAAAAAATGCTCCTTATTGTGATGGCACGCATAAAACGCTTTCAGCAGGGGGTGATGTTCCGGTTCAGATAGAGAGTGTTGAGGCCACACCTGAGGAGCCCACGGTTAAACGCATTCATGATTTGGCACGTTTTGGGCTGGAAAAAACCGGTCATCATGGTGAGATGGTAGCGATGGGCGTACCGCGTTTACAGCTGCCCCAATGGGATGATATCCAGATGCTGGCCGCGCAATTTGCGACCAGTCCACTGATGGAAGATGTTCCGGTTAGCAGTGAACTGGTGATTGGCCCGAATGCCAAAAAACCACTCACGCTGGCGATTCCATTGTTTGTGTCGGATATGAGTTTTGGTGCACTGTCTGAAGAGGCTAAAGTAGCTTTGTCCAGGGGAGCAGAGTTAGCTGGGACGGGAATCTGTTCGGGTGAGGGTGGCATGTTGGCGGAAGAGCAACAGGCCAACTCGCGTTATTTTTATGAACTGGCTTCTGCCAAATTTGGTTTTCAGGAAGCACTGCTTGAAAAAGTTCAGAGTTTTCATTTCAAAGGCGGACAGGGTGCCAAGACGGGTACGGGTGGACATCTTCCCGGAAGTAAAGTGACTGAGAAGATCGCTGAAGTGCGTGGTTTGAGTGTCGGAGAGGACGCTGTTTCACCGCCGGGCTTTGCTGACCTGAAAACGCCAAAGGATTTTAAGCACTTTTCAGATCGAGTGCGGGAAGTGAGTGGTGGCATTCCGATTGGGATGAAACTTTCAGCCAATCACATCGAAGATGATATCGATTTTGCATTGGCCTCCGGTGTGGATTATATCATTCTCGATGGCCGGGGAGGCGGTACAGGCGCGGCACCACGTATTTTTCGGGATCATATATCTGTACCGACAATCCCCGCTTTGGCACGGGCAAGGCATCATCTGGATCAATTAGGCCGTGGTGATATTACGTTGATCATTACCGGTGGTTTGCGTATGCCTGAAGATTTCATGAAAGCACTCGCGTTAGGCGCTGATGGTATCGCGCTCTCCAACGCGGCACTGCAATCCATTGGTTGTGTAGCGGCCCGGATGTGCAATACCAATCAATGTCCGGCAGGTGTCGCAACTCAAAAACCTGAACTGCGTGCAAAACTCAATGTAGATGAAGCAGCACAACGTTTGGCCCGCTTTTTTTCGGCATCCACCGAATTGATGAAAGTGATGGCAAGGGCTTGCGGTCATGATCACCTTAATCAGTTTAATACGCATGACCTGACAACATGGAAAAAAGAGATGGCGGATTTGACAGGTGTGAAATACGGCGGTGTTAAGTGAGTATTGATATTGTGAAGGCTCTTGTTGTGCCCGAGGGTGATGGTGTTGAGGTTAAACGATTGATGCCTGTGGCAGGGTTGAGAAATTTTGATCCGTTTGTGCTCTGGGATCATTTTGATATAACAGCCGGTGGTTTTCCCGATCATCCGCATCGTGGTTTTGAAGCAATTACCTACATGTTTGCAGGTGGCATGCAGCATGCGGATAATCTGGGTAACAAGGGATGTGTGCATGGTGGGGGTGCGCAGCGTTTTACGGCAGGCAGGGGCATGGTTCATTCCGAGATGCCAGAGGGAAGAGCCGCTGGTATCCAACTCTGGATCAATCTACCGCAGCGTTTGAAGGGTATAGACCCTGATTATCAACAGATTGAGAGAGATCAGATTTCGGAAATTACTATAGATGGCGGCACACTGCGCATGATAGTGGGTGAAGGTGGTCCGATTCAGTTAAAGACAGATGTTGAGTATCTTGATATTTCCCTTGATTCGGGAAGCGTATTTGAACGTGCTGTGCCGAATGAGTTTCAAGGTTTTATCTATGTGGTTGAGGGTTCAATTAACGTGAATGGTGAAGCTGCCAGTGCTGGAACTGCCGCATATGTAGATGGCTTGAGTCGTCTGGTCATTGACGCCGTTGAAAGCAGTCGATTCATGTGGTGCTTCGGAAAACCTCACGGTGAGTCGATCCATCAGCACGGCCCATTTGTGGATTAGCTTGTAATAAAGCGAATGCTATGGCTTCATCGTATCGCTGTCTTTAGAGAATATAGCGCGAGAGATCTTCATCTTCGGCGATGTCGCCCAGTTGATTACAAACATACGCTGCATTGACCTCGATCTCTTTGTCCGCTCGCTCAGTGGCATCAAAACTGATTTCATCGAGAACACGTTCCAGCAGTGTATGCAGACGGCGGGCACCAATGTTTTCGGTTTTTTCATTCACTTGCACAGCTAATCTGGCTAGTTCAGCAATGCCGTCTTCAGTGTAGTTGAGCGTTACGCCTTCAGTTTGCAACAGTGCGGCATATTGTTTGGTCAGAGATGATTCAGGCTCGACCAAAATACGGCGAAAATCATCTTCGGTCAGGGCACTAAGGTTGACCCGGATCGGAAAACGACCCTGTAGCTCAGGGATCAAATCCGATGGTTTGGAGAGATGGAAAGCACCGGATGCAATAAAGAGAATATGATCGGTTTTGACTGAACCATGGCGACAATTGATACTGGTTCCTTCTACGAGTGGCAACAGATCACGCTGCACGCCTTCGCGTGATACATCGCCATCCTTTCCTGAGCGATGCGTGATTTTATCCATCTCATCAAGAAAAACGATGCCACTGTTTTCGGTACGCTCAATGGCTTCTTCTTTGATGCGATCCATATCGAGAAGACGATCCGCTTCCTGCTGTTTGAGTGCTTGCATAGCTTCTTTCACAGTCATACGTTTGGATTTCTTTTTGCCGCCGCCCATCATGTTGCCAAACATGTCTTTCAGGTTCAGATCGACTTCTTCACTGCCCTGGTTGGAGAACATTTGGAACATTGGCATTTGCGCCTGTTCAGGCATGTCGATTTCCACTTGCCGATTATCCAGTTCACCCAAACGAAGTTTGTGGCGCATCTTTTCCCGTGAATCATGGTTGGGGTCTTTTCTATCTGCTGAGACAGGCTTACCAGCATCAACGGAATGAGGAATAAGGATGTTGAGCAGATGTTCTTCGGCTGCTTCTTCTGCACGGGTCTGTACTTTGATCAGATGTTCATCACGAACCATTTTGATGGAAAAATCGACCAGATCACGAATGATGGACTCAACATCGCGGCCAACATAACCAACTTCGGTATATTTGGTTGCTTCGACTTTGATAAAAGGTGCTTTGGCAAGGCGTGCTAATCTGCGGGCGATTTCAGTTTTGCCTACACCCGTGGGGCCGATCAGCAGGATATTCTTTGGTGTGATCTCTTCACGCATGGGCGATTCTACCTTCTGACGGCGCCAGCGGTTTCTTAAAGCAATCGCAACAGCGCGTTTGGCATCATGTTGCCCGATAATGAAACGATCGAGTTCCGAAACAATCTCTCTTGGGGTCATGGTGTGGCTCATCTGTTAGCTCTCCAGTGATTCGATGGTGAATGAGGTGTTGGTATAAATACAGATATCGGCAGCCACTTTCATGGCTTCTGAGACGGAATCGCGTGCATTAAGATCGCTATGGCGAACCAGCGCGATGGCTGCGGACTTGGCATAAGCACCGCCTGAACCGATTGCGGCCACACCTTCATCAGGCTCCAGTACATCGCCGTTTCCTGAGATGATTAATGTACGCTCCGCATCAGCGACAATCATCATGGCTTCGAGTTTGCGAAGATAACGATCAGTACGCCAGTCTTTGGCAAGCCCTACCGCTGCACGGGTCAGGCTTCCACCATGTTCATCCAGTTTGGCTTCAAATTTTTCAAAGAGATTCATGGCATCGGCTGTGGAACCGGCAAAACCGGTGAGAATGGAGCCATCGCGAATGCTGCGCACTTTTTTTGCACCATGTTTGATGACGGTATCACCCAAGGTGACCTGACCATCGCCGGCAATCGCCACCTGATTCTTTTTGCGGACGCAGCAAATTGTTGTACCACGCATTTTAATGCTCTCTTGAATGCTATTCATTACGATCACCTCACATGAAAGGGGCCGGTATAGTATATTGACAGGAGAGCCGGGTCACCCGCCTCTTTTTTTCTGACTCGGGGATTGACGGAGGGGCATCTTCCGCATATGTTGCGCCGCCTTCCGTTGTGAGACGGATGTGTCGAAAAATTCGGGGTGTAGCGCAGCCTGGTAGCGCATCTGGTTTGGGACCAGAGGGTCGGGGGTTCGAATCCCTCCACCCCGACCATTTTCGACTGTTTGCCTGACAGGGCGCCTGTAGCTCAGCTGGATAGAGCAACGGACTTCTAATCCGTAGGCCGCAGGTTCGAATCCTGCCAGGCGCGCCAGTCGAACGAGACACATAATGGTGGTCGTAGTTCAATGGTAGAGCCCCGGCTTGTGATGCCGGTTGTTGGGGGTTCGAATCCCCTCGACCACCCCATATTTATGTATGAGATGTTGTGAAGACAAAGCCAAAAATGTAACTTTTGCTTTGTTTTAAACATCTTGTAAAAGTCGGATGATGATGTCTATCATTCATCCGAAGTTGTTATCATAATTAATTTAGGGCCGTTAGCTCAGTTGGTAGAGCAGCTGACTCTTAATCAGCGGGTCGTTGGTTCGAGCCCAACACGGCCCACCATAAAAAAAGGCACCTACGTTTCCGTAGGTGCCTTTTTATTTTCTATCGATGTTACATCTGTGTTTTGAGGCTGGGGTTTCGTTTATTTATTGGGTGTTCCATAAATATTTTGTGATGATTATTTTTAAGATGGTATTAGTGTCATCTAACATTTTATTTGGAGGCGGGGCATGAAAAAGGCTATTGTTGTGTTGGTGATGCTGGGAATTTTTGTTGTTGCAGGGCCCTTTGTATCGGGGAAATTGCTTGAGCAGCGCTATCAGGAATTGTTGGTGGAAGAAGCTTTTGAGGATGTTTTTCTTTTGCATGGCAAGGGGTATGAGCGTGATTGGATGTCATCCACGATTGTGACTGAATTTGAAGTGACAGACGAAAAATTTGCAGCTGAATACAAGCGTTACAAGAACAAAGCCAATGCATCTGCGGGTATTAAAAGTGATGAAACACGGCCTGTATTTAAGGTGGAGAGTATTGTTCATCATGGACCCTTTTGGTTGGGTGAAAGCTTCGGTATAGGGTTAGGTAAAGTCGAAAGTCGTTTGATTCTGGATGATGAAACACGTACAAAAACGGCAGGCATGTTTGAAGGGGAGCTGCTCTCCATGCAAGTGATGGTTCATTTTAGCCGCAGTGCGGATGTGATATTAAACACATCAAAAATATTATTCAATGATAAACAAACCGAGGAGATGGCGATTGTTCATCCTGTATTAAGTCATTGGCATATTGCAAAACTGGGACATCAGGCCAAAGGTGAGATTACTTGGGAAGGGTTAACATTTACCGGAAAAGAAGGGGTGGTGAATCTGTCAGAGACGACAATTAAAACAGATGTTGAGCATTATCAAGGTGTCTGGGTGGGCAATGTAGTCTGGGATCAGAAAAAGGTTCTGTTTGAGGGGCAAGGCAAGAAGCTGATGATTAAAAATTTACATTTGGATTCGGATACGCATATAGGGACGCGTGATGATTTGGTTGATACAGTCATAAATAGTACGGTGGAATCTGTTGATGTGGCTGGTGAGATGTATGGCCCGGGTGTTTACCGTATGTCTATGGAAAATCTTCCGGTTGATACGCTGGCGAAAATTCAACAGTTGGAGAGTAAGGCCGCAAGTCATGCTGCCCAGTCAGTCAATATGCAGGATCTGATGACGCTTTTGCCGGAGATGCTGAGTCATGGGCCTGTGCTTGAAATCAGCGAGATGGAGGTGTCGACACCTCATGGGAATGTACAGGGCACATTGAAAACCACACTGCCGGAAACTGCACCGGAACAGTTTGCGGATATTCAGCATTTAAAAAAGAGTGTGCTGATTGATGCTGATTTGACAGTGCCTGCAGTTTATTTTGCGGATTCGAAAATGGCTCCAGTAGCTGATAATCTGACCCTGAATGGTTTTATTGAAGCGAAAGATGGCATGTTGCACAGCACACTGCATATGGCGGATGGAAAGCTTTCTATCAATGGTAAACCTGTCCCATTACCGTTTTGAGGGATTGCTATTTTGAGTTTGCAGGACAGTCGTTTTTATTTATGGGTCATTTACACGATTGATTCTGAAAATATAGATGGCATAGTTCCGCCCCTTGATTTAGCGGGCCTTATTTTTTGGTTTGCGGGTTTAGATGTATGCGAGGGTGGCGGAATTGGTAGACGCGCTGGTTTTAGGTACCAGTATCTATGATGTGGGGGTTCGAGTCCCCCCCCTCGTACCAATATTGATGCGACATACGATGTGACTACAGAAAGGCCGTTTTGCCAGTTTCCCGGATAGCAGGGGTGAGGTAGGCGGCCCTTTGTATTTATGGCTTATGGTCAAATGATGGCCAAATGGAGATGAGATAATGATCCAGACGACAGTAAAGAAGTTAGGCGATAACGAACATCAGGTTGATGTGCAAATTGCACAGTCAGAATATGATCGTATTCATGCTGAACAATCCAGCAAACTCGCAGGATCCACAAAGCTTCCGGGTTTCCGTCAAGGGAAGATGCCTGCGGATATGCTGAAAAAACAGTTTGGTGCCAAACTGCATGAAGATACGGTTTCTGAATTGCTTCAAACACACTACGTTGCTGCAATTGAAGCATCGGGTTTGACACCTGCGGCTCAGCCGGAACTTGATATCCCTGCTGTTCAGCCTGGTGCGGGCTTTGCATTCACGATGAATGTTGTGACCTGGCCGGATGTGAAAGTGAAAGCGCTGTCTAAATTGAAATTTAACGAAACTGAAGTTGAAGTGACCGATGCGGATATCCAGACGGTGGTTGATCGTTTGATGGAATCACAGGTGAAATATGCAGTTGAAGATGGTCGTGTAGCCGAAAAAGGTGATCAGGTTGTCATTGATTTTGTCGGCTTTATCGGCGATGAGGCATTTGAAGGCGGTAAAGGCGAAGATGCACCGCTTGTGTTGGGTGCAGGGCAGTTTATTCCCGGTTTTGAAGATCAGTTGATGGGTAAAAAAGCCGGGGATGATTGTACCATAGAAGTGACATTCCCTGCCGACTATCAAGCCAATCATTTGGCAGGTAAAGCAGCCCGCTTTGAAACACAGGTGAAAAGTGTCGCAAAATCTGTTAAAGCAACAAACAATGACGAACTGGCTGAAATACTTGGGTTTGAAAATGCTGATGCGTTGAATGCTGATGCGCGTACTCGCCTTGACGCGGAATCTGAAGATGCTGCAAAACAGGGAACACGCGAAGCAGCTTTTGAGGCGCTGTTGGAAGCCAATGAAGTTTCACTGCCGGATCGTTTGATCGAAGAAGACATGAAGGCAACCACGCAGCGTCTTACTCAGAATATGCAGCAACAGGGTATGGAACTTACCAAGGAAATGTTTGAAGATGAAGCATTTAAAAAAGAGGTGCGTGAACGTTCTGTAAAAGGTTTGAAACTGTCTGTTCTGATGCAATCCATTCGTGATGAAGCTGGTTTGGAAGTTGAAGACGCTGACATCGATTCAGAAATTGAAAAAATGGCAACTCAGTACCCGGCAGAGCAGAAAGATCAGTTTGTTTCATGGATTAAAAGCCAGAAGGAACAGATGGCTTCTGTGCGTGAACGCTTGCTAGAAGGTAAGTGTGTCGAATATATTGTCTCGCAAGCAAAAACCAAAAAGGTTAGCATGACATTGTCTGAATGGCAGGAAGCACAGGATAAAACCTGATTCGGCTATAAGTCCGGCTTAACGGGTAGCGAAAGAACGAATTTGCAGGAGGCTTCATGAATCTGGTTCCAATGGTAGTAGAGCGCACAGCAAGAGGTGAACGTTCCTATGATATCTATTCAAGGCTCTTGAAAGAGAGAATTGTTTTTCTCTCAGGTCAGGTGGATGATCACATGGCTAACCTGATCACAGCCCAGTTGTTGTATCTCGAATCAGAAGGCCCGGATAAAGATATCTATGTCTATATTAATAGCCCGGGCGGGATTGTGACCGCCGGCATGGCCATTTATGATACGATGCAGTATATTCGTTGTGATGTTTCAACACTCTGTGTGGGGCAGGCGGCCAGTATGGGTGCTCAGTTGCTGGCAGCGGGCAAGGCTGGCAAGCGTTATGCTTTGCCCAATGCAAGGGTGATGATTCATCAGCCTTTGGGTGGTTTCCAAGGTCAGGCAACCGATATTGAGATTCATGCGCGTGAGATCATCAAGCTGAAAGAGCGGATGAACGAGATGATGGCACATCACACGGGGCAGCCGATTGACAAGGTTGCGGATGATGTGGAGCGCGATTATTTCTTGACCGCCGAAGAAGCGCGCGATTACGGTTTGGTCGATGAGGTGCTTGTTTCCCGGGCCGACATGCCGGGTGATGAGAATACCGGAGGTTAGGTATGGGCACACAGAATAATGGTGGCGATTCAACACTTTATTGCTCTTTTTGTGGCAAGAGTCAGCACGATGTTAAAAAACTGATTGCAGGGCCAACTGTTTTTATTTGCGATGAGTGTATTGAGCTTTGCAATGAAATTATTGTTGAAGAGCTTTCCGGCGATGAAAAAAGCAGTGAGCCAAAACCTGGTGGGCTGCCCAAGCCCGCAGAAATAAAAGCATTCCTTGATGATTATGTCATTGGACAGGAATCTTCCAAACGGCTGCTTGCTGTTGCGGTTTATAATCATTACAAACGTATTGCACATAATGAGACAAGCGATGTTGAAATTGCTAAAAGTAATGTGCTGTTGCTGGGGCCAACGGGCAGTGGAAAGACGCTATTGGCGCAAACATTGGCACGCATTTTTGATGTTCCTTTCATTATGGCTGATGCAACCACGCTGACAGAGGCCGGTTATGTGGGAGAAGATGTTGAAAACATCATCCTGAAACTGCTGCAAGCGGCTGATTATGATGTTGAGAAAGCCCAGCGTGGCATCGTTTACATTGATGAGGTTGATAAGCTTTCCCGTAAAGCTGATTCACCATCGATCACGCGTGATGTTTCCGGTGAAGGCGTGCAGCAGGCGCTGCTTAAACTGATTGAAGGGACTGTGGCTTCGGTGCCGCCACAGGGTGGTCGCAAACATCCGCAGCAAGAGTTCTTACAGGTTGATACTACCAATATTCTGTTTGTTCTTGGCGGGGCTTTTGCTGGTCTTGAGAAGCTTATTGAAGCCAAAGGTAAAAAGCGCTCGATTGGTTTTGGGGCTGCGGTGCAGACGGAAGAAGAGCGTGATATTGGCTTGATTTTGAGTCAGGTGGAGCCGGAAGATCTGATTCAGTACGGGTTGATTCCTGAACTGGTCGGTCGTTTGCCAGCGGTTGCGACATTAAGTGAACTTGATAAAGATGCACTGTTACAAATTTTAACAGAGCCAAAAAATGCATTGGTGAAACAATATCAGGCATTGCTTGGCTATGATAATGTGGAGTTGGCTTTTACGGATGATGCTTTGGTATCCATCGCGGAGAAGGCGATTAAACGTAAAACAGGTGCGCGCGGCCTAAGAGCCATTATGGAAGCAGTGATGCTTGATGTGATGTATGATATTCCCACGATGGGAAATGTGGAAAAATGTGTTATCAACCATGATGTCGTTGAAAGTTCGGCAAAACCGGTGCTGGTTTTTCACGCCGATGATGCCGCTGCCTGAGGTCTTTTTAGTAAACTCGGGCAAGTGTATTGAAGCATTTTGGATGCATGATACTTGGATTGCTTTAAAAGAATATATAAATGTGTGATTTTTTAATGGTCTTGATCGACCACTTAAGCACTGTCAGTGGTTTGGAATATCTGGATTAAGATGAAAATAAAGGAGGCCTCTTTTGGCTGAATTGATGAATGAAACCACCAGGCCGATCGATAAAAATGTTGATGGCATGTTACCCGTTTTACCGCTTCGTGATATTGTTGTATTTCCTCATATGATTGTGCCGCTTTTTGTCGGGCGTGAAAAATCGGTGTATGCATTGGAAGAAGTGATGAAGTCTGGAAAACAGATTCTCCTTTTGGCTCAAAAAGATCCTGAAAAAGATGATCCTCAGGTTGAAGACCTCTACAATGTAGGAACCGTTGGAAGTATTTTACAGCTTCTTAAATTGCCAGATGGAACGATTAAAGTGTTGGTTGAAGGTGGCGCACGTGTATGCGTGGATAATATTCAGGATGTCGGCAAGTGTCTGCGTGGTAAATTCTCTCCGATGGAAGAGAGACAGGAAGATGCGCGTGAGCAGGAAGTTGTTGCCAAATCTTTAGAGGTTCAATTTGAATCCTATGTGAAGCTGAACAAAAAGACGCCGCCGGAAGTGCTGGTCTCTATTTCAGCCGTTGAAGATGTGGAAAGGCTGGCAGATACCATTGCCTCACATTTGAACCTGAAACTGGAAGAAAAACAGGCGCTGCTTGAGTTGGCCAGTGTGATTGAGCGTCTTGAGCGCCTCTATGTCTTTATGGAAGAAGAGATGGAGATGTTGCAGGTAGATAAACGCATTCGTTCACGTGTGAAACGTCAGATGGAAAAGAGTCAGCGAGAGTATTATCTCTCTGAACAGATGAAGGCGATTCAGAAAGAGTTGGGGGAAGAAGATTCCCACACCGAACTGGATGAGATGGCTGAAAAAATTGATAAGCTGGGACTCACTGCAGAGGCCAAAACAAAAGCTGAAGCTGAACTTAAACGATTGAAAATGATGCCGCCAATGAGTGCGGAAGCAACGGTGGTTCGGAATTATCTGGACTGGTTGCTGGAACTGCCATGGAAAAAACGCTCCCGTGTTCGCAGGGATCTGGTCGCTGCTGAACAGGTGTTGGACGAAGATCATTTTGGCCTTGAAAAAGTGAAAGAGCGTGTGCTTGAGCACTTGGCTGTTTTGCAACTGGTTCGTAAACTTAAAGGCCCGATACTGTGCTTTGTAGGTCCTCCGGGTGTGGGTAAAACATCACTTGGCCGCTCTATCGCACGTGCAACACGCCGTGAATTTGTGCGTATGAGTCTCGGTGGCGTGCGTGATGAGTCAGAGATTCGTGGGCACAGGCGTACGTATATCGGATCGATGCCTGGTAAAGTTATTCAGTCTATGAAAAAAGCGGGAACAAAAAATCCGTTAATTCTACTGGACGAAATTGATAAAATGGGCTCGGATTTTCGTGGAGACCCTTCATCGGCACTGTTGGAAGTGCTGGATCCTGAACAGAACCACACCTTTAGTGATCACTACATGGAAGTAGATTATGACCTTTCTGAAGTGATGTTTATTACCACGGCGAATAGTTTTAATATTCCTGGGCCATTGCTGGATCGAATGGAAATTATTCAAATTTCGGGATATACTGAAGCAGAAAAAATTGCCATTGCTCAGAAATATCTTTTGCCTAAACAGATGAAAAATCATGGTTTGAAGGGAGCGCATTTTACGCTTGATGAAGCGGCAATGCTTGATGTGGTTCGATATTATACACGTGAGGCGGGTGTTCGTGGCCTGGATCGTTGTCTGGCCAAATTGTGCCGCAAAGTGGCCAAAGAGCTGGTGATCTCTGGCCTTGAAACATGTAAGAAGGTTTTAGCCTCAGATATAGAAACACTTTTGGGTGTGAAAAAATATCGTTTTGGTCTTGCTGAAGAACAGGATCAAATTGGCGTGGTGACAGGCCTTGCCTGGACAGAGGTCGGTGGAGAGCTTCTACAGATCGAAACCGCACTTACACCGGGCAAAGGCAAGCTCACAGTGACAGGACAATTGGGCGATGTGATGCAGGAATCGATACAGGCGGCCTTTACCTATGTCCGTTCCCGGGCAAAACAGCTTGGATTGAAGAGCGATTTTCATCAGAAAGTGGATGTGCATGTGCATGTGCCGGAAGGAGCGATTCCAAAAGATGGACCTTCTGCGGGTTTGGCAATGGCGACATCAATTGTGTCCGCATTGACAGGCATTCCAGTGCGTAAAAATGTGTGCATGACGGGAGAAATAACCTTACGTGGCAAGGCTTTACCTATTGGAGGCCTGAAAGAGAAGTTGTTGGCTGCACATCGTGGCGGGTTAACAGATATTGTGATTCCTGAAGAGAATGAAAAGGACTTAAAAGAGATTCCGGAAAATATTTTAAAAGGTCTTGAGGTTCATATTGTATCGCATGTAGATGATGTGCTTAAACATGCCTTGACGCGGCTGCCTGCCGGGTTAAGTATGCCCTCAGATTTTGTGCCGGAGTCGGTGGTGGGGATATATCTTGAAGATGGTTCGACCACGGCGCATTGAATTTTTTAGTAATATTGAAGTGTAAAAAAAAATCGGTTGACAGTAGATGGGGTCAAATGATTATAGTTCGCCCCATCGAACGCATCAGCGGGAGGAAAAATGAACAAAGCAGAATTAATTGATCACGTAGCAGCGAGTGCTGATCTGAGCAAGGCAGCCGCAGGTGTTGCTGTTGAAGCAGTGATTAGCGGTGTGACTGGCGCATTAAGCAATGGCGACAGTGTGAGCCTGGTTGGATTTGGTACTTTCTCAGTATCTGACCGTGCAGCACGTACAGCACGCAATCCACGCACAGGCGAGCCTATTGATGTTCCTGCATCTAAAGCGCCTAAGTTTAAAGCTGGCAAAGCTCTGAAAGACGCTGTTAAATAAATAACCGGGTGGAGTTATCCACCATATGAGATGAACAAGGGCTTATTAGGCCCTTGTTTTTTTCGGGCGCTTAGCTCAGCTGGTAGAGCACCGCCCTTACAAGGCGGTGGCCGCAGGTTCGAGTCCTGCAGCGCCCACCATTTATACTGCCTGGAGTGGTAGTTCAGTTGGTTAGAATGCCGGCCTGTCACGCCGGAGGTCGCGGGTTCGAGTCCCGTCCGCTCCGCCATATTAAGCCCTTGTTATCAGGGGCTTTTTTATATTTTTTAACAAAACTTAGTAATGAACGATTGTTTTTTGATTTGGGCGCTTAGCTCAGCTGGTAGAGCACCGCCCTTACAAGGCGGTGGCCGCAGGTTCGAGTCCTGCAGCGCCCACCATTATACTGCCTGGAGTGGTAGTTCAGTTGGTTAGAATGCCGGCCTGTCACGCCGGAGGTCGCGGGTTCGAGTCCCGTCCGCTCCGCCATATTAAGCCTTGGGCTTCCTGCCCGGGGCTTTTTTTATGTTGTGGGAAATTTTAAGTGTGATCTTTTTGTATCCTGATCCAATCGTTGATATGATGCGGAAAATTTTCAAAATAAATAGATTCAAAGGGGTTTTAGATGCCAGCTACATTGAACCGTATTGCCAAAGAGGGTGTGAATGGCTCCGCCATGATGCCGATTATTCAGGGTGTTGGACGTGCTGGCATTGAAATTTCCGCATTGTTACGGGGTGCTGTTTTTCGTGATGCGTTAGGGGTTGCCGGTAGCGAAAACATCCAAGGTGAGCAGCAGCAAAAAATTGATGTGCTTTCGGATGACATCTTTCTTGATGAGATGCGTTCAACAGGCTATGTCTGTGCAGTAGGTTCAGAGGAACAGGAAGAGCTTCTGGTGATTGATGAATATGCGGATGCCGATTGGCTGGTACTTGTTGACCCGCTGGATGGCTCTTCGAATCTGGATATCGATGGGCCTGTTGGCACAATTTTCTCGGTTGTGAAGCGAAAAACTGCAAACAGTGAATCTCCTCATGTATCCGATACCCTGCAATCAGGGCGTGAAGTTGTTGCTGCAGGTTATGTGTTGTACGGCCCCTCACTGATGCTGGTTTGTTCTGTTGGAGAAGGGGTGCATGGTTATACCTTTAATCCAGCTGTTGCCCGTTTTGAACTGAGTCACCCTGACATGCGGATTCCGACATCAGGCGGTTATTACTCTGTGAATGAGGCCAACGCCGATAAATGGCTTGATGGTGTCGGCGATAAGCTGGAATCTATGAAGAGTACAACAGGTTTGGGGATGCGTTATGTAGGTTCCATGGTTGCAGATATGCATCGTACGCTTCTTAAAGGTGGTATTTTTCTTTATCCGGCAGATGAGAAAAACAGGAGCGGGAAATTACGTCTGTTGTACGAAGCGATTCCGATGGGTTTTTTGATGGAGAAAGCCGGAGGCAAAGCTTATATGAGTGCAGGTGTGGCTGTGTTGGATGTAGAACCCAATGATTTACATCAACGCGTACCTGTTTATTTAGGTTCTGCTTCTGCAACTGATTCTCTTCTCGGTTAGCGTTTAATGATGCCCGAAGACTCCGATTTTCAGGCGTTTTATCTTCGTGAAATCGGTGTGCATACACCGTTGATGGCTCAATCGAAGCAGTCGACAGTGGATGATGTTGTAAAAGAAAAACCTGTTCTTTCACCCACGGATGTTTTGTCACAAATAAAATCAGAAGATGACTTGCAAAAAACTCATCAGGGAACACTTCAGAAAAGTGTGCAGGTAAGCACTGTAATCGCTACAGCAGGCACGAAAGCTGCTTCTATGCCTTCTCCTCTACAGGAACTTGCGATGCAAGCTGTAACATGTCGTGGCTGCCAGTTGGCTGAGCAGAGAAACAATGTGGTATTTGGTACAGGAAACCCGGAGGCAGATATTGTTTTTATCGGGGAAGCACCGGGGCGTGATGAAGATCTGAAGGGTGAGCCTTTTGTTGGGCGATCCGGAAAGCTTCTGGATCGTATGCTGGTTTCATTGGGGATGGATCGATCACAGGTCTATATTATGAATACGGTGAAGTGCAGGCCTCCAAATAACCGTGATCCAAAACCCGAAGAGGTTGAGGCATGCGGTAAATGGTTTGATGCGCAGCTTAAAACAGTTGCGCCAAAACTAATCTGTTTATTAGGCCGCGTTGCTGCTCAGACGGTGCTTGAAACGGATGTTCCGCTTGCTACGATGCGTAAAAAATGGCATGAATATCATGGTATTCCTGTGCTGGTGATGTATCACCCTGCCTACCTTCTTCGATCACCTCAGCAAAAGAGTCAGGCCTGGCGTGATCTTTGCACGCTTAGACAACGCTATCATTCATGACCATCCTGAGGTGATAATGTTTCGTCTTTTGTTATTTTTACGCGTCTGATCCAGTCGTTCCGAAGGCTCATGATTTCGATGTGAACACCATTCACATCAACGCAGAGCTTATCTTCAGGCTGATCTCCAAGAAGATGCACAAGCAGGCCACCAATGGTGGTTGCATTTTCTTCCGGCATCTGTGTATCAAGTGCCATGTTGATATCGTGGATGTTGGCGGTTCCTGCCACAACCAGTGAGCCATCGGGTTGTGGCCATACTTCAGGTAACGAGGGAATGTCGGATTCATCCACAATTTCGCCAACAATTTCTTCGATAATGTCTTCCAGTGTAATCAGGCCTTCAATATCGCCAAACTCATCAACAACAATCGCCATGTGCTGATGTTTGGATTGAAACTCAAAAAGCTGTGTAAGCGCGTTACGCGTTGCAGGTACAAAGGGAGGGTCACGCCAGATAATGGCATGCGCCATCTGAATGTTTGTTTCTTTGAGTTTGAAAAGTTCACGCAGGTGAATAATGCCAAGAATATTATCGGACTTTTGATGAAAAACAGGATAGCGGGAATGTGGATTTTTCACGGCAGCTTGACGGCACGCAGCGACAGATAAAGCTGCATCAAGCATGACCATATCCTTACGGGGTGTCATAAGGGATTTGACTGTAACCTCATGCAGACGTAGCGAACTCATCAACATTTGCTCCCGCGCTGTATCGAGCATGCCTGTTTCCGCACTCATATCGATCATGGTTGCCAGCTCCTGATGGTTGAAACCAAGCTCCCTGTTTTCAGGCACTTTAAAGAGCCGCTGAAAAAGGTTGATGATGTACATCAGGATGAGAATGACAGGTGCAAGGGATTTTTGAATCCATTTTAAGGGTGTGGCAACATGACAGGCAATGCTTTCTGCATGTGCGACTGCCATGGTTTTTGGCAAGACTTCGGCAAAGATCAAAACGACTACGGTCATGGCGACCGTGGCATAAAGGATGCCGGCTTCACCAAATGCTGCAACAAAAATGGCTGTTGCGAGTGATGTTGCGGCAATGTTGACAAAATTATTACCGAGCAAAATGGTAGATAGCATTTTTTCCGGTTTTTTGAGTAAACGGTTGGCTTGTTGAGCACCTTTGTTTCCCTGGTCACTCAGTAGCCTGAGTCGTACCCGGCGTGCACGTGTTAAAGCCGTTTCCGAGCCTGAAAAGAAGGCGGAAAGAAGCAGTAAAAAAACCAAAATACCAATGGCTGCCGGTAGCGAAAGGTCGATGATGTTCATGGGTAAATGGGTGCTATGGGGTTAGCCAGGAGCTAATCAGTTTGACACCAAAATAAGCCAGTAGAAGCAAGGTGTAGGATGCAAGCACCATATGGCTGGATCTGCGCCCATGCCAGCCTGACTTTTTTCGTTTTGAAAGCAACAGAATCAATACACCAAATGAAAAAAGAGCCAGCAGAACCTTATGGTTAAACAGTGCAAAGTGCTGAAATTCCACCCATTGCCATGTAAGGCCTGTGAGGATTCCAATGGCAAGGAGGGCTGTGCCCCAACGAACTTGAGCAAAAAGATGTGTCTCGATTTCAAATAGTGATGGCATGGCCTTCATAAGCGGGCTTATTTTTTTCTTCTTCAGTGCATGGTCGAGCTGAAGATGCATGATGGCGTGAATGGCTGCCAATGTCAGGATTGCATAAGCCAGTAATGAAATCATCAAGTGCCCTGATTCCAGAATGGATGAGGTATGAATCCATCGCTCACTGTAACTCTCAGGAAGCAATGGCGCTAAAAACAGAGGGACTGCCGTTGCGGGCAGAAGAAAGAGGCCGAGCCCTCGAATCCCATGCAGCCATAAACCGATCAGGTACATGCCCTGAACCAGAAATGTAGCGATGGCGACAGCAGTAATAAATGAAAAATGAATGCCTTGATTTGTGACAGGTTCAAGTTTGAGGGATTCCCAGAGGGTTAATGTGATTGAGATCAGTAAAATGATTTCAATGATGGGCTTTTTACTGGCCGTATCTGCGACTGAATTTTTCCAGACATCACTCCATACCAGATAGGCACATATCAGTGTCAGTAAACCAGCGACTGGAAATAGGTAAATGGATGGCATGGCAGGTTTATATCTGATGAATGTGCGTAGTGCAATGACTGAGGGCTAACTTGTGGGTGATGAAGGATCGCCTTTTGTGGCCGCTGAATGAATGCCTTCTATACAGGATCGTTTGACCTTACCCGGTGAAGACGCACAATCAGGTGTTATGAAAGTTGCGATTTTGTTATTGGCTGCGGGAAGTGGCAAACGTTTTGGTGGTGTGATGCCCAAACAGTATCTCCCTGTTGCCGGTCAAGCCTTGTTACTGCATACCTTGAATAGTCTGGCTCAGGAGCCGCGAATCAGGGTGGTTCAGCCGGTGATTGCTGAAGCGGATGCATTTTATAGAGATGTAGTCAGGGGTTGCCAATTTCCGTTTGATTTGCGTAGCCCGGTCAGAGGTGGCAAGGAGCGCTCGATATCCATGCAGC
Source organism: Mariprofundaceae bacterium (assembly GCA_021772895.1). GTDB lineage: Bacteria > Pseudomonadota > Zetaproteobacteria > Mariprofundales > Mariprofundaceae > WSZY01. Next base: position 12,830 of record JAJFLC010000006.1, on the reverse strand, counting down.
GTGGTCTGGCTGCTTTGCCAGATGATATTGATATGGTGGGCGTTCATGACGCAGCACGGCCATTGCCATCACGGGAGCTTCTTCAGGATGTTTTGGATGTTGCCGAAAAACATGGGGCCGCCGTCCCCGGTATGGAAGTTCATGACACAATCAAACGGGTGAACAGACAAGGGAAAGTGATGGAAACGCCGGATCGAACCCTGTTACGGGCAGTACAGACACCTCAGGTGGCGCGCCGTGACTGGTTCAATGCGGCGATTGAAAAAGAACGTGAATGTTTACATCTTCATACTGATGATGCGTCTGTTTTGGAAGCAGCCGGTTTTCCTGTTTATATCAGTCAGGGTGATGCCTTGAACCGGAAAATCACAACACAATCAGACATGGATTGGCTGCGTTCATATTTGGAGGGTGAAGGGTGATGGCTATGCGAATAGGTCAGGGATTTGATGTACATGCCTTTTGTGAAGGGCGAAGGCTTATACTGGGCGGGGTGGAAGTTCCTTATGAGCTGGGGCTTGCCGGGCATTCGGATGCCGATGTGTTAATTCATGCTGTTTGTGATGCGTTGCTTGGTGCCGCTGGTCTTGGTGATATTGGGCATCATTTTCCTGACAGTGATCCGCAGTATGCAGGCATTGATAGCTTGAAACTGCTTACGATAGTCATGCAGAAGTTGAATGAGTGTGGCTGGTCAGTTAATAATCTGGATGCCACTGTGATTGCTCAGGCACCTAAGCTTGCACCGTATATTTCTAAAATGTGTGAAAGTCTGGCTTTTGCAATGGATGCTGAGATTGACCGGATTAATGTGAAAGCGACCACAACTGAGCAACTTGGTTTCACAGGACGCGGTGAAGGCATTGCTGCTCAGGCGATTGTATTGCTGGTTTCGAAAAGTTAAGAGAACCTGATTTCGAATCTGTGGTTGTTTTGAAACTATGTGTGATATTTCACATAGTCTTTGCAGGTTTCGACTGCTAGAATCATTGTATGTCAGGTATGCAATATGAGTGAAAAAAGGCTTGGTGACTTCTATTTAAGCTGCGATACGATCCATCGCGAACTTTTTTCAATTATCATTTATGAGTGGCAGGAGATGGGGCTGGAGTGGGACTGGTCTGATCGTGCCATTGCTTTGGGAAGACGATCGGTGGTCAAAGATCAAATGTTAAACTTTTTCTATCTACAGCCCGGGGAAAATATTTATCCGGCTTGTATCACATTGGATACAGACTTCTGGCGAGAATTGTTTGGGCAGGAAGAGACGGATGCCTTTTTGGGTAAAGTGAAGTCGATTCATGGTCTGCAATACAGGCAGAGAGATAATATCGTCTCCATTGATGATCCGGGCCACTTGTCTGGCTCGGTTCAGCAGCAATTGCGAGAGCAGATTAAACATTTTGGTTTTCGTATTCCTGAGCTGATTGCGGCCTGATTTTTCAAACGCGTTTATTTATTTGCTGATGTCTTTACAGATGGCGTGAGTGTAAAATCAGCTGTTCGTTCCGGCAGTGACTCCAGCACTAAAAAGAAACCGCGTTGCCCCTGAGCCTCAATGGGGAGCAGATCAGGTTTCGGAATCACAAAGGGTGCATGTTTGATCTGCGCCATTGAAGGCGGTTCGGTAATGGAAAATATTTTCTCTTCAAGGCTTTCAGTAAGACCTGTATTGTCAAAGAACTGTATCAGAATCTGAGGGGGCGGAAGTTCGCAATAGAGGCGATTTTCAATACGGCCCTGTATGGTAAAGACCTGACTTCCATCATCTCGTTTGAGCCAGTGCCCCTGCACACTTCCCGGAATAATAAGCCAGTCTTTATCACGGACTTCCACCGGCAGATGCATATTAATCAGCACACTTCGTAACCAGGGGTGATCAAGCCATACATCCTGTTTGTACCAAAAACCGGCACCACTGATCGTCAGCAGTATCACAATAAGCCATGGCCAGATGACGACATTTTTTCTGGCTGGTGGAAATACTTTCTCCAGCTCTTTGGGAGATACTTTTGTATCAGCCTCTTTTGCAGTTTTATGCCTGGTATTCTCTTCCGACGCCTTGAATGCGGCTTTTGGATCATGTTGCTCAATGTTATCAGTTTCGGTTGTTTCTACTGAATCTACTGAATGGGCATTATTATTCGCGTTTGCCAGGTCAGGCTTGGCAGACATTTTTTTATCTTGAGATATGTCTGTGTATTGATCTTTCTCAAGAAACACAGGGATAGGACTCTTAGAGGCGTGCGTGTGATGCTCATCTTTTTTGATCTTTTTTGAAGCTTGTTTGGATGACCGTTCACCTTTTTTTTCGCCATCTTTCTTCCGGGTGCCGGTATGTTCAAACAGTGGAAGCGGCATTTCCATACTGTCGGTCTCAGCAGCACTTTGTTGTTTGGAGTGCGCATCATCGATATTGAATTCGGTGTGGCAGCGATGGCACACCAAAATAGCATTTTTGATCAGTGGGCCAACTTCATAAGCAGCATCGCAGTGTGGACAGGAGATATGCATGGGCCAATGCTGAAGTCAAATTTATGGTTTGTCAGCAGGAATGCTGACAGGGTGCTTTTGCACCGCTACTGTATTCCGATGTCGAATGATCAAAATACAGTTTCCAAGCCCATTATCACAATGCAGCAATTGATGCTTCGTTATCCAACAGGAAAGGTTGCTTTGTCCGGGGTTTCGCTAGCCATTTCGCAAGGAAGCTTCGTTTATTTGACTGGCGAGAGCGGGGCAGGAAAATCAACGCTTTTACGCATGTTTTATGGTGGTTTGAAACCATCATCCGGGCAAATGGGTGTGCAGCAGTGGGACATGCGCAGTGTTTCCGAAAGTGATGTGCGGGAACTGCGTCAGCGTACAGGCATTATCTTTCAAGATCATAAGTTGCTTTTTTCACGCACTGTATTTGAAAATGTAGCACTGCCACTTCGCGTTCAGGGTTGGGATAAAGAACGTCTGGTGCCCCGTGTGCGAAAAGTGCTGGGCTTTGTTGGTCTTGATGATCGTTTGTGGTCATATCCGGAAGCACTTTCCGGTGGTGAACAGCAGCGCATTGCGATTGCTCGGGCGATGGTAACAAACCCGCCAATAATTTTAGCCGATGAACCCACAGGAAATCTGGATGAAGAGACTGCGCGCAAGGTTTTGGATCTGCTAATGTCTTTAAATCAAAGTGGTACAACGGTCATCATGGCAACACATGATCTGCATTTGCTTACTTCACATCCCGGCCGTGTGGTTCAATTGCATCAGGGCTCATTGGTAGGGGATTCATATGAGTGACAGAATTAATCATGTACCTGAACGCATTGAGTTGCGTTTACCGGGAGGTTTTCAGCTCCCGCCTTTTGGTATTCATCAGTTTCTTGCCTTGATGATTGTTTGTGTTGCTTTGTGGGCGCTTGGTGCTGTCTGGCTTGGTTTGCAGGGTGCTCAGCAATGGGTGGGCTCATGGCAGGGAAATCTTCAATTACACGTTTATTTGCCTGTCGAAAAAAAAGACCAGCTTGGTGATTTAAAAGGCAGGCTGTCTACAATCGAAGGCGTGGATTCAGTCCGATACATCAATCGGAAAGAGGCTGCCCTTTGGATGCAGAACTGGCTGGGTGATACCTCGCTGGATGTCGATAAGTTCTCAAGCCAGCTGCCAGAGAGTTTAGAATTAACACTGGCAGACGAGCGAAATGATTTTATTTTTTCGGATATTCGAGATGAAGCTGCCCGTTTTGGGGCTTCGGTGAATGAGGATGAGATACAGTTAGCCAATGCTCATGAGTTGTTGCAATCCATTCGCCAGCTTGTTTTGTTTGTCAGTGTGATCCTGGCGTTAGCAATGGCGATGATTGTATCCAATACATTACGGATGATTCTTCTGGCCCGTGCCGATGAGGTACATTTGATGCGGCTTCTGGGCGCAAAAGAGTGGTTTGTACGCATGCCGTTTATTATGGAAGGAACTTTATTGGGCGGTGGTGCAGCATTGCTGGGCTGGTTACTTTTATGGCCGTTGGTGCTGGGCGTATCAAGTTGGGCAGGTAGCCTGGGCATCGCGTTAAGCCCGTTTACGCTTTTATTGCCGCTTTTGTTTGGTGGTGTGCTGGTGGGTTGTCTTGGTGCCATGATTGCAACGGCTAAACTTATTTCACCGGATAGCGTCGATTCGTAGTATTATTTTCATTATTTCAACAATCAAGCATTTGACTTAAACATTAGCACTCCTATAATTAGAGTGCTAATAACGATGGTGTGGAGTGTTAATTTGGATATTGCTGTTGCAGATATGTCGAGTCTTTCTCTTTTTTATCGGGATGTTAAACGTGTTGAGCGTTTAAGCCGTGAAGAAGAAGTTGCGTTGGCACGTAGATGGCACGATCAACAGGATCGTGAGGCTGCGCAGCAACTGGTGGTTACAAATTTGTATGGCGTGGCAGCGATTGCGCGTGAATATCGTCATTTTGGCTTGCCGGAAGCTGATTTGATTCAGGAAGGCACATTGGGCTTGATGCATGCGGTCAAACGTTTTGATCCCGATCGTGGTTTTCGTTTAATGACTTACGCTTCATGGTGGGTTCGCGCAGCGATTCATGATTTTATTTTGCATTCATGGAGCATTGTAAAGCTTGGTACCAACAAGCTTCAGCGCAAGGTTTTTGCAGGTTTGCAGAAAGCTAAAAATGCAATTGCTGCGCTGGATGGACACAGTGCTGATGAAGTTGCGGCTGAGTATGGTATCACCTCACACGAGTATCAGGAGACAGCAAATGCATATTTGCAGCGCGATGTTTCGCTTGATGCCGATGTGGAAGGCCAAACGCTGGTGACTGCACTGCCTGCATCAGAAGCAACGCCTGAAGAAAACGTTCTGGAGTCCAACTGGCAGGATCATCAGCAGACCCGGCTTTATACAGCGCTGAGAGAATTGACAGATCGTGACCGTCATATTGTAAAACAACGCCATCTTTGTGAAGAGCCAACAACCTTAAAAGTTCTTGCCGAAGAGCTGGGTGTTTCGATCGAGCGGGTTCGCCAGCTTGAGAAACGCGCGATGAATAAACTTAGGGAATTTTTAGCGTAATTAAAGCATCTTTAGAACAGTATTTATACTGTATTCTCTGACTGTTGAAAATCTATGATCTGAGAAATGTCTTTTAATCCCAAATTATTTAAAGTGGATGATATAACCATCGATTTTATAGTTGCTCAGTAACGTTGCCTTGGCTGCAGAGGCAGTTTGTCTGTTTTGGTATGGACCAACCCATAAAGCATATACATAAGGTCTTGTCAGGATGAGAGAGTCTATTTTTTCTTTTGTTAGACGGGTTTGCAGATTTGTGGCGTTGGTATAACGTTTAAATGCTCCAGCCTGAATAAAATAACCTTTTAGTGTTTTGATTAACATGCGGCTGGCTTGCACATCGGCTTCCGGGTTTGTTTTGCTCTGTCGGCTTTTCCGGTTCTGCTTGGTTTGCTTTTTAAGTTTGGCTGTTTTGCGTTTAGATATGACTTTTTTAATACATTTTTTGTTAAAGCCTTCTAATTTTTGGTTGAATGTTTCGATGGATGCATGGTGGCGTTCGATCAGTCTGTTTAGTTCAGCCTGTTCAAATTTATCGTGGCCTTTTTTAATCTTTTGCGAGAGCTCTTTTTCCCGTTCAACAATAATGAACTGTTCTCTTTTAAGCTTCTTTTCGAATGTGGAGCAGGCTTCTGCTGCGGTTGCATCAGTATTTGCAATCAATAATGGGGGAGCAGCCAGTAATAATAATGACAGCGTGATCGTGAGTGACTTCCAGTTTGGGAACCGATTCAACAACATAGTGAATACCATAGATCAAATGTGAACGATTCGGAAGAATGAAATGGCTATCTGACGTTGCTAACTGCTGCTAAGGTGTAGATATATGAATATCGGAGGGTTGTTATGTCCCGTTTCTTTTGGATTGTCAGTATTGTTGTTTTGCTACCAGCTCATGCGCAGGCGGACTGGTTCAGCGATATAAGTGGTGCATTAGGCGGCATCATGAGCGATAAGCCTGTCAGTTCATCTGCGCTTGATCGTTTGTCTAATTCAGAGATTACGGCTGGATTAAAAGATGCTTTGCGTGTTGGTTCCGAGCGGGTGGTGAAACAGCTTGCCAAGCGTAATGGTTTTAATGCTGACCCTAAAATTCACATTCCTTTGCCGGGGAATCTGAAGCGGGTGGATGATATGCTCAATAGCATGGGTATGGGTTATTTGATGGATGACCTGGAATTAAAATTAAACCGTGCAGCAGAAGCTGCAACGCCCAAAGCAAAGAAGCTGTTTGGTCATGCGATTCGGCAGATGACCATCGAGGATGTGCAAGGCATTTACAAAGGCCCAAATGATGCAGCCACGCAGTATTTCAAAGGTGAAATGTCTGAGCCACTGGCCAAAGAGATGCGTCCGATCATTGAGAAAACACTGGCACAGGTGGGGGCCATCAATGCTTATGATAAAGTCATGGGACAATATCAGGCGCTGCCGTTTGTACCGGATGTGAAAGGCGATCTGATTTCTCATGTGGTGGATAGCGGGTTAACAGGTATTTTTCATTATATGGCAGTGGAAGAGGCAGAAATTCGGAAAAACCCTGCAAAACGAACTACGCAGATATTAAAAAAAGTGTTTGGGAGTTAACTGTATTAATCAAAATTACTGGGCTTCGAGTAAGTCTCTCCCCAGTTTAAAGATAAATGATTCGCTTATTTAAGAATCGATCGAGTCTGATTCACTGCTGTCCCACAAAGCTTACCGGCCATGTTTGGCTTGGTCAGGTATCCAGTAGAACGTTGGGAAGGTTTAGGCCTGTGCCTTTTCGGGAAATACGGAGGAGGGGTAGACAGTCTGACCCTATTGATTTTAGCCGTGTTGACGTAACCATTGATCACTTATTCCTCTCAACCATGGTGTAAAATTTCCACTTCAAAGCAACTTGTAGAATTCAAAAGTTGAACTATATTGTATGTTAATTGGCAGTTCAGCCGATTTAATAACATTGGAAAAACACTAGGGAGAAATAATTATGAAACGCATTGCAATCGCAATGGCAGTCGCCTGCCTGCTAGCTGCACCGGCATTCGCCAGCAGCCACGGAGGTCACGACAACCATGCCCAAACAACTGAGAATACTGTTCATGATATAATAGTTAATGATACAGTTATTGCCAATCAGCGCAAAAGAGTTGCCAAAAATACCAAAGGTGCGGGCTTCGGCCCACAATCACCTCGAGATATCGATGCTGCAGCCGGCAATAACGCCCGTACTTTCAATGCAGCACCTGCATATACAGAGATGAACCTGTGCAACATCCATTTCCATAAAAATGCCGAGCACAAAGGTGGTGAATTCACTACTTATGCTGGCAACGGCGATGGTCATGGTTACCTGGGCGGTTACAAATATAACGGCAAGCTGAGTGCAGCAGAACTGGCGCCGGCAAAACATGAAATCTGCCCAAGTGCACATGGAGGCCTGTCATCAGGTGACACTATCGAAGTTCACTATGTACATTCAACAGCTCAAGTAAATCCAGGTCCCACTCTGGGTTCTTGCCTGAGCAAGGCTATTGGCAACCCTCAGCTGCGTGTGGAAACACAGGTATATGTAGTGGTGAATGACAAGCATGCTGCGGACTTCGGTAAACTGACCAAACACGGAAAAGTAAATGGCCTGAATCAGGCTCTGAACATCCCTAAGAACACTGGCACAGCTGTTCAATATGAAGGTTCTACCACTGGCCCTGGCTACAATGAGAAAGGTTCCCCGTTTCAGGTATCATGGAGTGTCCGTCCTCAGGTTGCCAAAGTTAACATCGGCTCTGTTGGCAAATGGTGCAAAGGCAATACCTTCAAGGAAGATCACGCGCACGGTGTAAGAAACCTTGTACAGAATCCTGATCTGCTGTCTGCAATCAAATAATGATGATGCTCTGGCAACAGAGTTTAATGTGTCAAAGCCGTCTCCTTTGGGAGGCGGCTTTTTTTTGCTGTCAGGAATTTAGCATTGGGTTGATCTGGTGAGTTTGAAACAGTGGTGTATCAGATGTCACCTCACTCAGCTCTTTCATTGTAGACATGCGTTTTAAATCGAGGTGAATCCACCTGCAACGGACAGCAGGGAAGGGACAAGTCTTACTGTATGACAAGAAAAATAGCGCCTCTGATGGCAGAGGCGCTATTGATAGCGGCAGTTAGATTGGTTCCGGGTTACTGAACTCGAAGCTCAACACGACGGTTTTCAGCGCGGCCTGCCACGGTTGCATTATCTGCAATGGGAGAGGCTTCACCATAACCTTTTGCAGAGAGGCGAGCGGCATTGATACCATGCTCAATCAGATAGTTCATCACGCTGTTGGCACGGCGATTTGAAAGATCACGATTATACACTGCACTGCCACGGCTATCGGTATGTGCGGCAACTTCAACACGAATCGAAGCACGTTTTTGCAACGTTGTTACGGCATTGTTTAATGTCACAACCGATGCAGCGGTCAGCGTGTCACTGTTGGTTTCAAAATAGACACCTTTAAGTGCAATCACTTCGACCTTCTTTGGCTTTGGTTTCGGTTTTGGCTTTGCACCACAATTATTTTTTGCAGTCCGATAAGCCTTTTTGGCAGCTTTTGTTGAGCTGGCGACCAAATCAGCCTGCTCTTGAGGATGTACATTCCCTTCACTGTATTCATGTGCGGCCATATAAAGATCGGCAACAGCCTTGGCTTGCAACTTAGGTGCACAGCGCTCGGCACCTGCAGCCTTTGCTTTGGCGATCAATGCGCGTGCTTCATCCAATTCACTGTGCTGAATATCAAGTGGTGTGGTTGCACAAGCTGATAGCAGTGCGGTTACGATGGCTAAAAATCCAAATTTCATCATCACTGACCTCCAGCCTTACGGGCATGTTCTTCGGCCATGTCCATCAATTGCCGTGCGACCCCAATATCGCTTTGCCTTTTTTCTTCAACCGCATGTGCTGCCAACTTTCTGGCCAGATGAGCGTGATAACTATTGTTGCCTTTTAAATCTGCATATATTGCCTGAGATCGGTTCTCAACGCCGTTAAAAATACTGGCTGCAAAAGCTGGGCTTGCAACCAATATCAGTACGGTCAACATAAACCATCGTAACATTTGATTCTCCTTCTCTTATATTCACACATGTTTGTGTGGCGCGAAAAGTAACCTGTTCATTTATAAATGCTAGTGACTTTTGTTACAATCAATTTGGTTATTTTTTTTTATCGTCTATTAGTTGGCTAATGAAAAATATTGCTTTGATTGCCTGAGATTAAGGTGTGAAAAGTGTTTGTTGGTTTGGGTGAGCGGTTTAAGGAAGGTCAAGGGGTTAGGTTCTGGCGAAAACATATGAAAATATTATTGTATAATTTTCATGTTTTAAAGATAAATATATTAAAAAATAAAATTATTCAATAAATATTGACATGAAAGAGTCTTTTTTTGGTTTTTATGATTGAATTATTGTTTATTTATGAAGTTGTTTTATGCGAATAAGAATTGATTTGAGCCAATAACCATGATTGAAAAATCTGAATGCGGGAGAGTGATGCATGTTTATCCGGATATACCAAATAATAGGCAGTTTCATCTGCCAGTGTTTTGGGGAATGGCATCACCAGCCTTCCGGCTTTGATCTCTTTGGTGATGAGTGATGGGTCAATCATGGCAATGCCAACACCATCAACGGCAGCCTGAATGGCGAAGTTTCTGGTTTCAAATATCTGTTCATGCAGAGGTTGAATTGCACCGGCACCGACTGCATTGAGCCATACTTGCCAGTCGTCCGGGCGCAATCGGGCATGTAGCAGGGTATATTGCTCGATGTCTTTGGGCGTTTTCATTGATTTTGCCAGTTCCGGGCTACAAACAGGGGTGAAGGTCTCGGTGAAAAGATATTCGGCGTGCAGGCCCGGCCAGTGGCCGCGACCGGAACGAATGGCGCAATCCATATCTTCGCGGGAGAAATCGACCTGAGCGATTGAAGTGGAGATGCGTACTTCGATGCCAGCGTGTAATTTCTGAAAGTCGGAAAGACGCGGGATAAACCAGCGCATGGCAAAGGTGGAGAGCATGCTGACATTCAAAAGCTCATCATGCGGTTGCTGATCAAGCTTGGAGATGGCTTGACTGATCTGTTTAAATGCATCGGAAAGATCGCTATGAATCAGTTGTCCGGCTTGTGTGAGCGATAGTCCGATCTTGCTCCGGTGAAAGAGCTGTACATCAAGCGTGGTCTCCAGGTTTCTGATCTGATGGCTTAAGGCGGATGAAGTTACAAATAGCTCATCGGCGGCAGCTTTCAGGTTGCGATGTTTACCAACAGATACAAAAGCACGCAGTGCATTGAGTGAGGGTATGGGTTTAGTCATGAGATTTTCTCAATCATGGAAGTAGAATATTTCATTTTGAAGTAAGTGCAAGTATCGATATGGTATGCAACCCGGCGATGTATGAATTGAGTTAAACTATATGTGAGCCGGTGATGAGGAGCATGATATGGCAAAGACACTGTTTGATAAGGTTTGGGATCAACATGTTGTGAAAACAAATGATGATGGCTCTGTGCTGCTCTATATTGATCGCCACCTGGTGCATGAAGTGACCAGTCCCCAGGCATTTGAGGGGTTGCGTATCGCTGGACGAAAACCGTGGAATGTAAACGCTGCGGTGGCAACACCGGATCATAATGTGCCGACCATTGATCGGGATAAAGGTATTGAAGATCCAGTCTCCCGCATACAGGTGGAGGCACTGGATGCCAATTGTAAAGAATTTGGGATTACAGAGTTTGGTATGGATGATGTGCGTCAGGGTGTGGTGCATGTGGTTGGGCCTGAACAGGGCTTGACACTTCCCGGCATGACAGTGGTGTGCGGGGATTCTCATACCGCCACGCATGGTGCATTTGGTGCGATCGCTATGGGCATTGGCACATCCGAGGTAGAGCATGTGCTGGCAACCCAGTGTCTGATTCAAAAGAAACCAAAACGCATGCGTATTTCGGTTGAAGGCGAGTTGCCTGTCGGCGTGACAGGCAAGGATGTGGTGCTTTACATCATTGCTCAGATTGGCACGGCTGGCGGTACCGGTTATGCGATTGAGTTTGCCGGTTCAGCGATTCGTTCGCTCTCGATGGAAGGGCGTATGAGCGTCTGCAATATGGCGATCGAGGCTGGTGCACGCTGCGGCATGGTGGCAGCGGATGATGTGACGCTTGATTATGTCAAAGGCCGTCCTTTTTCGCCAAAAGGCGAACAGTGGGTGCTGGCCGAGGCTGCATGGCATGAATTGCATTCGGATGCCGATGCGGAGTTTGATCATGAAATTGTATTCAATGCAGGCGATATTGTGCCACAGGTATCCTGGGGGACGAGCCCCGAGATGGTGTTGCCGGTGACGGCATCTGTACCGAGCCCTGTTGATGCCAGAGATGCTGTGCAGAAAGAGGGTTGGGAGCGTGCGTTGGTATATATGGGGCTTGAGGCAGGTGTTGCGATTGAGGCAATCGAAGTGGATAAAGTGTTTATCGGCTCATGTACCAATGGTCGGATTGAAGATTTTCGTGAGGCAGCACGTGTGGCGGCAGGCCATAAGATGGCTGCCAATGTGAAACTGGCATTGATTGTACCGGGTTCCGGTCTGGTGAAAAAACAGGCGGAAGATGAGGGACTGGACAAGATCTTTATTGAGGCCGGGTTTGAATGGCGTGAGCCGGGTTGCTCCATGTGTCTGGCCATGAATGCGGATCGGCTGGAGGCAGGTGAGCGTTGTGCTTCAACCAGCAACCGAAACTTTGAAGGGCGTCAGGGTGCAGGTGGGCAAACGCATCTGGTAAGCCCGGCCATGGCTGCGGCTGCGGCGATCAAAGGACATTTTGTTGATATTCGCGATTGGGAATTTAAGGGATAGGAGTACGTTATGCAGGCATTTACAACAATGAAAGGTTTGGTTGCGCCGATGGATCGCGCCAATGTCGATACCGATGCAATCATTCCGAAACAATTTTTAAAAAGCATTAAACGCACAGGTTATGGCCCGTTTTTATTTGATGAGTGGCGTTATAAGGATGTTGGGCAGCCGGAGATGGATTGTACACACCGGCCGCTTCATTCAGATTTTGTATTGAATCAGGATCGTTATCAGGGGGCATCGATACTGTTGGCTCGCGAAAACTTCGGCTGTGGCTCATCCAGGGAGCATGCGCCATGGGCATTGCTTGATTATGGTTTTCGATGTGTGATCGCACCCGGCTTTGCAGACATCTTTTATAACAACTGCTTCAAAAACGGCATGCTTCCCGTTGTGCTGGATGATTCGATCATGGACAGACTGTTTGCCGAATGTTCTGCGAATGAGGGTTATGCATTAAGTGTAGATTTGAACACCCAAACGGTTTCTACCCCATCGGGGGCCAGTTTTCCTTTTGAGGTGGATGCTTTTCGTCAACATTGTTTGCTCAATGGTTTGGATGATATTGATTTAACGTTGCAGGATGCGGCAGCGATCCAGATGTATGAAGCGAGGCAAAAGAAACTGGCACCCTGGATGTTTTGAGCGTTCCGTACCATCTGGCAACATCAAAATAAGCATAACGTTTTTCTGATGGGTGGATTGCTCATGAGCGTTTTCCGGTTGATAATTGTCCCGTCCAGGTGTCCGGCGGTAGATTAACGGCTAATTAAGGCATATTTTTAGCCTGAATTGGCATTGAACGGCATCTTTCCTCAAGTGATTATTTCACAATTTCCCCTTTTCCTGCTGTTTTAGCATGGTAAAAGGCA
>JAJFLC010000005.1 GCA_021772895.1 Mariprofundaceae bacterium | reverse complement strand
TCTTCGCTACTTTTCCATGCAAGGCATGGTAATCCTGCGGACAGTTGGTTGTTCCGCATAAGTTCCTGCTCATAATCAGGCCTCACGGCGGCGGTAACCAGTAACCACATAGCAACCCGTCCCACGCCTCGAACCACTTTGTCCTGTTTGGATTGCCTTTCCTGTTACGCCACACCTCGGCAGGCGTGCAGCCGTTCAAATAGTCATGTGGCCTGACCTCGTTATACCAGAACTGGAACAGATGCAGCGAATGGTTCAGTTCTCCGAATGAACTGACTTCCCATTGATTGAGTTTCTCTTTCAGCGTACCGAAAAATCGTTCAACCTTTCCGTTCTGCCAAGGGCATGCGACCTCTGTTCTCTGATGTTTAATGCCGAGCAGCCATAAACCAAGCCGGAATATCTTCGATGTAAATATCGCTTCGTTGTCCGTACGAATATACCTAGGTTTGCCATATCGTCTGATGGTAGTGATAAGAGATTCCAGGAGTGTGATAGATGCCTTGTCAGCTAAAGCAGTTAAACAGAGAGCGGAACGACTCTGATATTCTATAACACCAAGGATATTGTGCAATTTGCCTGTTGAATCTGTTTTACCCGTCAGATCAACACCCCAAATCAGATTGTGGGGCAGAGGTTTGGGGCGTTTGTGTTTGATCTTCCTGCGCAATATCTGAATCTCATAGTGATGCTGTTTGATGATGTTATGCACATAACTTTTTCCCACTGTCATGCCCTTGTGTTCATGCAGTCGGTTGAAGGCATGGGCAATCGTTCTGCACCCGGACTGCGGCATCAGTGCCTTGAGACGAATCACTCTCTTTTTGACCCACGCAGGTTTTGGCTGGCAGTAGCGATGTCCGTCCGGTTTAGCCTGTTTAAGGTGACCGTGATCAGGTGTTTTGTGAAGCCGGAGGGCGTAAAGCCATTGATACAACCACCACACCATAAAGGCAGATAAAAACAGCATGATTCCCTCTCCCCTACATGTTGTTTGGCAAAGCTAAGCGATCTGTTCTTTTATTGGCAGCTGAGAGATTGCGTTATTAATACTATTTTTAAATTTTCTAAAGGATGCGACCATAAAACATAGCTGTTATGGTAGCGGCTGTTAAACTGAGTTAAACATTTCAGGGGTGAGTGGTGTGTATGTTTCTTGTTTACGTTTCGAGGGGATGCGGGTGTCTATCATTTGGCTGAATCTGATATGCTAGTGATGCAAAGTGTTTTTGTGCGACTGCCCGTTATAACAGAATTATTTATAGTCACGTTGGCGGCTTGGCTGGTTGCTGTGTGGCTATTGCCATCAGAGGTTGAAGTGGTGGGGGTGTCAAATCAGACGTTTGCGAAGCAGGAAACAGCTTCGTTGGATATGAAAATGTTGCAGGACACGCCGCTTTTTGGAGAGATGACGAAAAAGGTGGTTGCGCCGACTCCGCAAGTTAAGCCTGTCATTGCAAGTAAATTGAAAATTAAATTGATTGGAACTGTTGTGGCAGGTGACAGGTCTGCTGCTGTGGTCGTGCTACAAGGTGGCAGAGAGCAGCAGCTGTTTTTTATTGGTGATGTAATGAAACCGGGCGTCGTGCTTAAGGAGGTGGAGGCGGATGCAATTGTGGTTGATAATCAGGGAAAATTAGAGAAAATCTTACTTCAGGAAGGAAAAAACCGCATTGTCAGTGCTGCATTTTCTGGAAATTTAGCTGCGACACCTCAACAGCCTCGAAATGTATCACGAAGCGTTAATCGCAAAATGTTAAATACACAAACACAAAATTTTCCACAATTATTGAGTCAGGCCAGGGTGGTTCCACATTTTGCGAATGGGAAATCAGATGGCTTTGTGCTGAGTGAAATTGTGCCTGGATCACTTTATCAAAAAGTTGGATTGCAGAATGGTGATATTATTCGCAAAGTGAATGGGGTGGCAGTGTCCGGGCCGCAACAGGCGATGGCGATGTTTCAGACATTGAAAACTGCCAGTTCGATTGATGTGGAAATTCAGAGGGCGGGAAATGTGCAGCAATTGCATTATGATATTCAGTGAATTTACGTGAATGAATATGTGTGAATATAAGGGGACTCATTTCATGAGAGATGGATTAAAATTTGCTTGGGTGCTTTTGCTGTTTTTGTGTCTGGTTGCATTGCCTGTGACTGCAAAAGAAGTAACGCTAAATTTCAAAAAAGCTGATATCCGGGCATTCATTGAATTTGTATCGGGTTTTTCAGGCAAGAACTTTCTGGTGGATAACCGGGTAAAAGGCAATGTGACCATCGTTTCTCCTTCGCCCATTTCAGAAGATGAAGCATACGATGTGTTTCTTTCTGTGTTGGAAGTCAATGGCTTTGCGGCTGTACCAAGTGGCTCTGTCGTGAAGATTGTTCCCCGGGCTGAGAGCAAACAAAAATCAATCCCGGTTCGAGGGTCGGGAACAGCAGGTCAGGATGATGCTGTGATCACACAGGTACTCCGCCTGAGTTATGCGGATGCACAGCAACTGGTTGCATTATTCAGGCCTTTAATTTCTCCAAACAGTCACTTGGTTGCTTATCCAAGAGGTAACATGTTGTTGTTGACGGATACTGCTAGCAATATTCGACGTATTCAGAAAATACTCAAACTTGTTGATCGACAGGATGCTATTGGGATCCAGCTGTTCCCGCTTGAATTTGCTTCCGCAGAGAAGCTGGCTGCAACCATTAGCGGCCTTTATGCTGGCAAAGGCAGTGCTGCTGGTGGAACCGGCATTAAGGCGATTGCACATCAGCCGGGAAATATTCTTGTGGTTGTGGCAGCACCTCAACTATTGAATGAAGTCGCTGGCATGGTGAAACAACTGGATATCCAGCCTAAACCGGACAGTGGAAGGCTTCAGGTGCGTTATCTGAAACATGCCAATGCAGAGGATGTGGCCAAGGTGCTGAGTGAACTGGTTGGCAGCCAAAATACTGCACAGCCTGGTCAGGGCAAGGCTCTGTTTTCTGGTGCAGTAAAGGTTGTTGCAGAGCCTGCAACCAATGCACTGTTGGTTACAGCCGACCCGACTGATATTACGGCCATCAACCGAATTATTGATAAATTGGATGTGCGACGTTTACAGGTGCTGATTGAAGCATTGATTGTGGAAGTGACCGGGGGAAACTCTGAACAATTTGGTATTGAGTGGCTGTCCGGCAAGAGTTTCAATGGCAATCGCGTTTCAGTGGTAGGCGGACAGAATTATGGAACGATCTCATCATTGGGGAAAACTGTGGTCGATAATACCGGGAATAATCTGGCCTCTGCCGCAGCTTCTGCACTGGGTCAGGGGCTTACCGTGGGTGTTTTGCAGGGAAGTCTGACAGGTGGGACTGTAACACTTGGGGCAGTGGTACGCGCATTGGAGAGCACAGATGAAGCCAATGTACTTTCAACACCAAATATTCTTACCATGGATAATGAAGAGGCTGAGATTGTTGTAGGCCAGAATGTGCCGTTTGTGACAGGTCAGAATTCTACGCAGGGAGGGACAGCCAACCCCTTCCAGACCATTGAGCGTAAAGATATTGGGCTGACTTTGAGGGTGAAGCCACAAATATCAGAAGGGGAGACGGTGCGACTGGAAATTTATCAGGAGACTTCAAGTATCAGCGCAGCATCTGGCGCAAGTGACTTGATTACCAACAAACGTTCTATAAAAACTGTTGCGTTGGCCAAGGATGGACAGATGCTGGTACTGGGCGGATTGATGCGGGAAGATGGCACTGAAGCTGTAAGTAAAATTCCCTGTATTGGTTCTGTGCCGATTCTCGGGGAACCATTTAAATCTACAAACAATACACGAAGAAAAGTCAATTTAATGGTGTTTCTTCGCCCCCGGATTATACGAACAGATAATGATATTAAAAATATTACCAATGAAAAATATTCGGGTATTAAATCCCTGTTTGAAAAACCTTCAGCCGGGGGAACCATTATTTTCCCACATGAATCTAAAAAGCTGCCTGATGATATGAGTCCGGGATCGCTACAGATGGATGAAACCGTGCCGGATAAAAAGGGTGAGGGAGTAGAGTAGTACGCTATGCATCAACTTAGCAGGCTATCCAGTGATCAGATTGATATGGATCGCACACTTCATTTCTCACTGCCTGTATTGAGGCAGGGGCCTGTTTTACCATTGAAACCCTTGAACGGAATTGAAAATCCGATAGCCGTTTCGGATCAAGGGCCATGGCCTTGGGAGCTGCTTGATGATTGCAGGCGGCGGTTTGGTGTTGAGGTTCAGCCGGTATTGGTTGATAAAGACGCAATCCTTGTGGCGTTAAATCAGGCTTTTGATATGGCGCAGGCCAGTGCTGAACAGATGCTTGAGGATATGCACGAGTCTGATGATCTTTCGCGTGAAATTGAAGAGGTTGGGGATCTTCTTGAATCAGAGGATGATGCCCCTGTCATTCGACTGGTGAATACGCTTATTTCACAGGCATTGAAAGAGCGGGCAAGTGATATTCATATTGAACCGTTTGAGTCAGAGGTCGTGGTCCGTTTTCGTGTTGATGGCATATTGCACGCCATTGTTCATCCACCCAAAGGTGTGCAGGCAGCAATCACCAGCCGGGTTAAGGTGATGGCCGATCTGGATATTGCAGAAAAACGGCATCCACAGGATGGTCGGTTCAGGGTGAAAATAGGCGGACGGGAAGTGGACGTCCGTGTTTCAATACTGCCAACAGCGCATGGTGAACGTGTGGTGATGCGTCTTTTGGATCGTGGTGCACGCATATTAACCTTGAAAGAACTTGGTATGGATGACGATCAGTTTGAGATGATGCGGCGGGTGGTCACAGCGCCGCATGGTATTGTACTGGTCACTGGCCCGACAGGTTCGGGTAAAAGTACAACACTTTATGCATCATTGATGCAGATAGATCGGAAAAATCGTAATGTGATGACCATTGAAGATCCGATTGAATACCAACTTGCCGGTGTCGCTCAAATGCAGGTGCAGGCAAAAATTGGATTGGATTTTTCAGCAGGGCTGCGTTCTATTCTTCGTCAGGACCCTGATATTGTGATGATTGGTGAGATTCGTGATCTTGAAACGGCAGAAATTGCCATTCAGGCGTCACTTACCGGTCACCTGGTGCTGGCAACATTGCATACCAATGATGCACTTTCGGCCATTGTTCGTTTGCAGGATATGGGTGTGGAACCCTACCTTGTGGCCTCTTCTTTGGTGATGGCGCAGGCACAACGTCTGGTTCGTCGCCTGTGCGAACATTGTAAAATAGCCCGGCCGATTACAGAAGATGATATGCAAGCGCTGGAAATTGAATCGGAAACACTCTCTGGCACCACTGAATTATATGAAGCTTGTGGGTGTGATCACTGTGTGCAGACAGGTTTTTTGAGTCGTGTGGCGATCTATGAAATGGTAGTGATTTCAGATGCGATGCGTGATGCGATTCATCATGGCAAGGGGCTGCCTGCATTGCGTAAAATTGCCCAGAAAGAGGGCATGAAATCACTGCGTCAGGATGGTGCCAGGCATGTGTTGGCAGGCGTGACAACGGTGGATGAAGTGGTGCGCGTCAGTCAGGAAGAGATGATGGTGGTTGAAGTTTGAGCCTGTTTACCTACGAGGCAATCAATGCCAAAGGACGGCGGGAAAAAGGTGAGGTTGAGGCTGATTCGGAACGGACAGCCCGCCAGCTATTAAAATCACGTCAGCTGATTGTTCGTCAGTTATCCAGCGTGGGTGAAAGTTCTAAAGAGGGGTCATCGCAACGCTCAAAAGGGCTGAAAGGCAGCGAAACCACAACATTCTTACAACAGCTTTCAACACTTACATCTGCAGGCATGCCACTTGTTGAGGCTCTGGGGTCTATTGCCGAAGGTATGGAGCGTCGTCAGGCACGGCACGTTATGACGGCTGTACGTCAGCAGGTGTTGGAAGGCGGCTCCTTGGCCAATGCTCTGGTCGCTCAGGGGGTTGAGGAAGTGGTCTGCAATATGGTCGCGGCAGGTGAGGAGACCGGGCAGCTCGAAGCGGTTGCTTCACGCCTCGCAGAATTGTTGGAACATCGTCAACAGTTAGGGCAGGAGCTGCTTTCAGCAACACTTTATCCGGCCATTATTCTGGGGTTTGGCTTGCTTGTGATGCTCTTCCTGTTGGCCGTGGTTGTACCCCAGATTGTAACTGTTTTTGAAAGAACCGGAGGCAATCTTCCTGAGCTGACAAAGATTGTGATTGGACTTTCCTCTTTCCTGCGTGATTACGGACTTTTGCTGCTGGTGGCTGTGATACTGGGAATTTTTGCCTATATGACAGCGATGCGGCATGAATCCATTCGTTACAGACGGGATATTTTATTGCTGCAAATGCCTGGCATTTCTTCATTGCTTGCCAAGGTTGAAACGGCCCGTTTTGGACATACCTTGGGCATGTTGTTGTCCGGTGGCGTGCCTGCACTTTCGGCCATGCATATCGCCAATCAGAGTTTTACATTGTTGCCGATGAGAAAGGTGGGTGAGTTTGCCCGCGAACAGCTTCGGGAAGGTGGAAGTCTTGCCGAAGGTTTAAGGTTTGGTGGATGGATGCCACATATGGCGATTCGACTTATCGCTGTGGGTGAACAGAGCGGCACGCTGGATGCCATGCTCATAAAAGTGGCAGAAAGTTATGAGAAAGAAGCATCACGAAACATGAAACGGATGTTGACGATTTTGGAACCATCGCTGGTATTGTTTATGGCAGGCATGGTGGGAGCACTTGCTCTGGCAATCTTACTACCCATTGTTGAGATGAATGAGCTGGTAAGATGAAAAGATCTCTTTTTTTTGTGATGGCGATGTTTTTGGTACCCGTGATCGCTCATGCCTCATCACAGGGTTTACCGCAAACTTTGCTGAAATCCACGCCACATATACCACAGTCTATGCCACAGGAGGTTTACGAACAGGCCATTGTCATGGCGGCTTCCGGGCATGAGAAAGAAGCTATTGCTCATTTGCAAGGTGCAGCAGCAGTTTTATCTGTCGGTGATATCTGGCAGGAACGCATGGCATTGGCAGCAATGTTGATCGATATGCGACAACATCAAAATTTTAAACCGAAGCAATTTAATGATCGTTCTACACATGCGCGTTTGGCTGGGGCTTACCTTAAAGAGCATACACGACCCGAAGTTAAAAATAGTTGGTTACCGGGCGTATTGGCTACAATATTTCCGGGAGCAGGGCATGCATGGCAGGGTCGCTGGCGAGATGCATGGGTTGCGGCCATCATGATATGGCCGATGATTATCTTAACGCTATGGGCTGCACGCCGCCGTATGGGGCCTGTGACACTCTTTTTTGCCATGATAACAGCATGGCTCTGGTCAGGATCTGTTTTTTCGGCTGTTTCTTTGGCTGAACGTGGTGCTTTTGATCTCTATTTGGCCTGGTGGCAGGGCTTGTGGCAGGCATCAGCTTTACCGGGAAGGCCCTGGTGATGCATCTGGGTGTGCGCATGGGTGTGGGTATATATATGATGCTGGCTGTGTCAGCATTTGTATTGGCGCTGGGGTGGAAACATTTTGCGCTGCCGGCTTCCTCTCCCCATCTGTTTGGCATACACTTTTATCAACATGTTGTGGGTGATTTGGATGGACGTTCATGCCCGGCATATCCGGTCTGTTCGGCCTATGCCCGACAGGCACAGGCAGCGCATGGCTGGTTGGTTGGTTCGTGGTTGATGATGGATCGTTTGATTCATGAGTCGGATGATCTGCAGCACGGGACATGGATAGTTTTTGAGGGAGAGAAGCGATTATATGATCCTCTTTCTCGAAATGACTTTTGGTTGAAAAAGGAGTAAAGGGAAGCATGGAAACAGAGACATATTCAGAGCAAGAACGCGGTTTTTCGCTGCTCGAAATCATGGTGGTGCTGATCATTATCGGTGTCATGGCTGCGATTGTGGCACCCCGTTTTATAGAACGTGCAGATGAAGCAAAGGTTGAAGCAACAAGAACCCAGATGGTGAATATCTCCCAGGCGTTGAAAATGTACCGTCTGCAACACAGCCGGTATCCTGATTCCGGAGCAGGGCTCAATGCTTTGGTAAGCGCGGGTAAAGGTGGCAAGCGTTACATGGATAGCGTGCCCAAAGATGCATGGAACAACGCATTTATCTATCTGGCCCCTGGTGTGCATGGTGATTTTGATATTCTTTCTTACGGTGCAGACGGAAAAGCGGGCGGCTCAGGATTTGATGCCGATGTTGGTAACTGGGAAAAGTAACGTTATAAGTGAAGATTGGCAGAAGTATGAGTGTTTATCACAGCAGTGTGAATCGTACGTTTGCCATGCATGATACTTCTCAATCAGGATTTACGCTGATTGAAATTTTATTGGTGCTTACGCTTATTGCTGTATCGATTTCGATGATAGCACCTTCGTTTATTTCCGGTACCGGAGTCGATCTTGATGAAGAAGCCCGGCGGCTACAGCAAGTGTTGCGTCTGGCGGCCGAAGAGGCTCAGTTAACCGGGGTTCCTATTCGCCTGACAGCCTTAAAAAGCGGTTATCATTTTGAGAAACTGGGTGCTGAAAACAGGTGGAACAGTTTTTCAGAGACACCCTTCAACGCTTACAAACTTCCTCAAGGCGCTGAAATTACTGCGATTAATTTTTCAGGAGGATTTTCTTCAACGCGGAAACTAAAAGAGAAAAACGATGAAGCTGATCAAGGGGAAGTTGAAATCGAGGCTGATGAAAAAGAGAAGGGGAGGATCGGGCATCTTATTTTCTGGCCGGATGGCATGCTTGATGCAGCCGATATGGTGATTGCCAATCCTGAATTGAATAAAACGAAAGCTTTACAGCTTCGTTCCGGGCCGGGAGGCATTCGTGTGATTGAGGAAGATCAGAGTGAGTCATGAACGTGGTTTTTCACTGATTGAAGTGCTGGTAGCACTGGGTATTGCCGCCGTGGCACTGGTGGCATTGATGGGAAGACTTGGTGCATCAGCCAATGTTCAGTACAGCCTTGCATCGCATACCATCATGTTGGATACAGCCATCAATTTGTTACAGGGCGAGCGATATTCAAAAGATGTTTCCATGGAAGAGAAACAGGGTGACCTTGAAATTGGGCATGTTGGTTATCATTGGAAATTGTGGAGTGAAAAGACCGAGAATGACAATTTTATCAGACGAAATGTTTCGATAAAACACCCGGATGAACCAGAGTTGACGATGTTTTTATATCGGCTGAAACGATGAAAAGAGAGGCCGGATTCACATTGATTGAAGTGTTGATGTCCATGGCTCTTTTTGCACTGTTGATTTCTGTTGTTTATGGTGCACTTGGCCCGGCAGGTGAGGGTTTTTTGCAGCTCAAGGAAACACGGGATCGGCTGGAGAAGAGCCATTGGCTTGGCCGACAGTTACGTTTGGATATGAGTTATGTGAGTGCAACAGAGGATGCTGAAATCAAACCCATACGTATCAGCCATGATTCCAGAGGTGATGCGGTGTTTGATGAATTGTGGGTGCTTAGCCGCGAAAGTAATCAGGCATCTTTGACATATATTCACTATTTTCTGGATGAGGAGAAAGGCAAGCTCATTCGTGAATCACGGATGGCCTGGGCACGAACATCGGTTGATGCCCTGCAATGGGATATGGGCGAGGCAGAGTCCTTTGATGTTGAGCTTTTGACACAATCGGGCCAGTGGGTACAACGTTGGGAGCCTGGAAAAAACTTTAAATGGCCAAAGGCTATGAAAATAAAATACCGTGATGCTTCCGGGGAGAGAACGTGGGATTTCCCATTGTTTATCGGACAGAAACCACAGTGAAAAAGAGTTGTGTGGAAGAGGCCTCCGTGGAAAGGAGATCCGTAGAAAAGGGAACCAGCAAAGAGCGAGGCGTGGCACTGGTGATTGTTCTGGGGGTTGTGGCGCTGGTATCGGCTTGGGCGGCAACGGCGGCTTATGAGGATATGATCAGTTTGCGACGTGCTGAAAATTTACAGCAATCAAGTCGTGCATGGATGGCCAATGAGTCAGCAATGGAACTGGTTCGTTTCTATTTAGGCGAAGATGCGAAAGATAACAAGACAGATCACCTTGACGAAACATGGGCTCAGGAGATCCCACCCCTGCCTGTGGATGACGGGCTGGTGACAGGTGTCGTGATTGATGCAAATCGTTATTTTAACGTGAATGATCTGGTGAATAATAACGGCGAGGTACAGACTAATGTTGTCGTGGTTGCAAAACGACTATTCCAAACACTCGAGTTATCGGGATCGCTTGTGGATAAACTGATCGATTGGATGGATAAAAATGATCAACCTTTGGGTATTGGTGGGGCTGAAGATTTCCATTATTATGATAAGCCTTATCGTGTGAAAAACAGACGCCTGGATCGTTGGCAGGAATTGAGTTTGATTGATGGTTTTGATGACGAGGTTTTGGAAAAACTGAAAGAGGCCGTGACAGTTCGCCGGGTGCCTAAAATAGGGAAAACCACTGTGAATATTAATACGGCAGATAAGACTGTATTGATGGCTTTTTTTCCACGGATGGAAGCGGTGGATGCAGCTGCGTTTGTTGAACAGAGGCCCTATGAACAGGTTGCTTCGGCTTTTGCCGGAAAGCCGTGGAGCACCGGAGGTGATACAACCCGCTTGAGTGTCGTTAGTGATGCCTTTATCGTGCGTACAGATGCTTTGTTTGGAAATGCAAGGTGGCGGGAGGAGTATCTGCTGATACGTGAGGCTGATGGAAAAACAGCGATTGAATATCGGGAGAAACAGGGATGGATGTAGAGCAGACTTCTATAGATACAAACGAGGCTATTGGTGATGCTATCGCTGAATCTACTGCAAATGTGTCTGCCGATGATGCCGTCATCAGTTGGGATGGGCTCTCTTTGGCTTATCGCATTCGAGGAGAGGATGCTGGGGAAGGGCAAGGTGGAGGAGAATCTTTTGCGAATGAGCAGGTGTTCGAACCTGTGTCAGAAGAGAATGAATCGTTATTACCCAGGCTACCAGAGAATATCGCCTCAGTAGAGCGTATCTATTGGCCGCTAGAGCATTTGCTGGTTCGTTCGTTTTCTCTTCCCCTATCCGAAGTACGTTATCTTGATGCAGCGATCCTATCTCAGGAGCTGGCTGAATTATCAGGGGAAGACAGCCAGCCATGGTGGCTTGTCTGGCATGCTGAAAAAACAGGTACAGGTATTGCAGGCATGGTATTTGGTTTGCCACAGTATTTAAGATCGGCAATGATCGATGACCCTATCTGGCAGCAGTGCCCGAAGTTGCTTGTTGATGGATGGGAACGTTTGGTTTCTTTTAGTCATGATTTTGAAACATGTGCAGTGATTGATGAAGATGCAGAGGGCATCTTTTTTGGTTTTTTACATCAGGGCGTATGGCGAGGTATTCGCAGAATGAATCGGAAGATATCCGATGACGTTTTTTTGAATGATGTGGAGGTTGCTCGGCAGATTCAGCAATCATGGGAAGCCATGGGTTTTGTAGCCACGAATCATGATTCAGGTAACGATCCAGATGCCGATACAGTCGATGATTCTGATCATGATGTCGATCAGGCCGTGAATGTTGTGGTTGGCCGGGTTGGACAGGCACTGGGTGATGCATTGATGCCGGGTTATAAGCAATGGCAGGTCGAGAATCTGGATGTGCTTCCTGGTCGTCATCATGCAAATTTCGCAATAGAAACCAGTGCAGCTACGCAGCTGAACTTTCGACACGGAAAGTGGGCGGTACAAAAGAGCTGGCATGCGTTCAAACAATGGAAGCGGCCTTTGGCGATGGCGGCGGGGTTATTATTGATCTGGCTGGGTATGACTACGGCTAATCTTTACTCATTGGAACGTCAGGCTGATATGTATCGTAGCAATATCGAGTCAGCATTTCATCGTGGGCTCCCAAATGAGCAAGTCATGCTTGACCCATTGGCGCAATTAAAAAAAGCAGGAGGCGTGTCTGCTGCACAACAGGAGAGTCAGGAGTTTCTTGAACAACTACAGGTATTAAGCGAAGTGTATCAAAAAACATCCTGGAAACTTCGGGAATTCAGCTTCCGCAATGGAAATCTTCAAATGTCCGGCTCAACAAAAGATATTGATTTGTTAAATCAGATGCGTGATCAGCTTCAGCAAAAGAGTGGCCGAAAAGTTGTTATTACTGATACGGATCTTTCTGACAAACAAGTATCTTTCAGGATGAAATGGTGAGTCAAGTGACGGGTATGATTGATAGATTACGAAGCTTTGTGGAGCAGAGACTGGTACCTTATTATCAGGCTTTGGCGCAACGCGAACAACGACTGGTTGCTGGTTCAGCTTTGTTTTTGGCCATCATGTTGCCTCTGTTTGGTGTCGTGTTACCACTTGAAGATGCACGCAAAGCGATGTTTGAAAATGTGAAGGTATTAAAATCGCAAGCCGCTGAGGCAGAGAGACTTGCAGATCAATTACAAAGTGGTGGTCAGGTTTCTATCACTGGCAATGTGATGTCGGAAGTCGATCGTATCGCCCGAAGCAGTGGTGTCCGTGAGTTTATGACCCGGATCAGGCCACAGGCAGGTATCGGTGGCAATAAAGGTTTGATGGTGCAGATGAAAAATGCACCATATCGGGAAATTATCTCGTTTGTTTCTGCAATTGCAGATAAAGGGCTGGGTTTTTCCCGGATGAAGTTACAGGCTGCTGATACGTCAGGGCACGTACACCTTCAAGCTGTGATTAGCGGGGGTTCATGAAAACCGCTTTTTTCCATTCATCACAATCCGTTTGGCGTTTACCTGTTGTTTTTATTATTGCACTTATCATCTTTGTTGGTTTTCGTTTTGAAGCTGAATCACTGATTCGAGCGAAAGTCATTGAAATGGCCTCTCAATCGGGTATGCAACTTCAATTTGATCAAGTGAATGTTATGGGTTGGATTGCAGGCTTTCATCATGTTTCAATCGCCTCGGAGCGATTACCTATCGGACTAAGCTTTGAACAGGTCGAAATATCTCCATCTTGGGGGTCGCTTTTAACAGGCAAGCTTGCCATCAATGTTGAATTAATATGGGCAGGGGGTAACGCAACCGTTTCAATTTCTCAATCGGGAGAATATATTTCGATTCAGGACATTGATGTGCAGACCGGGATAGCTGATGTGTTGCAGAAAGCTAAGCCTTTTTTGCATTTGCCTGTTCCTGTGGATGTTTCAGGTGGAGTGAAGCTGGAAGGGGAAATATTATTGGACAGGAAGTCTGGAATGCCTCAATCCGGTGCGTTAAGTTTATATTGGCAGGGTGCAAAATTTGGAATGATGGGCGAAGAATCTGCGCTAGGTAATTTATCGCTTCAGGTGCAAAGTAAGGCGCCTCAATGGGAATGGCTGATTCAGGATGAAGGCACAGGTTTCATCGATGCGAAAGGTGTTGTACAACAACAAGGTGCGCAAATGGCCAGATGGCCGATTACTGGCAGTGCGGTGATTCATGTGTCTAAATTAAATGATCCGTCTTTATTGGCATTGGTATCGGGTTTTGGTGCTGCTGGTGAGATGCGTTTGAATGTTTCAGGTATGCTTTTTAGACCAAGGTTAGATGTGTTAAAATAGAGTCAGTTTTAACTGGCTGTTCAGGAGAAGAAGAGATGATGAAACGAACTGGAATAAGCTTGCTGGTAACGGCTTTTGTATTGGCTGGCTGCGCAACGACGCCGAATGATCCAAATAAAAACACAAAAGAGAAAGCGATGGCAGGTGCCGCAGTTGGTGCTATTGCAGGGGCCATTATTGGGCATCAGCAGGATCGTTCAGGTGGCGCTTTGCGAGGCGCATTGATTGGTGGTGTTGCCGGTGGTGCTTTGGGTGCGGGTGTTGGCGCTTATATGGACAAGCAGCAGGCGGAGTTTGAACGCCAGTTAGCATCTGAACGGAATGCGCATCAGGTTGAAGTGGAACGGTTGCAAAATGAAAACCTGAAAATCACCATGAACAGTGAGGTTTCATTTGATTTTAATTCGGCAGCGATCAAACCTGCTTTTACACGCACACTGGATAAGGTGAACGATGTTGTTGCGCGCTATTCACGTACTTCGGTTCGTGTGGTTGGGCATACGGATGATATTGGTTCAGCGGCTTATAACCAGCGTTTGTCTGAAGACCGGGCCAAGTCAGTGGCATGGTATATGGAAGATAATGGTGTGGCACCCAGCCGGGTCAGTGCAGAAGGTCGTGGTGAAGCACAGCCGCGTGCAAGCAATGAAACAGAAGCAGGTCGTCAGCTTAATCGCCGGGTCGAGTTATTGATTATCCCGGATTCGAATATTCAATAAGGCTTATGCGTAAAAAAAATGGGCGGTCTTTTTAAGGCCGCCCATTTTTTATCAGTTATTGTATTTGTTGCTCAGAGTTTAGAAGTTATAACTGGCGTTGATAGCAAAACTACTAAGTTTGATGTCAGTTGTAGTGACTGTAATACCATCACTTGTGGCTTTAACTTTTGGTGCGTAAACCATGTATTCGATACCAATATTAATGCTATCTGCCACGGTATAGCTAAAGCCAGCACCATAGCTAAGGCTCATTTGTGTAGAGCTACTGTTGCTGGTTGCAGGTCCTGAGATAGAGCCTTTTGCTGTGCTTGCACCAAGTAATGCATAGATTTTTGCTTCAGGTGTGAATGGGTATTGGAGCTTGCCTAAGTAAGAGGTGAAAAGATCGGTTTTGAATTTGGAGCCAAACGTATCAATGGCTTTTGAACCAACAGAACCGATGCGTAGCTCAGCACCAAAGTAATGGTTAATATCAACGCCTCCATTGATATAAAAACCAACGGCATTCTTAGCTTTTGCTCCAAACCCAAGGTCAGTCGTGAACATGCCAATTCCAACGCCTGCATAAGGCTGAATGTCTTTTGCTTGTGCAGTCATGCTACCAAAAAAAATGGCAAGTAGAATGCCTGTTATTTTAATCGAGTTATTCATGTGATTCTCCCTTTTTTAATTTAAGAGGCGAAACATAAGTCGTTGATCTTATTTTGCTAGAAGAATATTTATATGGTGTGGTAAGTCGTTGCATGCGATGCAACTAACCGTAGGGTAAAGCCATGTCTTATCTTGTACTGGCTCGACGTTGGCGGCCCAAACAGTTTTCTGATCTTGTGGGTCAGGATGTTGTGGTTCGGACCCTCCAAAATGCACTTGCAGGACAAAGCCTTGCTCATGCCTACCTGCTGACCGGAATACGCGGTGTTGGCAAAACAACGATTGCGCGTTTGATGGCGATGGCTGTGAACTGTTCTGATGCCAAAAATGGTGAACCTTGTACGAAGTGTGAAGCCTGCGGTTCGATTATGCAGGGTAATAACCTGGATGTGCAGGAGATGGATGCTGCCAGCCATACTGGCGTGGATGATATCCGCGAGATTTTGGATGGTGTGCGTTATCCACCGACTTCATTGAAGTACCGTGTCTACATCATTGATGAAGCACACATGCTCTCCAAAAATGCATTTAATGCGTTGTTAAAAACATTGGAAGAGCCACCTTCACATGTATTGTTTATTCTGGCGACCACTGAGATTGAGAAGCTTCCGATAACGGTTCGTTCCCGTTGTCAGCGTTTTGATTTGCGCAGGCTTGGTGTGGATGAAATCAGCCGTTATCTGGAAGAGGTGCTGGGCAAAGAAGAGATTCAGTTTGAGTTGCCAGCTTTGCATGCGATTGCCCGGGCTGCGGATGGCAGTGTTCGTGATGCGCTTTCGCTTACGGAACGGGTGCTTGCCTATTCGGGCCAACATATTAAAAACGAAGATGTTCTGCATGCACTTGGTCTGGTTGGTTCGGAACTGGTCAGAGCTTTGGCCGATGCGCTGTTTTCCGGCGATGCAGCTCAATCCATTGTTCAGTTAAGATCGGCTTTGAATGTTGGTCATGCTCCACGAACAGTGCTGCTCTCATTAAGTGAATTGATGCATCAGTTGAGTTGTCTGATGGTATCAGAGGCACTGCTTGTTGATGAACCGGATGAGGCTGAGCGTGCGTGGCTTGAATCGTGGGTGACTCGCTGGTCTGCTCCAGAGCTTGATTTGCGTTATCAGGTGCTTGTGCATGGTTTGAGAGATCTTGCCATGGTGGATGAGCAGCGTGGTGCTGAGATGATACTGATGCGTTTGGGTCATCTTAATGATTTGTCTGCACCCTCAGGCATGAGTGCAAACGCTCCGGTCTCAAGAAGCGATAGAAATTCCGAGGTGATTGAAACAACGCTTCAGAAATCTTCAAGTGATCAGAATAACCAATCTGAAACTGTATCTAAAGCCACATCTGAAAGTGCATCCGAAAAGGCAGCAGAAGTTGAAGGGGTGTCAGCCACATTGCAGAAGGAGGAAGCTGATCTTCCGCTGCATACCGAAGCAGAAGCTACAGGAAAACATTTTCAAAACTGGGAACAGGCACTTGAATCGTACCATGAGATTAAACCGGGCGTCACCGCCATGTTGGAACATGTGGGGATTCTGGAATTTGGCAATAAAATTCGTTTGTTGCTCGATAAACATCAACAAAACGCCATTGCCGTGCCCGATAGGCTAGCATTTCAGGAGTGGATTGGCAGAGAGGTGTTTTGGGAAGCAGCGCAGGATAATCAGATAGAGAGCTTGTCGCAGGCACGTGCAAAACAGGCGGAAGCTGAGAAACGAAGACTTTGGGAACAGGCAGAGAGTGATTCACATGTGCAATCGATGATTGAAAAGCTGGATGTCAGGTTAACCGATGTTCGTGCTCCGGGTGTCGGGCCGAGTGATTAAGTGATGTTGATTAGAAACGTCTGTTCGAAAATTTAATCAGGCGAAGTTGTGAGGAGTAGTCATGAATATTGGTAAAATGATGCAGCAGGCAAAAAAGATGCAGGAAAATATGCAGAAAATGCAGGCTGAAATGGCTGAGATGGAAGTTAGTGGGGAATCGGGCGGTGGCATGGTAAAAGTGACCATGACCGGGACTCATCAGGTTCGCAGGGTTGAGATTGATCAGTCGCTTTGGGATGAACAGGATAAGAGTTTGATCGAAGATTTGCTTGCTGCTGCTGTGAATAGTGCTTCTCAAACCGTAGAAGAAAAAACAAAAGAGCAACAACAGGATATGATGTCTGGTATGCCATTGCCACCCGGCTTTTCTCTCTGATGCATATGCTTCCTGGAATGCCGGCGCCTCTGGCTCGGCTGGTGGAACATTTGGGCAGTTTGCCTGGTATTGGGCCAAAGAGTGCCATGCGATTGGGACTGAATTTATTGAGTAAGCAAGTTGACGATGTGAAGCAATTGGCAGCCTGTCTTGCTGATTTACATGAAACCATGGGGTTTTGTGATTGTTGTGGAAGTTTTGCTGAACAGGGTCATTGTGGAATTTGTGATAACATGCGAAGGGATTCGAGTGTGATCTGTGTGGTTGAGCAGCCTGTGGATGTGTTGATGCTGGAACGCGGTAAAGGCTTTTCCGGTCATTATCATGTATTGCATGGGCGTCTGAGTCCAATTGATGGGTTGGGCCCGGATCAGCTGCGCATCTCTTCGCTTGATAATCGGGTGGCAGATAAAGAAGTCCGGGAGCTGATTCTTGCAACCAGCGCAACGGTTGATGGTGAAGCAACGGCGCATTTTATAGCTCGGCGTTATGCTGCCGGTGACGTAAAGATATCCAGGATTGCCAGAGGTGTCCCTGAGGGTGGAGAACTTGAGTATCTTGATGAATATACGCTTTCCAGAGCTTTGGATCAGCGAGTTATTTGGGAGCAGCGTGCATAGGACGATGCAGTGCCGTGAGCAAACAGAAAAGAGCTGATGGTATTTCTACCCCACCTCGAAAATTTAAATGACCTATTCTAAAAAAATTATGAGTAACACGGCCTACCATGCCGCAGGCAGGGTATGGCAGATTGCTGTTGTTCTGTTTTTAACACCTCTGATCTTATCATATCTTGGCGATGAACAATTCGCGTTATGGGCACTCTTCTGGACATTCTCAACCTATTTTATGTTTATGGATTTTGGATTGGGCATCTCTCTTGTGCGTGAAACGGCCCAATGCAGCAGTAAGGGTGAGCATCTCGTTATCAGTCAGGCACTGAACTCACTGCTGCTTTTTTACATGTTGCTTGGTGCTATCGCGCTATTATTTGCATGGTTTGCCTCTCCTGAAATCATTAAAAGGCTTAATGTTTCCAATGAAATGGCGGGAATCGTGTTGGAGATGCTGCACTGGGGTGTTTTCATTTTTGTTCTGATTGGCCTCGTGAACACCTTGGCGGCACTGCTAAGAGGGCTTCAGCGTTATGACTTGATCACCAAGGCAATGTTTTTTGTCAGTGTTCCGAATTTGTTGGGGACCTATTTGATTCTGGAACTTGGGTTTGGCATTGTCGGATTGCTTTGGGTGGTTACAGCTATCTATCTGTTACAGCTTCTGCTGCTGTTGTTTTATTCAAAGCGTGTTATGCCAAAACTGGTGTTTGGGGTAAAGCTGATAAGCTGGCATGTCATTAAGGAGATGCTTCCGTTCGGTGCGAGATTACAGGTTTCGAAATTTGCCGAATTGGCAAGCTATCAGACCGACAAAATTCTGCTGGCATTATTGATGCCAGTTCAATTTGTTACGATGTATGACCTGGGTGCAAAGATCGCTTCATTAATGAGGGATTTGCCGTACTCTTTAACATCAGCTGTGTTTCCAGCCGCATCAGAGATGCATGGGCAGGATGACTTTAAAAGACTGTGGCAGATGTATGATATAGGCTCAAAATACCTGCTGGTCACTACGCTTCCGATGTTGTTTGGTCTTTGGCTTACAGCACATCTGATTATTGGAATGTGGTTGGGGTTTGTTTCTGAATACGTCTACCAGAGTGTCCTGATCCTCTCATCCGCCTACTGGATGGTGGTCAGTCTTGCTATGAGTTTCAGTGTCGGGACAGGTATGGGCTGGTCAAAACCGGTGATGCAAAGCTCCATCCTACAGGCGGTTGTTAACGTTCTTCTCTCTTACTGGCTCATTCAGGCGCTGGGATTTATTGGTGCTCTCTGTGGTACAGCTATTGCGATTACCGTTGCCAATACAATACTCTATTATCGGTTTTGTAGACATTTTGAACGCTCTATCAAGGTTGAAGTGAGCAGGCTGTGGCTGGTCATCAAAGGGAATATACCTGCGGTTATTGCGTGTGGCCTGTTTGTGTTTATGGGAGATCAGTGGCTTGAATGGGGTGATCGTTTCATGTCGATTTTACTGTTTGTTGGGGCGGTGATTGTTTATGTTGTGACATATCTGTTGTCATTGCGTATTTTTCAAGTGTTTGATCGCGAAGATTTGCGATTGCTGGAAGGCAAGGTGCCTATGATCAGATGGTTGGTCATTTCACCGATGCAAAAGGAGGAAACCCATTGAGTGTTTGGGAATTCAAAATTGGTCATTGGCGTCCATTTTATTCCATTGCCCTCTTTTATTTGCGCAGTTCTCCCTTTGATCTGTTTAAAGAGTTTCTTCGCCATGGCGTTGTTGGTCATTCACCTGACCATGTCCAGTTCACCAACAGGGATGGCATCACGTTTCATCTGGATGTGAGAGAGTGTGTGCAGAAGGCTATTTTCTGTTTTCACTACTTTGAACCGGAAGATGTTGCAGCCTTTCGTACTTTCATGAAACCGGGTTCCGTGGTTTTTGATGTCGGGGCAAATATCGGGCAATACTCACTTCTTGCCTCTAAACTGGTGGGAGAAGGTGGACAGGTATATGCATTTGAGCCGAGCCCGGATGTGCTGAACAAACTGCAGGAAAACATCAAACTTAATAGTGCTGAGAATATTGAGGTTGTGGCCAAGGCCGTGACAGCAAAAAGTGGCAGGATGCAGTTTTATACTGCCAGTGAACAGGGTAATCAGGGGGTAGGCTCACTGTTGCCCGCTGAGGCGTATAGGGCGCACACCCGATCAGCAGATAGTATTGATGTTGAAGCTTTGACACTGGATGACTTTTGTGAAGATCGGGGTATTGAACGTGTCGACTTTTTGAAAATTGATGTTGAGGGATTTGATCTTGAGGTGCTCAAAGGTGCCGGGAAGTTGATGGAAAGAAATCCGGATCTTGTTGTTTTTTCAGAGGTTGAGCCATTGAATCTGTCGCAAGTCGATACAACCATTGAGGATTTTTATCGTTTTACCGAAACCCATGGATTTCAGGCCTGGTATGCAGAAAAGCGAGGCCAGTTAAAGCGGTTGAAGGGGGGGAGAGCTCCCTATCATCCCAATGTTTTTTTTCTCCCGGAACCTAAAAAATGAATCCAAAGGTTAGTGTCATTCCAACGTATAACTATGAGCGCTATATTGAGAGGGCAGTTGATAGTGTATTGCGACAGAGTTATGAAAGCATTGAGGTGACCGTAGCTGATAGCAGTAAGGTTACAGGTTTTCCCTCCTGAAATGTTTGGATTATACCGTACATTGCTAGCCTTAATGGTGGTTGCCCTTCATTTGGGAGGGGTCCCTTGGATAGGCGGTTATGCTGTGTTCGGTTTTTATACGCTTAGTGGTTATCTGATGACTTTAATTATGCATCAAAATTATGGATATAGCGTAAATGGTTTTTTAAAATATTCGGTGAACAGGTTCTTGAGGGTCTATCCATTATATTGGGTTTCGGCATTGCTTTCTTTGTTGTTAATTTATGTTTTCGGAGAATCATATACTTCCGATTATCACAGGGACCTTTATTATCCTCCAACCATTACGGATATTATAAAGAATGGATTGATTATTTTCCCAGACCTAACAACTGCACGCTTAGTGCCTGCAGCATGGGCGCTTACGGTTGAGCTGTTCTTCTACATGTTAATAGGTTTAGGGCTTTCAAAAAATAAGAGTGTTGTGATTTTTTGGGTAGTGTTGAGTGTGATTTATCATGCGTTGGCTCTTACGATGGGGTATGAACGCTATTTATCACTTTTAGCTGCTTCATTACCTTTTTCCATAGGGGCCTTTATATATCACTATAAAGCAAAACTGTTGAGTTTTTTGGTGTTTGGAAAAATATTAACGATGCGCTGGTCAGCTTGGATGATATTTATTCTTATTCTGTTGAATTGGTATGTTGGGTATGTTTTTGACTGCAATGTTGGCATTCCTTTTTACATCAACTGTGTATTTTGTGCGCTCATGGTTGTGGTTTTATCACAGCAAAAGACATTACCATTTATATCAAAAACAACAGATCAATGGATAGGCGACTTGAGTTACCCTATTTATCTGGTTCATCATCAGGTTGGAATACTGGTTGGTGCTGCTTTAACCTTGATGGGTCCAAATAATAAGATCCCAGATTTGGCCCTAATGTTTGCAGCAATTCCCTTTATATTGATAGTTTCCTGGCTGCTGACCGTTATTTTGGAACGCCCGATCGAGCGTGCTAGATTGGCAATTAAACAAAGTTCGTCACTTTTCCATCTGATTCTCCAAAGGAAGTCAGTATGAGTCCAGCACTGAACGTGAGTACGGTTGCGCAGGTTTCAATCATCATTCCTACCTATAATTATGCTGCCTATCTTCGAAAAGCTATCGATAGTGCCTTAGAGCAGAGTTACCCTAATGTTGAAGTTATAGTAGTGGATGATGGTTCCACAGATGAGACTCAGTCTATTCTGAAAGAATATGGAGATCGTATTCGGAATATTCTGCAACCAAATCAAGGCGCTTCTGTTGCACGAAACCGTGGTATTGAGATTTCTTCAGGGGAGATGATTGCTTTTTTGGATGCTGATGATGCCTATCAGTCAGAAAATATAAGTGAAAAGGTAAAGTTTCTTACAGAGCACTCTGAATATGCATGGTGTTATTCCGACTGGGCATGGGTTAACGATGCTGGCGAGGCGTATAAGCGGGGGAGTGAGGTGGCTGTTTCTCTGGCCTGTTTAAAGGCTCAGGGAGATGTGTTTCTAAAGGCTTTGCAGGGCTACCGCCTGGGAACCAATGTGTTTTTGTTTCGCAGGGAGGTGCTTGAATCCATTGATGGTTTTGATGAAAGCTTCTCCGTGCTTGAAGATTATGATCTTTATCTGCGTGCAGCAGCCATATTTCCACTGGGTTATGTCGACAGGGTGCTTTGCAATGTGTTTCAACACGAAGGCTCGTTGGGAACAGGTAGCAGCAAACAGTTGGGGTATTACAGTCGCTGGCGTTTGAATCGAAAACTATCAAAGTTGTTTCCGGATCAGATAGCAAAAGTTGCCGGTTACTGGCATGGTTTACAGGCAGATATTTATCGTAATTTGGCCGAGTTGGCATTGACAGCTGGATATCGAAAAAGGGCAATGGTGTTGCTATGTGCTTCGTTTGCCTGGAAACGGTGGCAACCGGGTGTTGTTTTACTATGGTGGCGGATTAAGAGGGGGCATTGAACAGAGATGAAAATTTTGGATATCGGGTGTGGTTTCAGTAAGCGGAGCGGAGCGATCGGTATGGACCGAATCGTCAGTTCAGATGCGGATGTGATTGCAGATCTGGGCAGTCTGCCTTTACCGCTTCAGAGTAGCTGTATGGATATTGTTTACTGTATGGATGTATTGGAGCATCTGCCTGATGTGATTGGAACGATGGAGGAGATCTGGCGTGCCAGTAAGCCGGATGCAGATGTATATATCGTCGCGCCAAGCATGAGCAGTGCAAACCTGCATAATGATCCTACTCATCTGCGAGCCTTTACTTCCCGCAGCTTCGACTATTTTATCGAAGGGGAAAAGCTCTTTAAATATGGTTATTCATCGGCACGTTTCGAGAAGGTTTCAGTGGTATATGATAAGGAATCCCGGAACGACCGACGGTTTTATGATCGATGGATGGCTAAGCTGGCAACAGATAAGCCACTGTTCTACGAAACCAGACTGGCCTTCATTTACCCGCTTTCCGACATCAGTTTTCACCTGAAAGTGAAGAAATAACATGAAGAACTGGCTCACGTATCTCTACCTGCGTTTACATGCAATGCGACGTTCTGCCTTCTTACAGCTCAAGGGATGTTCTGTTGAAGCGCCACTCACGTTTGGTTTGATGAAGGGAGCTGTCTGGTCATCCGGTTCAGATTCACGATTTGCTCACGATGGTTTGATTAGTCTTGGAGAGTTGTGCCAGTTTTCGGTGGGCAGTGGTGTTCGTTTTGGTACGGGTTGGCGTGTCAAAATGCAAAGCAGTGTTTCGCAGCCAAAGATAGGTATTGGTGATCACTGCCGCTTTGAGGACCGTGTGGTAATAATTACTTTTGGTGAGGGTAACATCCATTTTGGCAACGACTGTTTTCTTGGTTGGGGAAGCATCATATCAGCACATCAGCGTGTGGATATTGGTGAGGGAACAGCCATTGCTGAGTATGTATCGATACGAGACCACAATCATGACTCAGAAGGTGGGCCGATTCATGCTTCGTCCATGTCAGTTGCGCCGGTTACGATAGGCCGACGGGTATGGATTGGTGCAAAAGCCACGATCATTGCAGGCGTAACGATTGGAGATGATGCGGTGATTGGCGCAAATGCCGTGGTCACACATGATGTGGCTGCGGGCGAACGGGTGGGCGGGGTTCCAGCACGGCCATTGAGTCAAAAGCGCGAAGAGGTTGCTCATTGACGTGAGTGGACAAGCTGAATTCACAGTCTTTGTCGGCAGGCATACACC
The DNA here is from genome assembly GCA_021772895.1 of Mariprofundaceae bacterium. GTDB lineage: Bacteria > Pseudomonadota > Zetaproteobacteria > Mariprofundales > Mariprofundaceae > WSZY01. The sequence continues at coordinate 266,667 of JAJFLC010000005.1, read as the reverse complement.
GGTTCGCAGTGGTGGAGAGCTGTATAATAGTCATCTGTTTCAAGCTGCTGAGAGTGAAGGTGTTTCACTCACTTATATCACACTATCTGAAGCACCACTGGAGGGCTGGCTTGGAGGTCGGTTTTTGTGGCGACTTAAGGGGATAACCCGAACGCTCTATATGAGCTGGCAGGCATGGCGTTTATCGTCCGATCTGTTGGTTGATATTTGGCTGGCACCTTATCTCTGGCCATGGGCTGTTTTCTCCCGGCGGCGTTGTCTTTTAATGGTACACCATCTGCGAGGTCATCTTGAACCCTCCCGGCTTAGAAAAAAATGGATAAGCTGGTGTGAAGGCATGCTTATTAATAGAGCCGGGCATATTCTTACGGTTAGTCAAAGTAGTCATCGCCAAATCACTGCGCAGTTAAAGTTTACGGTTCCAATGGATGTTATTTCTCCTGGCTTTGAACGTCCGAGTGTGGGAAAAAAGTCAGAGTCTGTAACAGTTTCCACCCAGTTTCTTTATGTTGGGCATGTTACACGCGCCAAAGGCGTTTTGGCTCTGGCAGAATCATTGCATAGAATTCCGGATGATTTGCAATGGGAAGTACATATCGTTGGCAACACAGAGGCAGAGCCGGATACGACGAAGCAACTTCGTGAAATTGTTGCAGAACTTCCATCTCCAGAGCGCGTTCATATTTACGGGCATGTGGATGAACAGCAGTTGCAGGGTTTGTATGCCATGGCTGATGTTTTTGTGTTGCCATCTTATTGGGAGGGGTATGGCATCGTTTTACTGGAAGCTATGTCCAGAGGCCTGCCTGTAGTATCAACGAAAGCCGGAGCAATTCCTGAAGTTGTAGAGCATATGAAGACAGGCGTACTGGTAGCTTCAGGTGATACGCATGAGCTGGCCCAGACACTTAAAACCATGATGATGGATGAGATGCTAAGAGCTAAGCTGGGAAAGGCCGCTTTCGCTGCTGCTGTCCGCCATGCAGATTGGTCACAGATGGAAAACAGATGCAAGAACTGGTGGCGTCAGTTGAAAAATGTGTCAATTCAAACCGGGACTGAGTAATCCATATGCTTTTTCAGAAATTGAAGCAGAAGCTGTTGAGTATCTATATGTCCAGTCTGTGCAGACCGGATGCGGAGAGGCGAACGCTCTCTGATCTCTCTGAAGTGAAACGGGTGGGTATCTGGCAATTTGGTGGTGTGGGCGACATGCTGATGATCACGCCGGTTATTGATGCTCTGGCTGTGGTTTGCCCGCAGGCAAAAATCCACATCTGGTGTAGTGAACCTCTATTCGCTGGATTTCTGCGTAATTTTCCCAATGTTGAAGCGGTTCATAAGCTGGATATTTATGCTTTTGATGCTCGTACTCTGTGCAGGGTCAAAAGGCGTCAGGAACTTTATCAGTTACGTGATGAGATACAGAATTTAAAATTGGATCTGTTAATGAATCTGCATATCCCGGCACTGCTTGATTGGTGGGCTGTTGCATGGTGGCTGATAAAACATGCAGGCTGCAAGTTTTCCATCGGTTTTGATCCGGATATGGTCCAATCTGAATCTGTGTATGACATCTCATTACCTGCCAGTGATCGTGAGGGGATCCATTATACCAGTTTGTATCAGTTGTTGCTAAGCCGAATGGGAGTGACTTCAGGTGTCACCACCCGTTTCCCGGTGCCGGATGAGGCTCGGAAAAAAGCACGGGTTTTGTTGGAAAATATTGGAATCGATGATGATCAGACCTGGGTTTGTTTGCATGCAGGCGCCAGGCGTTTGGCCTTGATAGGAAAACAGTGGCCTGCAGAGCGTTTTTCCGAGCTGGCTAGGGTGCTTCAGTCGATGGGTATACGGACAGTGTTGATGGGTGTGGCTTCCGAGCAATCCTTGGCCGATGAGATCAGACAATATGCTCCTGATACACTTTCGCTGGTTGGTCAGACGGACTTGTCGGTGATGGCCGCAGTCATTGCCGAAGCGAATGTCTTTGTCGGACAGGACTCCGGGCCGTTCCATGTGGCGGTGACGCAGGGAGTCGCATCGGTGGCACTATGTGGCAGAGAGGATGCCGAAGCTCATTACCTTGCGTATGACCGGACAGATGTACATGCCATTACTCGAACTGACCCTTCTTTAATCAGTGTGGATGATGTATTACAGAAGCTTAAGCAATATCTATCCATGCCGGAGGGCGAAGAGGCATGAGTGATAGTATGCGTATTCTACTGGTGGTGAATGAGTTTCCACCGGAAAAAATCGCGGGCACTGCCATGGCTACCCAGGCATTGGCCGGGCAGCTTGAGGCTCGTGGTCATGAGGTGATGGTGGTCGTAACCACATCTTGTCCTGTTGAGAGAGAGGAGCAGATCAAAACGGCTGATTACGAATTGGTCTGGCTTAAGCCCAGACCCTTTTTCGGCAGTGGCAGCTTTTATCGGATATTTCAAACGTGGCGGCATGCACGCCGTTTCAAGCCTCAGCTCATTCAGGGGCAGGCGGTATCCTGCGGTCTGATGGCAGCCGTGGTGGGCAAACTGTTGGGTATTCCCAGTATCTGTTATGCACAAGGTTATGATGTTTTTCAGGCGACACGGTGGCAGAAGTGGACAGAAATTCGCTGGGGCTGCCGTTGGCCGGACAGCTTGCTGGCGGTCACACGTGAGCTGGCAGGCGCGATTCATGAAGTGATTGGTGAGCACCCTTTACAGATTATGCCGCATGCGTTTTTACTGCCTGATACTTTGATGGAACGTGGAAGTGCCAGAGAAAAGTTTAATCTGCCGGGTGCTGCCTGTGTGGTACTTAGTGTTGGCCGTCTGGAACCCTTTAAGGGGCATGATGTTTTGTTGCAGGCATGGCCGCTTCTGCTGGAACAAAAACCTGAGGTTCGGCTCTGGATCGCAGGTTCAGGCTCATGCCAGGTTGTCTTGCAGCAGCAGGCTAAGCAGTTGGGTATCGAGAGCAGCGTACACTTTGCGGGCCAGCTTGCGGCTGATGATGTACATCGGTTGATGGCTTCAGCCGATCTGTTTGTGCTGCCCAGTCGATCGGAGCCTTTTGGAATTGTGTTATTGGAAGCGATGGCACATGGCCTGCCGGTTGTTGCCAGTCGTGTTGGTGGTATTCCGGAAGTGGTGCCGGAGAGTGGGGCTGTAGAGCTGGTGGAGACCGATGATCCCGGAGCATTGGCAACGGCCATGCTCAGTCAATTACAACTGACTGTTCCCTCAATTGAGAATCGTGACCATGCGATGCAATTCGAATGGACTCAGCAAGTGGGGCGGTTTGAGTCTATATATCAGGAACTGGTGCGCTGAATGTTCGTTGTATTCCATTGCACTCAATCGGAGTTTTGATGCTGAAAAGAGCACTTCATAGAGCAGGAGAGGAACTGCGCAGTATTTATAAAACGATAGCGTTTTTTTTGCCATCCTCTGTTTTGCTGTCACTGGCTGATGAGGCGTTGCGATTCAGGCATCGTCTAAATGATGTGGTTCGGCATAGAAGAGCAAAGGTGGACTGTGACATCACACCGAAAATCATATCGCAGACAAAAGATGTGTCGCCTTTGTTCAGGGAAGTTCTTAATAGAAAGACATCCTGGTCAAATTTGCAAATTCCACCCTGTCCTGTTCCCAGCATGCTGACACAGGATGAGATGCGTTATTACCACTATATCACCCGCTTTTATTCAGGCGTCGGCGCTGTAGTAGAGATTGGCCCGTGGATTGGCTCTTCCACTTATAACATTGTGGGCGGGCTGCTAAATAATCCGAACTTTACTGATGATAAACGTCTGTACGTTTATGATGACTTTGTCTGGAGAGCATCATGGATGGATAAGTGGCTAACGGGGACAGATATTAAATCACCCGATAATCTGACTTCGTTTCAACCACTGTTTAATGAAATGACCCAAAAGTTTGCTGCTCATATTGAGGCAAAGGCGATGAAGCTCTTTGATTCAGGCGATAATAGCGATGTTCCATGGTTTTCATGGGAGCATGGGCCGGTAGAGCTCTGCATTATCGATTGTGGCCGTTCGTTATTACTCAATGAGTATTGGTACAATGAGTTAGAGCCTCATTTTATCCCTGATCGTACTATCATTGTGATGCAGGACTGGCAGAATTTCAAAAATGTTCCGGAAGTGTTCTCGGAAAACACCAAAATATTTACCGATAGTAAGCAGCACCATCTTGACCAGATTCATGAACTTAGAAATTCAGGCACGGCCACATTTATATATCGTGGATAGAATGCGTCTGAAAATATCATTAAAAAAATGTTTAACAGTAAATGGCTGTTTGATATTTATCTTTTCTAAGGACCTGAGAAAAGTTTGGCATTTATTTATGTTCAATTTTAAGAGATGCTTTGCATAGAATGGGTTTCATGAAAGATAAAGGCGTGTGCTGCTTATGAAAAATGTGCTTGTAACAGGCGCAGCCGGGTTTATTGGTTCACATTTAAGTTATGCTCTGCTGCAAGCCGGGTATCGGGTGGTTGGACTGGATAATCTAAATGATTATTACGACGTTGCATTGAAACAAGCCCGTTTGTCCAGATTGGAGAGCAACGAGGCTTTTAGCTTTAAACGTTTGAATTTGGCTGATCGTGAGGGCATGGCGCAGCTGTTTGCTGAAGAGTCTTTTGATGTCGTGGTGAATCTGGCTGCGCAGGCAGGTGTTCGTTATTCCATTGATCATCCGCATGTCTATGCCGATAGTAATTTAGTAGGCTTTCTTAATGTACTTGAGGGCTGTCGTCAGCAACAGGTGAAACATCTGGTGTATGCATCCTCCTCTTCAGTATATGGAACAAACAAAAACATGCCTTTTTCAGTCGATGATGTGGTGGATCATCCAATTTCGCTATATGCCGCTACTAAAAAGTCCAATGAACTTATGGCGCATGCCTACGCTCATTTGTACAGCATTCCTATGACCGGGTTACGTTTCTTTACCGTGTATGGCCCTTGGGGACGCCCGGACATGGCCTATTTTAAATTTGTAAAGGCGATTTGCTCGGGACAACCCATTGATGTGTATAATCATGGTAAGATGGAACGGGACTTTACCTATATTGATGATGCTATTGAGGCTGTTTGCCGGGTGTTGGAAAAACCACCACAAGCCAGCGATGAGGAGGCCCCCTACAAACTGTATAATATTGGTAATCATAATCCCGAAACATTAATCAATTTTATTGCGGCGATTGAAGATGCATTGGGTATGAAGGCACAAAAGAATATGTTGCCCATGCAGGCTGGTGATGTGCCTGCAACATATGCGGATGTTTCTGATTTGATGCATCATGTTGATTTTAAGCCTGATACTTCCATTGGAGAGGGTATACAAAAGTTTGTCAGTTGGTACAAAGACTATTATGGAGCGTGATTTTCAGAAGCTGTTTGCGATAGCCGAGTGGGAAAAAATTGAGATGCCCCGAAGCTGGGTACGTTTTCGTAATGATGAAGGTGCAGATGGTGTTTGCTGGCATGTGCCAGTGGATCAGGGGCAACCGCTTCTATCAGTGATTATTCCGACAGCCGACGCAGATCGCGGTGGCTATTTTAATAAACTGATGGCTTCGCTGACGGCACAGGAGATGCAGGACTTTGAGTTGATTGTACTCAAGGGCGATCGGCGACAGGGGCGGGGAATCAATATTTCAGTCGATATGGCAAAGGGAAAATACATTTTAACACTGGATGATGACTCTTCGTTGCCCGATGAGAAAACACTGCATAAGCTTGTAAATGCGATGGAACAATATGCTGATATCGGAATGGCTGGGGGCAATAATACGGTGCCGGACTGGGCAACACCGTTTGTGAAGCGGGTGATGCGACAGGTGCCACGCAGAAGTTGGAAACCCGTGACAGAAATTGTTGATTCCGATCTGGCTGAACATCCTTGTCTGATCATGCGTGCAGAATTGTTTCGGCAGGTTGGTGGTGAAAATGAATGTATTCCGCGTGGCCTCGATCCTTATCTTCGTAAGGTGTTTCGTGATGCCGGTGCACGGGTCGTGATCCTTCCCGATATTATTTATCATCATCTGCCACCGGAAACATGGAAGAAGTTACTGACACAGTTTTATCGAAATGGTTATCAGGCAGCTTATGCAAACATTCACCATCCCGAGTGGGTCATTGAAACACCAACCAGGCATGGTGAGTTTGTTGAGAAGGTTCCATTGTGGAAACGGATACTTCGTTACCCTTTCAGAATGATTGGAAGCCTGTTGTCAGGGCAATGGCTCTGGATGATTTGTCAGATTTGCTATGCCTGTGGCTTTTGTGTGGGCTGGATGCGAGAGCGTAAGTAGAGGAGATTTTTTGTGGATGACGGTTCGGATATGAAAGTGGATAAGCAGTGGGCTAATGCGGAGAAGTTTTTTTCCCGTTCATGGACCCATACATTTTACTTTTGGAAGCTCAGACAAATAATGCTGGGACGAACAGTTTTAAATTTACTGAAAAAATCTTCTGCATCCGGAAAACAGCGTATTGTTGATCTTGGTTGTGGACCGGGCACAAACCTGTTTGATGTTTACGATGTCTGTTCTGAATTCAGAGAGGGTCAATGGTTTGGCCTTGATCTGAACCAGCGTGAAGCCGCTGATGGTGCTGGGCGTAGTCGTTATCGTGTGGAAGAGCGTGGTATGCGGCCTGTGCATTTTATGTCCGGTGATATTTTTAAACTCCCTTTTGCCGATAACAGTATTGATATCATTATCTCTTCCGAAGTGGTTGAACATCTGCCTGATCCGACACCTGCGATTCGTGAGATGGCGCGTGTCCTCAAACCCAACGGTTATGCGATGGTGACCACACCCAACCCTGCAAATCTTCCGGAATCGGCAGGCTATCTGCTGGATAAATTTACGGGTGGCTGGTTCAAACGTTTTTACTGGAAAGGTGAAGATGAAGTATCGGCACCACCACTCTCTGCGGAAGTGGGTTTTGGGCATGTATCTGTACATCCATTTAAGGTGTGGCGGCAGTGGTTCGAAGAGGCTGGAATACCTGTGGCGAAAAAAGTGCGTGGGCCGATGTTGTTCGGCAGTCCTTTTTTTGATCGACAGCGTTGGTTATCAGGTGTGTTTATTATGCTGGATCCTGTTTTGGATCAGTTGCCAGGTAAGTTTCTGACAACCACAAATCTCGGAATGCTTTGCCGCAAGGGAGGCTGATTTATGCGTATTCATGTTGTTGGTAGCGGTTATGTTGGACTTGTTACGGCAGCTTGTCTGGCGGAAGTCGGTCATGATGTGGTATGTATCGATATAGATAAAAGTAAAATTGATATGCTCAATGATGGGGCGATACCCATCCATGAGCCGGGTCTTGAAACCATTGTGGCGAGAAACAGCGATGCAGGAAGACTCTCTTTCAGGTCTGATTTTTTCAGATGTGCAGATGCCGAAGCAGTTTTTATTGCGGTTGGAACCCCACCCGGAGAAGCTGGTGAAGCAGACCTCTCTTATGTGAAAAAAGCTTCTGAAAGCATCGGTGAATATGCACCAGATACTTGTCTTGTCGTAGTGAAGTCAACGGTTCCAGTGGGAACCAGTGATATGGTGGAAGAAACGATTGCACCGATTGCGAAGTCACGGGGTGTTTCCTTAAACGTTGCATTTAATCCTGAATTTTTGCGGGAAGGAGCGGCACTTAATGATTTTTTGAAACCGGATCGAATTGTTATTGGTGTGGAAAACGATGAATCTGAAACATTGTTGCGCCGTATTTATGCACCATTTAATCGCAACCGGGATCGCATGCAGGTGATGGATCGTCGTTCTGCCGAACTGACTAAATATGCTGCTAACTGTATGCTGGCAGTGCGAATCTCATTTATGAATGATTTGGCACGGCTTTGTGAAGTGGTTGATGCTGATATTGAGAAAGTACGTCATGGTATTGGTTCTGATCCGCGTATCGGGCCTCACTTTCTCTATGCTGGCATTGGTTATGGCGGTTCATGCTTTCCTAAAGATGTTAAAGCATTGATGGTGACTACGCGTGAACATGGTTTGAAAGCACATATGGTGGAAGCAGCACATGAAGTAAACATTTCGCAACGTCAGTGGTTTATAGATCGTATTATTAAGGGCATAGAAGAATTGAAAATCGAAAAACCCAGGGTAGCTATTTGGGGTTTGGCATTTAAGCCGGGTACAGACGATATGCGTGAAGCGCCCAGTATTGATGTTATCAATGCGTTACTTGATGCAGATGTGGAAGTTTCTGTGTTTGACCCTGCTGCGATGGGCGTTTGTCGTGATATTTGGGGCGAGAGCATTGAATTTTGTAACGACCCAATGGCTGCAACAGAAAGCGCTGATGTGCTGGTGGTTATTACTGAGTGGCTCACTTTTCGCGAACCTGATTGGAATAAGCTCTCTGAACGTATGCGAGGTCGTCTTATTTTTGACGCTCGTAACATCTATAACGCAGAAGAAATGGCAGAGTATGGTTTTACCATTGTTGGTATTGGCCGAGGCAAGACGCTGTAGATGTTTAGGCTATGTGAGCGGTCTGCCGGGGCCTGTTTGTCAGAATCTTTTTTGGTAATGAATAAGCGTGGGATCAAATATTTATGTGTGGTTTTGTAGCTGTTTGCGGGCGCACAGCCAGACGCGAAATAACAGCCATGGCCGAAGCTGTGAAGCAGCGTGGTCCGGATGATTGTGGAGAGTGGTTTTCCGAATCATTTTCAGCTATTCATCATCGTCTTTCGATTATCGGCCCGGATGAAAGCGGGCGGCAGCCATTTATTGCAGATGATCTTACAGTCCTGTTTAACGGTTGTATTTATAACTACAGAGAGCTGAGAAAAGAGCTGGAGAAAGATGGTGTTGCGTTTGTATCGGAATCCGATACCGAGGTATTGCCACATCTTTATCGTAAGTTTGGTATGGGTATGTTTGCTTTGCTTGACGGCATGTTTTCCATCGTTTTATGGGATGCGCGGGGTGAGTTGTTGATCGTGGCCCGTGATCCATTTGGAGAAAAGCCGTTGTTTATTTGTGAGCAGAATGGGCGCACAGGCCTGGCTTCAACACTGCATGCATTTGAAAAAGGTGATTGGAGTCTTACGCCCAACATTCATGCGGTGACGGATTTATTGCGCGATATGCGTATCGAAGCACCTGAAACCCTTTATCAGGAAGTTAGCCAACTACCTGCCGGGTGTTATGCCGTAGCTGCTAAGGGCGAAACATTGAACGTCCGGCGTTACTTTTTTCTGCCTGAGACAGATCAGCCACAGGACATGGTGCCTGAAGAGATCGAGGGTGAGGTCGAAAACCTTTTGGATCACGCTTTTTCTTCTCGCATGATATCGGATAAACCGCTGGGTATTTTTCTTTCCGGCGGTGTGGATTCATCTCTTATTGCCGCTTCACTTGCGCGGCAATCCAATCAACCATTACATACTTTTACTGTTCGCTTTTCTGATGCCAGCCCGGATTATGATGAGAGCGATTTTGCACGCCGTGTGGCTGATCATATTGGTAGTGAACATCAGGTGCTGGAGGTCGTGGCAGATGCCCATCAGACGCTTGACGATCTGGCAGGTGCTTTTGATCAGCCGGTGATGAATACGGCAGCGTTACCGACTTATCTGATCAGTCAGGCAGCCAAACCACATGTGGATGTGGCACTTTCCGGCGTGGGCGGTGATGAGGTTTTTGGTGGCTATCCACGTTATCTTGGCATGGCATGGCATGGACGATTAAAAAAACTTCCAGGTCAGGGTCTGATGCGTCATATGGTATCGGCACTCGGGGATAGTGGATCAAGCAGGAATTTACGCGGGCGTCTGCGGCGTTTTTTGCAAGGGCTGGACATGAGTGATGCGGATGCTTATCGCATGTGGATGCAGACCACAGATGCACCTGTATCTGAGATGTTAAGTGTCGACTCTGCCGATGTGCGATGTGCTGAGGGGCAGAGGCGGTGGCCTTCTGCGATTACAGCGATGGGCGGCTTTGCAAGCCTGCTTGACCGTTTTGGTCCTGTAAATGGTGCTATGGCTTACGATCTTCTTACTTACCTTCCTGATGATCTGCTTGCTGTCGGAGATCGCATGAGCATGGCACATGCGTTGGAGTTGCGTGCACCATTTCTTGATACACGGTTGTTATCATTTGTTTTGACACTAAGAGCAGATAGCAAGGTTGCCGGGTGGCCATGGCAGGAGAAGTTGAAAATCATGCTGAAAAAAATTGCAGCGCATCAACTTCCTGATGATGTGGTGTACAGGCCCAAGCAAGGGTTTATGGCGCCGGTGAAACACTGGCTTCATCATGAACTGGCAGATGAAATCCGGGCTATGATTGAAGGTAAACCATTGGCCGGACTGATTCGTCCTGAATTTATTCGGGCTCAGTGGCAAGCCCATCAGCAAGGCCATGATCGCTCAGATATATTATGGGGTTTGCTGATTATGGATCGCTGGATGCAACAGCATAACTGGTCATCGCTGGATGAATCGTTGCGGGATGCTTATGTCAGTTAAGCGCATGAACATTCTTGTTGTTTCTGATGTTTCAGCAGAGCAGGTGCATGGCGGTGCGGAGCGAATGCTTGTGCATCATATTCGTGCATTGAGAGATTCCGGGTATGGAGTGACGGTGTTAACGAGGCAGCCTGATCCTGATGCAGCTTTAACAATGAAACTGGATGGTAGGGTAGTGGAACACCGGCTCCTTTATACAGGGGATCGGGGAACGGCTGGACTTCAACAATTGAAAAAGGGTGCGGCTGTCTGGTGGCATAAATATGCAGGTCGTTTTGATGCTGTTGTGGCTGAGCAGCCATTTATCATGTGGGCATTGTTAAAGGCAGGTTGTAACTTGCCACGGTTGCAGGTTTGCCACTCTTTTGCGTTTGAAGAATATGCGACCCGGTATGGTAAAAAGGGTGGTTTTAAACATCGTTTAGCCGGATTCGCTATGAGAAGACTGGAGAGAAAGGTTTACCGTTCTGCGGACAGGTTTCTTGTGCTGAGCCATTTTATGCAAAAACGCCTTTCTGATTTTTTTCAAATTGACAAGAACCTGATTACGATTGCATCGGGCGGTGTTGATGTGCCGGAAATCGCTGTTTTTGAGCGGCGGGACGAATTGCGCCATGCTTTGCAATGGGATGGCCCGGTTGTAATCACCCTTCGAAATCTTGTGGAGCGTACAGGCGTTGATTTGTTGGTGAAGGCTGCTGCGATCCTAAAAGAGGAAATGCCCGAGCTGCGCTGGTGCGTGATAGGGCGTGGAGAGTTGCTACAGCCACTCCAGGAGCTTGCCAGTCAGTTAGAGGTTGCAGATAGAGTTGAATTTACGGGCTACCTGGCGGAAGAAGCTGTTCAACAACGCCTGATTGCGGCGGATCTGTTTATGCTTCCAACACGTGATTTGGAGGGGTTTGGGCTGGTGACACTCGAAGCCAATGCCTGTGGGCTTCCTGTGGTCGCAACACCGGTGACAGCGAATAAAGAGGTGGTGCCTTCTTTACCTTTTAATCGGCTGGCGGATGCGGTGTCGGCAGAGGCTTTAGCAAACACGGTACGTGTGCTATTTAAGGAAGCCCAAAGTGATGATCTGTCACGGTATTTACGTAGACATGAGCTTAGGCATGCCGTCGAGAAAAAATATGCATGGCAGCACCATGATGTTGATTTTCTTCAGGTCGTTGAATCTTTGAGACATTGATGAAAATTTTACACCTGATTACACGCATGGATCGTGGAGGCTCGGCGGTTAACACATTGATTTCTGCCTGTGAACAGGTGAAACAGGGGCACGATGTGCTTCTGGTAACGGGGTTGAGTGAAGAGTCAGATATGTCTGCTGATGAGTTGCATTGTGTCGCAGAGGGACTTGAGGCGTTTCGATTGGCGGGTGGCCGGACTTGTTTATTGCCATCGCTGAAACGGAGTTTGGGGATGCATGATTGGCTGGCTTATCGGGAAATTTCCAAGTTGGCAGGTGAAGGGTTTGATGTGGTGCATACCCATACTTCCAAGGCAGGGGTATTGGGACGCCTGGCCGCCAGTGGTGGCCAGACAAAAATTGTACATACGCCACATGGACATATTTTTCACGGTTATTTTGGCGTGATGAAAACAAAGCTGTTTATTGCCATTGAGCGCTGGATGGCCCGGAGAACGGATGCCTTGATTGCACTTACAAAAGCCGAGATGGATGATCATCTTAAACTGGGGATAGGAACGGTCAGGCAGTGGCATGTTATTCCCAGCGGTGTGGATGTTGATTTCATTAGCAGGCAGGTCGATCAGATCAGGGGAAACAGCGAAGGGCAATATCAATGGGATGCGGTTTCAGTGGGTCGGTTGGTGCCGGTGAAAGGCATGGAACGGTTGATTTGTGCGTGGGCAGAAGTCTGTAAAGTCAGGCCTGATGCCCGACTCGCGATTGTTGGTGACGGCGGTGAGCGGGAGATGCTTGAATCGTTGGCGACTGAATTGGGGGTGGCTGAAAATATCTGTTTTGCAGGCTGGACTGATCCACTTGTCTATCTTGCAGATGCACGCTGTTTTGTACTGCTCTCTCATAATGAAGGCATGGGTCGGGCTGTTGTGGAAGCTTTTGCGGCTTCGCTTCCCTGTGTGGTGAGTGATGTGTGCGGTTTGAGCGAGTTGGTGGATGATGAAGTGGGCTGCGTGGTGCGTGCCGATGATGCTGAAGAGGTGGCGCAAGCCTTGCTTTCCGAATGGAGCCCGATGATACGGGAACATGCACGTTTGAGAGCAGAGAATTATTCGGTGAAAAAAATGATTGATGGGTTGGCAGAAGTATATGGGCAGGGCCGTGATGATGAATAGATTTTTATGCGTGGTATTTTTTAGTGTTTTGTTTTTCACGGCTCAGGGTATTCATGCTAGGGATGTGAGTCTTGAAGAATTAAAACGTATGATTGATGCGAGTGCCCATCTCTCTGAACCTTCGGTGGAGAAGTCTGCGGATGTCTTTTCCAAACAAGAAAGCTCATTTAAAAAAGAAAAACTTCCCAACCGTATTGCGATGGATGATTTAGGTAATGTTCCTGATTCAAGGCGTGTGCTTCTTGATGTGAGAAGCAACCATTCTGATGGTCAGCATGATATGGATACACTGGTGGGATTGGCAAAAAAACGAGGTATTCAGACCTTGGTATTTGGTGAGCATGATCGGTACACCATTAAATTCGGACTGGATCCGGTTCCACAATTGATTGGTGTATCTCAGGAGCATCCATCGCTGTATGAAACGGGATTGAATGAATTTTTTGCTGATCTAAACAGGGTGCGCAACAAGTACCCTGACTTACATATCATGGCTGCTACAGAATCAACACCGGGTTATTACTGGAGCGGTATTCCGTTTAAGAATTTGACTTTGCATGAGGCGGAACGTCATATCATTGCGCTCGGCATTGAGCGACCGGAACAGGTTGAGGCATTGCCGAGTTATGATTTAAGAAATATTAAGGGGAATTTTAATTTATCCCTCGGGATTTGTTTTTTTGCAATCTTTATATTGATGATGGTATTACTTCGAAAAAGAAAGCGGGGTGTAGCATTGCTTCTGGCGGCATCATTTATTGCTTTCTTAAGCACATGGTTATTGGAGAAAAAGATTGATCCTGATGTCGACTTTATCAACACGGCGAGGGATCAGGGATTGTTTGTGATCTGGACACACCCTGGGACACTATCGGGTGTGCGTGATGGACCGATGGGCGTACATTTCAATACACCGCCTTACAGCAGACGGGTGTTTGAAGAGCCGACCGCAGATGCCTTTGCTGCTGTTTATGGCGATACTGACAACAATACATTGCCCGGTGGTTTGTGGGATCGTTTCATGATGGATTATATGCTTGGTTATCATCCAGATCCGATTTGGGCTGTTTCGGCCGGAGATTACCATGCCGAAGGGCAGTCGGGAGAATATCTGGGTAACTTTCCGATGGATGTATGGACAGACGGTACGGGTTCGGAAGCTGTGATGACAGCGCTTCGTAAAGGGAGGAATACAAGCTGGTTCATGGTGAAAGAACGTAATCTTCGGATGTCTGCATTGTTTCTGAAAGATAAAACAGGTAAACGGTTATTGCCCGGTGATGATGGTAGCGTAAGTGGCAAGGTGAATCTCTATGCGGGGCTTTCTGAATGGTTGCCTGAAGAGCAGATGAGAAAAGAATTGTTATCAAAACCGGTATCAGATTCATTAAGCTTGAGGGGTGAATGGATCGTAGATGGAAAGGTGGCAGCGCATACAACACTTGCTTTGGACAATAGCGTCACAGTGACTTCGCTTGAATTACAGGCAGGGCCACATGTTGTGCGTCTTCGTATTCCAGCCCAGCAGGGTGTGCGGATGGAAGCCAACCCATTTCTTTTGCGTGTGAGACATTGATGACCCGAAAAAAGTATCTCTGCTTCCTTGTTGATCGTGTCAGGAAAAGTGTGGTTTCCTTGCCACTCACAAATGCTGATGCATTTTCCGGCCATTCATGGCAGGCAGGCTAGTTTATGCTGGTTACGATTCATCAGCCTAATTACCTTCCGTGGGCTGGGTTCTTTCATAAATGGCTGATTTCAGATGCTTTTATCATTCTTGATACGGTTCAATATCATAAAAATGAATGGCAGAACCGTAACCGGATTAAAGGGCAGCATGGGGCGCAGTGGGTCACCGTCCCGGTGTCATACCGCTTTCCACAAAACATTATGGATGTGGGCATTGCTGCACCCAATGGTTCATCAAACTGGGCAAGAAAACAGATAGCAGCGATCGAGCAGGCTTATGTTAAAGCGCCGTATCTGGAGCTTTATTGGCCAAAATTACGCGAGGTGTTGCAACAGCCATGGCAGAGGATTGCTGATCTGAATACAGCTGTTATTTGTTGTCTGGGGGAGATGTTGGGTTGTCAGGCCCCACTGCATTTGGCTTCCAGGATGGAAACGGACTCAACCGACCCGACAGAGCGTCTTATTTTGTTGTGTAAAGAGCTTGGCGGTGACGCTTATCTTTCAGGACAGGAAGGACGCAGTTATCTGGACAGAGAGAAATTTGTTGATGCAGGCATTGAACTGTGGTTCCAGGAAGTAGAGGCCCCGGTCTACCCACAACTGCATGGTTTATTCATTTCACACTTGTCGGTCATCGATATGCTGTTTAATCTGGGTCCGGCAACATCGGAGATAATTCTCCAGATGGGAGAAAAGAGACAATGAGCACGATACTTGCACTGGCACCACACCCGGATGATATTGAAATTGGTTGCGGTGGCACACTTGCTGTGCACGCAAAACGTGGTGATGATGTCCATCTCTTTGTTGCAACTGAAGGGGATATTGGTGGTCGTGCTGAAATACGCAGAGCTGAGCAACAACGCTCAGCCGAAATTTTGGGAATTAAAAAAATTCACTGGGGTGGCTATATGGATACCTGTCTGCCACAGCAGGCCAAAGCCTTGATGGATACACTTGAACAGATTGTGAAAACGGTAGAGCCAGACACAGTTTACCTCAATTACCGTGATGATACACATCAGGATCATCGGGTTTTGGCTCAGGTGGCAAATTCAGTGACACGTTATGTGCCGAATGTATTGGCTTATGAGACGCCTTCATCCATTGGTTTTGATCCGACATTGTTCATGGATATTAATGATACCATGCCACGCAAAAGAGAAGCGCTTGAAGCGCATGCATCTCAGGTGGAACGAACCCATGTAAAGCTGGATATTGTCGAGATTGCACTTGCGACGGCTCATTTCCGTGGTGTGCAGGGCAAACTCAGTTGTGCGGAAGGGTTTATGCCTGTTCGCATGCGTTTATGATGGAATCTTTTTGTACTGTATGACGTTATTTGTCGCTTATGTGCTTTGAAAAAACACTGTTGTGTTCATCAAACACCTTGCTCAGCATGAAAATAGCCGCATTACGTGACTATTAAGGGATGTCGATGATTCCTCACTCCAGGCCTCTTTTTGGAAAGGCATTTTCAGATGCTTTGATTCGCATTGTTGAATCGGGGCATGTCGCGATGGATGGTGAAACTGTTTTGCTGGAACAGGAGGTTGCCCGGCGAATTCAGAAGAAGTGTGCTGTTGCTGTTGATTCAGGAAGCAGTGCGATCACATTGGCATTAAGGGTGCTGGATCGAAAAGCGGGAGGCAAGAGAGTTGGCATCCCTGCTTATACCTGTAGCTCGGTGCTTTATGCGGTTCTGGCTGCGGGCTGGGAGCCTGTCTGTATGGATTGTGGGGAAGATCTTCGTTTGCTTCGGGATGAGGCATTGAAACAGGCGGTTTCATTTGATGCGGTCATCATTGTTCATCCATTTGGTATGGTTGAGCCGATGGCTGCTGAAGCCTGGCCATGTCTTATGATTGAGGATATTGCCCAGGCATCTGGTGCCATATTAAATGGAAAGCCTGTAGGTTGTTTTGGTGATGTAGCGGTTACCTCCTTTTATGCTACCAAGCCATGGGGTGGTGCTTATGGCGGTATACTGGCATCCGATGATCAACGGTTTTGTGAACGTATTCAGGCAATGAGAGACCCTGATGGCGCTGTGCAGCTTGATGGTTATGTCGGCCATCATCAGCTGTCTGATCTGCATGCGGGTATGGCAAATGTTCGTTTGAAAGCGGCGGATGATGAGTTGAATGCGCGTGAGGCACTGTCTTATAAAATGGATGCATGGTTTGATGGTGGCGAAATTGCTCCAGTCTCAGGTATACATCAAGGCAATCACTATCGTTATATTGTTCGGACTGCCGGAGCGGCAGGTTCTTTCCTGAACCAGCTTCGAGAATACAATGTGACCGCAGCACGCCCGGTTACAATGCCAATCAGTCGATTGCTTGGCACGTATGCACCGGGTGCTGAAAGAGCATGGCTGGATATGCTTTCACTGCCAATGCTGGTGGACATCAGTGAACCTGAATTTAAACAGTTAAAGGAAGCGGTGAAATCGTGTATCAACTAATTGATAAAACAGCACTTCGTATCGTGGCGCTTCTATTGGGAGCGGCGTTTAGTTTTCCATGGGAACTGACAGGTTTGTTTACGCAAGGGGCCAAACTTGCGATTGCCGCGGTATTATTAACTTATGGACTGATGCCGTTCGTGATTCACCTTGCCTTGAAGGTAGGCGCACTGGATATGCCGGACGCCCGCAGGGTGCACACAAAACCGACACCCAGAATCGGTGGCCTGGCAGTTTTAATATCCGTGAATTTAACGCTGTTTTTTAATTTTAATTACTCCCTTGAATTAAAAGGTGTGTGCATCTCTGCCCTGATTGTTGCCATGCTTTCTTTTTGGGATGACCTAAGGGAAATTCCGGCAGGGATAAAGCTTCTTGGTCAGATGCTTGCTCTGGTTGTTTTGATGGCCTGTGATGTCTATGTCACAATTGCACCGGGTACATGGTGGGGGATGCCCGTCAGTTATATGATCACTGCGCTATGGATCATCGGTATTACCAACGCATTTAATTTCCTCGATGGCATTAATGGTTTGGCGGCTTCTTTGGCAACAGCTGTGTGTACGTTGATGGCGATGTTGGCCTGGCATACAGGGCAGACCTATATGTTATTGCTCTGCCTCTCACTGACCGGAGCTGCGCTCGGATTTTTGCCTGATAATGCCAGATATGATCGCTCTGCCAGGACTTTTCTGGGTGATGTTGGCAGCACCTATCTGGGCTGGATGATGGCATCTGTTGCTGTGATGGGTGACTGGTCAGATGAAGGCGCCTTGAAGGCTTATTCTGCACCGCTCTTGATCTTTTCTGTGATGATTTTTGATATGATTTATACAACCATTGCGCGAATACATCGTGGTGATGTAAAGAGCTTTCGGGGATGGCTTGAATTTGTGGGTCGGGATCATCTGCATCATCGATTGATGGCACTCGGTTGCTCTCCTGTACAGACGGTGATGGTTGTGGTGGCGCTCTCGTTGATCATGGGCCTTGCAGCACTGGCCATTGTAAAAGGTTCTGTTTTTGCGGCATGGCTGCTTGTGGGGCAGGCGGTGATTTTTTATATGTTATTAAGTTTTTTAATGCTTCAACAGGCCAAACGTAACTGAGTTGGCTACAGCCGAAATAAACACAATCAACCCGGTTGAACTTGAATTGATTTCACGCTGGCAATTGCTGCGTGATGAAATGGATGTTTCCGGTACGCGTATGCTTGCGGTATCTAAATATCATACAGATGATGAAGTATCGATGCTTGCGCATGCGGGACAGATAGATTTTGCAGAGTCCCGGCCACAGGCACTGCGAGACAGGGCTCAAAAGTTCCCTGAGTTAAACTGGCATATGATTGGGCCGGTTCAACGAAATAAAGCCAAATATGTCGGTCAATTTGCATATATGTGGCATAGTTTGTGCGATATCGAAGTGGCGAAGATGGTCGCCAAACATGTCACAGACCGTGTGTTACCAGTATTGATTCAGGTCAATATCTCTGGAGAAAAACAGAAATATGGGGTGCCGCCTGAGTCGTTAGCATTATTTCTCAGCCAGGTGAAACAGATCGATGGCCTGAACGTGATTGGTTTGATGGGCATGGCAGCCAGGCTCAAAGATGCTGATTCTGATACAGGGATCCATGAGATGCGATCGAGTTTTTCAATGTTACAAGGCTTGCGAGATGAGCTTGGTGATGCAAGCCTTCGCGAACTGTGCATGGGGATGAGCGGTGATTTTCGTATCGCAATAGAGGAAGGGGCAACAATGGTTCGCCTCGGTACAGTGCTTTTCGGCACGAGAAGTATTTAAAGATGAAGAAGGAAACCATGCAACAGCTTCATATTACATTTATTGGTGGCGGAAATATGGCTGAGGCGCTTATTGCTGGCCTGATTCGCAGTGGACACGCAGCTTCTCACCTGGTGGTTACAGATATTCGTCAGGAACGATTGGGGCAGCTGAATCAGAAATATGGTGTATTCACTCATACAGATAATTCTAAAGCAGTGAGCATTGCTGATGTGATTGTTCTGGCTGTTAAACCTCAGCAGATGCAAAAGGTCATTTCTGATTTGGGCAGTGATCTTCAACAGGGCTCAACTCTGATCAGTATTGCAGCAGGCGTTGAGATTGATGCCATTAAAAGTCACCTTGGCCGGGCTGACGTTCAGATTGTGCGTGTGATGCCAAATACTCCTGCGCTGGTTGGAGCAGGTATATCAGTTCTATTTAGTGATTCGGATGCGTTGCACCATCAACGGGCTGAATATGTTCTTGCTGCATCTGGAGAGACCGCGTGGGTTGATCATGAAAATTTACTTCATGCTGTAACAGCGGTGTCCGGCAGTGGCCCGGCATACTTTTTCCTTTTAGCTGAAGTGATTCAGGCAGCAGGTGTGAAATTGGGACTTTCTGAGGAATTATCTGAGAAACTTGCAGCCCAGACAGCGGCAGGTGCTGGGAAAATGCTTGCAGAGAGTGGAAGAAAGGCCGAAGAACTCAGGCATCAGGTGACAAGCCCGGGTGGAACCACACAGGCTGCATTGGATGTCATGTATGAAAACGGTCTTCCGGGAGCTGTTCGTAAAGGTGTGCTAGCAGCTTCCAGGCGTTCAAAAGAATTGGGGTAGGATATGTATATTTTGGGTTATTTTCTTCAGGCTGTAGCAGGGGTGTTAGATATTGTGCTCACGATCGCCATGGTGGTTGTGATTGCACGCGCGGTTCTTTCATGGGTATCGCCTGATCCACATAACCCGATTGTTCGTATTATTAATCAACTTTCCGAACCTTTTTTGTTTCCAATTCGCCGCAGGGTTCCTTATTTTAGTGGTATTGATTTTTCTCCGATTATTGCTTTACTTATTATCTTTTTTCTTAATGAATTTGTTGTGAACAGTCTCTACCGTATTGCGGCACCGATGACTCACTAAGCAGGCTTTCCAGATTGATTATGTGCTTTGATTGCTAAGGATATTCTGAAAAATTACTTCCATGCAGTTTTTCAGCACGCAAAGGCAAACGCGCGGTTTTGCCTTTGTTCACAAAGTCAAACACTTAGCGTGCGTGATTTTGGCAGACCATCCATGGCCTGCACGGATAGTCTGGCTTTTTCAGAGCATCCCTAAACTGAAAAAGCAGCATCCTGTGTCTGAGATTCTTTTTCGATGATTTCTTCAAGAAGGGCAATAATCAAATTTTTTGAATCTTCTTTTATACAAGGGTTGCTGGGAATGATACGTGTATCATCAATGCCAAGTTCGGTAGCTATGTGTTGGATGCTTTTTGCCTGAGGCAGATCTTGCTTGGTCGCGCCAATAATAATCGGCATATCTGAAAGCTCACTGTAGAATTGGTACATTTGTTTGGCTTCATCAATAGCATTTTGGCTACTTGAGTCGACTAGAAAAACCGTTCCGAGCGCACCTTTTGAGAGCGTTTTCCACATGAAATTGAAACGTGCCTGCCCTGGCGTACCAAAGAGGTGGACATCTAAATCATCATCAATGTGCAGGACTCCGAAATCTAAACCTACCGTTGTCATGGCCTTGTATTGCGCAAGCTCATCTGTGGCTTCGACATCATTTCCTGTAAGCTGTTCATCGCTCACAAGTTTAATCAATGTCGTTTTCCCGGAATTGAATGGTCCTGTAATCAGAATCTTTGCAATCTCTTTATTATTCATGTTCATTATACCTGCCGAATTCGGTTCAAAATACGTGTTGCAATGCTTTCTTTTTTAGAGGTTTTGGATGACATGAATCCCAGACAGTATACCAGCACAAGAACTTTCAAATAACGAATTTTATCATCATCTTCATAAGCTGTTTCAAGAAAATTGGCTGGCGATGAATCCGGATTGTTTTTCGTAAAATGGTATAGTGCCATATATGCCCCCATGTCAGGATATTTGATTTCAGGGTTGGGAAGATCCACTTGAATGGCAGGCATTTTTAAAAATGATCTTTTTAACGCTAAGGCATGATGAGGCAGCCATGTTGCTTTTCTGATCGCAGCGCAAATGCACGGAATAATATCATCGGTGTTGATATTCGGGGTTGACTGAATCTGTGAATTCCACTCGCAGGCATAAGTCGGCAGTGTGATGAGGTTTTGCACTTGTTGCTCAATGTCAGGGCCTGAAAGTTTCTTAGTGGTGACATTGATTTTTTCTGGAAAAGCTTGAGAACTAAAACGATAGTGAATTGATCCCGAACGTTTGTTTGTTAATATATTACGTAAAAGGGGGAGTTGTTTAAAAGTTTGGGCTACTTTTGGCATTCATTCCTCCTTTATCTTTTTTGGTGTTTTGACTAGATCGTTGTTAACTTTTTGTTAAAAATAAAAGAGCTGTTCTGAATCATTCATCTGACTCAGAACAGCATTTAACATGATATTTAGAACTTAATATTGCCTTCGACTTCTGAAATAACCAGACGGGCCATAGCTAAATTGGCGTTTGCTTTGTCCAGTACAGAATAGATGAAAATATTTTGTTTTGTCCCCAGTGGACGGAGGATGTGAAACTGTTTGCCCAAGGTAATCAGCATGTCCTCAATTCGATCATCAAGTTTAAGCGATGCGATGGTTTTGCGTTTGGCACGGACAACTTCGGTGTTGCCTGCTGCGGCAAGATCAAGATTAATGCCACCACCCGCCTGAGCTAAAACCATGCCGCTATCACTGTCGACAATCATGGCTGCTGTCGCACCATTGATCTCCATTAATTTTTTCATTGCATCTTCAACGTTCATTTTTTTCTCCTTAGGTATTGTTTCAACATTATTATTGGGCCATGTAAACATGGCCAACAAACTGGTTATTGCAGGTCGTTATGCGCTGACAATACTTGGCAGGCTTCCAGGTAAGATGGAATCTACCAATGGGGGCCTTTCGCCCAGTTGGACAATCGATTGGGTGATGTCCAGCAATCGATTTGCACATGATTTGGCATGATGAAGAATCAATCCTGTTGTTGCATCGCTGGTGGTTGTCATGCAGAGAAGAAGTTTTGAACCCATGTGAATCACAACAACCGTGCCTGTTGTGGAGTCCATAATGACATTATCACAACTAAGGTTTCCGGAAACGTCTTCCCATATGTCACCCAGTGATAAAAATGAAGCGCTTCTTGCGGCAATCGAATCAATATTTTGGCCGTTTCGCGAAGCATACGTCGTGACAATGCCATCGAGGCTTGCAATCACAATATTATCAACACTCGCAATGTTTTGCAGCGTCTCTTCCAGTTCGGTCTGAAAGCGTTTCAGTATAAATTCGTTCATATTCCCTTCCTTCTCCCATTTGCTCGCTCCCCAGCGTTTATTTTAAAATGAGCCCCACTTTGACCTAGGGGTATGACATACTTGTGACATAGGAGCTCGAAGCTGTGATTTATATCACATAGCATTTTTAATGCCAACAAAAGAAGTGAGTTTATATCCTTTCATATAAAGAAGTCTATATTATTATTATATGTTAATATAGTTTATTATTTATTGTGGGAACAAGGGATCGGTTCGGGCTGATTTTCTTTTGTTTTTTGATACGGATGCCTGGTTAGTAGCCGTAAAGTACGTTGAAGCGATCTTAAACATGGTTTCTCCTTTTCATTCAGGCCAATCCCTATCATCATTTGTGTTTCAACTTATCCAGGAGTCGTCATCGGTGTCAGATCATTACGAAGCGCAGGCAATTGAAAACAAATGGCAGAAGAAATGGAATGAAGCGGGAGTCGACTTGGCTTCAGACGATCCATCTGATGCCAGAGAGAGTTATTATTGCCTTGAAATGTTTCCTTATCCCTCCGGGGATTTACATATGGGGCATGTGCGAAACTATTGTCTTGGAGATGCTGTTGCACGTTATAAACGGATGCAGGGATTTAATGTGTTGCATCCAATTGGCTGGGATGCATTTGGTCTTCCCGCAGAAAATGCGGCGATTAAACACAAACGTCCACCGGCTGAGTGGACCTATGCCAATATTGATCAGATGCGTGTTCAATTCAAACGACTTGGCCTTTCCTACGATTGGGATCATGAAATTGCGACATGTAAACCTGAGTATTACCGCTGGGAACAGTGGATGTTCACCAAGTTGGTAGAAAAAGGTCTGGCCTATCGAAAAGAGGCGGATGTGAACTGGTGTGAGCCTTGCCATACCGTGCTTGCCAATGAGCAGGTGGTGGAAGGTGCATGTTGGCGTTGTGATATGCCGGTTGAGCGTAAAAACCTTGCGCAATGGTTTATCAAAATCACTGATTATGCTGAAGCATTGCTTAACGATCTGGATAAGTTGTCCGATTGGCCAGAAAAAGTGATTGGTATGCAGCGCAACTGGATTGGACGATCTACCGGTGCCGAAGTTTCTTTTGGCGTTGAAGGTTCTGATGAAACGCTCGATGTGTTTACAACACGTTCAGATACTTTAATGGGTGTGACTTATATGGCGGTGGCGGCAGGCCACCCGTTGGCAAAAAAAGCGGCTGAGAATCATCCCGGGTTGGCACTGTTTCTTGAAGAATGCTCCCATATTTCTACCAAAGAGGCTGATGTGGCTTTGATGGAGAAGAAGGGCATGGCAACAGGCTTTCATGCTGTTCATCCAATTACGGGTGAAACGATTCCAATCTGGGTGGCGAACTTTGTATTGATGTCCTACGGCACGGGTGCGGTGATGAGTGTGCCGGCTCACGATGAGCGTGACTTTGAATTTGCTCATAAATATGGATTAGACATTAAACAGGTGATTACCAATGAGACTTGCGATGTTTCTGTTGATGTTGAGGCATTTGTGGAAATGGGTGTGTTGGTCAACTCTTCGCAGTTTGATGGACTCGCTTCGGATGAAGCCAAGGCAGTGATCACCAGTTATTTGGATCGTGAGGGTAAAGGTCGTGAGCAGGTACAATATCGTCTGCGTGACTGGCTGGTTTCACGTCAGCGTTACTGGGGAGCACCGATTCCGATCATTCATTGTGATGACTGTGGAATGGTGACCGTGCCTGAAGATCAGTTGCCAGTGATATTACCGGAACATTTGCAACCAACCGGTGGTGCTTCACCGCTGACTGAGCACGAGGCATTTGTGAATGTCGATTGTCCAACATGTGGCAAGGCAGCAAAACGGGAGACTGATACCTTTGACACATTTATGGAGTCATCGTGGTATATGAATCGTTATACCTCTCCGCGTTGTGATGATGCGATGGTGGATGCAAAAGCCATGCAAAAGTGGTCACCGGTTGATCAGTATGTTGGCGGTGTGGAGCATGCTGTGCTGCACCTGCTTTATGCGCGTTTTTATCATAAGCTGATGCGGGATGTGGGCCTGTTCACCTCTGAAGAAGGTGGCGATGAGCCGTTTAAGAATCTTCTGACACAGGGCATGGTACTTAAAGACGGTATCAAGATGTCCAAATCCAAAGGTAATACGGTGAACCCGAATACCATTATTGAAAAATACGGTGCCGATACCGCACGCCTGTTCACTCTGTTTGCAGCACCACCGGAGAAGGATCTGGAGTGGAGTGATGCCGGTGTGGAAGGCGCAAATCGTTTTTTGAAACGAGTATGGAAATTACTGGATAAGGCGGGCAAACAGTTTCCCGGAGAGGCTTCGGCGGCAACCACTAAAAAACTTCGTTTCGATATTCATACCACCATTTCCCGTATCACCCATGCATTTGAACATGGTTTCTCTTTTAACGTGGCGATTGCAGGCTTGATGGAGTTGAGCAATAGCCTGAGTACATTTGATGCACATGATGAAGAGGGTGTGGTAGCGTTTGATGAAGGGATGCAGGCATTGGCTAAGATGCTGGGCCCGTTTGTACCCCATTTTTCCTGTGAGGTTGCAGAAAAACTGGGCATGACTGATATCGCCGTTGTGGCTGCCTGGCCGACAGTTGATGAAGCTGCGCGGGTACAGGATGAAATCACACTGGCGGTACAGGTTCAGGGTAAAAGACGTGGTGAGATTTTGGTACCAAAAGATGTTGATCAGGATACAGCACTGGCGATTGCTCAGGCGAACATTTCGATCAGCAAATGGCTCGATGACGTGCAGATTGTAAAGGTGATTCTGGTGC
The DNA here is from genome assembly GCA_021772895.1 of Mariprofundaceae bacterium. Classification (GTDB taxonomy): domain Bacteria; phylum Pseudomonadota; class Zetaproteobacteria; order Mariprofundales; family Mariprofundaceae; genus WSZY01. Next base: position 241,565 of record JAJFLC010000005.1, on the reverse strand, counting down.
CAGGGCGTTTGTTGAACATTGTGGTTCGTCCAGCATGAAAGATATATTTTCCTGGCTACGAAATGTGATTTTTTTCTTCCGTTTGAGATGGCGACACGCAAGTTGTAGCGTGGTTATGTCAATGATGTTTGCATTGCTGCTGACTTCCTGCGGGTATCACATGGTAGGGCAGGCTGATAGTGGGGGAGCCATACCTGAAGACGTGACCACGGTTTCGATTCAGGGGCTGGGTGGGGCGGCAGAAACTTTGTTGCCTGAACTGAAGCGTCAGTTTGCAGGAAATAATCGTTATCAAATGATCGCCGTGGAAGATGTAACTGATGCACAAGCGCATGCAGTGCTGCGTATTGAACAGGCTGCTGAAACATTTGTACCGAGTGCTTATGACCAGTCAGGTATTGCCACGCAGTATCGTATGACGATTTCAGGGAATGTGCGGATTTACAGGGAAGGCAAGTTGATATGGGAGACAGGTGTGGTGTCTGAATCCGGGGATGTCTATGTTGCCGGTGGTCCCACCGGGATTGAATCATCGCGAAAGAAAATTCAGGAAAATTTACGAAAAGCTTGGATTTTTGCGGTATGGGGCCGGATAAATTCCGGCTTTTGAACATCGTGAGTCGTAAAAAATGAAACGTTCACCTAGCAACGTGCTGGAAAGTGAAATGTCTGCATTTTATCTCTATGGTGAAGATAGTGATGCCCTGTTTGAAATGGGCGAAGCACTTTTGGCCAAAGGAGACCCTGAAGCAATTCGCTTGCGTGTGGATGTTTCTGAACTGGCACAGGTAGAGACTGAGAGCAGAAGCCAGGGTCTGTTCGGGCCATCAAAATGTTACGCACTGGTTCGCAATGCTGAATCTGCAAGCCCTAAACAGGGTGAGCATTTGTTAAACATGGTCGCTGAAGTCAGGCCTGAAAACAGACTCATTATCTGTGCGCCCGGTATTGTCTGGAAAAAAGCGATGCACAAAAAAATGCAGGCATATGCTGGTTCCGGGCAATCTGAACTGGTTCAATGTGAATTTCACACACCGACACCGGCAGATTTCCAGCAATGGCTGGCCCGGGAAATTAAAATACAGCAATTACATATCACCGATGAAGCTTTGCAAATGATGGGAGAGCGTTTGCATGGCATGCGTGCTGCTGCGAGACAATTGATTGAGCGCCTGCGCCTTTATGATAATGGACAGCGTGAAAGTTTGGGTATGCATGTGGTGGGTGATCTTTTAGGTGAGCGTAGCCCGGAAGATCTGGAAGCCTATTGCCATGCGGTTGCCAAAAAAGATTCGAGTGCTTTGCTTCTGTTACGCAGGCTTATTTCTAATCAGCAGGTGGCAGAAGTGCAGATCATTAGCTGGTTGGGCACACGTATGAATCAGTTGCTTATGTATTGCTGGTATCAGGCACAGCGCGAGCGCAATCCATTGCAAAAGTCGCGTGTGTTTGGCGAAGCGCGCAAGCAGATCCCGCAGGAGGCCAAACGCTGGAAAGGTAAAGAACTTTCGCTGGCGATAAAACGAATCACAGAAGCTGAAAAGCTGATCAAAGGTGCCTCAGTTGAAAATAATCTGGTGGTACTGGAACGCATGACCATGGATTTGTTGAGCCGGGAACCTTCTGTATGAGTCAGTTCATACATCCATCATGGGCGAATTTTGAGCGTGAACATGTATGGCATCCTTATGCATCCATGAAAAACCCTGCACCTGTTTATCCCGTGACATCGGCTTCAGGTGTGATGCTTGAATTTGAAGATGGGCGGCAGATGATTGATGGTATGGCCTCATGGTGGTGTGCCATTCATGGATACAATGTGCCTGAACTGAACGAGGCCGTTGAAACACAGTTAAAAGCGATGGCGCATGTGATGTTTGGTGGTTTGACACACAAACCCGCCGCAGACCTTGCAGAGGCACTGCTGAAGATCGCTCCGAACGATATGAAACACGTTTTTTTTTCGGATTCCGGTTCTGTCTCTGTCGAAGTCGGGATCAAAATGGCGATTCAGTATTGGCAGGCACAAGGCAAAACAGATAAACAAAAATTGTTAACGATCCGCCATGGTTATCATGGAGATACATTTGGAACGATGGGTGTGTGCGATCCGGTTTCAGGTATGCATCATCTTTTCACAGGCATGCTGACTGAGCATTTTTTTGCTGATGCACCCAGTGCAGAAACAGATGCTGCGTGGGATGATTCACAAATCGATTCATTTCGCAGTCAGCTTGAGGCACATCATCATGACATTGCAGCGGTGATACTGGAACCGATTGTACAAAATGCGGGTGGCATGCGGTTTTATGCACCGGAATTTTTGCGTCAGGTTCGCAGGCTTTGTGATGCGTATGATCTGCTTTTGATTTTTGATGAAATTGCGACGGGATTTGGTCGGACAGGTAAAATGTTTGCCTGTGAACATGCTGCAATCCAGCCGGATATCATGTGTGTGGGCAAGGCACTCACAGGCGGTTACATGACTCTGGCTGCAACGCTATGTTCCAGCAAAGTATGTGATGGTATTCATGCAGATGGCGCAGGTGTGCTGATGCACGGACCCACATTTATGGCCAATCCTCTGGCCTGTGCAGTGGCGTTGGCAAGTATTGAATTGTTGCTGAAATCACCTTGGCAGGAACGTGCTGTTAACATTGAACAGCAGCTGGAAAAAGAACTGATGTCATGCCGGGATAGAGCAGGTGTGGCAGATGTCCGGGTCAAAGGTGCGATTGGTGTGATTGAGATGAAAGATGCTGTTGATGTGGCAGCAGTTCAGAAGCAGTTGATCGCACAGGGCGTGTGGCTGCGTCCATTTGGTAAACTCATTTACACGATGCCGCCCTATATCATCAGCAATCACGAATTAAAAAAAGTGACTGCTGCGATGTGTGATGTGGTATCCACTCTGTAGCATTACATAGAGTGTTCAGAACTTAGTAATGGGATATAGCCGCGTATCACGAGTGTCTGTATACGGCATTCATTTCAAACGGTCAATGCAACACATGCGTTAAATCTCTCTGCCGGGGTTCCAAAGTTCAAGGTCTGTCTTGGGCGTTCGTTAAGGCGTCTGGCGATCATGTATGAAAAAATAGATGCTTTAGCAGTAGTGTTTCTGCTTATTCTTTTTTTAGGATATGATTGCGACTATGAAATGGGTTGGAAATAGCCTGCATGGTTTAAACACTATGCGCCGTATGCAATGGATGCTCTCCATGCTGGCGGTTGTCGCTTGCCTCTGGTCTGTTGCGAGCATCCATAGCCATGATGATGGTTTGCATGCGTTGGATAGTGCCTGTATCAGTTGTGATCTTGAAGATGCTGTAACACACGGTGCAGCTGTAGCCATAGCACTTTGCGTAGCCCCAAACCTTTCCCATACCGAACCGGTTGCTTCTCAGCCTGTGCTTCATATTGCGGTTGCTAGAGCATCTGCACTCATCCGAGCCCCTCCCGTTTTCTCCTGACTTCAATCAACGTCCATTTGTGACGTAACAAACAAAAATAATCAGGAGAAGAAATCATGAGATATGCACGACTGTGCCTCATGCTTGCTGTGGTGCTTTTAGGCCCCAGCAATGCATACGCTGCAAACGAAATAGAAGAGCTTAAAATTCAGGTTCAGCAGATACTGAAGCGGATTGAACAGCTGGAACTAGCCGAAAAAGCACGTGCTGAGGCATTGCCTCAGGCGGCTGTTGAAAGAGTGAAAGGAAAAGAGCCGGAGATGGTTCGCTCTGCCCCCGAAGAACCGGTAGGCAGGGCAAAGCGTGTGACCACGGCTGAGAACAGTGGCAATCCATCCATCTCCGTAATCGGAAACTTTACCGGCCAGCGGATACGTGGAAGCGGTGGCGTGAATAGCAGTAGCTTTCTGCCACTCTCCGAAGCTGAATTTATCTTCGGTGCTAATATTGATCCGCATGCTCGGCTCGATGTAACGGTTACCGGAGCCGAAGGAGGCATGGCGGTTGAAGAAGGTTTTATTACAGCCAATCTACCCTGGGGTCTAAACCTGCGTGCCGGGCGCAAGTTCCTACCCATCGGTAGGGTGAACGAGATGCACCCGCATGCCTTGATCTACGCAGATCGCCCCAACGGGCTGGTAAATCTGTTTGGGCCTGAAATATTCATTGGCGACGGTGTGTTGCTGGATCGCCCATTCTTTGTCGGCGATTCGGTACAGACAGTGACCGCCGGTTTCTTTGGCACTCAGAATGATGTTGCATTCGACCCGACCGGCACAAGCCAGTATGCGGGGATAGCACGCTGGTCCGGCCTCTGGGATGTAAATGATGACACAACGTTCGAACTTGGAGCTAACTATGTACAGGGTAGAAATGGTATCGCTGCTGGCCATTCGATGACCCGTATCGGCGGTGGCCACTTTGCCCTCAAATATCAGAATATTGGGCAGGCCGGATTCACGCTTGAAGGCGAGTGGCTGCGCCGCTGGCAACAGCAGGGAATTGGTGTTGAAACGGCGGTAAATGACGGCAGCTATCTGCTGGCGACAGCCGCACTAAATCGGAACTGGCAGATCTTTTCACGCTTCGATTATTCCCAACAATATGATCCGGCAACCCTTGGAGGGCTGAAGGAGATTGCTCTCTCCGCTGGCCTTGCATGGAAGATCAGTGAATTTCAGGGCGTCACCCTGCAATACAAGCATACCCGTAATGCGCTGGCCGAGGTGGCTGCTGATCTCGGTATCACTGCGGGAGGCCGCGCCAATGCCTTGTATCTACGCTGGGTCGTAGCAATCGGTCCGCACGGCGCACACCCTTATTAAGGAGAATCAGATGAAGCTATTAAAACACTCAATTCTAGTCCTGCTGCTTCTGCTTCCTGCGGTTGCCCATGCGGAACTATATATCGTCGCCACGCTGCCTGCACTGGGGCAGATCGCTGCTGCCGTGGCTGGTGAGGATGGAGAGGTTCGAGTATTAGCCAGAGTAGGGCAAGACCCCCATTTTGTACCGCCCAAACCGACCCTTGCCCGCCATCTTGCAGATGCCGATCTGCTGGTGACGGCAGGACTGGCATTGGAGGGTGGCTGGTTGCCACCCCTTATCGAGCTTTCGCGCAATAGCCGGATTCGTGAGGGGCAGCCGGGTTACTTTGCCGGATCTGATGCTGTAGAAATTCTCGGGATCATGAAAAAGGTGGATCGTTCGATGGGCGACGTGCATCCGGAAGGCAACCCGCACTGGTGGATTGATCCACTTCGGGTTGCCGTTGCGGCATCAGCTCTTGCAGAACGGCTGGCTGAGCTCGATCCGGCTCACGCGTTAGCTTATCGTCAACGGGCAGAGGCCTTTGGCAAACGTTTACAACTCCTTGTGACTAACTGGCAACCCAAGCTGAAAGGTCTTTTGCCGGTGGTCAGTTATCACGACTCTTACCGCTACTTCAGTGAGCGATTTGGGGTTCCTGTGGCGGGATTCATCGAACCCAAGCCCGGTGTGGAGCCTTCGACACGCCATCTTGATGAACTGGTGGCGCTGATTGGCACTCGGAAAGTCTCTCAGCTTTGGGTAGAGCCCTATCATCTCGGACGTATTGTGAAGCGGGTGGCAACGCTCTCCGGTGCAACACCGGTTAGCATGCCGGATGCTGTGGAAGGCGAGGGGGCTGAGGGTTATCTGGCCATGGTAGAACTGCTGCTTAAATCAGCAGCAGGGAGGCAATAATGATTCTCTGGTTCAGTCTCGGAGCTTGCCTGCTGGTCTCGTTATTCTTGCCGGTGCTCGGGCAGCAGATTCTTAAGCGCAGGGTTATCTTTATCGATCTGGCGTTGGCGCAGGTGGCAGCGGTTGGTTATGCCGTCGGCATGGCGCTTGATGGCAATGGCATGCTCTACGCGGCAGTGATTACGGCTGTGGTTGTTGTGTTATTAGCTCTTCTTCCTGAGCAAAGTGACCTTCCGAAAGAGGCTGTGATGGGGGCGCTCTATGCGCTTGCCGCCTCGCTTGGCATGATGGTGCTGGCGATGCTGCCTCATGCAGAAGGGCAGATGATGGAGCTACTGTTCGGCAGTGTGCTTGGGGTGAATGAATCTGAGTTAATCATTATGGCGATTGCGGGGGCACTTGCTCTACTGCTCTCGAAGCAGCGCCACGGTGATCATTTTATTGGGCGAATGATCTTTTACGGTGCACTTGCGATTGCGGTGGTGCCTGCCATTTATGCCGTGGGCGTGATTCTGGTGTTTGCCATGCTTGTTATGCCAGGGCTGGCAGTATGGCGCAATGGTGATAACGGGCCCGCATTGTATGCGATGATGATCGCCGCTATTGCGAGTACGTGCGGACTTTTCTTTTCTAATCAATTCGACTTTCCACCCTCATCGGCGGTAGTTGTATTCATGGCTATATTGGCATTGCTCTGGCGCGGCTTTTGGATGTTTCGACGGCTATGAAGATATAACTTCAATCGCCAATCAGAAGGGAAGGTCGAAAATTGCTTATTAAGGGTGGAATTTACCGCTATCTAGAATGGTCGTTTTTGGCGCAAGCAGTTTCCGGGGTAAAGTCGGCACATTGAGTTTATTTGAAAAATCTCATGTTCAGGTTCGAACCTTTTAATCTTGTTGTAAACTTTGCGGAGTTTTCATGGTCGGCGTGCAAATGACATTGATGTAGATCAGGCCACCGCGAGGCCGATTGATATCGGTTTCGTGATAAAGAAATTCGAAAATTTCATCTGCCATTTTTTTTTCGACAATCACGTTTAATACAACCTTCTCTGTTTTTTCACCCAAACCACGTTTAATCAGCGGTGAGCTTTTACCGATGCCACGGGCAAAATGATGATTGATGGTATGCGGGCCATATTTTTCACGTAAGGCAGCCGCAGCTTTTATGGCATTGGCTTCAGGGACGATACAGGTGATGAGTTTCTGGTGGCTTGCCATGGTTATAGTAAGCGCTCAAGGATTTCGGGTGGGATGTACGTTGCCGCTTTTTCAAGTTTGGTCATATACATGATACCCATGCCCGGCGTATCCAGCTTTCCGGCCAGAAACATTCGCTCATAAATCCGATCTGCCTGATCGTCAGCCACCACAATGTTGATGATTTCTTTTTCCATATCAATGGCGACATTGAGGATGCCGAGCACTTCCTGCATGCCATTTCCTTGTCCGTAGTGAATGGTTGCACCCTGTGCACCGGCCTCTTGTGCGGCTTTCACAATATCATCAGCGGTGCCACGCTGTACGATACAGGTGATGAGTGAGGCATCGGTTAAGACGGTAATATTATTTCCACTCATGTTGTCTCCATTTGTGTGTTGGCAGTTTTTTTCGGTTGAATCTGGTGGTGGCGTTTGATTTTCCATTGAATCCAAAGGCCCGTTGTGAGAACTGAGATAATTGGGCCAATCGAGGCTAAGGCGAGAACTCCAAACCCTTCAATGGCGTGCACTGCATTACCAAGCCCAAGTCCCATGGCTAAAACCAGAGGCACAGTGATAGGGCCGGTTGTAACGCCTGCACTATCCCATGCTACATTGACAAACTCTTCGGTGGATAGCCGGGTGAGTATCAAGGCAAAGGCGTATGTGCTGATCAGTATCCAGGGCAGGGAGAGGTCAAATACAATCTTTGCGACGCCGAGCGCGATGCCACAACCTACTCCAATAGATACGGCGTACAGCAGTAACTTTTTTTCGAAAGCGCCATTGGTCAGGGTCTGTACGGTATTACCCAAAGCATTGAGTGCAGGCTCGGCCAGTGTTGCGCCAAAACCCAGGAACCATGCAAAGAGCAAGGCGATAAAGATGCCAACACTCCAACTGTAAAAGGGCGATGCAGCCATATCTGACATTGAGATAAATGCTGCGGGCAACAATGACCCCGAATCCTGACCAAGGCGGGATAGTCCGTGCTCCAAGCCGATATTGAAAATGATCATGCCTAAAATACAAAGTATAATGCCATAAATAATTGTACCTTGATGGCGAAGGCGATCTTGTAAAACAACGCGAAGCACAATGATTAAAAAAGCAACCAGTGGTACGATGGCTTGAAAACCTGCAGTAATTTCCTGCCATGGACTTGTGTTGTACCATGAAATATTCACACTGTTTTCAGTCAATTGTTGTGCCTGTTGTGCTGCGGCAATAATGGCTTCAGGGGATGTGGTGCTGGCAACAAACAGCGCCAGTGAAATAACAGAAATAATTGGAAACAGGGATGCGAGGGTGACAATGCCAAAACCGGCCAGCGGCGATTCTCCTTTGCCTGCTGTTGCGGCAATACCAATGCCGAGGGCAAGAATCAGAGGTACGGTGACGGGCCCGGTTGTGACAGCACCACAATCCCATGCAAGTCCCAAAATTCGGGATAATTCAGGATCAAGGGACATAAACCAGGTGAGTCCGATCAATGGCGTCAGAGTACAATAGATCAGTGGTTTCAAGCTCCAACCGTAAAGTAGTCTGATGGTACCCAGAACTGCAGCAAGGCCAACGCCTGCACCGACTGCAAAAACGAGCGCGGTACTCCAGTCGTTTAAGAGGGTATAAAGATAAGGAGCCTTTTCGACCAATACAATCGAACCCGCAGTTTTTAATGCACCAATGGCGGGTTCTGCAAAAGTGACACCAATGCCGAGCAGGAGCACAATCAATAAAATGAGCTTTAACGAAGCCTTGGCAGGTAAGGTTTTGCCGATCACTTCACCAAACGGCATCAAGCCACGTTTTAAACCTTCCATAAACAGCATAAGCCCGATGATCACAGCCAAAAGCCCCATAATAATGCTTTCAGGAATACTGACTTCCTGATGTAACACAAGTATTTGGAAGAGCAGAAGATATATTGCCAAAGGCATGACAGCTTTCACCTGTTCGAGAAAACGAACTTTGATGTAGGGTTGTAACAGGCGATAAATATCAAGTGAACGAAGTCGTGATTTTGCAGTCGCTTTAACAGTCGGGCGGCCTTGTTGGTCAACGTCTGTTTTGAGAATAATGTCATTAAAGCTAACAACATTCTGTTTGACGGATATTTCCCGTATGAAGGCGCCAAAACGAATTTTTTTATTGCCTGAATCCATGAAACCCCGTGCCTTTATCTGAACATGGGAAGCAAATTACTTCCAATCGGCACCTTATACGATAAAGGCTTATGACGTAAACCTTCCAGAAAGTTTAGACAATGAACTGGGGCGGTTGTTGTTTGTGTTCTCCGGTCATTATGTGCCAGTTGATATGGAAAGTGTTCTTTTTCAGATGCCTGTTGATTACCAGACAGTTAGGGTGCTCAAATGTCTGAAAAGATGCTGAACATACAAAATCATGATCGTGGCATAGTCGGGATGACCTATGTTTACCCTGTGGTCTCAAGGCGTGCAGGGGGCGTGTCTGTTGGCATCAATCTGAATCCCAACAATGCCTGTAATTGGCACTGTGCGTATTGTCAGGTTCCTGATCTGGTTCGTGGCTCTGCACCTGTTATTGATATGAATCAGTTAAAAGAAGAGCTGACTTCGATGCTCGATTCAATTATCCATGGTTCGTTTATGCAGGATCGGGTACCTGATGATTGTCAAAAGCTTTGTGATGTTGCGATTTCAGGCAATGGTGAACCAACCAGTTGTAAAAATTTTGATGAGATTGTTGCATTGATTGTTGTGGTGATGCGGCAGTTTGATTTGTCTGAGGATGTGAAACTGCGCTTGATTACCAACGGTTCATATCTTCATAAATCGAGTGTTCAAAAAGGACTCAAACAGATGGGCCTCTGCAATGGTGAGGTGTGGGTGAAGGTCGATTCAGCAACAGAAGCGGGAATCGAACGCATCAATGGCATTACTGCTTCGCCTGAATTGCTGTTCAAGCAAGTCAAAGAGGCTGCCAATGTGTGCCCAACATGGATTCAGACCTGCATGTTTGCTTGGGATGGTCATCAGCCTTCAGCAGACGAAGTGGATGCGTACCTGACTTTTATTCAACGCTTGAAAGTTGAGAGTGTGTCGGTGAAAGGCGTATTGCTTTATGGGCTTGCCCGGCCATCCATGCAGGTTGAGGCGGAGCATTTAAGTCAACTTGATGCAGCGTGGTTGCAATCAATGGTGAAAAAAATTGAAAATGCGGGTTTGCCAGCACAGCTTTCTTTTTGATCCCAATGGGTTAAAGAAGAGTGTTGACTACTTCTCTGGGATAATCCCCTCCTTAAAAAAATAGACAGCCATGAAAGGGTTTCTAAAATTCTGTGCCTGAAGGGTAAAAGACCCAGTCATGCAGCATGATATTATAGCTGCTGATCGGGTTTTCCGGCAACTCCGGCAATCGATTGGAGATAAACCGGAGGGGTGACATCAGACTGAAGGCGGCCAGTCTGACCGGTGCTGTGAACAGGGATGAGGTCTGCTGAATGGTAAAGTAGGTGACAGAAAGCTCGCCGCCCCGGCTGATGGATATGCTACCCGGTGACGCCTTGACCCGGATATCTGCAACCCGGGCGCGCATCTCATCGTAAAACTGTCTGGCAAAGGTATTGTTGCCACTGGCTGATTGACAAATCAATAGTTCAAAGCGGTAGGGCAGGCTTCGGTCTCGCAGCAGACCGGTGCTGGCCAGTGTCCGGCACATCTGCGCCGCAGTGACACGGTTCCGGTTGGGGTCGCGTGTACGTTGTGACGCGGTGGTGAAGCCTGTGGCTAGATTACCATGTGTGATGATGATGACGTTCCCATTGTGCGCGACATTCAGATAATTGCGTGATCCGAAGAGTGGAATCTCAAGCACATTGGCAACAGGCACGCCGCGGTTATTGGCCAGATCAAGCGCCTCCTGTCGGCCTGTCCGTCCACCCATCTGCACCTCTGTCGGATCGTACAAAATAATCGGAGCGGGCATGGGGATGGCAATCATCTCTCCCTTCCTGCATGGCTTAAACGTGTTTGTTTCATGGCGTCATCACCGTGGTCTGACCGGGGCTGGTGAATTGAATGACGCCGCCAAACATGCACATCAGCTTTGAGGTGTTGTTGAGTGTGGGCATATTGGCAAGCAGCACAGTGGGCGCACCCGGAACCCACGGTGCAGGGGTGTTGGGTGTGCAGGGCATGGGGGTGAGCACGCCGAGTGCTGCGGCAGTGGCCGCTGCTACCGCCGGGTTGGCAGGGGAGCTGCACATGCCAAATGGCAGGATGTTTACAAAGGGTTTGTTGTCCATGATGTTGGCATCGGGTGTCTGGGTGAGTACGCGGTTGACAGGCAGCACCACCAGCGAACTGGGGGCTACACCAAAACTGCATTGCATGCTTGCCCCCATGCAGCACTGCTGGGCCACGATTAAGCCCTGACCTTTTTTTTGTGCAGCAGCTTGCTTATCGGATGCAGCAAACGCCGGCTTTTCGATGCGTTGACGGGCAGCCCGTTGGCCTCAAAAGATTCGATGTCACCCTGAATCTCTCCCGCTTTGTAGATGCTCCTTTGCCGCAGGTTGCCATTGGCATAAAACTCCAGTTGTTCGCCGTCGAGCTTGCCCTGTTTGTAGCTGGATCGTGTGGTGGTTTTTCCTTCGCTGGTTCGCCATTCACTGATGCCGTCCAATTTATCATTGGCATAATGTGCCGTGCCGATTTTGTTGCCATCTGTATCAAAGTAGCTGCTCTCTCCATGCTGTTTTCCCTGTTGATATTGCTGTTCTGTTTTTAATGTTCCCTGATCAAAGAGCTGAAGCTTGCCGTCCAGTTTTCCTGCTTTGAACGATGCGGACTGAATCAATTCATCTTTTGCTCCAAGCGTTTTCTGTTCACCTTCGAGCATGGCTCCGAGGTAGCTGGAGATGATGGTGATACCGCTCTCTGCGTGCTGAAGCGTTTCGGTTCGAGGCTGGCTGTTGTCTGCATCGCTGGCATTTGGCATGTGAGGTATTATTGGATGGTATGAAAAAGGTTAAATCCCATATTCATGGGACAGCGGTCAGGGTCGTTGCCCCATCAGGGAGGTGCGATGTCTGAGAGGTGCATTACAAGCTTTGTTCCTTGGAGGTTTCGGCTCTACGTTGCCCTTACAACTCGTAGCGCAGGTCTTCGTACCCTCTACTTAGATAGTAAGGGGTAGCACCTGGGCTAAAAAAATTACCTGCCAGCAGCATGCCACCGGTGCTTTCAATGGCTCTGCCGATGCGTGTGTAGGGGATTCCGGCGAGTGTTGTGGGCAGGGGGCATCCCTGAAAATCATATTCTCCCTTTAATGCATTGGTGGGGAAGACATAGAGATAAGCATCATGACGGTCGTGGTGATACATGCTCGCAACGCCTTTCAGCGGCACCGGGTTTCCCCATCTTCTGTCCAGGTCATAAATTTCATTGCCATTATTTCCGCTAAATCCGTCATCCGCAAGTATAATAAACATTTCGTCGAAGCGACGGCGTAACCGTGAAAAACAGTCTGGAAACTGCTGTTCAATACATCGTTTGCCTGATTCACAGGCACTGCCAACAGCGATAAAGAGGGCCACACGTTTTTTGGTGCGGGTATCCATGGCCATGTTTAATACCCAACGCAATACAGAGATCACTTCCGGTCTGGGGTCGGCCCAAATTTTGGGTTTTTCAGCCATACCCATTGCCAACGTGGTCTCTTTTTGGATGGGGTAATCGGCCACTGTTTTTTTAGGGTCGAGTGAAACACCACCCAGTTGTAGTGCAAGTGTGGGCGGCCAGGTTCCACCAAACTGAGGTATGCGATCCGCCACCATCGTTTGTATTTCATTGATGGTGGTTTCCGCCTCAACCTCGATGGCGAGTGTTTTTTGATCCGTGATTTTTTTTACGAAGATTTGCATGGTCTGTTTATATGGTTTGCTTGCAGCGCATGAAATGATATCTGACGTCTTCGGGGGTACTATATTTCATGATGGGCTCATGGTCAGGCTCATGATCTGTTGGCGCGGGAAAAGATAAATTCCACATGTAATGCTCATTCGGTTTTGATGGTTAATAGTCATCAGATCCATCACCTGAATCGTGACGCGATCGATACCTACGGCCCAGCCGCTCTCTTTTGTATTGCTCTGATTCAGCCAATAGGCGTCTTCGATCATCATATTTGCTTTCAAGGCGATCAAGCCTCCGATCCTGATCCTCTTCGCTCTCTTCCCAATCGTATCGTTTATCGATAACCAGATAGGTGTTATCCGACTCCAGCTCAATCAGGTGGATGCGCAGCCGCACCACGGTGGGGGTTCCCATCCGGTTGTAACCTTCGACATCGGCACGGTAGTTCAGTGCAAAACGGGGCTCTCTTCTTCTGCTCCACGTCGATGCATCCGGCGGGTTCAGGCGTGTGCCATTGATGCTGTAGAGACCACGAAAGCCTCTAATGATAACAGGTTTTCTGAAGATGGATGTGGCAATATGCAGGCCCCGCCATGATTTAAAGCAGCATGCCCAGCAGGAGTCCTCCCGAATCCCCATCACGACCAGTGCAGCATAAGCGAGAAATATCTCCATGTTTCGCCAGTTCAGGTCACTGGGAGCCATGCTGTCGCGGGAGACATCCTGATTCATGCTTCTGGGTTGCGGTACCATGATCAGCTCTGTCTGCGGTGCACCGAGTGAGTAGGCCATGAGATGGCCACGGTCTTCAGGAAAGCGTGCCAGATCACGGCCTGACACATCTTCGGTGACACGCCCTGTTGTGGATGAAGGCAGAATGATGCCGGAGACCAGATTGGGTCGGTTTACCGTCTCCCTCCTTCTACTCAGTGTCAGCAATCGCCGGTCTGATGAGGTATTGGCAATGTCGAATGTATCATAATTGACATGCACGTGACCGGCCCAGTGCGGACGCACTGAACCATCGTAAAGCTGATTGAAATATTGATCAGCCATTGTTCTTTTTATGCGGTGACAACAGCGTTGCTTTCTGAGGGAAAAGCATCACCATGAATTGGGAAGAAGATCATCTACAGGTTGTCCTTTGTAGAAGTGGTATGATTTTTCCTGTTTTGAAGCGTTGCATGGCCCACATAATAGTTGGAGATTTCTCAGATCATTTTTGAGCAGGTCTCCCAGAGAGACTTTAAAGTCAGGGTCTCCGGCATGTGTCAGGCTGGTGTACATCGTCGGTGCGCCACCGGAGAAAAAATTTGGCTCATATTCAAAACAGACTGGTTCCCTCCTGAATATTGTCTGGGCTTCGATGCGTATCAGGCCGGTACCTGCTTCAACTGAATACCTGCCAATGCTTTGATCCTTAAAAGGGTTGGATGACGGTTTTTTCGGATTGATCTGGTACTCAACAAGATAGTGGCCATCAATACGTGTGATGACGTCATTTTCATCCATGTCATAATATAAGATCTGTCTTACGGGGCCCGGTGAGTGGGGAGGGTTGATTTTTTTATAAATGACTTTGCCGTGCATCTCCTCCTGTGAAAGAACGTGATCTACCTGTGCCAGATAGGTTGGCAGTGAGCGATTGCACCAGCAGAGGAATGTCGGTTCGTCACCGATACCAAAGTTTTGTGCTGCCGGACGATCAATGCGTCGCCAGCCAGCCCTTAGTTCATCCCAATGTTCAATGAGTGTTTCACGTGTATGATCCCACAGGCAGGAGAACAATCGCCATTCTGCTTTGCAGCGCAGGTCAACGAGTGCCTTTTGGGTGCGTCTTGCCATATGTCGCTCCTATCATCGAACCATCCATGATGATTTGACTCTCTTTACACGTGCATATGCTGAATCGATGGTTATTTTCGGGAATCCCATATCTATGGGACACCATGTGCTCTCATTTTTCATGTTCTTTCATGGTCAGAGGAGGACAGATACTGTTGACTGGAAGCGGCATCAGGCTCTGCATGGGTAGGTCAGAACGCTTGTCCGGTGGTGATAAAAAGTGGTTTGGAAGATAGTTTAGAAGGTGTAGCCGCTTGCTCGGGAGTAGGCGACAAACATGCGTATTTTATTGGTATCTTCCTGATAGAAACTGCTGCTGTCCATGACAGAGAGCCTGCTCCCCTTTTGAGCATAAAACCTGCGAATTCTGCTTATGTCTGCCAGTTGCCCGGCAAACTTGTCCACCTGTCTGTATACGACAGGTATGATCTGATCCATATGCGCCAGAGTTTCATAATCGCTGTTACGCCATTTTTTATATTTTTTCCCCATGAAAACGGCTAATTTGAGAGCGATGGCATTTTGCCCCTCTTCCTCCGGTTCGTGTTCAAAAGGGTGTGATAGCTCTTCAAGTTTCCCATAGATGTGCAGCGGACTTTTTCTCGGCATCATTTTTCCACAAATCATCAGATAGTGTAACAGAACAATTGCTGTCCTGTGGTTTCCATCCCTGAAAATTTGAAGGGCGGTAATCGCCAGCGCTGTTTTTGCCGCACGGATCTCAAAGCTCAGAGATACGTCATTAATAATCTTGATGACAGATTTTACATTCAGCTCTCCCTTGTTCTCTGTCCAGAACCCACCCTCTGTTTTGGCAATGTTCCTGTTGATGAGTAACAGGTGTTCTTCGGTAAATAATATCATATACCCGGCTTGTCTGGTGCTATGAGTTGCCGCATGGGTTCAGTTATTGAGCACTTGCGAGGTGCCTATCTGGTTGTTCCCCGGTGTGTTAAGCCCGATACCGTTCACTCTGAAGAAGAGTGCCTTGTTGCCTTTCTGCGTATTGCAACTGACACACAGGAGCTGGGTGTTATCCAGATCATTGAGCAGCACATCTCCGACGTCGTAGCCGTAGAATGCTTTATCTGTTTCGTTGGCAATCCACATGGTGGTGGATGAGACGCTTCCGCTCATGGATACGAACTTGTAACCATTCAGGTGTTTTCCTATGTTTGAAAATGGATTCGTATTTGTGTTTGTGTTTGTGTTGAGAAGTTTAAATTTAATATCCTGCATCAGATAGATACAACGCTTAAACGCACTGGGAAGTTGGTTGGACCAGCAGATATCAATGAGTCCGCAGCTTTTAATTTTTGACCCGGCATAGCGGTTGCCTTGAAAGATGCTGTTTTCAAATTTTCCCTGATTCTGATTCAGAACAGGAATCGTACCCTTTGGGTCTTTTTGGTAGTGACGCTGTATGCGATGCTGAACGACAGAACCGGAGAGTGGGTGCCGTTGCTGTTGTTGTTGCTGCTGTTTCAGGCGGTTCTCCCAGTTTTGCAGCGATTTCATGTCATTGAGCAGCTGTACGGACTGTTTCTTGAAGAATACTTTGGGAACGATGTGGTCGGTTGCAGAGAGGTCGATGGGCAAGGTGCGTTTGCAGCCGATGCATTTGAAGCTATCCCATGTTTTGTTTGGATGACCAAAGCCAAGTTTTTGTGTGTTGTGGCTACCCTCTCCCAACCGGTTGGTTTTAAACCAGTCATAGTATTTTCGCCGATATGAGGATGAGTTTGACCAGTCCAATGCCCCATTTGTTGTGTTTAAGCATAAAAACATATCCATTCTCCTTAGTGTTGCTCATCGACCTGCCCGTCTTGCGGGCCATGCTGATGCCCACTCGATCCTCTATATTCATGCCTGCCTTGGTGGCGCTGTTCTGCTGTCCGTTGATGGTGCCTGTCATCTTCATATCCAGTGTGGCCGTACCTGACAGGCCGGAGTCAGGGAGGATTGGCCGGATAGGTGAATATCTCGTAAGGCACGTTGTAATTGTTGGCCATGTCCATGACAAAGTGAAACCGGTGTATCGGCGTTTGGGAGGTGTAGTATTCATTTGTCCAGAATGCAAAGAGACCCCAGGCCAGAGCCTCTAATTCCGCTACGCTACAGCCTGCTCTGAAGCCCATCTCCATGAACCGGGCTGTGGTGAACGATGGGCCAGCCCAGATTGGCATACCTGCTGCTCTGGCACTTTCGATGATCTCCCTATCCTCTTTCAGGGTACCTGTTCGGTGTCTGAAATCGGCAGTGTTTGTCAGGGGTCGTTTTACGGTGTGGACGGGGGCAACTTCAAGAGGGCCGGGATAAACATAGACAGACGCCTGACATTTTGGTGCAGGTACGGTGACTGCAAATCGAAGCCGGGGACTGTCCCACATCACATCCGTGACATCATGAAGCACCGCGATAAGCGCACCTGTTGAGTAGGTGGCAGGGTTTTCTAGTGCATCTTTGAAACCACCTGTGAAACCAATATAATACCATGGAAAATATTTACCCTTGTACCAGTTTGAGAGAATATTGGTTTTCTCATCGTGATTCATATGCCCCAACATCATTAAATACACTTTTCTTACCACGGCATCCAGATTTGCTTTCAGGGTAGCACTGATCAATGCCGCAGTTGCCAGCCCGTTTTCGACGGCGAGATTATCTGCTGAACCTGTTTCCCCCATGAGTGCACGCGCGATATTTTCTTTTGAATAGTAGGTACGATTGTGGGCCTGTTCCCCTCCGATGGCACGTATCACTCTGGAGGATGACACACCAATCCATTCGGTGAGAACGGCTGTAACTTCAACTCTCTTTGCCATAAATGCGACAGCTGTTGGTGTTGTTCCCCCGCCCAGAGCAGCGTGGATATCTGTGAAGGCTGCATCTGCATCCATGGTGCTGTAGTCACAGTCCAGAACGTTGTCGATGGTTGCATGAACCCTGTACTTAAGTGCCATAGTGCAAAGTCCTAATTCAGTTTAATGATGCCGGCCTTGTTTTCCATCATGCCGCCACCATCGTTGGTCATCGACGCACTCGCTTTGTTGGTCATGCTAACGCCTGCTTCATTCTCTATATTCATGCCTGCCTTGCTGGTGATGTTCTGCTGGCCGTTAATGGTGATATTGCCTGTCACCTTAATATCGAGTGTCCCGTCAATGGTGAGCGAATAGTTTCCTGTCACCTTCTGCGTGAAATCGGCTTTGTTGGTGTGTGTCTCGTTATCTGTCACGGTTACGTCCCGGGTTGATTTCACACTGTGGGTCTCTTTTCCCTTGCTCACTTCAACACTTCGGTCTCCCTTATCAATGGTCAGTGAATCATTGCCTTCATTGATGGTTTCAGTGCGGTTGCCTTTTTTGATGGTGAGCGTGTCATCACCCTCATTGAGGGTTTCTGTGCGCGCATTTTCGATGAGCACATTCATATCTTTCTGGGCATGAAAGTAGAGCTCTTCGGCGTCTTTGGTATCATCAAAACGCAGCTCGTTACCGGCACTGCCATCTTTGGAGGAGCGGGTGAGTATGGTGCTGGTGGTCTGTTTGTCGGGCAGGGCGTAGGGCACGGTTTGCGATGCATTGTAGACGGTGCCGGTGACAATGGGGCGGTCGGGGTCACCTTCCAGAAAACTGATAATTACTTCAGCATCCATGCGGGGTGTGAAGAGTGTGCCCCAGCCTTTGCCTGCCCAGGCCTGAGCTACACGAATCCAGCATGAACTTTTTTCATTTTTTTCACCAAGTGCATCCCAGTAGAACTGCACCTTGATGCGCCCGTATTTATCGGTCCATATTTCTTCACCCGCCTTGCCAACCACAAGAGCGGTCTGGCTGCCGTGAATCCGTGGTTTTGGCGTGATGATAGGCGGGCGAAAGATGGCATCGGCAGGGAATGCTTCAAAACTGTTTTGATAACCGCTCTGACCGGCTGTGATGGAGAGACTTTTTAAGACATAAGATGTGTTCATGTCACTGCGTTCATGCCCTTTGAGGGTGAAACTGTAACCGCTGACAAAAGCGCGGCACTGGCCTGTGCCGGTCAGCAGCTTTTGTGGTAACTGAGAAGCCTGAAGCCGAAGTTTGTCGATAGCGGTTCCGTCAGCCGCTTTGCTGAAACGACCGGGATAGTCATATACCTTTAAACTGCCACCCTGTGGCGCAGGGGTTGTGCCGCTTAAGTTCACATCGGGTGTTTCGAAGTTATAATCTGTGCTGGCGAACTGGTTGGCTGTCATCTGTGTCTGCAAAGCACAGTGGCTGATGCTTTCATCGTTTTCTTTGTTGCTCTTTGTCAGCGTCGCGGCCTGAATGCCCGGACAGTCGCTGTGAGCACTTTTGTCATCGGCCAGTATGAGTTTGTGTTTACCATCAGCATGTTCAAAAAAGTAGAAGATGCCCGACTCCTCCATCAGGCGACAGGCAAAATCAAAACAGGACTCCCGATATTGAACACAGTAGACGGTTTCCGGGTAGGCGGCGCTGGTGCGATCATCAAAGCTGGCGTCATCAAAGTCATTAAACACCGTGGCAAGAATATCGGGGATTTTCTGATTCTGAAAAATACGGCAGTCAGATGTTTGTGAGAGCAGCCAGAACCATGGCACCATTTCCATGAAATAGGTGGTGTGCAGGTTGTCGCTGTCTGCCTGAATCAGGCGGTTGACGATGCCGTTGATCTGGCGTTTGTTGCCATTGTAACTCTCAATGGTGACGCTGACCTGCTTGCCCAGAAGTTTTGTCGAATTAACATTTTCGTCGCTGCTGCTCAGCGTCAGTCGATAGTGAAACAGGCCAGAAATTTGTTCGTTTCCTTCCAGTTGCAGTAGTGAGAACTTGCGCTCTGAACCATCAATCGGGGTCGTGAGATAGAGGTATACCTTTTCAGATTCAGCCATGTGTAGTCACTCCGGGTGTGCCCTGTCGCCATAATTCAGGGCCAAGCCGTACCTCAATATGTTTTGTTGTCGGATTGATACCGGGCAGCAGTGCGTTCCAGCCGAGCCTGCTGCCTGCTTTGCCCATGCCCTGTGCAGGAATCTGATCCGTATTAAGTTTGAGGATAAGATCATAATCAAGATCAAAACCTGCGTAGGCGCGTGTCAGATCCAATAGTTCCGGGAAGGCTTTGGCACCGGAGACAGGCAGAAAACTGAGAAATACATCCCAGTTCATTGGCCCAAGGTGCATCTCAAACGCGGCTTCCTGACACCAGACCCGGCCACCGATCACAGCATTGTCACCGAGCCGGTGGTTTTGTCCCTCGCTGCCGATATGGCACTGTTGCTCTGTTTGCAGGGGGCACCATCCTCCCGTGAGCGACCTGCCTTCGACCGGGATCTGAAAATAGTCGGTGAGCATGCTTTCCAGTCCACACAGAGAACGTACACGGTTGGCCAAAAGACCTGCGTAGCGAAGCAGGCTGTTATCACTGATAGCCATACGATCACGAAACTCGATCGGGCTGATACCGAGCAGGGAGAAGAGTGTGGTGTGCAGTATATCGTTACGCCGTATGCCGGGTTGGTAACCCGGGCGAAACAGCTTTCGAATCTGATAACGAAGTTCAAGCAGTCGATGGTTGAAAATATCGAGGAACTCCCTGTAGGCGCTTTTGCCGGGATGTTTTTTTTCACTCTCAAGAATTGTTTCTGTGATGTGGTAAGGCAGTGGCCCGTAAATACCGGCCAGTCCGAAAAAATTCACCACCATCTCAACGGCTTCACCCTCATGTGCAGGCAGGTTTACTTCGGCCAACTGGCTGGCTGGGAAGGCGAGTCCGATGTGTGATCGAAAGCGTATCGGCGATGGCGCGATATGCGTCTTGCCGGAACCATCTTTAGCAAGAGTTTTAGCGGGGTTTTCAGTACGGTTCTCCTGCGGGGCGGCATAGATCGATTCAAGCAGGCGCGCGGCCTGAAAAAAGTCGAAACGGAACGCCTCTTCAGAGATCTGACTGGCTACAGGAGGATTCGTTTGCCGCATCTGGGTGGCCATAGCTTCCATATTGTCTGATCTTTTTTACGACGAATCATAAGCTGCGTGGGGGTATTGATTGCGGCATACATGGGAAAGAAGCGGTTTAATACAGAGGCGAGAAGAAAGGCGCTATCGCCTGCGAAATTTTCCTCGTCAAAGGTGAGCTCCACTTCGATGCCGCGACTAAACTGTGGCCATGCCTTGCTGCCAGTATTTCCACGCATGCGCATCAGAGCAGGGCGGGATATTAATCCGCAGATACCATCCACTTGTGCTGATGCGGCTTCACTCTTTTCAAAATTATAGAGTTTGAGCAGCGTTTTGAGCGCGGAAAGCCCCTGTTCACCGGATACGATTGAAAGGTAATTCAGTGAGAGCGCAGAGACCAGCAAGTGTCGGTTGTCTCCTTGCGGCGGGGCAACCTGTCGGGTCGGTTTCCTGCGCAGTGAAATATCCATGCCCGGCAGACTGTTTTCGGAGAAGAGAGGGTTACCGGGCAGCAGACCTTCAGGCAGGTTTCTGTTGGTACACAGGGTATCGGCATAGAGGGTTTTGCTTACAGGGCTGGCTGTGGCCAGTGCATCATCAACGAGTGAAATCGTGACGCTGTCATAACCCGATGTGCCGACTCCGTGTTCTCTGTGTGACAGCCAGTAGAGGCCAGCCTGACTCGCCTGCTCATGGTGACGGGAGCCGAGATAGGGCTGGAGAAGGTTGGGCCCTTTTTTGTCGGTAGTGGATACCGATAAAATCGAATGAACAGCGATGCTGTCGTTTTGATATTGATCTGGAACAACGGGGTATTCAAGTTTGTACTCTCCGGTTCGGATTGGCTCGGAACGCTGGCGAAAAAGGTTAATCACCGGCGTACAAGCCAACTGGAACATATCCCGGCTGATCTCGAGATTGTTGTATCTTGAAGGTTTCAGACAGAAGAACAGCTCCAGATTCTCTCTGGCACCCAGTAATTCCGGTATCTCCAGATCAAAAAAGAGAAATTTTTCAGGAAAGGCAAAATACTCCTGCAACAGACCGAGGCCGGGGTGTGCGTTCTCCGGGTGGGGGAGCACGGTCTCTGTTTCACTGAATCCAACAGGTTGTGGGCGCAACTTGTGGGCTTGCAGCGGGCCGCCGTCCACACGGATAAATGTTTTTTCAAGATGACAAAAGAGCATCTCATGCAGCGCATGGGTGGTGCGTGATTCACCTTCGAGGTGAATACGGAGCTGTTGAACAGGTAACGGTTTTTTGGCTGGCGGGGCTTCGGGCGTTTCTTTTTTCAGGCGAATTTTAAGGTGCAGTACCTCACCGTTTTGTGATGGCAGTGGCCCATCAAACTGATCGGCGGGAAGCAGATTTGCCCAGAAAATTTCCAGTGGCCATGTATCGACATCAAAGCAAGTCTGGAAGTGGCACTTTTTGCCGTTGAAGCCTTCGCTTACCAACATATGTCCGCGTGGAACATGCGTGGGTGGACCAACCTTTGCGGGGTTGAATTGTGCGATAGAGATAGCGGGTAGCGGAGTTGAAAGCTGGGGGTGCACGACGCTCAGAATCATGTCGGCAACTCTTTCACGTTCGTCGTCCATCTCCTGTCGGACGCGGGAGGTGAGAAAGGCAAAGGACTCGATCATACGCTCAATATGAGGATCTCTGCTGGCTTCCATGCTCAGATCAAGACGCCCTGCCACTTTGGGATAGTGGGCGGAAAATTGTTTGCCGCTCTCCCGCAGGTAAGATATTTCGCGCTGGTAGTAGTCCAGCCGACTATCAGTTTTCACGTTTATCAGCCCTCAAGCTCATGAATCGCCCAACTGTCATAGCCAGTCTGCCGACTTGTTACAAACGTCATGTAGAGTTCTCCTTTCTCATGTATCAGCCGTCCCTGAATGTGAATCTCAAGACGTTTTTCATTCAGGGGTGAGCTGTTAACCACAATCACTGGATTACATAAGCGTGGTTCAAAAGCCTGTATTGCCCTACGAAACAACAGTGCCAGGTGTTGCTGGTCATCAGTGCTTGCCAATGAGTAGTGAGCAAGGTCGGGGATGCCATAATCCAGTACGGTAAGCGGCTCGCTTTTGTAACTCTGCACAGGTCGTGAGCTTCGCGTATTAAACAGGCAGCTGATATCGCGCAGCACACTGGCTTTATAACGGCTTTCGTCGTAGGCATTGAGCGTTGCAAACTCGTTTTTCGCTTCTGGAAAGTCGTCCATAAGTCGATCAAACAGCGACGTTCGTATCAGGTGCTGGGGCATCCTGTTCAGCCTGTCTCAATCATGTCTGAACCACGCTCAACCTGCCTCGTTACGCTACTTTTCCTGTTACCAGGTCGCAGGAGATCGGTTGCGCGCTTCCGGCGGTGCCATCTGATTCTTTCTGTGGTTTGTAGGTGTAGGTCACCTTGCCATAATTGAGTGACAGATTTTCGATTGGCAGATCTCCAGCGCCGCCCGATACGCTGTAGTTGGAGAGGATCACCTCTTCCATCTTGATGACAAGATAGTCCACCGGTTTATTACTATCATCACCGTCTGCACGGTAGCAACTGATGGTGATCTCTTTGATCTGTTTACCTGTCCAGATTACTTTAAGCAGATCGTCGGTGGCAGAGTCGAGATATTTGGTGACGCTTAAATCACCGTGATGTGCTCTCTCAACCGTGGCACCGGATGATGCCCTGACAGAAGAGGTGGGCTGCGCGAAGCCGTGACTCCACGACAGCACCTCAATCTCCTTTGTATGCCCTTCGGCTGAGCATTCTCCATCAATGCTATCAATCTTCATATACGAATGTGTTCCCATTTTAAATCTCCGTTATCTGTTTTAATATGTTGTCAGCAATTGAGTCGTCAGTAATCGATCACGCGGCAGGCGCTGGCAGTTCGGCCACCAGACGAATGGATGTGGTCAATTCTTCGAGCTGGAAGTGAGGGCGCAGGTAGACCACAGCAGTGTAGCAACCGGGTTTGCCAGGGATTTCGAACACGTCTACCCGTGCTTCACGCAACGGATATCTGGCTTTGACTTCCTGACCTGCATCATCTTTACCCAGGACATAATCACCAATCCATCGATTCAGATAGGTTTTGACATTATCTGCGGTGAGAAAGCCGCCCACCTTGTCGCGAATGATCGACTTCATGTAGTGAGCGAAGCGTGATGAGGCGAGAATATAGGGCAGTACGGCAGAAAGGCGTGCATTGGCAGTGGCTTCTGCCAGATCATATTTTTTTGGTCTCTGCGCGGTCTGACCACCAAAGAAGGCGGCAAAGTCCATACCTTTGCAGTGTACCAGTGAGATGAAACCAAGGTCACTGAGTTCCTTCTCACGACGGTCGGTGATGGCCACCTCGGTGGGACAGGTGAGAACCTGATCGCCTGAATCGGTGGTGAAGAGATAGGCGGGCAGATCTGAGACCACACCGCCGCCTTCCATACCACGAATAGCAGCACACCAGCTGTATTTGGCAAAAGCATCGGTGATACGTTGCACCAGTGCATAAGCCGCATTGGCCCAGAGGAATTTATCGTGATCTTTACCATCGACATCTTCGGTGAAATCGAAACCATCAACGGGCAGAGTATTGGGGCCGTAAGGCAGACGCATCAGAAAATGCGGCAGAATCAACGACACATAGCGTGAATCCTCCGTATCTCTGAACGCATTCCACTTGATCAGCTCCTGACTCTCAAACAGGCCGCTGAGATCACGTGGAACAGCCAGCTCGCTAAAGCTTGCCATATCAAACAGGCCGGGTGCCGCTGCACTGATAAATGGCGCATGTGCTGCAGCAGCGACGCCTGAGATCAGCGTCAGCAGGGCGATGTCCTGAGAGCTTCTGCCAAATTCGAAATCACCAAGTAGCAGGCTGTAGGGGTGGCCGCCAAAGGTGCCGTATTCGGCTTCATAGACCTTCTTGAACAGTTGGCTCTGGTCAAATTCGGTCGCTTTTTCCAGATCATTCTGCAATTCGTTTTTGGACACATTCAACAGACGCAGCTTGAGCCTTGTACCTGTCTCAGTGTTGCTGACCAGAAAAAAGAGTGCCCGCCATGATGCTTCCAGCTTCTGGAAGCTATTGTTGTGAAGAATTGCATTGATTTGATTGGTGAGGCGTTCATTGATATCAGCAATACGATCCACAAGAATGTTGATCAGGTAGCTTGTCTCAAAGATAAAATCGGTTGTGTCTTTATCTTTATAGATCGCCACCGACAGAAAACCATTTTTCACAGCTTCCTGAAATTCAGTCACTGATGTTAAGACATAGCTCTTTTGGAAATCGGTTGCATCAGGCATCGTTTTATCAATGGCTGCCATATCGACGGCTTTTGCAGTGCCATCCACTAAACCCTTAACGGTCTCCAGCAGTTCCGGGCTTCCATCAAGTTTATGCAGCAGGTCGGTCAGTTTCCGTTTTTTCTGTAACCATGTGGTCAGGCCATCATGCTGTTTGATGATCGCCAGCGGTGAAAAATCATCGACGGAATGAAAACGCAGTTTGAACACGGCATTATCGGGTGTAAAACTGGCCTTGAGTGCTGTCAAGGCAGTTAAATAATCATCCGATACTTTGCCTGTGCCGATACTGGCAATCATTTTTGACAGGGTATCAACGACCGCTTTATGAAAGGTATCTTCGAGTTCGGCGTGCAGGGGTTGATAGGTTTTCATGAATCGTACCATCAGTTCAAGAAAGTCCTGAACGGCATGATCCAGTTCACCATACTCGCCGATCATCTGGTTCAGGCCAAACATGCCCGGTAACATTTTGTCTTTATCGCTCAGGGTGGCGACAAAACCTTCGAGCAGTTTGTCACAGCCGCGCATGGTAAAGACATAAGCGGCATCCTTGCCGATCATTTTTGCCTTTTTGGCAAGCTCTTCGATCCTTTTGGTCATACCGAGTTCGTGTTTGGTTAACCAGTCCGCGCTCTTGACCTCCAGCGCAGGTTGCTGGGCATCCATCACTTTGGAGAAGTTATCGCGATCAATCTCGATAAAGCTCCGCTCTTTCAGGGTTTTTAATATCTCCTCTTTGCCACTGTTGTCGCCTGAGAGGTCGGCCATCATACCGACCACCAGCGGCAGCTCCTTTTTCTCAATGGCATCACCGATTTCGACATCATAGGTGATCTGTACCCGTGGGGGTCTTACCCTATCCAGTTTATGTTGCTGACTTTCACTCATTTGTATTTCCTCCAATTAAAGGTTGATATGGTTGATGCGTAGCATCTCTTTCTGGTTCGTGACCAATTGTGAGCAACTGATCACGTAGGGACGTGCCAAATGGAAGCAAATCGATGATTTCGCGAACATCAGTTGATCGATAGTTCACCGCCTGTTGAACCAGATAGCCTGTTGGGCATCCGGGAGCGGTGTGAATCAGAAAACTTGAAATTTCATCCAGTTTGGCAAAGGCCTCGTCAAGTTCGACAGTGAGGGTTTCGTCATGCTGTGTGGTTTCGGTTTCCTGATGTGTGCTGGCCTGTTCCACTTCATCTTCTGTGTGCGTGGTCAGAGCCTGTTGATTAATAAGGCGGATATGTTCCAGTAACTGAAAAATTTCAGAAAAGACGGGAGTCTCCGGGCCATGTTTCTGGTGAATAAGCGTTTTCAATTTGTCGAATAGCGTCAGCAGTTCCTGGATGTTTTCATCCATCGCCTGATGAAATCCGGCAGGTGCATGCAAGGCTGCTTTCAGATATAAGCTATGGGCATCATTTTCTTCATTTTCATTGTCATTTTTCATGCGGATCAGGCTTGCCAAGTTATTGATTTCGGTATGCCGCTGTTCGATGCTGTTTTGATAGGGTGTCAGGTTTATGCGGTAGAGATACATCGGTATCTTTGCTTCCATCCAGACAAATGGGGCAAGGCGGACTTCAGGGTCATCTGGCGAAGTGGGATGAATGTCGTCCCAGTAGTGTTCAGAGAGCTCAATAAGCAGTTGTATACCTTCTTTAAAACCGGCAAATCCATGGGTGTGTAGCTCCGCCAGTGCCAACCAGCCAGCGATCTGTAAATCTTTGCTCAGATGTTCCAGTGTATGGAGACATATCTGCGTAGCACTCTGCCAGTTGGCCTGTTTGGCATCATGGTTGAGCAGCTCTTTTGGCAGGGTGTTGGCGTCTGCGCGAATCGCTTCTCTGACCTGATCATAAACAGCATCGTAGCGCTGGCATTTGCCTACCCGTATCTTACCCTTGATGGGCTGTAGCAGTGCTTTGGCAGGCAGTTGTTGATAGTCGAATTCGGGCATGATTTGTTGGCTGCTCATGAGATATTTTTCCCACTAAAAATAGCCCAGGGTAGTGTGATTCGCTGCCAACGCGTTGGCAGGTAATGCGTGCCCAAAGCTGATTCGGGAAGTACTTTTTCTTGCATCAGAGAGCGAATAAAAAGATTGCTGTCTTTGCTTCTGACATCCTGGCCCATGCCACTAAAGTAAAGCCCCCGGAAGAAAAATATTTCGCCGTTGATAGCTTGCGAACGTTGGCCCAAGGCTTTGAGGATTTTAGAAAGTGGGCTTTCCAATGCCGAAAACCTTCTGGAGAAATGGATGATTTTTTGATTGAAAAGGTCATCCTGTGCGTATGAGAAGAGATGAAACTGAATCTGTATCAGGCGGCTTCTGAGATAATTGAATGCATCGTTCGCATAATCTTCTCTGCCATAGGCAAAATAGCTGTCCGGATTGGACCAGCCAAATATCTGTCCACGATATTCAGTGGGAATCCGGCTGACAAATTCTTTGAAACCTTCGATCTGCTCACAGCCGGTGATTACAATATAGACGGGCAGGTTAATCTGTGCCTGTTGCTGAATCAGACGGATTTTCCGATTGAGTATATCCACCCAGCCGAGCAGTGCATCTTCGGTATCGCCAGAAGGCGCATTGAGCTCCGGGGCATCGGGTGCACCGGGAGCGGGTGTCGGAGGGATCAATAACTGATAGGGCATGCTGACCAACAGGCTGTCCACAGGCCTGTTGGGACGAAGTCGTTTCAGATGTTTGAGCATGTTAAAGAAGAAGAGATCACCTGATAAGCTGTGATCTTTTTTGAGTGGGAGATCGATAATGGCTCCCTGACTGAACAGCGAATACCCACAAAATTGCTGATTGCCGACTTCCATATCCACGGCATGGCTACTGACCAGTTTCATGCCGGATTTTTGAACGAGCTGTCTTTGAGAGGTCATTTGAGTGGCAGCAGGCGAAGGCGTGGTTTCGTTTTCTTTTTGCGGTTCGGCATAAAGAAAAAGGTGGTGGGACAGATCGTGTCGACAGTGCAGTTTTGTATCAAGCGTGTGTATATCTGATCGAAGCATGGAGAAGAGCTTTCTCAATGCCAGACGCATATAGAAAAATCTGGAAAATGATGAGATGGAATAGAAACAGATTCTGCCCAACAACATGGCAATAAGTACAATGCAGATAAGCAGTGAGATAAAAATGCGATTTTCCCAGATAAGTTCCATCAGAGTTGCTGCCATCCCAGTCAGTATTTGAGGTAACTGATCGTTCGAAAAGAACAGGTAAGCGGAAAAAGCAGCGATAACACCAACGATGGTGAGCAGATAGAAAATTTTGAAATTCCCGGGTTGATGGGTCGGGTTGTTGGTGTGCGAATGCTTATATGCCTGTGGAAACAGGCGACTCATCTCATGCGGAAATGTTGGGTCGGTACTGCGAATGAGCCGGTAGAGCCGGGTCTGTGTGCGGCTAAGTGTTTGTTTGTTATTGTCTCTGTATTGTCCTTTAAAGCCAAGGGCAATGGCCAGGAAATAGACTGAGATCATACCAAGGTCGTTGTCATTGTAGTTACGCATCAGATGTTCGATGCGCCTGAAAACACGGTTTCCCGCCCGGTGACTTTGAAAGAAAAGTTCTTCCAGAAGGTGATCTTCCCAGCGCAGGCTTTCCCTGTAACGACTGTAAATCATCATCTCATCGGCAAACACTGTCATCACGTAGGAGACCTCATTTCTCTGTTCCCTGGAGGTGTTACCTTTGTATTGATTGACGATGCCATGCATCCGTTTGATTTCATTGATCACTTTGCGACGAACCTCTTTGAGGTTGCGGGTCTTTTCCAACTCGTTTTTCAACTTTTCCAGACGAAAATAGAGGTTGTGGAAACAGTGGATAAGGTGCTGTTGCCATGGGTCAGGTGCACTCATCGCACGCCCCGTTCATCGCCCATGTAGAGCTGAATGAAATCAGGTGGTGGAACCTGAGAAGTGTAGTTGGCAATGATCAGCTCTTCGCCTGTATGCATTTGAGTTGGTTCAATGGTGAAAAAGACAAGATCCGGGCGATTTAGATTGGGCAGTGCATGGTTTGCAAGCGTCCGCTTGGCTCCGAGTGTCCGGGTCCGTTTCATCTGTTGCATCTGTTGTGGATTGCCGATCAGACAATCCATCATCCAGCGAACGACTTCCATTCTTCGATCCTGATTTTCAGATGAAATGGCAAGGATAAGCGGCTGTTTTAGCCACCGCTCCTGCATAACCAGACGGAAGGTGTTCTGATCTTTGTCGAACTGATGGATGTTATAACGGCTGCCGGAGAGACTCTCAAGAATCAGATGGATATGGGTTGTCACCTCTTTGAATGAGGCATAAATATCGTGATGGTTGTAAGGACGAAGAATGGGGGGCAATGCTTCATCGCGTAAGACATCCATTTGACCCAACATGCTGCACAAAGAGAGGTAGAGGTCATAAGGGTGAGAATTTTCAATTTTCAGAATCGCTTCTGACGTAAGCAGGCCTGATGTGAGCGCGTGCAATACAAGCCTTCGCTCCATTTTTTGATCCAGCCCTGTGGGACGTGTCTCGTTGTGTATTTTTCTCAGATGCCACGCTTTTTTTCGTACTTCGGAGAGTAATATGTCAATCTCTTCCCAGAGGAAGCTGTTACTATCCAGACGTAAACTGGGCGGACAGTATTGCGTTAACGTGAAAGCACCATCACGAAGGCGTACACGTCCGATAATAAACCGGTTGCCAAGCGGTTCGGCTTCACGCACCTGATGCAGCGATGGTTCAGGTTTGTAGAGAATGACAGGGCTTGCATCGGCATCCTGCGCATCTGTTGGGTTGTGTTCGGGTTGATGTTCGTAGAAAGCTTCTTTATCAGTCCCTTTCAGTTGAGCAGGGTTGATGCCGAGAGAGATAAGCAGCTCGCCATCTTTGGTATTTTCGGGCATGAGTTTCAGCGATAACGGATGATCAGATGTGTGCTGTATAATCGTGCCATCAGGCAGTACAGCATCGAGTGCTTCGATAACAAAAAGCCCTTGCTCAATCTGACTTGCATCGAGAATAAGTGAGCGGATACCCCAATTGAAGGGCGAGCGGTTTTCGGCATGGTAAAAGGCGACGCCTTCCATACGCTCTGACAAGCATTGGAAATGCTCTGCTGTGAGCAGCATGCCATCATGCCAGACTACGTTGTCCTGAAGTGTAAACCTGCGATCCAATCGCTCCACCTTTACCCTCGAAAATATACATCAGCATATTGCTGAAGCCTTCTGCTGATTAGGGGAGTGTCATGCCCCATCAGAGGAGGCAAACAGTAGTTTTTATTGAGAAATAGAAATGTCCCATATTCATGGGACAGTTAGAGAAACATTGAAAAAACCGATCTGGACGGGGCTTAAATGCTAATTAATCAGATTCAAATTGACTGCATTCAGGCTAATTATTGATGCATATGAAATCGACAGCTATGCGTTATACAGCACTTTTTAAATATCGATCAAACCAAGTTGCAGTGCTTCATAGACAGCTTCGGATCGTGAATTAACACCAAGTTTACGGTAGGTCCGTTTCACATGCGTTTGAATGGTTGAAACACTACAACCCAGGAATGAGGCTGATTCGCTATAGCTAAAACCTTTAGCCAGAAGAAGTAACATCTCTTTTTCTCGCTCAGACAACCTTTCAGATGTGGGATAATGGCAGCCTTCGACAGGTGTCCTATGGTTGCTTTTTTCAAGATGGCCGACATTGATAACACATTTGATTGTGGAAAGTAGTTGTTGGGCCTGTTCCAGATCCGCATAAGATGAAAAGGAAACCTTGATGAAAATTTCATCTTCAATTGGATCACTATATCCAACCAGGGTTTCCCCCGTTTTCACGCCCCCTTTACCTCGTGCTGCATCTGTTGTTCCCTTGCCCCTTGATTAAAACAGAAAAATCACCCTGTTGGTATGCAGATGTCTGGCAAATAAGCCGTGCATTTTTACCGGGAGTGAAATTTTAGTTTTTGCCTTCCTACATAGGGTGTCGTCACAAAAAGATGCCCTTCCTAGCGCCTTTCTGCACCCCTGAACTGGCCAGTATAGACATGTTTTGTTCTGTTTGCCTACCACCGCCCCCAGTCATGACGGCGATAGCATGGGTTCGGGAGCGTTTGCTTGGATGGTAGCTGAACTCGTGAAGTATACCGGTCTGTAGCTGCTTAACAGGCTCTAAAGAAGATCTGAATCTTAGATGTTTTGTATGCGACTGGATTCCGCTTATATAGTTTTCATGAAATGATTATAAGTCTTTAGCAGGCAAAGAAAGTGGATGCAAACACCCCTTTGAACTTCTCCTTTATTCAAGTTTTGAATGTAGAGTTTGTGCTGGAGTGATCGACTTTCTATATGATATTATGTTGGGCAATGCGGTGGTCAGTGTATTGCTTTGAATCGTTGGAGAGCGCTTATGTTTGACGGCATTAGAGACATTGGCGTAAAAAGGTTTGCATGCTGTTGGAAGTGTCGTTATGGTTCGCCGCCCTATAAAAAGGTAAGTTAAATTAAAGAGGTAAGCAGGATTTATGTCTCTGTCTGTGGAAAATAAGAACGAAGTAATTGCAAAATTCGCTACGCATGAAGGTGACACAGGTTCACCGGAAGTGCAGGTAGCACTGTTGACTGAACGCATTAATGGTCTCTCAGGCCATTTTAAAGATAACCATAAGGATCATCATTCCCGTCGTGGTTTGCTGAAGATGGTTGGCCAGCGCCGCAACCTTTTGAAATACCTGAAGGGTAGAGATTTTGATCGTTACCGTAGCCTGATCGATACACTAGGCCTACGTCGCTAACATTTCCGAGAGGCGGCCCATTGCGGGTCGCCTTTCTTTTTTGAGTTTTCCTTTTCCACAGACTTCCCCCACAGATAGAGACATGGATCCTGATAAAAAAGGATTTAAATTATGTTTGATGTAAAAACAAGTAAAGCGGCTGTTGCTGGCCGTGAAATTAGTTTTGAAACAGGACGCATTGCCCGTCAGGCAGGCGGTTCTGTATTGGCTCAGTTTGGTGATGTGATTGTTCACGTAGCTGCAACTGCTGCCAAGATGCCAATGCAGGGTGTGGATTTTCTTCCGCTGACTGTCCACTATCAGGAAAAGACTTACGCAGCAGGCCGCTTTTTGGGTGGATTCTTTAAGCGTGAAGGTCGCCCCTCTGAGAAAGAGACGTTGACTTCACGTCTGATCGACCGTCCGATCCGGCCATTGTTTCCAAAAGGCTATTTCCATGAAACTCAGGTGATTGCGACGGTTGTTTCAGCTGATGAAGACAATAACCCGGACATTATTGCGATCAATGGTGTTTCTGCTGCGTTGTTGATTTCTGATGCACCATTCACTGAAGCGATTGCAGCTTCACGTGTGGGCCTGATTGATGGTGAGTTTGTCCTGAATCCAACCTATGCACAGATGGAAACGTCTGATCTTGATCTGATTGTTGCCGGTACCCGTGATGCGGTATTGATGATTGAATCAGAAGCGAAAGAGCTCTCTGAAGAGCAGATGATTGATGCCATCAGCTTTGGTCAGGAAGGCTATCAGCCAGTAATTGATGCAATTGAAGCGCTGGCAAAGGCTGCTGGTAAAGAGAAGATGGCGATTGAGCTTGCGGGTAATGATGCGGTTCAGGGCGCTGTAAACAGTGCTTTTGAAGCAGATGTTCGTGAGGCTTATGCGACAGTTGATAAGTCAGCACGTGCGGCCAAGATTGAAGCACTCCGTACTGCGGCACAGGAAAAATTCGCGGGCACAGAAGATGCACCGGGTGATTTCTCTTCCAATGATGTTACTTCGGCTGTGAAAAACCTCGAAAAAAATGTGGTTCGTCGTTCGATTATCGATGGCAATCCGCGTATTGATGGTCGTTCAACATCTGACGTTCGTAGTATCGATTGTCAGGTTGGCGTGTTGCCACGTACCCATGGTTCAGCCCTGTTTACCCGTGGTGAGACACAGGCGCTGGTAACGATTACATTGGGTACCGAGTCTGATATGCAGATGACGGAGAGCCTTGAAGGTGTTGCCAAGCAACGTTTCATGTTGCACTACAACTTCCCACCATACTCTGTGGGTGAAGCGCGCCGTTTCGGACCTCCGGGTCGTCGTGAAATTGGCCATGGTCGTTTGGCTAAACGTGGTGTTGAAGGCGTGTTGCCTACCATGGATGAGTTTGGTTATGCGATTCGTGCTGTATCTGAAATTACTGAATCCAACGGTTCATCTTCTATGGCTTCGGTTTGTGGCTCTTCGCTGGCATTGATGGATGCAGGTGTTCCTGTTAAGGCTCCGGTCGCTGGTATTGCCATGGGTCTGATTCTTGAATCTGATGGTTATGCGGTACTTTCCGATATTCTGGGTGATGAAGATCATTTGGGTGATATGGATTTCAAGGTGGCTGGTACTGTTGCGGGTGTGACTACATTACAGCTTGATATCAAGATTGGTGGTTTGACTCGTGACATCATGAAGGAAGCATTAGCACAAGCCAATGCTGGCCGCTTGCACATTCTTGGTGAAATGGCCAAGTGCATGACAGAGGCTCGCAATAGTGTCGCAGACCATGCACCTCGCATGTTCATGATGAAGATCAAAGCGGATAAAATTCGCGAAGTGATTGGTGCTGGCGGTAAAGTGATTCGTGGAATTGTTGAAGAGACAGGTGCCAAGGTTGATATTGAAGACGATGGCAGTATCAAGATTTTTGCAATCACCGGGGAAGCGGGTGAAGCTGCGAAGA
Source organism: Mariprofundaceae bacterium (assembly GCA_021772895.1). Classification (GTDB taxonomy): domain Bacteria; phylum Pseudomonadota; class Zetaproteobacteria; order Mariprofundales; family Mariprofundaceae; genus WSZY01. The sequence goes on along the minus strand of JAJFLC010000005.1, from coordinate 207,878 downwards.
AGATGATCGAAGATATTGTGGCTGAAGTTGAAGTTGGCAAAGTGTACGAAGGCAAGGTTGTGAAGATCATGGACTTCGGCGCATTTGTGCGTGTGATGGGTCAGACCGATGGTCTGGTTCATATTTCACAGATTTCTCAGCAGCGTGTTGAAAAAGTGAGCGATGCACTATCAGAAGGTCAGGTCGTCCGTGTGAAGGTCCTGGAAGTTGATCGCAGTGGCAAGATTCGTTTGTCGATGAAAGCTTTGCTTGAAGAAGAGGCCGCTGAAGAGGCGTGATGATGTTGATCGCAATAGGCAAGGTAGCCTTTTGCGGATAAATTAAACAAACGAAAGAGGTGGGGTAACCCGCCTCTTTTTGTTTTAAGGTTCGACAACTTTTATACCATAGGTGGTGATGGTGGCATCTTCCTTTATTGAAGAGACTCAGATTTCGAACGGCCCGATGGTGGTCAGTCATACGATGGCAGATGCACAGAGTGTGGCGATTGGTTTTTTTGTTGATGTGGGTAGCCGGGATGAAAATGAAGGGCAGGCGGGGATTGCGCATGCACTTGAACATATGTTATTTAAAGGGACTCAAACTTTAGATGTTCATGCTTTAAGCGAACGTTTGGATCAGCTGGGTGGTCATGCCAATGCATTTACCTTTCGTGAACGGACCTGCTTTCACATTCATGTATTACACGAAGATTGGCAGGAGGCGACTCAGTTGCTGACTGAGATGTTTTTGCAAGCTTCATTGCCTGAAGAAGAGTGGCTTAGGGAACGCGAAGTCATATTCTCCGAGATGGGCATGGTGGAGGATACACCTGACGAGTGGGTGTATGACCAGCATATGCAGGCGCTTTTTGCCGGTCAGAGCATTGGCCAGCCGACTTTAGGCACAAAAGATGTTTTGAAATCTTTGACACATCATGATTTAAAAGCCTATCTGGAGGAGCATTACAGGCCTCCACATCTATTGATTGCCGCTGCGGGTCGCGTGGATCATCAGGCATTGGTTGATCTTCTCAGCAGTGTTTCATGGGCACAGGCCGGCAAGCGGAAACAGCGGCAGAAAGCTGTGATACACCCGGGTATTCAATGGTTGCCACGAAACCTTGAACAGGCTCAACTGGTTGCAACGTATCCAGGTATTAAAGTGACATCAGATGAACGACCTGTCGCGTGGCTGGCAAATCAGATGTTGGGTGGAAGCATGAGTTCGCACCTGTTTCGTGAAGTTAGGGAGAAGCGAGGCCTGGCTTATAGCATTGGTTCACACCTTTCGACTTTGAGTGATACGGGTGTCTGGAGTGTCAGTTGTGGAACAGACCCCGCTTTATTGGCTGAGTGTTTAGGTGTGATTAAAGATACGCTGGATCAGTTTGTCAGCGGTATCAGTGAGGATGCGGTGGTGAGGGCAAAACGACAGCTTGAGGTGCAATTCCGTATGGGAATGGACTCAGTAGAGGGGCATATGCTTTATCTTGGTGGCCGTCTGGATGAGAAAGGTTTACTGACACATGCCGAGTGGGTGGAGAGGATTTTAGCCGTGTCTACAGATGAAATTAGTGTATGGGCCGCAAAAAAACTTGCAGCCAAGGCAACATGGAGCATCTGTGCGCCAGATCATGTGCTACAGTCTATCGAAAAGTTGATGTAGGCTTGGCCGATGTTTAAGGCTATTCGTGAAGATATACATACTGCATTTGATCGTGACCCGGCTGCAAAAACCGCATGGGAAGTGATCACTTGCTATCCGGGCCTGCATGCCATCTGGATGTATCGGGTTGCCAATATGTTTTGGCGAAACGGCTTGCATTTGATTGGCAGGCTTATCGCGCACTTTGCCCGATGGCTGACTGGTGTTGAAATTCATCCGGGTGCTACGATTGGAAGGCGTTTTTTTATTGATCACGGTATGGGTATTGTGATTGGTGAGACCACTGAAATCGGTGATGATGTAACACTTTATCATGGCGTGACGCTGGGTGGTACGACATGGCAAAAAGAGAAGCGCCATCCAACGTTGGAAAGTGGTGTGATTGTAGGCACGGGCGCAAAAGTTCTTGGTGCTATTACGATCGGAGAGCAAAGCCGGATTGGTGCAAATTCTGTGGTGCTTAAAGATGTTCCGGCCCATTCAACCGTGATTGGCATCCCGGGCACTGTGGTGGGTACCACGGAATCATTGATTGAAGATGGAAAAATTAATTTGGACCATCACTTGATGCCAAACCCTGTGGCAGAGGCATTAAAACATGTTTTAAAACTGGTAGATGATGTGAATGAGCGTGTCGAAAATTCACATCCAAAGGGATCTAAGAAAGCATCTGAAGATGCATCCGAAGTGGAACGAAAAATTTGTGAAGATATGAAAAAAGAACATGAAAAGCTGGATCGTTTTCTTGGTGGCGGTGGAATTTAACGTTTTTATAATACTTGACTGTAATAGTATGGTATATAATATCCCGTTTTATTATATGGGTACTATGTATAGCGAGGTGTTTTTATGCGTTTAACCAGTAAAGGCCGATATGCCGTTTCAGCGATGGTGGACTTGGCAAAAAATTCTGATGTGGGGCCGGTAACACTTGCATCCATTTCTGAAAGGCAGTTTATTTCACTTTCATATCTTGAACAATTATTCAGACGTTTGCGTGAGGAGGGTCTGGTGACTTCGGTTCGAGGGCCGGGTGGTGGTTATAAACTGGCCAGACTGGCAGATGAGATTGCGATTTCCGATGTGATAACAGCGGTGAACGAATCCATTCGAACAACAAAGTGTGAAGATGCTGACCGTGGCTGTCACCAGGGAAGTCGCTGTGATACCCATCAGTTATGGAATTCATTGGGGCGCTACATCTACCGTTTTCTTGATTCAATCACCTTAGCGGATGTTTGTGAGAGGAATATTTCTCTCGATACGCTGCAACTTGCACCTGTTGAAAATTACATTACAGAGCCTGAACCTATCGTCATGGAAAGGGCCAGTGCAGCGTTATCTTGATTATAATGCCGGATGTCCTGCACTTGATGTGTCAATTCAGGCTTCGGTAGAGACATTACAAAGAAGTTTGGGAAACCCGTCCAGCCTGCATTGGGCCGGGCGCGCTGCGCGTAAAATTCTGGATGATGCCAGAGATGCATTGGCGAACTATCTTCACGTTGAAGCAGGCTCGGTTGTTTTTACATCAGGGGGTACAGAGGCCAATAATCTGGCCATACATGGGTGGTTATCGACCCAGAAACCCGGAAGAATCGTTGTCTCTTCAATTGAACACCCATCTGTATTGCAGCCTTTAGAAATCTGGGCCGGAAAAAGCGGTTGGGAAGTGGTATATGTTCGCCCGAAGAGCAATGGTGTTGTGGATGTTGAAACGTTTTGTTCACACATTGATAACAATACCCGTCTTGTATGTTTGATGATGGTCAATAATGAGACCGGGACGGTACAACCTGTATCCAGTGTTGCCAAATATTGTCGTGAGCAGGGTGTAGCGATGCTTGTGGATGCTGTGCAAGCCATGGGTAAGCTGGCGTTGGATGTGGGTGAGCTTGACGTAGATTTTGTCTCTTTTTCGGCACATAAGATTGGGGGGCCGAAAGGTGTTGGCGCGCTTGTTATTAAACGAGGACGAAAGCTTGATAGCTACCTGCAAGGTGGTGGACAGGAACGCAAACGCAGATCAGGTACTGAAAATGTTCCGGGTGTGGCCGGTTTTGTAGCGGCGTTGGGTCTGCTTGATTTCAATGCGTGTAAGAAGGTGCGCGATGGGTTCGAAACATCATTGCAGTTGGCTTTACCTGATACCGTTGTGTTTGGGGCAGAGGCAGAACGTGTGGACAACACTTCAATGTTTTCTATGCCAGGTTTGGATGGTGAGACATTACTGATGCAACTTGACCTGGCTGGTTTTGCTGTTGCATCGGGCTCAGCCTGTTCTTCAGGTAAACGGGATGCCTCGCACGTATTGCTGGCCATGGGAGCCTCGGATCAACAGGCGCGAAGCAGTATCCGGGTAAGCTTTGCACCACAGCATACGATGGAAGATGCAGATGCCCTTGTTGATGCGCTGGTCAATATTCGCAAACGCTTAAAGATGATGGCAGGAGCAGGTTAATGAATTTAGATATTGAATTGACGGAAGCCGCATGTGAAAGGGTACGCAGTGTGTTGCAGGAAGAGGGCAAACATGCGCTGCGAATCAGTTTGAGCGAAGCTGGGTGTTCAGGCCTGGAATATGTGCTTGATTATGCCGATACAGCTTTAGAGAATGATCTGGTTGCAGGGTTTGAAGGATTTGATCTGTTTGTAGATTCTGATTCATATAAGAAGGCATTGGCAGGTCTGAAAATTGATTTTCAACGTGATATGCTATCTGCAGCTTTTGTATTTCAGAACCCAAACCAAAAAGGTGAATGTGGATGTGGAGCATCATTCACTGTTTGATGTGAGTTCTTTGAAAATATTTGAATGAATACTCGCCTTTGAGAAATCCCGATATTGGAACGTGTTTTTTTGGTTGTGTATTTACAATGATGCCTATCGTTTTTCAGTTTTACATTGTAGCTTTAAATATGCGGAAGCCTCAGGTTTTCGAGTTGATATATTTAAAGGGGTAAAGCTATGTCTTATATTCTACTCTCTATTTCAGGTCATGACCGGGCGGGAATCGTTTGTGATGTCTCGGAGTCTTTACTTCATTTGAATGCCAATATTGAAGATTCTTCGATGACTGCTTTGCGTGGTCGTTTTACAATGATGCTGATTGTTAAACTGGCAGAAACTACCGCATTGGGTGAGTTGAAAGCGGCTCTGGCGGAACTGGAGCAACGCACTGGCTTAACGGTGCAATCACAGTCGATCAATGACGAAGAGGCTTTGATTGTGCCGCAGGAACCTGACTGCGTGATTACTGTCAGTGGGGCGGATAAGGCTGGTATTGTGCATGCAGTGACGGGCGTGTTGGCGACCAATGGGATATCCATTGTGGATGTATCGACGCGGGCCCGGGAAACAGAGCATGGTGATGTTTATATGATGGCGCTTGAGATTATTTCTGACGGGAACGGGGAGTCATTGCGCACGCCTTTGCAGGCTGTAGCAAAAGAATTTGGCATTGATATTGAAATCCACGAACTTGATGCGGCGGTGATGTAAGGGGTTTCGAGTTTTTTTATGCGTCCAGTTATAACTCAGCCAGATCATCGTTTGCGTGAAAAATCAGACATGATTACTGCTTTTGATCACACTTTGAGATTGCTTTGTGAAGAGCTTGAGGCAGCCATGTTGGCTGGGCCCGGTGGTGTTGGTATTGCAGCACCACAGCTTGCGGAGCTTAAGCACGTTGTACTAATCGATTGCACGCGTGCCATGCGGCCATGTAAAAACCATGGTTTGGTATGCATGATAAACCCTGAAATTATTGATAAATCCGGGGCTGTTCTTGGAAGAGAAGGATGTCTTTCTGTGCCGGACTGGGTGGGTGTTGTATCTCGTGCAAAAAAAATTCAGGTGCGATATCAGGATGTGAATGGGGCGGAGAAAGTGATGAATAGTACAGGCTTTGAAGCGCGTGTTATTCAACATGAAGTCGATCATTTGCATGGGATACTTTTTATTGATCGTGTGGTATCAACCAAGGATTTGGTGCGGCGGCTTCAGTCAGAAGTTTGACTCTCCTCTTTGGCTGTTTTGAGGTGAGAAATCATGTGCATAATTTTTGTTCGTTGCGTTTGTGCATGTTGAAGTAGTTTTTCTTTAAGCGGCGGGTAGGCCTCAACAATGTTTGTGAAACTGGAAAGTGGAATATGGGCGATGAGAACCTCAGAAATGGCAACAATATCTGCAGGGCAAGTGGCTTTCCGCAAGGCCGATACATCCCCGATGAGTTCGCTTGTTTCAAATTCACCTAATGTTTGATGTTCGTTGTTTTTATTTCGTATCATGTAGTTGGCTTTGCCCCAGATGAGCATGTCAACAGCATCCATCTCCTGTCCTGCCTTACGTATGAGCGTATTGGGTTGATAGCGCTCTGTTCTTGTTGTTCTTGCCATATATTTGCGCATATCCAGCGGAATATCCTGAAACAAAGCATTGGTTGAAAGTAGATTGGTCATTTGGCGAAAATCAGTTTTTTTCTCCAGGATTTTTGCAATGCCTGGATTTTCAATCAGATAACTCATCAATTTGTTACGCGGGATTTCAACAACGATGCTATCTTTGTTGGCGATAACATCAGCATTTCTTGTTCCCGGGTTGAGAAAACATGCTTCGCCGACCACATCATTTTCTCCAATAAGGTTAAGTAAAATAGAGGGTTGGTTTTTTCCGGGAATACATACGGCTATTTCACCCTTAAGAACAAGAGCCAGCGTATCACCTTGTTCATCTCGACTATAAAGTCGATTTCCTTCTTTTAGACGTTTTTGATGCAACTTAATCCATAATATTCCAAAAGCTTTGCGAAGCATTTCACCAAATTCACTATCGCTTGATTGTTCGGACTCATTTTTTGTGATACGGCCAATTTGAGGGAACTCCTGTGCCAACGCAGATGCCTTGTCAGGAGAATTTTTTTCCAGCAGAACATAAAGTTCCGTCAGAACAATGGTTGCCGTTGATTTTTTACCGGATTTAAGCAGGAGTTCAGCGTAACGTCGGAGGTAGGATTCGTTTTCAGGATAGATTTTTACCAGATCAGCGTAAACTTTTTCAGACTCTTCCTGCCTGGATTTTTCCTGCTCTTGATCTGTAGAGGGAAGGTCAGGGGACATTTAGTCTGTTTCCTGATCATCTTTTTTTAGTTCAAGCAGGGCTTCTTCATACATGCAGCGTTGAACCATGAGATTGGGTTGAGCCTTAAGGTCAACTTCCCTTGGAGGGATAGGTTCTCCGTGGCTATCAAGCATAATGCGGACAACAGGTCTGAGCGGAAGGCGAGGGTGCACTTGAATAACATGTCCTACATCGCCGGAATTTAGTTGTACGTAGGTGCCAACCGGGTAGAGAGATATGGATTCGATCAGAGCTTTTAGCATGCTTGGATCAAACGCATTTTTATGATGGTTAACAAGTTCCCGGATGGCATCCAGCGGAAGCAGGCGATTGCGATAAGGTCGGTAGTGGATTAGGGCCTCAAACATCGAGAGTAATCCGATAACACGTGCGCTGTAAGCAATGTTTGATCCGGAAAGACCTTGTGGACCACTACCATCATAGCGTTCCTGTGCCTGACTGGCAGCCTGAAGAATTGCTGCATCGGTGATGTTGCATCGACTCAGGTAATCGTATGACTTTTGTGAAGCCGTTTTGATTTCGTTGACTTCATCTTTTGAGAGTTTCTCTTTTTTATTGCGTATTTCAGAAGAAATTTGTGACATGCCAATATGATGAATCATGGCAGCAAGCACATAAGAGCGAAGTTCATCATTTGTATTTAGTTTCAGTCGCCGCCCTATTTTAATGGCGTATAACATCATCATCACTGATTTTTGAATGAGGCTGCCCAGATCAGGGTCAAATGTGCTTATTTGTTTTGTTTGATTGGATATTTCCAGTTCAAGGGTATCAATGAGCTTTTCATTATCTGTCAATCTGTTGAGGAAAATATTCAATTGTTCAATCAACGGTTGAACGTCAGCAGGATTATCTGATTTGGCTAACTTGAATAACTCGTTGATTTCCTGAGAGCATTGAGAAAGCCAGTTGGAGATGTCTGTGTCAGTTGTGTTCTGAAGTCTGTTTTTTGTAGGGGGCGAGGTATTAAGAGATGAGGCATATGTATCATTAACTTTTTCTTCATTATCTTCTTCTGCAAGCAGTTCACTATTGGGGGAATCACTGTTCATCGAAATATCGGTTTCAGAAGTGATTTCTGATTCATCGGTTAACATGGCCTCAAGTTCATCGTGTTGCCGGGGTGTATCTGAATTTTGGGAATTTTGAGTTTCAGAAGTGCCAGCAGGCATGTTGCCAGCCTTGGATTTCTTATTTTGGTGCTCACGCAACAGGTCAATATACTTAGCCATATCAGCAAGGATACCTTTGCATGGTCGCAGCGACCAGCTTGCTGTCAACAAGCGGGGCCGATTCCCGTTTTCCAACCAGCAGGCAACGATCAAGTAAATGATTGATGCGTCTGGGAACTCCACCGGTGTGGCGATGTATGGCTGTGATCGCCTGACGTGTAAGAATAGGGCGCGTGCTGCCTGCTTTGCGTAGTCGATGCAGGATGTAATGCAGGGTGTTTTGCAGGTCAAAATGATCCAGGTTGAGATTCAGGGCAATGCGTTGTTGAAGTTGCGGTAACTTTGCAATTTTTCTCTGAAGTTCAGGCTGACCAATAAAAAGCAGAGAAACAAGAAAATGATTTCCAAGCTGAAAGTTCAGGAGTAAACGAAGTTCTTCAAATGTTGCCATCGAGGGAATGCTTTGTGCTTCGTCAATACAGATTAACGTGCCGCGGCCTGACTCTGCATTTTTAGTCAGGTGTTCCTGAAGGGCTTTAAGGATGGTGTTTTTATCCTGGTTTTTGATTTCCAGCCCGAGTTGCTGGCTCACTTCGCAAAGCATCTCGGTAGGTGTAAGTCTTGAGTAGGTAATGAGTGCAATATCAAAATGTTTCTCTGGAAGGTTCAGAAGAATTCGTTGTGAAATTGTGGATTTTCCACAACCAATTTCTCCAGTTAATACAATCGCACCTTTCCTGCGAATGATGGCATCATGCAAGTCTTCACAAAGGACTTTGTGTGTGTCTGATTCATAATAATACTGAAGGTTATTGACATTTTCGAAAGGAAAATCGTTTAAACCCCAGTGCTCAAGATACATTTAATATAACCTTCCAATCCATAGAGCATGACTATTTTTACGTATGAAATAATACGTGACTCAGATCACAGTTTTTTTTAATCAAAGATAGTATAGAGAGCAATGCTTTAATATGTCAATTCCTTTTGTTTTTTAGTAAGAAAGATAAACGCCTTAAGGTTTTGCATGCCTTAATCTCTGTAAATGCTTGACAAGGAAGGAATAGTAGAGTCTATTGCCTTGTTGTATGGATGTGTATTCTAACAAGTTTAACAAACAGTCAATTTTTGTTGTTGGCATCATGCTTCTATTTGTGCTGTCCGCCTGCCGCAGTACGGTCCCTCAACCGACCATGTCTTTAGAAAACAGGCATACTCCTTTGCCTGTTTATAGCATGCATAACATTGGCCCTCAACATACATCCGATTCACGTGCTGTTCGCTTTGCTGATTTGAACCAGGATGGGAATCTTGATTTGCTTGTAGGTGGGCGTGCTTCTGTCGATGGGTTTTATGTTGAGAGGGGTGATGGACAGGGGCACTGGCAAATGCAGGCGGGGCCGATTACAAGCATGCAACCACGTGCGTTTGCTGTTGCTGATGTTGATATGACACACGCTCCAGAGATTCTTATTGGGGGTGAAGGTGATCAAAAAGGCCTTCAGGTGTGGGGAACAGATGCAACTTCCGGTAAATGGCAATTACATTCTTCGCCTGTGGAAGGCGGTATTTATCATGCTGTGAGGTTTGTTGATGTGAATCTTGATGGTTGGCCAGATGTTGTGGCTGCGCGTTCAGATAATGTAAGAGATGGCGGCATCTATGTTTTTCTAAATAATGCTCAGGGGAGCTGGTTGGCTGGGGTAGGGCCCATGGTTTCAGGCCAGTTTACAGACTTGGCAGTGGCTGATCTGAATGGTGATGGAAACCCTGATATTGTCTCATCCAGACGTGGAGGTTTGGGCGCTGAGGTGGGTGATCAGGATGACTATTGGCGTCAGACAGGCGGTGTTCAGATTTGGTATGGCGATGGAACAGGGCGCTGGGAACCGGAGGTTCTTTCAACAGCTTCTGATGCGGAGTCAGTGACTGTTGCAGATGTGAATGGCGATGGTCGATTGGATATTGTCGCGGGTCTTTATCAACAGGGTATCAGACTTTGGCTTGGTGGGCAGCAGTGGAAAAATCAGAATGTGATACGTAAAGGCACCTGGTCTGACTTGAAAGTTGGGGATTTGGATGGTGATGGCAAACGGGAACTTGTAGCGACTTCAAGCGACGGACATGGCATAGGTATCTGGAATTGGAGTAGCGGTGCTTTTACTGCTAAAGAAGGTATTGTCCCGAATTATGGCGTCTATTATTCATTAGACTTGGGAGATGTTCATAATACGGGGCATCTTGATATTGCTGCGATCCGGGCCGATGGTGGTGTAGAGGTTTGGTCGGGTCTGAAATCGACACCTGAGCCTAAACGTGAGTTTGTAGGGAGGAAAATAGGGGAGAAACACTCTGTTTTCTATGATTCTGCATCTGCATCGATCAACGATGCATCACGCGAACAATTACAGTCATGGCTGGCAAGTCTGAACAGAGAGCCTGATAAAATTCATTTTGAAATTGAAGGTAGGGCTGATATTCGGCCGATTCATTCAGAGCTGTTCCCTAACAATGCGGCATTGTCTCTAGCGCGTGCTGAATCCGTAACCATGTGGCTGCTTGCCAATGGTGCTGGAAAGGATGCAATTGCTGTTGATGCAATCGGAGATACGGACCCGCTTCCTGTCGGTGTCGATCCGCTTGTGCTGCAACAGAATCGCAGGGTGTTTGTTCAGGCATATGAAATAGAGTCTGTGCGATTGCCGGAAGTCATCAGTGGCACAGTGGAACGAGATCTTTTTCATGTTGATGAAAATAAGATTTTTAAAACAATTGATGGCATTCCCGGTTATAAAATCGGACCGGGAGATGAGCTGTCGATGACTTTCTGGCAAGGCGGAAAGAAGACTGAACACAAAGTGACTGTGCAGGTGGATGGTACTGTTTCACTGCCTTATCAAGAGGCATTGCAGGTTTTTGGACTAACACCCCGGGAAGTTGACCATCATGTCACAGAGGTTCTTTCACGTTATGAGCGTCAGCCACGTGTGGATGTGCAGGTGCTTAAAGCACGCAGTAAAACAGTCAGTATTTTTGGTGAGGTGCAAAACCTCACCCGACAGCCGACAGGCCCGGGGACGTATTTTGTTTCCGGGAGGGAAAGTCTGGTGGACTTTTTGTCCCGTGCCGGTGGTCCAAGTAAGGATGCGGACCTGACAAAGGTTCAAATTATTCGCAATGGCAAAACGGTGGTTTTGAATCTGGATCGTGCGATCAAACAGGGTGATTGGGGCGAAAATGCGATTATAGACCACGGCGATACGCTTTTTGTTCCATCACTGGCCCAGTCTAAACGTCAGGTTTATGTATTGGGTGAAGTGGGTAAACCTGGCATTGTTGAATTTATAGGGGATATTCGTTTTCTCGATGCTGTATCGAAAAGCGGTGGATTGGGTAAAGATGCATATTTAGCAGATATCCGTGTGATTCGTGCGGATCGTGATGAACCTCAGATTCTTGCAGTCAATTTTGAACGTTTCATGGAGCAGGGTGATCTGGCTCAGAACCTTGCTTTACAGGACAAGGATGTTCTGATTATTCCAAGCCGTCCGATCGCCAATTGGAATAAGTTAATTCAGGACATGCTGCCAACGATCAATTTCCTGTTACAGCCAGTGAATGCAGCTTCCCAAGTGATGACTGTCCAAGTGCTCTCGAAGTCGTTATAGCGATGGCACAGGCAGCAGCAAATTCCGGTTATGAGCTGAATCTCGAAGAGTACTGGCAGGTTATTCTTCGTCGGCGCTGGGTCATTTTGTTTTGTGCTATTTCGATGGGTGTTTTCAGTTGGTTGTTTACCTGGGTGAATCAACCACCACCACTTTTTAGTGCAAGCGCCTCCGTGAAAATTGAACCAACAAATAACATGACAGATGTATTGCTGCGTGGTGGTTCGTATCAATCGACCAATGATATGAATACGCAGCTTGCTGTGATTGAATCTTATGCTTTGATGGAGCGTGTTGCCAAACGTATGGGCATGATTCCTCAGGAATTGACGTCAGAAGAGATAAGAGCAAATCCCGATTATATTGATGAAGTACTTGATTTGAAAGATGGGGTCACTGCTTCGCAGGATGGTGATAGCGGCATATTGTCGGTGTCCGTTGTTTCATCGAGTGCTGAATTTGCCAGAGATCTGGCACAGGCCGTTGCGGATGAATTCAGGGTATTTAATATCGAGGAAAAAAACAAACGGGTCTTTGAGGCTAAGAAGTTTATTCAACAGCAACTTGTTGTTGTCGGTGATAGACTGAAGAAGGCTGAAGAAGCCGTGCGTGACTACCGTCAGCTAAATAATCTTTCGCTGACAAATGCGGATTCTGATGTGATGTCTCGTGTGATCTCTGATATGGAGCAGGAATACAGGCAGTCAGTTTCACATTTGAATGATTTTTCCTTTGCTTTGAAACAATTACAAAAACGGATTCGGAAAGGTGGTTGGGATTATCAGGCGGTCACCGTTTCGGGTAAGGTGAGTACCTATTTCGATGAACTGAATAAACGTCTGGTCGAGATGGCTTTGAAGCGAACAGAGCTTTCGACCAGTTTTACAGATGAACATCCGCAGGTTCAGGAGCTACGCTTACAGGCATCAGATATTCTTGAGAGTATGGTTAATGAACTGGATAACCAGATTGGTCTGACACAACGGCGCATGCAGGATCTCCAGCAAAGTATGGATGCGGCTGAGCGGAAATATCAAGGGCTTCCTGAACAGGCATTGGAGCTGGAACGTCTCAAACGAACCGTGCGAATTAACGAAGAACTCTTTGATCTGCTGGGGAAAAAATATCAGGAGGTATTGATTCGGGAAGCAGAAAAGGTTCAGGAAGTGACATTGGTGCGGCCTGCAATGCTTTCATATTCAAGAATTAATCCGGTGAGAACAGCGCAAACTGCGATGGCAGGTTTCATTTTAGGCATGGTTTTAGGGCTTATTATTGCATTGATTCTTGAATCGATGGACACCTCTGTTGGAACCATTGAAGAGGTGGAAAGCTTCCTTGAAGTGCCTGTGATTGGCTTTGTGCCACATCTCTCTCATGACGAAGCTATGGAGTTGTTTTCAAGTGAGGAAGGGTTGGTGACGAGCGGGCATGCCTTGGAACGACAAATCCGTTTGATTAGCCATTTTTCTCCGCTTTCAACGATTTCTGAGGCGTATCGAAGTCTGCGTACGAATTTATTGTTTTCACAGGCTGGAGAGCACAAGGTTATTTTGGTCTCAAGTTCGACAGTGAAAGAAGGTAAAAGTACCATTACAGCAAACCTTGCCACTGTGGTGGCTCAGCAGGGTGCACGTGTTTTACTCATTGATGCAGACCTGCGAAAACCGATGCAGCATCACACATTTGGTTTGAAACGGGAGTCTGGATTGGGTGAATGTCTGCTGGGGCAGCTTGACTGGCAGGATGCGGTAAAACGCTTTTCAGATGTAATGCTGGGTGATATGGGCATTGATCAGGCACTGTTTACACCGGGGCTGGATCAATTGGACGTGCTGACCTGTGGGCGCGTGAATGCAAATCCTCCGGATCTTCTGGCAGCACCTGCAATGAATAAAATACTGGAAGAAGCACGAAAGGAATATGATATGGTATTCATTGATATGCCACCGATGCTGCATACCACCGATGCTACGGTTCTTGCTTCAAAGGTTGATGGTGTGTTGCTTGTCTACCACATCGGTTCGGTTGTGCGTGGCGCTTTGAAACGCGTGAAATCCAACATCGAAAGTGTTGGCGGTAATGTGATTGGTGTTGTGTTAAATGGCGTGCGTGGCGAGTTGTCTCCTGACTATGCGACTTACAAAATGAATCACTATTATGCTTATAGCTATGGCAATGATGAGATGCTGCGTAAAAATGCGTTTGAGATGTTTTTTTTCAGGGCGAAAAAACATTATCGTAAGTTGCTTTCAATCATACAAAAGAGACTGGGCAGATAACGTGCAAAAAGACCTGGACAGGCTCTGGAAGCGAAAACGTCGTGTGCACCGTGTCATGACTATTCTGATTGTATCTATAGTTGCTGCGTCGATTGTTGTGGCGATGCGTGCATGCAGTGAACAATATCAGGAGCCCTATAATAAAGAATATCGCCCTATGGATATTGAGAAAAAGCCTGTGTTGAGAGAAGAAACCTGAGTATTCAGACGATCCGAATTCCTTTTCCCCCTGCCGTTCTTTTTACATTTATTTTAACAATGTTGCTGCTATACGTGGTTTATTTGATCGCTCCGGGAGAGGTTCGAGGACCACTATTGCTTATTGGCGCATTGGTCATTGTTGTCATTGCATTTACCAGTGTGGAATTGACACTGTACCTGCTTATTTTTGCAACACTGTTGTCACCGGAATTAACGACCGGCGGAGGCACTGTTTCTGATTTGGCTTCAGGGCGAATTAATACAACAGAATCTCGCGGTGTGACGTTTAGAATGGATGATATTCTTCTCACACTTGTTTGCCTCACATGGCTTTTTCGCATGGCTGTTTTCAAGGAGCTTGGTTCAGTTCGGGAAACCCCTATCAATCAGCCCATTGCATGGTATTGGCTCACAACACTTTTTTCGACATTGATTGGTTTTTACGCCGGTCATATTGGGATGTATGGTTTTTTCTTTGTATTGAAATATCTCGAATATTTTTTATTGTTTTATATGGTGATGAATCATCTGCATGACAAAGAGACGATAAAACGATTTTTTATTGTATTACTTTTCACATGTTTTGTCGCCAGTCTCGTGGGAATTAGCCAGATTCCTTCAGGAGGACGGGTCTCAGCTCCATTTGAAGGGGCTGAAGGTGAGCCCAATACTTTTGGTGGTTATCTGATGTTAATGTTTTCTTTGGTGCTGGGTGTTTTTCTTTATACACCCAAAGGAAAACGCCGTTTGATGTTGTTAACCTTGATGGGAATCATATTCATTCCTTTTGTTTTCACTGAATCGAGAAGTTCATATCTTTCATTTATTGCTTCAATGGGCCTGTTTATATTTCTTTCAGAAAGGAAAACGCTGCTTATTGTTGTTTCATTAATTGGCATTGCACTGGCACCTGTTTTGTTGCCTCAGAATGTTATTAATCGAGTGATGTTCACTTTTAAT
Organism: Mariprofundaceae bacterium; assembly: GCA_021772895.1. Taxonomy (GTDB): domain Bacteria; phylum Pseudomonadota; class Zetaproteobacteria; order Mariprofundales; family Mariprofundaceae; genus WSZY01. Next base: position 192,809 of record JAJFLC010000005.1, on the reverse strand, counting down.
CAGGCAGAAGAGGCAGGGCAGTTGAATGTGGGTGGTGTGAAAATTGATACCTCTACGTCTGAAAGGTTAAAGGCATGGGAGAATGTTTTAACCAAAGACTTTCCAAAAAATCCAATGCTTGGCGTAGGTGTGACAGGTGGTGTATTTCTGGATGCTCAGTATCCACGTGTTCTTCTCGAGACAGGTATTGTGGGTTTGGTTCTTTTCCTGTGGTTGATGCGGCGGATATGGGTATTGCTCAGGCGATGTTATGGGGAGATCGAAGATTCAGTTTTTAAAGGTGCTGCATTGGGTGCTGTATGTGGATTTGGAGGACTTTTGGTGCATGCGATTGGTGCGAACACCTTTATTATTGTGCGCATTATGGAGCCATTTATGATTATTATTGGTCTTTTGTTTGCGGCATTGTTGTTAGAAAAAAAGGAGGAAGAGGCATTGCCGGATGATGAAAACTTGCAAAGTTTCCCGGTGACATGATGATAACATCATCATGAAATTGAGTGTGAAATTTTTCTGGCCATGTTTTGTCATGCTGGCTCTTCTTTTTGTAGCCCAACCGATAGCGTTTGCAAAGTCTTCAAAAATTAATGAAATTCGTCTGTGGACGGCACCGGATCATACACGTCTGGTCTTTGATCTGAGTAAAACCATTACTTATGAACTGTTTCGCCTTCATAATCCGGAGCGGGTTGTGATTGATATGCATAATGTAAATTTACAGGCAGATCCCAGTCATCTGAAACTACCTGATCCCGTCATTCAAACACTGCGCTATGGTACACCTAAATCTAAAATATTACGTATCGTTCTGGATGTTAAAGAAAAAGTGAAACCGCGTTCCTTTTTATTGAATCCGATGCATGGGAAACCGCATCGGCTTGTTGTGGATTTGATGCGTTTTAGTCAAAGGCCTGCGGAAAAAAGAGTGATGACTGCAGATCAGCTTCGTGCAAAAAAGGATATTGTGATTGCAGTGGATGCCGGCCATGGCGGAGAGGATCCCGGTGCCATTGGACGGCACGGCTTGCAGGAAAAGAAATTAACACTCGCCGTTGCCAAATCCCTGGCAAAAGCGATTGAAGCGCGACCGGGAATGCGTGCAGTGCTGATTCGAAAAGGCGATTATTTTGTGCCTTTGAAAAAACGGGTGAGTTTGGCCAGACGTTCCAAAGCTGATCTGATGATTAGTATTCATGCTGATGCTGTCAGAAACCGGGGTGTAAAAGGCATGAGTGTTTATACACTTTCAGAACGTGGGGCGACACCTGATAAGGTGGCCGCAGCACTTGCCTCACGCGAAAACTCAGCAGATCAGGTGGGTGGTTTTGTTGCCAGTGATATGGATGACCCTATGGTTAACATGATTCTTGGCGATATGGCCAAGCGTGATAGCCTGAATAGCGCACAGCTTTTAGCAGAGACGATTCTAAAAGATTTTGGGCGTGTTGGGCCGGTTAAATACAAAGAACCAAAACGAGCCAGATTTGTTGTGCTCAGTGCGCTGGAAATGCCAAGTGTGCTGGTTGAACTTGATTATATATCTAATCCAAAACGGGAACGTCTGCTGCGTTCAAGCAAACATCAGCAAAAGATGGTGAAGGCTCTTTTGAATTCGAGTCTTACATTTTTACGTCGTCAAGGTCGTTTGAAGCAGGCATCCATGGATGGCAATCAGCTTATTAAGGTTGGTTTAAATGCCCAAGAGATGAATTTTGATCTGAATGCTTTTAATCTAAATTCTAAAAAGGAGAGGCAGAATCGTCATCTGCAAAATAGCTGATACATGCCACCACTCTACATACGTCTGTTACAGTTTTTAAAACCCTATCGGGGCAAGTTGAGCATTGCGATGTTCTGTATGATTATTCTGGCTGCCTGTACGGCTGCCTTGGCCTGGGTGCTGCAACCTGCACTGGATCATACATTAAATGGAGATAAGAAATTTATCTATCTGGTCCCTATATTTGTAATTGTACTTTATCTGATTAAAGGCATTGCCTATTACGGTCAGGCATACCTGATGGGCTTTATTGGTCAACGGGTGATTTATGATCTTCGTAACCTGATTTACAATCGCCTGACAGGTCAGTCTCTGAGTTTTTTCTCACACCGTAAAACCGGAGAGTTGCTTGCACGGATCAGTTATGATGTTTCGCTCGTGCAGGCGGCTGTAAGTACGTCAGTGACAGCATTGATGCGTGATTCTGCCAGTATCGTATTTTTGTTGGGTGTTGTTCTTTATCAGGATTGGCTGTTGGCGATGATTGCTGTGCTTGTGTTCCCGGTTATGGTTTACCCTATTATTCGTTTTGGTAAAAAAATGCGCAGTGCCAGTTTTGACGGGCAGGTCTCTATGGGGCATCTCTCCTCTTTGGTCGAAGAGACGGTGGGGGGGATTCGTATCGTAAAAGCATTTGGTATGGAGACATACGAGCGCAAACGTTTTTCCTCATTAACCGGTGAATTCCTCAAACATCAGCTGCGTGTATTCAGGGTTCATGCACTTTCATTTCCGATCATGGAACTATTGGCTGGTTTTGGCATTGCCGGAGTGTTGTTTTATGGTGGTCTGCGGGTTGCGTCAGGTGAAACGACAGCGGGGACTCTGGTCTCATTTCTGGCCGCATTAATCATGCTTTATGAACCTGTAAAGCGCCTTTCCCGAGCCAACAACGAGATTCAACAGGGTCTGGCTGCATCTGAACGTATATTTGAGATTTTGGATGAGCCATTTGTTGTTGAAGATCATGCATCTGCACGCGAATTACCGCCTTTTTCAAATGTCATTCAGTTTGATCGTATTAAACTTCAATACCCGGGAACGGATAAAGCCGTACTGCACGATGTCACATTCAATGTGGCGGTGGGAGAGGTTGTGGCGCTTGTCGGTAGAAGTGGTGCAGGCAAGACATCGCTGGTTAATTTGTTACCTCGTTTCATTGACGTCACAGACGGAAGTGTACGGATTGATCAATTGGATGTGCGTGAGTTATCGCAGGCATCATTGCGTGAGCAGATAGCTTTGGTCACACAGGAAGTTGTTCTGTTTAATGATACCGTGCTTAACAACATCGCTTATGGGCATGATGATATTGACAGACAAAAGGTTGAAGCGATTGCCAGAGCGGCAAACGCCCATGACTTTATTGTAAAGCTCCCCAATGGTTACGATACACTGGTTGGAGAACGTGGGGTGATTTTATCCGGTGGTCAGCGTCAGCGTTTGTCTCTGGCACGTGCTTTGTTGAAGGATGCGCCGATTCTGATACTGGATGAAGCCACCAGTAGTCTGGATACAGAATCTGAACGACTGGTTCAACAGGCGATTGATCGATTGATGGCGGGGCGGACTGTGATCGTGATTGCGCACAGGCTTTCAACGATCAGGCATGCAGACAGGATCATTGTTTTGGATAAGGGTGGCGTGATGCAGGCAGGCCGCCATGAAGAGCTTTTGGCTGAGGGAGGGCTTTATTCCGAGCTGTATCATATGCAGTTTGAATCGCAGGAAATGATGACATGAGGAATGCGTGAAACAGCGATTGTTGGCCTGGTTTATCCCTGGAATTATCTTTGTTATTTATAAATTTTTATGTGTGACAATACGCTGGGAGTTTGTCGGTGATTTTGATGACTGGAAAAAAAGACCGCACCTTTTAGCACTTTGGCATGCCAGGCTTTTAATGATCCCTTATCTGAACCGGAGTTGGAACTGGAATGGTGCAGTGATGATTTCGGAGCATCGGGATGGCGAATTTATTGCACATGCAGCTCGATTGATGGGGGTGGATTCGGCAAGAGGTTCGAGCACACGGGGCGGTGCACGAGCGCTCCTGGAAATGATTCGTATTGCCAAACAAGGGCGTTCTCTGGCGATTACACCCGATGGCCCAAAAGGGCCGCGTGAAGTGGTGCAGCCGGGTACGGTACAGTTGGCAAAAAAGTCAGGTTTACCCTTGCGAGCGGTTTGTTATGCTGCAAAGCGTCATTGGCGTGCAAATTCGTGGGATCATTTTTATATCCCTAAGCCCTTTACTCGCGGTGTTTTTGTGATTAGCGATGAAGTTTATGCCGATTCAGATGATAATCAGACAAACTTGGAAAAATTTCAGATGGCGATGGATGAGACCCAGCGAAAGGCAGATGCTTATTTTGATGCTGGTTTGTTCGATTCCAGCTCCGTTCATTCAGATGCATAACTGGCAAGCCAGTTGCCTTCCAATAACCCTGCATCAACAGTAATAAAAAAATCATAAGCCCATTTTTCCATGATGGTTTCGATGATTGCTAAACCGGCAATGATCAGGTCAGAGCGGCCAGCCTCAATGGCTGGAATACGCTCGCGTTGTTCATGGTCTAAACCGAGAAGGTGATCTTTTAACTGATTGAAATCCGTGCGACTGATTTGATGATTGTTAACCTGTTCAGGATCATAGGGAACCAGATCCATTTGCACAGCTGCAAGCGTGGTGACGGTTCCAGCCGTTCCAACCATACATGCAGGGATGGTGTCTGATGTTTTTTTCCAGTGTTGCTCAACCGTTTGAAGATGCGTAGACACAGTGTTTTTTATAGCCTGATAATCTTCTGGCGAAGGTGGATCACTATGTAAATGTGCTTCTACCAGACGTACAACGCCCAGTTTACAACTAATGCTATCAACAATACGCCCCTGTTTTGCCCGGATAAACTCAGTGCTTCCACCACCAATATCAAAAAAAAGCATATCGTTTCGTGATTTTTCATGCAGGACAGCCGTTGCACCCAAAAGTGCCATGGATGCCTCATGCTTACCATCAATGATGGCGATATGGATGCCAGTAATTTTTAATACCTGTTGTTGAAAAGCATACCCGTTTTCTGATTCGCGGACTGCAGCTGTTGCCGTGGCATAGATCTGTTTGGAGGTTATTTGATGAGAATCAATGATAGATTTAAATGTTTGAAGCGCCTGTAGGGTACGGTTGATTCCCACATCAGAAAGTTTGCCGTGTTCATGTATCCCCTGACCAAGTCGTGTGATTTGATGATTGTAAGCAATCACTTCCCATGGCTGTGATGTTATCGTTTTTGACGTGGGGCGAGCAATAAGCAGGCGCACCGTATTTGAACCAATATCAATCGATGCGTGGGGTTGAGTTTGCGTCACTGCTATTGATGTGTTTTGGAGAGGTCGACGTAATGCAGGGCAGAGCGCATCAAAAATGCCTTTTCTTTATCAGTAAGTTCCCGGCGTTCACGCGCTGGTGAACCGGCATAGAGATAACCGCTGCGAAGAATCTTTTGTTCAGGAACCAGAGAGCCGGCAGCCAGTAGACAACCTGTTTCCAACACGGCTTGGTCCATGATGATTGAACCCATACCGACAAGGGTTCCATCCTGAATTTCACAGCCATGAAGAATGACGCGGTGGCCTACGGTTACATCATTACCAACAATGCAGGGGGCAACACCATGGCTGGTATGCAGGGTGCAGTGATCCTGAATATTGCTGCGTTCTCCAATGCTGATGTCATGAACATCGCCCCGGAGGACACTTTGATACCATATGCTTGAATCTTTACCGATGGTGACACGTCCGATTACTTCGGCGGAGTCCGCCACAAAAACTGAATCAGCTATGTTGGGCTGCCAATGTTGGTAGCCTGAGATCATGCCGGGGCTGGTGTGCCCTCTTTTGCTGGTGGGGAGCCTACGGGAACACCTGTTTTCTGAGGCATTGCCGATTTATCTGAAATGCGGGAGCACCGACCATTGATTGCTGCGCCTTCGGCAAGTGTGATAACACGGTACTCAACATCGCCGTTAATACAGCCTGTTTCACCAACTTTTAGACTTTTGGATGCATGCACATTGCCTTTGATCAGACCATGCAATACCAGGGTAGGTACGCTGACTTCACCGGATACTTTCGCACCCTGACTGATGATCAGTGTGCCATCTTTTGTTGAGCGAAGGTTGCCTTCGAAGTGACCATCAATACGGACTGCGCCTTCAAAAGCCAATTCTCCGGTGAAAGATGAGTGGGCGCCGATGAGTGTATCAATATGCTGGTGCTCTGAAGTGCTTCGTGGGGTTTCATCTCGTTTGCGCATCATTTGGGTACTCCATCGATTAAAATTTCTGTTTGCGATATCTCTTTTCCTTTACGATCAAAGAGAATAGCTAAAATTTTATCCGGGTGCCAGTCATATTCCCATTCCGCAAGACCACGTAAAAATGTATGGGTTTCAATGCGGAATGGTAACCTGGGTTCTTGTTTGCCTAATTTGATGAGGACGGTTTCTGCTTTTGGTGATTGTACCACCAGTGATATGGAGCCGGAAATGCGTCTTGGGTAACTGCCACCCTTCACCAGTGTTAAGTCATAACGAAGTGCTTTCTTTCCTACCCACTGTGCTTCTGCATTGAGTAATTGTACACCGTTAGCCTTTCTCGCCTCCAGAATGCTTTCAAGCATGCGCAAACGATTGGAGAGCTCGGTGTTGTGACCCTGTTGCGTTAGCGATTCCTGTTTCAAACTCTCCAGTTGGCGATCTTTTAGCTCATTGAGTGCGTTAGATTCAGCGATGCGATCACGTAGTTGGTCATATTGGCGTTGCAGTTGAACATGTTGTGGAACGATAGACTTCACGCTGTTCGTTGGCTGCAACTGGGTGCCTATCAATAAGCCAACTGCGATCATTCCAAGGCAGGTCATAATGATAGAAACAGGGCGTATATTTAAATTGCGGGCTGATTTCCCACTCTGGTTATCCAGCAACATGATCTGGCGTGGCTGCATAAGAGCGTTTTTCAAACGTCGGTGAAATGTGAATCTAAACATTAAAAATTGAATACCGGTTTTTTAGGAATATTTGCTTGCAGCTATGCTTCATAGCGATTTCTTATGGCATTTTTCATGGTGTTTTTATGGCCAAAGTGCGGTCGCAGAGAGACCAAGCGTTTCTTCAAAACCGAACATAACATTGGCATTTTGCAGGGCCTGGCCGGAAGCACCTTTAAGAAGGTTGTCAATACAACTGACAACCACAGCTTCATGCTTGCCAACAATGGCAAGACCAATGTCGCACCGGTTGCTTCCTTTCACGGCTTGTGTGGAAGGCAGTTTCCCTTCTGGAAGAAGATTCACAAATGCTTCGTTTGCAAATGTTTCGGCAAGAATGGCATGCCATGTTTCCGGTCTGTTTCCTGTCAGGTGAAGTGTGCTCAACATGCCTCTGCTCATGGGCATGATATGAGGCACAAACCGGACAGATGTATGTTGGGTACTTAGAGAGCCGGCCCACTCTTCCATCTCCCATGCGTGCCGATGTTTTGGCAGCCCATAAGCCGATAAGCCTTCATTGACTTCACAATAAAGGAGTTCTGTTTTTGCTGACCTGCCTGCACCTGAAGCACCTGATTTTGAATCAATAATAATTTTTTCACTGTCAACGAGACCGCTTTTGAGCAGTGGAATCAGTGGAAGCAGTGTGGAGGTTGGATAGCAGCCAGGGTTGGCCACAAGCCTGCTGCCTTGAATGCGATCTCTGGTGAATTCTGTTAACCCGTATACAGCTTCTTCAAATAGCTCAGGGCAGGGGTGCTCCACTTGATATGCTGCCTTGTATATATCATGGCTTTTATGTCTGAAGTCCGCAGACAGGTCCACCACTTTTTTACCTGCATCCAATGCGTTTTTCACACTCTGGGCGGCAGCACCATGGGGTAACGCAGTGAATACCAGCGCTACATCTTCGGGAAGTGGCGCATCGGATTTGGCTAAAACCGTTGAGGCTAACTTTCCACTGATTCCCGGTAATACTTCACCTGCCTTTTTGCCTGCCTGGCTATGCGCACCCAAATGCACCACATTAAAATGCGGGTGTGTATCAAGCAGACGGATCAGCTCTGAGCCGGTGTAACCCGTTGCTCCAAGGATGGCGACAGAAGTATTCATAGTGTTGGCATGTTACTGATAATCTTTGGAGGGTAAAGAAGATCTCTGAATTGAGTTGCTATGTGTACAGATCAAAAGGCTATCCATAAAATGCAGGGAATTTATGTTATTTGTTTTTGAATCATTTCAAAAAGACCACTTTCTGCCTCGGAACGTTGTTCCAATACCCAAAGTTCCTGTTTGTCGGGCCAGATATTTTGTAATTTCACAGCATCTTTAGATGTGGTAATGACGGGATTATTGAGATCTGTAGTGAGTGCAATATCTGTTTTTGAAAAGGGATGATGGTCTGGAAACAGCTGTTTGTTTTTGATATGAATACCAAGTCTTTCAATGCTTTGAATGAATCGCTGCGGACGCGCAATGGCTGTGAGGGCTGTGGCTAGTTTGGGAGGGGTAGATTTTTTTCCTGCAATTTGTGTCAGTTGATCTTCAATACTCCACCAGCGCCACTCTTTGTTAGTTGTAAGTGATTTGATTTTGTCATGTAGATTTGTATCGGATTTTTTTTCTTTGTGATCGGACGATGCTGTTCGCACAATCAGGTCGGCGCGTTCGAGTGCTTCAACAGGCTCTCTTAAAGGACCTGCTGGAATGAGATGAGCATTACCGATCCCTTCCTCTGGAATCAACACAATATCGCATAAACGTTCTAACTGTCGGTACTGAAAACCATCATCAAGAATAATCACATCACCGTATTCTGCTGCCATACGACTGGCACGAACACGGTCGCGGCCGGCAATGACCGGGCAACCACATTTTTGGTAAAGCAATACCGCTTCATCACCCACAGTGAGCGGGTCACTTTCATGGTTTAAAAGTTGAGGGATGCGAGTTTTTCCGCCATCACCACGACTGATGATCACAGGTTTATAACCCTCTTTTTTAAGCTTCTCTGTCAGCCAGATAACAAAGGGAGTTTTGCCACTGCCCCCGGCGGTGAGGTTGCCAACGGAGATCATCGCAAGCATGGGCGAAAAAGCTCTTTTTTTTCGGCTTTTAAGATTATAATGGCTGATCACCTTATAAACATGACTGATTGCCCTGAGATATGCAGGTGGCTTGTCATGGGACCACCACATTTTTTCAATTTTGAGATGCAAACGTGACATCAGTGCTGGCTTGCTGTTGGTAGCCATGGTTCAATGACCTGACAGACTTTCTTAAGTACATCGTTTTTCTTGCTGATAAAATGTGTGGCATGAGCGTGAAGTTCACGTAGTTCATCTGGATGTTGTAGAAGACGAAGCACGGCCTGTTCCATATCAGTTGCATCATTTGCAACAATGGCAGCATGTTCAGTTTTCATGTTATGCATGACTTCACGAAAGTTTTCTATGTGTGGGCCGGTAATGATGCCTCGCCCACAAATTGCAGCTTCAAGCGGGTTGTGACCGCCAATGGCTGCCAGTGTGCCACCGATAATCGCAATATCCGCAATGGTATAAAGTTGCTGTAAGACACCCATCGCATCAACGAGAATGATATCTTCAGGCAAGCTGTTTTTGTGAGGGCTTTCTTCATGCAGCTCGTTTTTATCGGTGTACGAAAGTTCAGACCAGCGGCAATAGGGTTTACCAGTCGATTCAATGTCACCGGCAACATCGTTAAAACGCTCTGGATGCCGTGGCACAATGAGTAATATCAGATCGGGCTGGATCTGTTTCCATGTTGTCCACATGTTTAAAATCTGTTGCTCTTCATTGTGATGGGTGCTGGCAACCAAGATGATTGGTTTTTGTTTTGATGGGTCAATGGTTGCACGGATTTGGCTTGTATCCACCTTGGGTGGCTTGATTGCATATTTCAGATTGCCAACAGGCTGGATACGTTCTTTTTCAATGCCCAGGGCTGCCAGGCGTTCAGCATCAATGTTGCTTTGTGCAAGGAAAACCTGTACAGGTTTAAGCCAATGTTTCCAAAGTCTTGCGGTTGCTTCGTAGCGAGGGAATGAGCGATCTGAAATGCGTGTGTTGATACCGATGATCGGGATTTTTCTTTGTTTACATGCGCTGAGCATGCCTGGCCAAAATTCAGTTTCAGTCAATAATAACAGTTGAGGATGGATATGGTCGATTAATTTGGCAATGCGGCCGGGCAGGTCCCATGGCAGGTATGAGATGTAAATCTGCTTATCAAAAAGGCGCTGTGCATGCTGCATGCCGGTTTTTGTGACAACGGTCAGATGTATCGGTTGTTTTTCTTCTAATAGCCAGTAAACCAGTGGTGCAATGGAATTGACTTCCCCAACAGAGCACGCATGAATCCAGACACATCCTTCTGCACAGGTTTTTGGCAAGGCAAGGGCCAGATGTTGTTTCCATTTGGCTGTTTGATGGAGATCAGATTTTTTCACATGCGCATTGCAACAGGATTGTTCACTGGCTTCCAGAATTAATGTAACATTTGTGTTGGCCTTAAGCTTGCGAGGTCATTTTTTTGAATCCCTTGCATCAGCAGTGCATATAGGATTTCATTACCGCAATTAAATGGGGCGATTTTCAAGGAGGACAGATGAATATCGATACTGAATGGCTTGAAGAGCATGTTTTGCTCTGCAAATTAAATGATGAAGACAAGGCACTTTTGGACAGTTTGTTTGAGGTTTCCAGTTATTCGACAGGCGATGTGATTGTCGCTCAGGGTGAGTCAGATGGTGAACTTTATCTGCTATACTCTGGCAGTGCTGATATTACCTGTATGTCCGAAGGGCAAAATATTCGAGTGGCGATAGCTCGTGCGGCTTCGTTATTTGGCGAAATGTCATTTTTGACAGGTGATGTTGCCAGTGCAACGGTCACTGCAAAAGAGGAGAGTGTGATTTACAGACTTTCCCGCAGTGCATATTCGGAATTGATGATTAAAAATCAGGATCTGGTTTATGCATTGTTTGCACATTTGTTAGTACATGCAGGTTCTGTCATTCGTCGCATGAATGAAGAGCAGGTTGCTTTGCAGAATTATATTACAGGCAGGCGTGTCTAAAAACTGTTGTTGAAAATGGGTGTTTTGATTAAAAGGGTGAATAGTTGATGGAAAGTGTTGTAAGTTTGCTTATTGCTTTAATTGTTGTATTTCTTGCAGCAGAAGTTTTCACCAATGCACTGGAACATCTCGGCGAACGTATGGGTGTTTCTGAAGGCGTAACGGGTTCTATCTTTGCAGCCGTTGGCACTGCTATGCCGGAGACGATTATCCCGATCGTGGCGATTATTGCAGGTGGAGCGAGTGAGGCGATCAACCATGAGGTAGGTCTGGGGGCTATTTTGGGTGCGCCATTCATGCTGGCAACGTTAAGCATCGGCTTGATGGGATGGTTTGCCGGTAGAGCGCGGGGTTGGAATACAAAATTAAGCCCCGAACCTACAGGCTTGAAGAGAGATTTGTCTGTTTTTTTCATGGGTTACCTGTTGGTCATTGCGGCATCACTTTTACCGGAGACCTGGCAACAGGCTAAGGTAGGCATTGCATTTTCACTATTTGTGCTTTATTTCCTTTATCTTCTTAATACGATCAAAGCCAGTCGTCAGCTGGTTGATGAAGGGCATGGAACAGAAGCTGATGGAGAATTGTATATTTCCCGTTTTTTTGGAGATTCAACAGCGGTAACGATCATTCAGTTGGTTGCAGGTTTGGTGCTGCTCGTTGTCGGGGCAAAAATGTTTGTGCATGGGGTTGAGCTTGCCAGCAGTGTTTTGGGTGTATCCGCTCTGGTGGTTTCTTTATTGATTGTCCCCGTTGCAACCGAATTGCCAGAGAAAGTGAATTCGATTTTATGGGTGAGGAAAGGCAGAGATACGCTGGCATTTGGGAATATCACGGGGGCAATGGTATTTCAGGGTACCGTGATTCCTGCTGCTGCCATGATGCTCATGCCCTGGAACCTTCATGCTGGTCCGGCAGTTGCGGCAATTGTATTAGCACTTCTTGGTAATACCTGGCTGTGGTATTTGAATGCCACAGGCCGTCTGACCGGGTGGTTTTTATCGATAGGCATGTTGTTTTATGCAATGTTTATTGTTTATGTGGTGGCAGGTTAAAGCCAACGCATATCGTAAACCAATTGCCCACGCTTTGGGGAAGGCTTGTTTTTGATTTGGGGAGTGTAAAAAGAAGGTATAAAAAGGACGTTGTTGCATGATTATTACGGTTTTATCGATAGTGGTTATTTTGTTTCTGGCACTTCAATTGGAAGATAAGTTTAAAATACCCTCTCCGGTCGGTTTGATTTCTCTTTCGATTGTTTTTCATCTGATTTTTTATGATCACTTGTTAACCGACGATGCTGACAAGTTTGCATCACTTGTGATACTCCTGCTGCCTATTTTACTGATCAGTGATTCCCTTGAATTGACTGTTAAAGATTTGAAAGAAAATGGATTAAGCCTCTTTTATCTGGCGGTTGTTGCCGTAGCTTTATCGGTGATAACGGCACTGTTAATTGGCGATACACTGTTTGCCCAGTACGACCTTTCTGTCGCAGCCATTATTCTTCTTTTTGCCATGGTGCTGGCCACAGACCCGGTATCAGTGGTGAGTATTTTTTCCAAGTTCCAGTTGCCACATCGCCTGAAAATTCTCTGTGAAGGAGAAAGTCTGTTTAATGATGCAACGGCATTGATTGTGTTTGTATTTATTGGTCTTTATGCACTAAATGGTGGTGAGGTTACTGTTGGTTATGTGGCAGAAACAAGCATTGTTGTGGTGCTGGGTTCCGCGCTGGTAGGAATGTTGATTGGTTATTTTGGCTTGTTGATGATGAAAAGCACAGAAAACCGGATCGCTGAGTTGTTAATCCTGATTTTGGTGGGTTATGGCGCATTTGAAATATCCGAACATTTTTATGTTTTGCTTAATGTGTTTGGAGGGCACTCACATATGCATCTTTCAGGCATTCTTGCCTGTGTTTTTGCAACTGTAACTGTGCACCATTTCCTTTCCAAAGTGATTCTTGATGATGAGATGCGTTTGGAAAAGGAAGCGGAAGAATTGCAACGGGAATCCATGTCGAGCAAAACTTCCGGCAGGCTGATTGCCTCAGCCATTAAAACAATCAAAGCTACGGTTGAGGAGCGTGATCGTCATATGCGTTCAAAAGAGGATATTCAGTTGTTGGCGATTGTAGCCAATACGATCCTGTTTGTTGCGATGGCCGAACTTATTAATCTGGAACTGTTATTAAAATATAAGACAGAAATCCTTGTGATGTTTTTGGTCACAACGATTATTCGTGCTTTGATGATGGCAAAATTTGCGATCATTACCAACAAAACAGATAAAATGACCAGTGTGAATTTCCGCTGGTGGGGCATCATGACCTTTGCTGGCATCAAAGGTGGCCTTTCAGTGGTCATGCTGATGATGATTCCTTCCACCTTTGAGCATTTGGAGATGTTTAAAGCCATTGTGGTGGGTGTGATTATGTTATCGACATTTATTTATTCAGCGATGCTTCTGGCTTTGATTGCTAAAGATAAAGAAGCTTTTATCAGGGATATTGAAGAAGAGAAATCACTTCACTGATCTCACTGTTTTTTTAGGACACATTGAATCGTTCAGGTCTCTTTTATATGTATGACGGTGTTTATTGCCTATTAAATACCCACTTAATTGAGAAGCTGATATACTGGTTTTATGGGTATAAATAAAGGTTCTGAAAAAGTTCATCGCAATAAAGACATTGCGATAGATGCCCTGCCTAAACATCCACACACAAGATCAGGCGATGCAGTACTTGTCGATACAGAATCTTCTTTGGCAGGTCTGAGCAAAGTTGAGGCCCTGGCGCGTAGAGAGCGTTATGGTCTTAATGCACTTCCTCAAGCGGAGCCACCTGGTGTCATTGAAGTTATACTCCGCCAGTTCTCCAGCCCGTTGATTTATGTCCTTGTTGCAGCGGCACTGCTCTCCATTGTTATTAAGGAGTGGTCGGATGCGGGGTTCATTTCGGCAGTCCTTGTGATTAATGCAATCATTGGTTCAATTCAGGAATTTTCCGCTCAACGTTCAGCTGCCGCACTTCGTGAGTTGATCAGTACCCGGTGCCGGGTATTACGTGATGGGGAAACTTACGAGATGGATGCCGTAGAGCTGGTGCCCGGTGATATCGTATATCTGGAATCCGGCGATAAAATTCCGGCTGATATGCGTTTGCTGCATGCTTATGATCTCAAAGTAGATGAATCACTGTTGACTGGTGAGTCGGAAGCAACATTAAAAGATGCGATGGCTCTGTGCAAAGAAGAAGATGTTCTTGGTGACCGAAGCAATATGGCTTTTGCCGGAACATTGGTAGAGCGGGGGAGAGGCCAGGGTGTGGTGGTTGGAACTGCATTTTCCACAGAGCTGGGCAGTATTGCATCTGAGGTATTAAACAAACCACCAACCAAGGCACCGCTGCTGGTCAGGATGGAGCGCTTTACACATCGAATCGCTGTATTTGTGGGTATAGCGGCGATGGTGATGGCAATGGTTGCCTTTTTTCGTGGTGTGCCACTGGCCGATATATTTTTGTTGTCTGTGGCGCTTGCCGTTTCAGCTATTCCTGAGGGGCTACCGGTTGCACTTACCGTTGCATTGGCAGTCGGTATGCGACGTATGGCAAAAAGAGGGGTGATTATTAGACGATTGATTGCGGTTGAGTCTCTTGGCTCCTGTACCTTCATTGCAACAGACAAGACCGGAACGCTTACAATTAACCAACTGATGGTGAACCGGATCATATCGCCGGATGCAAAGATGTTTAAGGTGACCGGTGAAGGAACAGATCCGACAGGTGCCATTGTTTCAGAACTGGGTAAATTGAACTTCGATGAAACACAGCTACTGACACGTTTATGTCAGGTGGCAGTCCTGGCCAATGAAGGCTTTCTTGGTCGCCGTGACAGTGGCTGGGTATGCCATGGAGATGCGGTTGATGTTGCGATGCTGGTGATGGCGCATAAGGCTGGCGTGGTTAAGGCTGAAATGGACAATGCTTTTCCGGAGTTGGCGGTGATTCCTTTTGAATCGGAGCGGCTTTACTGCGCCAGTTTGAATACTATGGATGATCGTCCACATGCTTTTGTTAAGGGTGCTGTGGAACAGCTATTGCCGATGTGTGCTTCTATGGCGATGCAGGGGCAGGATATCGCATTGGATGCCCGGATGATTGAAAAACAGGCAGGGCATCTAGCCAGTCAGGGTTACCGGGTTATTGCACTCGCCTCCGGCATAGTTTCTGACAATGCTATTGGAGAGGCGGGAAAGTCTTTTTCTGAAAAGCAGCTCAAGGGGCTCACCTTTCTCGGTATGGTAGGTATTATTGATCCCTTGCGAAGCGAGGCTAAAGCAGCCGTTGCAAGTTGCCGAAGAGCTGGTATTCAGGTGGCGATGGTTACAGGCGATCATCCAGACACAGCATTGGCAATAGCACGTGATCTGGAGCTGGCAAATCACACAGAACAGATTGTGACAGGAAATAAGCTTCGGCAAGCAGCAGATGAATATGAATTTGATCGCCTGACCTCTCAAGCAAAGGTGTTTGCGCGTGTTGAGCCGCAACAGAAGCTGGAAATTGTGAAGTCCCTGCAACGAAACGGTCATTTTGTCGCCGTGAGTGGAGACGGAGCCAATGATGCACCCGCATTAAGAGCTTCACATGTGGGCGTGGCAATGGGGCAGGCTGGAACGGATGTGGCTCGGGAGACAGCGGACCTGATTATTACCGATGATCGTTTTGATTCCATTGTGGCCGGTGTGGAAGAAGGGCGTGTCGCTTATGCCAATGTACGGAAAGTAATCCTGTTACTTATTTCAACAGGTGCAGCGGAGCTTGTTCTTTTCACCCTGGCGCTGCTTTTTGGGCAGCCCTTGCCTCTGTTGGCTGTTCATCTTTTATGGCTGAACCTGGTCACCAATGGCATTCAGGATGTAGCACTGGCCTTCGAACCTGAAGAAGGACATGAGCTAAAACACCCTCCCCGTTCACCAAAAGAACCAATTTTTAATCGTCTGATGATTGAGCAGGTGGTGATTGCAGCTGTTGTGGTTGGCGTGACGGCGTTTTGTCTTTTTCAGTGGCTTCTGCTTTATGGTTACACACTCGACGAAGCAAGGAATGGAACGTTGTTGTTGATGGTGCTGTTTGAAAATGTGCATGTGTTCAACTGTCGCTCAGAATCACGTTCGGTATTCCAGCATAACCCGTTGCGCAATCCTATTCTATTGGTAGGTACCTTGCTTGCACAGCTGATCCATATTGCTGCGATGTATGCACCGTGGATCAGTGATGTTTTACATATCCAGCCGATATCGCTTGAGCATTGGTCGAAATTGCTGGTGATGGCTTTGAGCGTGCTTGTAGTCATGGAGATGTACAAATGGCTCCGACGGAGGTTCCCGATCAAATGGGCCGGGTGATTCTTTGTTTTAGTATTGGATAATGAAGGCTAATTGCCTGGATGAAGATGTCTTCCGTAGCGGGTATAAAAATATTTCATCATGAATGGTGGTAGTATTGTAGTGGCTGCAATGGTCAGGATCATTGCAGCATAGAGTTCGTTATCAAAAACACCGGAGAGCCGTCCTAATTCGGCAAATACAAGACCTACTTCGGCACGGGGAATCATAGCCAGTCCGATTGCCCAGCGGGAGTGAATGGATTCGCGAATCAGAAGAGCACCGAACATTTTGCTGGCAATAGCCAGAAGGATGAATATGAAAGTCATTTTCCAGACCATGCCTGAACTCCAATCAATCTCCTGTAGGTTTAGCGATAAACCGACCATTACAAAAAAGATGGGCGTAAAAAGCTGAATGATGGGTTTCATTTTCTCTTCGATGCGCACAACAAAGCGGCCATCTGTCTGTGTGAGGTGAGCGCCAAATGGTAGAAAAAACCTGCGGGATAAGGCAAGTCCGGCTGCAAATCCACCCAACAGTTCCGGTGCCCCCACTGCGTGAGATAACCAGGCAAAAAACAGGATAAGTGAAACAATCATGGTGGGTATGAGTCCTGCGATATGGCTGAACTTCTCAAAATGCCCCACAGTAGCAGCCATCAGTTTGGCTACAATTGGAGCCAGCGCAAAAAAGATAACAAGAAAGATGAATATCTTGCTGGCATTGATCAGATTGACCTCACCACTGGCTGAAAATTCAAACAGTACGGCTAATAAAATCACACCAAGAATGTCGTCAAGGACGGCGGCAGCAAGAACAATTTGAGCTTCGTTGGAGTGTTGTCGGCGTAGGTCGCGTAGTACTCTAAGCGTCACGCCAATACTGGTTGCAGTGAGAGTTCCGCCGACAAACAGGGCGACTATAAGAGAGAGATTAAAGAGATAGTAACTGACAAAGAAACCGGCAATAAAGGGTGTGATAAAACCGCCAAGGGCGACAATGGATGCTTGTTTCCCTTTGCGCGCCAGTTGGGAGATGTCGGCATCCAAGCCGACTTCGAAGAGCAGGAGAATCAGTCCAAACTCGGCCAGCAGCTTGATCATTTCGGTGGGCTGAACCCACCCCAGCAGGCTTGGCCCTAAAATAACGCCAGCTAACATTTCACCCATGACTGGTGGTATTTTAAGCCATACCGCGCACTCTCCGAGCAGACGTGCTGAGAGTAAAATCAATACAAGTGATAAAAAAAATGAACTGCCTTCCATTGCCTGTCACCTTTCTCTAATAATCACACTGTGTTTTAATCTATTTTGCGACAGACGATGTCTCGGGCTGAAATGGTTCCGATCAACTTGTCCTGATCATCAACAACAAAAATGTTGGATGTGTCACGGTGCAGGTGCGTTAACATCGCTGCCACTGCGCTGGTTGGCGTATTGCCATGAACCAGGTGAATTTCTTGATCCATGATTTCAGCAATCGTCTTTTCAGCAAGGTTTTCAAGATTATGATAGACCGAGGGGATATCCGGGCCACCCTCCATCGCAGCAAGAAGTTTCTCACTTGCATAGGCGGGGACAGCCGCGTGTAAAATGGCACGGGCGCTAATAGAGCCTACGGGCCTGTCCTGTTCATCAACTACAGGAAAGTCATGAAACCTGGTGGAATGAAAGAGTTTGATTGCATCTTTAATCGTGCCTTTCTGCAAAAGAGATATCGGATTTTTGGTCATGACGTTTGAGGCGATCATGTTACGCTCCTGTGGTTCAAAGAAATAACCTGTCTAATATGTATTGTAGACCTTGTTTGAGTTGACGGGAACAATAAAAAAAGGCTCCGGGTTAACGGAGCCTTTAGAAACGAGGTCTGATGCCAGGGGAGGGAGGGGAGGGAGGCACCAGACCTTCGTAACGATAAGTTATGCAGATTATTTTATTATGAACTGCTTATTAAAATTTCTTTATCAAAATGGTTAGGTATTTTTTTCTTCATTGGCATCAACAGACCCGGTCCATCGCAAAACCTGACGTTTGACATCCAGTGAGATTGCCAACGCGGCAGGCACGGCAAACAATGTAATCATGGTCGAAAAGATTAAACCCCATGAAAGAGCCAGTGCCATAGGAGCCACAAATGGATCCAGCCCACCCCAGCCATATGCTGTAGGTAACAGCCCCACAACAGTGGTGATCGCAGTTAATAATACGGCTCGTAATCTCCGTCGGCCACCATAAATAATGGCTTCAAACCAGGGAACACCTTCGGCCAGCTCACGCTGAATAAGCACGGCCAGTACCAGCGCTGAGTTTACCACCACGCCGGTTAATGCCACAAAGCCCATCAGGGACATGAACGACAGTGGTTGCCCATGCAGGAACAGGCCTACCACAATACCAATCACGCCAAACGGGATCGAAAACATCACCAGTAAAGGGTAAGACATGCGGTTAAACTGAATGGCAAGAATGATGAAAATACCGAGCAAAGCAAAAGCAAAGCTGAAGAGGAGGCCTTGTACGGATTCTTCTGTTCTCTCCTGTTCTCCACCCAATCGATATTTGACGAGTGCTGCTTCTGGAGAACTCAACCATGCACTTGCTTTCTTTTTGACCAGAGCATTAAGTTCTTTCGAAGTTATCGTGTCAGGCTCGACTTCTGCCGATACATTGAGAACCCGGATTCCATCTTTATGACGAATGCTCGTGACGCCTGGAACCTCTTTAAATTGTGCGATTTTTTCCAGTGGCACCAGACCACCCGTGCGATTGGGGATTAATAGTTGTTTTAATGTGCCCACGTCATGCTGTGC
Organism: Mariprofundaceae bacterium; assembly: GCA_021772895.1. Classification (GTDB taxonomy): domain Bacteria; phylum Pseudomonadota; class Zetaproteobacteria; order Mariprofundales; family Mariprofundaceae; genus WSZY01. The sequence goes on along the minus strand of JAJFLC010000005.1, from coordinate 173,673 downwards.
CAGCTCAGGATAGCGCACAGTTACATCAACCTCTTCTTTATCCCGTTTTAAAGTCGAAACACGTATACCATCAAAAGCGGCTCGAATGTGTGTTGCAACCGCAGCGAGGTCAACGTTTGCATAGGCTGCAAGTGATCGATCAAGAACGATACGGACTTCAGGCACACTTTTTTGCAAACCACTTTCGACTGAATGCACACCCTTTATGTCTTTTAATAGTGTAATTAAATTGCGTGCACTTTTTTCACGGTGTTCATCCTGACCCGTAATTTCCACTTGCAGTGCCCTGCCTGTTGGCGGGCCACCTTTGAGCATGACAAAGTTAATTTTTACGTCCGGGTATAATTGTTCAAAACCATCTTCAACATCGGCCATTACATCATATGCAGAAACATCACGCTCGGCAAAGGAGGTTAAAATAACACGTAAAAAACCAAATCGATCACCAATTTGTTTAAGGTCTTCGCGGTCATCCGCACTGTTCAGGCCTGCAACGGTTACGGTTGTTTCTAAAAGTTCAGGTTGAATACGTTTTCTGACCTCTGCATCCATTTTAAGCAATGTTTGCTGCGTTTCTTCCAATGTTGAACCCACAGGGGTTGCAATGCGCAGATAAAACTGATCTTCAGCTCCGGCGGGGAAGAGTTGAAACTTCACGACACCTGCCAATGCGACAGCGCCAAACAGACCAAGGAATGTTAGTATGATCGTGAGATAACGAAGCCGAAGTGCTTTACGTAACAGCTTTTCGTACACATCCGTAATCCATATCAACATAGCATTCTCTTTAGGATGTTTTTTTGCATTGGCCAGGTCTGTAATGTGATTTGGTAAGATGAAAATCGCCTCAACCCATGAGAAAGCCAGTAAAATAATAACAACAACCGGGATGGAATAAACAAATTTACCAATAATACCATCCATAAACATCATGGGTAAAAAGGCAACAATCGTGGTTAAAACTGTGGCTGTAACGGGCCCCAAAAGCTCGTGGGTGCCTTTGATGGCAGCTTCAACAGGTGATAAACCTCGCTCCATATGCCAGGTCGCATTTTCACCAATGATAATGGCATCATCGACCATCAAACCCAGCACAATAATAAAACCAAACATGGTGAGCAGGTTCAGTGTTGTTCCCATCAGGAACAAAACCAGTAAGCCTGAGAAGAAGATGATCGGCAGGCCCCAGGCTGTTGTGAACGCAACCGAAGGGCGCAGAAACAGAAATAATGTAAGTAATACGAATGCAAGACCAATCGCGCCATTGCTTGTGAGTACGTTCAGGCGAATGCGTGTATTGATAGAGAAATCCTGATAGGCGCGAACCTGAATGTCCTCATGATATCGCTCTGCAATCGTTGGTAAATAAGCCCGGACCTTGTCTACCACTTTAATAATATCGGCATCGGCTTGTTTCACAACCGTGAAATTCATTGCCGAGTCTCCCATGGCACCGATATGACGACGTGGTTTTTCCAGCGTTTGTGTCACATCTGCTACGTCAGATAAATACAATGCCTGACCAAATTCATTGGCTCGCAAAACCAGCTGTGCAGCATCATCCGCAGACGTGAATTCGCCGTTTACACGGATTGTTTTCAGACCATGATCAGTTTTTAATTGTCCACCCGGCGCATTGACATTCCATTTTTGAATCAGCTGGATGACATCTTCTGTTGAAACATGGTGTTTTAACATGTTTTCAGGGTTAAGGGTGATACGAATCTCTTCTTTTCGATCACCCTGAACATTGATTTTTGAAACACCCTGAATTTCCAACAGGTCGTCTTCGACGTGATCTGCGATATGTTTGAGTTCTAATGATTCAATAGGGCCAAACATGGAAAATGAAATCACGGGTGTTTGCTCAGATTTGATTTCGATTACAAATGGATCGTTTGGCAAGTCATCCGGCAAAACCGCACGGTTAACCGATTGTTGAACATCGGAGACAAAACGGGAGCGATCCTTATAATTGGGATCAATCTCAATTAATAGTTCCATGGTTCCGGAATATGATGTGGAGTGGATGCGTTTGATGCCATCCACTCCTTTTAGTTCGCGTTCAATCGGTGTTGCGACAAGCTGCTCCAACTCTTCAGGTGATGCGCCGGGATAGGCTGCTGAAATAACGACCATGTCAAAGTTCACACTTGGAAATGCTTCACGTTGAATATTCATGCCTGCATAAATACCGCCGAGAAGCAGTAAGCCTGATAACAGGTTGACCAGCAGGCCGCGTTTTACAAAAAAAGCAATCAGCTTTTCCATTACTTCACCTCTTTATGTGAATGATTTGGATGTTTATCGGCTTCAAGCGCAGGTAAGAGATTTCCACGCGCCAATTCCAACTGATGGACGGCAAGCTTGAGTGATGCCTCTTGCACCGCTGTTTGCAACTCAGCTTTACGTAATTCGCCTTCAAACTGGATGATCGTTGCGGTATCTGAACGACCTTCCCGGTAACGCTTCATTTCAGCATTAAACTTGCTGTTTTCGGCTTTGGCGCGTTGCTTGGCTGAAATAACTATTTTTTGTGTGCTGTTTAATGTGGTCAGTGCGCTTGCTAATGCACTTTTTACACTCTCCCGGGTTTGGATCTGTTCCAACATTGCTTGTTGACGACTCAGCTCAGCTTGTCTGATGGATGCCTTGGTTCTGTTGCCTGTGAGTGTATCGCTAAGCTCAACACTTAGTGATACAAAACGGTCATTGAGGGTGAAACCCTGAGCTAATGCTGTGCCTGAACTGCTATCAAGTGAACGACTGCCAACCTGCCCGACGAGATCAACCTGAGTTTCATGCTGATTGCGAGCAGCGGCAAGACGCGCATCGCTGGCATCCAGATTGGCTTCGATGACACGAAAGGCTGGACGGGATTTTTCAGCCTCTGCAAGTAAATGATCCAATGAGAGTTCAACGATGTTATTTGAAGAAAAAATACCACCGTTCAGTTCCGGGTTCAAGAATGCATTGGGCGCGCGAAGCATGAGCCGATTGAGATTTGTTTTCCCTTGTATGGCGGTTGCCTCAGTGATATTTAACTCCATACGTCGGGTAGCCAGAAGTGCTTCAGCCTGAAGCCGGTCAGCTCGCTCAATAAGCCCAAATTGTTCTCGCATTTTCTGGTACTTTAATAGTTTTTTTGCACGGTAAACGGCGTCTTTTGCGAGTTTGTAACTCAGATTATTAGCTGTTAACTGAAAGTAGAGCACCGTTGCCTGTTCGGCTAACTGCTCTTTTAACATCTCGACACGCCAATGTGCAGCCTGTTCATCCTGTTTCGATGCAGTCATTTGGTCATGGTAAGCAGGGTTTCCATGGCCACGTAATAATGGGTAGCGATAGGTCAGATCAATCTGGTTTTGGTAGCTGGGATTAATAGAAGATTGAAATGTGGGAGGTGTGGATGATGGGTAAGTCAATTTGGTGCGGTTATAGTTTAAGCCTCCTGTTAAGGTGCTGCCATTCTCAAAAGGCTTGGTAAGAGCGCCGGAAAGCTGGCTGTATTGCGTTTTGTTTGCGGCAAAGGCACTGGCCGTTGGAACCTTTTCATCACTATAACCAAGACGCATGGAAACATTTGAATCGAGCATGCCTTCAATACGTTGTTGTTCGATCTTTGCATTATCGATTGAGAGGGCGTTGACAGGGATATCAGGGCTGTTATTCAGTGTTGCCCGGATGACATCAGCCAATGATGTGGTTTCTGCAAGTACGCTATGGGGTACTAACAGCATCAAAAATACAGGCAGTATTCGTGTCCAAAACATTGCGAACCTCACGTTTTTTTCATCCTGAATGAATTTGAGCGGAAACCCTAAAATAATAGTTAACAATGTCAATTATTGATGATGTTAACAATATCCATTAGTGTTTACGCAATGAATCAGGATTTTCACACACAATTAAATATAGGCATAGGAAAAATTATGCCTCTAATAGGACAGGTGATGACTCATGCGCGCTGTCATGTCAGCAATGCGTGTGCAGGTTTGGGATATAAATTAACAGCTGAAGAAGCCGGCACACTGATGATCATTTATCAATGTGATGGCATGCCTCAGTCGATATTGGCAAATATTCTTGGCAAGGATAAAGCTTCTGTTACGCGGGTGATGAATGCCCTCGTGAAAAGTGGACTGGTTGGGCGCGTTCAGGATGAGCATGATCGACGCGTGATTCGGGCGCATATTACTGAGGAAGGAAAATTGGCATTTGTTGATATTTTACCTGCTTTGATGGCGATCAGTGATCAGGCTTTGAGTGGTGTTTCTGAAAAAGAGCTTCATATAGCTCAGAAAGTATTGTCTCAAATGAATGCAAATTTGTGCCCCCGAACGGATTCATCTGAACACCCGTGCGGCTAACCACGCTAATCATTGAATATTCAGCCATGTAGATAATGATGAGCAAGACAGTCGTTTGGGCGATGACAGGTATAAGATGTTAGAAATCATCGCGTTGTTTACACATTTGTTGCTCCGTCGATTCCTTTGTGGGGTTTAACGGCATTATAGAAGTCCATGAACCGTAACAGGCTTATCTGCCTTAAACTTAGAATAGAATATGTCTCATAATAAAATCTTTTCCAAGTCTGTGAAAAATATGGTGTTTGTATGGCTTGGCTGTATTAATATTTTCATTGATGAAGGGTGTTCTGCGAATGAAAGGTTGCGACCGACTTCCCGGTCGGTTAACGTTCGGTTCGCGATATGAACAACAATGGAGTGATATGAACGCTGAGTATAATGCAGAGGCCACGCGCCAGAATATTTTGAATGTTGCAGCTGAAGAGATTCATCTGCATGGCTTTCAGGCGTGCAGCACCAGTGAAATTATCAAAAAAGCAGGTATCTCTAAAGGTGCCTTATATCACCATTTTGGCAGTAAGCTGGCGTTGGGTTATGCGGTGCTTGATGAGGTATTTGCACCTAAATTCATGGACATGTGGCAACCCGTCATTGGGAGTGATAAGCCGATTGAGGATATGATCAGTTTTTTTCACGAGGCGCTGACGTGGGTGAATTGCGATTGTATATCCAAGGGTTGCCCTCTGAATAATCTGGCGCAGGAGATGTCACCTGTTGATGAAGGGTTTCGTGTGCGTGTTAATGATGTGATGTCTGGTTGGCGAGAAGGTATCGCGCAGGCGTTACAGCGCGGGAAGAAAAATGGTCTGGTTCACCAAGACCTTAATGCAGAGCGTACTGCTCTATTTTTAATTGCATCGATTGAAGGTGCCCACGGTTTGGCAAAAAACGCCCAGGATATTGATATTTTTTCGGAGTGCTTTCACGGCATTATCGATTATTTAAAGCGATTGTAAGCTGTTTTTCTGTTGTTTTTGATTTTATAACAAGACCGACGCGTCGGTCTTTGAAAGGAGAAGAATATGAAAAAGAAGAGCGAATGGGCACAAGCCTACGCTGAATGGATTGTTCGTTGGCGTTGGCCAGTCATTTTACTGGCTGTCTTATTGGCGGTTGTTGCCGGAAGCGGCGGACGATTTTTAGCTTTTAATACCGACTACCGGGTATTTTTTAGTGATGATAATCCACAGCTGATTGCCTTTGAAGAACTGCAGGAAACGTATACAAAGATTGATAATATTGAATTTGTTGTTGAATCGCTAAAAGGTGATGCAGTAAGCCCTGATGTCATGGATGCGGTGGAGACACTGACGCAAAAAGCATGGTTACTGCCTTTTGCTTTACGTGTGGATTCGGTTTCAAACTTCCAGCATACCACAGCTGAGGGTGATGATCTCGTGGTCGCTGATCTGGTGGAAGGCGCAAGCCATCTATCTAAAGAGCAGTTGGAACGTGTGCGTGATATTGCACAACGTGAACCTTCGTTAAAAACGATATTGATTTCAGGTGATAATGCAGTGACAGCGGTCAATGTAACTTTCCAGATGCCGGAAAAGGCAATGGATGAGGTGCCAACCGCCGCAGCTGCGGCACGTAAACTGGCTGCGGAAGTTGAGGCAGCATATCCGGTTAAAATCTACCTAAATGGTATGGTCATGATGAACAACGCCTTCATGGAATCGAGCATGAATGATATGGGTACGCTCGTTCCTGCTATGTACCTGATTATCATTATCATGATGTTGGTGTTGGTGCGCTCTGTCAGTGCGACCATTGCGACTGTTCTGGTGCTGGCTTTTTCTGTCATGGCAGGCATGGGATTGGCGGGTTGGCTGGGTATTAAACTTACACCGCCATCATCTGCCGCAACCACAATCATTATGACGCTGGCCGTGGCCGACTCGATACACCTTATTGTGAGTATGCTTGCAGGCATGCGAAAAGGGCTGGAGAAGCGATTGGCGGTTATTGAGGGGCTTCGGGTGAATTTCATGCCGATATTCCTGACCAGTATCACCACCGCGATCGGTTTTCTGTCCATGAATGCCAGTGATTCTCCGCCGTTCCACGATCTGGGCAACATTACTGCCATGGGTGTGATGGCTGCGTTTGTTTTTTCTGTCACCTTCCTGCCTGCAATGTTGGCTGTGTTGCCGGTTCGGGCAAAAGCGGGGGATACACGTTTCAGCAAATGGATGGATGCATTCTCTGACCTGGTGATTCGTCGCCAGCGCATGGTGATGGTGGGTGCGGTTGTGACGGCTGTTGTGGTACTTGCCATGATTCCACGTAATGAATTGAACGAAGATTTTGTAAAATATTTTGATACCAGTACAACCTATCGGGCCGATGTGGACTTCACTTCGGAGCATTTAACGGGTCTGTATCAACTGCAATATTCGTTGCCAGCAGGTGAAAGTAATGGTGTGAGTGATCCAAAATTTCTGGCACATGCCAAAGCTTTTGTCGACTGGCTTCGTGCACAGCCGGAGGTGGAGCATGTGAATTCAATCACAGATACGTTTCAGCGGCTAAACATGAGTCTGCATGGTGATGACCCTGCATGGTATAAATTGCCTGAAGAGCGTGATCTGGCGGCGCAATACCTGCTGTTGTATGAGCTTTCACTGCCCTATGGATTGGATATGAACAATCAGCTCAATGTGGACAAATCATCCACACAGATCATTGCAACGTTGCAGAATTTGACCACACGAGAACTGCGTGATGTCACCATTCGTGGTGAGAAGTGGCTGGCGGAAAACACGCCGGATATACAGGCTACAGGTATTGGCCCGGCCATTATGTTTGCCTATATCAGTGAACGTAATATCAAGAGCATGCTTGGGGGCACGTTGATCGCACTGCTGTTGATCTCTGTGCTTATTACGATTGCCCTGCGTAGCTTCAAGATTGGCATGATCAGTCTGCTGCCAAACCTTCTGCCTGCAGGTCTCGCTTTTGGTGTGTGGGGCCTCGTCGTGGGTGAGGTGAATATGGCTGCTGCGATGGTTACCGGTATGTCGCTTGGTATTGTGGTGGATGACTCGATTCACTTTTTGAGTAAATATCTGCGTGCCCGCCGTGAGGAAGGTATGGATGCGGAAGCTGCGGTGCGTTATGCATTTTCCAGTGTTGGCATTGCGATTGTGGTGACTTCGGCTGTATTGGTCGCAGGTTTCATGGTGTTGGCACAATCGACGTTTGCGCTGAACTCTGAGATGGCCCTGCTTACATCAATTGCCATTGCGATGGCCCTTTTGGCAGACTTTTTACTGCTGCCTGTATTGCTTATGCGTATGGATCATATGAAGAAAGAATCTGAAAGTGATGCGAAACTTACAGAGGCAACAACATGAAATTGAACAGGAAAAAATATCAAAACATACAACAGGAGGGAGAGATGAAATCGATTGGACTTTGGAAACAGCGCGGCTGGTTTGCTACTGTTATCGGGCTTTCTGCACTGATGGTAGCACCTGCGTGGGCCAATGCTGCGAATAATGATGTTACGGATACAAAGGCACGCGGCCTTGAAATCGCCACAGAAGCTGAGCAACGTGATTCTGGTTTTGGTGATTATCGGGTTGAGTTGAAGATGACCCTGCGCAACAAGCACAAGCAGGAAACCAATCGCAGGATGCGTAATACAACCAAAGAGCAAGCAAATGATGGTGATAAAACACTGATCGTATTTGATAACCCACGTGATGTGAAGGGGACTGCGTTTCTTTCGCATACGCACAAAGTAGGATCTGATGATCAATGGTTATTTTTACCAGCACTTAAACGTGTTAAACGCATTTCTTCAAGCAACAAATCAGGACCCTTTATGGGCAGTGAATTTGCTTTTGAAGATATTTCATCTCAAGAGATAGAAAAATATACATATAATTATGTTCGCGACGAAATATTTGATGGGCGCGATTGTTATGTCGTGGAGCGTTTCCCGACCAATCCAAAGTCCGGTTATCATCGTCAGGTGGTATGGTACGATAAAGCTGAATTCCGAATCTCGAAAGTTGACTTTTATGATCGCAAAAACGAGTTGCTTAAAACACTGATCTATAACAATTATAATCAGTATCTGGGCAAATACTGGCGTGCGAACCTGATGGATATGGTCAATCATCAGACAGGAAAAAGTACAAGTCTGGTTTTCTCAGGTTATCAGTTTGCGATTGGCACAACCGATATGGATTTTACGTCGAATCGATTAAAAAGAGCTAGATGATATTGCGTACAACATATGTTGTGTTGTCTCTCTGGATGCTGGGTGTCGTATGGTGCCCAGCATCTGCTGAGGCAGGGCAATGGGATATCGGCGGACAAGCTACGCTGGAGACTCGTTATTTTCCTTATTCGCCTGAATTTGCTAATCAGAAAAAAATTATGGTATCACCTTCAGGTACACTGGAGCCGGAGTTCGTTTATGAGTGGAATGATGGTAGTGAGCGTTTAACGCTGACACCTTTTGTTCGTCTTGATGCCGATGATAAGAGGCGAACCCATGCCGATCTGCGCGAATTTAACTGGCTTCATCTTGGCTCAAGCTGGGATCTCTCAGTTGGCGTAGGGAAAGTGTTTTGGGGTGTGACGGAATCAGTGCATCTGGTCGATATTATTAACCAGACGGATGCTGTTGAAGATATTACGGGTGAAGAGAAGCTTGGGCAGCCCATGGTGAATATTAATATTGAACAGCCATGGGGAACGGTGAGTCTGTTTGCCTTGCCAGGATTTCGTACACGCACGTTTACCTCTGATAATGCTCGTTTGCATGGCCCATTCCCAGTCGATACAGCTCATCCAACTTACGATTCAGGTAAAAAAGAGCGCCATATTGATTGGGCAGCACGTTGGACACAGATCTTTGGTGATATGGATATTTCTATTTCTCATTTTCAGGGTACAAGCCGTGAACCGCGACTGTTGCCACAGAACCGGGGCGGTCAGACTGTGTTTGTGCCGCACTATGATCAGATTGGACAGACGGGTCTGGAGCTACAACTCACTACTGAAAACACTTTGTGGAAGGCTGAAGGCATGACTCGAACAGGCCATGGCAAGCGTTTTTATGCCGGAGCGGGTGGTTTTGAGCATACTTTTTATGGAATTGCTGAGAGTCATGTTGATATCGGCCTGCTGCTCGAATATCTCTACGATGGTCGAGATTCCCGTTTTGCACCGCCAAGTATTGCTGACAATGATATTTTTGGCGGTTTTCGTATCGCCATGAACGATACACAGGATACAACGCTACTGTTTGGCGCATCGTTTGATCACCATACAAAGGCGACATTTATCAATCTCGAAGCGGAGCGTCGCCTTACAGATCATATGAAACTGGAATTCAATAGCCGTTTTTTTGTGAATGTGCCAGCTAATGATTCCATTGCTTTGATTCGAAGTGATGACTTTCTTGAACTCAAATTGAACTGGTTTTTTTGATCATTTCAAATGGCCTGGAAATGAATGATTTTAGTCTTGCGTAAGTTTTTTCATAGGGCTGTTTTTTTCTTATGGCCTTTCTGAAGGATCATCGTTGCTGCCGATGATATTAAAATGCCGGGAACAATTGCCATCGAAATAGATGTTCCATCGATGAAAAACAGTAATGCAACAACAAGTGCCGGGTTTAAATAAATATATGCGTTTACGCGACTTGGCCCAAGAGTCACAGTCGTTTTTTGATAGAGGTAAACGGTTGCAAGTGTTGCACCTATCACAAGATAAATCATGTGATAAATCAATTCGCCTTGCAATAGATTCCATTGAAGGGATTGACCTGAAAAAAGCAGCGCAAGTGCCATCCAGAGTGAGCCGCCTACGAGTGTACAAAAAACCAACACAATCATTTCATCGCTTCGATAAAGCAATTTCATAGAGATTGAGTAACAACACATAAAAAATGTACCTGTGATGAATATCAAATCACCTTTGTTTAAGGAAAATGATAAGAGTAAGTCAATCTGAGCATCAAAAATCACCCAACAGGTTCCTGCTGCACCAATGAAATAAACAATAATTTGCTTGATTGTGATGCCTTCGTTGAAGATAAACATCGTTAGAAGTGCGGTAAGCAAGGGTGTTAATGTATATAAAGTGCCTGTATTGAGTGCTGTTGTTGTGTTTAAGGATTCAAAAAAGCAGATGAAAAATATAGAAAAGAACAGACTGATAATCATGGCGCGTGGCAGCGTTGGTAATACTGCTTTTCTCCACCGGGGAATAAACAATATTATGGGAAACAATATCAACGAAGCTGCGATAAAACGAAGCAAGGTAAGAGAAACAGGACTAATAACACCGGCCAGTTTCTCTGAGGCTAAAAATGAACCTGCCACAAGAATGGCTGCAAGTATGACCAGCATATGCGATTTCAAATGTTGGGTGTTCAATAGTAATCGCCGCCTTTATGGTCTGTATGTGTTGGTTTTAAAGCTGGATGTTGTGCTCCAACAAAGCAACCGGGAGTATCTATTAAGCTTACACCTTGTGGTTCAGAGTGTTTTTCTGAATTTCATAATGCTGCCAGTAACAAAAACAACAACAAAACCGAGCAGAGCGCCATACGCATAAAGCAGGTCGATCAGCAGGGTTTGTTTGATGAGCAGGCCGCGGATGATTTCAACAAAGTAGGTAAATGGGATCATATAGCTGATATATCGGACAGCTTCGGGGATTGCTTCCAATGGAAAAATAAAACCGGAGAGCAGAATGGAGGGCACGATAATAAAAATAGCGATAAACATCGCTTGCTGCTGTGTTTTTGCAAAAAGAGAGATCAACAGGCCCAATGAAATCATCACCGCGACATACACCAGTGCAAGAACAAATAGCAGCAGATGTGACGATGGCTGTGGCAATTCAAACAAGCCCCAGCCGACAGCCAGTATAAAATAGAAATCAAGCAGGGCGATCAGTACATACGGAAGCAGTTTTCCGATGATAAAATTTGTTTTGCTGATGGGGGTGACCAGTAATTGCTCCAAGGTCTGTTTTTCACGTTCCCGCACAACTGTAATGCCGGTTAAAATCAGTGCGATCTGCATGATCAGGACGCCAATAACACCGGGTAGGAAAAACCATGTCTCTTTTTCGTCCGGGTTAAACAGCACTTGGGTATCCATGATAAAAGGCGTATCTGCAATCACAACATTGGGTGCATCCGGATCGGAGAAGTACATGTCATTTGTTACACTTTCATCGGTGGTGCTGGCCGATTGATATTTCATGGCTGTGGTGAGCGAAGGCATGGTACCATCCACATAAAAAGTGATGTGTGGTTGTTTGTTTTCGGTGAGCAGTGCCGAAAAATCTCCGCCGATATAGAGTCCTGCTTTTGCTCGGCCAGCACGAATCTCCTCAATGATGTTTGCTTTGGATGTCACCTCGTAGAGGTTAAAGTAGCCATCGGTCCACAGGCTTGTTTTGATGAGATCGGTAAAATAGGAGTGATCTTTATCAACATAGGCCATCTTTACATTTTGAGGCTCCAGCTTTAGCGCGACCCCAAAAAGTATGAGTAGAACCAGTGGCATGATAACAATCAGACCAATCAAACGCGGGTCACGCCGCAGTTGTAAAAGCTCTTTTTTGATCATTGCGCGCATCATGAGGTCACCGCCTTATCCTGAGTGAGAGCAATAAACACATCCTCCAGGTTGGGCTCACTTATTTGCAATGGAGTGGGGTGATGGATCATATCGTTGATGATGCTTTCAAGGTTTGTGAGGGCCACTTCAGGTTTGACGATTATACGTAGCTCCGTGCCAAACTGATTGATCAGGACGATGCCTTCTGATTCGCGTAGTGAATGGTGAAGTGCAGGCAGGTAGGGCGTTTGTGTAGTGTAGACCTTTACTTCACCCAGTGCTTTTTTGATGGTATCCGGTGTTCCTGTTGCAATCATATTACCTGCCGCCATAAAGGCTAACTTGTGGCAACGTTGGGCTTCCTCCATGTAGTGGGTGGTGACAAAAAGTGTTTTACCCTGAGCACTTAACTGGTAAAAATCATCCCATAAAAGTTTGCGGGTTACAGGATCAATACCGGCTGTCGGCTCATCAAGAAAAAGAACTTTTGGATCATGTGCCAGAGCGCAGGCAAGCGCCAGGCGACGCTGATACCCACCAGAGAGAGCGCCAGCCATTTGATCTTTAAATGGTTCCAATGCATAACGTTGTAATAAAACATGTAGATGCTGTTCATCATTCACGCCATACATCTGTGCATAAAATTGTAAGTTTTCCCAAACACTCAGCTCTTCATACTGACCAAAATATTGTGCAACATAACCAAACCCCGTTTTGGCTTGTGCAACGCGCATATCATCAATGAGAATTTCACCTGTATCGGCCTCAATGATTCCGCATAACATTCTAATCGTTGTTGTTTTGCCCGCGGCATTGGGCCCAAGAAGCCCGAATATTTGTCCTTTAGCTACATCCAGTGATACGTCATTGACTGCCGTGTGGCCGTTAAAGCATTTGGTTAAACCAGCGGCGTGGATCATAGCAACTCCTTACGGTAGTAACACTATACGCCATGAATATGGGTATAGGCGATCATTGATAAGGTCTTTCTAAGTTTTATCTATTTTATATTATATTCTGATATGACATCACTTCAAGTTAAACGAATGATGTGGATGCAGACTAAAAGTGACAAGTAACCGTGATTCAAAATTATTGGAAATAATTAAGTATGATGTCCTTGGAATTATTAGGCTTAATGGTTTCAGTCATCCTTGTATGACAACTAGCATACTCTATTACTTAGCATCGCAGATGATTTGACGCCACAGTTTTCTGCTATTTTTTACACCATGCTCTGTAAATGCCTAATTTATTTTAAATTAAAGTGTTTACATGCCGATAAGGTATGCATGACTTTTATTTCCATGGATTGGATGGCCTGATGCGTGATCGCGAAGCAGCTGTAGCGTTGGGTTATGTTCCGGGTGGCAAACAGGCACCCAAAGTGTTGGCGGCAGGTTTTGGTGAAGTTGCAAAAAAAATTCTGGAACTGGCCAAAGAAAATGATCTTCACATTCATGAAGATGAAAATCTGGCACAGCTGCTTGCTCAGGTACCTGTGGGGCAGGAGATACCGGAAGATGCCTATCAACTGGTCGCAGAGCTACTTGCATTCCTTTATCAGACTGACAAAAAACTGGCGGATAAGATGGATGCGAAGAAGCAGTAATGCACGTTTACTGCCGTTATCATTCATGTTTTTTACATTTACACTGAAGTTTTTCATTTATCCACACATGGAAAATTTGTCCGTTTAAAAGAGGAAAAAACATCCCATTGGAAGAAACTTCCATATCCTAAAATATTAAAAATAACAATTAAAACAGCAGGTTAAATAATTTTATCTCTTTGGCATCAAAAGTGCTCATTTATGTGCAGCGAGTCCACATAAAGAGGTTAATAGCATGCAGAGAGGTTTTTTTGTTTCGGGGGTTGCGGGAACCATGGCCCAGCAGAAGCTGGATACGATTACCCACAACCTCGCAAACGTTAACACAGCCGGTTACAGAGCTGACCGGGTATCATTCACCACAATCTTTTCAAGCCAGGCCGCAGCGGGCGGTGACGTTGGACAGGTTCCTGCGGCTTATCTAAGTATGGGAGAGCAGTACATAGATGTGAATGAAGGCATTATGAAACGGACTGATAACGAACTTGATTTTTCGATCCGTGGTCCCGGCTATTTTCGAGTGATGCAGGAAGATGGAAATGAAGCATATACACGTGCCGGGAATTTTCGCCTTGATGCCGATGGAAACCTTTTGACTCAGGGAGGTTTACCAGTTCTGGATACTTCCGGCCTTCCAATTGTACTCACCAGTGGCGCGATTTCTGTGACGCAGGAAGGCGCGATTTACATTGATAATGATGGTAATGGAGATGCTGCGCCTGAGGCAGTGGCGGAGTTGGGCGTTGTAACGATTAAAGACCTGACTCAGATCAGAAAGGGCGATTTGACCGTAATTGAAACAGCCAAAGAAAATACGTTGCCAGCAGATGCAGGTGTCAGTGTCCATCAGGGTGCACTGGAAGGTTCGAATGTGAATTCTGTACTGGCGATGACCGAGATGGTGGCTGCCATGCGCAGTTATCAATCGATGATGAAGGTTGTTGAACAATATAATCAGTTGGCAGGTCAGGTCAGTGATCGGGTGGGGATGGTGCAGGGATGATGGATATGATCTTGAATGCAGTACGAATTTTGCGGGCTAAACAGTTTAAGGCGAAAGGCAAGAGTCTGAAGTCGTATGAAACAGTAGGAGAAACATTATGATGCGTTCGCTATGGACAGCGGCCACCGGAATGGCTGCACAGAGTATGAATGTGGATGTGATTTCCAATAACCTGGCAAATGTGAATACGGCAGGTTTTAAACGAGGTCGCGCCAATTTTCAGGATCTGATGTATCAACAGGTCAAGGCACCGGGTGCCGAAGCAAGCGCAGCAGGAACGCAATTGCCATCAGGTATTCAGATTGGACTGGGTGTTCAAACAGCCAGTGTTTCACATAATTTTTCTGAAGGAAGTTTTCAAACGACCAGCAATCCGATGGATCTGGCGATCAAAGGCAGTGGATTTTTTCAGATTTTAATGCCAACCGGTGATCTGGCTTACACACGATCCGGTGCATTCAGTGTTGATGCGCAGGGCCAGGTGGTGACTGCGGATGGCAATATTTTACAACCTGCAATCACAATTCCTGCCGATGCACTCTCAGTGAATATAAGTGATGACGGAACGGTATCGGTTGAGCAGCCGGGAGCGGCTTCCACGGTTGTGGGCCAGATTCAACTGGTTGATTTTATCAATCCGGGCGGTCTTACAATGCTCGGAAGTTCTTTGTATCAGAGCAGTAATGCTTCGGGTGAACCGATTACAGGCAATCCAAATTCCAACGGTTTTGGTGGTCTGGGGCAAGGCATGTTGGAGATGTCGAACGTCAACATGGTTGAGGAGATGGTCAATCTCATTGCCGGTCAACGTGCTTACGAAATGAATTCCAAGGCTATTCAGGCAGCAGATGAAATGCTGCAAACAGCCAACAGCATCAGGAGATAGGGAGATTAGGATGATCTTTCGATTCTTGCTCACCCTGATGGTGCTTACCCCGTTGATGCCAGTATCGGCATCTGCAACTGCGATGAAGGACTCGCTGCATGCCTTATTCGCAAAGGGTATCCACCATCAGGGTGCTACTGCTGAGTTAATTGAAGTGACCCGTTGGCCAAACACCACGGGCACTGTGAGATGGCGTCTGCCACAGATTCAACGTCATACGGTTCGTCTTTCATTGATTGCGGAACAGGGTAGGGGACAGCAGATGCGCCGCTGGTATGTACCAATTCGGGTGCACTGGTGGGCAAATGCGGTGGTTCTGAAACAGGACGCACCGATTAGATCCCGGTTGATGAAAGATATGCTGGAAGTGAAACGCATGGACGTGGCAGGACATATGGGTCTTTGGAGGGAAAAAGTTTCCGATCTGACGGGTATGCAGGTCACACGCCCAATGCATCAGGGAGACGTGATTTATTCAACATCGGTGAAACGCCCTCCGATGATCAAACGTGGTGATATCATTAACATTGTTGCACAAGTGGGGCCTGTTTCCGTCCGTGCGGCAGGCAAGGCTTTGAAGTCCGGTAGCCGGGGAGATCGCCTTTTGGTACAAAATTTGCGTAGTAAACAGATGTTACAAGCCACAATTGTGGATGCACATACCGTTCATGTACTTACTGGAGGTGCCGGATGAGAGTTCAGATGTTGATCATGTTGTTGTTACTGGGTTTGCTATTCAGTGGCTGTATGCCAACGGCAAGGTCAGTGACCGAAGATGTGAATCGGGATCTGATTGAGCAGGCGATGCAGGCACCCCGTGAAAATAACACGGGTGGTGGATCGCTCTGGAATAACGCGGGAGCCACGATGTTTACCGATCCGAAGGCGAACGCGGTGGGTGATTTGATTACCGTTTTGGTCTCGGAAAGTGCAAGTGCAACACGTTCACTGGGAACCAAAAAGAGTAAGTCTTCCTCACGAAAAACTGCGCTGACAGCGGCCCTTGGTCTTGAGACTACCGCGTTACCTCAGTCCAATATTACGCCATCTTCTGCGGTGGATATCAGTGATTCGAAAAATTTTGATGGCTCCGGTTCTACCACCAATTCAGATACATTGACTGCAAGTGTTACGGCTGTGGTGACCAAGGTTTATCCGAATGGGAACATGAGAATTATTGGTCGTCGGCAGGTAAGTATTAATCATCAGCCACAGGAGCTGACATTCTCCGGAGTGATCCGTCCCTTTGATGTTTCACCGGATAATACGGTGAGCTCTGCAAAGGTGGCACAGGCTAATATCAGTTATGGTGGTGGTGGAGAGCTGGCGACGGTTGCGCATGAGGGTTGGTTGGCGCAGACACTTGATCGTGTATGGCCATTTTAGCGAATACATTTTTTAGTGAATGATTTGGTGAATAAATTTTTAAAGGAGTGTTGAGATGAGCGTTATGAAACATGTTTTACCCCTATTGTTATCACTTCTTTTTGTGCTGCCTGCACAGGCGGAGAGAATCAAGGATCTGGCTGATATTGAAGGTGTGCGTAGCAATGCGCTGGTGGGTTACGGTCTTGTGGTTGGTCTGAATGGCACGGGTGATTCATCCAATTCATCACCATTCACAATTAACAGTATCACTGCGATGCTGGAACGGTTTGGTGTCAACGTGCGCCCGGATATCAGCACCATGAAACCAAAAAATATTGCCGCGGTGATGGTGACAGCAGAATTGCCTGCATTTTCACGCCCGGGCCAGAAGCTTGATATTACCGTTTCCAGCATGGGTGACTCTAAAAGTCTGCGTGGCGGCACACTTTTGATTACACCGCTGCTGGCGGGTGATGGTCAGGTTTATGCAGTGGCACAAGGTGGTCTTTCTGTGGGTGGTTTTGCCGCTGGTGGACAGGGTGCCGGGACGGTTAAAAATCATCCGACTGTAGGTAAAATTCCTAATGGTGCGCATGTTGAACGTGCGGCACCGCGTGGCATGCACAGCAATCAGGACAAGGTTATTCTGACCCTTCGCGAACCTGACTTTACAACCATTCGTCGTATGCAGGATGCCATTAACAGGCAGTTTGGTGATGGTATCGCAAAAGCGATTGATTCAGGCACGATTGAAGTGTTTAACCCCGCAGGAAACGCTGTGGAACTGGTGGCTGAACTGGAGCAGGTGACACTGGTAACGGATCGTCAGGCGGTTGTTGTGATTGATGAACGGACAGGCACGATTGTGATGGGTGAAGAGGTTAAAATTGATAAGGTGGCTGTGGCGCATGGAAGCATCAGTGTGAGTGTCAGCGAAAGCCCTGAAGTGTCGCAACCGTTTGCTTTTTCTGAAGGCACAACAACAACGGTCGATCGTACAGATGTCACTGTGAATGAAGATGAGGCCAAGCTGGTGGTTTTGCCTCGTCAGGTGACACTGGCAAGCCTTGTTTCTGCATTGAACTCTGTTGGCGCAACACCCAGTGATTTGATCGCTGTACTTCAGGCAATTAAAGCTGCGGGAGCCTTGCATGCCGAATTGAGAGTCCTGTAATGAGAGATCTTGTCGAAACCGTGATTGCACAGGTGATGAAGGAGCCTTATCGCTCTCCTGACTCACATGCGCGCACTTCGGCAAAGAGAGATCAGCCTTCTGTACAGGGCTATGCCACACCGGGCAGCTTGGATCGCAGTCAGATCAAAGATGAAAAATTATGGGATGTGTGCTGCAAATTTGAGTCGATCTTTATGCAGCAGATGATGGGTGCGATGCGTACTTCGATTCCCAAGTCTGACTTTTTACCGCAGGGCTTTGCTGAAGGGGTTCATGACTCGATGATGGATCAGGCGATTGCTGATTCTGGAAGCAAACAGGGAAACCTTGGTCTTGCCATGCAAATGTATCGCCAACTTGAGTCTATCGATGCTGGAAGGACACAGGCGACTCAAGGAATTGCGCAAGCTGCCGATAATGTAGGCATGGCAATTTATAATGATATCAAAGGAGGCAAGGATGGTTCGTATTAATGGAACCAACAGGCCTTCCTCTATTCAAAAGTCCGGTGGCAGCAAGGGTTCTTCAAAATCATCGGCATCCGGTGGCAGTCGTGGTGCAGGTGGCAGTGAACGGGTCGAGGTCTCTGATGCTTCTTCGTTGCGTGAAAGAGCGCAGGTGATGTTGGGTGAAATGCCCGAAGTCAGAATGGAGAGAATCGAAGAGATACGGGATGCACTGGAGAGTGGAACATTTAAAATGAGTGGTAAAAAAGTGGCAACGCAGATTGTTAGAAATGCATTGGCAGAGCATGCCTGGAAATGAGTATGCAAGGAGGTCATATGTTACATACCCTTCAAGAATTGCTTGAGCGCATGGGCGAGTGTGCCGATGCGCTGGAAGATATTGTTGTGAAAGAGCAGGAGGCGGCTCGTTTCTTTGATGGTGATGCACTGATGGTTTTGATGGACCGAAGGGTACAGGCCTACAATGAGTTGGCTGAGTTGGAGAAAATATGCAAGACGCTTATTACCTCAGAGGTTACGTCAGAGGAGATGACGCTGGAGGCCTTTATTGATTGTCATACAGCTGGTATGGATAAAGTTCGCTTTCAATCATTAAGAAGAGAGCTTTATGAGCGCCTGTTACGAGTCGAGCGAGGTAATGCGGAAAATCGCATTCGCCTGCATGCTGCCTATGATGTGACCACGAATGTGCTGGTGCATGTCGGGGCAACAGAGAAAAAACAGACGTATGGGCCACGGGAAGCAAAATGATTTCCGAAGCGCTTAATATTGCTGCCAGTAGCTTGAAAGCCCAACAGCGATCGATGGATGTGATTTCTCATAATATATCGAATGCCAATACTGAAGGTTACTCGAGACAAAGATCGAGTCTTACAACAGCAACACCTGGGAAACAGGATAATCTGGTGTTTGGCAGAGGTGTGGAACTGGCAAATGTTAATCGCATTGTCGATCCGCTGATTAACCATGCACAGCAAGAGAATCTTTCCAAGTTTGAGTTTTATAATAATCTTTCCACTGGGCTTGCATCTATTGAAAATGTGTTTGGAAGTTTGGAATCCACGGGTGTTTCGGCAGCCCTGGATGAATTCTTTCTTTCCTGGCAACAATTCTCCAGCAACCCTCAGGATCAGGCACAAAAGTTTAATGTTCGTAACAAAAGTGATGTGTTGGCAACTCAGCTATCTACGATGCATGAACAGTTGACTTCAGCGCAAACGGGTGCGGACGAAGAGATTGATCAGCGTATTAAAGAATCAAATATTCTTTTAGACGAGATTGCCACACTGACAGATAGAATTCGTAAACTTCAGTCGGGGCAGACCGGGCTTTCCGGTGCTGCCAACGATCTTCTTGATCAGCGTGATCAGGCGATTCGTTCACTTTCCCGATTGATTCCAATTCAGCAGGTGAATACTGCTGATGGTGGTATTTTGATTCAGACAAAGGGTGGTGATTTGTTGACTCAGGATGGTGTATCAAGGCATCTGGGGCGTTCATCGAGCCTGACTGTAAACGGGTTCCGTGAGATCGTGGTTGTGTCGAGCAATACACCGGTACGAGGCCTTGATCAGGGTGGTTCGATTGGTGGACTGGTTTCATTGCGGGATAATCATCTGGGATCGTATGTTCAGACACTTGATGAGATTGCAACCAACCTGATGTTTGGTGTGAATCAGGTGCTTGCAAGTTCAGGCGGTGCTGTGCGGGCATCATCTATCACATCAGGGCAGGGCTCAGTCAATCCTGCTCTGGCGCTCGATGATGCAGCGCAATTGTTGCCGCTGACCAGTCAAATTCAAACAGGAAGCTTTAAATTGCATCTTTATGATGCGACAGGAACCCCGCTCGTTGCGGGTGGCACAACGATCAATATTACCGCAGGCACCACCAGCATGAACGATGTAGCAGCATCGATCAATGCCATTGCCGGAGTGGCTGCTTCGGTGGATAGCGTTGGTAGACTGGTGATCAACGCGGGGGCGAATACGGTTGGTTTTTCTGATGATACCAGTAACTTTTTACCTGTTTATGAGGTCAACACACTGTTTCATGGCAAGGGCGCAGGTGGCATGACTATCTCAGACGCGATGAAAAATAATGCTGCACTGCTGCATGCCGGCACCATCGATGCTGCAACTTCTGTGGTCTATGCAGGGGATAATAAGGCTGCGCTTGCAGTGATGAAATTACAGGATACTCAGGTTGCTTTTGATGGTTCAAATGCAGAAACACTTCATGTTCGGACTGCTGTGCTCTCTACACGTTTTGGAGATGATTTTGCCATTGCAGATCAGCAACTTCGTTACCGTCAAACTGAATCAGAATCGTTAACACGGCAACGTGAATCGATGTCAGGTGTTAATGTGGATGAAGAATTGATTTCGATGATCAAGTTTCAGCGTGCTTATGAATCTGCCGCCAAAGTGATTCAGACCACCAATCAAATGCTCGATTCTCTTATGGGGATCATCCGATGAGAGTCTCTACGTCACAGCAGTATAGCAACCTGCTTCAGGGAATTAGCAAGCAGCAAGATATTGTTGCAACGCGTAATGAACAGGTTTCTTCTGATAAACGTTTTCTCCGCCCTTCACAGGCGGGTTTTGAATACAAAACATCACTGGATTTCCGCCATGCTCAGAACGGTGTGGAGGGGAGTTTGGTCGCAATTGGGGTTGCTGATTCGCGTCTGGCTGCGAGTGAAACACTTTTGCTTGATATGAGTAATATTCTGGTGCGGGCACAGACACTGGCTGTTCAAGCCAATTCAGCTCAATTAGGAGCACAGGAACGGCAAACAATTGCAGTTGAAGCCTCTCATTTATTGGATCAGCTTGCCTCGGATGTGAATGGAACCTGGCAGGGGCAGGCTTTGTTTGCAGGTACTGCGGTTGATGGTGATGCTTTCAGTACGGCTTTTAGTGCGGGCACTGGAACTTTTACACCCGGGGTGAATACGAGCATCGTTGTTTCACAAGTCTCCAATGCCAATGCTGTGAATGATACCTATACCATTGTTCTCAATGCAGCGGGCACCCAGATTGACCGTGTGGATGATGGCCTTGGTGCGAATCAGTTGGCAGCACCTGTGGTTTTAGCAGGCGGGGCCAATGCACTGAACCTGACCAATGGCGCTGTCCTGGATGCCACATTTACCGGGCCTGCTCAAGCCAATGTCGATGGTGGAACATTGGCTGTTTCCAAGGCCAATGTTGCAGGTAATTATGCTTATATCGGGAGTAATGAAGATCGTATTGTTGCGATTAGTAATACATTGACAGCCAAAAGTAATATACGTGGTGATGATCCGGCTTTTTTACAGGCCTTACAAGGATTGCAGGCTTTTGTGACTGCGCTTCAAACAAATGATCTCACGGGTATTGGAACGGCTCTGGATACATTAACTTCGGCAGGAGTGAAAGCCATAGATCTCACCAGCGAGGTGGGTGCACGAATGAGTTCTTTGGAGGCATCAAAGGTCTCCAATGAAGATATGCGTTATACACTGGAGCGAAGCCTTAACAATCATGAGTCGGCCGACATGGCACAGGCGATGTCTAAAATTGCACAAGCCAATGTGATGTTACAAGCCTCTTATAGTCTGGTTTCAAGATTGGAATCGATGAGTTTGGTGAACTTCCTCCGATGATGGTGCTCAGACGTAAAGTGGGCGAGGCGATTCGTATTAATGATAATATAAAAATAGTGGTTCAGGAGGTGCAAAATGGAAAAATTGTTCGTTTTGGCATTGAAGCGCCCGCAGATGTCCCTGTTCACCGTTTGGAAATTTTTGAGCAAATTAAGGCTGAAAACCGGGCAGCCAGTAGCGCGGATGCTTTGGGCTGGTTAAAAGGAGATTCTCATGGTTCAGGCACAAGTCACGATGAGTAGTGAACAGTTGGATAATCATCAGTCGGATCCCAGTCAGGAATTTGTTTTTCCGCAAGGCATTGCGGGTTTTCCTGAGGCAACCCGCTTTGGTTTTATTTATGAAGGTGTTGGGGATATGGTTTGTATGCAATCGATTGAACAGCCGGATGCGGCTTTTGTGTTGACACCATGGGATGTGGAGAGACTGGGTCAACCGCCAAAGTTGAATGTGGAACAGTGCAAAAGCCTGGCATTGAAAGATGCATCTGAAGTGATGTGGATGCTGGTGCTGAATCCTTTTGCGGATCAGGAGTGGGTCACTGCAAACCTGAAAGCACCGATCGCATTGTCTGAGTCCAGTCGAAGAGGATTTCAGCTGATACGTTCTGAATCTAAATATGAATTACGCTTCCGCTGGATGCCACAGCCAAAACGAAAATAGTTCTTAAGGTTGATTTCTTTTGATGCAAGCAGGTTGTTTCCACTGCGAAGGATGTTGATTCACTCATAGTAGAATATTTAGCATCCGAAACAATCGATTTTTGTGTTAAATACTTTGATCATAGACGGGCTGTAAACTTCAATTTTTGTTTTTGAATTTAATCGTTTTGAATCATTATTTCATTGAATCCGGGTTCATCAGAAATTCTCTAAAGTTTTTAGGAGAAATTGCGATAGGTATAGCGTAAGGGATTTTTTGTTCCTCTGCTATTCGGGATCAATGGAATATTTATAGGAGGATTGCTATGGCGCATACTGTTCAGTCTGCGGATGCTTTAATTAAGCGCCTGTTGCAGGAAAACGGGCAGCCATCACATAAGTCTCAGGAAGTGCAAGCCGTTTCTGTGCGTGTGGATGCATCTGTAAATATTTCAGGACAGTTAAGAGAGCAACGTTATACAGGGGATATTTCTATCGAAGATCAACAGGATCAATCAAAACTTGAAGCACAACTACTTCGTTTTTATACACATCATAATTATCCAGAGGATAGACGATGAGTTGTCCTCGTCTGTTGATTGCTGAAGATGACGAAGCGCTGGCAGCATTGCTTGAAGAGTATCTTTCTGAAGCGGGTTATGAAGTTGAGCTGTGTCATCGTGGTGATGTGGCCGTTGAGCGTCTTAAAAAAGAACATTTTGATCTGATTTTATCCGATATTGTGATGCCGGGCGCGGACGGTTTAACACTGCTGGCGGAAGCGCGTAGCAACCCTGTTAAAACTCTTGTTCTGTTGATGACCGGCTATTCAGGCATTGAAGATGCGATCCATGCTGTGGAGCAGGGCGCATATGACTTTGTAAGCAAACCATTCCAGTTACCGGAAATTCGTGTGAGGCTCGATAATGCTGCAAAATATCAAAGCCTTCTTCGTCGTTGGGACCGTGTAAGGGGTGATGCGGAACTGGAGTTGACTGTCGATGATTATTTACCTTTACAATCAAGCGAACTGGTATTGCAACCGGGTCAGGCGGCAATACGGGCCTACGGCATTGTGAAGGAGTAACTGCATGCAAAATATTCTGGTGCTGGAAGATCAGCCCGCTGTCCGGGAAGTTATTTCTGAGGTGTTGGAAGGCATCGAAGTGTCGGTGAGTGTAGGTAAAGCTGATAGCCTGAAAGAAGCGCGTGAAATGTTGGTGTCCAGACATTGGGATTGTCTGGTAACGGATTTAAGTCTGGGTGATGGGCATTCTCTGGAATTGATCGCTGAACTGCGTAACGCCAGCAACACAATACCTGTGATATTGGTGAGTGGTTTTCTCTCAGCAAGCCGGCTGGAGGAGGCTGGGGCATTGAATGTGAAACATGTGTTAGCCAAGCCGTTTGATCCAGAGATGTTGCTGGAGTGTTTACGAAACGTATTGATTTCTGAAGAAGCTGCGGACGAACTTAAATCGGCCGTAAAGCGAAAAACGCACACAGCCGGTCGTCTGCTGCCTGAAATGTTTGAGATGGATCGTAAGCTTGGCCTTTTGTATCGAATGTTTGATGAAATGCCAAAACACTCAGATGTGTCCCGCGTGTGTGGCAGTGCCCTGGAATTGGCTATGGAGATGATTTACGCGCATCGAGGTTATCTGGCACTGTTTGAACGGAATCAGGAAAAGCTGGTGATTGTTGCGGATAAAAACCTTTCACAACAAGGTATGGTTTCATCCTGTGAACTGAGAGAAACACCATTTCATAATCTCATTCATGCTGGCGAGGAGTGTTTGGAAATCTCTTCTGCAAATGGTATGGCGGCAGCATGTTGGCCTGGTATAGAGGCTGAACAGTACGTGGCAATTCCGGTTTCATTACAAGGTGTGCACATGGGCGTGCTTTGTCTGATTGATCGGACAAACCAGAGTGTTTTGAGAACTGAAGAAAAACATTTACTCGGCCTTTTGGTTAAAAAACTGGACACATTGCTCGATAACAGAGCTGTTCATGCGGCTTTGGCCGAAAGCATGCGCGAAACATTGATTGCACTGGTTCGTTCTCTGGAAGCGCGTGACCGGTATACCAAGGATCATTCTTCCCGCGTTAGCCAGCTCTCGGTTTTGATTACGCGTGAGATGGGTGTGGATGCGGAGATGGCCCAACTTATTCAGACCGGTGGTCTGTTGCATGATATTGGAAAAGTAGGGATTGCTGATCAGGTGTTGCTCAAACCCGGACGTTATACCGATCAGGAATACGCCATTATGAAAGCACACCCATCGATTGGGGATGCGATTTTGAAAAACATGGATACGCTGGTTCGGGAGCGGTTGATTGTTCGTCATCATCATGAACGTTGGGATGGTAAGGGTTATCCGGACAGGTTGGGTGAAAAGGATATTCCCTTTGAGGCCCGTGTGGTATGCGTGGCTGATGCCATCGATGCGATGACAACACATCGGGTCTATCGTATGGCAAGACCTTTAAGTTTTTGTCTGGAACAATTAAAACAGAATTCTGGCATGCAATTTGATCCGGAAGTTATTAAAGCGGCTGTTTCTGTGATTAAACGTGGTGTCGTTCAGACTCAGGCAAAAACAGGTGAGTATGCACACGAAGGTTTGATGCCAATGATGACATTTTCAGATATTGCAGCAGAGATACCTGTTGATTTAGGAGCCTATGATGGCGGATAAAAACAATGATAATCGCCGACAGGATTTTCGTGTGGATGATATGATTCCTATGCGGGATGCGCCGATGTCCATTGAAGAATATGAAAGTAAAAAAATACATGTGGGTATTCGATCACGGCAAGGTTCCATGCTGCGTGATATGTTGGGTCAGGATGTCTTTTCTGAGAATTCGATGGCTGCAAATACAGACATGGCAAAGGCGGTTGAAGCGCTTGATGCAAAGCTGAACTATTTAATTGGTGTGAACATGTTGAATGATGCCAATCGTTCAAACCTTCAGGATCGCCCTGTCAATTTAAGTGTAACAGGGGCTAGTTTTGTGAGTGAAGGTGTCTATAAAGAGGGCGATCCAATCGAAGTGACGCTTATGTTACCTGCTTTTCCACCGACAGTGCTTGATCTCATTGGGGATGTGATGTGGGTCAAGCCAAAAAGTAAGGGGCGGCTACTGATTGGGGTCAGGTTTTTTTATCGTTGTGAAGAAGAAGAGGATGCAATCTCAAAATATGTTTTCAAACGTGACCGCGAAGTTATCCGATTGAAAAATCGACAAGAGGAAGAAGCGGACTCTGCCTAGGGATATTCTGAGAAACTACGACCATGTCGTTTTTCAACACGTAAAGGCAAAGGCGCAGTTTTGCCTTTGCTTACAAAATCAAACACTTAGCATCCCTGGTTGATTCCAGGACGTTGTTTGTAAACAGATGGGCCTGCACGAGTGATTCTGAATGGATGTTGCTAGGAGGGGTTTTTTTAAGTAAAAACTTATTGCACCAGTGTTACTCGATTTCGTCCACCCTCTTTTGATTGATAGAGAGCCTGATCGGCACGTTTAATCCATGCGGCATGCGCTTCTTTGTCGCGGTGCTCTGCCACGCCAAGACTGATATTCACATCAACTTTCCCTTGTCTGGTTTTAAACGGATGAACCTCGATGGATTGCCTTACTTTTTCGGCAATGTGAAAGGCCGGTTCTGCATTGATACCAACAAGGACAATGCAAAACTCTTCACCACCAAGGCGTGCAACCATATCTGTTTCACGCACGCTCTCTGTTAAGATGGATGCTAAAACCGTCAAAATTTCATCACCTGCATCATGCCCATAAGTGTCATTGATGGATTTGAAGTGATCAATGTCCAGCATGATAAAACTGGCGGTTGTGTCTTTTACGGTTGAAAGAAACTCTGCCAGCTTACGGCGGTTGGCCAAGCCTGTGAGTGGGTCACTTCGGGCCTGGCTTTCGGCATCTTCCAGACGGCTGGAGAGTGCCTTAATTTGAGTGACCTGCGTTTCCATATTATCTTTCAATGCTGTAGTTGCACTGCTGATTTTCTCACCTGCCTGTAGAAGATTCTTACGTGCATTTTGAAGCAGTTCGTGCGCTTTTTTAGGATCTTCAGGCAAGTCCTGTTGTAAAATGTTTTTGACCTGTTGTAGCTCCGGGGCATCACTGCCTGTGGCTTCTAAAATGTCTGTAAGGAAATTCAGTGAATTTTCAAATGCAGATGTAAGATGGTTTAATTCCTGACGTAGTGATGCATCATCCTGTAGGTGTTCGCGAAGCTGTGTCTCCAGAAGTTTGCATTTGACTGCAATATCATTTTCACTCGCCGGGTCTTTTCCGAGCAGATCGCTACATCGGATGATGAGCTTGTAAACGGAAGGCATATCCTGCTGAGCTTCCTGCATGATGTTTTTTCTGTTGGCGATATATTCGTTTAAACTTTCAGTATCTTCTTCATTCAGGCCTTCTTCAGCGGAACCTTTAATGAGCGCACCATGTTCTGCATCAAGCAGGCTTGCCAGCAGCGAAGTGATTTTTTGATGTCGGGTTGTTGATATGAAGGGGTGGCGTTGCAGGTCTTCCAGTTGGTAGAAGATTCGGCGCAGCAGACTTCTTATTTCTGCACTCTCCTGCCCATCAGTGAGCACAAGCAGGCGCAGTGAATCCATATCTTCTAAAGCTTTACTTATATTTCGGCGAACTTCTGGCATGTGAAATCAGTGATTCAAAAAGTGAATACGCTCTGCTTCGACCGCTAATATGGCATCTGCCTGATTAAGCGCGTCATCTTTTTGATCTGAATGCTGGTACAGTTGTGTGCGAAGTTGTTGAATGGAGTTTAGAATATCATCGGCCGGTTTTTCACCGGCAGCAAGTTGTTCCAGAGCATGATCAAGCAGTGCAGCAGCTTCTTCAACCAATTGCCAGCGCTGCTGCGGATCAGCCTGTTTTTGCTCCTGTTTTTCAGAGGATGTTTTGCTTTGTACCCCAGCTATCTCCGTTTCCAGAAAGGTCTGAAAAGTTCCATTGGAATTGACCTTTTTAAGGTTTTTTGACGACTGGCTTTGCGGAGAAGTAGGGCCCTGAACTTTCATACAACCTCATTCAATGACTCATGATTTTTTGGTTGGGATACCAGGCAGCCATTGATGGTTTGAAAATACGCAAGAAATGGGCCAGTTGTCAGGAGCGGTTTTGTTTTTCAATCGCTAACCAAAGCCACCCATCATGGGTGGAGGGGAACAAGAGGGAAATGATCCGGTAGTTACTTAGGAAAAGGCTTACACTTTCGGCGCATGTACCCGGATTGTCAGGGCATGGATGATAGGGCCAAACAGCTCTTCGAGTGCTTTGTTGATCTCACGGTGGCATTCAACACGGGATTTGCCTGCAAAGTGATCAGATGCAATATCGACACAAAAGTGCCCGCCACCTTGCTCTTTTGCACCGGCATGACCTGCATGTTTCCATGATTCATCTTCAATGTTCAGATGCGTTGGATGGAAGGATGCTTCCAGAATATTCTGGATCTGTTGGGCTCGATCTTTCATAAATCTTTGTTCATACGGTAGAGCACGTAAATTTTGCCAATATGCTGAACAAGTTCGGCACCGAGCTTTTCAGCTAATGTTTGCGCGGCTTCTAAACGGCCATCACGATCATCGCTTTGAATTTGTACTTTGATAAGTTCGTGGGTATGCAGAGCATTGTCAGTCTCCAGAATGACACCCTCACTCACACCATTTTGTCCGATACGGATAACGGGTTTAAGATGGTGAGCTTTTGCTTTTAGTGCTTTTCGTTCTTTGGATGTAAGGGGCATCATGATCTCCGATGGGCAAATCCTATCAGGGCTTAACAATATTGGTACAAGATATGCTAAAGGAACTGCTAATACCCACTTATAAAGGAGAAACATGAAACGTCTTAGGGATGATCCCAGTCGTGCAGTGATTTTAGGGGCGGGCCTTGGCGGTTTGTCGATGCTGGAATTGTTACTACAGGAAGAGCTGGTTGATGTTGTGGCAATTGTAGATCGAAATTCTGATGCGCCGGGCAGAGCCAAGGCTATTGAACTTGGGATTCCCATATTTGCAGATGTTGAAGAGGCATTGATTGCAAGTGCGCCATGTGTTGCATTTAATTTGACGGAAAATGAAATGGTTGAAGCGGTTGCTGCTGACATTCTTGGTGCGGGCGGGGTGATTGGCGGTTTGGAGTCCAAGCTCATATGGCAGATGATAACAGATCTTCGAGATGCAAAGGATAAACTCGAATTTCAGGCAACACATGATGAACTCACAGGTTTGTATAACAGACGACATATGTTGGGAGAGATGGAGCGAGAGTTGCATCGGGCTGTTCGGCATGAAATCCCATTTTCCCTTGCGCTCATTGATTTGGATCATTTTAAAAATATCAATGATACATACGGGCATGCTATGGGTGATGTGGTTTTAACGTTTGTAGCAGGACTTTTAAATAAAAGCGTCCGTTCAGATGATGTAATTGGGCGATGGGGGGGCGAAGAGTTTCTTGTGTTGCTGCCTCATTGCACAGTGGACGATGCTTCTCATACGGTTGAAAAATGGCTTGAAGTGATACGGAAACAACCTGTGTTTTCTCCCTCAGGAGAAGCCATTGCCATTACTTTTTCGGCTGGGGTTGCAGGCTTTAAAAAAGGTGATGTATCTTCTTCTGTACAAGGCGTGATAGACAAGCTTCTCGGGCAAGCTGATAAGTATCTTTATGATGCAAAACGTGCAGGCCGAGCCTGTGTGATGGGTGGTATGTGAACGTTGATATGAAAAGCTTTGGACATAGTTTTTTGTTTTTGTCATAGCATATGACGTGCTCGAAAAAATGTTCAGAACCCATGGGATGAGTTGACATGGCAGGTCTGATGATCGTCTTGTGATTGTTCTGATGAGGAGATTCGATATAGTAGCCCCATGGCATTGAAAAATGATTTATTGTCTCAGGTGAACGTACCTAAAATGGAGACTCCTGCCGAGTTGCCGCCGCGTTTTCCTATTCGCTGGCGCTGGACTATGCTGGTTGGTTTTGCAGTGATGTTAGCGGTATTGGTTTTGTCGTTGGTGATCCTTGATATGGAACGTGATGCATGGCTGAAAAATCAGGAGTCGCAGGCAAGAGTGTTGGTCGAACGACTTGGTGATGAGTTGAAAATACCCATGCTGGTGAGAAGCTCAGCTGAAGTGGAACTTATTGTGCAGGGTGAAAGAGGTTTTCTGAAAAAAGTTCCGGATGTGCTCAGTGTGCATATTCAATATGCGGGTGGAGATGATAAACATTTTGGCGCGATTCAAAAACAGGATGAGCCTGTTTTGAATCAGCTTACTAAGAATATAAATGCTGTGCGCATGTTAAGCGATCGTTTGTGGTTTATGCAAAAGGTGGAGTATGCGGGTACGGTTGTAGGCTCAGTGGCGGTGCGTTTTTCTGAGCATGCGTGGGAAGAGCTGGCAGGGAAGTTGGTGGGCCGTATGGCGCTTGCAGCGATACTGGTGATCCTGATGTCCAGTGTTCTGGTCTATTGGATTGCAGGCAGGATGAGTCAGCCTTTGGAGATGTTGGCAGATGCAGCGGGCCATGTGGCTCATGGTGACTACAACGTACGTTTGCCAGTCACTGGTAATGATGAAATCAGTGATGCAACATCTCAGTTTAACTCCATGGTTGAGGAGCTGGCGCACAAGGAAAAAATCAGGGATGTGTTTGGTCGTTATCTGAATCCAAAACTGGTTGCGGATGTGTTTGAGGGTGGTGTTTCCGGAATGGAAAATCGTCGTCAGGAAGTGACGGTTCTTTTTGCCGATATGGTTGGTTTTACGGCCTTTTCTGAGACCACTGAAACCGAAGAAATTGTTGAGGTATTGAACAAACATTTTGAAGTGTTTCACCGGATTATTGATTATTATGGTGGGCATGTTGATAAATATATTGGTGATGCGGTGATGGCAGTATTTAACCATCCGAATGAGGATGTTGATCATGTTCGACATGCGGTGATGGCAGGGCTATCGATGGTTGCTGCCTGTAGCAGGCTCGGGGTGCTGCGTGAGAATGGTGAACCGATTCAGTTCAGAGTAGGGATGAATCGGGGCGAGGCGATTGTTGGTAACATTGGTGCTGCGGAGCGCCTGGAATATACGGTGATTGGAGATACGGTAAATGTTGCATCCAGAATGGGTGGCATTGGTGATGGCGGTGAAGTGATGCTATCCGAAGATACATTTAAATATTTGAGTGATGAGTTTATGTTTGAAGATATGGGTGAACGTGAAGTGAAGGGTATGAGTCAGCCGATCCGGTGTGGTAAGGTTAGCAGCTCTGAAAATGCGGTCAGACGTAATATTGCACATGCGGTTGCATTGGCATTTGATTTGACCTTGCCATCTGATGTGCGCCAGATCATTGGCGATATTGAGGAGAGTTAGTTTGAGAATATGTTATGGTTTATTTGTTGCCGCTGTGCTTTCCGGATGTGTTGGTTTTGTTCCGGGGAAACCAGGTGTGGTTGGGCCGTTAAGTTTTCTTAATACGTATGAAGCATCATTAAATGATTATAAACAAGGCAGAATTATGGCTGCCAGAAAACGTATTCTGGCGATGGATAAAACACGTGAAGATTATCCTCAGGCCCTGAAGCTTTTAAAACAAAAGGTGGAGCCTGCCCGTTCACGTTTGTTAAAACATTATAATGCAAAAGCTAAGGCTGCTGAAAAAAAAGGAAAATGGTCAGAGGCGATGACATTGTATGTGCGGGCTTCTGAGCTATCAACGCAGCCAAAAAGATTCAAAAAGAAAAGTTATAACATGGAATTGAAAATGCGTCAGGATCGCATGGATAATCTTATTGCTCAGAAGCGGATTGAAGATTCACAATTGTTGATATGGCTTAATGCTTATGAACCTCCTAAAGGCGTTGCACCAAAAGATCAGGTTTTTGAGCGGTCACGTGAACATGTTCAGGATGTTATTGAAGATCGTGGATCGTTTGCGTATCGAGAAGCAAAACGTTACCTAAATGACGAGCTGCCGGAAATTGCATATGTTGAGGTGGAGTCGTATTTAAGACTTATTCCTGATTCTGAACGTGGTAAACGACTATTGTCTGATATTAAGGCAGAGATGCCCAAAGGGATTCAAGTCGCGTCTGTTAAAAGCCGTGCTACAAAACGGGTACTTTCAAAACGCATGACAATGCCTGATACAGTTAAACGAAAACAGGTGTTGGAGCTGATTCGTAAGGCTGACTGGATTAAGGCGAAAAAATTTGCGTTGGCTTATCGTAGAGCGGGCGGCGGTAAAGATGCTGAACGTTTGTTAAAAAAGATTAAGGCCAACACTGAAAAAGCGGCTGCTATCGCTTTTTCTAAAGGGCGATTGGCTTTTCGAAAAGAAAACCTGGATGAGGCTGTCAAATTTTGGGAAAAAGCGGCGTTATTAATGCCGAAGCACATAGAATATGTTAGTGCTCTGCAACGTGCCTTGCAATTGCAGGAGCAATTGCGCATTTTGAGAACCACAGCTGAAACAGAAAAACCCAAAGAATAGCGTGTGTTTGAGGTAAGTTAAAAGACTGAAATCGATTCTAAATCAATTTAAATCGATTGAAATAAAACAGATAAAGAAAAAATAAGGATTACATCGTGCGTGATTCAATCGTGATGCCGCGGCGAAAGACGCGGAAAATAATGGTCGGTGATGTGGCAATCGGTGGTGATGCACCCGTCGCGGTGCAGTCAATGACCAATACATTGACCACTGATATTGATGCGACAGTGGCGCAGATTCATCGTCTTCAGGATGCAGGTGCGGATATTGTTCGTGTTTCGGTGCCTGATGCTGAATCGGCAGCAGCGATGCCTGAAATCTTGCAGCAGACCACAGTACCGATTATCGCCGACATCCATTTTAGTTATAAAATGGCACTGGCCTCACTGGATGCCGGTGTGCATGGTCTGCGTTTGAATCCTGGGAATATTGGTGGACGTGATCGGGTTGAACGTGTGGTTAAGGCAGCCAAAGAGCGCGAAATTTCAATTCGGATTGGTGTGAATGCAGGTTCGCTTGAAAAAGAACTGGATGAAAAATATGGTGAGCCATGTGCTGATGCGATGGTGGAGTCTGCCCTGGGGCATATTCGAATTCTTGAAGATATGGATTTTCATGACATTAAAGTCTCTCTGAAAGCCAGTAATATTCCGATGACGGTTGCTGCTTATCGGAAACTTAGTGGTCAAGTGGATTATCCACTACATCTGGGGATCACTGAATCGGGTAGTCGTTTTGGTGGTACGGTTAAATCTTCAATAGGCCTTGGATTACTACTGGCCGATGGTATTGGTGATACGATTCGTGTTTCGCTGGCTGCTGAGCCGGAAGAGGAAGTCAAAGTTGGGTTTGAAATTCTTAAATCACTTGGGCTTCGTCATCGAGGGGTGAATTTAATCGCTTGTCCATCCTGTGCAAGGCAAAAATTTAATGTGATTGAAGTAGTTTCACAGTTGGAAGAACGCGTGGCACATATTCAGGAAAATGTTGATGTGGCGGTGATTGGTTGTGTGGTCAATGGGCCGGGCGAGGCCAAAGAGGTCAGTGTTGGCATCACGGGTGGTTACCCGACACATACATTTTATCGTGATGGTGTGAAGTCCGAAAAGGTTCGGACGGCTACGATGATTGATCAACTGGTGGAAGAGATTGAGCAAAGGGCTGCGGTCATCCGTGAGCAAAAGGATCGTTAAGTTTTATGATGAATCGAATGAATTATACTTTTTTTGTATGGGTGCTATTGATACTTCATGGTTGTGCAGGGGCCCATATCAACATTCCTGTTGGTCCGGTAAGTATTGGTACGGACATCTCCACTTCCGGTGATTCGAATGGTGAAGATGCTGATGATGACACATCTGACGATGATGATGAGTATTAAAGCATGGGCATAAAAAAGTTGCAGAGTATTCGTGGTATCCATGATGGGCTACCGGGTGATGTGGCCAAATGGCAAAAAGTTGAAGCCGCAGCTAAAACAGTTTTTTCACGTTATGCTTTTAGCGAAGTACGGTTGCCTTTGCTGGAACCTACAGAGCTGTTTGTTCGCTCGATTGGTGAAGAGACAGATATCGTTTCTAAAGAGATGTATCGCTTTGAAGATCAGGGAGGGGATGACCTTTGTCTGCGCCCTGAAGGTACGGCAGGGGCAGTTCGTGCCTATCTACAGGCAGGTTTAACACGTGCCGGTGCGCAGCGTTGGTATTATACGGGCCCCATGTTTCGCAGGGAACGTCCGCAGAAAGGGCGCCTTCGGCAGTTTCAACAGATTGGTGTTGAGATGTTTGGTGTGGCAGGTCCCATTGAAGATGCCGAGCTGCTAGCGATGGCCAGAGACTTTCTGCTTGAGCTTGGTTTGGATCAGGTGCGCATGGAAATTAATTCACTGGGTTGCCCAACGTGCCGACCGGCTTACAGGGATCGGTTGGTTTCCTATCTGAAAGAACGTGCCAATAAATTGTGCGAAACCTGCAATGAGCGTATGGAAAAGAACCCAATGCGTGTGCTGGATTGTAAGGTGGCATCCTGCCAATCAGAACTGACGGATGCGCCGGAGATGATTGCCCACTTGTGTGCTGATTGTGATGTTCACTTTACCGGGTTGAAAGCAGGGCTGGAGGCACTCAGTGTCGATTATCAGATAAACCCACGCATCGTTCGGGGTCTGGATTATTATAATAGAACAGCGTTTGAAATTATTACCGACCAACTTGGTGCTCAGGGAACGGTTATTGCCGGAGGGCGCTATGATGCTCTGGTTGAAGCGTTAGGTGGCCCAGCCACGCCTGCCATTGGTTTTGCCATGGGTCTTGAACGTTTAGCAATGTTGCTTCCTGAGGTGAATGTGTCGGGCCCTGATATGGCTATTGTTGCGTTGGGTGATGCTGTTGAAGGCCACGCTCTGATGTTGGCATCTCAATTACGTTCAAAGGGTTTGAGTATTGTTCACTGCGGTGGAGGAAGTGCCAAGCGTCAGTTTAAAATGGCAGATCGTGAAGGTGTTCGTTTTGTGCTTGTGGTGGGTGAGGATGAAATGAATGCGGGGCTTGTGACATTAAAAAATATGCAGACTGGCGAGCAACAGCAGTTGGCACCGGATGTTATTGTTGCTGCTGTTTTGTAGAACGTTTATTACAAGGATGAAGGCTTCGTTTTTCTACTGTTTGAGAGTCCGACAGCAAGTGAAAAGATAGCAAAAATAGTTGCAAAATGTTCTTCGAGGCTGACCGATGACATGCCATGAATGATAAGGGCAATAGCCGATAACTCTATAAGCGCGTTGCTATGATCAGACCATGGTTGTCGGCTCCCTGCCCGGAGCCAAAACCAAAAAAGTGCGCATATTATGATCATTCCAGCAGGACCCCATCGAACCAGAGATTGAAGGTAAATATTGTGGATGTGACCATAAATATTACGGTCATCAAGTTGAGGGTGTTGTTCTTTGATGATTTTGGCGGCTTCCGGATAACCGCCTGTGCCAACACCAAAAACAGGGTGTTCTTTCCAAATTTCAATGGCGCCAAGCCAGATAATCCAGCGCGCCTCGACGTGTCTCAAATCTCCCTGTGCTGCAGCCTGAATGCCGTCAATGGTCTGTGTAATCCGTTCTTTGCCGGGCCCTGAAATCACGATGATGGTAAGCAGGACGCCAGCAGATAGCGTAAAAAACATTCGTTTCCAGTCGTGCCCGCTGATCAGGTGTTTCCAGGACACAAAGATGAGAACAGCAGTAGCAGCGATGTAACCACTACGCCCTTGAGCTGCAAAAATCATGACAAAGGACCATAGTGACAATAGCCATGGTATCACCCGCTTCCAGCCATGTTTAAGCCAGCCGTAGTGCAGAAGCCATCCTGCCCAGGTGCTGTAGACAATGCCGAAACTGATATGACCAATGTAGCCGGTTGCATCTGTTGTGCCTGAGCCGCCTGCAATAATATTTACCAGACCAAACTTTTGCAAAACGCATGCCAGTAAATGTAGTGACAGGCCGATTGAAAGCGATATAAGAAATCTTGAGTGCCATTGCTTTTCTTGCAGAGCGATCAGGATTAATGGCAGAAGTAACCAGAGCCACAGGTGGCTTGCAACTTCCAACCCGTAATGTTTATCGAGACTCCAGCTAACACCCAACACTACAAGTGTGAGGTAGGCAATAATGGCGGATGTTAGTGGGCGATACGCCTGCCATAGTTTTATGATTCCATGCCATAATAGAGAGGAGAACAAACCGCTTATCAGTGCCAAGGCCAGCGCTGTGTTTGCAGCAGCGACTGAGAAAGGAAAAGAAAGTGCTGCGAGGCATAATAGAACTTTCGTTAATTGTTGGGTTTTAAACTTCCAGGACTTTGCCATGATTATTTCGGCTGTTTGCCAGGACGCGCCTGATCCATGGTTTTGGCATGTTTCAGGAAGCTGGTCAGTGCCGCAGTACAGGCGTATACCAAGCCCGGTATGCCATCAAGAAATCCGCATTTCAGTACAAAGGAGCGAAAAAAACGCCAAAAAGGTACGAATGTCACATGAATCCAGCCGATGTAGGCATCTTTATTTATCAGGTTGGCAGCCTGTAGATCGGTGTAATGATTCAGTTTGTCGATGAAAATACCAAGTGACGGGGCTGTGTAGTGGTGAATATTGCCATTGATTCGCCCGACCTCTCCTTGAGTGCGCACTGCTTCGTGAACCGCCGCCACATTGAAGGCTGCCTCCTGCTTGTTAAACAGGCGCAGCACCCAGTCATTCATGCAATCGCCATAGCGAACAGGTTTTCCCAGCAGGTAGTGCAGTCGTTTTAGGGCATAGGCCTGAAGTTTGGGCATCTTGAGTTCTTTTGTAATGTTATTAGCAAGTGTTTGACTGATTCGTTCATCAGCATCAAGGCTTAGTACCCAGTCATAGCGTGCCTGTTTGCTTGCAAATAGTTTTTGTGCTCCGTAGCCGGGCCAATCATTGTGAATGACTTTAGCGCCAAGATCTTTGGCGATGCTGCACGTTGCATCCGTGCTGCCGGAATCAACAACCACAACCTCATCGGCCCACGCCACACTCTTCAGACACTCGCGGATATTACCTTCTTCATTTTTGGTGATGATAACAACGCTGACTGGCGTGTGCGTGGCTGTGTTCATACGAAGCTTTTTACTTCTTTTTTACCCGTAGCAGCACGTCGATGAATTTGGCAGGAAAGATACCTGCCAAATGATCCTCGTAAAAACGTGGCATCGCATTGGCGAACAACGGGATAAGAAACAGCCAATAAAGTTTGCTGAAAGTCATGCGCATATCCACAACTTCCATTTGCAGGTTTTCAAGACTCATGTAACAGCCTTCCGGTAAATAATGAGAGAAAGTGGTTGCTGCAAAGTGGCGCACATGGGTGGGGTCTGCAAAAGCAATGCGTGATGAGTAGTGTGGAACACCGATATAGACCATACCATCATGTTTGGTGATGCGGGCGATTTCTTCGAGCGTTTTAACCGTGTCATTCAGGTGTTCAATGACCTGACTACAGAAAACGAAATCAAAGCTGTTATCTTCAAAAGGGTAAGGATACTGGTTCAAGTCATGCACAAAATCCGGTTTGTAGGCAGCATTGAAATCAATGGTGGTGCATCCCGGGATAACTTTGGTGCCACAGCCCATATTGAGTTTGGCGATGCCCTCTTTTTTCATCAGAGGTACAATTTTTTTCCACCATTTTTGTGAGTCCATAGGGTCTCCTTATTTTTTCGAAATTGCTTGAATTAACTGTTTTGAAACCAGTAAATGCCAATAAATATAGCAATGCCCGCCACCACGCCGAGCATGTGGAACAGCTCATCATGTTCACGCATCAGCTGCCATGAATACTTCTTCGGATTCGGGGCAACCCAACCGCTTGGCCAAGGAAAAAACATTGGTACTTTGGCAGCCCATGCATGGTATTGATCGCCGAACAGGTGAATCATGTGTTCGGATTCATGTTTCATGATCGGTATGTAGATCACCAAATAGCCGAGCAGTACAGCCACACCAACCCAGACGTTGGCACTCATGATGCAGCAGCCGATAAACATGATGAAGTTGGCGACGTAGAGTGGATTGCGCGAAAAACAGTAAGGGCCGGATGTAGCCAGTTCAGCATTTTTCTCGATGTAACCAGAAGCCCATGTGCGTCCAATTTCACCGAGGATCAGTACAATGCTGCCCCAGATCAGGGATTCGATAGTGGGATGGGCAAAGCCGATCACTGCCAGTGCCAAAAGAATGGTTAAGCGTGGACGGTGGTGGTAAATAAAACCTAATGCTGGGTGCAAAAGAGACTCCTGAATTTATGGGTGTTTAACGGTGTGTGACTGTTATTTGCTTTCCGGAATGTCCGTAATGCGTACAGCAACTTGCCCATTTTCCCGAATATAGCCGATGTATTCAAACTTTACCTTATACTTTTTGGTGAATTCAGCGAAGGCCTTGTATTCGCCATCCAGCCAGTCTGTGTAATTGTAATATTCGTCGAACACGATGATCGTGCCATATTGCATCATCGGACGAAGATTTTCGAAAATAGTGATGGTGCCGGAATAGAGATCGCAATCGTCATGAATAAAGGCAACTTTTTTAGTTGCATTGTCTTCACAATAACCGGGTAGCGAATCTTCAAAGAAGCCTTTTACCAGCGTCACATTGTCACGCACGTTCGGCAGCACACCACCGATATCAAAAGCGCCTTTTTTGGCGCCGACGGTCCAACGTTCAGGCAGGCCGATAAAAGAGTCGAAACCGGTAAAGTGGGTGTGTGGCTGGAGGTTGGCCATGATGTTGATGGAATCACCTTTGTAAGTGCCAAATTCAAGGTAGAGGCCATCATCTGAAGCCTGTTCCAGACAGAAGGCATAGAGCTTTTCACGCGTTTTGAAATAAGGAACATCCAGCAGATTTTTCTTTTCAAACTCTGCTGAGCTTTTAACTGAGGCGATGGCCGCAGGCAAATCGAGATTGGTAAGCACAATATGTACAACTTTATAGACAAAACGTCGCGTTATTTTGGCGATAGTGTAATTGAGTTTGTTGACCCAATAGCGGCCATTCACTGTGAGACTGGTTTTGAAATTCATGGTTACTCCGAGTTTATAATATCAGGCTACTGCCTTGATCCAATCCTGATGTTTGATATTTCCGTGAGGGATGAGAAGGCGGAGAACACGGTATTGTAGTTTTGGTAAACCGCTTATTTCCTGGCCTAAACAGGTAATGGCGACCAGTTTGCAGAGCTTTTTGTATAGGCTGCGTTTCTTTGCAAGCAAGGTTTCATCGGTGACAGGCTGTTTATGGTAACGTGCCCATGCAATGGAGCCGCTAAAGCCACACTCACCGAAGTTGGGTGAGAGCAGGATGTCGTTGGCAAAGACGCGACATGGGCCATCATGGCTATGCAGGGTATCATGAAAGGCAATGATTGCCCCGTCTTCAAGGAAGGGAGAGAAGAGATCAAAATCTGTTTTTGCACCTTTGTAAGTGTGGTCGCCATCAATCCATAAAAAACGAATTTTCTCTTTCCATGTCGGAGCAAGGTCGTATGAAAAACCTTGAAATACTTCGACTTGATCGGTGACACCTGCTCGTTTCAAGTTGTCACAAAATTCAGGGTATGAAGATGGAACTTCAAGATCCGGGCATGTTTCAGTGGGTGATGTGAATGGATCCACTGCCCATAGGCCGGTGTGTGCACTGCCCGCTTTTTCAGCGGCTTTGGCCAAGGCTATGGTTGAGCGTCCTTTGAAAGAGCCGATTTCCAGAATGACACCACGACTGGCAGGAATCGCTGCTGCCATGGTCAAAAAACGAGCCTCTGTATCCGTCAGGTGTCCAGCCATGGTCTGTAACGTTTTAGATGTCTGTTCCCATAGTTGGTCAAAATCCTGTTCAGAGATAATTTTGTGACTCATATATCTGACTCCGTACCTTTCTGTATATTCATATTGTCTGTTTGCAGAATCAGAAAAGGGCCTAAAATTAGAGCATCCAGTCCCGCCTGTTGCCAGGCACGAATGGCATCATTTTCATCACATACAATGGGCTCTTCATGCATGTTGAAGCTGGTATTAATTAATCCTGCAATATCAGTTTTTTGATGGTATGCAGCAAGAATATCATAATAGTCCGGGTTGTCTTCTTTGCGGATGATCTGAGGGCGTGCCGTATTATCGACATGTACTGCTGCGGGAATCTCTTTTTGGCCTTTTTCAGAGACATCATAGGTTAAGGTCATAAACCGGGCGGCAATATGCTCGGGCTTCCAGTCCGGGAAATATTCAGCCGCATGTTTTTCAAGTACAACAGGCGCAAACGGCATGAATTCTGTGCGTTGGAACTTATCGTTCAGCCATTTGTTGATGTCCGGATCACTGCATGCCGCCATCACGGTGCGGTTGCCCAATGCTCTTGGGCCGTATTCCATGCGTCCTGATGCGCGTGCGACAACCTTGCCATCGGCAAGCAATGTGGCGACTTCTTTTGCTAAATTATCTGGTTGGGTAAAGATCAGCCCTGCCTGTGTTAAAGCGTGTCGGGCATTGGTTTCATCAATGTTGTGGCCCTGATAGGCAGTTTGCATAAAGCAGGGTTTAGGGGAATCGGCTAAAGTTGCGTGTGCTTCAAGCGCAGCACCTGCAGCAAGTCCTCCATCTCCCATGTTGGGGTGGATGTAGATGCTTTCCACTTCTTCAAGACCCAGGATACGCTGATTTAATTTTACGTTGGCAAACACACCACCGGCCAGTGCAAGCCTGTTGACCTGTAACTTACGTATTTGCTCCTGAATAAATGCTAATGCGACGGTTTCGGTGAAAGCCTGTAATCCTGCTGCAATATCTTCGTGAGAGAGGCCTTGAGCCAATTCTGCGGCGGTTTCTACACCCATGCCAGAAGCGAAACGCAGGGTTAAACGCATCAACTCAGGCTGTAGCAATTGATCCCAATTACCAATTTCAGTCAGTGCCAGAAGGCGGGATAACATGGGCTCAGGATCACCAAAAGCAGCAAGACCCAGTACTTTACCTTCATGTCGGGTATGTTTGAAACCAAGGTGTACCGTAAAAGCAGAATAGATATGACCAAGGCTGGAAGTGGTGGGCAGAGAGCAAATGTGTTTCAGGCGTCCATGTTCAGCTAACCAGACAGAAGCTGAGACAGCATCACCGGAACCATCCAGTGTCACAACACCAATGCGTTCATCTTTGGAAAAAGGCGATGTGTAATAAGTCGATGCAGCATGTGCGTGGTGATGTTCAACGGTGATGATTTTTTTATTGTTTAAAAAATCTGGAACAGAAGGTCGGGACCGAAACAGCCGGGCATAACGATCAAACTGTTTTTTCAGGTAAAATGTCCTGATTTTTTGGTCTGTTTTTGCTGCATGGCGAATTTGTTTAAACAGGCGGCTGGTTGCCGGGCGCTGTTGTCTGCGATCAAGGCCTGCCAAGGCAATGATATCAATATCTTCCGGTGCAATATCTGATTGCTCAAGAACGGCCTGAATGGCCTGGACAGGATAGTGATTATCCAATTTCACACGGGATATACGTTCCTCTTCAATGGCAGAAATGACATGACCATCCATGATTAAAGCTGCGGAGGTATTGTGATGAGCGACATCATTGATGCCGAGAATAATCATGTTTTACAGATGTCCTTGTTACGCGCCGGGCGCTTGATAATCGGTTAGGCGTGCAATGATACGTCCAATTTTGATTTTTGCAGTCATTTTTAACGGGATGCGTCTGGCATCGTTGGTGAGCCATACCTTCATGGTACCGGCGCTGGAAAAAATTCCTGCCGTTTTGAGCTTGGGTTCAATCACCAGACACTCGACCAGCTTGCCCCATGGGGCTCTGATGGTCTCTTTTTTAAGAAGACGAACTTCGATTTCGTAGCGTTTTCGAGAATCAAATACAGGAATTTTAAGCGCTTCATTTTTTTTAACCGGTAAGGTACGGGTTAGAAAAAACGCATCCAATACATTGAGGTGCCCGGCCGGAACGTCATAACTATCCATTTTTTCATTGTGGGTGTAGTTAACTTTATTTTCTTTCCATAGGAAGTCGGTTCTCTTTTTTGCATGATATTTTCGTTCATTCTGTACAAGGTCAAACAGCGTGCTTTGTGGTTGATCATTGATGCATACGCCTTCGGATACGATGGTATCGCGTACTTTTTTGAACATGTCGAAAAATTTATTGGTGTGAGCCTCGGTATCGATGCGGTAACCGTTTTCACCTTTGTTGCTGAAATGCATGGTGGCGCTGCCAGCAGTGACAAACTCCCAACCGACTGCAAACCTCATGGTTTCACCATGAAAAGGGAAGCAGTTGGAGGGTTTTGATTCTTCTCCACTGTATGCCAACGCTGGCGTTAAAAATAGTGTGGTGATGATAAGCAGGCGTAGATAAATATTCATGAGTTCAATCTGGCTTGTTTTTTATTTGGGTCAATAGCATTTCAGGCGTAATTTTTGGCATGCAGATGAAATCATTACACGTACGTTTGCGGCAGCCAATGCAAGTGACAGGTGCAATGATATGTGCATCACGCTTTCCAAGCGGGCCAAGCGTATCAGGTAGGGTAGGCCCCCAGAAGCTAATGGTTGGCACGTTAAGTGCGGCGGCTAGATGCAGCAGGCCCGTATCGGCACTGATCAGTGCACGGGAGGTTGTTAAAAAAGCACACAAAGGGAGCGTTGCAAGCCGTTCCGGTAATACTTTAATGGAGGGATTATGATTGGCAATCTGAGTCGCCCGGGTTTGCTCTTCCTGATTTCCCCAGATAAGAACGGGGCTTAAGCCCATGCCCAGAATTTGATTTGCCGTTTCTAACCATGTTGCCTCCAGGAGGCGCTTGGTGGGATAGCCACCGCCCATATTTAGAACAATATATTGATCCGGTTCCAGTGCCAGTTTAGTCAGCAGAGATGTTGTATCTGAATGTATTGCTGCTGATAAATCAAGATGCGGCGTTTGATAATTAAGAGGCTTTTTTGGAACATGGTTGGGATATTCAAGAAACGCTCCGGCTGCGATGCGGCGATACCATTGGACAACATGCGTTTCTTGTCTATGAAATGTGACAGGCTTTGTGAATAGTCCATTCGGGCGTTCGGGTAAATGTTTGCGGTCGAAGCCAAAGACCGGTGAACCAATGGCACGTGCAATGACACCTGACTTTATAAGTCCTTGTAAATCAATAATAAGATCGAACTTTTCTCTTCTGAGTTTCCGAATTGCCTTGAATGCTGAATTTAAAGGCTGTTTGCCTTTTAATGAAACCGATGTGACATGAATTTGTTGCGGGAATATTTCAGTCACAAAAGCATATCGGCTATCCACCAGCCAATGGATCTCATCCACTTCCGGTCGTTGCAGCAGGTCGTCCAGCGCAGGCAATGTATGGATGATATCACCAAATGCCGAAAGCTTTACGATGAGTATTTTCATGCGTCAAGCACCTGCAAACATGCATCACGAACAGTTTCAGGAAGAATATTGCCCATGCAGGGGTGACCGGGGACGGAGCATTCGCGCTGAAGGCATGGGCTGCATACAGCAGGCTTGTATAATAATCGGACATGGGGGCCGGAAGGTTGGGTTCTTTCAGGGTCGGTTGCCCCAAAAATACCAACAACAGGTTTTCCCATGCCTGCGGCAACATGCATCAGGCCTGAGTCATTACAAAGTAGAAGGCGAGCGGCCGTGAGAATTTGCAGGGCCTCTTTGAGTGAGGTTTGTCCACTGCTGTTCCATTTAGGTGTTTGCACCTGATCAAGGCATTGATCACCAATCTTCTGCTCAGCAGTTGTACCCAAAATGAGAATATGCCAACCCGCTTCAGCGAGCCATTTCAGGACGTAGCGATAGGCCTCTGAAGGATAACGTTTTGCCCCTCCAAACTGGGCACCGGGCGCTACACATATGGTTTTTTCAGGATCAAGTCCATTGTCCTGTATCAGTTTCTGACCTGTCTCAATGTCACTGGCCGACACATGGAGTTTAACTTCTCTCTGATGAATGGGGATATCAGCTTGCTCAGCCAGATTAAGAAAATAATCCCGATGATGTTCATGCATCATGTTTAGTTGAGGATTAAAGCCCTGATTCAGCAGTATGCCGCGCCATTGACCACAAAAGCCGATGCGTTGAGATGCGCCGCTGCGAAATGCCTTCCAGGCTGAACGGAAGCTGTTGGGAAACAGCACAATCGTATCGACATCATCTGGCATTGATTCCTGATAGATGGCTGAATCAAGGCCGAGAAAAGGCAATAGATCAGCAAGCCATGGGCGGCCATATATAATAAGCTGATTGTAGTCAGGCTGGTTTATATAATGTTTTGCAAATGCAGACATGGC
Source organism: Mariprofundaceae bacterium (assembly GCA_021772895.1). Lineage (GTDB taxonomy): Bacteria > Pseudomonadota > Zetaproteobacteria > Mariprofundales > Mariprofundaceae > WSZY01. The sequence goes on along the minus strand of JAJFLC010000005.1, from coordinate 129,445 downwards.
GGGTTGAGCCATCACCACATCACCCAACCAGTTGGGTGGCATGATAAGCAGCTTTTTATGATTCATTATTGCGTGAAGGTTCTTGATGCTGGCAAATAAACATCCACTCCTGCGCCAGTGGAACTGTTTCCGCATGAAGTTGGATTTCATCGATGATTTCAAAGTGACGTTGAAGCGTGTTTTTTATGCCTCTGTATGTATAGCAATAAAGCCTGCTTTGAAGTTCACCCAAAGAAAATATTCTTGTTTTCAGATAGTGGAAACGGGCAAACAGCTCAGGCCATGTCATGATGCTAATAACAAATGTGCCATCTGTTTTAAGCAGGCGTTTGATTTCATGCAAAACCAGTTCGGGGTTAAGCACAAAACTTAAGGTGTTCAGACAGAGAATAAAATCGTAACTGTTGTCTGGCTTGGCTATATCTTCAGCGATTCCAGCAATAAACTCTCCATTTGGCAGCTCACCGGGAAAGCTGCGTTTGAAATTATCAAGCAGAGGGTCGAGATAGGTGGTGTTCGAAGAGTTGAATAGTTTGCCCGTGCAGACAGCACCACAGCCTATATCGAGGATCGAAGTGTCAATGGGGAGAGGTTTAGGCAAAGCATGAATAATGGCGTCATAACGTTTCCCCGCTCTGGCATGTAACTCATCCATGCCATGGCTTTGCAGTTTCATGATCTCGGCTTTTTGAGAGGCACTCCACCGTGGTCTTTCCAGTGGTTTATGATGTGCCATGATCAATCTCCGTGTTTTCATCGAGCGTCCGCCACCGGCGGTGTGACCATAACCATAATTCCGGACGTTGATGGATGATATCATCGAAGCTTTTACTCACTGCATGCATGAATTCATAGGTATCTTTTTCTTTGTCGCCAGATGCTTCAGGCGGGAGGATGGGCCAGATGTGTAGCGTGAAACGAAAGCTTCTTGCATGGCGCATCAGGGCAACACCAACGACAGGTGTATTCTGTTTCAGTGCAAAGATTGCCGGAACGGTAGTTGTATTGGCTAAATGCCCAAGAAAAGGCACGGGTATGCCCGTGTTGATGTTCTGGTCAATCATGACAGCAATATTGCCATGAGCTTTTAATGTTTGTGGAATCCAGCGGATATTTCTACTAAGTCGGGATTGGAAAGTGGCTCCGAATCGTTCACGCAGTGTTTTGAAATAGTTTTCAACGGGTTTCTGGTTCATGGGGCGGTAAATGATGGATGTCGGATAGCCCAGCATAGAGAAAGTTAATGCGCCAAGCTCCCAGTTGCTGTGGTGGCAAGCCGTAAGGAATGCACCTTTGTTTTGAGCCAGTAATTCACGTAATACATCTTCTCCTTCGACTGTAATGCGAGAAAGTAAAAATTCCTTTGAACGCAAATATACATGGGGTATTTCAAGGAGTGTACGCCCGAGTTCTGCAAATGATTCCCGAGCAACCCGGGAGTGCCATGCAGGAGATTTCTCTGGATAAACCCGGGCAAGATTGTTTTGGGCTATATTGCGATGGCGTTTGTCGATAAAGTAACCGGCTCGCCCCAATCCCGCGCCGATGGCTCCGGCAAGTCGGACCGGAAGTATCCGTACACACCGGAAAAGCAAACGAATCGTGAGCATTAAAATCCTATCCATTGAAATAATAGTTGAAATGAGTGTTTAGTTATCGAGTGATTTGGCCTCATCCACCAGCATGACAGGAATATCATCACGGATGGGGTATTCCAGTTGGCACGCATCACACACCAGACCGTTTTTGTCATTGTTATAATGAACATCACCTTTGCATTTCGGGCATGCAAGAATATCCAGCAGTGCTTTATCAATCATGATGAACCTCGGTCATTAAAAAAATCAGAGTATACTCTCTGTGCCAAAGCTAGCTTAAATGGCATGTTCATTGCCACCCTCAATCGACAGTTCGCGCTATCGTTGTTCATTGTAGATGAGGGAAGGAGGTTTTGTGTGTGAGCCAGTAAAACATGTTCAGCTTAGATGCCCAGGCAATAAAAAAGGGAAGGCCCTGCAACAGGAACCTTCCCTTTAGATAAAGCGAAGTCGTGAAGTGCTGGTTTAACGCTTCGAGAACTGAGGCGCGCGACGGGCTTTTTTCAGACCAGCCTTTTTACGTTCAACAACACGGGCATCACGGGTCAGGAAGCCAGCAGCTTTCAGCTGTGCACGCAGGCCTGAATCATATTCCAGCAATGCGCGGGCAATGCCATGGCGAATCGCGCCAGCCTGACCGGAAACACCACCACCGTTTACATTGACACGGAGGTCAATGCGGCCGGAAAGTTCAGTTTCTGCGAGAGGACGAAGTGCTTCCTGACGGATAATTTCAATCGGGAAGAAATCTTCAATGGTACGACCATTGATGTTGATTTCACCTTTTCCAGGTTGGATCAGGACACGTGCAATGCTTCTTTTTCGGCGGCCTGTGCCACGGTAAACTGTTTCTGCCATTTTCTAAATTCCTCGTAACTAACTTAGTTAAGCTTTAATGCTTCAGGCTGCTGTGCTGTGTGCGGATGATCGCTGCCAGCGTAAACCTTCAGTTTTTTCAACATGGAGCGACCCAATGGGTTCTTCGGCATCATACCTTTCACTGCCAGCTCAATAATACGTTCCGGGAAGCGCTCACGCTGCTTCTCAAGGGTGATGCTTTTCAGGCCACCTGGATACTGTGAATGGCGGTAATAAGTCTTCTGAGCTTCTTTGCGGCCAGTCACTTTAATTTTTTCAGCGTTGATGACAATCACATGATCGCCACAATCAGCATGCGGGGTATACTGCGGGCGGTGTTTACCGCGCAGAACCTTGGCTACCTCTGTTGATAAACGACCAAGGATCAGATCCTCAGCATCAACGATATACCATTTACGTTCAACGTCTCCAGGGCGGACAGTCCAGGTGCGCATGGTTAAACTCCAAATCTCAAATATAAAAAAGCCCCATTCGGTGGGCGGCGCAGTATAAAACGGTGAGGGTTTATGTCAAACGCTTTTCTTGGCTGTGTTTGTAATGATGTTGATTCATGTGTAATTGGTTATAGAAAAGGGGATGATAAAAAGGCGATACGCTTCCACGTACCGCCTTTTTCTTTTGTGGAAATGAGAGGTAGAAAAGAAAGATCGTCAAATTCATGACATACCCTTTTTGCGGGATGGCGGGGCGTATGCAAATGTGTTTTTATTGGCTCTAATTTATGCGCTCTTGAGGAGGGGTTATGTATCGTTCTGGTATCTGTGTTCTGTCGGGTCTTCTGGTATGTTTGATGGGTTTGGCAGCGTCTGCCAATGCAGGCATTGATTTAGGCTCGGGTGCAAGCGAAATTCAGGCGCATTCCGGTTCTTTTACCCATAACATTCCGATTGCTGCGGCGCCCGGTGTTGCGGGAATGCAGCCCGCTCTACAGTTGAATTATTCATCCAGTCAAGGCAACAGCATGTATGGCTATGGCTGGGGGCTGAATGTGGCCCGTATTGAACGCAGTCTGAAAAAGGGTAAGCCGCTTTATACCGATGCCGATGTGTTTGTTTTGTGGATGAATGGCAGCGCAATGGAACTTGTGGCTATTGGTGATGGGCAATACCGAGCCAAGCGTGAAGGTGCTTTTTTGCATATCACTAAGATTGGAAACCGATGGGAAGTGCTGGATAAAGAAGGCACAAAATACCATTTTGGCTGGAATGATGATGTGGTGACGCCACAAAAATCAAGTTGGCCTCAAGGTGTGGCCCAGTCATTTAGTTGGCATTTGAGTAAAGTCGTGGATACACATGGTAATTTCATGCGTTATTATTATTTGGATGATGCGGATGGTCATCGTCTGGGCCAAGTGAACTATGCCCCGAATAACACGCTGGTTTTGGATTATCAGACACGTCCCGCCAAGGATCGCCGGTGGCGGTATAATACAGGCTATCAAAAAATGTTTGGCGCACGTCTGATATCGGCAAAAAGTTATGCCAATGGTGTTTTGGCTTATGATCTCTCATTTGAATATACTCAGCTGGATGCAAAGGATCATCGCAGCCTGCTTTGGAAGGTCTCAAATTGGCCTGTCTCAGCCTCTGGTAGTACGGGTGCTGGTCTTGTTCTTTCTCCTAAAACAACAGAGTTTAACTATGCCGGGAAACACATCGGGCTTGCATCTGCCGCAGGATATGGATATCCAGATATCAATGGTGATATGGATGATGATCGAATTACCGCCTCTCATGGAGATCCAAATAACAGATTGTGGACATATTATGGTATTTTTGCACAGGTAAGTCCTTCGTACGCCGATTCTGCAGCGTACTCCTTTGATATGGGTAAAGGCAATGCATGTGCTCTTGTACCGGAAGGAGGACATGTCTCACGGTTTAAGCCGGCAGGTTCCTACGGTTTGGTTGATCTGAATGGTGATGGTCTGTTGGATAAGGTCATTATTGATGCGCATGTAACAAAAACCGATAATAGAAGTGTCCCGTGTAAAGTGATTTATGATGGGTCATTCAAAGTTTATTACAATACAGGGTCGGGTTATAGTGCTACGCCTGTAACCTGGAATGACCCTGTGAAGTTCACCTTTGCCGGGGCCAAGCGAAGTCGCGGAGATATTGTTGATGGTTGGGGCTTTGCCGATGTGAATGGTGATGGCCTGAAAGACCGGGTTAGTCTTTTCACCTATCAAAATGGACTGCTTGGCGGGGTGAGCGGTATCTTCCTGAATACCGGCAGTGGATTCGAGACAACCTCTTTCGCCACTACCACGCCTGTCATTGGTTATGGAGGCTTGCAAAACGACAGTTCTGGTCATATTTCCATCAGTGCATGGGCTAACAGCCCGTTAATGTCTTCGATTGAAGATCTTTCAAGCCACTTGAAAACGAATATCACCTATGCGTCACAAGTGGTTGATATGAGCAATGGTAAAGAAATGGCTGTCTGGACGGCAACAAACATTTCAACCAGCGGCCCGGGTGTTGAAACACGCTCCGCCTCAAATAATTATAAGGAGGGCTTTTTCGATGATCCGAGCAAAGAATTCCGTGGTTTTGCCACAGTGGAGCAAACCGATGATCAGAGCGGTCTCGTAACAGAAACAGGCTATCATCAGGATGCTGCACGCATGGGTTTGCCTATGTATACCGAATCGCGTACAGCCAGTCGTACGGTTCTCTCCCGAACAGACAATACATTTGCTGTGAAAAACCTTGGGCAGGGTCGAACCTGGGCACATCTTTCTGCATCCACTGTGAAGCAATATGAATTGAATACAGGCTTTAAAAGCCCCATTCCAATCGATCCAATAGCTGCGGTTCCTCCTGCACCACCAGCTGATGTTCCGATCTCTCCTACACCAATACCTGATCCCGTACCAGACACACCGGCTGTGGTTACAAATATGTCTATGACCTACGATGATTATGGAAATATTCTGATCAGCAGCAAAAACACATCGGATGGTTTTGGCAAACAAACGACCAATACGTATGAGAATAATGCCCAATGTGGCACCATTCAGAAAGCTGTGACAACGATGGTCAACGTAACAAAAACGCGGTATATTAATAAAACAGGTTATCGTTGGATTCAATATCCAAATACTCCTGCTTATGTTTATAACAGTGCTAACTATATTCAGTACAAAGCATGGTATCACCCAACCAAGCCCAATGGCCCGTATGCTTACAATAATGCGGCAACCTATTTCTCAGGATTATATTATAAACGAATTGGTCGCGATGGTCCGTATCAAATGTGGGGTGGGTACTGGGAGACCTATACCTATCAAGTGGCTGAGACCTATACAGTGCTGGAGCCACAAACCACACTTGTTAACTTTCCCGATCCTGATTGTTGGATGATTGGAAAGCTTGTCCGTGCCGAGGTGATCTCAACCAGCCCGACCGACACTATCGGTGTGACGCGTGTCAGCGCATTTCAGTATGATGCAACAGGCTATATGATCAAAGAGATTATTGAGCCGGATAATGCCGCACTGCGTCTGGATACAGATTACACTTATGATACGTTTGGTAACCGTCTGACCACCACGGTATCGGGTAGCGGCATTACCCCGCACACGACCGCAGTGACTTATGATATCAATGGCCTTTTCCCGATCAGCACCACCAACGCACTGGGCCATGCTGAGAGTTATACATGGGATGCCCGTTTTGGTGTGAAAACGAGTTTGACAGGCCCAAACGGGCTCACAACAAGCTGGGAATATGATGACTTTGGTAAAAAAGTTGCTGAGTTGCGTGCGGATGGTACACGCAGCGATATCGTTTATCATCTTACTGCTGCGCCGTTCTATGTGAAAGAGCAGAGCACAGGCTTACCAGCCGCGTTTACTTATTATGATGCCAAGGGGCGTGAGACTCGCTCAGAGGGTGTGCTTTTTGATGGTGCTGCGGTTTATGTGAATACCCAATATGATTCGCTTGGACGCGTGGCACGTAAATCATTGCCGTATAAAGGTGTGGTATTAGCTGGGCCGACAGCTTGGACAACCTATACTTATGATGAAATTGGCCGTGCCATCTCTGTCACTGCACCCAATGGCGATGTGGCAACAACAGCCCATGATGGCCTGACCACCGTCAGTACCAATCCACTGGGTCAAACCACAAGCACTGTGAAGGATTCACAGGGCAATACTGTGAGTGTCACTGATCATCTGGGTGGCATGATGCACTACGGTTATGATGCCTTGGGTAATCTCACCGATACCACCGATGCATCTGGAAATATCACCACCATGACGTATGATCTTCTTGGCCGCAAAACAGGCATGAATGATCCGGATATGGGTATCTGGTCCTATCAGTATGATCTACTGGGAAATTTGATTAGTCAGACCGATGCAAAAAATCAGTCCACCATCATGACCTACGATGAATTGGGCAGGATGACCAGCCGCACCGAGCCTGAAGGTATCAGTACATGGGTGTATGATATGCTTTGGATTGGTGCGCTGACCAGTGAGTCCGGCCCAACCTCCTCAAAAGCCTACAGCTATGATCTCCTCGGGCGGGTGGCCACCTCAATCACCACAGTGAATGGACAGAACTTTGCGGTGGGCACTGCTTACGATGCCATAGGTCGTGTTGATACGATTACCTACCCTCAAAGCATTGCGGCCAACCGCCTTGTTGTAAAACGCAATTACAATGCGCAGGGTTTTATGAGTCACCTGACCAGTCCCACATTTGTATCGGCCAACAATGCAAACGGTTTGGTCTGGCAGGCGGATACAGTCGATGAGTTCGGGCATACCACCAGCGAAAGCTTTGGTAATGGTGTGGTCACGAATCGTGTCTACGATAATCTTCGCGGTGTCATGACAGGTATGCAATCGGTCTCCGGCGCAACAACCGTTCAAAACTGGTCTTATGATTATGATGCGGGTGGAAATATGCTTTTCCGCACCGATAACGTGATGGGTCATACCGAGAACTTTGCTTATGATGGGTTAAACCGTCTTACATCAGTCACCGGTCCATCGAACAAAAACTACGCTTATGATGCGATTGGTAATATTACCAGTAAATCGGATGTGGGTGCTTACACCTATGATCCAAACCATCCGCATGCAGTGGCGACATCCGGTGGCAACAGCTATGCCTATGATGCCAACGGTAACATGCTCTCCGGTGCAGGGCGGAGCCTGAGCTGGACATCGTTTAACAAACCTGCCCATATTCGCAAAGATATGACAGATAGCTGGTACAGCTACGATGCTAATCACAATCGCTTGACCAAGAGCACGGTGACCAGCAACACGATCTATATCGGCAAACTCTATGAGAAATTTACGGCTGGCGCGGTAGAAATCCACAGGAACTTCATCCATGTCGGTGGCAAGACAGTGGCCATGGTTAGGGAAAAGTCCGGACTTCCTACAGCCATGCACTATGAACATGGCGACCATCTCGGTTCGATCACGGCGTTCACCGGTGAAAGTGGTAATGTGGCTTTAAGACGTTCGTTTGCGCCATTTGGCGAAGCCAGCGGTGCGCCGGCTGGAAGTGCAAGTTTCCGCACTTTCACAGGGCATGAATTTGATGCCGAGTCCGGGCTGATCAATATGAATGCACGGCTTTACGATCCGGTGCTGGGTCGATTCATCAGTGCGGATACGGTGATTCCGAATCCGGGGAACATGCAGGATTTTAATCGGTATTCCTATGTGCGGAATAATCCACTTTTTTACACCGATCCGAGCGGACATGTGGTAGATCCAGTCATATTGGGATTAGTAATCGGTGCAATTGTTGGTGGGGTGACTGCGGGCGTTCAATCAGATTGGGATGCAGGCTCTGTGCTCTTTGGAGCTATGACTGGAGCATTGATGGGGGCTGTTGGGGGCAAGATATGGGGGATGTACGGGTTTGAAGGAAGTGCTGCGACAGCTTTTTCGCCATATATTGCAGCCGCTTCCACGGGGGCTCATTTTGGGGCCATGTCGGCTGGAATGTCAGGCGGCGGTTGGGATGCCGTACGCAAAGGCGCAATATTTGGTGCGATCGGGGGTGCAATGACTGTGGGGTTTGCTAATGCTGGTTTGAATATCTTTTCGGGGCCTGCGGCAGCGTATATCACCACGACATGGGCTTCTGGTTCTGACGATGGATTGAAAGCCATGGTATTTGCATTTGGCACAGCTGTATTATCCAGTGTTGCTAGTGGGATGTTGCCAGAGGAAAGTTCGCCCAATATTGGCTTAAAGGGAGGTAAAGAAATTGCTACGCTTTCACCTGAAAAAGGGGGTGTAACAACTGATGTTAATTATGAACAAGTCACTACAGGGATGTTTGGTTTGCTTAATCCGGTTAAATGGTTGCGGACAGTTTTTTCAGTTCTTCGCACGTATATTTCAGGTAACAATGTTACATTCAAAGGAGATCATGGATATAGGCATATACAAGAGGCCAGTTTAACGAAAGAATTGCCTCGAGGCACGGTTGAATCAAGCATACGGAATGATATTAACTCTATTCCAAGACCTCACAAAGCTGTTGGTTGGTTTGAAGGCCGTGTAAATGTTAACGGGTATACTGTGCAATATAGGGCAATGCCAGTTGGTGACAAAATTAATGTCGGAACATATTTTCCAATATTCTAGAGTGTATAAATATAGGTGAAAAGATGTCTTTACGAACTCTGAACGATAAGGAAAGAAAAATTATTGATCGACTTCTCCAAGGCGATTTTCCGGGGAGAGATCAAATTCATGAACAGGTTAAGAATAGTAAAGTAGAGGTAATTGATTCTGATGGAAGCTTGAAGTTTCATTTAAAGAATAAGGGTGTTGAAAAAGCTCCTGTTGAATTTGTTATACCCGTTGAGGCAAGAGGGAAGGATTGCGATGGAATAGGCATATCTTTGCTGTTACATGTATATGACGGACTATTAATTGAATTAGAAATATTTAGAGATGATGAAAAAAATGTAATTTGTTTGGATGTTTTAAGTCTTGAAACTTTTTGTAATCAAGAATCAAAGGGGATATAAATCAATGGGGTCAGACTCGATTGATTTAAGGTGAGCTGGCAGTATAGTGCTTCATTTGAGTAGTAAGTGGAGGTTTTCTTATGAGTCGTCAGCCTCGGTTTGTTTTGCCTGGTCAGCCACAGAATCAAAAGGGTCAGACTCCATCGATTTATTGAGCATCAATTTTTCTTATGCAACGGTCAGTAAAACAGGTTTACCTTTGGTGATCACCATGGTGTGTTCATATTGTGCCGAGAGGTTGCCTTCTGCGCCTACCAGCGTCCATCCATCATCCAATTGATTCACGATTCGGCTTTTGGTTGAGAGGAAGGGCTCAATGGTGATCACCATGCCATCTGTAAGCAGTCGTTTATCATCAGGGTCGTAATATGAAGCGATCTCTTTGGGCTCCTCGTGCAATGCCCGGCCAACACCGTGGCTGGCTAAATTTTCGATGATTTTAAATCCTTTGGTTTTTGCGACTTTTTCGATGGCTCTGCCAATGCCGTTGAGCGGCATGCCAGCCCGTGCTTTGTTCGCAGCACTGCTGAGTGCCAGCTTTGTGGCATAACACAGACGTTTTTTCTGCGGTGTGGTCGGGGGTACAATGAATGTGCCTCCTGTATCAGCGAAATAACCATTTCGTTCTGCCGATACATCGATATTTACCACATCACCGGGTTGAATCATTCTGTCACCGGGGATGCCGTGTGCAGCCTCCTCATTCACGCTGATGCAGGTGTAACCGGGAAAGTTGTACGTGATCTTTGGTGCTGACTGCACGTTATACGACTCAAAGAGCGCTTCGCCGATGCTGTCCAGCTCTTTTGTGGTCATGCCCGGCTCGGTACGCTGCATCATCTCCTGAAGAATACGTGCAACGATTCGGCCAATCACCTTGAGTTCCTGAAAATCATGGTCAGATTCTATGGTCATGCCTCTATTCCTTTATCTCTACAATCTTGCTGAAACATATGTATTGTAGTGCTTTTTAGCAATTTTATTAAAAATATTCCGAAAAACTACATGCATGTAGTTTTTCAGCACGCAAAGGCAAAAGCGCGGTTTTGCCTTTGCTCACAAAATCAAACACTCTGCGTGCATGATTTTGGCAGGCCATGAATGGCCTGCACGGATACTCTGACTTTTTCAGAGCACCCCTAACAATTCGGATAGCATTTTCAGGGCCATTTTATCGGCACAGAGCGTAAAAGAGCGGTGATAACCATGACAACGTTGAATCAAGCTCGGTTTTATGGATGAGTTTGTATGAATGGATGAATCGTTGCTATATTGCCAATAGCACTCGGGTCGATAGAGTGCCAGCCCGTTTCGACGGGCAATATATTATTGTGATTTAAGAGTAGAAATTGAAAGAACGTCATGAATACATTCTTGGTGAGGTGGTTAAAGCCTATCTTGATACGGGTAAGACTGTAGGTTCCCGTATGCTTTCCGAGCAAGGGGAGATTGGGCTTAGTCCTGCGTCGATTCGTAATGCGATGGCAGATCTTGAACGCATGGGTTTGCTTTGTTCACCGCATACTTCAGCGGGACGCAAACCGACAGACGATGGCATACGCTATTTTGTGGATTCATTGATGACCGTTGATAGTGCACTGGAAAAACGTCTGATTGCTTCTGCCGAATCGAATTTACATTCCGGTGTTGAATTGAATAAGGTACTTCAACAGGCCACTGAGGAGTTGACCAGTTTAACCCGCTTTGCAGGGCTGGTTTCTGTGCATGAGCCGGACTTCAAACGCATTAAAAACATTGAACTGGTTCCGATTTCATCTGAGCAGATTCTGGCTGTGATCATTTCCAGCGAAGGTGAAGTTCAAAATCGTCTGGTTCGCCGCACCGATACCATGAGCGATGATAAGTTGCGTGAAATCTCATCGAAAATTTCAGCACTGTTATCTCAATGTAACCTTAAAGAAGCACGCGAACGTCTGGTCAAAGAGATTGATCAGGATCGGCTGAAAATTCGCCAATTACTTGAAGAGTTGAAACAGTGGACTGAAAACCCCACAGAAGGGAAGACCGACTTGATTTTCAGTGGTCAGAGCCAGTTGCTTAAAATGCCGGAGTTTGGCGTGATTGAAACGGTCCGTTCACTGTTTGCTGTGTTTGAAGAGAAAGAAGACCTTTTGAAACTGGTGAAAGAGGTTGAGCGGTCTGAGCATGGTGTGAAGGTGTTTATTGGTCAGGAACATGCGCTGGTGGATATGGAAGAGATCTCCGTGGTGCTCTCCCGCTATGAGGGTGAAGGCCGGATGCTGGGCACCCTGGGTGTGATTGGTCCGAAATGTATGCAGTATGATCGTGTCTTGCCGATTGTGGATTGCACAGCACGCTGGGTAAGCAAAATGTTAGGAGGAAGCCGTTGAGTAAGAAGAAAAAAACAGAGGAAGATGTGATCGATATTTCCAAAGAGACTAAAGCCGGTCTTGATGCGGCTAAAGCTGCTGACACCATCGAAGAGACAGAAACCGAAGAGATGGAAACAGCTGTTGAGGAAGATGCAGTGGCCGTTGCGCAGGCAGAGGTGGCTGAGCTGAAAGACAAGCTGCTGAGAACCCATGCGGACATGGAAAATTTACGTAAACGCACGGCCCGGGAGATTGTCGATGCACGCCAGTTTGCAGTCGAAAAGTTTTCCACAGCACTGCTTGATGTGTTTGATAATCTCGAGCGTGCGTTGGAAGTTGAAGAAGGCAATGAAGCTGGATTGCGGGAAGGAGTGAGACTGACCTTTGATTCGTGGAAGGCTATGATGAATCGTTTTGAGCTTAAACGTATCGATGCTGTGGGTAAAACGTTTGATCCGCATCAGCATGAGGCGCTTTCTCAGATGCCGGGTGATGAGCCGGAAGGTACGGTCATTGCACAGCATGTGGCTGGTTATACCCTGCATGGTCGGTTGATCCGAGCCGCAAAAGTATTGATTTCCAGCGGTCCGGCAAGTTGATTGATCCGGCTTTACCCGTCTCGCATTCTGTGGGGCAGGCTAAAACGAAGCGGTAAATAGAGGTGTAAATGAAGGCGGAGATGTGTCGTCGAAGTGGATTAAAGCAAGATTAAAGCAAGAGGCAACATGCTCTTTTGTGAATCAAAAACACAATAGGGGTTGAAATGATCTATATAACACCCCATACAGAGATATAACAAAGATATTTATTAAGTTTAATGTAGTTTGAATTCAGGAGATTTGAGATGGGTAAAGTAATTGGTATTGACCTCGGCACGACAAACTCGTGTGTGGCTATTCTGGAAGGTGATACACGTAAAGTGATTCCGAACAGTGAAGGTGATAATACAACGCCTTCGGTTGTGGCTTATACCGATGAAAGACTGGTTGGCAGCTCTGCAAAACGTCAGATGGTGACGAATCCTGATGCGACTTTTTACGCGGTGAAACGTTTGATTGGCCGTAAGTTTGATTCAGCGGAAACAAAACATCATCACGAGCTGGTCTCTTATCCGATTGTTGCGGCAGATAATGGTGATGCCTGGGTTGAAGCCGATGGCAAGAAGATGTCTCCACAAGAGGTTTCCGCTGTTATTTTGCAGAAAATGAAAAAAACCGCTGAAGATTATCTCGGTGAAGATGTGACAGATGCTGTGATTACAGTGCCTGCATATTTTAATGATTCTCAACGTCAGGCGACCAAGGATGCAGGTGCAATCGCCGGATTGAATGTTCTGCGTATTGTGAACGAACCAACCGCAGCAGCATTGGCCTATGGCCTGGATAAAACGGATGAGAATCATCTGATCGCTGTTTACGATCTGGGTGGTGGCACCTTTGATGTCTCGATCCTTGAGATTGGAGATGGCGTATTTGAAGTGAAAGCGACCAATGGTGATACCTTCCTTGGTGGTGAAGATTTTGATCAGGTGCTGATCAATTATCTGGCAGATGAATTCAAAAAAGAGAATGGTGTTGATCTTCGTACAGACAAGCTGGCTCTACAGCGTTTGAAAGAAGCAGCAGAAAAAGCAAAAATTGAGCTCTCTTCTTCTCAGCAGACTGAAGTGAACCTCCCATTTATCACTGCGGATGCATCAGGCCCGAAACATCTTCTTATCAAGTTGACACGTGCGAAGTTTGAAAGCCTTGTGGGTGATCTGGTTGAGAAATCCCTTAAGCCATGTACTCAGGCGTTGAAAGATGCCGGTGTGAAGGCTTCTGATGTCCATGAAGTGGTTCTGGTTGGTGGCCAGACCCGTATGCCATTGGTGCAGCAGAAAGTTGAGGCGTTTTTTGGAAAAGAGCCTCATAAAGGCGTGAATCCTGATGAAGTGGTTGCGATTGGTGCAGCGATTCAGGGTGGTATTCTTGCAGGTGATGTAACAGACGTATTGTTGCTGGATGTAACACCGCTTTCATTGGGTATTGAAGTGGAAGGTGGCCTTTTCAATAAAATTATTGAAAAGAATACAACCATCCCGACCAAGAAGAGCCAGACTTACACAACAGCGGCGGATAATCAGACGGCCGTGACGATTAAAGTGGCACAGGGTGAACGTGAGATTTTCTCTGCCAATAAACAGCTTGGTTTGTTTAATCTGGAAGGTGTTGCTCCGGCTCCCCGTGGTATGCCTCAGATTGAAGTGACATTCGATATTGATGCCAATGGTATTATGCATGTGCATGCCAAGGATAAAGGCACCGGCAAAGAGACTTCAATTCGTATTGAATCAGGCTCAGGTCTTTCTGAAGATGAAATCAAGAAGATGCAGCAGGATGCTGAAGCCAATGCTGAATCTGATAAAGCGCAAAAAGAGAAAATTGAAGCGCATAATCGTGCAAGTCAGCTGGTTTATTCCACAGAGAAGTCTTTGAAAGAGCATGGCGATGCGGTGGATGAAGAGACTCGCAAAGGTATTGAAGAAGCGCTGGAAGGTCTGAAAAAAGAGCTTGAAGGTGATGATGTTGATGCCATTAAGAAAGCCGAAGAGAATCTGGCTGAAAAATCTCAGAAGCTGGGCGAAGTGATCTATCAGAAGATGCAGGCTGAGTCTGAAGCTGCAGGTGGTGCAGATGCTTCTGCTAATACTTCTGCGGATGGCTCTGCCGATGCTTCAGATGCATCTTCATCAAGCAAGGCGGGTGATGATGTGGTTGATGCTGAAGTGGTGGACGAAGGCGATAAAAAATAGTCGTTCATACGGCAATAAGACTACGAATAGCCTTATTTCTTTAAGAAACGGCTTTAAGGAAAGTAAACATGTTGTTTTGCTTTCCTTACAAATCAGTGGTTTGAAACTACGAATTTGGGCACGGGTCTATGCGTGTTATAAAGGTGTTGCTTGAGCGATTGGCGATAAGAAAATGTTCTGAAAGGAGCAAGGAGTTAAATCCTGCTCCTTTTAGTGTTTTAAAACGGTGTTGTAAAAGATAGGGAGTCACAGTGTCAAAACGCGATTATTATGATGTGTTGGGTATCGAAAAAGATGCGGATGCCAATACGATCAAACGTGCATATCGAAAAGTAGCGATGAAGTATCACCCGGACCGTAATCCTGATGATGATACCGCAGCAGAAAAATTCCGTGAAGTGACCGAGGCTTATGAAATACTCTCGGATGAGAGTAAACGTTCCCGCTATGATCGTTATGGCCATGCCGGTGTTGACGATCAGATGGGTGGTTTTGGTGCTGGCGGTTTTCAGGACTCACATGCGTACCGTGATTTTGGTGACCTTTTTGGTGATGTGTTTGGTGAAGCCTTTGGTTTTGGTGGCAGGCAGCAGGGTAACCGGGGTTCGGATCTGCGTTATGACCTTTCTATTTCGCTTGAAGAGGCCGCAGATGGCCGTGAAGTTGAACTTGATATTCCCAGACATGCACATTGTGATACCTGTAATGGCTCAGGTGCTCGTCCGGGCACGCATCCTGTGCCTTGCACAACCTGTGGAGGCCATGGTCAGGTTCAGATGAGTCAGGGCTTTTTTGCGGTAAGAAGAACATGCCCAAATTGTCAGGGTTCAGGTAAAAAGATTGAATCGCCATGTATCAGTTGTGGTGGTGCTGGCCGTAAGAAAGTGAATAAAAAACTGAAAGTAAAAATTCCTGCCGGTGTCTATCACGGTGCACAGGTGCGTGTTTCCGGTGAAGGTGAGGCGGGTGCTCAGGGTGGAGCAAGCGGTGATTTATACATCGTTGTTTCGCTAAAAGAACATAAAATTTTCGAACGTGATGGTGCAGATCTGCATTGCACGATGCCGATTACGTTTCCACAGGCAACATTGGGAGCTGAGGTTGAAGCGCCAACGTTAACAGGCAAGGTCAAAATCCGTATTCCTGCAAGTACTGAAGGAGGACGCGTTTTCCGTCTTCGAGGCAAAGGTGTGCCGGATGTCCGAACAGGTCATACAGGCGATCTTTATGTGCGTGTAAGTATTGCAGTACCGAAGAAGTTGAGTACAAAGCAGGAAGAGTGTTTGCGTAAATTCGCTGAAGAGGCGGGCGATGATGTTTACCCTGAACGTTCATCATTTCTTGGTAAGGTGAAAGATTTCTGGGATGATCTTGCTCGCGAAGTGAAATAGAGCCGATGAAGAGGCGATGATTGGGGTGAATCCATGGGCACAATAACAGAATCAGGCAATGTAAGGGTGATTGTTACCGGTGCATCAGGCCGAATGGGTCGTATGCTGGTTCGTGCCGTGACTGAAGCAAAAGGCATGCAGCTAGCCGGAGCAACCGAACGCTCAGGTTCTGAATATCTTGGCCGGGATGCTGGCGAACTGGCAGGTAGTGAAACGCTTGCAATCACATTAACAGATCGCATTGAACATTGTGCGGAAGCAGATGTGATTATTGATTTTACTGCACCTGAGGCCACGTTGGCACATGCACGGTTTGTAGCAGAGAAGGGTCTGCGTATGGTGATCGGAACCACTGGTTTTACAGCCATACAGCTGGCCGAACTCAAGCATATTCTTGCAGATACACCAGCGATCATGGCAGCAAATTATTCTGTTGGTGTGAATTTGGCTTTGAATTTAATCAAACAGGCGGCAGAAGTGCTTGGCCCGGATTATGATGCAGAGATTTATGAAGCGCACCACAAACACAAGATGGATGCACCTTCCGGCACGGCTCTGGCAATGGGTCATGCATTAGCTGAAGGGCGCGGTGTTGATCTTGAAAAGATGGCTGTTTATGCCCGTGAAGGAATGACTGGCGCACGTGAAAAAGGCTCGATTGGTTTTGCAGTGGTGCGTGCAGGCAATATTGTAGGCGATCATAAGGCCATGTTTATTTCTGATGAAGAGCGTATCGAAATCGGCCATGTGGCAGCAGATCGCATGGTATTTGCCAAGGGTGCAGCGCGTGCAGCGCGTTGGGTGAACGAACAGAGATCCGGTTGGTATGATATGCGTGATGTACTGGGGTTAAGCTGATCTGCGAGCCCGGATGCGTGTTGCTAATAGCCTTCGCGAATATGATTTATTGCTATAGACATCACAGCATGCCAATCGGTTAACAGCTCTTCAGTTGCCTGCGGATCACAGGCCGCAACTGTTTCAATCATACATGCAAGCCAGGTATCGTAGAGTTCCGGTGCAATATTCAGATTGTGCCGACTGTGAGATTCCCGAATTTTATCAAGAGACTTTGTGGCTGTTTGGTGGTTGTGGTCAACAAATAAAAAAGACATGATAATGGCACGAGCCAAGGCGTCAGCCTGTGATTCCAGATCGATATGTTCGAACTTTTTTCGGATATCTTCACTGGTTTGCATGAGGTTGTTATAAAATACGGCAACAAATGATCTTCCACCAGCACGGATATAACTTTCGTGTACATGTTTTGCCTTTTCCTGAATGCCCATAGTCAAAAACTTAGCCATCTCATGTTTTGATGGCAAGCCGAACCTTCCCCGCTTGGATAGAATTTCTTTAGATAATCGACTGTATATTGATGCTGTGCCTCTCTTATCTGTTGTGAGGTGTTTTTTTGCAGAGTAACCTGATTGGTAGAAATTATGTGTAAAACATTTTGGTATCTTTTTTGCTACTTTCTTTAAGTTCTTATTTTTCAACGTCAGTCTGAATTTGGAAGCCTGTAGTTGAATCTGAAAATCATAATCACTGTCTGTGCAGTGATAAGGAAATATGTATGCATCGTCAGGAACCTATAACCCAGAAACAGAACATTTACGGAAGCGATAAAATTCTGGCTTCGCGTACAGATCTGAAAGGCAAAATTATTTATGCGAATAAAGCCTTTTGCGATGTTGCCGGTTATAGCGAAGAAGAATTGATTGGCAAACCGCATAATATTGTGCGACACCCGGATATGCCAGCGGCAGCATTTGCTGATTTATGGCATACGATTCAGGCAGGTAAAACCTGGACAGGTTATGTGAAAAACCGCTGTAAGAATGGAGATTACTATTGGGTAAAAGCCAATGCCTCGGCTGATTATGATGAGCATGGAGAAATTTGCGGATACCTTTCGGTACGCACCTGTCCGAGTCAGGAAGAGGTTAATGTTTATGAACAGCTCTACCAGGATGTGCGTGAGGGCAGGGCCAAACTTCCATCAACACTGCATTACCCCTGGTATGCACGTATTAAAATTAAAACAAAGCTTCTCATTACTGCGGTCTCATCTTTTTCTGCCCTCATTTTGTTGACGCTGATGATCGGAGTTCACCTCTCGGATAATATAGAACGGGATGAGAATCGGTTGCTGGGGCTTGAGTTGATTCAGACGATTCGGAATATGACTGAGGATATGCCTCAACATAGGGGTATGGCTTATGCTTATCTCAAGGGTGATAAAACTTTGGCTGGTGAGATGACAAAATACCGTCAGGAAATCGATGATAGCTTGGCCTATTTCAAAAAATCATTGAAAAAGAATGCTTTAAATTTTCAGTATAAAAGTCAGTTCAATGACGTTTTTCAGTCATGGGAAAGTCTGTCACAAGATTGGAAAGCAATGACATCCGATCAGAGCTTTGAACAGCATACGCAGTTGATCGATAAGCTTCTTATCCTCTCTGAATACGTGGCTGACAAGTCCGGTTTGACTGCAAATGAAAGTCATAAAGACAACGCGATGGCTGAAGTCGTCGCGCATCAAAGCCTTGTTCTGGCCGAAAACATTGGTCTTTTACGGGGGTTGGGCGTAGAGATCATTAATCAGAAAGGCTTTGAAGAAAAGCAACGGGATAGCGTGTTGAAGTTGTTGGTTACAGCATCGGTGGTATTGAAACAGATGAAAGGGAATATTGCTAAAATTGCCGAGATGATACCGGAAAGCCAACAAGTGATTATTGCTTCCGGCGATGAGATTGAAGCTGATGTAGGCGCTTTTTTGGAGATGTCCAAAGATCAGTTACTTGATAGTGAAGATATTGATATTGATAGCAGTATCTATTTCGATGCGGGTACCTATGGTATTACTACAGGGCTTGCTGGATTTGACCTGATTGCAACTGAATTGAAAAAGTCGCTGCTGAGTAATCTTTCAGTCGACACCAATCTTAGAAATATTGTTGTGGGTACATCTTTTCTGGTGATTGTGATCGTGATTGGCATGCTGATTTATGTCTTTAACTCTATTTTCAAACCGGTGGAGTCGATGCTGGCAGTGATGAGAAAGATTGTTGCCAATGATTTTTCAAGCGACCTGAAGAAAAAACAGGATGATGAAATCGGTGCTGTTTTGGATTATATGAATTCCATGCAGGCGCGTTTGATGTTTGATATTTTCAGAGGTAAAGAGGCCGCGGAGGATCGACTGGAGCAGGATCGCTTGCAGCAGGAAATGATGCGAAAATCTGGAACCGAGTTAGCGATAGGTTTTGAATCACAGGTCGGTGCGTTGATGGGTTCTCTGAATGATGAGGCTACAATGGTGCATTCTTCTGCAGAAGAGCTTTCATCGGTAGCTGATGAACTAAGTCGACAGGCACAGACGGCAGCAACCGGCATGAGTGAGAGTCGGGGCTATGTAAATGAGACTACGACCTCGATTGAGACGATGAACAGTTCGGTGGGCGAGGTGACGCGTCAGATTCAGGATACGTTGCAGATCTCTGTTCAGGCAGTGGAGGCTGCTGATAAAACATCAGAGACGATGCAACGTTTGCAGCAAGGTTCAGAAGAGATTGGTTCTGTGATTGCAACCATTAGCGAAATCGCGGAACAGACCAATCTGTTGGCACTCAATGCGAGTATTGAAGCAGCACGTGCCGGTGAGGCAGGGCGCGGCTTTTCGGTCGTGGCCAGTGAAGTGAAAGACCTGGCCAACCAGACATCCATCGCAACAGAACAGATTCGGAAACAGGTCGAGGATATTCAGAGTCAGAGTCAGGATGCCAACAGTGCGATTGATAAAATCGCAAAAATTATTGAGCAAATGAACCAACATAGCCAGCAGGTAGCTGCGGCCATGGATGAACAGGGTGTTGTTTCTCAAACGATCGCAGCCGGTGCGCAGCAAGCCAATGATAGTATGCAGGGTGTGGATGAGAATGTGAGCATTGTTGCTTCTGCGTCAACCGAACTGGATGCATCTTCAGATCAAGCGTTGCTGGTTGCGAATGCGATGTTAGAGAAGGTTGAACTGGTGCAGAAGCAGGTTCAGGTGTTTGTCGATAAATTACGTTAGTATTTAACAGGTTTTGGTGTGTAAGTGATTTCGTTATGAATTTTCTGATGCAGGCATAGCAGTGTTTTGAGCCCACCTACAGCTCATGCTAATCGCCATCTGCATACCCGGCATCTTCTCCAACTGCATTTTTACGGGCGAGGGGAGCTAAACAACAGGGCCGCCTGAGCAGCCCTGTGTTATCCAGATATTACTGGATGTTAATAGCCTTTTTCTGTGAAGGCTCTGTTTTTGGCAGGTGAATCCTGAGAATGCCATTTTCCATTTTTGCTGAGACCTTGGTTGTGTCGAGAGCGACAGGCACGGTAAACGTGCGAACAAAACGGCCATAAGAGCGTTCAATGCGATGAACATCTTCATCCTTGCTCTCTTTATGGTAAGTCCGTTCACCAGAGATTGAGAGCACGCCATTTTCAACCTCAATCTTCACATCCATTTTTCGATGCCAGTGATTTCGTATTTTAATGCAAGCTGGGATGGGTCTGATTGATGGCATTAATTCTTGTTTAAAATGGCTTCTGCTGCTTTTAAACCATCGACCGCGGCACTGACAATGCCACCTGCATAACCGGCCCCTTCTCCGGCGGGGTAAAGCCCTGCCAAATTAATTGACTGCATATCTTTTCCACGGGTCATGCGAATTGGAGAGCTGGTGCGCGATTCCATGGCAAGGATATTGGCCTGATCACTTACAAAACCTTTCATTTTACGATCAAAGGCAAACATGCCTTCGGCCAGTGGTTTTGCCAGCCAGTCGGGGATGATTTCCCATAAATCGGCTGCCTCAACACCGGGTTTGAAGCGGGTCGTTGCCAGTATTCCCGTTGGTTTTTTCTGAACATAGTCTGAGATGCGCATGGCGGGAGCAGCATAAGCTTGTGTGGTCATCAAAAATGTTTTTTGTTCAAGCTCTCTCTGCATGCGGATACCACAAAGAGCGTCATCTCCCAATCCGGACCGTGCAATGTCTTTTGGCGTGATTTGAACCACAATGCCCGAATTGGCCAGTGGGCTTGAGCGTTTGGCATTGCTCATGCCATTGATGGCCATCATGCCTTCTTCCGTGGGTGAAGGGACAATCAGACCACCGGGGCACATACAGAAACTGTAGATGCCACGTTGCTGCATATAAGGATCTTTGGCCTGATGGGTCAGGCTATATTCGGCTGCACCCAAAGAATCGGAATCTTTTGCAGGGCCTAATTGACATTGATTCACCCATTCCTGTGGATGCTCGGCACGCACACCGACTGCAAATTCTTTGGCTTCCATCGCAATGCCGGTGGACTGAAGATGTTCGAAGGTATCCCGCGCAGAGTGGCCAATGGCAAGAATCACCCTGCTGGCAGTGATCTCTTCATGGGTTTTTGTTTTATTTTTTTCAGTAGAAGTGCATCTAACACCTGCGATGTTTCCATTCTCTGTAAGCAGCGCATCAACACGGGTTTCAAAACGATAATCAACACCACTGGCAATGAGGTGTTCCCGCATATTACGAATAATCCTGACCAGTCGATCTGTGCCCAGATGAGGGTGGGCATCAATCAGGATGTTTGGATCGGCACCAAAACGAACAAACTGAGCCAGAACCCAGCGCACAAACGGGTGTTTGATGCGTGTGTAGAGTTTGCCATCGGTGTAGGTGCCTGCACCTCCTTCACCAAAACAGATATTACTCTCCGGGTTAAGAATACCCTGACTGCGAAGCTTTCCGATATCGCGCATACGGGTCTCAATTGGTTTACCCCGTTCGAGTAGTGTGACAGGCACGCCTGCGTCGATGAGTGCCAGTGCTGAGAAGAGCCCGGCAGGGCCACTTCCAACGACAATGACACGGTCTTGTTCTTTTTGGGTGGGGTGCAGTGTTTTTGGCTTGGATGTATCAAGTCGGGAGTGTTCTATGATCTGTGCCTGAGCAGGTAATTTGGGTGAAGCATCATCAGCAATATGACATTCAATGGTGCAGACAAAATGAACATGGTTTTTTTTTCTGGCATCGAGTGCTTTGCGCACCATTTCCCAATGGTGGATATCTTCCGGTTTGAGCTTCAATGCATCAGCAAGTTTTTTCTCAATGGTTGCCTGTGAATCATTGAGTTCGATGGCGACATTACTGATGCAAATTAACATGACGTAAACCTATGTTCTTTCCGGCCATATAGAAATGAATGTGATTATTTAGCTAAAATACAAACCGTGAAACCGGAGGTTGATCGTTAAAATCTAGTATTTACAAGCTCTGGTTATCACAACATGACGTGTTTTTAGTGCACCTGATGGCATGACTTATGCTTTTTGAATCGTTCATAAACGATGGGTTAGTGAAAGGGAATTGGATGATCTCTCGATCGGAAAATATGGATTACATACGAAGAGGATTATGAAAGAAGACGTGATATGAGCATAAGATTAAAATTAATCCTCAGTTATTTTATTATTGTACTGTTAGTGGGTGTGGCGGGAATGATTGGTTGGCGCACCATTGTAAACATGGACAATGAAATAAGTCGGATCACGACAGAAATCTTGCCTGTGTATACTGAACTAAGAAATCTTAGAATTTCTATGGATCAAGTCATAAAATCCACAACTGAATCACTGCTGTTCCGGCAGCTGGCTCGGCAGGATCATGAGCAAGTTGATGCTGAATACAATCAATTACAAGTTGGCCTTTCCGAGTATCGCAATGCTTTAAAAAGATATCGTGATTATGTGGAAAAATATTTTCCGGGTGAGTTAAAATATCTCAGCGTGATCACAGATTCGGGTGATAAAATCATTCGCATTAACCAGGAGCTATTGGCGCTTTCATCGACGCAAAATAACAACGAAAAAGTTACCATGTTGATGTCGCGCTCTGAAGCTGAAGAAGAGCGGTTTAGATCAACCATTAAAGCGGCCATGGATGCTGAAAGCAAAGAGGTTGATGAACACTATGAAGGCGTTCATAAAACTAAAAAAACAACGATTAACACCCTTGTTATGGCGATTGTGTTTGCTGCTTTAGTAGCGCTGGTGATCGGTTTTTTCCTTTCCCGACTAATTATTCAACGCATTGAAAAATTGACAAAAGCGGCCGAAAAAATTGAACAGGGTGACTTATCTTTTACATTGGAAAATGATCTGGATGATGAAATTGGTGTGTTAACAAATGCTTTTTATCATATGCAGTCTGGTCTCAAACGTCGAGACTTTCTGGAGGATATCATCGCCTCGGTCAGTGGTATGCTGATTATCACCGATCAGCATTGGCGTATTCACCGAATCAATCCTCAAGTGACTGAATATCTGAGTTTCACAAAAGATGAACTGATCGGAGAAGATGTGTTGCGCAAGCTATTTAGAATGGATGTGCCAGCTAACAATGATGATATTAAAACAGACCAGTTAAAGAAAAATTATACTGAAGAAGAGATATCAAAGCTCAGAGATAAGATTCTTGACCCGCGCATTGTCGAGTTTAGCTGTCATGTGAAAGGCGGAAAATATTTGCCTGTCTCGGTCTATTTCTCAGCCTTGGCGGCAAAAGGTGACGATGATGGTGGGTTTATTTTGTTGATGCAGGATATGACACTTCATATCCAACATGCAAATGAACTTGATCAGGCCAGAAAAGAAGCCGAAAGGGCCAATCAGGCGAAATCACAATTTTTGGCAAACATGAGCCATGATATCCGCACACCGATGAATGGTGTGATTGGCATGCTTCGCCTGCTTGATACGCGGGGCTATGTGAGTGAACAAGGTTTGGGATATTTAAAAAATGCACGTCATGCCTCTAATAGCCTTTTGATTTTGTTGAACGATATTTTGGACTTTTCAAAAATTGAGAGCCATTCGATTAAGCTGGAAAAAATTGAAATTCAGTCGCTACCTTTCATGGAAACTACGTTTGTTTCGCTGGCACCGACAGCTGAGGACAAACATATCGACTTACAACTTGAGCTCTATCATGTGCCGGAATCGATTTTTGGCGATCCAACGCGGTTACAGCAAATACTTGTGAACCTTGCGAGCAATGCTGTGAAGTTTACTTCTGAAGGCAGTGTTCGAATCAAAATGGAATATACATTTGAGCGTGACATGGGGATGTTGACCTTCCGCGTTGTTGATACGGGAATTGGTCTTTCAGACGATCAGATGATTCATGTTTTTGATAAATTTTCGCAAGCTGACGCTTCTACAACCCGTAATTACGGGGGGACAGGTCTTGGTCTGAGTATTGCAAAAGAACTTGTCTTTCTGATGGGTGGCGAGTTAACTATCAATAGCTGTTTGGGGCATGGCTCTGAATTTTATTTCTCCTTGCCAATTCATCATCGCCCGGAAATTAATTTAATTACCAGACACATCGATTTGATTACTCAGGAGGCTCCATCTTTGGTTGATTCAGGGGAATACCCTGCGATACTGGGAAGTCATTCGATTTTATTGGCTGAAGATCATAAAATGAATCAAATTGTTGCCGTCGAAGAACTTAGAGGCATGGGATTGTCTGTGAAAGTTGCAACTACGGGTGTCGAGACCATTGAATTGTGGGAAAAGGAGGGTTTTGATCTCATCTTGATGGATATGCATATGCCTCACATGGATGGTTTGGAGGCAACACGTCGAATTCGAGTGCTTGAGCAAAATACCAATGCCCACATTCCGATTATAGCCCTGACAGCGAGCGCCATGATTACCGATTATCATCGCTGCCTTGAGGCCGGTATGGATGATCATATTGTGAAGCCATTTGAAACCAATAAATTAGCAGATATATTAGCTAAATATTTGCCCTCATCCATCGACACTCAAGAGGATCCTGATATGTCTTGTGGGGATGTTCAGGTAGAGGAAACGGCTGAGGAGTGGAATGACTTTTCCAGGCAGCTTCCTGATCTGAGTTTGCCCTTAATCAGTACAAAAAAAATGGCCTACTACCCCAAAAGTGCAACGTTGCTTCTGAAAAGTCTGCGTGATGATATGCCGAACGATTTTAAGCATTTGGAAATGGCGGTCGAAAAAGGTGACTGGGAAGGGTATGCATTTATTGCCCACAAGTTTGTCGGATCTTGTATCCTCATTGAATCAGCACATATTCCCGAGGTTTTTCGTTATATGCAAACGATTGCTCAAGTCGAAAACGCTCAACAGTGCATCATTCTTTGCAGCATGATCCAACCCTATATTGAAAAAATATCCATTGAGGCCGGGCAATTGTTGAATACATTTGAATCACATCAAGAGTGATTTGTGTCGATTCAATGTTTAATTGGTGATTTACTAAACGTTTACATTTTTTTAATTCTGTATCAATCAAGGTAATGCATGCGTGCGTGCGAATGATCGAAGGCAGACAATTTTGTTGTGTACGTATGAGGCGGCTTTGGTCATTCTTTATCATGAAATAATATTTGTGACAGGCGGACTTAGAACAAGTATTACACTCAGAAAAAGTATGGCATTCAAGTTTTAAACAAAGGGTCTATAATAGATTGGATAGAGGACAATGTAGATGAAAGTAAATCAGATGGCGGCAAAAAATGGCAATCGTGAAGTCGTGGTGGTTTCAGGTATTCGAACCCCGATGGGAAAGATGAATGGTTGCCTTGAAGGACTTTCAGCAGTTGAACTGGGCATGCATGCAGTACGGGAGCTTTTGGCTCGTTCTCCGTTAACACGCGATGATATTGATAATGTCATCATTGGAAATGTTATTCAGCCTTCGGATGCAGCCAATATTGCACGGGTCATTTCGCTTCAGGCCGGTGTTCCGCGCAGCATTCCAGCTCATACCGTGCATCGAAACTGTGCCTCCGGTATGCAGGCGGTGACCGATGCGGCAGAGAAAATCTTATCAGGTCGTGCGGATGTTATTGTGGCCGGTGGTGTTGAATCCATGACGCATGCGCCGCTGCTTTTTCATGATCGGTTCAGATCAGCGATGGCAACGTTACAGCGTGCTCGAAGCGTCCCGGATAAAGCCAGGGCAGCACTTGGTGTTGCAAAAGCGCCGTGGAAACCACGTCTTGCACTGTTGGAGGGGCTGACCGATCCGGTGGCAAACCTGAATATGGGGCAGACGGCAGAAATACTGGCACGTGAGTTTTCTATTTCACGCAGAGAGCAGGATGCGTTCTCGGTGCAAAGTCATCAGCGTGCTGATCAGGCATGGGAAGATGAATGGTTTAATGATGAAGTGATGCACCTGTTTGCGCCACCGCGTTATACCCCTGTGTATCGTGATGAAGGCATTCGCGCCGGGCAAAATATGGAAGCACTGGCAAAACTTAAACCTGTGTTTGAAAGACCACTGGGAACGGTGACAGCCGGGAACAGCTCTCAGATCACGGATGGTGCCGCGATGTTATTGCTGACTTATCGTGAAAAGGCGGAGGCCGAGGGCTGGCCGATTCTGGGTTATCTGTATGACTGGGCTTATTCAGGTTGTGACCCGTCACGCATGGGGTTGGGGCCGGTTTATTCATCGCATGCATTGCTTTCACGTTATGGTCTGTCGGCAAAAGAGATGGCACGTGTGGAGATTAATGAGGCATTTGCTACGCAGGTGCTTGCATGTTTGAAAGCGATGGATTCCAAGCAATTTTGCGCCAAGAAACTTGGGGCCACAGCCGCGATGGGTGCGCCGGATATGGATCATTTGAATGCGCATGGTGGTGCGGTTGCATTGGGGCATCCGGTTGGCATGACAGGTGCCCGGCTTGTTCTGACGCTGCTCAGACAGTTGAAACATGATACGGGTGGTGGTCTGGGTCTGGCGACACTTTGTATCGGTGGTGGTCAAGGTGGTGCGATTCTGGTTGGGAGCGAACCATGGAAGTCGTAAAGCTAAAACAAAAAGATGGTATGGCCCGCCTGCATCTGTCGCGCAGCGATAAATCTGTGAACGTACTGGATGAAGCTTGTATGAAACAATTCGAAACGCATTTGGATACACTGGAAAAAAATGTTCCAAAACTTCTGGTGATTGATAGCGGCATGCCGGGCTGTTTTATTGCGGGTGCGGACCTTAGCATTATTCAGGGTGTTAAAGATGCCGATGCAGCAACACGATTGGCTGAACGTGGGCAGACCTTATGCCGGAGAATTGAGGTCTTAGCTGCTCCGTCCATTGCTGTGGTGCATGGGGCATGTATGGGAGGTGGTTTGGAGCTGGCCTTAGCTTGTGATTATATTGTTGCAGTTGAGGATGTTAAAACAAAACTGGCACTGCCTGAGATTAAGATCGGAATCCATCCCGGTTTTGGTGGCTGCATACGTTTACCACAAAGAACAGGTTGGCCGAAAGCGATCGAGATGATCCTGACCGGGCGGGCAGTGGATGCCAAGCGGGCACGAAGGATGGGAATTGCCAAGCTGGCTTGTCATGCCGAACAGGTGGATAACGCGATTGAACACCTTTCAACTTTGGGAAAGAGAAAACAGGAACATGCAAAGCCATGGTGGTTTTATATCTGGCCGATTCGGAAGTTCTTTTTTTATAAAGTGCGTGAAAAAGCACGGGCTCGTTTCAAACATCTGGATATAGAAGAAGCTTATCCTGCGGTACCCGCTGCCGTGGATGTGTTGGAAGCTATCTTTGGCATGCATGCTGAGGCTGCTTATGCTCGAGAGGCTCAATCGCTCGGTAAGCTGGCTATCACACCGACATGTAAAAACCTGATCAGGGTTTTCTTTTTGGGTGAAGCACTGAAAAAACAGGAGATGGTGAAGAAGGGAAAAAATAGTGCGGCTACATTCAATCATACTTCTGTTTATGGCGCAGGTGCGATGGGCAGTGGCATTGGCTGGGTTGCAGCCAGAAAGGGAGAGGTTGATTTACATGATATTAGTGGTGATGCGCTAAGCCATGGCATGAAATCACTCTCTAAACTGGCCAAACGTGATCAGACAAGGTTTCAGCGCATTCGTCCTGTATTGGATACAAGTGGTTTGTCTTCTTCTGATGTGGTGATTGAAGCTGTGCTTGAGGATTTGAAGATTAAAAAGAAATTATGGTCTGAGGTTGAGAAACATGTTTCAAAAGAGACATTGCTTTTGACCAATACATCTTCTCTTTCAGTGACAGACCAGCAAGTTGGGTTGAAACATCCGGGTCGACTTGCAGGGCTTCATTTTTTTAATCCTGCACCGAAAATGCCACTGGTAGAGGTGGTTGCAGGAGCGAAAAGTACCAAAAAGAGTGTGCAGAACGTTGCGGCACTTGCGGTAAGTTGGGGCAAGTTTCCGGTTGTGGTTGCAGATAAACCCGGTTTTTTGGTGAATCGCTGCCTGATGCCATTTATGAGTGCAGCACTGCATCTTTTGGAGCAGGGACAGAAGATGGAACATGTCGATGGGGCGTTGAAAAACTTTGGTATGCCGATGGGTGCGATTGAGCTCGCAGACCGGGTGGGGCTGGATATCTGTCATCATGTTGGTTCCCATCTTTCTGAATCATTTGGTGCAAGAATGGGCATGCCAACATGGTTTGATCAGATGGTTACGGATGGTCTTTTGGGCACAAAGTCAGGAAAGGGTTTTTACCTTTATGAAAAAGAAAAACGTAAGGGTGTCAATGAAGGCCTCTCTAAATATCTGTCCGGTCAGGAAAAGAGGGAGGCAGAGTTTGATGCAAACCTGTCGGTTTCAGATGATCAGGGTGGGGTCATGATTAATGATGATATTGTGAATCGTTCACTGTTGCCAATGCTGGTTGAAGCTCTTTCATGTCTCTCTGAAGGTGTGGTTGATAGCGCGGAACATCTCGATGCAGCCATGGTTTACGGAATCGGTTTTCCACCTTTTCGAGGCGGGCTTCTTAACCACTTTTCAAATTATGAAGAGGAAAAACTCAAAGAGATGATGATGTCTTCAGATTTGCAGCCCCCTGAGAATTTAGGAGTGTTATATGAATAAAGCACCGAATCATGAAATAACGTGTCCGGGCCTTGAGCAAGTTGCTCAGGCAAATTGTTTGTCTGATCTTCTTTTTCATTCTCCTACAGCGTGGCTGGAACGCCCGGCCTTACGAAAAAGGCTGGAAGATGGCAGTTGGTATGGTCTGAATCGTATCACTGTACAGCAGCGGGTATTGAGGTTGGCAACATGGCTTGAATCACAAGGTATTAAACCGGGTGATCGGGTTGGCGTGTTGGGACATAACAGTATCGAGTGGTTCATATCCGATTTTGCCATTTTACGCCTTGGTGCAGTGACCGTGCCTGCTTATTTTACGGACCCAACAGAATCGGTGGAATATGTTTTTAAGGATGCTGAATGCAAGGTGGTACTGGTTGAACCGGGAGAACAGCAGGAAAAGTTGACCGGACTTGATATCAAAGTCATTCCGTTTTCAGGTGCAGCTGAGAGCGTTGATTCGATTTCGCGGGATGAGAAGTGGGATTCAGGGCCAACAGTCGCAACGCCAGGTCGTGATACATTGGCAACCCTGATTTATACATCAGGAACGACAGGGAACCCGAAAGGCGTGATGTTGACACATGGAAATCTTCTTTCGGATACGGCAGCGGGTCTGGGTGGTGTGGCGATTTTTCCTGAAGATGTTTTTCTCTCATTTCTTCCTGTTTCACACGCATTTGAGCGGACTGTAGGACATTTTCTTGTGGTCTCCAGTGGTGCTGAAATCGCCTATGCTGAAGATGTCACCACTTTGATGCGGGATATGCCTGAAGTGAAGCCAACCGTGATGATTTCTGTGCCTCGTTTGTATGAAAAGATTTATGCAGGCGTCAATACCAAAATGGAAGCATCGGCAGTGAAAAAACTGTTGTTTGATCAAGCACAAACCCTGGGCATGGAGCGCTTTAAACTCAGACAGGCGGGTGGTGATCTGGAAGGTATGAAGGCCTTTTTATGGGGTGTTCTTGATCATTTGGTGAATGCAAAATTGCGGGATAAAATGGGTGGAAATCTTCGTCTGTTCATCTCAGGTGGTGCTGCGTTAAGTCCTGTCATTGCACGTTTTCTTCTGGCGGCAGACATTATCGTACTACCCGGTTATGGGCTTTCGGAAACATCGCCTGTTTTGTCTGTGAATACACTGGAGAGAATTAAACCGGAAACGGTAGGTAGAGCATTGCCCGGAGTTGAAACCAAACAGCTTGAAGACGGTGAACTTTTGGTGAGAGGACCGATGGTGATGCAAGGTTACTGGAACAGGCCGGAGGCTACGAAGGAAGTTTTGGATGATGATGGTTGGCTGCATACGGGTGATATGGTTGATATTGATGATGAGGGTTTTATCAAAATTGTGGATCGTAAAAAAGAAATTATGGTGCTAAGCAATGGAGAAAATGTTCCGCCTGCGATTGTCGAGCAACACCTTGCACAGGATCGAGTCATTCTTCAGTCGCTGGTGATTGCTGAAAATCGCCCTTATGTGGCAGCGTTGATTGTACCTGAGATGGAAGGTTTGGCATCGGCATGGAAAAAGAGTCATGGGGGTAGATTACCCGATGATTGGAAAACCAATCCTGTGATGCAGCAATGGATGTTGAAACGTATGAAAGGCGATGAGCATGACCTGCCCAGCTATATGCAGGTGAAACGGTTTGCTTTTGTGGACGACGAATGGACACAAGCCAATGGCATGTTAACACCGACACTGAAGGTGAAACGCCGGATGATTTGCCAGTTGCACGCATCAGAAATTGAACGGTTATTTTCTGAGAGTGACACTTAAGCCGAAATTTGGACAGGCATACGGCGATTTCCGTATGCGTTTTCATAGTGAGCAAACCTGCCAGCGATTGCAGCACCGCATTTTGTACAATGCCCCTCATCGGATAGATGAAAATCCAGAATTTCATACCAGTCACGGACAATAAGTGGCTCATGGCATGCAGGACAACAGGTGGTGCCACCGGACGTGTCGTGTACGTTGCCGGTATAGACATAATTCAGTCCTGCATTGTGCGCAATTTTTCTTGCGCGGGTTAACGTCTCCGGAGGTGTGGATTGAACGTCCTGCATTTTCCAGTCTGGATGGAAGGCGGAGAAGTGGAGTGGAACATCTGGCCCCAGCTCACTCATGATCCATTGGCTTAAGTTTAAAAGCTCTTCATCTGAATCATTGTGCTCAGGGATTAACAGTGTAGTGATCTCCGTCCAGACATCGGTTTCATGTTTCAGATAATTTAATGTTTCAAGAACAGGTTGTAGCTGTCCTGCACAGAGCTTGTGATAAAATTCCTCGGTGAATGCTTTCAAATCGATATTGACTGCATCCATATGCGAAAAAAATTCTTTGCGTGCATCTTCATGGATGTAGCCAGCTGTCACAGCCACGGTTTGAATGCCGAGTTCATGGCATGCCATTGCAGTGTCGATTGCGTATTCAAGAAAAATAACCGGGTCATTGTAGGTGAATGAGACCGACTTACAGCCATGTTCTTTTGCAGCCTTTGCGATCATCTCTGGCGTGGCTTCGTCACAGAGTCTGTCAAATTCACGGGATTTGCTGATGTCCCAGTTCTGGCAGAATTTGCATGCCAGATTGCAGCCTGCTGTGCCGAAGGATAAAACTTTGGAACCGGGATAAAAATGGTTGAGCGGTTTTTTTTCTATCGGGTCAATACAGAAACCGGAAGATCGGCCATAAGTGGTCAGTACAATTGTTTCATTTTCACACTTCCGCACAAAGCAGAGACCACGCTGCCCCTCGTGAAGTTTGCAGTCACGAGGGCAGACATCACACTGAATACGTCCATCTTCCAGCTTGTGCCAGTAACGGCCTTCAAAATGTTCATTTGACATTTTCTGCCTCCGAAAATTTATCTACCCTGTATCTGTAGAGTAGCACATCATCATGCCAGTATGAGGGCGTGAATCCGGCTTTCTGTTTCAGGTGAGACATAAAAATATCCGACGTGGGCAGTTGCTCCCATACTTGAGGCAGGAATGTGCTTCGCTGTCTTCCGGATTCGAAAATAACACCATCCATACCGGGTTTCAGTTGTGAAAGGGCATCGGCCTCATCGTTAAATACAATGGGTTCAGGTTCTGTAAGAAGGGAGACCTCGATCTGGATCTGATCAAGATCGTCTTTGGAGACAGGTGGAAAACGCGGATCGTGAAAGGCGGCAGAGATTGCATTGCCCTGCAAATCATCAATCAGTGCATGATGGGCTTTTAATGAACCGATACAACCACGGAGTTTACCTTTTTGTTTGAGTGTGACAAAGGTGGCAGCAAGCTCGTTCAGCCATGGATAATCTGTTGTTTTTGGGATCTTTGCGGCAATTCCCAATTGTTTGGTGATCGTCGTTCTGACGATCGTTAGCAGCAGAGCCCCCAGCTCAGGATTTGTCCTGTTCATAAAATGCAAAGGCTCCATAACCCACAACCCGGTCGCGAGGGCCCGCAGTGTCACCTGAGTTGTGCAGGTCAATGAGTTCACACTTTAACAGATGTTTTTTTGCATAGGCCAGAAGCCCGTTGATGGGTGTTGCACCACAGGCTTGTTCATGGGTGATAATTGGTTCCAGCTTTAAGATGTTTTCAGTGGTGCCAGCATCAATTTTCCGGGCACTTTCATAAGCGTGGAAGTGAGAGAGATCTGAACTGATGATAATCACCGTTTCTTCTCCGCCCCAGAGCTTGTCCAGAACTTCAGCAACCATTTCAGGTCTCGCCTGACCTACAGCAAGTGGCACCAGTGTGAAATCACCCAGCTTGCGCTGAAGAAAGGGAAGGTGCACTTCAAGGGAGTGTTCAAGTGCATGAGTATGGCTGTCAGTTGATACCTGAACCATACCCTGAATGCTTTGGATGGCATCCTGATCCAACTTGATGATGCCCAAGGGTGTTTTAAATGCATCGGTTTCCGGTAGTGCAAGCCCGGATATTAAAACCCGATGCGTTGGCCCCAATAAAATAACTCTTTTGACTCTTTCTGGGTTCAGAAGAGCATAGGCAGAGGCTGCGGTTGGTCCTGAATAGATATAACCTGCATGTGGAGCGATCAACGCTTTAGGGGATTTGTTATGCGTGCGCCCATTCACTTCAAAAAACATTTCATCAATGCTACGTGCCAGTACGGCAGGGTCATCCGGGTAAAAACTTCCTGCAACGGCAGGTGGACGTGTTTTCATGACCTTTCATTGCCCTCTTATTACGCTATACATCTATTAGAAGTGTAGACCAGTTAAGCGAAACATGAAGGGTTATGATTTATCAAAATCCTTTTTTTCTTCAGGTTGAGGGTGGTTGGTTTTGTTTGTTTGTGGGGACCTGTTTTGATGCGATAATCTGTATTCGTGCACACCGAACCATGCCAGCAGTGAAATGATGGCAATCACACCAATCACGATAAACAGACCGATGACACCGTAGTGTTCAAGTATCTGCATGGCTGCAATACCGAGAAAATGTCCCGCTGCATAAACAACAATCGCCCACGTGATGCAGTTGACGATTTGTAGTAGAAAAAAGCGCCAGAATGCAATGCTGGAACAGCCAAAGAGAATCGCAGCCACAAGCCGGGTGCCATATAAATATTGAAATATAAAAATTGACCAGTGGGCATAATGATCAAGGACTTTATTAGCTTTGGGATGGTGAGTACGCAGGAATGTAAATGAATTGATGATTTGCATGCCGCGCCAGCGCCCAATGGCAAAAAAGAAGATATGACCGACAAATGCGCCCACTGCGGCGACAACAATCACTTTCCAGGGTTCAAGAAAACCTGCTGCTGCAAGGGCTGCCGCAGCAATAAATATGGACTCACCTTCAGCAAACGTGCCAGCAAAAAGCGCCCAGTAACCGTATTGTTCAATGATGTGTTGTGCCCATTCCATCGGTTAAGTGTGGGCAGTCAAAATGAAAAATACATGAAATAAATCATGCCAGATTGCGTACGGGGATGCCTTGATTGTTCAGATAATTTTTAGCTTCAGCAATGGTGTATTCACCAAAATGGAAAATTGAGGCTGCAAGAACGGCGTCCGCTTTACCTTCAGTGAGGCCTTCGGCCATATGTTCCAGATTTCCAACACCACCGGATGCAATCACATTGGCAGGGATGGCTTCTGCAACAGCACGGGTGAGGGGAATATCGTATCCTTCTTTGGTGCCATCACAATCCATGCTGGTCAGTAGAATCTCCCCGGCACCGTAATCACTCATCCGTTTGGCCCAATCGACAGCGTTAATGCCTGTCTCCTTACGGCCGCCATGAGTGAAACATTCCCAAAGGTCAGTCCCGTTTTTTTGAACACGCTTGGCATCAACGGCGACCACAATCGTGGAAGAGCCAAAACGCTCGGCAGCTTCTTTGACAAATTCAGGGTTGAAAATCGCGGCGGTATTGATTGATACTTTATCTGCACCTGCATGAAGCAGATTCTCAATGTCTGAAATTTCTTTAACACCACCACCCACAGTCAGCGGCATGAATACATGTTCTGCTACATCGGTAACCATGTGATAAAGCGTGTCTCTGCTCTCATGGCTGGCACGGATATCGAGAAAACAGAGTTCATCCGCACCCTGTTCATCATATTTGATAGCGGCTTCCACTGGGTCACCGGCATCAATGATATCGACAAACTGAACGCCTTTAACCACGCGGCCATGGGCTACATCCAGGCACGGAATGATTCTCTTTGATAACATTAAGCCAGTTCTCTCATTGCGGCTGCAAAATCGATGGAACCTTCATAAATGGCACGACCTGTAATGGCAGCACATATACCACTCTCTACATGTTGGGCACAGGCACGGACATCTTCCATTTTTGAAACACCACCGGAGACAATCACTGGAATCGATATTGCGCTTGCTAAGTTGACGGTTTCTTCAATGTTTGGGCCGGTCATCATGCCGTCGCGGGCAATATCAGTGTAGATGATGGCTGAAACACCTGCATCTTCAAACTTTCGGGCCAGATCAACAGCGGATACATCGGTGACATCATCCCAGCCATGCACGGCGACCATGCCA
Organism: Mariprofundaceae bacterium; assembly: GCA_021772895.1. Classification (GTDB taxonomy): domain Bacteria; phylum Pseudomonadota; class Zetaproteobacteria; order Mariprofundales; family Mariprofundaceae; genus WSZY01. The sequence goes on along the minus strand of JAJFLC010000005.1, from coordinate 94,370 downwards.
CCTTTGGCATCAATGCCAACACAGATTTGACCGGGGAAAGCCTGACATGCCTCAGTCACCAGAGCTGGATTTGAAACGGCTGCTGAACCAAGAATCACCCGGTCAATACCAAGATCCAGCATGCCTTCAATCATGGCGAGATCACGCAATCCACCACCAAGCTGCACTGGAATAGAGAGGCTTTCACAAATCGATTGAATTGCAGTCCGGTTTGCGGGTTTGCCTGCAAAGGCACCATCAAGATCAACCACATGCAATCGTGTTGCTCCCTGCGATTGCCATTGCAAAGCCATGGCTGCCGGATCATCACCATAATCGGTCGCATCATCCATGCGTCCCTGTTTGAGGCGTACACAGTGACCACCTTTCAGGTCAATGGCTGGAATGAGTTCAAACAAACGATTGTTTAAGGTTTTTTTCATGGGTTCCATTTCAGGAAAGCCTCCAATAATGCCATGCCTGCACGCTGACTTTTTTCCGGGTGAAATTGCACACCCATCATATTGTCGCGGCCTATGGCCGATGCAAATGGGAATTCACCATAGGAACAGACACCTTGAATGTGATCCGGGTTTTCAGGTGCGCAGTAAAATGAATGTACATAATAAACCTGCTGATTCTTCAGCGGTTTAAGGACTGGATGGATCTCTTTTTCAGATGAGAATGTAATGTCATTCCAGCCCATGTGAGGAATTTTATAACCACGTTCAGGGTGAGATTCGGGAAAGTGTTTTGCAGTTCCACGAATAAGATTCAGACCAGGGTAGAGGCCGAACTCCAGAGACGAAGTCAACATCACCTGCATGCCAAGACAAATACCCAGAAAGGGTGTGCCTTCTGCACATTTTTCTTTAATGGCTTCACCCAGTCCTGACGCTTTCAAGGTAGCAGCGCAGTCGCGGAAGGCACCTACGCCGGGGAGAACAACACGGGAGGCATGGCTCAGCTCTTCCGGTGTTTTAACCAGTTGAACCTTTCCACCCACATGCTCCAGTGCCTTGGCAATCGAATGCATATTACCCATGCCGTAATCAATGAGACTGATGTTATTCATATGGCTAGAGGTTCCTGCCTTTCATTATTTCGCAAAAGCGTGGTTTGACTACGTTTTCGGACTCACGATGTTCGCCCGCCACCCACCCATGGGTAGGGGAGGTGTTTATTGGCATGTTTCAGAGGGCTCCTTTGGTGCTGGGGATGCCAGTGACACGCGGATCAGACTCAACGGCCATGCGAAGCGCTCTGCCAAATGCTTTGAAAACGGTTTCAATAATGTGGTGGTTGTTTTTGCCACGCAGTGCATCGATATGCAGTGTGACCCGGCCATGGTTACTGACAGCCTGAAAAAACTCTTTAAACAGGTCGATATCAAAGCCACCCACAGTCTCTTTTGGAAAGTCGATATGGTATTCGAGTCCGGGGCGTCCAGACAGATCAAGCACAACACGAGAGAGTGCTTCGTCCAAAGGAACATAGGCGTGACCATAACGGACAAGACCTGCCTTGTTTCCTACGGCTTCACGCAATGCTTCGCCGAGGCAGATGCCGATATCTTCAACAGTATGATGGGCATCGATCTCTAAATCGCCTTTGGCACTGATAGCCAGATCAATCAGGCCATGTCGGGAGATTTGTTCCAGCATGTGGTCAAGAAATGGAATGCCGGAAGATAATTCCGATTTGCCCGTACCGTCCAGATTTAGAGACAGCTTGATCGAAGTCTCTTTGGTTGTGCGTTCAATGCTTGCAGTCCTGTTTGTATGGGAACTCATTCAACAATCTCCTTCAGTGCGGCTAATAGCGTACTATTCTCTTCTTTGGTGCCAATCGTAATGCGAAGGCAGCTTTTTAACAGGCCGCTTTTTTTGTTCATGTTTTTGATAAGAATACCTTTTTGTTTCAATTGTTCAAAAACGTTATCAGCATTTTTGGTACGAATCAGAAGAAAATTGGCCTGGGATGGAAAAACCTCAATCGCATCGATGGACATCAGTGCAGCAGTGACTCGATTGCGTTCAAAACAGACCTCTTTGGCCTGTTTCTCAAACAGCTTAAAGTGATCAAGTAAAAAGCCCGCACTTGCCTGAGTCAGACTGTTGATGTTGTAAGGTAAACGAACCTTGTTTAGTTCGCTGATGGTTTTTGCATCACCGAGAAGATAACCCAGTCGCAATCCAGCCCAGCCCAGTTTGGAATAGGTTCTTAAAATAAGAACGTTGGGAGCAATTAAATTTGTGTGGGTTCTATCTGCAAATGGGAGGTAAGCCTCATCAATCACCAGCAGACCTCGAAAGTTGTTTGCAATTTGCCTGATCGTGGGTTCTGACCACATGTTTCCGGTTGGGTTGTTTGGGCATGCGAGAAAAGCAATCGATGCTTTTTCTCTTGCACACAGTTGCAAAAACTTGTTTGCATCGAGCGAAAAATCTTTCTCCAGAGGAACTGTGGTCACAGGCCTTTTTAACCAGCGTGAAACAAGATCATACATGACAAATGTGGGTGATGGTGAAACACATGCACCTGCATCGGAAGCCATAAGCAGCATCTGAATGATTTCATCCGAACCGTTACCAAGCAGAACCTGCTCGGCATTCAGACCATCTTTAGCCGCAATTTTTGTGCGCAAGTCGCACATATCTGCATCGGGATAGCGGTTTAATTTAACGTTACTGAGCAGCTCCAACCATGTTGATTTGAGTTCATCAGGTAGAGGGAACGGGTTTTCCATCGCATCCAGCTTAATCATGCCGGATGAGTCCGGTACATGATAAGCATCCAATGCTTTGATATCTTTACGAATCATTGGAATCTTCCATCTGTATGCAAGCATCCTGTCTCATGTTTGAAATCATTGCATGCAGGGCAATCAAGCATATTTCAAACACCTGCATTAATCTGTATCCCTGTTTTGATCGGCCAGGCGAAGTTCAATGGTAAGTGCATGGGCCTGCAAACCTTCACGGTGTGCAAGGTGAGCCGCAGCCGGACCAATGGCTCGGACAGCATCTTTTGTAGCACGAATCACGCTGCTTCGCTTTTGAAAATCATAAACACCCAGCGGCGAGGAGAAACGTGCCGTACGATTGGTCGGCAATACATGGTTGGGGCCAGCGATATAATCACCGAGCGCTTCAGGGACAAAATGACCCATGAAAATGGCACCGGCATGTTTGACCATTGGTAAAATGCTATCGGGATCATCCATGGCCAGTTCCAGATGTTCAGGCGCAATGATATTGACGGCAGCGGCTGCTTCTTCAAGGCTCTTAACATGGATCAATGCGCCATGTGTTTCGATTGAAATACGTGCAATATCAGCACGAGGCAAAATTTCCAGATGTTTCTCAATGGCTTTTTCAACGGCATTGATCAAGGCGGCATCGGTTGAAATGAAAATGCTTTGCGCAGCTTCATCATGCTCTGCCTGAGACAGGAAGTCGGCAGCTAACCACTCCGGGTGTCCACCATCTGCCACGATGGCAATTTCAGAAGGGCCGGCAATCATATCAATACCGCAGGTTCCAAATACCTGACGTTTGGCTGCGGCCACAAATTTATTGCCGGGGCCGACAATTTTATCAACGGCAGGAATGCTCTCGGTGCCATAGGCGAGTGCTGCGACAGCCTGAGCACCACCCACAGCAAATGCACGCTGCACACCGCTGGCATAAGCCGCAGCAAGCACGAGATCGTTGAGTTCACCCGCAGGTGTTGGAACGACCATGATAATCTCTTTTACACCGGCAACATGGGCGGGAACTGCATTCATCAACACCGAAGAAGGGTAAGCCGCTTTACCACCCGGCACATAGAGGCCTACACGATCCAAAGGTGTGATACGCTGGCCTAATGTCAGTCCATCATGATCTGTATAATCCCAATCAGCCTGTTTCTGGTGTTCGTGATAGGCGCGGATACGTTCGACAGCCAGTGTTAGCCCATGTCGATCTTCATCTGAAACGGTATTCCATGCTGCTTGCATTTGTTCAGTGGTGATTTCAAGCGTTTCAGGTGTGCAGTCCCACGCATCAAACTTGGAGGTGTATTCACAAAGGGCTGCATTGCCACGCTGCTTCACATCTTTAAGGATATCAGCGACTAGGTTTTGTACATCATCACCTGTATCTGTTTCACGTGAGAGAAGCGCATCCAGCCGGGCACGATAATCAACTTGTGTTGAATCCAGACGCAGAATACTCATAACAGCTCCATTATTTATATAGTCTATGAAGTGGTGTTGGCGGCACTGTTCAGTGCAACGGCTTCACGCAGCGTTTCTATTATAGGCTGAATTATTGCTTTGCGCGTGGCAAAACTGGCCGGGTTCACAATCAGACGGCTGGAGATGTCATACAGTGTGGTTTCTTCAATCAGTCCATTGGCTTTGAGTGTTCCACCTGTTTCCACCACATCAACAATGCGTTCGGCCATGCCAACCAGTGGCGCCAGCTCCATGGAGCCATAGAGATGGATGATTTCTGCCTGTATGCCATGATCACGAAAGTATTGTTCAGCCAGCTGGTCATACTTGGTTGCAACCTTGATTCGGCTTCCTTCCTTCAGACGACCTTTTTCAACCAGTGCCTTGGGGCCGCAAACACAGAGTCTGCAAACACCGATTTTCAGATCAAGGGGCTCATACACATCCGGTTTATGTTCAAGCAGGATATCACGGCCCACGATGCCGATATCTGCGGCACCCTGCTCGACATAGGTACAAACATCGGCTGCGCGGATAATCAGAAAACGTATACGGGTCGAGCCCGATTTGGTTTTAAGCAAAGGGCCATCCACCATCAGCTTGCGCGTGGTTTTTACATTTTCGTTCGGAACCAAATCTGCATGTTTTAGAAGTGGCAGGGTATCATCCAGAATTCTACCCTTGGAAAGCGCAATGGTGAGCGGTTTATTGGTTGTGATTGTTTCAGGCATACAGCGGAATGTTCCCTGTTATCTGATGTTCACTGGCACTTTGCCGTTTAATGTTTGCACCAAGTTTCATCAGTTTTTCCTCAATGCGTTCATAACCGCGATCAATGTGATAAACACGTGAAATTTTTGTTTCACCTTCAGCCGCAAGGCCTGCCAAAACCAGACTGGCAGATGCACGAAGGTCGGTTGCCATCACAGGCGCACCGGATAGCTTAGCTACACCTTTTACAATGGCTGTATGGCCATCAAGTTGAATATCCGCACCCATACGAACCAGCTCCTGCACATGCATGAAACGATTCTCAAAAATGGTTTCACTGATGGTGCATGCGCCATCAGCAATACACATCATAGCCATGAACTGTGCCTGTAAATCGGTAGGAAAACCCGGATGTGGCTGGGTGTGTATATTGACCGGTTTTAATCGTTGATCCGCTTTGCAACGAATCCAGTCTTTACCGGTTTCTACAGTGACACCGGCATCGGCGGCACGGGCAAGAAATGCCTTCAGTGCTTTTGCATCGGATTGGGTGACCGTGATATCACCACCCGTGATCATGGCCGCGGCCAGATATGTGGCAACCTCAATTCGATCCGGAATGGCTGTCATAGCACCACTGTTAATTGATGAGACACCACGAATGACGATGCGGTTGCTGCCATCACCTTCAATGACTGCGCCGAGATCGCGTAGAGAAGCCGCCAGATTAACCACTTCAGGTTCGCGGGCTGCATTTTCCAGTACCGTTTCTCCATCAGCCAGCACAGCCGCCATCATCAGGTTTTCAGTACCCGTCACTGTAACCTGATCAAAAACAATGGTTGCGCCTTTCAGACCTTTGGGTGCATTGGCTTCAACATAACCATGTTCCACGTTGATCGTTGCGCCCATCGCTTCAAGTCCTTTCAAATGCATATCGATAGGGCGTGCGCCAATGGCACAACCACCCGGCAGACTTACTTTTGCCGTGCCAAAGCGGGCCAGAAGGGGGCCAAGCACAAGGGCGGATGCACGCATGGTTTTCACCAGCTCGTAAGGGGCCTCAGGTTTGTCTGCTGATGTAGCATCGATGTGAATACAAGACCGATCATCAAAGGCCACTTCCGCGCCTTGATAGGAGATCAGGGTCATCATGGTTGTAATGTCTTTCAGGTGTGGAATGCGGTGATAAACCACAGGGCCTTCTACAAGGATGGAAGCAGCCAAAAGCGGAAGTGCTGCATTTTTTGCACCGCTTGCTTCGACACTTCCTGATAGAGGCGTGCCGCCTCGAATAATGATGTTATCCATTGATGATATTATCCATTGAAAATAGCCACATATTGAATCGCGCACGCTACCTGTTGGGGGCCATTGGAACAATAAGCGAACAACAAGTCCGTGGCATTTATTTTCAACAAGCTTCATGCTTCGGGTATGTCTGTTTACACTGAACTTTCCCAATCCGATTTTGCAACCATTTTATCTCATTATGAACTGGGTACTTTGCATGCCTTTGAAGGCATTGCTGCTGGTATTGAAAATAGTAATTTTTTTATTGATACCCAGGGTTCATCAAATGCGGGCAGGTTTGTGCTGACCATCTTTGAACGTTTGCAAGATGACGAGCTGCCATATTTTATGCATTTGATGCGCGATCTTTCTGATCAGGGTTTTGTGTGTCCTGCGGTTCAAAAGCAGAAAGATGGCACGTTGTTATTTGAGTATAAGGTCAAGGGCAACATCAAGTATGGGTGTATCGTCTCATGCCTTTCCGGCAAGGTGAAGGATTCGCTGAATGAAGCACAGCTTAAATCTGCGGGAGAAACGATGGCGAGACTGCATCTCGCAGGCAATCACTTTAAAGAAATACGTGATAACCCCACAGGTTTTGACTGGCTGGAAGAGAAAATCAATGCCATGCGCAATGATGTGGAAGTGACCTATGGTGAGGGCGCCATGGCACTGTTGGATGATGAACTGCTCTGGCAATCCGAACATGTCGAAGGAAACATGGATTCACTTCCGTCCGGGCTTATTCATGGTGACTATTTTATTGATAATATTTTATATCAGGGTGATGTGGTTTCGGGTGTGATCGATTTTTATTATGCACATACGGCTCCTTATGTGATGGATGTTGCGATTGCTGTGAATGCATTGGCCATTCAGCCAGGTGAGCAGGATAAACAGCGTATGCAGATATTCCTTGATAGCTATCAGTCTGTCCGGGCCTTTGAACCTGCGGAGCTGGAGGCCTTATCAGGTTTGTTGCGTCTTGGTGCACTGCGTTTCTGGGTATCCAGACTGTTTGATGCGCTCAACCCTCGTGATGGGGCGATGACTCAGACAAAAGACCCGGAAGAGTATCGAAAGAAGCTGGTTTTTCATCGGGCTAGCTAACTGTAGGTGTTTGGAATGTAGTGTTGGAACATGTTGTTGTAGCCATTTATTAATAAATGACAGTCAAAAGCTCATTTAATTAAGTAATCCTGTAGGCTAAAAAGCAGCGATGGGTCGGCCATGCTAAATCCTCGGTTTATTTCTTTTTCCCATCCCTTGCGTATCAATGCATTCCAAGCTGATTCAATGTCATGTGGCCTTTGCTTAACAAGATAGTTTAATAGCAGTGAAGCTTGAGCAATATCCTTTTTACGTTTGGCATCACGGGCTACATCGCGCTGGGTTGCAACGATTAGTTTGTGAAAAGCGAAACGAGCTGGTTGTGGCACAGTGACCAGCATTCCCAATTTGGTGATAAGGGCTGCCTGAACGGGTGCTTCGATTAGGTAGTCCAAATACTTCAATTGATCTGCATGCACGCCATGCTGGCGAAGGCGTACTGGCTTACCAGTTGATGCTTTGCTTTTGGCAGGTGTAAGGAAATCTACTTTCACCTTTCTATCCCGTGATTTAAATGATGTGGAAGTCGGTGGTAAATCTAATCCTGGTATGGCCAGCATCCCCGCATCTAAAAGAGTTTTTTCGAAAGAGAGATCGACTCCAGCCATTTGGATGTTTCTATCGATGCCAAAATCAATGTCCTGAGTCGTCGTCAACTGAGTATCTACACGAATACCTAACATATTACATATCGCACCAAATGCGTGTGACCCGATCAATACCGCACCAGTATCAAACACGCTTGCCGATATTAAGAGCCCGAGTACATTCGTTATCTGGCTTTTCGGTGGAAATGAAACCATGTCTCCGGCCATGAGGATGGCGCATAATTTTTCCCTTTCTTCTAAGGCGGCTTTCCACTCTTCGGCAGGTTTGTCTGCACCAATAGATTTTTGTAGTTGTTTACCCAGGAATCTATACTGATGATACCAGTATAGCTTTTCTTTAACTTTTTTATTTACCAAAGAGCCATATGAAGGAATGCCTTCGGCTGCATCATCGATAAGCTGCTCTAACAGCCTTGAATACAGAACGGTAACATCGAAATCGATTAACTTCATGGAAGTATTATCGCGTGGTTATACGTTAAAGTAAAGATTAACGTATAATTGTTAATGGGTCGTTGAGTAGGGATGCTACCGTAGTTTGCTATTTTAAACCTTCATCAAAGTTGCACTTACAAGTTTAATCCGCGATTATAGTAAGTGGTGGCTCGTTCTTGAAGAGAATGTAGTCTTTACTAGGCATAAGTTGGGGTTGAATAATGAGGGCAATGAAAGGTGGGGCGATGGTTAAGACACATGATCCAGAAGAGTATCGTAAAAAGCTGATACTAACATCGCGTCGGTTGATTGGGAAGGGAAAAATATATGAGGTGTAGTTTTTAGAGAAATGACCAACTTATTCAATTGGTGTTGGGTGAATATCAATCAATATCCCTTTTTTGCGGGATTGACGAAAGCTTAATCAAACTGCCATTCTTAATTAGTTAGAAAGGATTATTAGTATGGAGGGTTGATTATGTTACCACCAAGAGAAATACCGAATCCACTTGGGCCAATTCCACGGCCTGAATTTGATCCGAGAATTTTTGAGCGCTTTCCTGTTCCCGGGCGTATTCCCCTTCCTATTTTTGCAGAATGCCAGCCTAAAATTTTAGTTGTGACGGATGGTTTAACCTTCGGACCTTCGGACTTTGGGCTGAAGGATTTTGTGGATACTTTGAAGGGTTCACTCATTCATGGTATGACACCAAGTGTTGAAACTGCTCACACTGGGGCGAGTGCAGCTGACCACATTAATTTTGTTTTTACAGATGCAGCTGTAAATATTAATAAATATGATGTTGTGTTTTTGTTTGGAGTCTCTAGAGCACCAGGACTACCGCAATCTGAAATAGATGTTATCGCACGTTTTATGCAGGCGGGTGGCGGTGTGTTTGCAACGGGTGATCATGAAGACCTTGGTGAACATATGTGCGCCGGTATTCCTCGAGTTAAAGCGATGCGATATTGGAGTTTTCCTGATGTTCCAGATGCTGCAAATACAACAAGGCTATCAACGAATGACCCAAGCTCTAATAATCAATTTGAGTTTGATGATCAATCTGATGTTATCCCACAGAAAATTTATCCGCGCTATTACCTGCAAGCAGACGGATTACCTCAAAATAGTAAGCCGCATCAATTATTACAACACCCTACCAAGTTCATTATTGAAGTGTTGCCTGATCATCCGCATGAAGGTGAATGTGTGGTGCCGAATGATCTTACTACTACATTTGATCTGGATGGAGCTGCACAAGATGAATGGCCTGTAGACAGTGCGGGTAGCAGGGTATCACCAGAGCTTGCAGCATTGTCGATGTCTTACGGTGGTGGTTTTGTTGGTAAGCAACCATTAGAACCGAGAAGTTTTGGGGCGATCGGAGCTTATGACGGGCATCAAGGTAATGTTGGCAGGGTTTCTGTTGATGCGACATGGCATCACTTTATTAATATTAATTTAAACCCAGCAGGGGGCCTCCCCGGTTTGATTGGCAATCCAGATGCTTATGACCGGGTGCATGCGTATTATCGAAATATAGCCGAATGGTTAATGCCTAAGAGGGTTAGAAGATGCCTTATCTGGCAAAGGTTTGCATTGATAAGAGAATTATACCCATTCCAGGAAACGTTCTTTTCGAAATCAGATGTGTTTTCTATTGATGCTTTGAGCGAACTTGGTTTTGCTGCTGAACAGGCACTAAGCCAGTTTATGGTAGCTTCTGCAATTGATGAATTAAAAACAGATTTACTTGAGCTGGCAACGTCTGATTTTGTTAGTGAATTGAAAAAAATGACAAAAGATGCAAGTGAGCTGTTTGGAGGCCAGTTATTTCCATATCAAGCAGTATCTACAGTCGCTTTAGGTGCTGGTGCAGCCACAATTGCACAGTTATTTCCCAGTAATTCTGACGTAAGGGCTGTGACAAAGAAGGCAGGTGGAATTGAAGGTGTTGAAAAGGCAGTTCAGAAAAACATTCAAAAAGCTATGAGAGAGGCTGGAGGGTTACTTAAAAAGAGTATTGCCAATATGGATAAAACAATTCAAAAAATAGCCGTTTGATTTTATAGTGAGGATAAAGAAAGAGGGCGGATAAACCGCCCTCTTTCTTTATCTGTTGTTACTTTATTAATAACGCATTGACCTTACGGACAAATCCGGCGGGATCATCCGGCAGAGCACCTTCGGCTAACAGGGCCTGATCAAAGAGGATGGAGGAGAGATCGGCGATCAGCTCTTTCTTCCTTGCTTTGGTTAGACGGGTAACTAGGGCATGATCCGGGTTGATTTCCAGAATCGGTTTCATGTCCGGGATATTTTGACCTGCCTGTTTCAAAATACGTTCCATATTGCCACTCAGGTCAAACTGATCGGCAACCAGACATGCAGGTGACTCGGTCAGGCGATTGGTTGCGCGTACATCTTTCACTTTATCGCCGAGTGCTTCTTTAATTTTTTCAATGGCAGGTTCGGCAGCTTTTGCTTTCTCTTCCTGTTCTTTGGCATCTTCTTCGGCTGTTTTCCCATCAGAGGCGATACCGGACAGGTCAAGTTCACCTTTGGCAATGGATTGAAGCTGTTTACCATCAAATTCAGTGAGGTGAGAGATAAGCCATTCATCGAGCCTGTCGTGCATCAAAAGGACTTCAACGCCCTTTTTGCGGAACAGTTCCAGATGCGGGCTTCCCTTGGCTGCTGCCAGACTTTCAGCGGTGATGAAGTAGATAGTCTCCTGACCTTTTTTCATGCGTGCCACATAATCCGCAAGTGTTACGTTCTGTTCATCAGACTCAGTCGATGCAAAACGAAGCAAACTTGCGATTTTTTCTTTGTTTGTAGTATCTTCGATGATGCCTTCTTTCAGGGCATTACCAAATTCAGACCAGAAGGTCGCGTAGTCCTCTGGCTTGTCCCTGGCCATCTCTTCAAGCATGCCAAGCACACGTTTGGTTGCACCCTTTTTCATGGCATCCATGGCCGGGCTTTTCTGGAGGATTTCACGGGAGACGTTCAGAGGCAAATCATTGGTATCCATCACGCCACGCACAAAACGCAGATAACGTGGCAGCAGTTCTTCATTGGCTTCCATGATAAATACACGGCGCACATAAAGTTTTACGCCATGTTTGGCTTCAGCCTGCCATAGATCAAAGGGTGCACGTTTTGGCAGATAGAGAAGCAGCGTGTATTCGTATTTACCTTCAAGTTTCTGGTGAATGTGAGCCATTGGATCTTCAAAATCATGAGCCACATGTTTGTAGAAGTTGTTGTACTCTTCATCATTGAGTTCTGATTTTGGACGTGTCCAAAGTGCAGATGCCTGATTGACTGTCTCGATAGTCGGTTCTGTCACTTCACCCTCTTCTGTGGCAGGTGCATCACCGAGCATACGAATCGGGAAAGGAATATGATCAGCATATTTATGGATGATGCTTTGCAGGCGGAATGATTCGAGGAACTCATCGGCGTCTTCACGCAGGTGCAGCGTGATTTCGGTGCCACGATCTGCTTTTTCCACGGTCTCGATCGAGTATTCGCCATCACCGGCAGATATCCATTGGACGCCATGTTCAGCGGTTAAACCTGCACGGCGGGTGGTCAACGTGACCTTGTCTGCAATGAGAAAGGATGAGTAGAAACCAACACCAAACTGGCCGATCAGGTGCGCATCTTTTTCCTGATCACCGGAAAGCTGGCCGAAAAACTCTTTGGTGCCTGAGCGGGCGATGGTGCCGATATTTTCAATCACTTCATCGCGATTCATGCCGATGCCGTTATCCCGGATGGTGAGGGTGCGAGCATCTTTATCAATGCTAATATACACATGAAGGTCTGAGTTGCCTTCAAACAGGGCATCATCGGTGGTGGCTTCAAAGCGCAGTTTGTCTGCGGCATCGGATGCGTTGGAGATCAGTTCGCGAAGAAAAATCTCCTTGTTGGAATAAAGTGAGTGGATCATCAGATCCAGCAACTGTTTTACTTCGGTTTGAAAACTCAAAGTTTCTTTGGTTTCGCTCATTTTTTCTCCTCGGTTGCTTGCGTGTCAGTATGTTGAATTAAGTAGATAGGGTTTCAGTTATCAGTTTTCAAGGGGGGTCGCTAAAACGTTTGGGAAACAGAAAGTCGATGCTCTTGCATGTGTTAGATTCGAGTTCTGTCCATGATCCGATTCCGGTTTGAAGTATTGCGATACCACACGTTGGCATGTTTCCTATGGGCATATCGCCCAGCATGTTGACCAGCGTTGTGATGCCGGGGTTATGGCCGACCAGGGCCAAATGAGTTACAGCATCATCAACCGACTGAATGATGTGAAGCATCTCGGTTGCCGATGCGAGATAAAGCTCTCTTTTCTGTTCGATGTTATTAGGCTCGTAATCAAGTGTTTTGCATATTTCTTTTGCCGTTGTGATCGCCCGTTTGGCCGGGCTTGCCAATACCAGATCAAAGGCAATATTTTGTTGTTTCAAAATGTCACCCATGAAAGGTGCATCATGTTCACCACGTTGATTGAGGGGCCGGTCAAAGTCTGAGAGTTTCGGGTGACCCCAGTCAGATTTGGCATGCCGGATCAGTGTAATCGTTCGATTCATGCAGCTACAGTAGCAAGTGTTTCTGCTATTTTCAGCCATTGTTTCAGTTTGGCATCATAATGCATCGCCGCATGTGCAGGGCTGCTGGATGGCAGGATGTGACGTGGCAAGGTTTGCATGGCAGTAGACAACTTTGGCAATACAAGCTTTTGATACATTTGTGCGGCTTTTTGACCGTTAAAAAAGAGAGCCTGTATATCAGGGTGGACTTGATAAAAACGTTGAAAATCATTGGGGATAATAGATTCCGATTGAATGCTGCTATCCAGACTTCCGGGGCGCTCACATTGATGTGCAACATCCCATAGGGCGATGTGATGCCGTTGGAGTTTTAACAAACGTTCAGGGTAGGCGAGGTTTCGTTCAATGCCAAAAAGCGCCTGCATAAAGTCCCAGAACTGATTGCGCGGGTGTGCGTAATATTGTCGCTGTCTGAGCGATTCAATGCCAGGCATGGAGCCCAAAATCAGAATGCGGGCATGATCATCGGCCACATGATCAAAGCTTTTACTTAAAGCCATGGGTCTCTTTTGATTTCTGCTTGTTCACGTGGGTATGCATTTTTGATCGGGGTGAGATTTAAACTTCGGCCAGTCTGGCGTGGCAGAAACAGCTGGTGAGATGATCGTTGATCATACCGGCAGCCTGCATATGTGCATAGATGATGGTCGAGCCGACAAACTTGAATCCCCGTCGTTTCAGATCTTTACTCAGTGCATCTGATTCAGCACTGGTGGCAGGCACTTCGGACATCTCGCGGAAGCGGTTGACGATCGTTTTGTGGTTCACAAATCCCCATATATAATGATCAAATGTACCGAACTCTTGCTGTATTTCGAGGAAGTGCTGGGCATTGCTGATAGAAGCCCGGATTTTCAGGCGATTGCGTACAATGCCGGCGTTGTTCAATAGCTCCGTCACTTTCGCCTCATCGTAGGCCGCGACCTTGACCGGATCGAAATTGTCGTAGGCGGCGCGGTAACCTTCGCGTTTGTTCAGGATGGTGCTCCAGCTCAGGCCCGCCTGTGCTCCCTCGAGAATGAGGAACTCGAACTGCTTGTGATCGTCATGTACAGGCACGCCCCACTCATCATCGTGATAGGCCTGATACAATGCGCTGCCTATACTCCATGGGCAGCGGTGAACGGGTGTCTCGTCAGACTGCAGCAAGTCTGCCATGGCTGGTATGTGTGATTTGGTTATCTGCATCAAGATAGACAAGTGTAGGATTGAACTGCTCGGCTTCTTTTCTTTCCAGCTCTGCATAGGTGCAGATAATCAATAAATCGCCCGGATTGGCTTTGTGTGCGGCGGCGCCGTTCACACCGATGGTGCCCGAATCTCTGGGGGCCGTAATCGCATAGGTGGTGAAGCGTTCACCATTGGTGACGTTATAGATATGCAGTTGTTCAAACGGGAGAATATTAGCTGCCTCAAGCAGGTTTTGATCAATCGCGCATGAACCTTCATAGTCCAGTTCGGCATGGGTCACTGTGGCGCGATGCAGTTTGGATTTTAGCATGGTCAGGTTCATACGCGTGTCTCCGTAACGCTGTCAGACATGTCGATGGTTGCATGTTCAAGCGCAATATTATCGATCAGGCGAGTCTTGCCAATTTTTGCGGCGATAAAGAGCCGGGCAGGGGTGTGATTCAGTTCATCAATCAGTGTGAGTGATGCTGCATCACGCATTTCAAGGTATTCAACTTTAATGTTTTTTGATTCCAGCCATGCTTTTTCATCATTTAGCATGTTTTTTAAACTGGTTTTGTCATCTCCGCCATGTTTAATCTTTTCAGTCACTTTTTTGAGAGATTCTTGTAAAAAAACGGCATTTTTTCGATCTTGTTGCGATAGATACCGATTGCGGCTGCTCATTGCCAATCCATCGGTCTCACGAACCGTTTCACCTGCAACAATTTCAATGTTCATTTGCAGGTCATTCACCATACGATTGATGATGGCAAGTTGCTGATAATCCTTTTCACCAAAAATGGCGATATCAGGTTGCACAATATTGAATAACATATTCACAATGGTCACAACCCCATCAAAATGGCCGGGTCGTGCTGCGCCGCACAGGCAATTATCCAGTTCATTCACCTTCAAAGAAATTTTCATGCCATCGGCAGGGTAAAGATTTTGTGGATGAAAAATAATATCCACAGCCTCCTTTTCACAAAGTTCACGATCCTGATCAAAAGTGCGTGGGTAGGCATCGAAATCTTCATTCGGGCCAAATTGCATCGGATTGACATAGATACTGACCACCACGATATCAGCAAGTCTTTTGGCTTTTCTGATCAGGCTTAAATGCCCTTCATGCAGACAACCCATCGTGGGTACAAAAGCAATGCGTTCGCGCTGGCGGACAGGAGCGAGTATGCGTCGCAGTTCGGTTGTGTTTGTGATGATATTCATGAGGTTTTCTGTCCGCTTGCAGTTATGCCGAAGAGCAGGTCTTTGAGGAGGGAGACGTTGCTTCGATTCATGTTTTTGGGAACTTTCCCAAACGTACATCATCACGCCAGCGACTGATCGCCGTGATGATCTGCTCACGCAAATGGATGTAAGCTGGTGCAAAGGAGGGGTTTTTCTCTGAGAGTCCAAGCAGGTCATGCCAGACCAGCACCTGACTATCACAAGCAGCGCCTGCACCAATGCCCACCGTTGGAATGGCTATGGTTGCGGTGATGGCCTCAGCCAGTTTTTCAGGGATGCATTCAAGTACCACGGCAACTGCGCCTGCCTCGGTGATGGCTTTGGCATCATTCAGAATGGCTTGATATTCATCAGGATTAGTGCCACGGGTTTTGTAGCTGCCAAACTTCTTTACCGATTGCGGGGTAAGGCCAATATGTGCCACGATGGCAATACCACGGTCAGAGAGGAAACGAATCGTTTCCGCCATTGGCACGCCACCTTCGAGTTTCACAGCATCACAACCCGTCTCCTGCAATACACGCACCGATGTTTCAAATGCCTGTTCGGGAGATTGCTGGTAACTGCCAAAAGGGAGATCGCAGACCACCCATGCAGTCTGTCTACCGCGAACGACCGCAGCAGTATGATGAATCATGTGATCAAGGGTAACAGGGATGGTGGAATCAAAACCCAGCGACACCATGCCGAGCGAGTCGCCAACAAGAAGTACATCCACATCCGCAGCTTCGGCCAGTTGTGCCGAAGAGGTGTCGTAGGCTGTCAGCCAGACGGTTTTTTCATTGGCAGCCTTGGCTTTTGCAAGCGTGGCCGCAGTGATTCTTTTGTTCATATCTTCCTTTCCGCTTCAGTCCGTCTGCTTGTTAACAGATTGTGGTACCGTCTTTCAGGATTTATGAATGATAAAGGGGGAATAGAATTTACTCAAGATATGAAACTCGAGTAGCTGCTAACGGTAAAAGTGATCATTCAGTATTCCATAAACTACTTAGTATTGTGCTCTGGTAAATTGGGCAATGGGCATAAGGCAATTATCAAATTCTAAACTATGAATTCAGTAATGTTTAATTACATGCTCTTTTCGCTACTGTTTTTCTTTTTTTGTAGTGATGCTTTTCTTCGAGCTCGTCTAATTTCATCTTCTTTTTAGCTTTTTTGATGAGGGTATTTAGAATTCCTACGAATTCGGGATCCTTTGCAGCGATGGCATACTCCTCACTTTCTGAGTCATTAAGAATTTCTTTATACAGGCCTGAAAGTAATGGATTTAAGTTTACATTGAGATGGTTTAATTCGGGATATGATACTGCTTTAAGCCTAACGTCATCTATGAAACCAAAGTCAATTTCTCCTGTTCTAACCTTATCAAGTACATCCACATATGACGTGAAATCCGAGCGCACCTTATAATTAAAACTCCGACTTAAATACTGAGCCGCTTGTAAATTTACGCTCTTTTCCTGAGCGCCGACAGTTTTTCCTTTTAGTATTTTCATTAATTGTTTTTTGGAAAGCGATACACCCGACTTGTATGAATCAGAATCAAGAGAAGCTTTATAGATGATTGCCTGGTTGTTGGTTCGATACCCATCTGTAAATTTTAAACCCTGATGTTCACTTTCCCGTTTTTTGCTTTTTGTGATGCTCGCAATTGCCAGGTCGACGTTACCCTGTTCGACACTTCGGAGAAGGTCTCTCCAGACAATTTCTCTTCTTTTAACTTTGATGTCAGTTCCAATTTTCAAGTCCAAAGCAAGCTGCGTAGCAATCCAACTGATCAACGCCATGTCAAATGTGTTTGGAGTTCCATCACAGTCAATAGAGTGGTCATATGACAAAAATGTAGCCGTCACGCCAACATCTAATTCTTTAGTTTCAATAATTTTTTCTTTGACAGTTGGAAATAAAGAAAAACGACCGTACCTGCTCCATAGCTCATCTTCATAAATATTATTGATTAATTCACCAGGACCAATTCGCCAGAAAAAGTTTCCTTTCATTTTTCCTGGAAACTCAAAATACATCTCTTCTCTGCCTGACTCAGGAACTTGATATCGATTTATCTCCAAGCCATTTTTTGAAACACGAATTAGTTCCAATATAAGATTGGGAAACTCGGTCTTTGAATCATACTTCCATCGAAAGGTTACATGACGACCAATTACATAACGTCCATCGACTGGACGTGTCAATATCGGTGATTTTACAGAGTGCCTAACACTTTTTAACCCATCAACAAGTTTGCTATTTACTCGGTTCAGCTTATCTCGCTCTGTTTTCAACTCAGATATTTCGTTATGGGCATCAGCCACTTCATTTTTTAGGCCGCCTATAATATAGATTTCAGCCAGGCCGTAAGTAATAGAAATGGCAGATATTATTATAAAGAAGAATGTAGCTACCCGAATCCGATTTCGTCCAAAAATACGTACGCTAAAATCTTCTAGGTAGCGTGCAGTTCTCTTATGGATTCCCCTTCTTTTCGGTTCCCTAACATCCGGTGCTTCCATTCTATAACTCCCAATTAGGATCATAGATGGAAAAATAATATTGCACAAATCACGTAAGTAATGATTGGAATGCCAGTTTGCAAAATTTATACTCTTGAAAGTGCGGTAATCTTAAGAAGGTGTCAGGCTTTCATAATTTGATATTGATGAGACATTGCTGGTTTTTTATACAATGCGAACGTCCATTTTTGGCCGCATCTTGCCGGTCACCACAGGGTGCTTGACTGATGAGTCCGATTAAAGGGGCGGACATTCAGACATTGTCATCATTACCATAGGGACATGGCTATGTATGTGTGTCAGCCAACCAGTAAAACCCGTATGCAGGAATGGCCAACTGATCATTGAATATCGGCGGATTTTCTCCTGAGCAGAGATCCCTGACGCCATCAAGTTTAAAGAAACCCATCTGGCGCAACATGTTTAAATCCAGATGTTGGGGGGTCCCATCAAAATTACCAAGAACAAGAATCTTTGAGGATGCGCGCTGATGATCAAAATGGGAAAAAGCCAGCAGATGTGGATTACCAACGTCCAGCAACTCACGACTGTTAAAATCAGCGAAAGCAGGAATTTCCTTGCGCACAGCGATCATCTTTTTCAGGGCTGTAAATATCCGATACTCAACACTTCCCGGCTGGTTTCTTAATTCGGCCTTATCCCAATCAACGGTTGGCCGATGAATCCAGCGACTGTCATGACTTTTATGTTCATCCTCTTGGTAAGAGTAGTCATTGAGCGATCCAATCTCATCCCCATAGTAGAGTAGTGGTATGCCTCCAAATGAGAGAATCATATTATGCAGCAACAGGATAATATGGATGGCGGTATCGATCGCCGCCTCATCACCGGATTCAAGCGCGCTCTCCAGCCCGACCAGTGACGCGAGCGAACCTGAGATTCGTGCATCCCCGGTTTTTTCATTTTGAGCAAAAGGACGGCCTCTGGCCGGTGAATCGTCGAAATTGCCGGTAAAGTAGTTGACCAGAAAACGGCGGTGCGCAGCAGGGTCATATCCACACAAACGGATATCCGTGTCATCAAAGCCCAGGCCAATATCATCATGGCAGCGGATATAATTCAGCCAGGTTGCGCGCTCGAGCTTATCCGGCAGGCTCTTGATACCTCTGTTCAGCAGATCGGTTTTTTTCGTGGCAACGGCATCCCACAGCAGCGCCATGAAGGTGGCATTGTATGCAATTTCACACTCCTTGGCATTGATCGCATCTTCACCAAAATATTTTGTCACCTCTATCGGTGCCACAATGGCTTCGGCAATAAACAGCACCCCCGGAGCAGTAATCTGACAACAGTCTTTGAAAAGCTGCAAAATCAGGTGAGCTTCCCGTTCGTTCTGACAGTTGCTGCCAATTTTTTTCCATAAAAAGGCAACGGCATCAAGCCGGACAATATCGGCGCCATGATTGGCCCAGTGGAAAATAATCTCGAGCATTTCGATAAACACTGCGGGGTTACTGTAGTTTAAATCCCATTGGAAACTGTTGAACGATGTCATCACCCACTTGCCCATCTCCTCATCCCAGGTGAAATTTCCGGGTGAAGTTTCCGGGAAAATCTCAACCATCGTCTCTTCAAACATGTCCGGCATTTCTCTATCGTCAAAGACATAGTAATAATCCTGATAGGTTTTCTCGCCGTTACGAGCCCGCTGCGCCCATTTGTGTTCATTGGAGGTGTGGTTAAGAACTACATCAAGCGTCAGCAGCATATCGCGCTTTCGCATAGCCGCTGACAGCGTATCAATATCCTTCAGGGAACCGATTCGCTCATCAACACGGCGAAAATCGCGAACGGCATAGCCACCATCGCTCTTGCCTGGAGGGCAATCAAGCACAGGCATCACATGTAGCATATTAATGCCCAACTCCTGCAGATAAGGCAGTTTGGATTGAAGACCCTGCAGATTTTCTGCAAACCCATCGCTATAAAGCGCCATGCCTACCCATTGCTGGCTCAGGAACCAGTTATGGTCATCCTCTCTATCCAGATCCAGTTTTCTCAGGTGCTCTGGCCTGGCTATGTATTGCATGGCCATGGTTTCTACTAAATTCTTCATCTGCTGTTTAAAATCATCACGATTTCCATAGAGCCGTTGAAACAGGGAGTGGATAGCGTAGAAATTCGCACCCAATCGAGTGTAAAAATACCTCATCTTATCCTGACGCAGTATCTCCGGATTCAGTTTAAGCAGAATTTCATTCAACAGAGAGTGTGAGACTTGTTCATACATATCCGTTTACTCCCTATATAGCCCAGATATCGGTAAAATGCCGGTAAAAATCTCTGTCCTGAGATGTCGCTCCTCTGATGCCGACAACAGCACTGGCAAACTGCTGCGCCCTCTGCATGGAAATATCCAATGGCCATTGCAACAAATTACCTGCCATCAGTACACTGCAAAATGCATCGCCTGCACCCACGGTGTCAGTGATGGATGTTGCTGACTCGGGTTTAACCGAAATGCGACTGGCATGTTTGGTCGCAATGGCAGTTGCTCCTTGCTCACCACCCGTTAGCACAATCTGTTCGGATACCAGATGTGAAAGCATCCGGATTCTCTCTTCATTGCTGTCGGCTTCAGGATAAATTTCGGTCAATTCACCTTTATTGAGCTTCATCCAATCGGCGCCCTTGATAAAATCCATGATTGAATCCTTCTGCCACCATGGTCT
This sequence comes from Mariprofundaceae bacterium, assembly GCA_021772895.1. Taxonomy (GTDB): domain Bacteria; phylum Pseudomonadota; class Zetaproteobacteria; order Mariprofundales; family Mariprofundaceae; genus WSZY01. Next base: position 73,771 of record JAJFLC010000005.1, on the reverse strand, counting down.
GCGCAGGTTGATATCCACAAAAAGTGAGCTTGCAAAATCTCTTTTAAGCTTGTTGAGAGCTGCAGCAGAGCTCTCGTGCCGTAACGCCAATGAGCCGTGATAGAGCAGCCATTTTCCATCCAATGGCGGGATTAGCGCTGCATCAATAAAGTCATAGGCCACACCATCAACAATCTCATAAGCAGGTTCACCACCATGAAAGGTAACCTGCACTGTGCCGGTCGAACGGCTGTTGTCACGTTGCAATCCTGAGCAATCCATGCCCCATTTCTGCATGGAAGTTTCTACCTTCCTGCCCAAATCATCATTGCCGATGCGTGAAATCATCAGCGGTTTCAGGCCAAATGCATGCAAATGCCAGCCAACATTGAAGGGAGCGCCTCCCAATACAGCCGTACCATCCGGGAAATGATCAAACAGAACCTCCCCGAAAATCAGTGGACGCATCTTCTCCTTCACCATCACTGTAGACTTTCGATCAGTGGTGCGAATTCAGGGCGAAAGTGGGCGATACCTTCAAGAATTCCGGCGCTGTAGCAGCCATTCATATTCAAAAAGCCACCGCTTGCCACATAAAGATTTTCTGGCGAAGCAGCCTGGACAGCGGCGCGTACTTCATCGTCTGCATTGGCAACCAGAACCGCCTGAACCGGGCTGAGCAACACATCCAGATCATTACCGCTGTCACCGGCAAATATGGTCTGTTCGCCATCATAGCCACACTGCCGCATCAGAAATGTAATCGCATGCAACTTGTTGGCACTGGCTGGCAGTATATCCAAAAGACCCACGTTCTTTGCCTCATCAATACTCCAGATCAGGTTGGCTCGAACGTTTTCAGCCTTCATCCGCGCATCAATATCGGAGATGATGGCCTGATGCTTGGATCCGAGAGGCAGGTAATAACTGAGCTTATGTCTGTTTTGTTTCTCCTGCTCCTGCAATTGCAGCAAAGCGATGTCGGCAAGCAGGTTGTGCAGATCTTGTGTGGACATCCCATGCCAGTCTCCAGCAATCTCATCGTCCCAATGCTGCCAATGCTGCCACTCTCCTTCGATAATCCGGTAAATAGTCGAGCCCACATCAGCAATAGCGAAATCCGGTAGCGGCAGACGATATTCCTGCATGGCTTGTTCGATAAGCGCGCGATGCCGTCCCGACACATATGCCAGTTTCACATCTTTTCTGTCCATCAGGCGAGAAAAAACATCTCTGGCTCCAGGAGATTCCGGCTGGCTGCCATTGGGAATCAGCGTCCTGTCCAGATCTGTGCAGAGCAGAAGCCTGTTCATGCTTCCGGCTCTCTGTTAGTGCCAAAGAAATTATAGTGTTCAATGGCCTCAATAATACCGGCAGCGTAGCTGTTTTTGGCAAAATATATCTGCTCGACATCAGCCAATTCCGAAAGCTCCTCATCATGACGGTTGGCGACAACAACCGCTCGCGTATTACCGCGCATCATATCTTCATCTGCCCCAGAACCACCGGCAACAAGAAGATTCTCCAGCGGAATATCCAACTGTTCGGCAGCCCAGCGCAGAGCAAGCCCTTTGGAAGCCCTGTAAGGGAGAATATCCAGAAACTGCCCATGTGAAAAGATGACATTCACAGTCTGTTCATGCTGCAACAGCATCCTGTTAATTTCCTGAATATCGGGAGCAATAGCAGGGTCAATATAGTAGCTAAGCTTATAGGGCGTCTGGCAATGCTTCGGCTGTAGTTTCAGGCCGGGCATATCCGCAAGAATGTTGAGAATATCGTTGCGATTCCACTGGTGCTTGATGTGCCGACGCCATGCAGAGTCTTTGGTCAGGTTGGGTGCATAATAGATCTCTGTACCCAGGCTTGTAATCAGCACATCGGGATGGGGAATTTTGTGCTTTCGAAGTGTTGTTAAGGCGCTATTCAGGCTGCGGCCTGTTGCAACTCCAAAGCTGACCTGCTTGCGATGCCTCTGCACCGTGCTGATAAATTCACCAAGTGAATCAGGATCACCAAGCAGGTTTTGATCCAGATCGGTAATAATGGCCATATCCCGGTATAGTACAGGCCTGCGACTCAACGCCATTCGTTTTATCGGTTCCGTTTGCTCAATCAGCGGACGGATGACATCCAGATATTTCTCCACATGTGCTTGCCATGAATAGTGCTTTCGCACGCCATCCATGCCATTTTGGGCAAACGCGTCCCATCGTTTGGTACTTTCAAGCAGCTTGATCAGCGATGTGGCAATTGCATCTTTGTCCAATGGATCAACCAGCAGACCATTCCGGCAGTTTCCAATGATATCAATGGGGCCGCCATCTTCGGTAGCAATGATCGGCACCCCACATGCCGCAGCCTCAATCAGAGTCAGTCCGAACGGTTCGGTAAGTGCCGGGTTCACAAAAAGACCCTTCGACAAAGCAGCCAGCCTGAACAATTCAGGGACATCTTCTGCCTTGTGGTGCTTGGGAAATGCCACCTTTCCATAAAGGTCATATTGGTCGATCTCCAGTAGTATATTATTCAGTACCTCCTGGGCTCCCTCCTCCATATCACGGATATCATCGCGATTTCCGGCCACAACAACCAGGTTTGCTAGCTTCTGTAGTTGTGGTGATTCACCGTACGCTTCAACCAGTGTGGTGATATTCTTCCTCGGATCGGGCCTGGAGAGGGCAAGAATGATCGGCTTGTCCGGATGGCTCAGAAACCTCTCCAGCTGCCTGGCGATATCCGTATCCCATTCATTTCCGACAGGAGGATAAAATTTATCCAGGTCTGTTCCCGGAGGCACAACACGCATCTGATCAGGCTGGTAGTAATCATATACAGCATACTGCTCTTCAATCTCCTGGTTGGTACTGACAATAACTCTGGCGGCAGCACACAGCGTTCTCTCTTCTGCCTCAATACGGCGCCTCATATTATAGGTTGCCTCAATCTCCTGCCGCTTTGCACCACTTGCCAATAGCTGCTTACGTTTGCTTCGGCCAAGTGAGTGGCCTGTGTGCACAAGCGGAATGCCCAGTTGGCTTGAGATTTGAGTTCCAATGTGTCCTGCATCAGCGTAATGGCTATGAATAATATTCGGCATGCGTTGCTGTTCATGGATGTATGCCAGCGCATTGTCCGAGAAGATTTCAAGGCTGTCCCACAACTGCTCCTTAGGAAGATAGCCGGGTTCTCCACATTCGATGCGGACGATACGAGCCTTCTCCGAAAGCATCTCGATGGGTTTGGCGTAGTCACTGCTGAGCTGCGGATCGCACACCTTTCGCGTCAGTAGATCAACCCGGTCTACTTCGGGGCGCTCACCGAGAGCGATGGCAAGTTCAACTACATATTTAGTCTGCCCACCCGTATCTGCATCCCGACCAAGCTCAAGATTCTCTCTCCGAATCAATCCATGCGGGCTGACCAGTACAATGTAGAGGTTAGTGAGTGAACTGCTCATCATTTACCTCCCCGTAGAAAATCATCAAATGCTCCACATTCGTTCAAATTTTTAGCTAGTATAGCAGCAAAGCATTGAATGCTCTCTTTAGTAAGTTGTTGGCATTGCCTCCATTTAGACACGAATCAATGCAGGGTGAAGGATCGTTTTTGGGCACAGGAAGTCATTCGGCCTGGTCTTCCGGGCCAACCCAGAAAAATGGATTGTGGGCGATTTCCCAGAGATGACCATCAAGGTCTTTAAAATAACCGTGGTAACCACCCCAAAAGACTTTCTGTGCTTCTTTGAGAACTGTTGCACCTGCTGCAACAGCTTGTTTGAGGACTTCTTCTACTTCGGCTTCTGAATGTACGTTGTGGGCGAGCGTAACCGCTGAAAAGCCGCTGCCTTCGGGTGAAACGGTGGCATCTTCGGCAAGAGCATCGTGACCGTAGAGACCTAACCATGTTCCGTTGAGGGTGAAGAAAGCCACTTCCGGCGGGGATTCCATGCGGGGAAAACCGAGACCTTTTTCGTAGAATTCAATCGACTTTTGAAGATCGTGTACACCAAGTGTGATCATGCTGATTCTTGGGTTCATATTGCTACTCCGCTTTAACTTTTATCTCGATCCATTTTTTCGGGGATAGGTTCAGGCCAGGCTAAACATGTTACTTCCCAGACTTTGTTGAAAACAGGATCAGGCTTGTCATTTTTTATTGTGGTTCGTGTGGTTCGTGTGGTTTGGGAGATATCCATCAGGAATAATCCGCCCAGAACTCGGTGCCGGAGCGCATGTTGCGGATACGGTTAATAAGGGCATCCATATCTTCATCGTTTTCGGCAAAGTTGAGGTGGTCGGTTTGCACAATCAGTAGCGGTGTCTCCTGATAATGGAAAAAGAAATTATCATAACCAGCCATCACTTTTTTCAGGTAATCAGGGGTCAGACCGCGTTCCATACTTCGGTTTCTGTTGCGGATGCGTTCCATAATTATGTCGTGATCTGATTGCAGGTAGATCACCAGATCAGGTTTGGGAATGTCGACGGAGACAAGCCGCGCGACCTGATCATAAAGAATGAACTCTTCATCGGTTAAGTTGACGCTGGCAAAGAGGCGATCTTTGGCAAAAAGATAATCACTGACCAGACCTTGAGAGAAAAGTTCCTGCTGGTGAATGCCTTGCCATTGCTTCAGGCGTGAAAAGAGAAAGGATAATTGAACAGCAAGTGCATGGCGGGAAGGGTTTTGATAGAACAGTTCAACAAACGGATTATCATCCACACTTTCCATCATGGTGGATATGGCAAGTTTGTCAGCCAGCTTTTGAGCAACCGTGGTTTTACCCACACCAATAGCACCCTCCACTGCGATATGACATTTCTCTAACGGCTGCCCTGTGATCATGCTTTTACCAGACCTCTCCTTCAGACAATGGCGGTTCTCCCTTTGCAATTAACTGATTCATCATCTGCGCTGCTGTGCTCTTTAATACCGGATGTTGCCATTTAGAATCAATATCGCATAGGGGGCAAAGCACAAACATGCGTGTGCTGAGCATACGATGCGGAATGGTCAATGCTTCTGTTTGCATGTGGATTTCATAATGAAGAGCACCATAGGCGAGAATATCGAGATCAAGCGTGCGTGCACCCCAACGCTCTTTTCTGATGCGCCCATGTTGATTTTCGATCTGTTGAAGCGTTTTTAAAAGCGGCAGGGGTTCAAGCGAGGTTTGTATGGCGATGACCGCATTGAGATAGTCAGGTTGCCCGGCAGGGCCAATGGCCGATGTTTGATAATATTTGGAACTTTTAAGCACGTTGATTTCATCCGATGCGTTGAGTGCATCACGCGCCTGAATGAATGTTTGGCGTATGTCACCAAGGTTACCACCGAAGGCAATGAGAGCATGGTGAGGCAGCATCAGGCCCATGCGATACTGCCGCCGCGCCGTGGGTCTCCTGCGCCATGTAAATTGCCTTTTTCATCCATGTTGATGGCATGTACGCCGCCAAAATAGACACTTTGTTTTTCCCAGTCCCGAATGTCCCAGCCGAGCTCAAGAAGTTGATCGCGTGTTTCATGGTTCAGGCCTTTACCTGATTCACCGGGTTCGACATCCAGTACATTACCCTCATTGTGCAGGCGTGGGGCATAAACAGCCTGTTCGATCGGTTCACCGAGCAGAATATGGCGGGAGAGCACTTGTAAAATGGCGCCACGTAGCCGATTGGAACCGCCGCTTCCAAGTGTGAGTACAGGCCTTCCATTTTTAATCAGAATCGTAGGAGCCATCATTGATGAGAGTGTCTCTCCAGCGGGCAGTTGATGAAAACCCATGGGGTTAATATCTTCTTCGCCCAGCATATTATTCAAATGAATGCCTGTGCCCGGTACAACGATGCCGGAGCCTTCACCGTTGCTGGTTGTTGTGGAAACAGCCATGCCATCAGCATCGACAACACTGATATGTGTGGTGCTCCCATGCCGGTTTTCAGATTCGGTTTGTGCATCGGAAAGGTTTCCATCAAGGCGATTGCGAATAGCTTGCAGACTATGCTGGATTCGAGGCTCGGCCAGAAAGTGTTTTGCCATATCCTTTTGGTGGACCTGATGATCAAAATCATGGCCTCTGGAATGACTTGTTTCACGGAGTGCTTCGGCAAGCAATACCGGATAAGGCCGCTGCGGATATTGTGTTAATAGTTGTTCCAGTAGTTTTGCAGCAAAGGTGATCAGGCAGCCGCCGGATGATGGTGGTGTGTTGGTGAGCAATGTTCCGCCAAAGAGGTCATAGCTTAATGGTTTGCGGATATGCACCTGTTGGCTTGTCAGATCCTGCATCGAGAGCACTCCCCCCGGTTGAACCGATGCTGTGATTGTGCGAGCGAGATCACCTTCATACATCTCCCGGATGCCTTCAAGTGTTAACATCTCCAGTGTGTTTGCGAGATCTGGATTGGTGAATGAGTCGCCATCTTTAAGCATTTCATCACGTTGGGTATAGAGCTGACGGCATGGCATCTGTGCGGTAAGAATCGGTTTGAGTAGCGAAATAAAAGAAGCCTGAAGTTCATTTAACCTGATGCCGCTACGGGCTGCATCAATGGCGGGCTGCATCACAGTCTGAAGGGGTAGCCGCCCATGTTTTTTATGTGCCTGAAACAGCATGGCAAGCAGAGAAGGGCTACCAACAGAGGCTTGCCCGATATGAAAGGTCTGCATGGTATCGCCAAAGTCGATAGGGATGGCTTTGAAATCGGGATACAAAAGAGTGTCCGTTTTTTTTGTCGGCATGCGGGGGAAACCATCATACAGACATGCACCGGATGCTTTGTTGTGCACAAGCATGAATCCACCACCACCGGCAGATGTCAATACAGGCTCGGCAATAAAGGATGTGCAGACCGCCGCGATGGTTGCATCCACTGCATTGCCACCGTCTCTAAGTATATAAGCACCTGCCTCAGCCGTGGCAGGATGCCCTGCTGCGACAAGTCCATTTTTCCCAAGACCTTTGCGGGAACGTTTGAGTTGGCTTTTAAGGTGGTTTTTAAGGTAAGAGGAGGGAGGCACTATTGTTTGACAATAAAACCTTTGATTTTTGTGCGTGTGCTAATTGCTGCTTTGGTTTGGCTGGCTGCTTTTGAAGTCGTGTATGGACCAACCCAGACCGCAGTGATATTGCCTGCTTTGTTTTTGGTATGTGTTTTCCAGTGCTGTGCAAGTTTCTTTTGTAATGTATGGGCTCTTTTAGACTCTTTAAACGCTCCGACCTGAATATAATAGCCATGGGGAAGTATTTTTGCTGTTGCGCTTTGAGGGCTGGAAGGCTTCTTTTTAACAGTTACTGGCGGTGTTTTTTTTGTGGTGGAGATGGGTTCAGAAACTTCGGCAGGTTCCGGTTTGATTTTAACCTGAGATGTTGAATGTTTCTGAGATTGGGCAATGATCTTTTCGATGGACTCTGTTTTGCTTGTTGTTGTGGTTTCCGGTTTTTGTGCGGGAGCAGTGGAAGTGCGATTGTCATATGGCGTGTCAAACAGAGGCCAGAAAAAAGAACCGATGACTAAAACGATGCAAATCGATGCAATGCTCCATGCAATTGTTGTTTCAGTTGGCGTTGCAACCCATGCGCGGCGTTTTTCACTCATGAACAGTTCATGTTTTCAGGTTGCCAATGTGTAAATATTAAGCCTGTTCCAGTTTCAAAACTTCATCCAGTTTTTCTGTGAAATTTTCATAACGAAATGGCTTTTTCAGGATATTTAGATTCATGTCAGGAAAGCGTTCTGTTAAATCATCAGGATAACCGGTCACAAATATAACACGGCCAAGAAGGTCAGGATTGACATGAATGAGACTGCTGTAAATTTCATCGCCAGTTAGTTTTGGCAGACGCATATCAAGCAGAACTACACTGTACTGGCCTCCCTGAGTTGTGAGTTCAAACAGACCTTGTACAGGATCGCTTAGTGTTTTAATGCTGCTTTCAAAGCCTTTTTCTCCGAGATGACGATTAAGAAAGGCTGAAAGGATACTTTGCACTGTATCTTCATCATCAATAATCAGAACCTTAATTACATTACTCATTTTCCAGTTTTCCCCCTGATGGAAGCCTGATTTCTTCAGCCCCCAAGCAGGCTGTAATAATACTATATTTTTTAATGTGCCGCTACCGGTCTTCTATTTTTTTGTGAAAATGTTCTAAATGGCATGTCTACTCTTGTTTTTTTTGCCTTAAAATGGAGTAGGGATTGATGCGTGCTTTCTGAAAGCGGATGCCCCAGTGTAGATGGGGGCCAGTGGCGCGGCCAGTTTTTCCAACTTCACCAATCGGTTTGTTCCTGTCAATCCAGTCACCTTCTTTTACGGATGCACTTTTCAGATGTGAAAAAACAGAGACGAGTCCATGCCCATGACCAATGGCAACGGTGTTGCCATTGAGGTACATATTTGAAACAACCAAAACCTTTCCAGCCAGTGGTGTGATCACAGGTGTCCCTTCGGGTGCTGCAATATCAATGCCGGAATGAGGTGAGCGTGGCTCTCCATTCACATAACGCTGAGCACCGAAGGGTGTGGACTCAATACCTGTTACGGGCATGTTTGTGAGATGTATAAATGGGCTGGCATCAACTCTGGCAGTGTAGCTGTTTTTGAGCATGCGCTGATCACTGCGAATGTGAGCAAGGGTCTCTTTATCAAAAACAGCCATTTTTTTATCCACCGTGATATGTGAAATTCTGAATTCACCTTTGGATACACTCAGCTGATCTTCGGCACGCCATGATCCGGATGTCCAAATGATAGGATAACTTTTTGCTTTGGTTTTCAGGTCAACGCCGATCCATGCCCATACGTTGCCATTTTTTCCGCGTGATACCGGCCAGCGCTTACCAAAACATTCAAGCGTAATATTGCCTTCCGGCATGCTCCGATGAATGGTAAGCACATCACCCTGGGTGACATGATATTGTGCTGCAAACAGGGAGGCAGGCAACAGGAAGGTAGACACAATCAATAGCATTGTTTTCATGTTGTTTTGCCCTTTGAAACAGCGATGGTTTGTACCTGAGCTTTGCCATCGTGAAAATGAATGTGGATTTTATCATCCGGATGAAGTTGGGTCGCCGAAGCGATAAGTTTTCCTTTTTCATTGGTATTCATGGTATATCCCCGCTTTAGCACCTGTATGGGGCCGAGGTCTTCCAGTTGTTTTTGCAAACTCATAAGATGTTGTTTCTGTGTACCATTGTTTTTTTCGGCCAGCCAGATCAGGCGTTGTCTGGTTTTCTCAAGCTGGTTTTTTTGTCTATTCCTTCCATGCATTTGAAACGTGATCAGGTGTTGCTGGCATTGCTGAAGCATTTGCTGACGACGCCGAAGTTGCGTGCGTGGTTCCTGTTGAAAGAGGCGATGTTTCAATTCACTTAATGAACGCCTGTGTTGATTCAGTCCGCCTTTATAACTATATATCAGGTTGCTTGTTGCACGCTCACTATGTTGAAAACGGGCATCCTGTGATCGTTGCCAGTGATGTTGAAGTTGTGTGAATTGTTCAGAAGATTGACGTTGGGAAAAATTCAGATGATTCGACACCAGTGTTTGTAACAGTGATGTTCTGGGTAGCTTGCTACGAAGCGTATCACGATCCGGGCAGGCAAGTTCTGCGGCATTGGAAGGTGTCGCTGCCCGAATATCAGCAGCGAAATCTGCCAGTGTGCTATCAATTTCATGGCCGATACCGGAAATAACAGGAATTTGTGAGTCCACAATGGCCTTTACAACCATTTCATCGTTAAAACACCAGAGATCTTCCATGCTGCCGCCACCACGAACCAGAAGGATTAAATCCGGTTTTGCATGTGTGTTATTGAGCTGATGAACGGCATGAGAAATGGAGCTGGCAGCACTGTCACCTTGAACCACTGCCGGAGCCAGCGTGAACTGAAGCCAACCGGGACGGGTTGTGAATACTTTTTTTACATCCTCAAAAGCTGCCGCAGTGGGCGAGGTGATGATGCCGATGTGGGAGGGTAGCTTTGTTGACTTTATTTTACGATTGGCATCAAACCAGCCGCGTTCCGAAAATATTTTTTTGCGGTGTTCAAATTCAGCAGCCAGTTGCCCGGCACCCACCGCTTCAACCTTGCGAACGACCAGCTGATAAGTGCCGCGTGGTTCATATACACTGAGACTGCCGGTGAAGATAAACGCTTCGCCTTCTTTGGGTTGGAGGTGTAATCGAACTGCGGCAGAGCGCCAGATGACTGCGGAAATGGAGGCATGTGCATCTTTAATGGTGAAATAGATGTGGCCTGAGGCATGTCTGGTTAAACGTGAGACCTCACCTGTCACTTCAATGCTGGCATAGTTTTGTTCCAGAAGTTTTTTAATGCCAGCGGTCAGTTCGGTGACGGAAAGGGGAGCGTTTTCCATGCGAGTATCACAGCATCACTTTGACTGAAGGTCAATGCCCAACTGCGATGATATTTGCAGTTGAAAACATAATATTTTCTTTAGAGTAAGCTGAAAACCTCTCTAATATCCTATTTGATTCTGAACTCAGTGTGTGGTGATAAGTTTTGAAATGTCGATGCGGTGATGTTACCAATCTGTCCGGCAAGTGGACGACCCTGACGGCCTTGCTTGATCAGGTTTTGGGTGATGCTTTTTAAAAGTTCCCGAACGGAAACGGTTCCTAAATAACCTGTTTCGTTAGCAATGATAAGCGGTGTATAGACCAGTTGTGCAGAGCGGCTCATGGCCATTTCGCTGGCATAGGTAAGGAGATCATCGGTTTTTAAAACGATTGGCTGAGCATGCATGAGCTTTGTAATCGCTGTTTGACGATTTAATTTGTGTCCAAATGTTGTTGAAAAGGCTTGTAAAAAAGACACCCTGTCAAGGATGCCTACGATTTTATTATCATCGATAACCGGGATGGCTTGTAGTGTGGTGTTGGATTGAAAACGTTGCAGAACTTCTGTAGAGGACATATCAGAAGAGCATGCAGGTACCGGGTGAAGTGTGAGCGATACAACCAGATTTTCTTTAGCAGTATGCTCCCGTCTGTTTTTGTTTGGAATGCTGATGAGTGTATTTGAAGTTTCCGGTAAAACGTCCGGTATTGTAAGGCATGCTTCTTTTTCAGGACTGCCCAGTAAATGACCTTGCGCATAATGGATGCCCAGTTTTCGGACGGCTTTTAAATCAACGGCTGTTTCGACACCTTCGGCAATGACATGACAGTTGATATGTTTTGCTAAATTCACAACAAGTTCTATAAAATCGTACGTCATTTTATTTTTGTTGAGTTGAGAAATGAAATGTTGATCAAGTTTTAAATACTCAGGTTTTAATTCAGACATAAGTTGTAAGTTGGAATAGCCAGCATTTAAGTCATTCAGGGCGATGGAAAAGCCCATATCCCGATAATGTGCAGCCGCTTTTCTAAGCTCATTGTAATTGTCGGTGCGGTTGTGTTCGGTCAGTTCAAGAATGACACGGCTGTTTGCAATGCCTGCTTTTTTTAATACCGTTAATGTTTTGCCTTTTTCAAAACAGGGGTCCATTAATGCGTGAGGGTCAATGTTGAGCGATAGCTTGCTGTTTAATCCTGAATCAGCAAAATTCTGTATGGATTTTTCGCGACACAGGCAATCCAGATCATAGAGCCGTTGATATTGTTCAGCAGTAGAAAAAAGGATTTCAGGCATATGCAAAGGCGATGCTTTTGGTGCGCGGGATAATGTCTCAAAAGAAAATATAGTATTGTCGGAAAGATCAAAGATAGGCTGGAAGAGGGTTTGAATCTGACGTTTTTTGATGATTCTATTAAGTTCAGAACGTTCTTTCCCAGTATCATATGTTTTGCATAGCTGATAGTTGATAAGGTTTAACGATTCTTTTTCATCGATGGCTGTGTATTCGATCATTGCGAACTCCATTGTTTGAGTAACAAACATGGTGAGAGTCGCATTTTTCTATGTCATGGGTATGACAAGTGTGTGTGATAAATTTGTGTAACAATAGGCTTATCGCTTGAAAGTGAAGTTACCAGTCTTCACCCGCAAGTATTTTGGCAGCAGCTTCATGGTCTACATGCCGGATATCATGGCCACGCTCCATGTAAACCACCATTTCAGAAATATTGGTAGCATGATCAGAGATGCGCTCAAGATTTTTAGCAACATTGGAGAGAATAATAGATGCTGTGATATCTCTGGGGTCTTCCATCATGTAGGTGAGCATTTCCCGGTACATACGTTTATAGAGAACATCGATCCCTGCATCTTTTTCAATAACCGTCATGGCCAGGTCAATGTCACCATGAGAAAGGGCATCCAGAGCACGATTAACCTGTTTTTGAACTTTTTCACCCATAATATCCAAATTTGAAAAATTCTTAGGAGAATGTTCCAGTGAGCGCAGCGTACCCTCAGCAATGCCGGCGGCGAGATCACCCATGCGTTCCAGATCGGTTACGACCTTGATGGTGCCCATGATAAAGCGTAGATCACCTGCCGCAGGCTGTCTGCGCACCAGAATGTCACGGGTAAGTTCATCAGACTGGACTTCCAGTGCATTGATGGCCCGGTCACGCTTAATTGTTTTATGGGCCAGCGCTTCATCCTGTTCAAGCATGGACTTTACGGCATGGCCAATCGCCCGTTCCACAAGCCCGCCCATAGAGAGAATAAGTTCTTTGAGCTGGTTCAGTTCTTCATCAAAGCGTTTAATCGTGTGTTGCATGTTTCGCTCCTATAACGTTTATACTTGAATAAAAATAGATTTATTTATTCAAAGTATAAATCAAAAGTCGTGATTTTGACTTTGTTCCCAAAACCAGTGATATGAACAACTGACTTTGGAACCCTTCTCTTTTTGAGTATCCTTATCCAAATCGACCGGTGATATAATCTTCGGTCTGTTGTTTTTCCGGTTGTGTAAAGATTGTGCCTGTTTCACCAAACTCAATCAAATTGCCCATGTAGAAAAAGGCCGTATGATCTGAAATGCGCGCTGCCTGCTGCATGCTGTGAGTCACCATAATAATAGTGAACTCCTGTTTCAGTTCATCCATCAGCTCTTCAATTTTGGCTGTCGCAATAGGGTCCAGTGCTGAACATGGCTCATCCATCAGAATAACATTGGGTTTTACTGCGATGGTACGGGCAATGCAGAGGCGCTGTTGTTGGCCACCTGAAAGCGCAGTGCCGGGAGATTGAAGCTTATCTTTCACTTCCTTCCAAATGCTGGCTTTTCGAAGTGCTGTTTCAACCAGTTCATCCATGTCCGGGCCATTTTTGGCAAGCCCATGAATACGTGGCGCATAAGCGACATTTTCATAGATGCTTTTTGGAAACGGGTTGGGTTTCTGAAAAACCATACCAATATGGGTGCGTAGTTGAACCACATCAACTTCCGGTGCATAGATATCATTACCATCGAGCAGAACTTCACCTTCAAGACGGCATTCCGGGATGCGGTCATTCATCCGGTTCAGGCAGCGTAAAAGTGTTGATTTACCACAGCCTGAAGGCCCGATAAGTGCGGTGACCTTCTTTTCAGAGAACGCAACATTAATACCATGCAGTGCTTCACTCTCACCATACCAGAGCTTAAGATCGCGAATGCTTACTTTGGGAGTGTCCATCTTACCACCTTTTCTCAAAATGTTTGCGCAGATACACTGCCATCGTATTCAGGCTTAGCAGTACGCTCAGTAATACAAGAATCGCTGCAGCGGTACGCTCCTCATATGCACGGATCGACTCGCCAGCCCAGGTATATATTTGGGCAGGAAGCACAGTGGCCGCTTCCATGATGTTACCCGGTGCATCCGGTACATAGGCCATCATGCCGACAATCAGAAGTGGCGCTGTTTCTCCCATAGCTTGGGCTAAACCAATAATTGAACCTGTCAGGATTCCCGGCATGGCCAGTGGAAGAACATGGTGCCAGACAGTCTGCCAACGGGATGCACCGAGCCCGAATGCGGCTTCACGGATAGAATCAGGAACGGCTTGCAGTGCTGCACGTGTGGTGATGATGACGATTGGAAGTGTCATCAATGCCAGCGTCAGGCCACCAGCCAGTGCAGATGAACGGGGCGCACCAAAGAAGTTAATAAAAATTGCCAGACCCAATAGACCAAACAGAATGGAGGGGATGGCTGCGAGGTTGTTAATGTTGACTTCAATGATCTGTGTGAGTCGATTGTCCGGCGCAAACTCTTCAAGGTAGACCGCAGTCATGACACCAATGGGCAGTGCAAAGATCATGGTTAAAAATAATACATAGATGGATCCAATCACCGCAGATCGAATGCCTGCAAGTTCAGCCATCTTCGAATCGCCCCGGGTGAAAAAGCCTGTATTAAAAGCAAGACGGACTTTTTCTGCCTTTAAAAGTCCATCAATTTGTTTTTGATATTTGGATTTGAGACGATGAGGTTTACCCTTTAGATATTGATCGACATCGGCGGTGGCCAGCACCCAACGGGATTCATTTGTACCCATCAGTTCAGGGTGATCTTCCATGTAGAGGGGGAGTGTGCGCAGGTAACCACGACTGACGATCCGCCGTAGTGGTTTATCAACCGCTTTTTTGTAATTTTGCATACTGCTATCATTGTAATGAACATCCACCAGAATTTCTGCCTGTTGAAGGGCAGGCAAACCTTTGGAGATCATGTCTGCAAAGAAGAAGATTAAAAATGCCCCTGCCAGTGTCAAAGCCGTGATAGCATAGGCTTTGAATCGTTTTTCGGCCGCATAGCGGCGTTTCATTTGTTGATTAACGTGTAAACTCATGGTTTCTACTCGTACTGTTGGCGAAAACGCCGGATAACGTAAATGGATATAATATTGAGCATTAAAGTGATGCTCAGTAGAACCAGTCCAAGCCCAAACGCAGAAAGTGTTTCGGGGGAGTCAAAGGCCTGATCACCGGTCAGGGCATCCACGATACGTACTGTGACCGTTGTCATGCCTTCCAATGGGTTCCATGTCAGATTCGGACGCAGGCCAGCAGCCATAACCACGATCATGGTTTCGCCCAATGCGCGGGAAACCGCCAAAAGAAATGCAGCGACAATGCCGGGCAGAGCTGCGGGAAGAAGCACCTGTTTTATAGTTTCAGACATCGTGGTGCCAAGAGCCAGTGAACCTTCACGCATACTTTGCGGAATGGCACGAATCACATCATCGGAAAGTGATGAAACAAATGGAATAATCATAATTCCCATCACAAGGCCGGGTGTCAGTGCATTGGTATAATCTGCATGCAGGCCAACGAATGCGGCAAACTTTACCACCAGAGGACTCACTGTGATGGCAGCAAAGAAGCCATATACAACGGTAGGAATACCAGCCAGAATTTCCAGTGCAGGTTTGGCAATATTCCTGAAGCTTTCAGTGGCATATTCGGCCATGAATATGGCTGATAACAGGCCGACGGGAATCGCAACAGCCATCGCGATCAGGGTGATCATGAATGTGCCGGCAAAGATGGGTATCGAGCCAAACAAGCCTTCTCCACCATCGCCCGATGCTGCATCCGGGGACCATTGTGTTCCTGTTATGAATTCCCAAAAACTAACAATTTTGAAAAATTGAATCGCTTCAAAGATGATAGCAAGGACAATACCGATT
Organism: Mariprofundaceae bacterium; assembly: GCA_021772895.1. Classification (GTDB taxonomy): domain Bacteria; phylum Pseudomonadota; class Zetaproteobacteria; order Mariprofundales; family Mariprofundaceae; genus WSZY01. The sequence continues at coordinate 58,187 of JAJFLC010000005.1, read as the reverse complement.
GTGGTGAGGATTGATGTAAGTGCTGCGGTGATCAACAGGGCACGAATAACTTTTTCAACACTGTTTCGGGCCCGAAGTGATGGTTGAATCAGACGTAATCCTTGCCAGCCACCAGCCGCTGCAACAACAAATACGACCGGTAGAAAAATAATTGCAGGTACGGTATAAATACCAGCCAGATGAAGCAGGGAGGCCAGTATTGCCATCCCCAATGCAGGTGTGGCCATCCAGATAACGCTGAACCAGCCATAGTGTCCGGGGCGCGAGTTCCAACGTTTGTCGGCGTGGTTTTTGCTGGCTTTATTGCGTCCCAGCATCCACGCCATGCATGAAAGAGGCAATAGTCCTGCAATAAAATAAAAGCTTAAATCAGCGATATTCAATGTTCAGGCACCTCGTTAAATGATCGCTAAGGATACACCGCAAAAGTCAGGGCACCTTTAGAAATAATGGACGGTCCAAATTATGCACGTGCGTCTTTAATTTTGTAAGTAAAATAGAGTGGTGTTTTTCTTTCGAAGATCAAATAAGTGTAAAAATAATTTATTTGGGGATACTAAAAAAATAAAAGCTGGCCGGATTTCTCCGGCCAGCCGAACTTGAATACTTTTTTCTGCTTATTTTTTCTTCAAGTCTTCTGCGGTCAGCTTGATGTGTTTAACAACACGGTGACGTGTTGCATTACGGTCTGCTTTAGGCAATGGAATCAAACCAATTTCTGAGAGGTTTCCTTCTTCACCGATCATCTGTTCATTTATAAAAAGACTGACGTAGTCATTCATGCCAGGAACTTTGCTTGCGTGAGAGTTCTTGGTATAGAAGAAAAGTGAACGGGACACTGGATACTTGCCGGATGAGATGTTCTCTGGCTCAGCAGTTACGCCTTCAACTGTGGCTCCTTTGATGCGATCAGAGTTTTCTTCCAGGAAAGAATATCCAAAAATACCAAACGCACTTTTGTCTTTAAGAAGTTTTTGAACAATGAGGTTGTCATTTTCGCCACTTGGGACATAAACACCATCCTGACGGATTGTTTTGTATTTTTTGTATGCTTTGTTTTTCATTTTGTCTGCTTTGTACAGGCTGGTATAAACATCCATCTTTTTGGTTAGCTTTTTCATAACCAGGTCTGCAAATGCATCACGTGTGCCTGAAGAGGTCGGTGGGCCATAAAAAAGAATAGGGCGATGTGGCAGGTTGGCATTGATCTGGTTCCAGTATTTGTATGGGTTAGGGACCAGTTTAGAACCGTCTTTATTTGGAACTTCTGCAGCAACTGCCAACAAAATTTCTTTACGCGTCAGGTTGATGTTATCATTTCCTTTGCTCTGTGCGATGACAATGCCATCGTAACCAATGACGACTTCTGTGATGTCATTGACACCATTTTTAGCACAAAGTTTGAACTCTTTTGCTTTCATGCGACGTGATGCATTGGTGATGTCAGGTGTATCCATGCTATCGCCGGCACAGAAAAGTTTCATGCCGCCGCCGGAACCGGTTGATTCGATAACGGGTGTTTTGTAACGGGTGGTTTGTCCGAACTCTTCAGCTGTATAACTGGCAAAAGGGTATACGGTTGATGATCCGACAATGCGGATCTGATCGCGGGCTTCAGCCTGGCCCACGAATGCAAGGCCAAGAAATGTTGCAGCCATGAGAATGGCGTGTTGTTTTTTCATGATTGGTATCTCCCAATTTGAATTTGAGCAAAGCTTATGCGCTGTGTGTGACACAGGTGTGACATAGATGGTGACTATGTATGATCGACTGTGTGTTGCAAATAAAATGAAAAAAAAAGGCCGGGAGTACACTCCCGGCCTTTCCTTTATACGTACGGTTTATTCTTACAGTTTGATCTGAGAGTAGAGACCATAGCGAGTGTCTTTATCGGTTGTTGTTGTAACACCACCGCGGTTTTTCAACTTGCTTGCATCAACCACCAAAGCAAACGTGATGTTTTTAATCGGGCTGTATTCAACACCAAGCACATAGCGATCAATTTTCTCTTTGTTTGCATTTGCGATGCCTGCGCTGGTCAATTCGTTTTTCAGGTTTTCATAGCGAGCAAAAGCACCAAAGCCAGTGTCTGGAAGTTTAGCCCATGCCCATAGAGCCAAACCGGATGATTTGACTTCATCGCCGATTGCAGCAGTTGCGAAGGCTGCACTTGTATTGCCACCATGTGTTGATGAAGCAGTCGCAGATTTGGCTTTATCTGTGTTCAATAGATAGTTACCACCAACTCGGAAATCAGAAGTGCCGTAAGAGATCATAGCTTGTGTCAGTGTGGACTTCACACCTGAAGTTGCAATATTGGAGATGCTTGTTTTGGTCGCTTTATAGCCACTAAGGTATTGAAAATCGATATCCAGACCTTTTATAGGGTGGACACCAATACGGCTGTTGAAATCGACACCGTTCAGGCCGGATTGAGGATTGCCCTTGCCATAGCCGGTTCCGTTTGTCGCAGTGACGAAGTAGTCGACCATGCCATCAGCAAGTTTACCTTTCAGGCCAATGCCTAGGTCAGCGGATGTGTCAAATTTGTAAGTGTCAGACATAACTTTGGCTACATAACGATGTTTCCACAGGCCTTGCTCATAGTCGATCCAGGGTGTGTGAGACTGACCAAGACGAAGAATAGCAGATTTGCCAGCCAGCTTGCCTTCAACATAGGCATATTTTAGATAGATATTCTGGTCTTTACCAAGGCCTGCTTCATTCCCGATATCTGTGGTGAAACGCATCATCCAGTTTTTATCGAAGTAGTATTTGGCAGTAAAGTATGCACGATCGACATGCAGACCATTAGTTTTGGTTTTGGAGCTAACACCTGCGGTAGATCGATCATCGGTCTTTTGGTAGGTGTTTAGATAAAACAGTGCTTCCAGTTTTAGTTTGCTTTCGTCTTTTTCAGCGACAACGATGCCGCCGGCAAAAGCCGGAGCAGCAAATGCAAACATTGCAGCCATGGCAATGGTTTTTAAAGTTACTTTCATTTTATTTCCTCTCAATGAAATTCAAAGTGGGCCGGAATGTAGAGGGTCAATATGTCATAGTTGTGACAAGGTCAGACGAATGTCATGGTGTCATCAACGTGTCATCAAATACATACAAGCTTCCCCCACTTATAGAAGGTAATGAGGAGAAATCAAATGAACCATACTGAAATGAGTCGGTATAAATATGAAGCAGGTTATGAAGCAGCCATTGTTGCAGATAAAAATTTTATCAGGTTTCGCACGATGCCAATTGCTAACACCATGAAACCACAGGATGCAATGTTAATGTTTAGTTGCATGAATGTGCGAAGCTATTCTGCAGGAGATACGATATATAAAGCGGGAAGTTTTTCAGATAACGAAATTTCATTGATTATCGAAGGAAAGGTTTCTGCTTCAGATCATTCAGCACATCAATACAGCATGCTTTCAGCTGGGGATGTATTCGGACTTTTTTCGTTTCTGGATGAAGATCGTTTACATTCGGCAACGTTGAAAGCCGAAGAAAATGTGAAAGTGCTTACGATTGATCGTCCATATTTTGATGTGATTACGCTTGAAGATCCTGCGCTGGGAAATCAGCTTCTCATGTTTATGTTTCGTTTGTTAAGTAAAATGGCGTTACAGTTGGAACATGAATATGCTGCCATGCATGAATTTGCTTTAGGCAGAAAGGTTTAGTGGGCAGTTTAGTGGGTAAAGAAGGGTGATCAATATGGATGTGCTGATTGTCGAAGATGATGTGGCGATTGCCCGTTTGATTGAAATGTATTTGAAAAAAGAAGGTTTCACGATTGTCCTTTGCGCAGATGGTGATGAGGCTATTCGCATGCTCCAGAATCAAACATTCAGTTTAATGATTCTGGACCGCATGCTGCCGGGTAAACGTGGCATGGATATCCTCCGTTGGCTTAGAAGGCAGGAACATATCGCTACGCTTCCTGTTCTGATGGTAACGGCACTTGGTTCTACCGATGAGAAGGTTCGAGGTTTGAAGGAAGGCGCCGATGATTACCTGTCCAAACCGTTTGAACCGGATGAGTTGATTGCACGTGTGCAGGCTTTATTGCGTAGAGCCAATGCTCCCGCTGTAGCAGCTGATAAGACGAGAGATGGTATTGTACTTGATAAAGATGCGATGGAAGTGACGGTCAATGGTAAGGATCTGGATCTCAGACCACTCGAATTTAAATTACTCCAGGTATTGATGAATAAACCGGGAAAAGTGAGAAGCCGGGAGTATCTTCTGGACCATGTTTGGGGCATTAACAGCTTTGTTGAGCTGCGTACCGTTGATGTGACTGTTAAACGGTTGCGGAAGGCTTTGGATGAACATGAACTTGCCGAAGCGATAAAAACGATTCGTGGGGCTGGGTATCGCTATTCGGTGATAGAGAAAAAAAGTTCATGAGTCCCTGGGCTTTTGTGTTTGTGATTGCGTTGATCCTGTGGGCTTTGCATGTTCAGCGTTTGAACAAGAAGCGTATAACGATTGGAGAAGAGCTTAAGGAACTTAAGCTGGCACAAAAGAATTTGAAATCGACATTGATAAGTCGAGGCAAACGTCTGGATGTGCTTTTTTCAGCAGTGAATGAGGTGGTCATGCGTGTTGATCATCTGGGGCGCATCATAACTGCGAATACACATGCCCGTCATGTTTTCCATATGGAGAATGGGCCTGAGTTACCGCAGTCTTTATTGTTGTTTTATCGCGATCCTGACTGGCATCGGGCTTTTTCATTGGCGTTAAAGGCTTTGCCTGAAGCATCTACACTCCCTGATATGCACGTGGACGGAAGGGTTCTGGCACCGCGTTTGGCTCCCCTTGGAACAGAACAGGTGTTGCTCTTATGCGTGGATGTGAGCGAAAAACATCGCATTGAAATGCAGCGTAAAAGTCTGTTTGCCAATCTGATGCATGATTTGAAAACACCACTGACTTCAATTCTTGGTTATGCTCGAAGCATTGAGGCCTTTGGCGATGATGTTGAAATCAGGAATGAGGCTGTAAAGATCATTGCGAATGAATCGGTGCGTGCCAATGAGTTTCTTGATGCACTGCTTACCCTTGAACATGTTGAGAGTTTCAGCCCGGATGTGTCGGCAAAGGCCGATTTGCAAGAGGTTTTAAATCGCGTGTTACTTGGCTTCTCCTCTCAAATGGAGGCTAAAAGTGTTGCCATCGAATGGTCGGGTCAGGATGAGATGACCGGGGCGGTGCAAGTGAAGATGGCTGAGAGTGATTTGCATCGAATTTTGGATAATTTGATTGAAAATGCACTGCGATATGCACCTGAAAACAGCTATGTTCATATTGATGGCAGTTTTGCTGAAAAGACATATCAGTTGGAAATTACAGATCAGGGAGCCGGTGTATCAGAGAAGGAACTGCCGAGACTGACTGAACGTTTTTATCGAGGCGATAAAGCAAGAGCAAAAAGCTCGGACGTTGGGCACGGTCTTGGTTTGGCGATTGTAAATGAACTGATGGAAAAATATGGTGGGTCTCTGCATATTCATAACCATGATTTGTATGGGTTAAGTGTTCGAATTAACGTTCCTGTTTAAAGTGGAATATGGACAAAAATTGAAAATAAAAAAGCCGTCCCTATTTTCAGGGAACGGCTTTTTTATTTTCAATTTTTGGCTTATTAATCAGTTGCCAGAAACGATAACACGACCATTCAAAGCTTGAACCGGGCGGTTGGTGTGGTAATAAAGTTTACGAAATGCACTTAACTGTTTGCTACCAACAGACACAGTCTTTTGCAGAACATACCATTTTACGTTTTCAGAACATGGTGGTGTGGTTAGAGACCCCATGAAATGATAATAGGCTTTGTTTTCAGGCAGCATGGCTGCAACATCGAAACTGCCTAGAGACTCTTTATCCCCTGCGCGAGATGGCATTTTTTCCCAAATGCTTTTCAGTACATCGTTTTTATTACCTGCGTTAAACAGCACTGCAACCACAGCCAGTTGGTCTTTGGCAGATTGATGAACGAGGTGGGCAACCATGTCCTGATTTGTGCCATTTAGCTGCTCTTCAGATGGAGAGTGAAAGTGGAATTGAAGCAGGTCAAAACGCTCACCGTCTACCACGATATAGCTACCTTTTTTTAGATTAAGTTGAATACCGTGGCCATTGTTGACAACGTTTTTTGCATGATCGTTGTAGTGAAAGTCGATGGGTGCCAGGTGGCCAGTTATTACATCAGAACGAACGATGTTAATCGGTGACTGAGCTTTACCTGTTGCGCATGTTTTACTGAAATCGCCCCAATTGGCTGGGCCGGTGTCGCCTTCATAGCTCCAGTGTTTTTCGTCATGACCGTTGTCTTTTTTGTCGTCACGATCTGCTGCAATCGCAGGTGTTACCAGCAGCACAAATGCGGCCAGTGCAATGATTATTTTTTTCATGAGTTTGTCTTCCCTTATAAGTATTATCCCAGTGTTCTTTTGTTTCTGGACGATGAAAACATACATTTAGTATCGATTCATACAAGTGTAATTAATACGTGTGACTGATCATGGGTAAGGATATCCAAGTATGACATACCATGAGTTTGTCTGTTTTTAACCCTGACGTGCATTATATATAATCCCTTTTTTTGCATAAGTTTGCAGGATTTCTTTTGCTTCTGTTTTACAAATGCCTGTATCAACTGAAATACCACGCTCATTGAGTGCTTTAACCCAGTCGGGATGTCTGGGGCCTTCATCGAAGCCGATCGCGCGAGCATCCATATCATCTGCGCCACAGCTGAGATGACGAATGCCAGACCATGGAAGTGCGCCAAAACACATGGCGCAAGGCTCACTGCTGGAAACCAGTTCGAAACGTGGGAGATCAGGAGCACCCAGGTCATAATGATTTAGTTGTTTTTGAGCGAGGCTGATCGCAATCATTTCCGCATGTGCCATCGAACAGTTGGAGGGGATAACAAGATTAACACCCGCAGAAATCAATGCCTGAGTCTCCATGTTAAAAATGGCAGCAGCAAAGGGACCACCTGTTTTGTGTTCAATGTTGAGTCTGGCAAGTTGAATAACAAAATGCATCCGTGCTTCAGGTGTTGGAAGCGTGTCTGATTGCTCTGCGACTACGGTAGTTAACCATGTCGGCAGTTGAAGGAGAATATTGTCTATTTTTGTTGTATTAGTCTTCATGTCGTGAGATTAGCAATATTTATGTTGGAAGGTCTATATAATGTGTATTTATCATATGTTAGGGCAATGAAGGTGCAGGTTTAAACGAAGGCCATATGCTAAATCTCATTTTATAGAAAATAATATTCTGTACCACTCAGGTTTTGAATCGTTATGATATCGAGTCATATGAATGAACAAGAGATAAAAACCATTAATCGACGTTATCGTTTAAGCTATTTGATTATCCCTCTTCCGATGATTGCAGGTTTGATACTGGCTGGTTACGCATATACAACAAAAGATCAGCGTACTGATTGTTTTTGTGCAGTGGCATCGGAAAGCCAGGGTTATGCAAAACACTTGATAGAACAAAAACAATTTCAACAGTTAAAGCCCATGACTGTGGCTCAATGCCGTGTACTGGATGATGAAATCGATGGTCAGCTTGATGGTATTGGGCGCTCCGATGGACGAGTCCGCTGGTTTGTTTGCACGGGTATGAGCTGTGGACCCGGCTGGGAAAACATTCTGGCAGAATAAGCTGCCTCTTATTGATGTTATCTATGTGCTCTGATTGAGTTGATCGAAATGACTGCGGAAGATGTAATGAATGAAACGTGGCGACGCAGTGATAGTCCGTGATTCGAATAATAAAAAGGTAAAAAAAAAGGCGACCAAAAGGTCGCCTTTTTTTATGTACAGTCTGATCTATTTATTCTGTTGGATCACTATTCATGCCGCCACCAAACTGATGGATGCGAACAGCCAGGATTTTGATGGATGTCTCATCAAGTTTTTCAGCGAAAGAAGGCATGGTGCCTTTACGTCCGTTTGCGATGGTATCGCGAACAGTCTTCATATCTCCGCCAAAACGCCAGATGCTGTCAGTTAAGTTGGCAGCTCCACCATATGAATCAGCACTACCGATCAGAGAACCTTTACCGCTTGCACTATGACAAGCTGCACATGTTTCCTGGAACAGCACGTTTGCGCTGGCAAAGGTACTTGCGCCACGGGTCAAATTGCCATCATCGTTTAGTGCAGCGCTGCCTTCTGAAAGCGCGACAACAAATTGAGCGAGGCTATCAACATTAGCATCGGTTAACTCATCGTTACCACCTTTAGCAGGCATTTCCGCTTCACGTCCTTCGGTAATGGTTTCAGCGATCTTGTCCGTCCAGCCACCATATAACCAATCATCATCGGTTAAGTTAGGAAAGGAGTTTCCAGGATGTGCTTTGTTCAGGGTACCCTGACCGCCTGAGCCATGACACGCTGCACAGTTGTCGCCAAACAATACACGTGCACGCCCCAATGCAAAGTTACGCATTTCATCATCAGCGATGATTTGCTGCGCACTCATGCCTGCCAGTTTTTCAATGTAACCTGCACGAACGGCTTCAATATCAGCCACATCATCACGCATTTCATTGATCGCAGTCCAGCCATCCTGATATTTCAGGTCACCAGCTTTAATGGAAAGCTCAGCATGGCCTTTGGCTTTGAAGCCATCGATCTCTGCCTGAGTCCAGGTTTCACCCTTATAATAAGGGTTCGAGTTCACCATTGCCATGATGCCTTTGGAGTGCCCGTCTACCAGAACTTCCATGCCGGTCACACCGTTGATGACCTTCTGGAAACCATTGTTCAGCGGCGTTGATGGATAGATTATATAATACAGGGTCACAAACGTAAGGCCCAGATAGAAGCCCCACGCCCACCATTTTGGTGGTGGGTTGTTCAGTTCTCTGATGCCATCCCATTCGTGGCCGGTACTGTTGTCATTAGGATCATTGTGATCACTCATGTTTTCCCTCCTCGGAATTATTTTTATCATCTAAGTTTTTATCATCCAAGATGATGTTTTTTTTATCATTGTAGTCTTCGTCCTTTGAACGGAAGAACCAGATGTACAGCACGACCGTACAAAGGACTAAAAAGACTGTTAATGTGCCATAACTCATCGATTATTTACGGTAAGGTTGGCCGAATTTATCGTGGTAATAGTCAACACCTTCTTCAAAGTGAACGTGTGTGCCCAGTTGCTGTAAATAAGCAATTAAAGCATCCAGTTCAGTCACATCTGAAGCATCAGCATCAAATGCGCGCACATTGAGTGGCGTTGGCGTGAATGAGTCAGTCCATTGCTCGACTTCACCATTACTATTGGTCCATGTTTTGCGCTCGTAACGAGCACGCAACGCATCTTCACCATTGCCATCGTCAACTGCTGCCTGAGCTTTTAAATCAGATTCCCAGTTAGAAATATCATCAGCACTGTAAGGTACGTTCATCATGGCCAGTACTTCCATGCGGCCTTTGGTACGGCTTGTGTCCAGCTTTGTTTCTTCCAGCCATGCGTAGTTAGGCATGACGGATTCAGGAACCACCGAACGAGGCGCACGCATATGCTGGATATGCCATGCATCTGTATACTTCTTGCCCAGTCGAGCAATATCAGGACCTGTACGTTTGGAACCCCAAGCGTAGTTATGGTCATATTTTGACTCTGCTGCCAGAGAGAAGTGACCAAAACGTTCTTTTTCATCACGGAAAGGACGAATCATTTGCGAATGGCAAAGGAAGCAACCTTCACGTCGATAAATGGCAAAGCCTTCAAGTTCCAATGGAGTCAGCGGACGTACGCCTTCTACTTTGGGTTCTGCATCATCGAGATAGAATGCGGGGACAATCTCCACAATACCACCAACAGCTACCAGGATAGCCACAAAAACAGCCAAAATTGGCAGGCTTTGTTCAATGGTGTCGTGGGGAATGCCGCGAATTATTCCCTTTTTGTCGTTATTATCAGACATTCATTCCTCCCTTAAGCTTTTGCAGCAGCACTAAGCGCTACATTTGAGCCAGCTTTGACTGCACTGACAGTTTTCAAAGTGTTGTATAACATGATACAGAAGCCTACGAACACCAGGAAACCACCAAAGGCACGCAATGCGTAGAATGGATGCATGGCAGCCACTGAATCAGCAAAGGTGTAAACCAGATTGCCGTAGCTATCAAATGCACGCCACATCAGGCCTTGCAGTACGCCGGAACCCCACATTGCTGTGATGTAAAGGACAGCACCGGTAAGGTGAACCCAGAAGTGCATGTTAATCAGTTTGGCAGAAGCCATTTCTGTGTTCCACATGCGTGTGATCATGTGATACATCGCACCGATTGCGATCATTGCATTCCAGCCAAGGGCGCCTGAATGTACATGGCCAACAGTCCAGTCAGTGTAATGAGAAAGTGCATTCACACTCTTGGTACCCATCAACGGACCTTCGAATGTAGACATGCCGTAGAAAGCAAGTGCTACAACCATGAAACGCATAACAGGATCTGTACGCAGTTTGTCCCAGGCACCGGACATGGTCATCATGCCGTTAATCATGCCGCCCCATGAAGGGAAGATCAGTGCAACAGACATGCCTGCACCAAGAGACAACGTCCAGTCAGGAATCGCTGTATAGTGAAGATGATGTGCGCCTACCCATACATACAGGAAGGTCAGTGACCAGAAATGCAATACTGAAAGACGATACGAATAAATCGGACGGTTTGCATGTTTAGGTACAAAGTAATACATCACACCAATAAAACCTGCAGTCAGGAAGAAACCTACTGCATTATGACCCCACCACCACTGTGTCATCGCATCATGGATGCCTGCGTAAGCAGAGTATGAAAAGGTCATGTCAACCGGGATGCACATGCCGTTAAAGGTGAAGATGTAAGTCACCATAAATAACATGGTCATGAAGAACCAGTTCGCAATGTAAATGTGAGACATTTTACGGTTTGCAATCGTTGCAAGGTATACAATAGTCATGAAAACCCATGATACAGCCATCATCAGGTCAATCCACCATTCAGGTTCATGGTACTCTTTTGACTGGGTCATGCCGAGAGGCAATGTAATCCACATGCAAATCATGCTGATAAGCCATAGGGCAACAGCCGCCCAGGCTAATTTTTCAAAGCGCAGTCGCGCATGTGTTGAATGTTGTACCATGTAAAAACCGGCGCCGTACAGCAAAAAGCCGCCAAAACCGAAAATTACCGTGTTGGTATGTACAGGACGCAAGCGGCCAAAGCTGATTTCAGCGATGTCCAAATTTAGCCATGGATATGCTAATTCAGATGCGATGTATGTGCCTACCGCAGTGCCAATAACGCCCATGACAATACCGGTCAGGACACAAAATTTTACAATATCGTAGTTATACTCTTCTTTTGCAGCAACAGTACTCACTGGCCTCCTCCTTGACTCTTTTTGGCATCATCTGCCATGTTTTTCTTCACCCATCGGTAAAGGACAACCAGCATGCCTACACAAAAGACAACTGTGAATGTCACTGTAATAATGACCGGGTCAGAAAAGTCCCACGCATCTGCGTTGAACATGACATGACCGGCCTGTTCAGGCTCCTTCATTTGCACTTCCTCCTACTTTATTTTGTCAGTTCGTTAAAATTTATAATATTGAATTAATAGATTAAGATAAAAAATTAATAGATTAATAGACTAATAAAACTAACGATCGCCACGAATGTGAAATAATACACAAACCCTAATATAAACGGCATATAGTCCTCCCATTAAGGAAATTTCATGGAACATTAATGTTGAAAAGCGCGTTTGGCAAGTGTATTTCCGTATTATTTTTATGGATGTTTACTGGACTTGTGAATATAACTTTCATATCGTGCGTCCACATTAAATTAATTTCATGATTTGAGTTTTGACTGTTTCGAAAAAACCTAATATATGTAGGGGCTTTACATGAGCGACACTAATAAATCTGACATTTATCAGCATACTGACTATTTAAATTATGATGTGAATGCGGGTGATGGCACTGTGCATGCCCGACGCATGCCGGGGCGTTTTCGCATGCGCAAGTGGCTGGCAATGTTGCCGACTGTGGGACTGTTTTTTGTGCTTCCGTATTTTGAGTGGGCAGAGCGCCAGGCGGTCTTGTTTGATATTCCTGATCGTAAATTTTATCTGTTTGGTGGTGTGATCTGGCCGCAGGATTTGTGGATGCTTGCACTTTTATTGTTGTTCTGTTTTGTCTGCCTGTTTGCGATGACGGCCATCAGCGGGCGTATCTTTTGCGGTTTCACTTGTCCTCAATCTGTATGGACCGATATTTTGTCATGGGTGGAATATAAGGTGGAAGGTAAGGCCACTGAACGCATCAAACTGGATGCGGCTCCATGGGGTGTTACCAAGATTCGTAAAAAAGTGACCAAGCATGCGTTATGGCTGGTTATTTGCGGGGCAACAGCGATCACGTTTATTGGTTATTTTTCCGGCATTTATAATGCATGGGGAGATTTTTTTGATTTCAGTTACAGCATATTCGAATGGGCTTCTTTTATCATTGTATTACTTTTATTTTATGTGAATACAGGGTTTGTGCGTGAGCAGGTATGTAACTGGGTTTGTCCGTATGCCCGTATTCAGGGTGTGATGACCGATGATAATACGATTGTAACAACTTACGATGAACGCAGAGGAGAGCCTCGTGGGCGTTTGAAGCAGGGGAATGTTGAAGAGGGAAAAGGCGATTGTATCGATTGTAAGGTGTGTGTATCGGTATGTCCGACGGGTGTGGATATTCGTAAAGGTCAGCAAATAGGATGTATTAACTGTGGTGTGTGTATTGATGCGTGTGATTCTATTATGGATCAGGTTAAACGCCCACGTGGGTTGATTCGTTTTATGTCTCACAATGAGTTCAAAACAGGTGAGCGTGATAAACATCCCTTTCTGCGAGTACGCCCGTTGATTTATTCCTTTGCAACGGTGGCGGCTCTGGTTGGGATTATTGCCGGAATCGTTTTGAAATCTCCTGTGGATATTAATGTTAACCATGCGCGAAGCCCGTTGTATACCATGATGTCCAATGGCAGCCTTCAGAATGTATATCATATGGACTTTATGAATAAAACTGAGAGTGCGGCTGATTTTGTTTTGCTTATCTCCGGTTTGGATGGTGTGACAAGCAATGCTGATGATACAGTGTTCCATTTGAAAAGTGGTGAGCTGAAACATTTTGATTTGCACGCAAGGGCAGATAAAAAAGTAGTCACTCAAGAGCAACAGCCGATTACGTTTGAATTGAAATCAGTGTCGAATGCTGATGTACGTGTGATATATAAATCTGTATTTATTGGTCCGAGGCACTAAGCATGAGTATGAATCAAAAGAAAAAACAAGGTGCTGGATACCGAAGCCCGTGGGTATGGGCGATGGTCGGTTTGTTTTTGGTGGTTTTTGCTGTGAATTACGGATTTGTTGTTGTGAGCGGTTCAACTTCCAGTGGTTTGGTGAATGAAGAGTATTATAAATACGGCTTGCAGCAGAATAAAATTGATGAGCAATATCGCGCACAGGCTAAGCGCGGCTGGCAAGTCAGTCTTCCTGCCAAATCAAATTGGCATGTTAATAAGGTTGAAAAGATGTATTTGTCTGTGCTTGATCGTGCTGGCAAGCCGATCAGTGGCAGAGCAGAAATCACTGCCTATCGCCCCAGCGATGCCAAAGCTGATGTGATTATAGCATTGAAAGAAAGTGGTCAATCGGGGAAATACGCCGGAGAGCTTAGCCTGCCATTGCCAGGTGTTTGGGACATTAACTTGTTGTTTAGTGCCGGAGAAGAGAAATATGTGTTGAATCGCCGCATTGAAGTGGCTGGTGATGGTGTCGAAACACGATCTTTGCTGGAGAAAGTGGTTAACTTGATTACAGGCGAATAGTCGATTGTGAATATGGTGGATTCAGCAACCGCTGAAGGTTGTTTTCATTGTGGTTTGGGTTTGCCCAAAACAGGTACGGTTACCGCTGAAGTTGCCTCAGAGAATAAATATTTTTGTTGTAACGGTTGTGCTCAGGTTTGTCAGATTATATATAGTTCAGGTCTCGATAATTTTTATCAGTTTGCACCGGAGTTTCGGCAATGGTCACCGCCTGAACAGGCGCCTGAAGATGCAGCCGTCTTTAATCATATTCAGATTCAGGCTGATTTTGTCCGCCAGCGCGTTGATGGAACGCATCAGGCCGACCTGTTGATTGAAGGCATTCATTGCCCGGCCTGTGTGTGGTTGATCGAACATACATTATCTCAACTTCCGGGTGTTACACATGCAGAAGTTAATTATTCAAAACAACGTCTTCGTTTGCACTGGCAGCCGGATGTTATGGCGTTATCAGAAGCTATCCTTGCCATAGGCCGCGTGGGCTATTGCGCTGTCCCGTATAAAGAGGATTTAGAGCAAAAAATAAACAAAGAACGCAGGCAGGATCTGATGTTTCGGATGACCTTTGCCGGATTTGCATTTGCCAACGTGATGACTGCGGCTGTTTGTTTATATGCAGGCGATTTTTTTGGTATTGAAGATGTATATCGCGCTATTTTTCAATGGTATTCGATGGTGTTGACGTTTGCCGGAATTGCATATTCGGGCAATATCTTTTTTGCTTCGGCATGGAGAGTATTGCGTGCTGGAAAGCTGAATATGGATGTACCCATTAGCCTTGGTATCGCTGCCAGTTTTTTGTGGTCAGCATCGGCGACGATTGCTCCGGTAGCAGGCATTGAAAATCATGTCTATTTTGATTCGGTATCCATGTTTGTTTTTCTGATTCTGGTGGGGCGTTTTCTGGAATCATCCGCGCGCGAAGTTGCCAGTTCAGCCACACGGCATTTATTAGGCCTGTTACCACGTTCAGCTTTGCGTCTTGATGAAGCAGGTGCTGAACAGTTGATTCCTTTGCGCTCAGTTGATGAAGGGGACGTGCTTCGGGTGAAACCCGGTGACCGTATTCCTGTGGATGGCGAAGTTGTGCATGGTGCTTCTGATGTTGATGAGTCGATGTTGTCCGGGGAGTCGTATCCTGTTGCTAAAAAAACCGGAAGCCATGTGGTCGGTGGCACCTTAAACATCTCAGGTCAGATGCATGTGCGTGCTACAGATGTTGGCCATAAATCTGTGTTGGCTCATATTGTTGATCTGGTTGAGCAGGCGCAAACATCGAAAGTGGAGATTCAAAGACTGGCAGATCGAATTGTTCCCTGGTTTGTTGCAGTCGTTTTAATTCTTGCTGCCGGGACACTGCTATTTTGGTGGTGGAAGGCGGATCTGGCTTTTGCGGTGATGTCAGCGGTGACGGTTTTGATCATTACGTGCCCGTGTGCTTTGGGTTTGGCTACACCAATGGCAATCACGATCGGAGCAGGCCATGCAGGTAAGCTTGGCGTGTTGATTAAGCAAGGTGCTGCTCTGGAGCAGTTGGCGGGCATTGATCATGTTGTGTTTGATAAAACCGGCACATTGACTCAAGGGCGAGTGAATGTGGTGCATGCAGAAATCGTGAAATATGGCACTGATGAACAGCCTGAAAAATCTGAAATATGGTCGGCAGTTCGTGCTTTGGAACATGCTTCCGAGCATGTTCTTGCAGGGGCGATTGTAAATTTTCTGGCGGACTACCCAACACCGGTAAATTTGTCGGACTTCACAAATGTGGCGGGGCGTGGTGTTCAGGCTGTGATTGATGGAAACACATGGCATGTCGGTTCTTTGGGCTGGCTGGAAGCGAATGGTATCAAGCTGGATGTGAGTATAAAGCAGGCGATTGATGATCAGGAAAAGCTTGGGCGAACAATTGTTGTTATTTTTGATGATGTGAAACTGTTGGCCTGGATGGTTTTGGGTGATGAGTTACGCCCGGAGGCGGCGAATGTAGTGAAAAGTATTCTTAACTCCGGTAAAGGCGTGAGTTTACTTACCGGCGATCGCACTGCTGCGGCTCAGGCGATTGCAGGTCAATTATTTCCTGAGAATGTCGGAGAGGGTGTGGCCGACAGACATATTGATGTGATTGCCGAAGTATTACCCGGAGATAAGTCGAAACAGATTCAAGCTTTGCAGGAACAGGGGCTGACGGTGGCGATGGTGGGGGATGGCATCAATGATGCCCCGGCATTGACGCAGGCCAATGTCGGCATTGCGATGGGGCAGGCGACAGATATTTCGGCACAGGCAGCAGACATGGTGCTGCTGGGAGGCCTGGACAGGCTACTTGTTGCGGCCCGGTTGTCGAAGCAGACGATGCGAACGATCAAGCAGAACCTGACGTTGTCATTGGGATATAATGTGTTGCTTGTGCCTTTGGCGATGGCAGGAATGATTCATCCGTTGTTAGCAGCGATTGCGATGCCTGCTTCATCATTGTTGGTCATTGGAAATGCCTTGCTGATTCGGCGCCGTGTAAGATATTCGAGATGAGGTTGAGGTGCGGTTGAAGGTGAGGGTTAAGGAGAACTGAGATGGATATTATTTTAATGTTAATACCTGCCGCATTGATGTTCAGTGTTGTAGCACTCATTGTGTTCCGCTGGTCAGTAAAGTCGGATCAGTATGATGATATGGAAGGCGAGGCTTATCGCATTCTGATGGATGATGAAGATATGATTCCCGGTCGGGATAAACAAAAAGCGACTCTGGAAGCGGCAAGTGACAAAAAGGACGGAAAAGATGATGTTGGCGATGATATTGAAGATGTTTCCATAGAGGACAAAAAGGACTGATGGGTAAATTTGTATTGCTGTTTATTGTGGTTGTTGGTTTAGGAACGTTCTTCTGGACCAGTGAAAGCTTCAAGGTTGGTGAGGAGCAGGCAGGTTCCGATGCAGAACATCGTCGCCCCTGGATTGATCCGGTTGGAAAATTGCATGTGATGGGTTTGGTGCTCAATGAAAGTACGGTTCGGGATGCTGAAATTGCACTTAGAAGCCGATCGGACGCTGCAATTTTTATGTACCCGAAAGCCTCGGAGGATGGTCATCAGAACTTTCAGTTAAAACTTGAAGCTTATTTTCCTTCAATTGCTGATCATAGTAAAATCATGTTGGTTTTAAATGTTGCTGAAACATTGCTTGAACAGATGCGTCAACGTGGAACAAGTCCGCGCATTTATCCGAATGGTGTCGCGCGTGTTAATTTATCAAATGAGGATATTCTGAGTGTAAAAAAACTGGTTGTGAAAGAATTAAGGCTGGTGCCCAGTGTGCAGTTGGATGTGGCCATGCTTGAGACCCGTTTTGGTAAGCCGGATAATGTGCGCAGCGAAGCCGATGGCAGTGTGCATTATTTGTATCCTCTCATGGGGCTTGATGCATGGATCAAACCTGAGGATAAAGACATCTTAACCTTTTCTTTGCCGCAGGCTCAGCAGTGACTTTGTCCTGTGCAGTTATGATGGTGTTTGTTTAGGGGTTTATTTCCCATGTAAATACTCCTCATCGCTGAAAGTAACCAGCCAACCCGGCAGGAAACAGACCAGTAACGAGACGATCCATGTACTGATCAGGGCTTCCATGCCTCCCATCAGAGCCAGAAGCAGTGTGAAATCTTCCCAAATGACAAATGAGGGGTAAGTAAACCACTGAAACAAACAGGCTGTCAGCACAGCGTCAACAGATAACATACATAACAAATCACCAAAGCCGACCTTGGCAAAATAGACAGGTACAATTCTGGGGAAGTTATAATAGAAAAAATAATGGGTTGCTGAGGCAACCAGAACCGGAAGTAAAACACAGACACTGATGTTAAAACCGAGTGTTTGGATGCCACCAATAGAGAAAGCAAGAAGCAAAAAAACATGTACGGCCGATAGAAGCAAAATGGCAGCCCACGGACCAATCATCATCACAGTCAACATCACGCCAAGCCAGTGGACAGCGGTGCCGGGTTTGATATCTGCTTGCAACATATAAAGGCCACAGAGCGCAACAAAAATAAAACCGATCTGTAAACCTTCTGCGTAACCGGACCAGTAGCGCAATTCAGTTCGCCAGATAGCAATGCAGCCAAAAATGATAGCAAGCACATTGCAAATGATGAGCAAATACTGAGGAAGGAAACCATCTGGCATGTGCATATGAGAATATTACTCCAAACAATCAATAAAGTTGAGATTTATGTGAAGCTATGTGTCATTGGAGGATGTTTTTATGCTGTTTGTGTCTCTATGATGCAGCTTAATGAATGCTCACGTTTGACATTCATGTCAAACGGTCGATGTACCACAGGCATGTGGGACTTTGATTGGCATTTGTACTAGTGATGAGCATGTTTCAATAGTCCCTCAACTTTATGGAGGATCTCTTTTTTAGTGGATATTTTACGGTAAACCAGCCCGATTGTTCTGTGTGGAGCCGGATCTTTAAAAGGAATATAATGTATCCCCATTTCAGGATAATTGATGGCTATTTCCGGCATTAGGGTGATTCCTGTTCCAGCCTTGACCATTTGGCGCAGTGTTTCAAGGCCTGTAGCCCGAAAGTCCTGTTCTTCAGGAATATTATGCTGCTGACAGACTTCCAGTGCATTATCTCGCAGACAGTGACCTTCTTCAAGCAGCAATAGAGGGTATTGGGCAAGTTCTTCCATGTCTATTTCGGTGTTTTGTATCAAAGGGTGATCTGATGGAACAGCCAGGAAAAACCTATCATCAAACAATTCTTTTATCTCAAAAAAATCCTCATGTACTGGCATGGCAAGTAGTGCTGCGTCAATCTCTCCCTTGTGGAGTCTGTCGATTAAAGCAGACGTTTTTTCTTCAATAAGAATTAGACGTAAGTCGGGCATAAGTTCCTTAATCTGTGGGACAATATTAGGAAATATATAGGTAGATAGCGTTGGAAAGGCCCCGAGTCGAAATTTTCCTGCAAAAGGGTTTCTGGAACGTTCAGCAATTTCTTTGATGGTTTCAACTTCCTGCAAAATTCGCCTTGCAGATTCTATAACAGCCCTGCCTTCTTCGGTAACCATGACGTGTTTGTTGTCGCGTTCAAAAATCTTTACTTCTAAAGATTCCTCAAGTTTTCTTATTTGAACACTCAATGTTGGCTGGCTCACATGACATTGCTTGGCTGCCAGACTGAAATTACGCAAATCCGCCACTGCAACCACATAAGACATTTCACGAAAATTCATATTAACAGCTCCATTTAGCACGACGGCTATAGTTTTAATCTATAGATAGCATAGAAACAATCAATTATACATGGAATTAGTGATTGATATCATGAGAAACAGAGTCGCACGAAGCGTCTATAATGATGTAGCCAGGCAGACAACGGAGTTTTAAAAGCTGCTGCATAAGTAGCATTCGTAATAAGGAGGATATTCACTATGAAAAAACGTAACTTACCCATGACTATCATAATAGCGGGTTTGATGATCGTATCGCTATCAACGGCGGCTTTAGCAACGCCTGTTTCAGGTAAGGGTGAAGCGAAGCCAAACCAGTTCTGGTGGCCTGAGCAACTCAATCTCAGCCCTCTTCGCGCCCATGATGTTAAATCAAATCCTTATGGTGAAACATTTAATTATGCTGAAGCGTTTAAAACCCTGAACCTTCAGGCCGTGAAGAAAGATATTGATACTTTGTTGACCACGTCACAAGCGTGGTGGCCATCAGACTATGGAAACTATGGGCCGTTTTTCGTTCGCATGGCCTGGCACAGCGCGGGCACATATCGCATACATGATGGGCGTGGCGGTGCTGGTGGCGGTCAACAACGCTTTGATCCTCTCAACAGCTGGCCTGACAATGGCAACCTTGATAAAGCCAGACGCCTGCTTTGGCCGGTTAAGCAGAAATATGGAGAGAAGCTTTCATGGGCTGATCTGATGGTTCTGGCAGGCAATGTCGGCATGGAAAACATGGGCTTCAAAACGCTTGGTTTTGCCGGTGGTCGTGCGGATGACTGGGAGCCCGACTTGGTCTATTGGGGGCCTGAAAGCAAATTTCTTGATCACCAACGCCGCGATAAAGATGGCAAGTTGCAAAAACCTCTCGCCGCCGTGCAGATGGGGTTGATTTACGTCAATCCGGAAGGGCCAAACGGAAACCCGGATCCGCTGCTGGCTGCAAAGGATATTCGTGAATCCTTTGGTCGCATGGCGATGAATGATGAAGAAATTGTAGCACTCATTGCAGGCGGGCATACATTTGGTAAAGCACATGGTGCTCATGATGTGCCTAAGTGCGTTGGGGCTGAGCCTGGCGGTGCCGCCATTGAAGAACAGGGGTTTGGCTGGAAAAACAAATGTGGTAAAGGTCATGCTGAAGATACAGTGACCAGTGGCTTTGAAGGGGCATGGACATCTTCTCCGGCTCAGTGGACAACCATGTATCTGGATAATTTATTTCATTTCGAATGGAAAAAAACCAGGAGTCCTGCCGGAGCCACGCAGTGGATACCAACTGATGAATCTGCCTCGGATATGGTGCCGGATGCCCATATTAAGGGTAAGTTCCATGCTCCGATCATGTTTACCACAGATCTGGCTCTCAAGTTTGATCCAGGCTTTAAAAAGATAGCGAAGCGCTTCCAGAAACATCCTGAAGCATTTGAAAACGCATTCGCTAAAGCCTGGTTTAAGCTAACCCACCGGGATATGGGGCCACGTGCACGTTATGTCGGGGCCGATGTGCCAGATGTCTCCCTTGTCTGGCAAGATCCAATTCCGAAAGTTGATTATAAGCTGATTGATGCAGGAGACATCAGGAAGCTTAAAGAGAAGATTCTGAAATCGGGCTTGACTGTGCCTAAGCTGATCAGAACAGCCTGGGCATCCGCATCAACCTTCCGCGGCAGTGACATGCGTGGTGGTGCAAATGGGGCGCGTATTGCTCTTGAGCCGCAAAAAAACTGGGCGGTGAATAATCCGGCTGAGCTGAAGAAAGTGCTTCGGATTTTAAAGAAAACCCAAAAAGCCTTCAACAGATCGCAACGGGATGGAACGAAGGTTTCGCTTGCCGACCTGATTGTTCTGGGTGGCGCTGCTGCCATAGAGAAAGCTGCGAAGGATGCAGGATATCGTGTAGAGGTTCCGTTTAGGCCGGGCCGTGCAGATGCATCGCAGAAACAGACCGATGTGAAATCTTTTTCAGTGCTGGAGCCAAAAGCAGATGGGTTCCGTAATTACTTCGGTAGCGGCAACGATAGATCACCAGCGGAAATGCTTGTCGACAAAGCAAGCCTGTTGAACCTGAGCGTTCCTGAAATGACGGTTTTGGTGGGTGGCATGCGTGCGCTAAATGCCAATTCCGGAAAATCTAAACATGGTGTGTTTACAGGTAAACCAGGGACATTGAATAATGCTTTTTTTGTAAACCTGCTTGATATGTCTACGACATGGAAGAAATCGTCCAAATCTGATGGCGTGTATGAAGGGCTTGATCGCAAGACAGGTAAGCTTAAATGGACCGCTACGCCTGTAGATCTTGTTTTCGGATCAAACTCCGAGCTGCGCGCTATTGCAGAGGTCTATGCATTTGATAACTCGAAAGAGAAGTTTGTGCGCGACTTTGTAGATGCCTGGGTCAAGGTCATGAACCTTGACCGCTTTGATAACGGACAAATGATGTAACCGTCATGCTCTGATGCTGTGGTGGCGATAAGCCACCACAGCATCTTTACCTATAGGCCAAGCCCTGCGTGCTTTGCAAATATCCATAAACATTCAAATCACTTACTTATTCATGGACAGTTATTTGTCCATTGATACAAGAAGGATGACATGTTTGAGCTCAATTTTTATCATGATGGGTGCGGTGATGTGTCGCATTTGAATCAGGGTGTTTGTCTTTATGTTTTTTGGAATGTTTGCCAGGTGCAAAGAAGATCCAGAGAACGATGCCTGCTAATATTAAAAAAAGCCCAAGTTCAATGAAACCTGCCCACGACATGGTTAATTGTTAATGCCCATGGTGCATGGGCATAGATTCAGTAGGCTGATTTGATGGGGTGATTGGCATGTGGTGCTCGTGAGTTGCTGTAGCATCAGCAGTTGAGGCAGGGTGTTCATGCATCTTATGCATCCAATCGCCTCCGCGTAACGCTGTTAAAATGCCGAGCCCAATCAATAAAATAGCAGCGATTTTTAATAATTTTCCCCGAAGTGAAGGTGAAGCGAATTTGAGAATCCAGGGTATGACGGTCATTGCTGGCACTGTGCCAAGGCCAAATGCAAACATCATGGATGCTGAAAGTAAGATGTCACCACTACCCAAGCTTAAAGCCAATCCGGCATATACAAGTCCGCAGGGTAACAGACCATTAAATAGACCGACCATGAACCAGCTCATAGGCATACGGCTGGTTGAAGCTGTATGAACCCAGCGAGTCAGACCAATCGCAGCTGTTATCTTTGCCAGGTTTCGTACAAATGGATCAGGAAGCCAGCCGGCAAGATTGAAACCAAAAACGACCATCAATATGCCGGCGATTACAGCTAATATTTGTTGTGGATTTGAAAGCCATGGGATTTGTGTTGTGGCAACGCCGAGTATGCCAATGATGAGGCCCAGCGATGTATATGTCGCAATACGTCCTACCTGATAGTTTACAATGCCAGGCCACCACAATCGGGTTCGTGACATCGAGAGTGCTGTTACCAGACCACCACACATGCCTACACAATGCATGCTTCCTAAAAAACCAACCATAAAAGCACCTAAAAGAAGCTCATTCATTGTTTTTTTCCTCTCAAAGACATCAATGGGGCAAGTAATTCGGTCTTAAATTTATCAGGTGAAACAAATTGTAAAACCTGATTGCCTTCGGCGGGTTGAATGAAATCCAGTCCCATCGTTGGATGCAGAAAATGGGCGTTGCCTTGCCCATCATCAATATGTTGCGTTGGCGTACCAAACTTTGCATCAAATTCTTTGGTATCGATTGCTTCTCCGGGGATGATGGTGATGCTTTGAATGGTCAATTCATCAATCGTGGCCAGCCGCTCATCTTTGATGCCGATTCGGATAACATTGTTCGGGAATAACGTGGGTTGATAGGCTTCATTTTTTATTTTCTGTAAAAGTTTATCATCGGCAGTTAAACCCACGATGATACGATCCTCTTCATTAAATAAATCTTTGTAATAAGCTTCTAAACGCATCGAAGGCACAGGCTTGCCTGCATGCTGGCGTTTGGTGAACATCGCAATCTCTGGTTTGTCTCCAAAAATAAGATTGGTATCTTTAAGGTGACTTGTATGCAGCTCGAGCCCAAGAATCGATATTTTATTTTTCTCAATCTGAATGTTCCAGTATTCAGGCCTTGGGTTGGATTCATTGGGGATAAACCAATAAAGCAATGTAGCAATAACGAGCCCTGTAACAATACGAAACGTCCATTGTGAAGACATTACTTCTCCTGCATTCCTGATTTAGAGATGGTGGAAATTTACCGTTCGGTACAGTACCATCTGGATATTTTTTTTCCACTATTTTAATTGTACCCGTTATATATCTTTTCAAAGTTAGAACCCATTCAATGATTAAAATTTAATGAAGACAAGTTGAATACATTTATATATTGTATGCTCAAAATTCAAGCGGCTGGGTTAACGTTTAGTTTACAATGCTTGAGGAAAATTTATTGAGAGGAGTATTAATATGAACGCAAATGTAGGAACTGTTGAACGGGCTTTAAGAGCAATAGCAGGTGTTGCGCTTATGATTACAGGTTGGCTGGGTTTAACAGGTATTATGGGTATTCTTGCTGTGGTGGTTGGCATTGTTTTATTTGTGACTGCGCTAATTAGTTATTGTCCGATCCATGCCATGCTTGGCACAAATACTTGCGAGGCTCCTGATTCTCGAGGGCATTAATTTTTTAATAAATAGAAATTTAAAGAGGCAGCCAATGGCTGCCTTTTTTATGAGCCGAAAACGCCCGAAATTTATGGGTTTTGGCCACGGTAATATTTTGTGAAGATGGTTTGATGTGGTTTTTAATCTGAGTTTTTCAAAGAAATAAAAAGGGCCCGAAGCGGTGTGCTGCGAGCCCTTTGTTTCCAACAAAAACCCGCGTTGTTTCTTAGGCGTTTGAAGACTTTATACGACATTTGATTGACGAACATTGCACTAAATGTGCACTAAAACTACTACTATGCCATTTGTTAAGAAGTGTTGCTTATAAATAGGAAGTTAATTTATTTTGGATGTAGCGAAGAACTTCACCTTCATTCTTAAAAGACTTACCCGTAAGAATTTCAACATCGTCGGCAATCAATGTTGTAATATCTTGGTTAACTTGATCAGCACTATGCATTTGCTGTAAGTCTTCGCCTGTATCACCTGTGTTAACCTGAGATGGATATAAATTATAGGTATTGAGAGCCCATACTCTTGCTCTATATATGCCATCTTTATCAACTGACTTTAGGACTTCTATTCTAATTGGTACCTCAACATTATTATAAGCATGTGAGTATTCGTAAGTAGAAAGAAGTTTATAAAGGTTCTTACTCATTATATTGCCTCAGTTTAAAATCCTTGGTCACCAGGGACCCAATCTACTTCAGGCGGACAGCTACTGCCAGATAGCAATCTGGTTATTTTTGTTATTCCAAAGTCTGTCCTGCATTCATATGTACATTGTACTTTACCTTCAGGTACCCATGACACTTTTTCAGGCCCTTTACCACCAATGCGTTGTATCTGTAATTGACATTTTTTCTTCTTATCTTTTGGTGTGCATATCTCTGATGAATTGCTCCCTGCTGTAGGTGTTTGAGAAACCCCAACACCAATAATTGCAGCTACACCGGCAGCGCAAATAGGATTTGCTAAACATTCTGCAACAGCTATAGGAATCGCAGGTGTTAGACCTGATGGATCAGTTTTAGATACTGGATTTCCTTCAGTATATGCAAAAGTATTATTACCGCCCTGCAATCCAATTGGATCACTTTGTGTATAGCGAGCAGTTGCAACATTGCTGTAGCACAGCAATACAACTGTTATCAAACTTATAATAATTCTATTTAGCATCAAAAATCCCCATTCCCTAAAACTTACGGACTCTTTTTAGCAGCCTTTCTGATTCGTTGCAAATATTTCGCCTCATAATTCTTATCCGGTTCACGCCACCCCAATGCCTCCGCCTCGGCAAACCAGCGCTGATTATTCCAGCCTAGATATTGGAAGTGGCCTCTCAGGTGGGCAGGAATCTTTCGTGCATCTGGATACTTCTGAATGAAGTGCTGCTTTAAAAGTTGATAATAAGAAGAACCCTTTCTAATCATAACCTCAGCATACTTAGGATAATGCTTCAGTATCAAATCACACAAGGCGATTACTTTTTCAAACTGCTTCTGTTCATAATAATACTCAGTAAGAACTGTAGCCATGGCTGCTGCTGTTTCCTTTCTCGTCAACTTTTGCAAATAGATACCATTCTTTAGTGATAGGTCAGTAATGGATGAGTATTGCTTTCGATATGATGCGTTTTGAGTTGGATTAGCTCCACTTGTGGTTTCAAGGTTGTAAATAGTTCCTGTTGCATCATCTCTGTATTTCACAAACACATGAAGTGGTGCTGTCGAAGCAGTCGTATCAATACCTAGTTTATCTCCTAATATGATGAACAGGAATGGCATTGAAATACAATTCCCTTTTCTAGAGTCAATATAATTGGAGATCAGTTTGTTACTGATTTTGGTTCCGCGTGGATCATCAAAATCATATTGATAAGTTCGACCAAAGTTCCAGAAGCCTTTTTGGTACAGGTATGCTTTTAGTGCACTTACTTTTTCTTTGGATGAAGCATTAGGCTTAAGCATTACCTTAATGTCCGACTCCATCGCATTAAGCTGCTTCTGAGTTGCTTTGATATCTATGGATGGATCGATCATCTTATCAATCAATAACTTGGCATGAGTAAGATCTATCTGATCTTCTGGCTGTTCCAAAATTTCTCTGATCTGCCGCAGCTCTTTGAAGTCACGGTTTCGCAAAGACTCAAGATGTTGTCCAGGTAGCCACGAATCTTTCTCCAGAAAGCTAGCCTTGGTGTTTTGCAGAATTGATTGGGGAATATCTCTTATGGTGACACGAACGGTTTGAGGAGTCTGAATGTTTATCGAGATCGGAATAAACATTCTGTTTGTGAGAAAAGGTAAACTCCGCTGGGCTTTGTCTCCACTGAGATCAATCGAATAGGTTGCATTCATATTTTTAGGGACATCTTTACTAGCACTAGATTCAACCAATAGTTGATAAGTTCCTGGCCACTGAACATCGAACTCCCAGATTCTCTCATGCACTTCTGCATACGCAAATGAAACACTACCAGTAAAGATAAGTACCCAAAGAAAAACAAGATTGGTTCTAAACAGCATTTAAATCTTCCCTTTACTCCCAGGAAGAAAGTTAGATAGAAAAACTCACTTTCGCAAACTAAATGCCATCAGCCTCTCGTCTAATCAAAGTGTTAAGCGCTTTACACTTTTTTTAATTTTTCAAACGCATTTTTTCTTAGTCGACATTCTGATGCAAATGGCTGGAGAAAAATCTCAGCGAGCTTTTTTCAGAACCATATACTGGGCAATGAGAAAGCGGATCCCAGATCAAGTCCAGAACCCGCTTCCTCAAGCTAGAAAGGGCAGAGATGCCACAGTTAGCTCGCAACAAGATTAACCTAACTGTTTGGCGTCTCTGTCTCAATAGGAGGTGTCATGAAGCGAAAGAAAAGAAGAAGATGACGAAGGGGCGGGTTTTCCCGTCCCTCCTTCTTTGCAACGACGTCTTAGAAAAGTGTTAAGTGCTTAACACTTTCAAAAACGACGATTTTCGCCTTTTCGGATTTCAACTTACTGCATACAATGTTGCCCTACAGGGCCTCGACCCTGCGGATCACTGCCAGGCAGATTGCACAGTGTAGGTTGTTGGTCTGTGTGTGTTTACGCTCAAACTCCGGTTAGGGACCGGGGCAAGAATCCTGCCAGTTGTTTACTAGGACTCTTGATGGGACACCAAGTGGAAAAGGGGAGGCGGATGCGCCTTCCCTTTTCAATTTAACACTTTTATCCCTGATTCGTTTTTCTATGGAGATGTTGAGCAAACCCGGTTGGATCTGGTTGATAATAGCGCATAACCATTTGAAGGGTTTTGTGCCCAGTTATTTTAGCTAAATCCTGAATGCTAAATTCTTCAGCCAAGCGTGTAGTGGCTTCATGACGTAGATCATGGAAACGGAGATCTTCAATTGGAGCGTCCAATCCATTTTCATCAACTGCTCTTTGACAAACTCTTTCAAAAGCTTTTGTGATTGAATCGGCTCTCATTCCAAAAACGTTCCCGTTAATATTTCGGGGAATAGATTTTAGAATTCTTATTGCCTTGGGTGATAAAGGAACTCCTCGCTCTTCACCATTTTTTGTGATACTTCCAGGGAGCCATGCAACGTGTGCAGATAAATCTAAGTATTTCCAATCAAGATGTGATAACTCACCTCGGCGTATAGCTGTCTCAATGGCGAAATCAACGATAGGACCGATCATTCCTCCATACTTTGAACATGCTTTGGCAAGTTTCTGCTCTTCATCTCCAACTAGCCGCCGGCTATGCTCATTGCTTTTTCCTACTGATGGTTTGTTAACCTCATCCACAGGATTTCCATGAGGTAGAGTAAATCCCCATTCCTTCATTGCGATACTAAATACATGGCTAAGAAGATTGAGTTTATCCCTAACAGTTTTTGGCTTTTTCCCTTCTTTTAATCGAAGGTCGCGATACTCAGCCAGTTCTTTTCCAGAAATGTTTACAACTGAATGCTGCGTGAACTTGTAGCTGCTAATAACGTTAAGTTTGCTTGCTTCTTTGGTGCCGCCTCGTTTGGAAGGAGATATTTCATTCTTATATTTTTCGAGAAGATCTTTGAGCATAGTACGCTCTGCTTTTGAAAGAGATCGGAATACCTTGCGTACCATTTCAGATTCAACCATAACAGCCCATTGCTCGGCTTCTTCATAGGACTCGTATGTTTGGCATTGGACTGGATAGCCTTTACGTCTTACTCGGGCTTCCCACTGATACTCCCCACGTTTTCTGATACTGGCCATATACATCTCCTAAAAAGAGTTCTAGCTAGTATATCGAGTGGAGCATTAATGGAGCAAGAAAAGATCCAAAGAAAAAGGGACCCTAGCGACTAGCTAGGATCCCTTTATTTGTTTGGTTGCGGGGGCCGGACTTGAACCGACGACCTTCGGGTTATGAGCCCGACGAGCTACCACTGCTCCACCCCGCGTTATTGAGTGGCGGAACTATAGGGTCGGCGTTCTTAATGTCAACGGGCTGGTTTATTGAATGGCTAAAAGGAGTGTATCAATGGCATCAATGTCGACGCGCACTTCACCGCGCCCTTGTGCGGGAAGAATAATTTCTTCTTTTTTTAGAGCACTGACGGCACGTGAAATGGTTTCGCGGCTGGTGGAAAGCTGATCAGCAATGAGTTGGTGTGTGGGAAGTTTGACAGAGCAAAAGCCTTCTTCATCTTCTTTTCCAAAACGTTTGCAATAATCCTGAATGTAGTCATAAAGGCGGTGTGGAACATCCATGGTGCTGATGCGTTCGAGCACTGTACTGGTGCGGCGTAAGCGTGAGACAACTTCGGTTAGAAGTTTTAGAGCGATTTGAGGTTGATCGAGAAGCAGACGCTCAAAATCACCCTGGCGAATCTGTGCCAGTTTGGAATCTTCAAGTGTGCTGACGGTGGCTGAACGGGGCTGTTTATCGAGCAGTGACATTTCGCCAAAAATACTGCTCTCTTCAAGCAGGGAAAGTACCACTTCACGGCCATCAGGAGCATAGTAGGATATCTTTACAGAGCCTTTCAGGATCGCATAAAGAGAATTTCCCCGCTCGCCTTCCTGAACCACAATACTTTTTTTGGGGACGTTATTTGTTGATGCTAAGGCAATGACGGCATCCAGCTCTGAATCATTAAGTTCAGAGAATAATGGAATTTTTCGAAAAACCTCACGCATATAATTTGCCCCTCACGAATCTTTCAGCATGGATACTGGCCAAGTTGCCACCAGTTTGCCAGTCAAATGTGGCTTGAGTGACTTGATAGCAAGGTTGATTTTTTCATGGGTATCCATCGCTTCGACCAGTATAGGGAGGTCACTGGAGAGAGAAAGGAAGGCGGTGGAGTGGATACCATGTGTGCCTAACCCTTCAATACCACGTAGCACAGTGACGCCAGTTAAGCCGCTCTGCTGACAGCGTTGAAGAATAGTTTCTACAGCGGGCTTGCCGTCAATTTCATCTGATTCAGACAGATAAATTCGTAAACAGGAACCTTCTTGCATACGTACCTCCCATATCAAGTATGGTACCGGGAGCGGGAGTCGAACCCGCACGGACAGTTAAGTCCTCGGGATTTTAAGTCCCGTGTGTCTACCAATTCCACCATCCCGGCATTTGGTCGCGAATCATGCCAAGTTAAATATGCAAGGCAAGCGTGAGTCTTTTCGAGTGTCGCTTATGTCAGGATCATTTAGTGACATTAGATAAAGCGGCCAGGGTGCGTAGCACATTTGTAGCTTGATTAGCCAAAGCTAATGTGTATCTTGCGTGTCAATAGAAAAAAACTCCAATCATTACTTAGGGAAAATTTAAATATGTGACTTATGTCACCATTATGCAAAATTGGCGTATGTCATGGTTTGGCATAAGTGATGCTTGGGCATGGGAGTGTTTTCATTTCAATGTATGCGAAACAGGTGTTTGGAGTAAAGAGATGTTTGGTGTCTGATGATGATGCAGACTGAAAATAATGAAAGAGTGTCTGTAATGAATTTCCATGAAATGAAGTGTGAGGATAGCCATGAATTTTTATAACCACGATGTAGATGCTATCGCGGCGAAGCTTGAAAATGAAACAACTCGCCGTGCCAGAAAAGACGAAGAAGTGAATGGGCATAAGAATAAGTGGCCTTTGTTGTCTATGTATACGGCACCGCCTGAGAAAGTTGCTGAAAAAAGCTCTGTTGGATCGTTGAAATCCAGTATGTTTAAAACACGGCAGCAGAATGTGATCAATAGTTCCAGAGCTACTCAAGTCATCGATGAGGGTTCTCGAAACCCTCCATTTTTTGGGAAGGGCAACCAAAGGAATGATGGTAAGGCACCGTTGGCCTCAGTTTTCACACGTATTGCCAACGCAGGTCTGGAAGAAAACCAGGTCAATCAGATGAATCAGACTCCGTTAAATGAGGGGTCGGGGTCTGTGTTTAGTCGCTTTAAATCGCGTTAATTCGAATCGAAGAGGAGTCAGCGTGAATTTAGCGATCGTGTCTTATAAAGGTGGCGTGGGAAAAACCACGGTTGCATCGAATTTGGCCTCACATCTGGCGCTGCTTGGTGCAGAGGTGCATGCCATTGATATGGATGACCAAAATGCATTGCGTTTGCATTTTGGTGTGAATCCTCATGAGATGGACGGCATTGGCTGTCATGCATCGACCAATGAATGGAATGATGTGGGGATTACTGATGATTCAGGTGTATTTGTTTATCCACATGGTAGCATGAAATTTCCGGAGCGGGTGAGTTTTAAGCAGGCACTAAGGGATCAGCCTACCTTGTTAAAAGACTGGTTGCGGAACAGTTTCAATGAAGATGCATTGGTTGTGATTGATACACCGCCGGGTGGCGATGTTTATTCGACTCAGGCCATTGTGGCTGCCGATTGTTTGCTCGTTGTATTGAATGCTGATGGTGCTTCTTTTGCTACGATTGGTACCATGGAAGGGCTGATTGAAGAGTTGAATCCAGATCTTTTGAAAAATAAAAAAGTTCTGTTTCTGGTCGTGAATTACAATGAAATGCGGGAGCTTGACCGCAGTGTGTTGTTGGTGATACGCGATACCTACGGTGATAAGGTAGCGCCTGCTGTCATTCATTATGATGCAAGTGTGAGAGAAGCATTTGTTCATCAGAAACTTCTGAAAGATTACGATTCTGATTCACAGGCTCATGCAGAATTTTCCGAGCTGGCTCGCTGGTTGGTCAGCAGCGGTTTTCTTTCTTCCGACGAAGCGCGACAGCGGGATGAAACCCACCCATGAAAATTAAGGTGCTGAGCTTTCTGGAGCAAGCCACGTTTTCACCCTTGTTAAAAAATATCTGCCTTATTGTAGGAATGTTTACATTGGCGTTTGTAGCTTCTGTACCCATGAATCTGGAGCAGCAGGCAGTGTTTGGTTTGTTGTTATATTGTCTTGCCATGCTGATGAAAGGTAAAAAACATCGTTTATTCACCTTTTTACTGGTGACGCTCTCCATACTTGCATCCACCCGCTATATTTACTGGCGTCTGACAGAATCCCTTGTATATGAATCGACACTGCAAATTTTCTTTGCTTCAGGGCTTGTCGTGGCTGAGCTGTATGCTTTTCTTGTACTTCTTTTGGGCTATTTTCAAACCATTTGGCCATTGGATCGTATGCCTGTACGACTCCCTGAAAACAGAGACGACTGGCCAACGGTTGATATTTTCATTCCGAGTTATAACGAGCCACTGAAAGTGGTACGTCCAACAGTGCTGGGGGCCATGAATCTGGATTGGCCCAAGGATAAATTAAATGTCTATCTTTTGGATGACGGGCGACGTGAAGAGTTTGCTGATTTCTGTGCCGAAGTGGGTATCAAGCACCTGACTCGCCCCGACAATAATCACGCAAAGGCAGGGAATATTAATGCCGCATTGGATAAAACCGATGGGGATTTTATTGCCATTTTTGATTGTGATCATATTCCATCCAGTACGTTTCTAAAGCTGAATATGGGCTTTTTCACGGAAGATGAAAAACTTGCTCTGGTACAGACCCCTCACCATTTTTATTCACCCGACCCTTTTGAACGTAACCTGAAAACATTCCGTAAAGTACCCAATGAAGGTGAATTGTTTTACGGCTTGTTGCAGGGCGGAAATGATTTCTGGAATGCGGCTTTTTTCTGTGGCTCCTGTGCACTTATTCGTCGTGATATGTTGCTTGAAGTTGGCGGGATTGCGATCGAAACGGTGACAGAGGATGCACACACAGCATTGAAGCTTCATGCGTTAGGTTATCACAGTGCTTTCTGCTCCATCGCTCAGGCAGGCGGATTGGCTACTGAAAGTGTTTCAGCCCACGTTGGTCAGCGAATTCGCTGGGGTCGTGGCATGGCGCAAATTTTTCGTACGGATAACCCATTGTTCAAAAAAGGTCTCGAACTAGGGCAGCGCCTATGTTATTTCAATGGCATGTTCCACTTTTTCTATGGGTTGCCACGGATTATTTTTTTAACAGCACCTTTGGCATATCTGTTTCTTGATTTGCATATTATCAATGCTTCAGCATTAATGATTGCGGCATATGTGTTGCCGCATTTGATGTTAAGTACACTTACAAACTCAAGGGTGCAGGGACATGTACGGCACTCTTTTTGGGCTGAAGTGTATGAAACTGTCATGGCTCCATATCTTTTGCGCCCGACGTTGATGGCACTGGTAAATCCTAAGTTGGGTAAATTTAATGTGACCGAAAAGGGTGGTCTGGTTAAAAAAGAGTATTTTGACAAGGATATTGCCAAACCGCTGGTTGTGATGCTTATTCTTGATCTGATTGGGTTTGTCGTTGGTATCGTTCGGTTGATTGTGGGCGATGGCAGCGATACGCAAACCTTGATCCTTAACCTGGTCTGGACTGTTTATAATCTCATTATTCTTTCAGCTTCTCTGGGTGTATGTATGGAAACAAAACAGGTGCGTTTGAATCATCGGGTTCCGGTTTCACTGCGCGGTATGTTGCGTTTTGATAGTGGACATACGTTGCGTACCCGAGCGATTGATATGTCCGAAGGCGGTCTTTCGTTTGAGAGGGTTTCAGATAAGGATTATCCCATCGGCAGCAAGGTAAACGTTGTATTGTTTTCCAAGGATCAGGAATATGTTTTTGAGGGTGAAATGGCGCACGTGTTTGATGATCGTTACTGCATTTCTTTTCAGGACATGGCACTGGAGAAAGAGAAAGAGTTAGTTGATGTACTGTTCTGTCGGCCAAATTCATGGCGTAACTGGGCAGATAAACGAGCGGATGATCAGCCTTTACAGTCGTTGTTGACAGTGATTTACAAAGGTATTGAAGGAACAAGGAAAATTACTGCCAGCACTTTGCCGGGTGGAGAGAGAATGAAAAACATGTTTAATTTGCTGAAAAAATGGCCTTGGAAAAAAAGTCGAAGTATGGGCGCAGGGATACTTATTATGGCTGCGACAGCAGTTGGTGTTTCACCGCAGAGTGCAGTGGCAGCTCCGCTTGAGAAAGTGGCATTGTCTAAGGCTCATGTGAATGAAAAAGGTGTCGTTAATCGAGTGTATACGCTGAAAACACTTGGGGCAGAGCAGGATCTTCGCATTCTTGGTGTTGATGGCCGGCAGAATGTGAATTTTGGTATCCGCAATGATGAAGTGATTACCGCGGCCAAACTGGATGTTCAATACAGTTATTCTCCAGCATTACTTGAGAGGATCAGCCAGATTAATGTCTTACTCAATGGTTATACTGTTGCCAGTTTTCCGGTTGGAAAGAAATTTCCTGCACAAGGTTCACTGAAGGTGGATTTGAACCCTTACAGGCTGGATGAGTACAATACAATTTCGTTCCAGCTCATCGGGCACTATACGCTTACAGAGTGTGAATATCCGAATCATACAAGTCTCTGGGCTGTGATCAGTAATCTTTCTACGCTTACGTTGAAAGCACAAAAACTGCGTGTTAAAAATGATCTTGAACGCCTTCCTGAACCCTTTTTTGATCGTCATGATAGTAGCACTTTGGTCTTGCCCATGGTGTTTGCCGGAGACGTAACCTTAGGGAATGTTAAGGCGGCGGGTATTGTGGCTTCCTGGTTCGGGAAACATGCAGATTATCGAGGGGCAAAGTTCCCGGTGTTTTTTGATCAGCTTCCAGAACGTGGAAATGCTGTGGTTTTTATTGCAGAGGATGCAGACATTAAAGGTTTGGATACCTCGGGAGTGAATGGGGCGAGAATTGCTGTTCGGAGCAACCCTCGTGATCCATTCGGGCATCTGTTACTGGTCATGGGGCGTGATGCTGATGACCTTTTGAAAGCGGCAACCGCATTGTCTTTGGGGCAATTGGCGTTGTCAGGTTCGAGTGCTCGTGTGTTGGAAGTGGAGATGCCACCGCTACGAGCCCCTTATGACGCACCGCACTGGTTGGCCAGTGATCGAGCTGTTTCTTTTGGTGAGCTTGTGGAATCAGGTGCCTTACAGGTCGAAGGAGCGAGACCTGATACCATACGTGTTGGTTTTCAGTTTCCTCCTGATTTGTTTGACTGGCAGGACTTTGGTGCAGATGTGGCGTTGCGTTATCGTTACAGTTCGCCACCACTTGATGGCAATGCCCGTTTCAATATCAACTTCAACAAACGATTCATTGAGTCGGTTGCTTTAGAAGGTGCTGCGATTGATAAATCGACCACTGATTGGTTGGAAAAGACTGTAGAAGAATGGCTGGGGCGCGAAGCTATTTCAGAAGAGAATTTCACCTTGCCCTCCTCATGGCTTGGTTTTTATAATAAATTTCAGTTTCAGTATTATCTTGAAGATGCCGTGGGTAAATGCCGTGAGGTGCCTGGTAAATATTTTCGAGGACGTATTGAGTCCGATTCAACCATTGATATCAGTGAGGTCCCTCATTTTACAAAAATGCCGAATGTCGGGCTTTTTAGTAATGCAGGGTTTCCGTTTACACGCGTAGCAGATTTGGCTGAAACGGCGGTTATTTTTGCAAATGAGGTTGATGGTGATTCGGTTTATGCTTTTCTTGAACTGATGGGCATGATGGGATCAGCTACCGGTTATCCAGTGATTCGGGTTGCTGTTAGTCACGCAGATGCCATCGAGAAATATAGTGACAGAGACATCTTGGTGATCGGATCACTTGGGTCAGAGAGACTGTTTGACAGTCTGTCACAACACATGTCGATTGAGATGGTTGATGGCCGATTGAAACTTAAGGATATCAGCATGATGCAATATGCTGAAAATATCTTTGCCGATAGCAATAGGGCACGTGATTTTGAACATGGCGGTGAGCTGATTCTGTCCACAGGTGGAAACCTGGGCATTATCACAGGGTTCGAATCACCGTGGGAAAAAGGTCGCAGTGTGATTGTTGTTGCTGCGGGTGGTCATAGAAGTTTGAAAGATGTGGCAGACAATATTGTAGGCAATCCAAGTTTGAAGAAAGTCTATGGTGATACGGTCTTTTTAAGTGAAAATACAGATGCAGTTGAGATGCGCGTGATGAAGGGCAAAAAAGACGTTGGTGTGCACACAGCCAACGAAATAAGCTCAGGCTTCTATTCCGGAGCGCTTTTATCGAACAACAGAGATGACAGGGTGTCACTCTTTAGTTTTGCAGAAACATATTATGTTGGAGATTTGCCTTTCTGGACGTGGCTACGCTGGTACTGTTCAAACTCTCCATGGGCGCTGTTTTTATTGAGCATGTTTGGAATGGCTGTGTTGGCAGTGGTGGTTTATGTGTTGATGCGCACCAGAGCGAAGCGGCGTGTTGAAGCTAAAGGTGCGGCTAAAAGTGAGCCCAAAAGTAAGTAGAGCCAGGCTATGAACATGATTCGATGGGTTGTCTTATTGCCTGCTTTGGCGGGGATACTTTTTTTGTCGGGCTGCTCGGGTACAGGAACGCCACCCATTGCAGCGCAAGCCTGTGATCGATGGATGAGCTATGCAAAACACTTTGTCCAGCAGGATGGCAGGGTGATTGAACATAGTCAGAGCAACCGTACGACCTCAGAAGCGCAGGCTTATGCTCTGTTTTTCTCACTGGTGGCCAATGACAGAGAAAGATTTGATACCATTTTGAAGTGGACAGAAAATAATCTGGCAAAAGGCAATCTTTCTGAAAATCTTCCATCGTGGCTGTGGGGCCAAAATGAAGGCAAGCAATGGCAAGTGATTGATGTCAACCCAGCCAGTGATGCTGATTTGTGGTTGGCCTATACCCTGATTCAGGCGGGGAGATTGTGGAATGTTGCGCGCTTTAAATCTTTGGGTGAAGCCATGCTTGGCAATGTGGAACAAAATGAAGTGGCAAAAATTCCTGATGTTGGAGCAGTGCTTTTGCCAACACTGAAAAGTACGATTGTGAATGATCCGGTATGGCGCTTAAACCCGAGTTATACACCGATCCAGTTATTACGATTTTTTTCCATTTATAAGAGTGATGGGCCCTGGTCTTCTATGTTGAAGAGTACAGAAAAAATAATTGCGACGCATAGTGTGAAAGGGTTATCGCCAGACTGGATTATGTATGAACGCAATAAAAGCAGGTTGTATTTGGATGCCAATGCAATCATGAGCTATGACGCGATTCGTGTTTATTTGTGGGCTGGTATGCTGGATAAAGATGAGCCTTTGAGGCGTGATATTGTGCCGTATTTGTACGGTATTACAAAATACCTGGAAGGTGAGGGGCGGATACCGGCAGAGGTTCATCTGGCAACGCGCCGGACAGCAATGACCTTTCCAGTTGGATTTGCAGCTGCAGTGCTGCCGTTTCTGAAAACCGGACATTTCTCCAGCGCATATCAAACACAGTTTAAATGGCTGGAATCGAAGATGAAACAATGTTTGTTGGAGACACCACCTGTCTATTATGACAATAGCCTTGCCATGTTTTTTTATGGCTGGGAGTCAGGCGGTTTTTCTTTTGGGCTGGCAGGGGAGTTACAGGTATCATGGTTATGAATTTTGGTGTTGTCATTGCAGTGCTGGTGTTGCTTACAGGTTTGGGCTTACAGCCGGAGTCGGCGTTTGCCATAAGTAAAGATGCTGAAAAACAGTTGCTTGATAAAAGCAGTTTTTGGCAAGAACGCGGCGATGTACATCGGGCCCGAGGCGCACTTGAAAAGCTGCTTGCAGCAAACCCAAAGCATGTAAAAGCTTTGGCTCAGCTGGGTATGATTGAAGCCCATGCGGGTAATCGAAAAAAAGCTCTGGAATACCTTAAACGCCTTCGTCGTGTAGATCCCAAACATCAAACTGTTAAAAAGCTTGAACGTGTGTTGGGTGGAGAGCCGGGACAGGATAATCTGTTAAAACAGGCCAGAGCTGCAGCGAGTCAAGGTCAGTTTGAAGAGGCAGTGGTTTTATATAAACGGTTGTTTGGAGCAAAGAAGCCGAAAGGTGATCTGACTTTTGAATATTACCAAACCGCAGCATCACTGACGAGATACTGGAATTTTTCACGTAAAGGATTCGAAGAACTGGTCTCTCAGTTTCCTGATAATCAGAACTATGCACTGGCATTAGCCAAACACCTGACGTATCGGAAAGCCACAAGAATGCGTGGCATCGGTATGCTTGAATCGCAGATAGAAAAAGGAAAAGAAACAAAAGAAACTTTTTCAGTATGGCGCAAGGCTTTGCTTTGGCTGCCAGTGCAGCCGGCTAGTGTTCCGGCATATGAGGCTTATTTAAAAAAGGCTGGCAGCGATAAGAAGATTTCAGCTCTGATTGTGCAGGCAAAAGCACCACCAAAAGTGAAGCAGACTGATTTGAACAAAGCACAGGCTTTTTATGAGTTGAATCAGGGTTCTGCGGTTAAGGCAGAACGCCTGTTTGCAGGGTTTCTGAAACAACGCAAAAATGATGCGGATGCACATGGTGGATTGGGCGTTGCATTGCTGAAACAGCAACGTTTTTCTAAAGCTGAACAACATCTTGCACGTGCAATGCAATTGGATCGCAAGGCTGCCGCACGTTGGCGCGCGGCATTACATAACGCTCAATACTGGGGATTGCTCAATCGGGCAAAAAAAGATCTGGATGCAGGTAAGCTGTCAGGGGCGGAAAAGAAACTGAAAAAAGCGGTCAGGATTCTACCGCAAGAGCCTGAAGGGCGAATGGCTCTGGCGAGATTGCAAATCAGACAGGGGCACGAGACGAAAGCGATAAAAAGTCTGGAAGCGTTGTTGCTGCTTGCGCCCGATCATTATCTTGCCCGGCTTGAGTTAATACGTCTTCGGGTGAAAAATAATGCCGGCGATGCAACGGAAGCAGCATTGAATCTACTGGAGGCATACCCGGGTCAGCAAGGGAACTCTCAATTGTTTATGGAGGCATATAGCCGATATGATAGAAAGCAGGATGCGCAGCGCCTTTCACAGCGTGCACAAACAGCTTTGGAGCAAAATGTTGTAGCAAACCCCGATAATATCTGGGCGCGGCTTGATCTGGCTAAAATGTATCGATTGTCTGGTCAGCAAGGTAAATCAATCTCACTGTTAAACGGACTGATTCGATTGCACCCGGATATGGCCGAGGCCCGCTATTTGAAGGCTCAGATGGATGCAGAAGCAGATCGTTGGGATGATGCAGCCGATGCGATGCAGGGCATATCTAAAGAAGGCATGTCGAAAGATATGTTGGCTCTGAACCGTAAAATTGCAATTCAGAAAAAGCTCAAACAGGCCCTGGCCTTGGCAAAAGCAGGTCGAGATGATGAGGCTGTGAGCATACTTGATAGCATGGATGCAAAAAGCATGATATCGGATCATGCAAATTTAACGCTGCTGGCCAATGCATGGTCAACGATTGGGAAACCGCTCAGAGCTTTACGTATTGGCCGTCAAATGATCCATGCGGCTCCAGAGGATGATTACGATGCAAAACTATTGTATGTAACCATTTTGATTGCTGCACATGAAGATGCTGAAGCGGACATCTGGTTGAAACATCTTTTGGCGCAGCGTGGAAAAATGAATGCGCAGCAACAGCAGTCTCTCCATGATCTGGGGCGCGGGCAGGCGATTCGACAAAGTGATCAGGCGCGACTGGATAAAAACTTTGTTGCTGCATGGGATAGTCTTGAACCCTATCTGGATAATGAACTCAGTGATGTGGATGTGATGCTGGCACTCGCTCGAATTTATCATGATGCCAACCGTGATCGTGAAGCGTTGTCTATTTACGAAAATATCTTACAACAAGAACCGAACAATAAAGATGCGCTCGAAGCAGCGGTATATAGCGCGATCAGTATCAATGATTTCAAATTGGCAGAACAACTTGTGAATCAGGGCATTTTTCTTGAACCGGAACAGGAACGCTTTTATATGCTGCAAGGGCGCCTGGAGCGTGCAAGGGGTAATGATGGAGAAGCCTTGAAAGCTTTTAAGAAGGTGGAGGCATTACAGAGGCTGAAACAGCTTCAGCAGAGGGAGCGTGATGTAAAGGCACCGGCAGTTCAGAAACATCAGCGTTTGCGTAATCCTTTTGCCAGTGCTGAAACTTCAGTGATTGATAGACGTCAGTATGCTCCGCAGGATGTTTTGCAGGAAAGCTTTCAATCAGTTTTCAGCGGCGTGAAACAACAGAGGGCGCGTGCCCGGTCTTTTGAGTTGCGTTTTGAAGATGACTTTCCACAACGAAGGCAGACATCATGGAACAACGCTCAGAAAAATGTTGATACGTATGTTACTTCGGCTAACACCTCAACATATGTGTCTGATGCTCCCATTCGTATGGCGCAGGCAGATGCAAGCGTTAATCGGGAAATTTCAGAAGTTCGCTCGGCACTTTCAACCGTGGCTTCTGCCGGACTTAACGTGCGGGATCGACAGGGTGAAGCAGGGTTAAGCCAGTTGAATAACATCGAATCGCCCGTGAAAGTACGTTTTCGCCCTTTTGGTAATACATTACATTTAAAAATGACGCCTGTGCTTTTGAGTGCAGGAGAAGTGGACATGGGCAATGTTAATTTAGCCCGGCGCTTCGGTAGTAATGACGTGGCCGCTGTTTTACCTCAGGCAAAACAAATATCGCAAAGGGATCTGGGTGTTGCTTTTCAAACTGTCTATGAAATCGGTGGTGTAAAACTGGATCTGGGCGTGTCGCCACTGGGTTTTTCGGTCTCTAACTTTATTGGAGGCCTTGCTTACCATTCGACTACAGGTGACCTTCAATTTGATTTGGGTGTATCGCGTCGTGCAATAACGGATAGTTTTTTATCGTATGCCGGAACACGAGACCCGGCGAGCAATCAGGTTTGGGGCGGTGTTGTTAAAAATAGCATCTCAACAGGATTTTCTTACACGTCACAGGATCGTATCGGTATGTATGGGAAGCTTGGCTATGGTCGGCTGACTGGCAAAAATGTTCTGAAAAACAATGTTTATGACCTGACCATAGGCGGGTATGGCACTCTTTTTAAAGAAGAGGATGCTGCGTTACGTGCAGGCATAAATTTATCCATATTAGGTTATTCAAAAAATCTGCAATATTATACATTAGGCCACGGTGGATATTTTAGTCCGCAACAATATGCATCGATCAGTGTGCCTGTAAGTTTTAGTGATGTTGACGGGGCATTAAGTTATAGAATCTCAGGCCACGTCGGCTTGCAGATGTTTCAAGAGGATAGTGTTGCATTTTTCCCGAATGATCCACAGCTACAGGCTGCTTCAGGGCGTTTTTACACAAGTGCGAGCACATCGAGTTTTCTACTTGGCATTGATGCAGCTACAGAATATGTACTGACACGAAATTTATCAGTGGGTGCAAATATTGGTTTTGATAATGCAAAAAATTATAACCAGTTGAATCTGGGGATTTACATGCATTACCGTTTCGATGGTTTGACAAAGCTACCAGGCTTTCGGATTGATCCTCTTCGTGCATTTTCCGATCAGGATATATAAGACAGCATGGCTGGTATTCCTGACATTTTTATAAGTAATAGTTGAGTAAGGCAGGTTAATCAATGACATCAAAAGAATATATTACGCATCAACAACGGTCTCGAAAATGGGAGGCATGTTTGTATTCCATTGCGCGCGAGCTTGAAGCGCAGCTGGATCAAAGTCAGCTGATCATATTGATGCGCGGTGCAGGAGAGCGCATGGCTCAGGGTTTTCCTGAGCTTCAGATGGAAACGCTGGATGATGTTGAAGCGGTGATTAATGATGTCTGGAAGGAAAGCGACTGGGGTTGGGTGAAATTTTCTGAGGAGAAAGATATCGTAAAAATCGAGCATCATTTTTCACCGTTGAAAGCCGCTTTAGGCGAACCATCCAAAGATTGGGGGCTGGCTCTGCTGGAAGGTTTCTACACCAAAGTTTTTCAACAGTTAGGCGCTGCGCCAGAGCTTGCTGTGCGTCAGGTTTCTGTTTCGGATGATGATGGGATTACCACGTTTAATTTATGTGTAGCTTGATTATCTATTAATTTAGGGAGCGTTTTTTGTTAAGGGTATCAGATCGGTACCCTTAAAAATCAGTGGGTGTTTTGGGTGAAATTGAAGGCTGGTTTATCTGAAATCTGGTTTGTCTGAAATTATAACCATTAAAAATGGAGGCAGGGGCGAGAATCGAACTCGCGAATAAAGGATTTGCAGTCCTCCGCCGTACCACTGAGCCACCCTGCCGCATGATAAAATAACAAATTGAAAAAAGGGGCTAAAGTCTTCCAACTGAAGCCCCTTTGATCTGGAGCGGGTAACCGGGTTCGAACCGGTGACCTCGACCTTGGCAAGGTCGCGCTCTACCAGCTGAGCTATACCCGCGAAGGCGCCGAATCATGACGAACACAGGAGGCTTGTCAAGTATTTGTCAGGAGCCATTCCTGCAACTAAAATGAACTTGCATCCCTTCCAATTTCTGCCACGCTATCCTTATAGACTATCCAGTAAAGGAGTTGCCATTGATAGCACCCGATGAACGCAAAATTTATGTTCTGGACACCAATGTTCTAATCCATGACCCACATGCCTTGAATCATTTTGATGAGCATGATGTTGTATTACCGATTGTTGTGCTTGAAGAGATGGATAAAGTAAAACGCGGGTTTGATGAATTGGCTCGTAACGTGCGTGAAGTCTCCCGTTTTTTGGATGAAATCAGTGATATTGAAGATATGAAAGAGGGCTGCCCTTTGCCGGGTGGAGGAAGGCTGTTTTTTCAGATGGCTTCGAATGTTACAGATATGTTACCGGAATCCTTTTCGCGTAGTTATGGGGATAACAGAATTCTTGCTGTAACCATGTCATTACAGAAAGAGAATCCAGACCGTGGTGTGATTCTTGTTTCCAAGGATATTAACCTGCGCATTAAGGCGCGTGCTGTGGGTCTCATTTCAGAAGATTATCGTTCGGATCGTGTGGTTGCAGATCTCGATGTTCTCTCCAGTGGTCAGGTGAAAATCGATGATGAACATTGGGCTGTGATGTCTGAAAGTATGAAGGTGGATGGACTTGATCATGGCAATCGTTATACGGTGGTATGGCCGGAAGACTTGCCGATACCAAACATAAACAGCTTTATCTTGCCCCCGGGTGAGCGCGAAATCGCTTATCGCTGCCGTAAGGCTGATGAAGACCGAACGGTTCAGATGGATGACTCTTATTCTCATCGCAGTGAACGGCATGCCGTGTGGGGGATTCAGGCAAAAAATCTGGAACAGGATATGGCGATGAACCTGTTGATGGATGCAGAGCTGGATATGGTCAGCCTGCTGGGACTGGCGGGTTCGGGTAAAACATTGCTGGCTTTGGCCTGTGGTCTTCATCAGACACTGGATATTGGTATTTATGATCGGATTTTGGTGACCAGAGCAACGGTTCCGATGGGACGGGATATTGGGTATTTACCCGGTACAGAAAAAGAAAAGATGGAACCATGGATGGGTGCCATTACGGATAATCTCTCTTATCTTTTAGGTGAGGAGGCACAGGATCTTGCCGCCATACTGGGTGAACACAGAATTGAAATTGCGGCACTCTCTTTTGCACGTGGACGAACATTCACACGTACCTGGTTGATTGTAGATGAGGCACAAAATCTTACACCACATGAAATGAAAACACTGGTCACCCGAATGGGAGAAGGTTCGAAAGTTATTATTCTTGGCAATAATGCCCAGATTGATACACCTTATTTGACTGCGCATACCAACGGGCTGTCAAAAGTCGCAACACAATTTGCTGACTGGGCGTATTCAGGGCATATCATCTTAAAAGACAGTGAACGCTCACGGCTTGCAGCCCACGCAGCAGAAGTGTTGTAGGTTTAGACTGGCGGCGCTTTTACCGGCCAGACATCGCTATGCTGGAGGAAACTTATATGTGGATCGCCTGGTCGCTGGTACTCTCTTAGCTGACTTTTTAGTATGTTTAGATCGGCATCCGAGATGTCGGAAGCTTCGATGTTACGCTGCTCGATTCTTGTTTGTAATACCACCGGGTCAATATCCAGCCAGTAGAAAGAGAAGGGAATGTGCAGGGTAGCAGCCAGCTCTATCGCGCTTTTCCTGCTTGCAGGGTGTAAAAACGTTGCGTCCAGTATCACCGAAAACCCTGCCTTGATAGATGTGGTGGCTGCATCAAACATAGCCTGATAGGTCAGTTGATGCATGCGTGTGCCATAAAGCGGAAGCCTGGTGTGCTGCCTTGCCAGGCGTTTGCGTGTGGCATCTGAGCGAATGATGATGGCTTTTACATGTTTGAGACCAAGCAGTGCCAGATGACTTTTACCACTTCCAGAGAGTCCACCTATCATGAACAGTTGCGGCTGGCGGGGTAAAAGATATTGCGCTGCCAGTCTGAAATAGTCCTCTACAGCGTTGTATGATTTTGAAGTCTCGCGTTGCTGTAGCGTAGCATTGCTGGCTGACAGACACGAAACCTTTCCGCGTACTCCGGCTCTGTATGAGAGATAGAGTGGCAGCAATTGTAATCCTTCGTAATCACCTGT
Organism: Mariprofundaceae bacterium; assembly: GCA_021772895.1. Classification (GTDB taxonomy): domain Bacteria; phylum Pseudomonadota; class Zetaproteobacteria; order Mariprofundales; family Mariprofundaceae; genus WSZY01. The sequence continues at coordinate 14,358 of JAJFLC010000005.1, read as the reverse complement.
CTGTTCAAGATAGCGGGAGAGAAAACGATAACCCAAATCACTGCGTTTTCTGGCATCACAATCCATGATGAGAAATGCAACATCGTTCATGGTATCGATCATGCGAAACGCATCACTGAATTCGATGCAATCAAAAGGGGTGGGTTTGTTGTTGAACAGGGTGATGTTTTTCAGATGAAGATCACCGTGGCAATTGCGAACGTGATGGCCTTGTTGACGCATTGAGAGCTGCTGTCTTGATGCGTTGAATGACGTGTTAATTTGCTTCTTTAGGTCAATCAGCGTTTCAATCATCGGGTGTGTGCGCATCTGCTCTTCAGCAATGTGCAGGTTTTCCTGAATGTGGTTGTAGAGAAGCTGAGGATCGCCGAATTGCTCAATATATGCGTTGCGCTCGGCTTTTTGATGGAATTCGGCGATGATGCCAGCAAGTTGATCCATCCAGACCGGATCAAACAGGTTTGATTCCACCCGGTTATCAAACAGGTCAGGCTGGTCAAATTGCACCATTTTAAGGCAGTAGTCGACGATGCCTTTCCTATTGTCCAAATCATTGCCGATTTGGATGGCCCCATCACGCTTGTGGACAGGCAGAACATTGAGATAGATATCAGGGGCCAACCGGCGATTAAGTATAAGTTCATCGTCACAGGCTTTTTTACGTTTAACGAGCGTTGTGAAATCGAGAAAGCCAAAATCGACAGGCTTTTTTATTTTGTAGGCAAAATCTCCTGTCAGAAAAACCCACGAGATATGCGTTTGTATCAACCGGATCTCTTTGACCGCATGAGGATAGATATGCGAATCAAAAAACGCATGCACATGTTCGGGCAGTTTCTGTTTGTCGATTGAATCAGCTTGCATGACTCCACCATGTTTAAAGTTAGATGCTATAACCAGCCTAGTTGATGTGGAGAGGGTGACAAGGTTTGAGATGGCATAAATCTGTTAGCGCTTCCGATTTCTATGCTGCACGCGTGATGCGGTGATGTTACTATGCCCGCCTGTTTTTGTTTGGTCATTGTGATCGACAGTGAACAGAATTATCTCTTGAGTAAGAAAGGTAACACTATGACCCCAATGGAACGGCGCGGTACATTTTCTCTGGCCGGTATTTATGGCCTGCGCATGATGGGGCTGTTTCTTATTCTTCCCGTTTTCTCTTTGTATGCCGAAGGTCTGGAAGGCGTTACGCCAATATTGATGGGTCTGGCGATTGGAGCCTATGGCTTCACCATGGCGATGCTTCAAATTCCATTTGGCTGGGTCTCTGATCGTGTGGGTCGAAAACCAGTGATTGCTACAGGGCTGCTGATTTTTGCCATTGGCAGTGTGGTTGCTGCGATGGCAGATTCGATATGGGGTGTAATTTTTGGCCGTGCACTACAGGGAGCAGGAGCGATTGCAGCGGCGATGATGGCTCTGCTTGCCGATCTAACGCGTGAGGAGAATCGCAGTAAAGCGATGGCCACGGTTGGTATGACGATTGGCATGTCGTTTACACTTGCGCTGATCCTTGGGCCGTTTCTGGGGCATTTGATTGGGGTTGATGGTATTTTCTGGATGACGGCTGTTTTGGCACTGTTTTGTATCGGCGTTCTATATCTACTGGTGCCTGATCCTAACGCTGAAGATTTTCATGTGCACAGAGATGTGGAAGCGCAGCCCAATGAGTTTGGCCGTATTCTGCGCAATGTTCAGCTGCTGCGGCTGGATGCCGGTATTCTTATTCTGCATGCGGTGATGACTTCGATGTTTATCGCGTTGCCGTTTGTACTGCGTGATCATCTTCATATCGCTACAAACAGTCACGCCTGGGTTTATCTTCCTGTTTTGGTGGTGGCACTGTTTTTTATGGTTCCGCTGATTATTGCTGCGGAGAAGAAGGATAAGATGAAACAGGTATTTTTGATCTGTATTACCCTGATTGCGATGGCATCGGCACTGCTTGGCTTTTTTCATGAAACGCTGGCAGGGGTCATTGCAGCACTGTTTATCTTTTTTGTGGCCTACAATGTTTTGGAGGCAACGCTGCCTTCTTTGATTTCTCGTATGGCACCGATTGATGCCAAAGGCACGGCGATGGGTGTCTATTCAACCTCACAATTTTTCGGAGCCTTTCTGGGTGGCGCTGTCGGTGGGTGGTGTTATGGCATGTATGATGTGCAGGGTGTTTTTTATGGCGCGGCTGCGCTCGCGGCTTTGTGGCTGCTGATTGCAACGGGCATGAAGATGCCACCCATGCGCTCCTCGATGATGGCTCATATTGATGCTTCAACCGATGCTGCCAGTCTGCAAGTGAAGCTGCTTGCCTTGCAAGGCGTGAGCGAAGCGAAAGTGGTGCCTGAAGAGAGTGCAGTGTTTTTACGGGTTGATAAAAAAGTATTTGAGCCCGAGACATTTGAAATGGTGTTAAAACCTTACCAGACGGAAAGCGTCTGACGTGGAAAGTCGTATGAAAAAGAACTCTAAATTCTCCGCTGCAAAACCTGTGCTGTTGATTGTGATGGATGGTTGGGGCATAGGCAGTGGTGGCCCTGAAGATGCGATTGCACAGGCCAATACGCCTGTCTTTGATCGTCTATGGAAAAATTATGCACACACCACGCTGATGACGCATGGTGTTTATGTTGGTCTGCCAGCGGCTAAAGATTTGGGAGGCTCCGAAGTCGGACATTTGACGATGGGCGCCGGTAAAATTCTTGATCAGGGGCCAACACGTATTAATAAAGCTATTGCTGATAGGTCATTCTATGAATCAGCTGCATTGAAACAGGTGGTTGAGTGTTGCCATAAGGGTGGAACACTACACCTTCTCGGCCTGCTTTCTGATGGTAATATTCATTCTCATATTGATCATTTTATTGCGTTGATCGACCATGTGTTTGAGACAGGTGTAAACCGGCTGCGTATTCACGCGCTGCTTGATGGCCGCGATGTTGGCATCCAGAGCGCAGAGAAGTATGTCGCCCGTATTGAAGCGGCAGTGGCTTATGTGAATGCACAGGAAGGTTTTGATTATGGCTTTGCATCAGCCGGTGGTCGTGAACGGGTGATCATGGATCGCGATAATGATTGGGAGAAGGTCGCCGAAGGTTGGAATGCCATGGTGCATGGGAAAGCTTCGAACCGTTTTGGCACGATGCTGGAAGCGATTGATCATTATCGCAGTGAAACGGCTGGTATTGTTGATCAGGACCTGCCTTGCTTTGTGCTGGTTGATGAAAACGATCAGCCTTTAGGCGAAGTGGCCGATGGCGATGCTGTGGTGATGGTCAATTTTCGTGCTGATCGTGCCATTGAGATTACGGAAGCGTTTTGTCTGGATGATTTTGATGGTTTTGATCGTGGTGGCGTGAACGGTAAAGGCCCCGATGTTATTTATGCAGGCATGATGGTTTACGATGAAGATCGCAATCTTCCTGCGCTACAGTTAATGGGCCCAACCAAAGTGGCGGAACCTTTTGGTAAACGTATTTCCGAGATGGAGATCAAACAATTCAGATTGACCGAAACCCAGAAATATCCGCATGTTACTTTCTTCTTTAATGGTGGTTATCGTGAACCGCTTGACCCTTTGACTGAGGATTACATTCTGATTCCATCGGATAGGGGTGTTTCTTTCGCCGATAAGCCTGAAATGAAAGCGCCTGACATTGCTGCCAAAGCAATAGAACTGGTTGAGTCAGGCCAGTATGGTTTTGGCCTTATTAACTTTGCGAATGCCGATATGGTGGGGCATTGCGGACGTATTGAACCTGCAATCGCTGCGATTGAAGCCGTTGATCAAGCTGTCGGACGTATTGTTGAAGCGCTTGAGAAAGTAGGTGGCGCAGCTTTGATTACAGCCGATCATGGTAATGCTGAAGAGATGCAAATTGAAATTTCAGGCGGGCATGAGCCATCCACAAAACATTCCATTAATCCGGTTCCGTGTATTTTATTTGACCCGGCTTATGATGGTTCATATTCACTGGTGAAGCCATCTGATGTCAGTGACATTACAGGCACACCAGGCCTTTCTCATATAGCCGCAACGCTGTTTGATATGATGGGTATTGCTGTGCCCGAAGATCTGCAACCCTCTCTGTTCAAATAAATAATTCCACCTAAAGAATTTACGTTATCTGCCGATTAATAAGGGCATCATGAACCTTCAAAGTTCCTTTCGGAAAATACCATGCGCAGTGTTCATTTCCGGGCTTACATTAACGATGTTGGCCTATGTGTTTGTGCGCGACTGGGAAGAGTCTAATAATCTGGAAGAAATAAGTTACCGCTCAGAAATCCGGCTTATTGCAATAAAAAACAGTTTTGATTTTATGGTTGAGTCTACGGGGCACGTCCGCTCATTTATTCTGAATGAACTTACGGTTGAAGAGAAGGATGAAGTCACACTTGATGAATTCATGATCAGTGCAAAAAGTTACCTCTCAAAACGTGGAAAGAAGAGCATGCAGGTCATGGCCTGGCTTCCAAAAATGCTTCACAGCGAGCATAAAAAAATATTTGAGAAGATGCGTGCTGAATCTGGTTATCCGATAGTTATCACCAGCTTTTCAGGCAAGGCAAGCCAGCATGAATCTCATGACGATGCACATTACCCCCTTTATTATGCGGTGATTAATCCTGAATCCGGTTTGAGTGTCGGCGTGGATATTGCTTCAGAACCTATGTATCGCGTCCACCTGCATGATGCGATGGTATCAGAGGCCACGGTGCTTCATTTGCAGGTGGACACATTGGGGCGTCATATTGCTTCTCTGTTTGTACCTGTTTTCAGATCTGAAAATTCAGTAGATAAACAACTGCTTGGTTTTGTATTTTCTCAGTGGGATGTGGGAGCCATATTGGAAGAAGCAGTTCAAGACTTCCCGGTTAGTGGCCTCGACTTTTTTCTTGAAGATAATAAAGGGGGCCATATCTATACGCATACTTCCCGTTCCCGTTCAGTGGGTGAGGTTTCTTCAAGAGGGCAGGTGGTATGGCAGCGGAAGTTTAATGTTGCAGAACATGTCTGGAGCCTAAGTTCTGCACCCTCGGCACTTTTTTATGAACATCATCCGATCATTCTGGCATGGGCAGTCTTGATTTTCGGTGTGGTGATTTCAGCGGGTTGTGCCTTTTATGTTTTTCTCGTGTCTATTCGAAAAGAGCAGGTTGAAGAACAGGTTGTATTGCGTACCAAAGAACTGAAGCAGAGTCAGGAGCGTCTTGAGGAGACTCAGAGTATCGCACATTTAGGTGGTTGGGAATGGAATATATTAACCAGAGAGTTGATGTGGTCTGATGAGGTTTATCGTCTGTTTGGTTACGAACCCCGGTCGGTGGAGTCTACTTTCGAGCGGCTGAATGCGGCTGTACATCCAGATGATCGTGAACGCTTGGAGACTGCCGTTAAAGCAGCTTTCAAGGGAGAAGATTATAGCATTACTCACAGAATCATATTGCCGGATGGTGAGGTTCGATTTGTGCATGAGCAAGCCAGAATTGAGTATGATGATGATAAGGCCATACGCATGATTGGTACGGTTCAGGACATCACGGATCGACATCGGGCTGAACGCAGCTTGCACAGGCTGGCTATGGCATTGGCTGAAACCGCAGAGTCTGTCGTGATTACCAATAAAGATGGAGACATCCGTTATGTGAATCGTGCTTTCGAAAACATGAGCGGTTATTCGGCTGAAGAGGTACTTGATAAGAAACCAAGCCTGGTCAAAAGTGGTGAACATTCGCCTGAATATTATGAACTGATGTGGGAGAAGCTTTTAAGTGGAGAGCGATGGGCGGGAACATTCATTAATCGCAACAAAAGGGGCGAATTGTATGAGACGGAGCAGACTATCTCTCCGATTCGTGATGCACAGAATGATGTGACAGGGTTTGTGGCGGTGCAAAGAGATGTAACCGAAGAGAAAAAACATCAAGCAAAAATGGAGCATACACAACGTCTGGAATCATTGGGTGTACTTGCAGGCGGTATCGCACATGATTTTAACAACCTTCTGACATCTATTCTTGGCAATGCAAATCTGGCCAGAAGAAAACAGGATTCAGATGGATATAAAGCAAATGTGCATCTGGATCGAATTGAATCGGCAAGTGAACGTGCTGCCGAGTTGTGTCGACAGATGCTGGCTTATTCCGGTCAGGGCGATTATATGCGTGAATGGTTCTCTTTGAACGAGCGAGTGCATGGGATGAGTGAGCTTTTGCAGGTCTCTATGAGTAAACGAGTCGCATTTAAAATGCACCTGACGCCAAGTAAATATTTGATTTATGGTGATAAATCACAGATTCAGCAGGTGGTTATGAATCTGGTGATCAATGCATCTGAAGCAATTGACGAAGCGATTGACGAAGCGATTGACGAAGCGGTGAAGGGAACCAGTCTGAGTGGTATTATTCAACTTTCAACCGAAGTGATTGAGATGAATGAGGGCGGTTTTGATGGCTGTTATTATGATAAACATGAAACGCCTAAGCCGGGGAATTATTTTTGTTTGACTGTCAGTGATGATGGTTGTGGCATGAATGCTGAAACACGATTGAAAGTTTTTGATCCGTTTTTTACAACAAAGTTTACAGGGCGGGGGTTAGGAACCAGTGCGATGTTGGGTATTGTGCAATCACATGGTGGAGCCTTATCGCTTACGACTGAAGAGGGCAAGGGCACAACGTTTAGAGTTTATCTTCCTTGTCAGGAGGATATGGAACCGATGGAAGAGGTGATTTTGCATAAAAAAGATGACACATTGGCATTGTCTCAGCATAACCAGACCATCCTTCTTGTTGATGATGAAAAATTCATTTTGGAAACAGCCAGCTTGATGCTGGGAGCCATGGGTTGTCCGGTCATCTGTTCAGAGAATGCGACCGAAGCCATTCAGATTTATTCTGAACAGTATCAGGGCATTGATTTGATTATTCTGGATATGACCATGCCGGAAATGGATGGAATCTCCTGTGCTAAAGCGTTGCTTCAAATTAATCCCAATGCATTGATTATGATTTCCTCGGGATATAGTCAGCATGTTTTGGAAGAACGCACCGGAGATGTGAATATTGCAGGGTATTTGCAAAAACCGTATTCTCAGAATGAACTGATGAGCCTTGTAGATCGACTGTTAGAGCCAAGCTGATTCATTGGTTTTTTGTTCCTTTTAAAGGAGCGTTGAATAAATACTTGCATGTTTTTTTCAGTGTTCGAATTTTATATGTGATTTTGACGCACACATACAATTGACCGTTTGCGGGGTCAATTGTATGTGCCGTCTATATTATTAACTGAGTAGTTTTTCAATCGCCTCATGATTCAGTTTGTTTGGTAATCTGGCACCAAGTTGCGAAACAATATGTGCTGCTGCATGGCTGCCAAGGTGACCCGCCTGTTTCCACGTCAGGCCATTGGTTATCCCATAGAGTACACCGGCTGCATACATGTCACCGGCACCGGTTGTATCGATGGCTTCAACATCAACCCCTTCAACGGCAATCAGCTCGCCCTGATGCATAAGAATGGAGCCATTTTTCCCGAGTGTCAGGGCTACATTTTCGCAATGTTTATGAATTTCATGGGCACACTCGATCGGGTCATCAAGGCCTGTCAGTGATTTTGCTTCATCTTCGTTGCAGAAAAGCAGATCAACAGGCCCTTCAATCAGTGCTTGAAATTCATCACGGCAAATATCGATCAGAAATGGGTCTGATATGGTTAGTGCCACTTTCACACCATGCGCTTTTGCCAGTTCAATCGCTTTGTAAGCTGCGGCTTTGGTGACATCACCTGCAAAGAGGTAACCTTCAACATAAACATACCTGGCCTTGGCAATTTCCTCAGCCTGAATGTCACTTGCGCAAAGAGAGCCTGAAATGCCCAGATGGGTCAGCATGGTGCGCTGTGCATCAGGCGTGATGAGTACCACACAGGTACCACTTGTGCCGTCTTCGGAAGCAACTTCAATGGCAATGCCAAGTTTGCGCATCTCATCAATATATTGTTTGCCAAAGGTATCGTTGCCGGTTTTGCCTGCATAGGCAGCCTTGCCACCCATATCTGCAATGCCAACGATGGTATTGGCTGCTGAACCACCGGAACAGTAGTGAATCGTATGATCAGCCAATGCATCCAGAATCACTTCCTGCCGCTCTGGATCAGTCAGGGTCATGATGCCTTTTTCAATCGCATTGGAAGTTAAAAAAGTATCATCACAGCGAACCTGTAAATCCATAATCGCATTGCCTACGCCATAAACATCATAACTCATCTTTGTTCACCTCGTTATTTTTACACAAATACAGCATCTGCCTGCATTTTTTTCTTGTCACCTTCATCTGCAAGTCTGTCGGCTTTGCGATATATCTTGCATTGATCTGAAGTGTTCATTTTCTCCAGTTGTTGGTTATGCCTGACCTGCAACCGTCATATCAGCAATCGCGATGCTCGGAACCGCAGTGGAGCCGAACCATGTCAGATCAGCACCGAGATGAGAAATGTTTGCAAACATCTGTTTCAGATTGCCGGCAATGGTGATTTCGTTAATTGGCTGAGTCAGTTTACCGTTTTCAATCAGAAAACCTGCTGCACCACGCGAATAATCGCCGGTCACCCCATTCACACCAAAGCCCATCATTTCGGTGATCAGTACGCCATTACCAATCTTCTGATACAGCGCATCAGGGTTTAGTTCACCTGCATGCAGGATCAGATTGGATGTGCCAATCGAAGTGTCACCGGTTAGTCCACGCCTTGCATTTCCGGTCGGTGTGGTGCCCAAACGTGCGGCTGCATAACGATCGGTTAAGAAACCGGTCAGGCGACCCGCATCAATGATGGTTCTTTGTTTGCAACGTGTACCCTCACCATCAAACAGCCTGTTTCCCAAACCTTCCAAATGATTAGGGTTATCTTCGATTTGGACAAATTCAGGGAAAAGAACCTGACCATTGCTTTCGGTTAAAAACGAGCGTTTTTGGAGGATAGAGCGTCCATTGATCGCACCGATCAGGTGCCCCAAAATTGAAGTGGCCATTCTTGGTTCAAAAACCACAGTGGTTTGCCGTGTTGAAACACTGTGTGCGCCGACACGTCGTATGGCTCTTTCCGCAGCTTCCTCGCCCAGCAATTGTGGAGCTCTTAGCTTTGCAGCCTGTTGCACACGGGAATAAGCATAATCACGCTGCATCTGATCGCCGGATCCGGCGATCACTGAAAGGCTTAGCCCCAAAGAAGATTTATGGTATTCACCTGTAAAACCATCGGCAGAGGCATAGGCTACATGGGTGCTGCCAAAGTCAGCTTCTGCGCCTTCGCTATTTTGTATCTTATCAGAATAATCCAGAGCGGCTTCTTCGCATTCGAGTGCCGCCTGTCTGGCGGCTGCCAGTGTCCATTCGGATTCAATCTGATGTGTTTTATTCCAGGCGTCCAAGGCTTTTTGGGTTGGGTGGTCAGCGCCTGAAGGCGGCATGGCATCTGGATCAGCGGCAGAAATTTTAGCCATGCTGATGACCTGATTCACCAGTGATGCCATACCATCATCAGAAAAATCAGAACTTGAAGCCGATGCAAAGGCAAGGCCATCAGCATTATTCACAAAGGCTCGCAGACCAATACCACGTGAATCTTCACGTTCGACCGTCTCTATTTTTTGATTGCGGATGCAGATGCTTTCACCCACATCATTGACGGCCAGTGCATCGGCATCCATTGCACCTGCCTGTTTGGCCATGTCCACAAGTCGGCTGGCAATGTTTTTCATATCGACTGTTTTTACATCTGTTGGCTGACTCATGATTCGGTTCCTCCAACAATTAATTCATCGATTTTCAGCGTTGGCTGACCCACACCAACAGGCACCGATTGCCCACCTTTGCCACATGTGCCAACGCCGGGGTCAAGTTCAAGGTCATTGCCAATCATGGATACGCGGGTTAATACATCCGGGCCGTTACCAATCAGCGTTGCTCCTTTGACCGGTGCTTTGATTTCCCCATTTTCAACCAAATAGGCTTCGGATGTAGTGAAAACAAACTTGCCCGAGGTGATATCCACCTGACCACCTCCGAAGTTCACCGCGTAGAGGCCGTGTTTGAGTGTGGAAAGAATCTCTTTTGGATCATCCTTGCCCGCCAGCATGAACGTGTTGGTCATACGTGGCTGTACAGGGTGTGCATACGATTCGCGTCTGCCATTGCCAGTAGGCTCCACACCCATCAGGCGGGCATTCTGCCTGTCCTGAATATAAGATGTAAGAATACCATCCTCAATCAATGTGGTGCAGCGGGTTGGGGTGCCTTCATCATCCATGTTGATTGAACCACGTCGTTCAGCGATAGAACCATCATCAACAACGGTGACACCGGGAGAGGCAATACGTTGGCCTGTTTTGCCCGAGAAGGCAGAGCTTCCTTTACGATTAAAATCACCCTCAAGCCCATGTCCAATGGCTTCATGCAGCAGTATACCCGGCCAGCCCGGACCCAATACCACAGGCATCGGGCCAGCAGGCGCTGCAACAGCATCAAGATTCAGCAAAGCAAGGCGGACAGCCTCACGGGTCAGGTGTTCAGCCTCATCACCCTTGAGCAGTCGACTAAGATCAAAACGACCACCGCCACCTGCTGAACCGGTTTCCCGTTTCCCATTCTGTTCAACCACCACGGATACGTTGAGCCTGACCAGAGGCCTGTTGTCGTTAAGCAGTGTGCCATCCATGCGTACAAGGTGAATGCTTGAGAAAGAGGTGGATACATTGGCAAATACTTGTTTTACCCTCGGATCAATGCTGCGTGCCAGACTATCGAGTTTTTCCAACAGCGTTTTGCGCTCCGGCATACTCGCCGCTATCGCAGGGTTTGCGGGCTGATAAAGTTGATGCCGGGGATGGTCCGAATGGATGGCGATGGAACGATTTTTATGTTCCGATTCTGCAATGGCACGTGCTGCACGTGCACAATCCATTAAGGCGGGGTCTTCCAGCCGATCCGTGTATGCATGACCGGATATTTCGCCTTTGATCACACGTGCACCGATACCCTGATGGGTGCTGGCAGAGACGTGTTTTACACGCCCTTCTTCCAGTGCAAGCGATTCACTTACACTGTGTTCAATATAGATGTCTGCATCATCTGCGTTTATCGGAATCATTTGATCCAGCATTTTAGAGAGTGTTTCCTGTGCGACAGGGAGTTCGGTTGCTTTCATGAGGGCAATCGTTCATGAGTTCACAAGCGTGTCAAGGATGACGCAAGATAGAAGCATGTTAGTGTATGTTGCATGCAGTTATTAACAAAAATAGATCATCCGGTTTTGTTGCAGGTTGTCTGTGATGCTCTGGATGATCAAAACGTAAAATATCGGGTTGACGGTTCATTTTCGACTGCTATGGGGCCGGGGATAGGCCTGTTCACACCGCGTGTGATGGTCGAAGCGCGTCAATTGGAACTTGCGGAACAGGTCTTGATTGATTTGGAGATAGAAAGGGACACTTCCTCCCATGTTTAAAGGCGCATGGGCACTGGTGAAGGGCTTTCATTTGCTTTTAAGTCAAAATGAGTTGCGAACTGTGCTCTGGCGGATGATGTTACTGCTGTTGGTGCTGTTTTGTGTGTTGACCTTTGGTGTGTTTGAACTTTCAACCGCCATAGGCGCCCGTTTTATTCCGACAGGGGATGCATGGTACATCACTATTCTGGCCTGGTTATTATCACTGTTTGCAATGATTTTGGCGCTGGGTATCGGCATGATCAGTTTTGTGACGTTGGGTTCCATTGCGGTTTCTCCCTGGTTGGATGCGTTGTATGTGCGTGTCGCAAAGCTGAAAGGCGTGTCGCTTGAACAGCATGCACAGCCATGGTGGAAGAGTGTGGGCCACTCACTCTGGAACAGTACCATGCCTTTGCTCACATTCATGCCTTTGGCACTGCTTGCAGGGCTGTTTTTTATGGTGCCTGTTTACGGGACGATTCCAGCCACGCTGGTGATGGGTTATGCGAGTCTGAAACTGCTTAGCTTTGAATTCATGGATACGCCTGCATCCTTCCAGGGCTGGAAGTGGCAGGCACGCAAAGAGCAGTTGGATCAAAACAAGTGGTATTATATGGGCTTTACCGGGTTTGCCATGTTTCTTCTGGTGATCCCCGGGTTAAATCTGTTGGTATTACCTGCCGCAGTGGTGGGGCTTTTCTCTCAGATAGGCGATACAACAGCTCGGATTGCAGATTCTGAATGATTACTTTAATCACCTGAGATCATCATCGAAAAAAGACCAAAATTATGCAAAAATATTCTTCCTTGCCTTAAATATAATTGCCATGTCAGGAAAGGGTAACGTCCCCTTTTTCTAAAAATAACTCTTGGGAGAGGGGGATGGCATTTTGCATCAAGCTAATTCATATTTAAATAATCCGTATCGCAGCAAGCTGGATAAAAAGGTAACGTCTCCTTTTATTCAGATAGGCGATACAACAGCTCGGATTGCAGATTCTGAATGATTACTTTAATCACCTGAGATCATCATCGAAAAAAGACCAAAATTATGCAAAAATATTCTCCCCTGCCTTAAATATAATTGCCATGTCAGGAAAGGGTAACGTCCCCTTTTTCTACTGTGTTAATAATTTCAGCAATGCCTGCTCAACATCACCTTGCATCGCTTTTACCAAATCCGTTTATCCTTTCCTGTTCTGCGCCTGTAGAATTAGTGTGAATCCACAAACAGGACTCATACCTTCCTTACAAGTTTCATACCAACATCATCATTACCTTTCATAACACCATTTCATTATTATTTTTGGACGAAAAAGCCATTTATTCTGTTTCGAGACAAAGTCGTTGATAAAAATGCACGCAGGGGATTCACAAAACATAGTTCAGTCACGATTTCCTGAATCTTTCACGTTAAGAAAAACAAAAGAGTCAGCCCCTGAGTTTAGGCGAAAATCATTTCCCGCTTATCATCTGTTGTGTGGAAGCTTACGAATTAACAACAACTTACTCTGCCACATCGACACGACCTCTTTGTTAGTGAAATAAATAAAGCTTTGCTTTTCATCCACTGACTGATTAAATTGTTTTTTAATACACCTTGGGAGAGGGCTTAACATAATGACTATTTATACTTCGTTTACAAAATATTTTTTCATGTTTGTCTGTCTGGTTTTTGCTTTCATCTCAGCAAGTCAACTCCATGCAGTAGAATGTACAATTACAGATTACGGGAAATGGCTTCCTACAGAGGTGTCATTTTTTGCTCCCAGCTATAGTTCAGCATTGCCTGGCGGCTCTCCAGCGCATGTGAGAACTCATGCAACCTTTGCGGAAGGGCAAGCTAGAATTCGTGCTATAGCATGCGATCCGAATGGTATTGCGAGAGAAGAGACTTTGGTAAGTACGTCGGGAGGCACTGCTGTAGGCGTGCAAATGCTCCAAACATCATGGTATCGATATTGCGGGGGGTTTAAAGGTTTAGTTCGTCCGAATTGTACTTTTCATTTTACACCTAGAGTTACTGTTGTACTGGACAAAACCTCATATCATGAATGCGAAACCATTACCGGGCGAGTTAATATAGAAGAGCCTGTCAGTCAGGGTGGGGTGGTTACTCTAACTCTTCCCGATGGAACAACCTCATCACTTAATTATTCAGTATATGGTGATATCGTCAGTTATCCCTTCAGCTCATTTGGTTTGACAAATGGTTTTTCTGCAAGTGGCCTTAAAGGTCAAGCTCTGACTTTCAGTGTAACAGCAACGGCCAATAATAGTGGCAGAACAGGGTCCGGCTCGGCAATTACACAAGTTCTATCAAACAACATCACGGCCACACTTAATGCAACAACACCCGTTGAACCGGGTGTACCCATAAGCGGCACATTGAATGTAAGCAGCACAGCAACGTGTGCTTTCACAGGCAGTGTGGTTGTGCATTTGGGAGGTGCGTCTCAAACCCTCACCATCAATGGGCCAGGTAACTATGCTTTCTCAATCCCAACAACGGGATTACCTTTCGGTAGCCATTCACTTACAGCTTCCGGTTCAATGGGTGGACAGCCTGCCAGCGTTTCACCACAAACGATCACAATCACCGCACCACCAATAGACCCATCACAATCCACCCCCGGCGGGCCGGATGCAAACCCCGGTAATGGTGCGCCAGGTAAGCCTACTGGTGGTGCGCCAGGCACCCCTACTCCAGGTGGAGCCTGTTCACGCAACAGCAATCAGACGACACCGAACCCGATCCGTCTGGCTACGGGTAACAAAGAACATGCAGAAAATGATTTTTCGACCGGTGGTCTGAATGTTGAACGCAACTATCACTCGCAATCCAATCACAATGGCCGCATGGGTTA
>JAJFLC010000004.1 GCA_021772895.1 Mariprofundaceae bacterium | reverse complement strand
GTTTTGGGCACAAGTCGATTTAAAGACAGGATTGAAGCGTTGACGGCTAGACAGACCAAGCCGAAAAGGAGGGGTGGTGACAGGAAATCGAAGAAGTATCGTGAAAACAATAAAATCGATCGAGTCTGACCCTATCGATTTTATCGATTTCGATTTTGGGTAAAAGCAGAGATTTGAACATTTTTTTTGAATCAGTAGGATTTGATTTTTTATAAGAGTCAGGAGTTTATGTATGTCCAAAGCAACCGCACGCCATATTTTGGTGAGTACAGAAGAGAAATGTAATGAGTTAAAAACTGCGATTGAAGGTGGTGCCGATTTTGCGGAACAGGCAAAAGAGCATTCCAGTTGTCCGTCAGGTCGTCAGGGTGGTGATCTTGGTGAGTTTGGGCCGGGTATGATGGTCAAAGAGTTTGATACTGTGGTTTTTTCAGCTGATCTAAACACCGTTCAGGGACCTGTTCAGACTCAGTTTGGTTATCATCTGTTGGAAGTAACCAGTCGCACGGACTGAGTTATTTAAAAGTGATTTTGAAAACAGGCGCCTTATTAGGCGCCTGTTTTATTTACAGGTTTTTGTGAAGACGCCGAAGCCGTAAAACATCGGCAAACATCAGCAGTGGATCTGCAATCATGCGAACACGCGAATTGGGTTCGTTGATCCATTCAACTGGAATTTCTACAAGTTTATAACCAAGCCTGGATGCAAGGAAAATCAGCTCAACATCAAAGCTGAAACCTTCGAGTTTTTGATGTGTAAATATCGCTTGGGCTGATTGCGCTGAAAATGCTTTAAAGCCGCACTGTGTATCCTGTATATCCAGCCCGACGATTGAGCGCATGATAAAATTAAAGCTTTGCCCCATATGTTCGCGTAACCATGATTGATGCAGGGAAATATCTGATTCAGGATGCTGGCGAGAGGCGATGACTACTTCTGCACCTTTCCTGATGGCATCGAGAACCTTCCCGGTTTCACGAATATGCGTGGAATGATCGGCATCCATGAAGAGACGAATATCACCACAGGCTGCCAGCATACCACGTTTGACTGCTGCACCTTTGCCTCGGTTTTCCGGCTGTACTAACATCTTTAATTGAGGTTTATCGGATATCATTTGCTGTGTTTTTTCAACGGTTGTATCGCTGCTTCCATCATCAACAACAATGATTTCAAAATCATCGGGGAATGTTTGAGTCAGCCATTTGTAAGCTTCATCAAGGGTGGCAGGAAGGCGCTCTGCCTCGTTGAAGGCAGGGATGATGACAGATAATTTCATAAACCCTGCTTGCTATCAGGGGTGATGACATACAGCAAATAGCCACCCTGATTGATAGCAGGTGCGGTTCCATGCAAATGTTTGAGCAGCTTGAGAGATTCGCTTCGCATCACAATGGCGTGAGGTTTTTTGATGGCCGAAAGCATCTTTTCACCCGCTTGCCCAAGCACCACCTGATAAGGGCGTTGGGCATAAAATGATATCGAGGGTGCATTATTCAGGTTGTAATTGTAGATAGGCATATCAGCGGGTAGCTGTTTGACCGCTGCGGCAATTTTCATGGTAGGAGCCTGAATAAGTTTGCCTGCAAACGTTCCAAGCCCGGTGAATAGTGCACATTGGAGAATGATTCCGGTGACTGCAAATCGAAACACATGACTGCCCGATGGTCTGCGGCTGTGCCAGCCCAGCCAAATAACAGCCATGAGTAACACCGCACCCAGAAAAGAGATCCATTGAGGTGGGTGAATGCCTTGCGAAACAATCGCAATGGCACGCGGATGATGTACCAGCTCTGTCAGATAGGGGTAGAGAACAGGGAACGTCAGTAACAATAGCGCAAGTGGCAGTAGCAATAGCGCTGTGCCCCAATAGATATTTTTGGATACATACGCTTTGTTACCAAAATGAAAGAGCGTTGCGGCAATCATCAGTGCGGTGCCAGGGTATATGGCGGATATATAGTGAGGCAGTTTGGTCTGGGCAAATGTGAAAAGCAGAATGACAAGCAGTGTCCAGATCAGTCCCAGTTTTGCGATGGATATCAGTGTATCGTTCGAAGCTCTTTGTTGCCAGGTCTGTTGACTGGCCCAAACAAACCACGCCAGCCATGGAAGCACAGAGGCAATAAAAACGACAAAATAATAATGCCAGCCACCACCGTGCCCTTGCATGGGATTCATGGCGCGGCCAATATTGTGTACCACGATAAATTCATAGAGGAATTGAGAGCCATGCATGGCAAGTATCATCAGATACCACGGTGTTGCAGTGATGAGAAAAAGACCAAGGCATGAAAACCAGGGGATGTTGCGCAGCGTGGCACCCAGATCTCTTGCCAGCAGGCGATCGACGATAATGATCAACAGAGGAACCACCGCACCTACGGGGCCTTTAATGCTTACTGCGGCTCCCATCATGGCAGCGGCAATCAGTGCATGTTTCTTTTCTCCGAATTGTCGCCAAAGGAAATAGTAGAGCAGGCAGGCAGCAATGAAGAAGTTGAGTACGGCATCAAGAATTGCTGCATGGCCTAACAATCCAACCTCAAACATGGTGAGGAAAATCAGCGCTGCTGAAAGCCCGAAGGTGGGGGAGTGAATTTTGTTACCAAAGCGAAAAATCAGAAGCGCGGTGAATAGTGTGAAGAGTGCGGATGGCAGCCGTGCCGCAAACGCATTTTCTCCAAAGGCGAGAAATGAGAGATCCATCAGGTAATAGGTGAACGGTGGTTTTTCAAAAAACTGAATGCCGTTGGCTGTTGGAACGATCCATTCACCAAGTCGCATCATATCGATGGCAGTTTGGGCATAAATGGTTTCATCATAATCAAACAACGGCGCCATACCCAATGATGGCAGGGTTAAAATAGCCCAGAGGAGTATTAACCCGTAGGGATAATGTGCTTCAGGAATGTTGAATAACTGTTTCATGGCCTGCCTTGTAAAGAATGAGGGGAACTCTAGGCATAATTGAAGATGAAATCAGCCCTTGTATCTAGTTTGTGATGGGTTTGCGGTGGACTTGTGGCGAAATACTCTGTCAATTCAGGCAGGCATCTATGGGTAGGCTGATATCGCCTGCTATGCTACTTTGCTGCGCGTATGAAAAAACAACATCTCTTTTTTATCCTGAAATTGCTGCTGACAACAGCGCTGCTGCTGGCGGTCATGAACTATGTGGACTTAACAGATGTCTGGGAACGCATTCGAGCTATTAACCCATTGTGGTTGATCGCATCGCTTGCTTGCCTTGCGTTGGGATACATGTTGTGTGGTTTGCGCTGGGCATGGATTGCTGAAGGACTTGGGATTCATGTCTCCAAACGCCGGAAAGTAAAACTCTATTTTCTTGGCATGTTTGCCAGTCTTTTTCTTCCTTCAACCATCGGTGGTGACGTGATTCGTGGTGTATTGCTTGCAAAAACCGAGGGCCGTAAAGGTATGGGTGTGAGTGCGGGTGCGAGTGTGATTCTGGACCGTGTGAACGGGATGTATGCTTTGCTTTTATTGCTGACCATTGCGATGTTTTTTTTCGATTGGTCATTGGTCTGGTGGATGAGCTGGTTGGGCGTGGTGATCGCTGCATGGGCAGGCATGTTGTTTTACCCGCTCATTGATAAACATTTGATGGGTCGCTTGCCTGAAAAATTGGAGAAATTGAAATCATTGCCCCTGATGGAAAGATCTTTTCAAAAGATGTGGTGGCGTAGTCTGCCGGTTTCGTTTTTGTTTCAAGTATTGGTTGTGCAGGCGCATGTGTTTCTTGGTATGGCAGTGGGTCTTGAGATGAGCTGGCCCGCATTTTCGATTATGGTGGGGCTGGTTGCATTGATGGCAACATTGCCTGTTTCATTAAATGGTTTTGGTGTTCGTGAAGCAGGTTATGTTAGTTTTGCGGTTTATTTTGGGGCCAGTGGTGATGCAGCCACAGCGATGGCAGCACTTTGGATTATTGTATTGGGTGTTGCTTCTTTGCCAGGTGCATGGGTGCTGTGGCAGATGGGAGGGATCAACTCAGTGCGTGGTAATCAAAAATAAGATATGTGAAAGCACGTGCAGGCTTAGCTTGATAAATAGCCTCGCAACTCATATTCAACTCATGTTTTCTCGCAAGCGGAGAACCATTCGTTCAGCACGTTTATTGATATAGTTCTCAAGGTTTTCGAATGTTTTTGAGTGTTGATCACGCATGATTTTCATGGTATTCCGATCTAATATCAACATGTCCACATCACTTGATGCAATTGCTGAGTAGGCGACTTCTGTGCCATTTTTGTTGGCAACTTCTCCAAGCAGGTCATTATCACGACGAATTTCAAGCAACCGCTCTTCACCGGAACGATTGGTATAGCGGACTTCTACTTCGCCGGAAACAATCAGATAGACCCCCTGAGCTTTTTTCCCCTGAGTGAAAATACGATCATTTCGATTATGAAACTGTATAGGAAGTGTTTTGGCAAGCTCTTTACGTTCAGGTTCAGGAAGCAGGTGAAAGACCGGGTGACTGAAAAAGAAACTATCCAGCATGCGTTGTTTGAGCAGAGACTCAAGACGATCGTGAAAACTACTATCAGCTTCGAGCACCTGTTGAATGGCAGAAAGTTCAACACGAATAATGATACTTGGTTCGACTGTATAAACAGAGACATAACGGGATTTTTTGCGAAGTGCACCAAACTCCCCATAGATTTCTCCGGATTTAAGCTGGGCAATGACTTTGAATTGGGTTGCGGCTTGCCGGCCAATGGCGACGGCACCTTCTTTTATAAAATAAAGATCGTGCGGTGTATCACCTTCATGCAGCATCTCCACACCTTTTGAAACATGCATCAGTCGACTGGCATTGTTCAGAATACGCATGCTCAAAGGCGAAACACCTTCGAGAATCGGAAACTCCGCTTCAGATAGGAATCCTTTTTTTTCGTCCACCCCACGGATGCCCGATAGATCTAAAAAATCGTTGCTCATATTATTTTTCCATTGCCCACATTAGCCCCCACGACTCAGCAACACCGGAGACTAACACAGTTTTTTCAATTTATAATAGCCTCTTTGCCTGTAAAGTGATTTTTATCACATCTTTTTACCATTTATTTAATTTCAAGCTTCCGTTTGTGTTGGGTCAGGTTGGTGTGTCCCTCTTTGTGTACAACCACCATATCTTCGATCCGAACACCGCCAAGGTGTGGGTAATAAAGACCAGGCTCAATGGTAATGACATGGCCGCTTTTGAGAATGTCAGGGCTTGTTGAAACCCTTGGCGCTTCATGGATTTCAAGGCCGACACCATGACCTGTGCCATGAAAAAAACCGCCCTGTTTTCCTCGAATGGTTCCGGTTTTGAAACCTTGTTTGTCAAAGTGCGTGGTAATAGCACGATGGATATCAGCTCCGGCAATGCCATCAGTCACCATGTCTAAACCAATATCCTGGCCTTCTTTAACGGTTTGGTAGAGCTTTTTGATTTCATTGGGAGCCTTTCCTTTTACATAGGTGCGGGTCATGTCACCCCAATAACCTGAGGCAAGAACACGCGGAAAAATATCAACAATGATGGGTTGATGTGCACGCAGGAAACCTTGGCCGATATTGTGTGGATCGGCACTTTCTTTGCCACAGGCCACGATGGTATGAGCAGGCATGGCACCATTTTGAATCAAATAGGTTTCGATGATCGAACGCAGATGCTTGGATTTTATTTTTCCCGGGCAGTCAGCGTGCAATAAAATACCATCATGACCAATCACACATTCAGCAAGAAATTTCTCTGCCTGACGCATTGCATTTTTTGTCAGTCTTTCTGCTTTTGCCAGATGTTGAATCTCTGTTTCATTTTTTACGATACGGCTTTCAAACAGTGCACCCTGCACGGCTTCAACCTGAAATCCCCAGCCCCGAAGCTGTTCTGCATCACGCAGCGAGAAGTGCCCGGGCACATGGATCTGTGAAATACCTTGTTCTTTCAGAAATGCAGCGGCAGCGGCAGCAAGCCCTGATCCCCATTGATTGTGTTTGGCTTTTTCTCGCCAGATTGTATCCAGATGTACATGGTCAAATTTTGATCGTTTACCCGCCCGGTCAACTTCCAGTGGTGAGAACAGGCCATGCCACTGTTTGTCTATTTCAATGGCAATAAACGGATCGGGGACAAAAAGTCCGGAAATATAGAGCATATCTGCGTCATGTTCGGATCCGGCAATCATCAAGGTGGCAATGCTCATGGTGTAATTATTTCCTCTTTATCTTTGATCTCTTTTTGCTCTTTTTCAATTAGATCGCGCATATTCATTGATTCGAGCAGTTCATTCTGTTCGCGATCCATTCGAAAATAGATGCCCGACAGTGTGCGTCCTATAGGTGATTGTTGCCACTCTTCCGGGACTTCCATGAGATCAGGTGTGAGTGTTTGGTGAATGCTACGCAGGGTAAGCATATCTGCATCGAGCCCAAGAACCCATGCCCCTTTCGGATCGCTGCTGACAACTTGTTTGAGCAGCGATTGTCCACAAAGTTTGTCCATCAGTTCCTGTAAAATATTGTCCGGGATCGAGGTTTCAAAGATCAGCTCTTTAAGATGCAGGCTTTTACCAAGTTGCATGGCCTGTGCAGCTCGCAGCAGAATGAGATGCGCATAAAACTGCCTGACACCAGGGCGAAAGAAATGGCCCTGTTTGTGGGACTGTTCAGAGTGCTGGAGGCAGAAGACGATTTCGGCACCGATAAGTACCACCACCCAGGTTAAATACAGCCAGATAAGAAATACAGGCAGTGTTCCGAGTGCACCGTAAAGTTTTTCATAATTGGCGAGCTCTGTGACATAAAAAGCAAAACCCATTTTGGTGAGTTCAAATAAAGCGCCTGCAATCAAGCCACCTATGATGGCATAACGGAAGGTGACCGATGTGTTCGGAAGTACAACATAAAGCGTTGCCATGGCAGTGGAAGAGATCAGCCATGGTATAAGGAAAGGAATATGCCCCATCACGTTTGCCCCTTCAGTCACATCGCGGATGATAGGTATGGCTGTGAAATAGGAGGTGATTGTGAGAGAGACACCAATGAGTATAGGTGAGAGTGTTAATACAGACCAAAACGTGATGAATTTTGATAACCATGAGCGGGAGCGTGAAATGCGCCAGATATCATTAAAGGCCTCTTCCATAGTATTGAGCAATGCTGTTGCAGTAAACAGCAGCCCTAAAATACCAAAAATGGAGAGTGCGGTTGCTTTGTCCGCAACCTGTCCGAGATAGTCCTGAACTGCGAGTTGACTGGTGGGTAAAAGGTATTCAAGTAAGGCGCCGCGCACATTTCCTGCAACAACATCAAAGGCTTGAAAACTGGTGAAGATGGAAAATCCCAATGCGACCAAGGGGACAATGGCCAGAAGCGAAGCATAACCAAGGGCTGAGGCCCGTTGGATACATTTATCTTCGATAAAACGATTCATAACACGCCAGAAAAAACGTAAGAGGTTCACGGTATGGCGTTTGAGTGCGGGTAAACTGGCTATTTCAGAGACATCCATGTCCATCGCCTGTCGGAGCTGCTCTTTTAATGTGTGTGACATGTGTTTTAACCTCCCTTTGTATCTCTTTTCACATCAGGTTTATAGCATGAAACAGATGCGTATGATGATCATTAAATAAGACGATGATACGTCAGCATGAGAATCAAGCAGGTTATATCATAACATGTTGGTTTGTAAGGCATGATGAAATAACGATTGTACTTTTCCGTGAAAGAAAAAACCTAACGATAGAGCTTTAGTGATACTCTGAAAAAGCCAAAATACCCGCACAGGCCATCCATAGCCTGCCAAACTTATGCGTGTAGTTTTCAGAACATCTTTAACGCTTCACGCATAACAAAAAATGGTGTTTTTTTTAAATCACACTGAAATAGATGGTATGTTAATGACTTGATTTTGACATGGTTTTATTGCTCTCTTTAAAAAACAGATAGTTGCAGGATATTATTTGATGTCATAATTTTGACTTTGCTGAAGAGGCTGTGCTATATTCCCGGATGAAACGGGTATCAAGGGAGTACGCAAGTGAGTAAAACCGCATATTTGTTACTGGTAGATGACGAAGAGGACCTTCGTCTTACGATTCAGGAATCGCTTGAGCAGGCCAATCATCATGTGACTACGGCGACAAATGCGATGCGTGCGCGTGAAGCTGTGAGTCATGGAAAGTTTGATATCGCAGTCCTTGATATTCGACTGCCTGATGGAAGTGGTGTTGATTTACTGCACGAGTTTAAAGAAATCGATCCCAATATGGGCATTATTCTGATTACAGGGTATGCAGAAGTTGATACTGCCGTGGAAGCGATTCGTTTGGGCGCGGATGATTTCCTTAAAAAACCATTTGACCATGATGAGTTGCTTGTGCGAGTTGAAGCGTTGCTTAAAAAACGGCAATTGCAACAGGATCATCATGCGTTGAAAAAACAGCTGGCCACTTCAGACAATGAAAAAATGCTTATTGGCCAAAGTCGTGGCATGCAGAAGATTCGTGAAATGGCTCATTTACTCGGTGATTCAGATAGTACGGTGTTGATTAGCGGGGAGTCAGGAACGGGTAAAGAAGTGCTCGCCAATCTGTTGCATAAATCGGGTTCGCGGGCAAATAAGCCGTTTGTTTCTATTAACTGTGGGGCAATCCCTGAAGAACTTTTGGAGTCTGAGCTTTTTGGGCATGTGAAAGGTGCGTTTACAGGTGCCGTGAAATCACGACCGGGCCGCTTTGAAGTTGCCAATCGAGGAACCATATTTCTTGATGAAATCGGGGATATGAGTGCCAAATTACAGGTTAAACTATTGCGTGTTCTACAGGAGCGGTGTTTTGAACCGGTTGGTTCACATCAGAGTATTTCTGTTGATGTGCGTGTTATTGCTGCAACACATCGTGATTTGGAAGAAGAGATTGAAAAAGGAAACTTCCGACAGGATCTCTATTATCGATTGAATGTGATCCCGATGCGATTGCCTCCCTTACGTGAACGCGGTGAAGATATTTTGCAATTGGTCAACCATTTTCTTAATAAGTTTAACCATGAAAAGAAATCATCGATCTCAGGGATAAGCGATGTAGCCGAACATGCAGTCATACGTTACGGGTGGCCGGGAAATGTGCGGGAGCTGCAAAATTTAATGGAGCGTGTTACCACTTTAAAACGTAGCGGTATCATTGATATTGAAGATTTACCTTCCCGAATGCTTGATAGTGGTGAGCGGGCGCAACGAGGGTTCATGATTGAACTGGAGGATCACGACGAAGTGGACTTCAAAGGTATCGTGGATGAATTTGAAAGCCACCTGATTTTGTCTGCACTCGAGCGCTTTGATTGGAACAAAAATCGCGCCGCCAAATTTTTGTCGATGAACCGAACAACACTCGTTGAGAAAATTAAAAAGAAAGGCCTTAAAGCACCGGTAGAGCTTTGATTTTTTGATTCACCAAGGCAATTAAAAGGTGAATTTTTAAACCATAAACATTCGGCATCACTCTTGCATTATGCGAGATATGATTCGTTTCATTTTTGTTTTCCCTCTCATATTTGGATTTTTTGTTGGTTTGGCTTCTGCTGAACCCGATCATCGTATCCAGAGTGTAAAAATATTTCTTAATCAGGGTAATCCGGAACAGGCTGTTCGAAGGGCAGGGGAGCTATTGGCTTCACCCAAATTAACTGAAGAGAGTCGACTTGCGCTTCTTAAGCTTATCATGGAAGCCGAGATATTCCGTGCCACTGCAAGTCATTATCAGGATGTTTCGAAAGCGGTTGCTGCAATTGAAACCTTGATCAAAGAGTTTCCTGATGTGATAGATAGACCCGAACTATTATGGGAAGTTGCATGGCTCTATTGGCGCAAAGGTGATGATGAACTTTCGCTGATTGCTGCCGGAATTGTAAAAGATCGTTTTCATGATTCCAAAGAAGCAACAAAGGCCTGGTTACTTATTGCACGACTTCATATCAAACATAAAAAATACAACCTCGCACGTAATGCTCTGTTGCAGCATGGCATTCGTGTTGAAGAAGAGAGTCGGGAACAGGCATTGGGAAATGTTTGGATCGCCATTGTGGATTTTGAAGAGTCTCGCTTTGAACAAGCATATACCGGATTAGATACCGAATATCGACGCCACCCGGAAATCATTGAGGCTGAAGAGAGACTTTTTGCCATATACATTCAAATGCTGGCCAGACATGGAAAAAGTAAGCTTGCGATTGACTATGCCGATAAATTCTTAAAACAGTACGTTAAAGGGTTTTATGTGCCGCATATTCGTTTACTTCGTGCTGATATGCAGCGTGAACAGGAAGGCGTGAATCTTGGAGCTATCCAAAAAGAGTACGAAATCATTTCTGTTGGAGAAGCAGAAACAGTGGTGGGAAAAAAAGCATTCATGCGAAAGATGATGCTGCAATATAGAGATCATCAGGATTACAACACACTAAAACCAGTGATTATCGCCTTAAAACGCATCGCAAATCAAAATCAGTTATCTGAAGTGGAAGATGAGTCTCTGCTTTATCAGGCCCGTTTATGGATGAAGGTTTCAAAAGAAGATCCGGATCAGGCTCCAAAGCAGGCAACAACAGCTGCGTTGGAAGATTATGCTCGTGTGATCAGTTCGCCTTATCCAAAGTTTGTAGATCAGGCATTGGATGAGGGAATGAAGGCTTTTGTGGACCATATTGATCAATTAATTCGCGAAGAAAAATGGATGCAGGTCGTGGTAAGCTGGGAAAGATTTCCCCAATTGCGGCCAAAAAACTGGAGTGCTGCACAACTTCGATTTGGTGTTGCGCATGCACTGCGCATGCTTATGGAATATGAGCAGTCGGAAGCTCTTTTAAAGCAATTGTATCAACAATCAGCCGATAGCGTGTGGGGTCATAAAGTGATGCTGGAACAGGCTCGTTTATGGCTGGACCGGGGTGACAAAGATGGCGTGAAGCGTGTGATGGCGTGGTTGAGTGAAAATGAATTTACATTGTATCGACCTGAAATGCTTCTTCTTGTTGCCCGCATGCAATTGAAAAATGGCAATGCATCTGCTGCATCACAAACCCTTATTTCGGTTGCGGCTGTGGATATTGCACTTGAAGAGCGCGGTGATTTTTGGAAGGCACAGGCTCACATCGCCGAGAAACTTTCCCGTTGGCATGTGGCGGCATATGCATGGCGTCAATATAGTGAAACTGCCGGTGCAGATAAAAATATGGCGGTGCTGGAGCAAGCAAATAATATGTTTAAAGCCAAGGATTATAGTAAAGCTGAAGCACTTTATACATTGATTCCTGAAGACAAACGAACGGCTGCATGGGAATACAAATTCAGTATGTGCCAGCTTAATACCGGAAAACTTCGGCAGGCCACGGAACGGCTCGAACGTTTAAAATTGAATAAAGAAGCCGGTATTTATGCCTCGCTTGCAGCACTGGCTTTGGCCGAACGGCAGGCAGATGAGCTGTTGGAGGGCTACCCATGACTCAGTCACCTATCTACTTGCTTGCCTTTCCTGATCATTATGAAGCGGATGTTCGTGTTCAATTGGGCCGATTGCTGCCAGATACAAGGGTGGAATCATACCCTGAAGTTTTGACCACGATCGAACCTGAAGCAGAGGCTATTATTTTCATTTGGGACAGTGTGACTGTATCGGGCCTGGTCAGGCGACTTTTTGAAAAGCAGCCGCAGGCTAATATCATTGTGATGACGGATCGTGGTGAAGCAGATCGTGCTGGTGATTTGATGCGCATGGGCGTGATGGATTATCGGATATTACCTTGCCCGGATGAGGCCATGCAGATCTATGTGCGTAAAGCCGGGCATCAGGCAGAGCTTACGCGTCAGGCTGAGAACCATCGTGAAGGCAGCGATGTGTTTGTCACACAGGATATTGAGACGCGTCGCCTACTGGATCAAGTGGCGTTGATTGCACCAAGTCAGGCATCGGTACTTGTCATTGGTGAATCAGGCACGGGTAAAGAGCGCATTTCCAGATATATTCACCAGTGTTCAAATCGTAAAAACAATGCATTTGTTGCAATTAACTGTGCAGCCATCCCTGAGGGGGTCTTAGAGGCAGAGTTGTTTGGTTATGAAAAAGGAGCCTTTACCGGTGCTTCTCAGGCGCGCCCGGGCAAATTTGAAATTGCCCATGATGGAACATTCCTGCTGGATGAAATTACCGAAATGCCGCTGCATCTTCAGGCCAAACTGTTAAGAGTTCTTCAGGAAGGGGAAGTTGACCGATTGGGTGGTCGCAAGCCGGTGAAAGTCGATGTGCGAATCATTGCGACAAGCAATAGAAATATTACCGAGGCTGTAGCAGAAGGAACCTTCAGACAGGACCTTTTTTACCGACTCAACGTGGTGACCATTCAATTACCGCCTTTAAGAGAAAGAGAGGCAGATATTACGCCATTAACCAACCATTTTCTTCAATCATTCAGTCAGATGTACGGTAAGCCGGCACCTGCACTGGATAGCAAGGCATTGCGTGCGCTCTCTTCTCATGCCTGGCCTGGCAATGTTCGGGAATTGGAAAACTGTATGCACAGGGCCTTTTTGATGTGTATGGAGGGGAAAATTCTTCCCGAGCATCTTGGTCTGGTGCAGATGCCTCAATCTTCTCAGCAGCAGGGCTCGAACATCCAGACAGGCATGAGCATCAGAGATATGGAGCGTGCGTTAATTGAGCAAACGCTTGAACATGTGAAGGGAAATCGCACGGAAGCAGCGAACCTTCTGGGGATCAGTATTCGAACACTGCGCAATAAATTAAAAGACTATGGATCTGGCACGTCATTTGCTCCTGCCTGAGTAAGTAACGAGACCTGCGTGAAAGCAACATGATGCGCAAAGCCGAGAGGGAACCGGCACGATAATTTAACGTCATATTTTTGACGATGGAGAGCCGGAATGGGAAATGGTTTATTTGGATCGGGTTTTTTAAGACTTGAAGCTGCGGCCGGTGCACGCGAAAAAATGCAGACCGTGCATGCGGGAAATATTGTGAATGCGGATACGCCAAATTTTAAGGCGGATACACGAACCTTCGCTGATTTTCTGGCAGCTAAACAGGTTGAAGGTGGATTGGCAGTAACAAACGCATCCCATATGAATTCTGTTTCAAGTGGAAACCTGAAAAAGAGTGTGAGTACGGTTCGGCGTATGGATAAAAACAGTGTCGATATTCAACAGGAAATGGCCAGTCTTGCAGAGAATCAGATGATGCATGATCTGAATCTTCGGCTTCTGAAGGGGCGCATCAGTGGGCTCGCCAATGTAATTAAAGAGGGAGGACGCTAATGGCAAACGAGCTTTTTTCTTCGATGCATATCAGTGCGGCAGGCATGTCAGCACAACGCTCCCGAATGGATATTGTGGCAGAAAATATTGCCAACTCTGAATCTACCCGGACAAGAGAAGGCGGGGCATATCGTCGTCGCCAGGTGATTTTTCAGGCAACGCCGATTGAGCAGAAGTTTTCAGAGGTGTTTAAAAGCTCTTTGGCCGGAGGCGGTCGGCAATCGGTCAGAGTGGTTGATGTGATTCAGGATCAGCGGCCTTTTCGTGAGGTGCACGATCCTTCTCATCCGGATGCAAATGCGGATGGCATTGTGCAATTACCAAACGTCAACATGGTTGAAGAGATGGTTGATATGAATTCTGCGGCACGAAGTTTCGAAGCCAATGTCACATCAATGGAGGCATCCAAGCGAATGTTTATTAAGTCGCTTGAGTTGCTGCGTTAAACGATATGTTAAAAATAGAGACGGAGGAAACAATATGAATATTCAGGGATATGGCCCCTCCATTCAATCGACTCAGGGACAGCAGGCGACCGGGAAATCAGGAAATTTTGCTTCGTTGGTTCAAAAATATACCGAGCAGGTTAATCAGGATACAAAATCAGCGGCTGCTGCGGCAGAGAATCTCGCTGTCAATGGAACAGGAAATGTGGCGGAAACATTGATTGCTGTTCAGAAGGCAGATCTTTCATTCCAGTTGCTTCTTTCAGCTCGAAACAAACTGGTGGATGCCTATCGTGAAGTGATGCGGATGCAGGTATAGGAGCGCAACATGGCTGACGCACTTATTCCCCAGCAACCATCGCATCCATCTCCACTTGCACCTGCGGCTTCTCCGCTTGCAGATGCAGCCGATGCACAGCCGGGTGGTTTTGCCTCTCTACAGAATGTGCTGATTCAGAATCGGAGACTGCTTTTGTTTGTTGCCAGCAGTTTGATGCTGGTTGGTTTTATCGGGCTGATGCTCTGGTCTGCTGATACCCCTTACAGAGCGATTTATTCAGGCATGAATGAAAAGGATTCTGCATCCATCGTTGAGCTGCTTCAGAAGGATCATATTCCATATAAGCTTGAAGGTTCAGGCACGGTACTGGTTCCGGCAGATCAGGTTTATAGCATACGTTTGAAACTGGCTGGTGAGAATATGATGCCTGGAAGCGGTTCAGGTTTCGAAATTTTTGATAAGAGTAATGAGTTTGGCATCAGTGATTTTACCCAGAAAGTAAATTTACAACGTGCGTTACAGGGTGAGTTGGCGCGTACGATTGAGGTATTGCCACAGGTCGCAGCAGCACGTGTCCATATTGTGTTGCCAAAAGAGTCTGCTTTTGCAGAGCGTGATCGAAAGGCAACAGCATCTGTGATGTTACAATTGAGTGGTAATCGGCGGATTCCAAAACAGACGATTGCAGCGATTCAAAGTCTTGTTTCCGCGAGTATTCCTAACCTTGAAAGAGGTTCAGTGACCCTTGTGGATTCTTCCGGCAACCTGTTATCCGGTACGGATGAGGAGCAACCCTCCAGTGAAGGCCAAACCATGCAGGAGTATCAGATATCGCTTGAGCGTCGGCTTGAGGGACGTTTAACAAGCATGATGGAACAGATTGTCGGTAGTGGGCAGGCAGTGGTTCGTATTACGACCGATATTAATCGTGAATATGTTGAGCAAAACAGTCAACGCTACAATCCTGATGAGCAGGTGATTCGTAGTGAAAAAGTTATTAAAGAGAGTCGCACTGCAAAGGATTCCATGCCACAGGGCGTGCCTGGTATCGCTTCAAATACACCGGGGGGTAATCCGGCGATACTACCGAATGGTTCATCTGCGAATGGAGAAGCCGCCGGTGAACAGGCAACGCGCAGTGAAAGTACTCAAAACTATGAAATAAGCCTGACATCTGAACGCAAAGTTATTCCGTTTGGAAGCATCAATAAATTATCCGTAGCTGTGATTGTCGGTGGTTCAGTGACAAAAGATGACGCAGGCAATGAAACATTTATTCCGCGTGATAAGAGTGAATTAAAAGCACTGAGAACGTTGGTTGAAGGTGCGGTTGGTTATGATGAAGACCGGGGTGATACCATTGAAATCAGTAGTATGCCATTGGTTGATATTTCCAACCTTGCTGATACAGGCGCACTCGAACTAGTTGAAGATAAAGCCTTTTATCTGGAAGTTGCCCGTTATGGTGTTGCCGGACTTGCACTTCTCCTGATGGCCTGGTTTCTGTTGCGGCCTCTTTCACAGCGTTTGTCCGCAGGGGCAGCAGATGATCATGAAAGGGTGGCTGCCAGTTTGCCTACGTTGTCGGATGAGGCTTATGCCCGTTTGGAACAGGTGGAGCGCACACGCAGTGCGGTGATTACCAATCCTGAACGTGCCAATAAAGTTGTAAATCAATGGATGGGTTCATGAGTCGAGCACGTAAAGAGTTATCCGGTTATGATAAAACAGCGATTCTGTTGTTTGCGCTTGGTCCTGAAGTTGCGGCACCCATTGTACAGGGTTTGGATGATGTTTCTTTAACCCAATTAAGCCGTCGAATGTCAGAGCTTGGCACCATCGAGGTGGATACGTTGAATAAGGTGCTTAGCGAATACCTCGAAATTCATGAATCCGATGACCCAATGTATCACAGTGATCGAAATAACGTCATCAGTCTGCTTCATTATGCCGTGGAACAGGAACGGGCTCAGCAAATTCTTGAGGATCTTGATAAACCCAGAGTGTTAACAGTTTGGGAAAAACTTTCACGCATCACGCCCTCTGTGATTAAATCCTATATCGAAGCGGAACACCCACAGACGATCGCACTGATATTGGGAAATATCGATACATCTGTGGCAAGTCAGGTGATTGCACTGCTGGATGAAAGTGTTCAGATGACGGTTGTCATGCGCATGTCCAAAATTGAAAGTGTTCCGCAGGAGCTGGTACGCGATATTGAAGAAACATTGGAAAAAGAGCTGGCTGAAGCTACGGGAACATCGGGTATCAGTTTTGATGGCATGGTTAATGTAGTAGAGATTCTTAAAAGCCTTGATAAAGAGGTGTCGAGGCCATTGATGGAAAGTCTTGAGCAAAAAGACGAAAAGCTTTTTTCTCAGGTTGATAAACTTTTACTGGTTTTCGAAGATTTATTGGAGCTTGCTGACAGGGATATTCAGACGGTGCTTAAACACGTCTCATCCGATGATCTTGTGAAGTCACTCAAAGGCGCGCCGGATGAACTGGCGGAAAGGTTTTTTAGCAATATGTCAAAACGTGCAGCTGAAATTATGCGTGAAGATATGCAGGTGATGGGTCCATTGAAACTGGCTGATGTTGAAGAGAGTCAGCAGGGAATTCTCAAAATTATTCGCAAGCTTGATGATGATGGTTCCATCACCCTCACAGCGAATGATGATATGGTGTGATTGTATGTCTCGCCTTACACCACTTACGGTTGAAAACATTGAGATTGAAAGCTCTTTAGATGTGAATTTACCCTTCCCTGTTTTGGGGGAGAGGGTTGTGGCTCCAGCCAGTGTTACGGCCACTGAAATCATCGGTGGAAACGTTACAGGTGGATCTGCGACAGGTGCGGAGACGCAACGCATGAACCAGCTTGAAAAAATGTTGCAGGAAGCTCAGGGGAGAACAGAAGTTGTTGAGCGGGAGGCTTATGATAAGGCTTACAGCGCCGGTGAGAAGGCCGGTTTGGCACTGGGGGAAAAACGTGCTGAGCAGATCATTGAGACGATGGAGAGTTGCTTAAGACAGGCAGAATCCGAATCGTCTCACATGCGTCAGACCTGTGTTGATGCGGTGGTAGATATCGCACAATTGGTGGTTGAGCAATTGATGGGTGAAATTTTGGAGCAGCAGAAAGATGCTCTTTTTAAAGCTGCAAAACGTGCTGCTGAACAGCTTCCGGAAGCTGCGAAATTGAAATTAGCGGTACACCCGGACGATATGCAGGCTTTTGAACGGTTGCAGCAGGAAGAGAGCCCTGTCTGGCAGTTGTATGTAGATCCGGCGGTTGCTCAGGGAACGTGCCGTTTGGTATCAAAACATCAAAATGCCTTGATCGATCCGATCCGCGCTATTGCAGAGAGCATTCAGCATATTCGCGTGATATTGCACAGTGGTTCCGTTGCATCGGACATGGAGAAAAAGGACTCTGAGCAACCGGATCAATCATGATTTCCAAAGCAGGGAATCCATTATGGGATGCAAAACGACGAGGAAGCCTCTTTGAGGCAGTAAAACATAGAAATCCTTACTCAATTCGTGGACGTATACATAAAGTTCTGGGGCCGATGATTGAGGCTTCCGGATTACAGACAAGTATTGGGTACGCTTGTGATATTGAGTGCTCTTCGGGAACTGTGATTGAAGCTGAGGTGGTGGGTTTTCGAGATGAACAAACACTGCTTATGCCCGTGGGAAGCACACGGGGCATTGCACCAGGTGATACAGTATGCCCACGCGCAGTGCCACCTTCAGTACAGGTCGATGAATATCTTTTGGGGCGAGTGCTCAATGCATTGGCTGAACCCATTGATGGCAAACCTATATCACCGACGGGTACATCTTTGCCACTGCATGGCGAACCACTGAATCCCTATGCCCGTCATGTTATTGACACTCAGATGCGGCTTGGTATTCGTGTGATGGATTCGTGCCTGCCGATGGGTCGAGGGCAGCGGATGGGTCTGTTTGCAGGGGCTGGTGTGGGTAAAAGTATGCTCATGGGCATGTTAGCCAGAAATTCCGATGCAGAGATTAATGTGATTGCGCTGGTGGGTGAACGAAGCCGGGAAGTCAGAGAGTTTCTGGATGTCTCGTTGGGTGCAGAAGCCTTGAAACACAGTGTTGTGATTGTGGCAACATCCGATATGCCACCTGTGGTGCGTGTGCGGGCTGCGCTACTTGCAGCAACCATTGCTGAAGCATTTCGTGAACGTGGTAAGCAGGTGTTTTTGATGATGGATAGCCTGACCCGTTTTGCTCAGGCCCAACGTGAGATTGGATTGATGATGGGTGAGCCGCCAACCAGTAAGGGTTATACACCTTCGTGTTTTGCCGCGTTGGCTGAGCTTCTTGAGCGGGCAGGGCCCGGTGAAAGCCAGGGTGATATCAGCGCACTTTATACCGTACTTGTTGAAGGCGATGATCTTTCTGCCGATCCGGTTGCGGATGCATCGATGGCGATTCTTGATGGCCATGTGGTGCTTGAGCGTCGCCTTGCAGAGCAGGGGCATTACCCGGCCATCAACCTTTTAAAAAGTATCAGTCGTCTGGAAAACCAACTGACTTCACCTGAGCTTCTCAATGCGGCACGTTCCTTGCGTAAGGACTTGGTATTGTATGAGCGAATGGAGGATATGATTAATATGGGTGCATATGAACAGGGATCAAACCCGGAATTGGATCAAGTGATTGCCCGCATGCCAAATATTCGACATTTCCTTCAGCAGGATTCCAATGAGAAGAGTAACAAAGAACGTTCTCAGGAAAAATTAATACAGCTGATGTCAGCCATGGATAAGTCTGAACAGACAGCGGGAGTGGTCGGATGAGTTTGTCGCCGCATGAAATCTTGGCGAAGTTGGCCAATCACGAACGTAGCAAGGTGGAAGAGGCATTAAGCGCAATGGCTGCCAGACGTCAGGAACTCCGGGCCAGATGCGAAGAGGTAACGGTCTATTTGAAACAGCTCAGGCAACAGCGCGAGCAGGTGTTGAAGGGTGGAACTCAGGCTTCGATGCTGTTGATGATGGAAGCTGCAATGGCGGAGCAACATGAGCGCATTGAAGAAATCAATGTTTCTTTACAGGCAATCTATGAACAGGAACAACACCTGATTCAGGCCTGGGTCACAGCCAATCAGAAAAACAAAGTGCATGAAAAAATGCAGCGTAAATTCGATAAAAAGGAACAGCGTTTACAGGATATCAAAACACAGCAGCAGCTTGATGATATGAGTGGATCACGCAGCCGTGGATTGAAAATCTAATGAGGCGGCTGTTTCTACCCTCGCTATTAATACTGATAACATGTGTTGTGGCTGCAAAAATAGGCTTACCTTTTATTCAGCAATCAGCGTTTTATTTATCTTCTGTCGAACACGAACCTGAACAGGCACCGAGCGCGGTAGAAGTTATGGGTAACCTTGCAGTGGATAGCACGGCGACAGTATTGGCTTTGGGTGATCAGCTGATTCCATCTGCAGAAGCTGCGGCATCGATGGCAATTGCGGAAGAATCATTCAGTGCACCCGCTGAACGTGAACTGCTTGAGTCGCTTCGGAAAACACGTGAAAAACTTACAGAGATGGAAAAATCTTTGAGTGAACGTGAGAAAGAAGCCAAAATTGCAGAAAACAAAGCGGCTAAACGTATTACTGAACTGGAAAACCTTGAGACCCGTATTCAGGATCTTTTACAGCAGGAAGAGAGTATTAAATCTAAAAAGATCAAACGTATTACCGCTGTTTATGAAGGCATGAAAGCTGATAAAGCAGCACCCGTGATTGCTCAGATGAAATTATCAACAGTCGTGAAAATGTTTTCACGCATGAATGAGAAACAGGTTGGCAAAATTCTTTCCTTCCTGCCACCTGAAAAAGCGGTCACCATCAGTCAGGCATTAACAAAACAGATCAGTAACGTTGGACGGTGATATCCAGCGTGTTTATGGAAGAAGATGTTTATGAGCGTTAAAAAACTCGATAAACCATTGATTTATCATCATTTGGAGTGGGTGCTTATGCACCCGCGTTTTGCATTTTTGATGATCGGCCTGGTCGCTTTATCATTTACACACAATCAAATTTTAGCCTCGGTTCTGTTTATTGTTTTTATGATCGAAATTGTTGTGCGCGCAGGCATCATGGCGCATAAAATTAAAACCAACCCTTATCGTACTTCGCTAAATCGCAAACTTGATATGCTTTTTCTGGTGATGGATTTTATTGGCATTTTATCACTTCTGGTGACTGTGTTTGATCTTCAGATTGCGGCGGAAAATGCGACGCTTGTCAGGCTTTTCCGGGCTTTTTATCTGATGCGGACATTGAGGGTTTTTCGGTATATCGATTTGCAGAGTGCCATGTATTCGCCGACGTATGGCATGTTCATTTCGCTGGTTGTACTGCTCTCATTTTTCTCAGAAGGAACGATGTTATGGGTTGTGATTATTTTCTTCTCAGTTGAGTTGGTTATACGTTTCTTAATTCTCCAGAGTATGAAAGAGCACTTATCTAAAAAAGATCAGACGATGGAGTGGATCTATTGGTGGATCGATGCGATTGCAACGATTGTGATGGTTCCAATGCTGGCCATTATTCCTTATGGCGGTGCCTTAAGAATGTTGCGTCTGGTTCGTCTTCTCCGGCCATGGCTGGTGATTATCAAAAATTTACGTGATGTGATGCATGAAGGTCAGTATCTTCAGGAGATTAATCTCATTGTATTGATTCTGGCTGTGATGTCGATTGGCGGCGGTGTGGCTGCACAGTTTTTGATGGGCGAGTTTGATTATACCCAGAATGGTAAGATGGAACCTGAAGATCATACAATGTTAGCCAGGATCTGGTTTACATTCAGGATCTTGACGGACCCGGGAAATGCGGTTTTCTATCCGGAAAACAATGTCATTATACTTGTCTCGGTTGTATCCATTGTGATTGGCCTGTTTGTACTTGCCTTTTTTATTGGTATTGGAGCCAACATCGTCTCTGAATTGATGGTGAAACTGAGAAACGAACGTCTTAACTACACCAATCATATGGTGATGGTCGGTTGGAACAGTGTTTCACCCTACGTGATTTCTCAACTTCGCACGATTGCTGAACGAAGCTTTACCAAGCTCAAACTGGTTCTGCTGGGTGAGGATAAACGAGCACCTCAGGAGCTGCTTTCTGAAAAGTGGGTTTCATACCGTTGGGGGGCACTTCAGGAGATTGCATCATTGCAGCGGGTCAACCTTGAGGTTGCTCGTCAGGCACTTGTGAATACACCCGATGGACTGGACGAAGCGGAGAGCCTTGCGCAGAATTTTTTCAAACTGTTGGCAATCCGTAAAGTGAATCCAAATATTTATTTGAACTACACCACGCCGGGCATGGCAAGACCCATGCTTGATTCACATCACCATATGTTACAGGTGGGTTGGGATAGCTCTGACTTTTATAATAAACCAACGGTGGTGCTTTCTCAGGCTGATTTCAGAGCCAATATGTTCAAAAATATTATGCTCTATAGTGATTTCGATCAGGTGATGAGCCGCCTGATGGTTCCAGAGAGGACGGAGGAATCGGCACTTCAAATCGCCGAGTGGTGTTGTGAACTGCAATGGATCGATGCAGCGGTGATGATATCCACGCCGGACGGGAAGTTTCAAGCTCCTTTGCTTGATATATCAACCCTGCTTATCAGCCGTGGCGTAACCGTTCTTTCTGTGGTTGATGAGAAGGGGGCAGCGCATCCGCTTTACACACTTAAGAGTTTTACTTATCCGCTTAAAATCGTTGCCATCATAGGCATTGCGCTGGATCAGAATGCACTCTGTGATGAGATGCATTATATGGTTCGTCATTTTCCTGAGCTGGCACAAATGAATGTTGATGGCATAGCACCGGATAACCTTCACAGACATGAACACCCAAAAGCGTTGAATCTTTTGATCATGGGGTGGGTTGGAAGTTTGCCTTTATTACTGGCACGGCTTCTTGATGAATACGAAACCCTTGATATCCGTATGATTGATGATTTGACGGATGAGGAATGTGTCAGTCAGCTTGATTATTTGAATCGTCGTGTTGGCACTGAAGAACTTGCTGGAAGAGTATCCATTGAAATCAAACCCTGGGATTTCTCGGATATGAATCGATTACGAAGATACGCCAATGGTATGGATAGAATTATTCTTTCAAGTCCATTGCATATGCAGACCGGCTCATATGCAGTGATCACCACAATACTTTCGCATCTGATGACCATTATCAGAGAATCGGGTGAGTCACCTGAGATTTTCCCGATCCTTGACGACAGACGTGAGGCACGATTGTTGCAGGAAGAACTTGATCGTTTTGAGATGCCTGCTGAAGTGCACATTATTGTGCCCAATGAGTTTTATGGAACCTATGTCGCACACACCAGTTATCACATGTATACATCAGAGACACCGGAAGTTTATGAAATGCAGCGGACAGTCAGACATGTCATTGACGACCTGATGGGAGATGTTGGTGAGGATGATACAATGGACCTGGTAACACTGGAGTTTGATGGTGAGCTGCCGAATGATCCGTGTCAGCTCTACAGGGGACTTCTTGATCAGGGTTATATCTGGATTGGTTATCGCCTGAATGAAGCATTTACGTGGTCTGATCCTTTACAGGATATCATTCGTCATGTTTTTCCTCGTCAGGAGGATTTTACCTGTCTGCGTCAGCATGGGCTGATTATCAATGCGTTTGGGAATCCTGTCTCCAGACGTTCATGGACAGATCATCGGGCAGATATTGCCGAGCTGATTGTTATTGCGGAAGATATTTCTTCCTAAGGGGAAATATTTTCCTGTTACTTTTTTCCTTTATTACCATAAATCATTGAAAAATAAGAGATAATACTCTGGCCTGATCCATGCTCTCTTGTTGAGTATGATAGAACAGACTTCAAACCCAAACACGAGCATCGCAGGTCTTAAAGGCCTGAAGGGTAAGGCGATGAAAGGTGGTCTTTTTGCCAAGTTTCTAGCTGCCTTTCAAAAGCAGACACAGAATGGAGAGAATGGCTCTCTGCTTTCCGGACAGGCGATGACGACACAAAATAAAGGCATTTTAAGCAAAAATGGCATGGAAGGTTTTGCGCTGCATCAAAAAGACAAAGGTTTTGTTCCTGGCATGCAGTCGGGGATTCCGCTTCAGGTTAAACTTCAGGGTAAAGATGTAGCCTCTGCTGAAACGATGAAAGAAGCATTGTTTGCTTCATTCAATGGTGAAAATAATCTGTCCGTATCCAAAGAGAAGCAGATGTTAGACGAAGATCAGATGAATGCGGTCATCGGTCTGGGAATGGTTCAGACAGAACAGGTAAGTCTGCTTACGAAAAATACGGCGCCTGAGGCATTACTTTCTCATGGAGAAGGTAAACAGGGTAAAAACAATTTATTTGCAAATCAGCAGCAGGGAATGCAGCAGAATCTGTTGAATGTTTCCAAAGATGCCTCTTCAATAGAAGAGAAGCTATCCGCAGATGCATCCATGAGGGGCCAGCTTGAGAAACATGCAGGTCTTCTATCCAAAGCAGGTGAACTCAACTCAAATAACTTAGTTATAAACCATGCAGTTATTGGCAACGGGACAAAAACAAAATCAACTACAAGCAGTGCATCTGCAACAAACGCAGGTATAGCTAACACAGCGACAAGCATTGCCACTCCTGAAAAGGGAAGTGACATTAAAGGCGCTCCTCTCACAGGCGGAGTGTTTGGACATGAACTTCAGAAGCGGACTTCAGAATCTGTGGAAAAACCTGTGTTGGTTGCTAAATCCGAAGATGTATCGGGAAAAAACCAATTAAAATTTGAAACAGGCACCGCAAAAGAGGTGAAGATTTCCAATCAGGCAAATATAGCTCAGTCGGGCATACCTGTTGAGGGTGATTTGGAAGATGGTTTAAGAGTTAGTGAACAACGTGTTCAAAACCTCACCCAACGTGCACCAACGCAACTGACAGAAGCTCAGTTGAAGGCTGCAATGGAGCATGTTGGCAAACAGGCTGAACAGGCAGATGCACCAGTCAACCCATTGATTCAAAGCAATAAAGTTCGGAGTGCTGCGCAGGCACAGCAGGCGCAATTTGCTCAGGTTGTAAGTGCAGAACGTATGGGGTCACAGGTTGGTGATCAATCATTGGGAAGTTCTCAGCAGGACAGTAGCTCATCACAGCAGCAAGAGACTTTGTTGGGAGATATGGCAAAGACTGATTCCAAATCTGTCCGTGGAAATGACTTTTCTATGCAGATGAGTCAAAAATCCGGTCAGGTATACAAACCTGCTGAGGCGATGCTTGAGATTGCCCGCTCAGCCAAAGATGGGTCCATGAAGCTGGAGTTGCAGCTTGAACCTGCACATCTTGGAAAAGTCCAAATCACGTTACAGAGCGATGCTGCCAAGCAGCTTCAGGTTCATATCGCAGTGGATCAGGCGGCTTCTCGCCAGGTGCTTGAACAGCAGCTACCTCAGTTGCGTTTGGCTCTGGCACAACAGGGGCTCGAACTGGGTCAATTTTCCATGGGCATGAATTCGCAAGGTCAGCAGGATGGATCATCTGGCAACAGGCATTCCGCGTTTCATGAATTTTCTAATTTTAATGGCACATCCGGTGAAGAACAGGACGGGTCGTCCATACGGCTTGGTATTAATACCGCCAGTGATGGCCGGATAAATATTCTGGCATAGGAGATCAAGATGCCCTTAGAAATCACAACCCCTACATACGGGCCTGTCGGCGGAAATCAGGCAAGAAGCACGCAGCAGGATATTGGCGATAAGCAGGTTTTTCTAAAGCTCCTGATTGCACAGATGCAGAATCAGGATCCACTGAATCCAAGTGATGCGACCCAGATGTCGACTCAGCTGGCGCAATTTAACATGGTGGAACAGCAGACCAATACGAATGCTCTGCTTCAAGAGCTTGTAGGGGCCCAGAGCAGCGGTTCGAGCGATTCTGCGGCCAGCTATCTGGGTAAAACGGTAACCGTGAATCAGAGTATTATTAATTTTAGCGGTACCGCTGAGAACTTTGCAATCGATGTAGCAGGAAATACAAAACAGAACTATGTCGTGATTGCTGATGCAAGCGGAGCGCCTGTACGAACCTATGCGTTGGGTGCATTGGCAGCTGGCACACATCAACTGAGCTGGGATGGTAAGACGGATTCAGGTGCTGTGGCGGCATCTGGCAATTACTCCATTGATGTGATCGCTGCAGATGCTGATGGCCTGAGTGTGCCTGTAAATGTTCAGCGCACAGGCATCGTGGATGCCGTACGCATGACTTCATCGGGCGTGCAACTGATGGTGGGTGGTTTGCTCGCCAATGTTGCGGACGTCTCTGAGATCCGGCTTTGATTGATTGTAGTTGAATGGGCACATCCATGTACTTATTCAGCATGCAAGGACAAAAGCGTGGTTTTTCCTTTGCTTTTGCTTATAAAAGCAATCGTTAACCACGCATGATTTTGACGGCCTTTTATAGCCGTGTACAAAGGTAAGAAGATAAAAAAGGAGAATAACGATGGGTATTTATAATGCATTATTCACAGGTTCCAGTGGCCTTTCAGCATTTGGTGAAGCGGTTCGTGTGATCGGTGACAACATCGCCAATGTGAATTCACTCGGTTTTAAGAGTCAGAGCGTTGTGTTTTCGGATGTGTTATCACAAACCGTGGGCGTAACACGTTCGAACATTGCCAACCAGGTAGGTAACGGTGTTCGAATTGGACAGATTACCAAAAATAATTCGCAGGGTTCAATTGAAAACACGACCAATCCAACCGATATGGCGATTAACGGGCGTGGTATGTTTGCATTGAGGAATCCGGCAAGTAACGAGACTTTTTATACACGTGCCGGCGCGTTTTTCCTTGATAAGGACTCGAACCTGATCGACGGTCAGGGTTTTGTGGTGCAAGGCTGGGCCACGAATACGGCAGGACAGGCTACAGGTAACGTGGCAGACATTACTTTCGGTAATCTGGCTGCACAGGCACAGGCAACCACAGCGATACAGCCGGGTGTGACGCTCGATTCCAATGCCATTCCATTTGCGGCAGGGACAGCGTTTGATCCTGCCAATGCGGGCACCTATCACTATAAATCAGAGGTGAATGTATTTGACTCATTGGGCCAAACGCATGCGGTGTCCTTATACTTTGTTAAAACGGCAGCCAATGACTGGACATGGCATACCGGTGTTGACGGCGCAGAAGTGGGCGGTACAGCAGGTGAACAGATCATCATTGGTTCTGCGACAACGAACTTTAACACCACCAATGCAGCTTTGCCCGCTACGATCCCTCTTGGGTCGCAGATATCTGCCGATACCACCTTCGATACAGCGATTACAATCAATACCGTGCTTATTCCGATAGGTACAACGGTGGGTTCAGCACTGGGTGGCTCGGTGACAGTATCCGGTGTAGCACCTGTCAGTGCGGGTATCAACGTTACAACAGGTAATGTATTGACAAGCCCGACAGCCAATCAGCTGGTCTTTGGTACCAATGGTGAGCTGGTGACTGAAGTTGGCGCGGGCGTTACTTTCCCATGGGGCAGTGCTGCGGCGAGCACCATCGGTTTTGACTTTGGGCAGGCAACCACTGCCGACCAACAGGGCGTCACGGGAACAGGTTTGAACGGTACAGTTCAACTGGCGGGTTCTTTTGCAACGCGTGGCATGACCCGTGATGGTTTCACTTCAGGATTCCTGGATCGTTTGGAAACGGACTCAACAGGTCGAATTTTTGGTGTGTTCACCAATGGACAGCGTCGTTCGCTTTATCAGGTGGCTTTGGCCAACTTCCCGAATGACTCGGTGCTGACCAGTGTGGGTAATAACCTGAAACAGGAGACCATTGCATCCGGTACACCGGTTCTTGAGAAACCCGGTAATGGTGGTATGGGTTCGATTACGCCCTTTGGTCTTGAGCAGTCCAATGTGGATCTTGCTGGAGAATTTGTGAAGCTGATCGTGGTACAGCGTGGTTATGAGGCGAACTCAAAAACCATTATGACCACCGATCAAATGCTCTCTTCACTGATGCAGATCAAGCGGTAAGTAGCTTGAATTCATTTAGGGATATTCTGAAAAACTACATGAACGTAGTTTTTCAGCACGCAAAGGCAAAAACGCGGTTTTTCCTTTGCTCACAAAATCAAACACTTCGCGTGCATGATTTTGGCAGGCCATCCTTAAATCATTTTAAATGAATCATCCATTGTGGTCGGCAGCGTTCAAGAAACTGTCGGCCACAATTTTTATAAAACAAGCAAGGTGCAGAGAAATTATCTTCTGCGCCTTTTCTTTGATGTATGTCTATAGGGAAGAAAATTTTTAGCGCAAAAGAAGCTTAGCACGCTTCTTGCTAAACATGTTTGAGAGATTAAAAATATATACTTCTGCCCAGGAGGGATCCGTGGATATAGCAACACTTATTGGCATTGTGACTGCGTTTGGTCTGGTGATGTTCGCTATTGGCAGCGGTCTGCCGAGTTTCATTGATCCTCCGTCCATTATGATTGTCGTGGGTGGCACCTTTGGTGTGATTCTTATCGCTTATCCGCTGGGTAATGTGATTGGATTGATTGGCATTATTTTGAAAACATTCATGTATAAAGTCGATACAGGCAAAGATGTGATTGCTCAGCTGGTTGACTTGGCTCAAGTGGTGCGTAAAGACGGCATTCTGGCGCTTGAAAGTAAAGTGGGTGAGATCAACAATGAATTTATGGCCAAAGGGCTTCAGATGGCCATTGATGGTCAGGAACCCAACGATATTGAGGATATTCTTTATATGGAGATGGAGAAGGTCAGCAGTCGCCATACCAAAGGTTCGGATATGCTGACAGCACTTGGAACCTTTGCACCATCGATGGGAATGATCGGAACATTGGTTGGTTTGGTGTTGATGCTTCAGAATATGTCAGACCCATCATCCATTGGCCCATCGATGTCGATTGCGTTGTTAACCACATTTTATGGTGCGTTGATGGCAAATATTATTTTCCTTCCGATGGCTGGAAAATTAAAAGCCCGGAGTCAGGAAGAGATTCTTGTTCATGAAATTATCCTGACAGGGGTTCAATCACTTGTTGCAGGCGAAAACCCGCGCATCATGGAGCAGAAGCTTCTTGGCTATCTGCCACCGAAAGAGCGTGTGTCAGGATTCGATTGATTCGTTAACGATTCAATATTATGGCTGCAAAGCGAGATAAAAAACCGGATCCGATTGATCCACCCAAGGATATTGGCGCAGCGCTGTTTCTTGAGCTGATGATGCAGATGCTGGCCTTTTTTATCCTATTAACATCGCTTGCTGTGATTGTGGAAGAGAAACGTTTGGCCGCTCTTGGCTCGTTGGCGGGTACTTTCAGTCCGCTTCCAAAAGGCGCCAATCTGTCAAAAGGGCACGGACCTGCCATGCCAGCGCGCGACCTTGTAGAGGGTTCAACCGCGCCAAAACGAACCGCCAAAGCATTGACGGAAATTGCCAAATTGTTAGGTGCTGAAGATGCTGTCAATGTGCTGCCGCTGGATGAAAATAAGGTGCGGGTTCGGTTTTCTGAGGCGGTTGTTTTTGCGCCCGGCCAAGTAGAGATAACACCCGAAATGAGACCTCTACTGGATAGTATGGCGGATGTTTTTCGTCGCCCTGAAGTGATTGAAATGCGTATCGAAGGGCATACCGATGCTTCGCCAACCCGGGGATCTGTTTATCAGTCAAACTGGGAACTTTCTGCCGCACGCGCTATGTCTGTTTTTCATGCGTTTTCTGAGCGGGGGATCCCAAACGGAATCATGATTGCAGCAGGGATGGGCGGGATGCACCCTATCCCTGATCATATGGATATGAGCCGCAGGGTTGAGATTATTTTAAAATTCCGCCCTGTTACGGCAAATCCTGAAAGTCATAAAGGCGGCAGCTCATTAAAACCGGCCCAGCGTCCTGCTGTGGCCCCTCCTGTGAAGGGGTTCTGATGGCTAAACGTAAAAAGAAATACCCAATTGTATACAACGCAAACCCGGAAGCGTGGATGACCACCTTTGCAGATTTGGTGAGCCTGATGCTGACCTTTTTTATTCTGCTTGTTTCGATGTCTACGCTTGATAAAACCGGTTTGACCGATATATCCACCTACTTTCAGAAAGCGGTATCGGTGTTGAATGCCGGAAAAAGAACGGAACTTAACATCATTCCACCGATGGAAATGCGGCGCATGATTTCACCACGTGAATTGATGCTTGCGATGCGTCAAAACAGTCATGTGGTTTTAAAAAACAGCACCTTAAGTCACAAGGTGAAAACGGTTATCATCAAGGACCGTCTCTATTTAAGAATCAGTGATGCGATACTGTTTGATGAAGGTTCTGCTCAGTTGAAACCGGGCCATGTACAGGCGTTACAACGTTTGGCAAAAATGCTGGCAACTGTACCGGGGAGAATTTCAATTAACGGGCATTCAGATAATCGTCAAATGTCTGACGATAGCGACTATCCTGACCCATGGAGCCTTACTTTAGCCAGAGCGGCATCAGTCTTGCATATCCTTGAGAACGAAGGTGTAAGTCCGAGGCGTCTCTCTCTCGTCGGGTATG
This sequence comes from Mariprofundaceae bacterium, assembly GCA_021772895.1. Lineage (GTDB taxonomy): Bacteria > Pseudomonadota > Zetaproteobacteria > Mariprofundales > Mariprofundaceae > WSZY01. The sequence goes on along the minus strand of JAJFLC010000004.1, from coordinate 75,958 downwards.
GTCCATCAAGGCCTGTATCGACTGATGCGACACCCTTTGGACGTGAAAGAAACAGGCGTGTTGAGATTGTTGTATATAAATAGAGATCAAACAGGGCCCTATCAAGGGCAGGAGAAATATAATGGCTGATGAAGAAGAGAAAAAGGAAGTTACGAAGTCTTCAGGCAGCCTGTTGCAGATCATTAATCTGGTATTGCTGTTGTTGGTACTGGGGCTCGGCGGTTTCATTGCCTGGGAAATGACGCAGAGGGATCAGACTGCTCAACCGGGCGATTCTAAGAAGGTTCAGACTGAAGAGACAAAGATTCCTGAAGGTGATGCGGAAAACCCTGATTCGCCGCCGGTTTTCATGGAGATTGAAGATATCACGGTCAACCTTGCAGATGTTGAGGAGAGTCGGTTTTTGCGTGCAAAGATTAAACTTGAGGTACGAAACGAAGAGTCGCAGCATAAAATTGAAACGAATATGGTGAAGGTGATGGACCTTCTGATTACGGAGCTTTCCAGTAAGACGTTTAATGAGATTCGCACGCCACAGGGTAAATATGCGCTTAAAGAAGATCTCACTTATCGATTGAACAGACTGATTGGTGGCGGAAAACCGATTAAAAACCTCTACTTTACGGACTTTGTATCCCAATGAGTTCTGAAAATTCAGACGAGCAGGATGCAGGCAAACAGACGATGGCTGATGAAAATAAGCCGGTTCTTGAGCCTGAAGAGATTGATGCATTGATGGCAAGCATGGCGCCTGATGAGCAGGCCGAGGCCATGTTTGCATCGTTACCGGAACTTGTGCAGCCGGAATCAGTGGATGCTTATGATTTCAGCGGTGGCGATAATGGTAGTCCGAGCAAATACCCGCTTTTTGTCAACGTGCAGGAGCGATTGGTAGAAGCACTCAATGAGCAGTGGGCAGACGTGTTTCAACGGGAGACCAGTATCATCACTAAAAATGTCTTTCAGAAGAAATATCTGGATATTATTAGTGATGAAACCCATCGGGTTTATTTTGCTTATACCGTTGAAGGTCATGGGCGAATGATGGCGACGTTTGAAACATCACTGATTGTTGCCTATGTCGATGCCATGTTGGGCGGTACCGGCGAATCGTATGAAGTATCTGAGTCATTATCACCTGTTGAGCAGCGTTTGTCAGAGCGTATTGCCTCGGGTCTTGAAAAACTGCTTGAAGATGCCTGGAAGCCGGTACATATGATGGATTTTGAGCTTTTCAAACTGGATACCGATCCACAGTTTCTTTCGGTCGCAAGCTCTGGCGATGGTTGTTTCAGTATGGACTTCGAAATCCGGTTGGGTGAAGGCGCAGATGAAAGTGTAAACGGTATCTTTTCTTTGCATTACCCACGCCCCTTTCTGGAGCCTGTACTTGAAAAATTGCGTTCAACTGTCAGTGATGATGATGTGGCCGTGGATGAGGAGTGGGAGGCTGAATTGGGGCTGGCTATGGGATCGGTTCCGTTATCGCTGCGCATTGTATTTGCAGAATGCAGTATGGATATCGCTCATTTTTTAAAACTTTCACCGGGCGATCTGTTGCCATTAAGTAAGTCTGAGCAGGAACCTTCGGTTTTATGGGCAGATTCGATGCCAATGTTTGACGTCGTGGTGGGCAGTCAGGATGGCGTGCTTGCTTTTGAGGTCATGAATGAAATTAACCATGGAGGTGCATCATGAGTGATGCTGCAAAAGATACTGCTGGCCTTGAAACAGCGGGCGGGCAAAAGCCAAATTTAGAGGCGATTATGCATGTCCCACTTGAGGTCAGTGTTGAACTGGGCCGTGTTGAACTTCCTTTGCATGCGGTTGCAAGGCTGCACCGGGGTATGGTGGTTGATCTTAAAAAAGAGGCCAATGCCGAGGTGGAAATTCTTGCCAATGGGCGCGTTTTTGCCCGTGGTGAAGTGGTTTCGGCAGATGGGAAGCTGGGTGTTCGTGTGGTGGAGGTTGTGCCTCCCGGCGAAAGAATTCGTAGTCTGGGTTCATGATCGGAGTTCATGGTGCAGGAAAATTTATTTATGTTGATGTTGCAGTCTGTGGCTGGTCTGGCTCTGGTTTTGGCGTTGTTTGCTGGTTTGGTTTGGGGGTTGCGGAAACTTCAATTCCGTCAGTTGCCTCAAGGAGAGCTGGCGATGCGGGTTGTACAGCGGTTGGCGATCGATACGCGTCATAGCCTTGTGGAGGTTGAATACGGAAAAAAGCGTTATCTGTTGGGGATTTCACCGACAGGCATATCAACCGTTTCTGACTCGCTTCTCGCCGAGTCGAATCTGAATGCGAATCTTGGTTCTGATTCCGATCTCGATTCGATTTCTTATGATGATGAGGGTAATCGATGACCTGGATGTCTAATGTGTTAAAAAGTTTATTTCTGTTGTCACTGCTGTTGATTTTTTCAGAGGCAGCGATGGGAGCAGATATTCCAACTGTTTCGTTCAGCCTTGGGGATTCTGACGATCCAAACGATTGGTTTACAGGCCTGAAAATCATCGCATTTTTAACGGTGCTGACCTTGGCACCGTCTATTTTGATGATGATGACTTCGTTTACGCGAATTGTAGTGGTGTTTGCTTTTTTACGGCAGGCATTGGGCACACAACAGAGCCCACCCACACAAATTCTTGTGGGTTTAGCACTGTTTATGACAGCTTTTATTATGATGCCGGTTTGGCAAAAAATTGATGCTGAAGCACTCACCCCTTATCTCAATGAAGATATCAATCAGGCGGTGGCTTTGGAAAAAGCAATCGCACCGTTGCGGAGTTTTATGCTCAAGCAAACCCGGGAAGATGATCTTTTGCTTTTTATAGGCGCTGCCCGTATGGAGAGACCGGAGCGTGCAGATGAAACACCCATGCATGTACTTATCCCTGCGTTTGTCATCAGTGAGCTTAGAACCGCGTTTGAAATCGGATTTCTGATCTATATCCCTTTTGTTGTGCTTGATCTGGTGGTAGCCAGTGTACTTATGAGTATGGGAATGATGATGTTGCCGCCTGTGATGATTTCCTTACCTTTGAAAATCATTCTGTTTGTACTGGTTGATGGTTGGCATTTGCTTACGGCATCATTACTGCAAAGTTTTAAATTATAATATTGTAACGTTGATATTGAAGGGGTTGATAGGGTATGACAGACAGGGCATGAAAGGGATGCTTATTCCATGTGTTATATGGGTGCTTTTGGCTATGCCAGTTGTATCATTTGCCGTGGCGATGGATCGGTCTGCCGAACCTGTCCAGCCTATTCCCGATGACATACAGGTGGATGCCCGTAAAGTGGTGTTAGGCGAACGCCTTTTCCATGATAAACGTTTGTCTGCTGATAATTCTGTGAGTTGTGCCGGATGCCATGCTTTGAATCGGGGCGGTGCGGATGGAAGGAGGCATTCTATTGGTGTGCAGGGGTATGAAGGTTTTCTGAATGCGCCAACCGTTTTTAATAGCGCCTTGAACTTTACTCAATTCTGGGATGGCCGGGCAGATACACTGGAAACACAGGTTGAGATGAGTGTTCATTCAGATCAGGCGTTGAATGCCAACTGGCCGAAGATCATAAGAAAGCTTTCAAAAGATAAACGCTATCAACTTGATTTTAATGCGATTTATCAGGATGGGATGGCACCTGAAAACATCAAAAATGCGATTGTTGAATTTGAACGGTCTTTGATGACACCGAATAGCCGTTTTGATCGTTATCTGCGCGGTGATGACGCTGCGATCAGCGAAGATGAAAAAACCGGTTATACCCTTTTTAAGGAGTATGGCTGTGTAGCTTGCCACCAGGGTAGCAATGTGGGCGGTAATATGTTCCAAACGTTTGGTATCATGAGGGATTATTATCAGGGTCGTGCCGTTGTAAACAGCGTGGATTATGGCAGATACAACGTCACTGGCCTTGAAGCAGACAGGTATCTGTTTAAGGTGCCTTCATTGCGCATGGTGACGCTGACATCGCCATATTTTCATGATGGCAGTATTGAAACGCTCGAAAGTGCCATCGAAGTGATGGTTGAATATCAGTTGGGCCGGGAAATACGCGATGATGATGTCAAACAGATTATTAAATTTTTACATACGCTGGTCGGCACATACAAAGGCGAATCGCTGGAGCCTAAAAAATGAAGCTGCTTGGTTTGAAAGAAGCATGGGTTCTTATCATTCTGTCTTGTATTCTTACCATCTTATATGTGCAGTCACGTCAGGGCGATCATGATGAGCTTTATGAGGTCAATGCACTGATTCAGGAAATTAAGGCGGTAGATTTATCATTGGAGTTGGATGTGATGCAACTCCATGCGGGCCGGTTGCATCATTACGATACGATTACCAAGGGTTCTGTTGTATTGGATGAACTGCTGCAAAAGCTTCAGCCATACATCGAGTTTATGCCCGGTCTTGCAGATTTTCAAAAAGCTTTGGAAAGCTCGGTTCGAGTGCAAAAAGACGCGCTTGAGCATTTTAAACGGAATAATGCCCTGTTTCGAAACTCACTGCGTTATTTCCCTGCGCTGATTGACCAGGCAGCGACAGATCAACCTGAGTTGCGTCTTTATTTAACCCATGTTTATAACGATTTATTGCGATCCATGGCTTTGCCTGAGAAAGCCACACTCAGCCATTTGGGAAGTTATGTGGGAAGGCTGGAAGCGGTGTCTCCGAATCTGGCCAAACATTTACAGGTGATGGTTGATAGCGAGCGGCGGACACGTGTGGAGATGCAGGAATTCATTTATTGTGGGACTGAGGAAAATGCTGAAGCGTTGTTTTTAGCTTATAAACGTCATCAGGACACGTTGATGACGACGAGCGAATTTTATCAGGTTGCGCTGGTCTTCTTTTCAGCCCTGCTGCTTTTGTATGTTGGCATTATTATGTTTCGTCTTCAGCGCATTGCTACAGAGCTTAAAGAGGCCAATGCGGAGCTTCAGTACCAGAAATTTGCACTGGATGAACATGCCATTGTGGATGTGATGGATGCACAGGGAAATATTACCTATGCCAATCAGAAATTATGTGAAATCAGCGGCTATTCTAAAGAAGAACTGCTTGGAAAGAATTACAGATTGTTAAAGCCTGAGGGCCATTTTGACGAACTTTACCGGGAGATGTGGGATGCGATTTCTTCGGGCCAGACCTGGCATGGAGAGCTTGAAAACAGAGCGAAGAGTGGCGAATTTTACTGGGTGAATTCATCGATTGTTCCTTTCCTGAATGCCAAAGGAAAATCATATAAATATGTATCGATTCGTACCGATATTACTGCGAGAAAAGAGACCGAAGAGGCACAGAAAAAACTGACGGCTGCTTTCTATTATGCAGCCGAGGCGTTGATGATTACGGATGCTCAGGGTGGCATTGAGCATGTGAACCCTGCTTTTGAAAAAATGACAGGTTATCTGGAAGAAGAAATTCAAGGTAAACCTGCAATTATTCTTCGTAGCACACAACATGATGCACTGTTTTATGATGAACTGGTTAAAACCATTGGAGAAGGGGAGGTCTGGAAGGGTGAACTGGTTCTGTTGTGCAAGGATCGCAGTGAAAAACCGACATTACGAAGTATCGCCCCTGTTTTTGGCGAGAAAGGTGACCTGGTTAATTATGTAACCTTTATGACGGATATGACCGAAGAGAAGTTGCTGCGCAGCAAGCTTGAACATACGCAGAGACTGGAATCATTGGGGGTGATGGCTGGCGGCATCGCGCATGACTTTAACAATATTCTTACTTCTATTATGGGCAATGCAAAACTTGCTGAAATTAAAATGACAGGCGGTAAAAGAGGGGACTCTCCTTATCTCAGCCGGATTTCCAAAGCCAGTGAAAGAGCTGCTGACCTGTGCCGTCAAATGTTGTCCTATTCGGGGCAGGGAAATCTTGAGATGCGCCCGATTAACCTTTCGGAACTGGTCCATGAAGTTGCGAGCCTTCTTGAGGTGGCGGTGGCTGAAAATATTACAATTCAATATCACCTTGGCAAACAACTTCCCTCGATTGAAGCTGATTCGGGTCAATTGCAGCAGGTGATCATGAACCTGATTACAAATGCAGGAGAATCATACCTTGATGGCGCAGGAAAAGTCGAAATTGATGTTGGAACCATGTATGTAGGCCAATCGTGGCTGGCTTCATCACTGTTGGGAGAAGAGCTTAAAGAGGGTGAATATATTTATGTTGAAGTGAAGGATTATGGCAGCGGCATGGATCAGGAAACTCTGGATCATGTGTTTGAGCCTTTTTTCACTACAAAATTTACCGGGCGTGGCCTGGGAATGAGTGCCATGATGGGTATCGTGAAAGCGCATCGTGGTGCGATTGATATCTACTCTGAGCAGGGGCAGGGCACAATGGTCAGAGTGGTATTCCCTATTGTGGATCAACCCGCAGAACCTTTGGTGAGCGATTTTTCTTTGGCTGGTGGTTATGCAAAGTCATTGATTATGATTGTCGATGACGAAGCAGATATTCTGGAATATGCAAAGACGCTTCTGGCTGATCTAGGACACGATGTGATCACCGCTGCCTCCGGTGAAGAAGCACTTGAAATTTTCCAAAAAGAGCAGCGAAAAATTGATGTGGTGATCACCGATGCAGGGATGCCAGGTATGAGTGGTGATCAGTTGTGCAAAGAATTACATGCTTTGGATGAGCGTGTGAAACTGATTCTTTCATCAGGCTATGATATGGATTATACAACACAAAGTGTTCAGTCAGGTTTGTTAAGTGGTCTGATTCAGAAGCCCTATTCTCCTGAGAAATTTTCTTACGAAGTTTGTAAGGTTTTAGACTGAGGTGTTTTGATACGACTTTCCTCCCGATGAAAGTTTGATTTGCACAATAGCCTGTTCGATAAGCGTGTAAAATGCGCTGGCACATCTTAATAGCCCGTTGTTTTTAAAAACATGAATTTTTCTCTCTTGATAAAGTTTGCGATCAGCATGAGGTGTAAGGGGAGAGCGTAAGGTTACTTGCTCATATAATTAAGGATGACCTGAAAAACTACGTCCATGTAGTTTTTCAACATGCAAAGGCAAAAGCGCGGTTTTACCTTTATTTACAAAATTAAACATTTGGCGTGTTTGCTTCTGGCAGGCCATCCATAGCCTGTACGGATACTCTGACTTTTCAGAGTATCTTTAAAAAACAAACTGGCCCGGCCTTTGCTATTTCAATGATTATGAACCCCGATACAGTTATTAACATTGGTACCCAAGCATTGGAAATGATCCTTTGGCTGTCGCTTCCAATGCTAGTGGTTGCTCTGGTTGTTGGCGTGGCGATCTCACTGTTTCAAGCGGTCACACAGATTCAGGAGATGACCTTAACGTTTGTTCCAAAAATCATTGCTGTGTTTGCGGCGATGATTCTTGTCGCGCCATGGCTTGTCGAAACACTTGTAACCTTTACCCGTCAGTTATTTGAAAACATTCCAGGACTGATTCAGTAGCCATGTTTCTCCCTGTTCCATCCATGCAAGAGATCATGGCTGCCATGATGATTTTTCTCCGAGTCAGTACGATCATGATTTTGATACCTGTATTGGGTCACAATCTTGTGCCTGGAACAGCCAAGGCAGGCCTGATTGCGCTGGTGACAATTCTTCTCTATCCCGTTGTATCACCCAATATTACGGTGATTTCGCCTGAACCCGTGATGTTTGTTCTTTTGGGTGTACAGGAAATTTTGCTTGCGGCCATTCTGGCCATGCTGGGTCAGCTGGTTTTTACAGCTGTACAATTTGCAGGTCAGGTGATGAGTTATCAAATGGGCATGGCAATTGCCAATGTGTTTGACCCTGCCACATCTGCTCAGGGCGCAGTGATTGGACAACTGGCATCGATATTGGCGATGCTGATGTGGCTGGCGGTTGGGGCTCACCATGCTTTCATTCTTGCACTTGCCGAGTCTTTCAGCATTTTACCGATTGGTTCGCCATGGTTTTTTTCAGGTTGGGAAGTGCTAAATGATGCGGCAGCACAGATGTTTGTTCTGGGTTTGCGTCTGGTTGCCCCTGTATTGTTGTTACTCTTTTTTGTTTATGTCGCACTCGGTCTTGTTTCTCGTGCTGTGCCGCAGATTCAGGTCTTTTTTGTGAGTTTTCCACTCACAGTGGGACTTGGTTTGTTCACGTTTGCATTGGCACTGCCTGCCTTTATGTCACTGGTTCATGATGGCTTTTTATCTTTGCATCATGACCTCCCCTATTTTTTAAGAAGACTGTCAGGAAATTGACGGATGGCAGACGATAAAGATAAAAGTCAACAAACCGAAGAGGCAACCCCAAAGCGAATCGAGGATGCCCGAAAAAAAGGACAGGTTCCGACCAGTAGGGAGCCTTCAACAGCGCTTTCATTTCTGTTGTTGGCATCATTGACGGTGACAGGAATGGGAGCCTGGATGGTTTCCACTTATATGGAGATGACCCGAAACTATTTGTCTGGAGCGGCAAAGTTGATTGCAAATCCTGAAGGCATGCAAACCCTTTTGATTGATGTGATGGCAAACGTTGCATGGCTTGTGTTACCTGTGGCTGTACCAATTATGCTACTCGGAATGCTGGTGGTGTTTCTTATTACCGGCCCGGTGTTCACGTTCGAAACCCTGAAGCCTAAATTTGAAAAAGTGAGTCCACTTAAAGGCTTGAAACGTCTTTTTTCAACCCGTTCGCTTGCAGAGTTTGTGAAGTCGATTGTGAAGATGTGTGTCATCGGGGTGGTGTGTTGGGTGGTGGTTGTGGATCTGTTTCCACATGCTTTAAGCAGCACCCGACAGGATCCGGAAGCCATTGGTGGCTTGCTTGTGACTGGCAGCATGCAAATTGCGGCACTGGTTGCGTTTGTTTTCTTTTTTATTGCGCTGGCAGATGTGATTTATCAACGCTGGGAGCATGCCAAATCGCTTAAAATGTCACAAAAAGATATTCGTGATGAATACAAAGAGAGTGAGGGTGACCCCCAGTTAAAAGCGAAAATACGTCAGGTTCAGATGGAACAGGCCAGAAATCGTATGATGTCTGATGTGCCTAAAGCTGATGTTGTGATTACCAACCCGACGCATATCGCCATCGCTCTCAAATATGAGGCGGGAGCACTTGGAGCACCACGTCTTTTGGCCAAAGGTAAGGGTAAAACAGCGGAGAAAATCCGTGAAATTGCCAGAGAAAGTGATATTCCAATCCGTGAAAACAAACCTTTGGCCCGATCCTTGTTTAAGAGTGTCAATATCGGTGAAGAAATTCCCGAAGAACTGTTCGAGGCCGTAGCAATTATTCTGGCCGAAATTTATCGAGTAAAGGCGACGAACGCCACTGCAAGGAGTAGATAAGAAAGCAATGCAGGCAAGCATGACTTTGACATGGCAGCGGGCGCTTCGAAACAGCGATGTGCTTCTTGCAGTCGCCGTATTAGGCGTATTACTGATTATGATGGTGCCGTTGCCAACATGGCTGATGGATGTGCTTCTGGCAGCCAATATTACTGCCGGTATCCTGATCCTGTTGACATCTCTTTATGTGTTAAAGCCGCTTGATTTTTCTGTATTTCCATCCTTATTGCTGTTGACAACACTTTTCCGGCTGGCTCTGAACGTGGCAACAACACGCCTGATTCTTCTGCATGGTCAGGAAGGGCCTTCGGCCGCAGGTCATGTGATTGAAGGCTTTGGCCTGTTTGTTGTGGGTGGAAATCCTGTGGTGGGCCTGATCATATTTATGATCCTTGTACTCATTAATTTTATCGTTATTACCAAGGGTTCTACCCGTATTGCTGAAGTGGCGGCACGCTTTACCCTTGATGCGATGCCTGGCAAACAGATGGCGATTGATGCGGATCTGAATGCCGGAATTATTGATGATATCGCTGCGAAAAACCGGCGTGAAGAAGTTGCGAGAGAAGCTGAATTTTATGGTTCCATGGATGGTGCGGCCAAGTTCGTGCGTGGTGATGCGGTTGCCGGTTTGATTATCACGGCGATCAATCTGGTTGCAGGACTCGTGATTGGCACCATGCAACAAGGCATGGCATTGGCAGATGCGGTCAATGTATACAGTATTTTGACAGTGGGTGATGGGCTGGTTTCACAAATCCCGGCTTTGGTCATCTCAACCGCAGCAGGTATTGTGATTACCCGTGCCGGTGGTGGCGAGTCGATGTCAACAGAAATTGGCACACAGTTCACCAAACATCCCAAAGTACATTTCATTGCCTCAGGCTCACTGTTTCTGATGAGTCTGGTTCCAGGCTTGCCATTCATTCCATTTTTATTGCTTTCCGTGGGGTTGGGCGTGAGTGGCTGGTATCTTTATACAGCAGAGAGCGAAGATGCGGTGACAGAAATTTCTGAGGTCGCCCCGGTTGCTGCAGTCCCGGAGGAGCAACCGCTTTCAGAACTTCTGATTGTTGATCCTATTCGACTGGAAGTGGGTTATGGCCTGATTGATCTGGTTGAAGGCGGACGTGAAGGAAATCTTCTTGAACGTTTGCAGGCAGTGCGCCGTCAAATTACTCAGGAGATCGGTTTTGTCCTGCCGCCGGTGCATATCAAGGACAACCTGCAATTGGGTGTGGGTGATTATCGTGTTTTGATTCGTGGCGCAGAAGTGGCTCGAGGTGAAATCCGGCCACGGAACCTGCTGGCGCTGGAAAGCCAGTTATCAGGACCTGCTGTTGAAGGGGTGCCTACACAGGAGCCGGCATTTGGGCTTCCTGCTTTGTGGATTGCCGCTGATAAACGTCAGCAGGCTGAGCTTTCCGGTTACACTGTGGTTGAACCTCCGACTGTGATTGTCACACATATCACTGAGATTTTGCGTAAACATGCATCTGAAATGCTGGATCGTGCACAAACCAAAGAACTGGTTGACGCCATCTCGGAACGTTATCCAAAGGTGATCGAAGAGATTGTGCCTGCGCAGGTGTCATTGGCTCTTTTACAGAATGTATTACAACGATTGCTGGCTGAGTGGGTGCCTATTCGTGATCTGCTTATTATCCTTGAAACCATTGCCGATAGCATGGCTGAGCAACGTGATATTAATGGCATTGTTGAGCGTGTACGCAGACGTTTAGGCCGCACCATTGTTCAACCTTATGTTGGCACGCAGGGTGAACTATCTGTTTTTACACTTGATACAGAGGTTGAGCAGGTGATGGTTGAACGGATCACTCAGGCTGGCAATGTCGAATTTATGCTGCCACTTGATCTTCAGCAGTGGCAACGCTTTGTGACACGCTTAAATGATGCGATGGGTGTACATGATGTCGATACACCGATTGTTTTAACAACACCGCAATTAAGGACGCCGTTGGCGCAGGCACTTACAAAAATAATGCCGCGGATTGCAGTGTTTTCTGTGGCTGAAATACCTTCAAACATGAATATTCAAACGCTGTCCAGATTAGGTTTACGTGATGCAAGTTAAGGTGTTTAGTGCAACAAAACTGCATGAGGCTCTGTCACAGGTGCGTCAGGATTTTGGTCCTGATGCAGTGATTATGGATCGTCTTGAAGGTATGGATGAAGATGGAAACCGTATCTGGCATGTTCATGCAGCACTTGATTATGAAGATAAGGTTGAAACAAAAGCTAACGTTGAGGCACGCCCTTCCGAGCAGAGTCCTACTGACTCAACAAGACTCTTTAAAGCTTCTATGGCGCGTCTGGAGCGGATTGTTGAAGGGCTGGGGCGTCAGGAATCTTCAACCTTGCGTGAAGCCATTGACGATCATGATAGCCGTCTGGCCTTCGATCACCTTGTTCAGATGGGTGTCGCACCCACATACGCGTTTGATATGGCCGATGATTTTGTTCAGCGACGCCCGATCAGTGCATCGGTTTTACGTTGGTCTGAACGTATCGTTCCTAAAGAAGAACCCGCAACGGTGTTATTAACAGGGCCGAGCGGTGCGGGAAAAACCACATTGCTGGCCAAGCTGGCAACGCATTATAGCCTGAAAGGGGTGCGTGTTGCAGTGCTCTCAACAGATACCAATCGCATGGGTGGAACAGACATGCTGAAATCCTATTCAGAAATTCTTGGTATCCCTTTTTTCACCATTCGTACCCAGGCGGACGTCGAAGAAGCACTGGATGCAACAAAATCGGCACAACTCCTGCTAGTGGATAGTGAAGGCTGGAATGTTCGGCGTAAGAGTGGCATTCGAAAACAGCGTGAATTGTGGGATGAAATTCCATTTACGCACCGGGTATTAGTGGTTCCAGCCAACATGGATGAAATGGATGGCATGGAGATTTTGGAGCGTGCAGGAACATTGGAGGTGAACCGGCTTGCATTCACAAAACTCGATGAAACATCGCGCCCCGGAAAAATTGTTAACTGGGCCGCGGCATTCGGAATCGATCTTTCGTACTGCAGTTTTGGTCCCGAAGTCCCTGAACAGATGGGATGGCTGACACCACAGGCTCTGACAGCCCTGTTGAGTAGTCAGGATAGTAAATACGTTAAGGAGGCAGCATGAGCTTTGAGCAATTAACACCCCGCGTCATTTCTGTCAGTAGCGGCAAAGGAGGGGTTGGAAAAACATTTTTTTCGATTCATCTTGCTCAGCGTGCTGTTAGTCAGGGGATGAAAGCTCTTGTTCTGGATGCTGATTTGGGGCTTGCCAATGTTGATGTGATGCTGGGCCTGGACATCAAAGGTTCGGTTAAAAAAGTTTTGGATGGGACGGCTGATCTCTCCGAGATGGTGGTAAAAACCAAATATGGTTTTGATGTTTTGCCCGGTGGCAGTGGTCTTTATGAATTAACAAATTTAAATGGTGAGCAGCAACAGGTCATGCTTGATGCCGTACGTGAAGCTGCAAAAGGTTATGATCTTGTGCTTATTGATAATGCGGCCGGGATTGGTGATAACGTACTCTACTTTGTGTCCGCTGCAGAATCGTCACTGATTGTTCTGACGCCGGATCCTACTTCACTGACGGATGCTTATGCCTTGATTAAGGTGTTATCACAGCAGCGTAACGTCCGGCGCTTCATGGTTGCAGTGAATCAGGCAGATGAATTTGATGGACAACTGACTTTCCGTCGTTTGATGTCAGTCACAGACAGGTATCTGGATATTCACATGGATTATGTCGGGCATATGTCCTCCACACCACAGGTGCGTGAAGCGATTCGACAACAGAGTCTTTTGAACCCTGCAACTGCACCGGTGGCTACACAGGAATTTTATAAGCTTCTTGAAAATGTTTTGTCCATGCCACGCGATACCTCTCGCAGCAGTGGTTTACAGTTTTTTTGGGAACACAGCCTGAATCAGGGTTTAAGCCCTGAGAGCGCTATGCAGGCAAGGAGCTAAGCCGGTGCAAGTCAAACATGCTGCCGTTGCAGGCGTATCCATTGGCTTCCTTACAGGTTTTACCATCTGTATGGTGATTGGCGTATCGCTTGCGGATGGGTTGTTCCGGGTGTCTATTCTGGCTGTGAGTGGCGCATGGATGGGTGTTTTGCTGGTTTGGCTTAATGATCTTTTGACACCGGGCAAACAGAACAAAACGTTACATGGGCATTCGGGACGCAGGTTATGAGTGTCGCGGAGCAATATGTTCGTCAACAACCAGTGACATCAATTCTGAATGATCCGGAAAAACTTCTGGAAGAGTATCTTCCGTTGATACGTTATCACGCAGACCAATTGATGCGGAGAACGCCTGATTCGATTGAATTGGATGATCTGATCAATGCAGGTGTGTTGGGTTTGCTTGATGGTGCTCAGCGCTTTGATTCGGGCCGGGATGTTCAGTTTAAAACCTTTGTTTCTTACCGGGTTCGTGGATCGATGATTGATTATTTACGGGCCTTTGATTGGATGCCACGCAGTCTTCGTGATAGCTCCAAGCAGTTACAGCGGGCATTTTTGGAGCTGGAACAGATGCATGGACGCCCTGCTGAAGAGAATGAAATTGCGATTCATTTGGGTGTGGGCTTAGATGAATATCGTCAGCGACTTGATCAGGTGCGCATGATGTCAGTGGTTCATTTTGATGATCTCCCATCGATTAATGGTGGGGATGATGAGCTTTCTGTACTTGAGGTGCTTGAAGGCGATCCGGGGATGATGCCTGAGCAGCAGACTGCAATTAATCAGTTTATTGGGCGCCTTGCTGAGGCGATAGAAAAACTTCCGAAGCGTGAGGCGGTTTTATTAACGCTCTATTATTACGAAGAACTTACAATGAAAGAGATTGCACTGATTCTGGGGTTAACTGAATCACGCGTTTCACAGATTCACAGTCAGATGGTTGTTCGTCTGCGTGGGATTCTCGAATTGGATTGATGATGCCTCCCGAAGATAGTATCTCTCCGATTAGTCCCTACGCACCTGGTAAGGCTATCGTACCTCGTCGAGAGGTTCCCCGAGAGAAACAGAGGCGTCGAGAAGATGACTCTAAAAAGCCGACAAAAAATAAATTACCTGCTTCTCAGTCTGAAATAAAAAAACCGGATGAGACGGGTTCTGGAGTTGATCGATATGCCTGAATATCTGGATAATCAAATGCTTTCGATGCTTTTTGATGCTGTACTGATTGTTTCGCTGGTCGGGCTCTGGATTCTTTGGTGGAGGCAGGTGAATCAGAGGAAAAAAATCGAAATATTACTGATCGATGCATCAACACAGTTGCAAGAAGCAACATTGATGCTTAATCAGGCATTGGTAAAAATTCAGGAACTTCAAGGCGAGGGTGGGCAAGAAGAAGTCGTTCCGAGCATAAATAGTCAAACGATAGGGCAGATGGAAAAAGGGCACTTTAAATATGAGATTGAAAATAAAGTGCGCGGTGAAACTCAGCACGAAGCTCAGGAACAGAGTCAATCTACAGCGAATATTTCACAGGTGGCACAGATGCTTCGCCTTCAACGGGAAGGAGCCACGCCGGAAAATATTTCTAAGAAACTGAATCTTCCTTTGGCCCAGATTAAACTGATGCTGATGTTACAGTCGAGTCCAAAGGCTTAGGCTGTTTTTTTATGCGGGATATTGAGATAATAACGATGGATAATCTTAAATGATTAATCTTATTGGAGCTCAACTTCTCAGTCTTCCCCAAGGTGAGAAATCTGCAACAGCAACACAGTTGGCATGGCCCAATGGCTCCATTCTTTCTGCCCGTATGGCGCCCGGGGATTCACCCGGAACTGCGATGTTGATGCTTGGCGGTTTTCGCTTGCAGGTCAAAGTTCCTGCCAATACTTCGATGGGGAATGTCTGGCTACAACTGGTCAATCGGGAAATGCCAGCACAATTTCGATTGCTAAGTGATTTTAAAGCGGCTTCCTTATTGGCCGAGATGTTGGCAAATAAAGTCAAACCGCAGGAACGGGGTCAGCATGAACCTGCCAGAGCAGGGCGGTTACCACAGGAAACAGGCTGGCAAAAACTTGAACAGGGTCAGATACCCTTTCAGGCTGAGTTGGGTGCAGATGCTCAGCGTTTGATGTTGCGTGATCCAAAAGATGGTTCACCCCGGGGAGTTGTGAATGCTTCATCTGATGAACATCAGTTTTTGTTGCATGGTCGGGCTGATTTGGATCATTTTGGCCCGGTCGCTTTTGCTTTGGAAGGATCGGAAGATAAACCATGGATGTTAAAACTCTACGCAGGCAGGGATTTGAATATTGTGGAATTACGCCCTGCGTTTCTGACATGGCTGGAAGGGCAGAAAAATAGCGAAGAATCATCGAAACGTTCACATATTGAGGGGAAGATTCTCGGTGGTCTACCGGAAAATTTTAAATCTATGGGAAGCTTGCACGGTTAGCACACCTGATACATCGGCCAATGAGAGAAGCTTGTCATGTGTTTAAGAGCATAAGGACAATTAAACCCTGGCCAGGTTCGGATGATTTTTTTTCTTTGTTACCTCATTAGATTATCGGTTTGTTTTTATTGCGTTTAGAACGTATGTTTACAATCGGCTGGAAGGGCTGGATAGGAAACATGTCGTATGACGTTACTTATCAGACTTAAACTTTACTGGATGTTTAATATCATCAGTGTAAGCAGTCTGTTATCCAGCCTGACGAGTGGTTATTGGTAAGACAGGTTTTTGGGTTTTTGTTAGAGATGGTGGTGATATGGCAATAGAGAAAAGTGTTTTTTTGCAGGGAGTTGGAATGTTTCTAACTTCAAGTGTACCGATTGCCTTTTAGTCTATGGCTTTACGTATCAATTGACTGAGTTGCCCAATGGAAAACGGTTTTGAGATGGATATGCTATTCTCTATTTCTTCGCTGGAATGAGCTGGGCGCTTTTTGTCATACCCGGTTGCAAAAATAATGGGGATTTCACTGTTGATCAGACGAATTTTTTTCGCGGCATCAATACCACTCATTTTGGGCATCACAATATCTGTGATCACCAGACTCACCTCATCAGCGTTAATATTAAAAAGCTCGACTATCTCCTTACCATTTGCAGCCAATAGAACTTTATATCCCAGACTGTTCAGGACTTCGCTGGTGGCCTCAAGTATATCTTCTTCATCATCGGCAAGAAGAATGGTTTCTCCTTTTCCCGGAAGGATCAACTCTTCTGATTTAGTCACGAATAGTTCACTGTTTTTACTCAGTGGCAGGTAGATATGGAATGCAGTGCCTTTATCTTCTTTGCTCTCCACCTCAATGATACCACGATGAGTTTGTATTGATCCGTACACCATAGCCAGGCCAAGACCTGTGCCTTCGCCTACTGCCTTGGTGGTAAAAAATGGCACAAATATTTGCGCCAGTTCATTCTCTGAAATGCCACATCCATTATCTTCAACTATCAGGTGGGCAAATCGCTTATTCTTTATTTTTGGATGTTTATCCTGAAAAGCTGTGTTCACATTAAATGACTTAAGTGTGCAGACAATTTTTGGTTGATTGCTATGGCGAACAGCATCACGTGCATTATTCAGTAAATTTATTAATAGCTGCTGTATCTGGGTCGCATCACCATGGATGATAAGCTCTTCATCACACAGATCAGTGTTATAATCAATATTCTTAGGGAGAATGTTTTTGATGAGTTTAAATTCATCTCTGATAAGAGATGTGAGAGGCAACAGATGGATGTTTAGCATGTCTTTACGGGCGAAGGTAAGCAGTTGTTGTACCATCTCGGCTGCACGTGCGGTTAACTTTTCAATGTTGCCAAGCTTGGCATTCAGCACATTTTTTTCAGATGCTTTGAATTTGGCCAAATAGAGGTTCGCCTGAATAGCTGACAGTGTATTATTGAAGTCATGGGCAATACCACCCACCAGTGTGCCAACAGCCTCCATTTTTTGCGCCTGAAGCAGCTGATTTTTCATTTTTTCTGCTTTTTCCTGAGTATCAAAGAATTTTTTTGCAGGAATGAGAATAAATAGTAGCAATATGATGATGAAAATTTTCAAGGCGATCAGGTAAAGCATATAATTGTGAGATGAATTGGCGCTTATATTATTATATACGCCCAGTTCTTTAGTTAGCTGATTAACCAAATGAACGCCTTGTCTTCTAATTTCAGAACTAAAGTTATGAAATGTAATCAATTCGTTTGATTTGGTAGATAATGATTCGCCCTTATCAATCATTCCGAGCAAGATATTTCCCTGATATAACAGTCCTTTAGCGTTAGTGTCAATGTCATCTACAATGCTATGAAATTTATTTCTTGCCAGTTTATTGGATAATAACAGATGTATCTCTTTTAATTTTTTATGTCGGGAATAAAATTTATCACGATCTGATTGATTATGCAGAATTAAATACATCAGCATATGGCCTTCTGCACGTTTAACATAGCTGCTTAATTCATTAGCAGCATGGACAATTTCTAAATGTGAATGAATGGTAGCGAATCTGTTTAAGTTTTCCTTTTGTTGAAGATTACCAATGTATAGCAAGGATAATACAAACGTTATGATGATCCCGACCACCACATACACCAGATGTATTCGATTAAGTCCCGTCATATGCATAACCTGCTGTTTATCATGTCTGGATGACTCCTCCATAGTGATCATTAAGCAATATAATTGCCAATTCAAAGTATTTATTGAATATGGACTTTGTATTTTATAATCATGAAGAAGTCGCTGCGTTAAAGGTTTCAAAATGCCTTTTGGGTCAAGATAATTTGCGAGTTTTATTATTATCTCCGTTTTTGCTGCAAATGCCGGGTTTTGAAACCCATTTTAATGGGCTATAGCATGGCATAGCACCTGCTGTTAGCGTGCATCGCCATGAGTGATTCGGATAATCAAATGACACTGGATGAGCTGCGCGAGGCGATTGATGCCGTTGATGATGAGATGTTGTCATTGCTTCATAAGCGTGCGGCATTGGCAGCTACAGTAGGCGAGCGAAAAGTTAATCAGGGCAATGCGCCGTTTTATGTGCCAAGCCGTGAAGCAAAAATTATTCGCCGTCTGTTAGCACGACACAGTGATGCGGCCGAACATTCACATATGACAAAAATTCCCGATGAGGCTATTCACGGTATTTTCCGTGAGGTGATTGGTGCTTGTCTGGCACTTGAACATCCGATGACGATTGCTTATCTCGGGCCTGAAGGAACGTTCACACATACGGCTGCAACCCGTCAGTTTGGAGCGACTGCCAACTACATGGCATGCAAAAATTTTGATGCAATCTTTGATGCGGTCGAATCGGGGCGTGCCACGTATGGCGTGGTGCCGGTTGAAAATGCATTTGAAGGTGCGGTGACACATACGCTTGATCTGTTTGCTGATATGGAACGGGAGATTTATATCTGTGCTGAGGTTCAGCTTTCAATTCATCACCATCTTTTCAGTCATGCTGATTCACCGGATGAAATTGAGATGGTAATTTCTCATCCACAGCCGCTGGCACAGTGTCGCAAATGGTTGCAGGAACATCTTCCCAACGCTTCCATGATGGAAGTGGATTCGACTGTGCGTGCTGCCAGGATGATTGAAGAAGCTAAAGAGAGCGGTAACGGTTCGCTGGATTGGCAACATGCGGCGGCGGTTGGCCCCTATGCGATTGTTGATCAGACTTCGCTGCCATTGATGCAAAAAAATATTGAAGATCATCATGATAACACCACCCGTTTTCTGGTGATTGGTCAGCATGATTCACCTGCTTCGGGTGAAGATAAAACGGCGTTGGTGATGTCTGTCAAAGATGAACCGGGTGCGTTGCACAATCTGATTCAGTCTTTCTCATCTCGAAACATTGGTCTGACACGCATTGAATCCCGGCCATCCAAGAAAAAACTTTGGGAATACCTGTTTTTTGTCGATATTCAGGGACATCGCGATCATGAGGATGTTGCGGCAGCAATCAAAGAAATTGGGGATAAGACGGGAAGTTTCATCAAAATTCTCGGTTCCTATCCGGTTTCACGTAAACTTTGATGGCTACAGTAAATTGGTCTGACAGGGCCGTTGTACAGACCTCTGGTCTTTATCCCTATGTGCCGGGTAAACCGGTTGAGATGTTACTGGCAGAAAAGGGATTGAAAGAGGCCGTAAAGCTGGCTTCCAACGAGAACCCCTATGGGCCATCTCCAAAGGCGATTAAGGCGATTAAAAAAGCTGTCGGTGAAGTGCATCGTTATCCCGATGGTGATTGCGGTGAGCTGAAACAGGCATTGGCTGTGAAACATGGTTGTGGTATAGAGAATATCCTGTTGGGTAATGGTTCTAACGAAGTATTGGAGCTTCTGATTCGCACTTTTGCAGGCCATGGTGATGAAGTCATCTATAGCCAGCGAGGTTTTATTGTTTATGCACTCGCAACACAGGCTGCTGGCGCAACGGGCGTGGCTGTTCCCGAAGCGGATGGTCTTTCCCATGATCTGGATGCGATGCTTACAGTTATCACCAAACAAACCAGGGTGATTTGTATTGCCAATCCGAATAATCCGACGGGTACGTTGCATGGTATGATTGCACTACAGCAGTTTCTGGATCGTTTACCCCGTGATGTTGTGGTCATTATGGATGAAGCTTATTATGAATTTGTAGCGGATGAACTTGGTGATACGGTGAATGAACTGGATCATCCCGGTCTGGTGATAAGCCGGACTTTTTCCAAGGCATATGGGCTTGCAGGTTGTCGGATTGGTTATGCTATTGCGGATTCGGAGATTGTCTCTTTGGTGAACCGTTTTCGTGAACCGTTCAATGTGAATTTTCTGGCTCAGCGTGCAGCACTCGCAGCATTGGATGATTGGGCATGGGTGATGGCGAGGGTAACCGATTGCAAGCAGGAACGGGATCGCCTTGAGCTGACATTTGATGCGTGGGGTATCCTGGGCGGTAGAAGTTTTGGTAATTTTGTACTGCTTCGGCACACGCATGCTTCTCGAATTTTGCAGATGCTTGAAGATCAGGGCATGATTCCGCGCCCACTCGGACCGTACGGCATGCCTGATTATTTACGCATTTCAGTAGGCTCCGAGCAAGAGAATGAACAGCTTCTTAAAGCTTTGGAGTCGGTGCTAAGGGCGCTCTAATTTGAGTTTCGAAGAGAAGCGGATTTGTATAGGATCGTAGGTGAAAAACGGGCGTGGGGCAGGGTGCTCTTGCGCGAATGAGGTAGTGTGTCTCGCATGAGTGAACATCCGATCAAACATTTGGCGGTGATTGGTGTCGGCCTGATTGGCGGATCCGTTGCGCGTGCCTTAAAACATGCTGGTTTTGTCGGACGCGTCACAGGTGTGGGACGAAGCCGGGAAAACCTGGATCGTGCCCGGGAACTGGGAATTATTGATCACTGGACCCACGACATAGCTGAAGCTGTGCATGATGCCGATATGGTGTTGATTGCCGTGCCCATGGGAGCTTATGACAAGGTATTTGCAGAGCTTGCAACATCATTACCTGAACATGCCCTGATTACGGATGCGGGAAGCACCAAGCAACACGCGATGGATGTGGCGCGGCGTTATCTTTCAGACCTTTCCCGTTTTGTACCCGCACATCCGATTGCAGGTACAGAACAATCCGGAGCCGAGGCTTCATTTGCTGAACTGTTTGAGGATCGGCTCTGTATTTTGACGCCCCTTGGTGATAAAGATATGGGTGGCGTTGTTGATAAAAAAGCCATTGATGCGGTTGAAGCGATGTGGATGGCAACAGGTAGTCGTGTGATCCAAATGGATGCAGCGAGTCATGATGATTTTCTGGCATCGGTGAGTCACTTGCCACATCTGGCAGCTTTTGCACTGGTCAATGCAGTGCGTAAGCAAGGTGATGAGGCACATGATCCTTTTCAGTTTGCGGCGGGTGGGTTTCGTGATTTTACACGTATTGCTTCATCTTCACCTGAAATGTGGCGGGATATTGCACTTTCAAACAGTGCGGCACTGGTTGATAAAATTAGTGCACTGCAAACCGAGCTGGCCGACATGAAAACAGCACTCAGCAGTGGCGATGGCGAAAGGTTATTGGAGACATTTTCGGCGGCTAAAAAAGCCCGGGATGCATGGCTGGAAGAACATGGTGGAAGTCTGTGAGGTTGTTTGTGAGATTTTCTGAATGAACGTAGGTGGAATATTAATAGCTGGCCCTGCCAAGAGCGCACTGCAAGGCAGCGTGACTGTTCCCGGTGATAAATCAATGTCGCATCGCGCCGTGATGCTGGCATCACTGGCTGACGGCATGACTGAGATTCACGGTTTTCTTCCCGGTGAAGATAATCTGGCCACAGCACAGATGTTTGTGGATATGGGTGTCACGATTGATTGGCTTAATGATGAAAAAACATCGTTGCGCGTTCACGGCGTTGGTCTGCATGGATTAACACAGCCGAAGGCCATGCTTGATGCAGGCAATTCGGGTACCTGTGTACGTTTGATGACAGGTGTCTTGGCAGGTCAATCGTTCACAACCACGATGACAGGTGACGCTTCGCTTTGTAAACGCCCGATGAAACGGGTGGTTGATCCGGTTCGTAAGATGGGTGCTGAAGTTGAGGGTGGTGATGGCGGAAATCTATTGCCGATCACGATTCAGCCTGCCGCGACAGGTCACCCCTTGAAAGCCATTCATCATATTTCAGAAGTTGCCAGTGCCCAGGTGAAATCATGTGTGCTGCTTGCAGGTTTGTTTGCTGAGGGTGAAACAACTGTGGTTGAACCTCGTCCAACTCGGGATCATACCGAGCGCATGTTACCGCTGTTTGGGCAACCGGTGCATGTGGATGATGAGGGTGTGATTCATCTGAACCCAACGGGAAAATTAACTGCGCCGAAGCAACCCGTGCATATTCCGGCAGACCCATCTTCAGCGACATTTTTTGCTGTTGCAGCTTCCCTGATTGAGGGCTCTGATATCACATTGGAACGCATTGGTATGAATCCTCTACGCCATGGCTGGAGCCGAATTCTTGTCGATATGCATGCTAAGCTTGAGCTGGAAAATGAGGGGCAGGTTGGTGAAGAGGCTGTGGCAGATATTCATATTGTCAGTCAAAAACTTGCCGGAGTGCATGTAAACCCGGCTGATGTGCCGGATGCCATTGATGAGTTTCCTGTTCTGTTTGCTGCGGCATCGCTGGCGGATGGTGTATTTGAATTAACTGAAGCCGAAGAGTTGCGTGTGAAAGAATCGGATCGTATTGCTGTGATGGCAAAGGCATTGATGGCTGCGGGCGCTGATATTGAAGAGCGGACTGATGGTGTACGTATTGTCGGCGGTCGCCTTCAAGGTGGTTGCACGGTTGATGCAGAGGGAGATCATCGGATTGCCATGGCGATGGCAGTAGCGGCGCAGTGTGCTGAAGCTGAAATTATTATTGAAAATGCAGCCGCGATTGCGACTTCTTTCCCGGATTTTGTGCCACTGGCTAAACAATTGGGCATGAATGTAGACTGGAAGGATGATGCCGGGGCTGGTGCTGGGAACGCGCATGGAACAAGCAATCATGAGTGATTGGACTCCCGTCGCAGGACTGCGTATCGCCATTGACGGCCCTTCAGGTTCTGGAAAAGGAACCGTGGCAAAACTGGTGGGCGAAGCGCTAGCATTACCTGTTTTGGATACGGGTCTTCTTTACCGCTTTCTGGGTTGGTTAAGCTCCGAAAGGCAGGCGGATATTGCGGATGAAAATGCGGTGTTAAAGCTGCTTCATCATGTTATTTCCGATATTGAATGGCGGGCTGAGGGCATATTTTTTGAAAATAGGGATTGCACTGCGCTGTTACGTGGGGAGGATGTCGGCGCGAGTGCATCAAAAGTAGCGGCGATGCCACAGGTACGGCATGTGTTGCTTGAGTTGCAGCGAAAACTCTCGGGGCAAGGCTGTGTGATGGATGGCCGGGATATCGGAACGGTTGTACTGCCTGAAGCTGAGGCTAAATTTTTTCTGACTGCTTCTCAACGGGAACGCGCCAGACGGCGTTGGGCACAATTGAATCAGGGCGACTCAGAGGTTTCTTTGCAGCAGATTGTGGAAGACCTTAAAACACGGGATGCGCGTGATAGTGGGCGTGAATGTTCACCGCTTGAGAAGGCAAAAGATGCTATTCAGATTGATTCGACAACGCTTAGAATTGATGAGGTGGTTGATCGGGTGCTGGCGGTGCTGGAAAGGCGAGCGTTGATAAAAAGAGTTTAAAGAGATGATCTGACATGCATGGAAGTGTGCAGATGTCCGAAACGTAAAAAACTGAATAAAATAGAACAAAACTAATAAATTGGAATGAAATCATAATGAACGATCAGAGCATAACTACAGAAAACGAGACAGCACTGGATGCTGCGGTACCGGTTGTAACCGAAGAAGAGTCCTTTAAACAGCTTTTTGAAGCGTCATTAAAAGAGACACCTGCCTTGAAAAAAGGTCAAAATGTAAAAGGCTTTGTGGTTAGTGTGGATTCGGAAGTTGTTACGATGGATGTGGGTGGCAAAAATGAAGGCACGGTGAATGCCTCCGAGTTTGCGGCGATTGGAAAAGCGTTGCCTGCGGTTGGTGATGAAATGGACGTCATGGTGCTTTCTGCAGGTGGCAGAGGCGGTGTTCAACTCTCTGTGCTGGAAGGCCGTCGTCAGGAACTGTGGGAAAAAGTAGACGCGGTTATCGCCGCGGGTGAAACCATTGAGGCCACCGTTTTGAAAGAAATAAAGGGCGGCTTTCGGATGGACCTGGGCGGATTGAGCGCCTTTATGCCACGTTCGGAAACGGATGTTGATGCGCGTATTCCTGCAGAACAGGTGCTGGGTCAGACATGTCAGGTCGCGATACTGGAAGCCACACGTAAACCGGAAAATATTGTTGTATCCCGTAAACAGCCTTTGGCTAAGGTGCATGAAGAAAAACAGGCGAAATTTTTAGCGGCCGCTTCAGTTGGCGATAAAGTGACAGGTGAAGTAAAACGGTTGACTGATTTTGGTGCATTTGTCGATATCGGTGGTGTGGACGCACTACTGCATGTTTCGGATATGGCATGGCGCCGTATTGATCATCCAAGTGAAATGCTCTCCGTTGGTCAGGTTGTTTCAGCAGAAATTGAAAAAATAAATGCTGAAACGGGTAAGGTGTCAATCTCCATGCGTTCGCTTCAGGAAGATCCATGGGTTACGGCTTCTTCGACTTATGAAGCAGGTATGCGTTTGACCGGGACGGTTCGCAAGCTGTTGGACTTTGGTGCAGTGGTTGAGCTGGAGCCGGGTGTTGAAGGGATGATTCACCGTTCTGAATTAAGCTGGATGCGTAAAGATGTGAAGCCGACAGAAGTATTGAGTGAAGGCGATGTTGTTGATGTGGCCGTGCTGGCCGTTGAGCCTGAAGATCGTCGTATTCGTCTGAGTCTGAAAGAGGTGAATGAAAACCCATGGCAATCATGGCTTGCAGATCATCCTGTGGGTTCAAAAATAACGGGTAAAATCAAGAATGTGACAGATTTTGGTTTCTTTGTTGGTTTAGCAGGGGATCTGGATGGACTGGTTCATATCGGTAACCTTTCCTGGGAAAAGAAAGGCGATGATGCGATTAAAGAATATAAGAAGTCACAGGAAGTTGAAGCGGTTGTCCTGGGTGTTGATGTAGATCGCCAGCGTATTTCATTGGGTATTAAACAACTTTCGAACGATCCGTTTGAAGTGTTCCTTACAGGTGTAAGCCGTGGGGGGATTGTCAAAGGCAAGGTTGCTGAAGTGACCGCAGGCGCAGTCATGGTTGAGCTTGCAGACGGTGTGCAGGCAAGACTGGCGCTACGTGAAGTGCCTCGCGAAGATAATGCGCTGAAAGTTGGCGATGAAGTAGAAGCCAAAGTGATTGATGTGAATCGCAAACGTAGACAGGTGGACCTTTCAGTGACTCAACTACTTCGGGATGAAGAGCGTGATGCAGTTCGGAGTTATACCCAGACGATTAAAAATGATGAGATGCCTTCGGCATTGGCTTTAGAGCTCCAGCGTAAACTTTTGGGTAAAAAATAGGGTATAGATTGTTTCCGTGATTGCCAAAATCATGAAATGCTCTAAGTTTGAGGCGTTGGCAGGAGGATGTTATGACCAAATCTGAATTGGTTGAGATCATTGCGGATAGCTATGGTGAGATTACCAAGAGAGAAGCAGAAGTTGTTGTGAATGAAATTTTCCGAGCAATTTCAGATGCTTTGGCAAAGGGTGACAGGGTAGAATTGAGAGGTTTTGGTAGTTTTGCAACCAAACGCCGCAATCCTCGTATCGGCCGCAATCCGAAGACGGGTGAGTCAGTTCAGGTTCCAGGCAAGGTCGTGCCACACTTCAAACCGGGTAAAGAATTGCGTGAGCGGGTAGATCAAAACGAGTAATTTCTTTGCTGAGCTTAACAGGCTGGAGGTAGCATGAATTGGATTAATATGCTGGTGATACTGGCTCTAACCTCATTCGCTACGATTTTTGCGCTTTCCAATGTTGATGAGGTACAGATCGGTATTGCTGGTTTGATTAGCGGCCCATTACCACTTTACTTTCCAATTTTCATTGCATTTTTCTTTGGTTTTTTTGGCGGAATGCTCTCTTTGAGTTTTTCCCGACGTAAACATAAACAGGAAATTTCTGAGCTTCGAAAAGAAAATATCACATTAACACAGGAAGTTGAAAACCTTCGAAATATACCATTACAAGATGATGTGTAATGTTTTTTTCATGAATCCGGTGCTTGAATCATGACAACGTTGCTGATGAGTTTGATCGCTGCGGCATTGCTGGTGATGGCCGCGCTCTATTGGCGACAGATACAGGATGAAGAAAATAACGATGTTCGGGAAGAAGATGGACGCGTTACACCGTTATTGCGCGGTGTTAATTACCTTTTATCAGATGAGCCGGATCTGGCTTTGCAAGAGATGGTACAGGTTGCCCGGTTAAAGTCAGAAGCAGCGGATGTTTATATGGCCCTGGGTGAAATGTTTCGGGCTAAAGGTGAAATTGGTCGGGCTGTACGCATTCATCAAAATATTCTAGCGCGTCCGGATGTGCCAAAAACATTGCACCTACAGGCGCATCTTGCATTGGGAAAAGATTTTCAAACTGGTGGTTTGCTGGATAGAGCTTTGCGACAGTATGAAAAGGCCCTGATGATTGAATCGAGTCATGTAGAGGCATTGGAAGCAAGCTTGAGAATTCGTGAGCAGAGCCGTGAATGGGTTGAGGCAGAAGAATTATTATCCCGGCTTGAACAAATTCAGGGCGATTCCTTGCATTTACACAGAGCTTACCTTTTTGCAGAAATGGCAGATTCATATTTCCCTAAAGATATTGAAAAGGCTCAGGCCTGTGCCAGGCGGGCCCTTGAACTGGATGTACTTTGTGCGCATGCACATATTGTATTGATTCGAATTTACTTGCAGCAGAATGATTTTTCTCAGGCGGAGAAAGCCTTGCAGGAGATGCAAGAAAAGGCAGCAGAACATCTGCATCTGTTGGTTGCGGCAATCATGGGGAATCAGAAATTTTATCAGCGTTATGGAGAGAATATGCTGATGGAATATTGGTATGCGGTTAAGGACGAAGAACTGGCTCTCTCCTGGTTGGAAGCGGTTGCTGCTAAAGAAGGAACGAATGTGGTCAATGCACTGAAACAAAAATTGAATTTTTCAGCATCAACTTTGCGAGGATCTTTGCGTTTGGCCGGTATCGAGAGTGATGTGAAAACACCCTTGTCGGAACATGCCATAAAGTGGCGAAAAAAAATGACACATTTTGTGTGTGGTGAGTGTGGTGTGAAAGTGATTGAGCTTCGTTGGCAGTGTCCTCAGTGCCATGCATGGGGAACGATGCATGCAATTAGAGAGGAATACATATAAATGCATGATGTTTTAACACATGATGACTCGATGCGTGACCGACTCATGGTGGCACTGGATGTGCCAAACGCTGATGCAGCTTTGGCGATGCGGGATGAAATTGGTGCCGAGGCTGGCTGGTTAAAAGTCGGTTTGCGGCTTTTTGTTGCAGAAGGCCCTGCGTTGATCCGGGACTTGGCAGGTCGACATAAAATATTTTTGGATCTGAAATTTCATGATATTCCGAATACGGTTGCACAGGCAGTTGAAAGTGCGGGTGGTCTGGGTGTCCAGATGTTGAATGTTCATGCAGGTGGTGGCCCGGAAATGCTCAAAGCTGCATCGAGGGCAGCAGATAGTTTTCCAGATATGAAATTAATCGCAGTGACTGTTTTAACGAGTGATTCACTGCCTGCTGTTGAGGCACATAAATTGGCGTTGGAACGCGCTCGTATGACGCAGGATGCAGGTCTGGATGGCGTGGTTTGCAGTGTGCATGAGTCATCAGCGATTAAGG
Organism: Mariprofundaceae bacterium; assembly: GCA_021772895.1. GTDB lineage: Bacteria > Pseudomonadota > Zetaproteobacteria > Mariprofundales > Mariprofundaceae > WSZY01. The sequence goes on along the minus strand of JAJFLC010000004.1, from coordinate 48,168 downwards.
ATATCTGTGGCCCGGGTTTTATCACTGTGACACCGGGTATTCGTTGGGGCGATCAGGATGTGCAGGATCAAAAACGTATTGCAGATCCAGCTATGGCGGTTAAATCCGGTTCAGATTATCTCGTAGTTGGGCGTCCTATTCTGATGGCTGATCAGCCGGGCATCGCTGCCAGAGAGGCTGTGAAGATGATGGCATCCACGCTTTTATGAATGTTTGGTAAAACCAGTGCGTGATCGTTATGAATCAACCTTGATGGATTATGCCTGCCGTTCAGAATTATCGCGTGGCAGGAATCATGATGAACCGGAAGCCTCATCAAGAAATCCGTTTCAAAGAGACAGGGACAGGATTATACATTCAACCGCGTTCCGGCGGCTTGAATATAAAACCCAGGTGTTTGTGAACCATGAGGGAGATCATTATCGGACTCGCCTGACCCATTCCATTGAAGTTGCTCAGATTGCACGCTCGATCTGCCGGGCAATGCATTTGCATGAAGATCTGGCTGAAGCGGTTGCACTGGCCCATGATCTTGGGCATACCCCGTTTGGTCATTCAGGGCAGGATGCACTGGATGGGGTGATGAAACCTTACGGAGGTTTTGAGCATAACCGTCAATCGCTTCGTGTTGTTGAATCCCTGGAACATCGTTATGTTGGTTTTTTGGGACTAAATCTTAGTTATGAGACCAGAGAAGGTATTGTTAAACACCACTCGCCTCATGATATTCCAAAGAATAGTGATTTGAGTGAATTCAATCTTCATGAGCAGGCGACGCTGGAAGCACAAATTGGCAATTTGGCTGATGAAATCGCATATAATAATCACGATATTGATGATGGTGTACGTGCAGGCATGCTTGAAGTTTCCGGCTTAAAAGAAGTGGAATTATTTCAGATTCATTATGCGGCAGTGGAAAAAGAATATTCAGGCATCGATGAGCGTATGGCAGTTACTGAAACGGTACGGCGAATGATTAATTTTTTGATTCTTGATGTGATTGATGAGACGCATCGAAGAATTCAACAGGCTGAAGTTTCTACGCTTGATGATGTTCGTGCATCAAAATATGCACTGGTTGGTTTTTCAAAACATGTCAGGCAGATGAATGGCGCGATGAAACGTTATTTATATCAAAATATGTATAAACATTATCGTGTTGTACGGATGGCTGCTAAAGCGGAACGGGTGATTCAGGAGATTTTTTCAGCCTATATGGAGCGACCGGAGATGTTACCAGTGGCGCATCAGAATAAGTCTGGAGATATGGTTGTGCTTGAGAAACGCGCACGTACGATTGCTGATTATATTGCAGGTATGACAGATCGTTTTGCGCTTGATGAATATGATCGGTTATTCAACGTGCATGCCCGGAGCTAAACGAACCTACAAAACCTGTGTTTGAGCGTTAAATCCGCAAAAAAAGCTCGAAACAGATGTGTGCTGTTTAACATGATAAATTCCATTTCAACTTTCCTTGATGAAGAACTCCATCTTGGTGTCGCCTAACTCAATCATATCACCGTCTTTCAGAGTCTGTGGTTGATTTCCGATGGATTCATTATTTACTTTTGGTTTTGCCAGACCTTCAAGGTGAGCAATGTGGTAACCTGTGGGTCTACGGGTAATAACTGCAGCCTGTTTCCCTACAGTGAAGCCTTTCACTTTGACTCGGCAGCCATTGCCTTTTCCTATGCTGGTCAGTGATGCAGTTAAATCAACACTTTTGCCAGCGCTAGGGCCTGAAACAACCTGAAGCCCAGCCAATGGCATGCGTGGTGCTGTTGATTGTGACGCATCTTTATTAACCATCGCAGAACGGGCCTGAGGACTGATAATCATGGTTTTATCCATCTCCTCTTCTTGTTCTGGTTGCGGGGGTTCAACGGGTGCGGGTTTGTCTTCGATGTTTACGAAGGTCAGAACATGTTTTCCAATCAGTATCGAATCTCCATGCTGAAGGATATGTTTGGTGATCTGTTTATCGTTCACAAAAGAACCGTTGGTGCTTTCCATATCCTCAAGAATGACCTTATTACCAATTTTCAGTACACGGGCATGGCGGCCACTGACAGAAAGGTTGTCAATGTGAATGGTATTTTCAGGTTTCCGCCCGATGGTCGTTTCTTCCCTATCCAAAGGGATTTCAGAAATGACAGTATCTTTAAACTTCAATACAAGTTTACTGGCCATTGCATGCCTCCATGTTTATATCCAGCACTGTTTTTTCAGCGTCCAAAAATTTTCGAAAACAGCCCCTGTTTTCGATGAAAATATTTCTGTGTTCTAATGAGAATGACAGAAATATTGTCCGGTCCACCCGCATCGTTAGCCAATTGTACCAACTGTGCTGCTGCCTTTCTCAGGTCTTTATCATTCTGAGTCAGTGTGAGTCGAATCGCTTCATCAGGCACCACATCAGTCAGTCCATCTGAACACATGAGATATACATCCCCTGCCTGTACAATATCCTCAACAATATCGGGTTCGACATCAGGTTCAACACCCAATGCACGGGTTACAAGGTTTTTAATGGCAGAATTACGGGCATCATCAGCCGTAAGCAGGCCTCTGCGCACTTGCTCCTGAATGAGAGAATGATCTTCAGTTACATGGCTTAAGAGGTCTCCTCGCAGCCGATACATGCGTGAATCACCGACATGTGCAGCAGTCAGGCGATCAGCATAAAAAACTGCTGCTACAACCGTTGTTCCCATACCTGCACACTCGACTTTCTGTTGTGAGGCTTCGAAAATTGCATTGTTGGCCATGGTGATGCCTTCACGCGCTAAAATAGACTCGCTGGTAAAGCCGGTATCTTCATCCAGTTTGGCTTCGGGTATTTTTGGCAGTCTGTCCTGAAGGTATCTGCTGGTGACTTCGGTTGCCATTGCACTGGCAACTTCGCCTGCATTGTGTCCACCCATGCCATCAGCAAGGACAGCAAAGCCAAACTCAGGCGTGATGCTAACACAATCTTCATTGTGATTGCGTTTGATGCCAACGTCAGTGGTGGCATGCATTTCAATTGCGCTCATGCATTACCTCTCATTTTTTAATATCTTTCAAACAGTCGATAATGCCACGTACAGCCTGGTTTCCGCTAGCAATACGGGTTTCCGGGTCTTTGGTTAACATTTTGTCGATAAGTTTTGCGAGGCTCTCTGGCAGATCACTTTTGTGCTCACGGATATCCGGGTGGGGTTCATTGGCAATTTGAAACATAAGTGTTGCCATTGAGTCACCTTTAAATGGGCGTACGCCGGTAAGCATTTCATAAAGCATGACGCCAAGTGAAAAAATATCAGAGCGGCCATCCACATGTTTGCCGGATAGTTGTTCAGGCGACATGTACGAAGGCGTTCCAAGTACAACGCCGGTTTTAGTTTTGCTCGAAGCTGTAATACGGGCGATACCAAAGTCAGTGACTTTCACAGTTTTATTTTTAAGTAACATAATGTTTGCAGGTTTAATATCACGGTGTACCACATTTTTAGCATGTGCATAATGAAGCGCCTCTGCCACTTTCCCACAAATTTTCATCGTTGCTGCGATAGGGAAGAGTTTACCTTTTTTGGTGTAAGGTGCGAGATCACTTCCACTTAGATATTCCATGGCAATATAAGCGAGGTCGTGTTCGTCACCGGCATCAAAAATCGTCACAATATTGGGATGATTCAGCATGCCTGCAGTCTCTGCCTCGCGGAAGAACCGATCTTTAACTTCCTGTAATTCATCGGCTTCAAATTCCTGTGACAGCGCCATGGTTTTGATGGCAACTTCACGATTTATTTTTGGATCTTTGCCGAGATAAACCGTGCCCATCGCACCTTTACCCAGCTCTTTGATGATTTCATAGCGTCCAAGTGTTGGTTTGGCACCACCTGTAATGAGCAGTGTGGACATAGCATTGCCGGATGTGCCACCAAAAATTGTGGTTTCACCGGCATTTTTTACCCGCTCTATACGAGCCTGAATATCTTTATAATTTGGACTATGTTCAGCCATATATTCATAAACAGCGGTTGCTTTGTTGAATTGACGTTTGCGTTCAAAATCGAGTGCCAGATTGTAGATAACCGATAAAACATCATCGCTGATCGGGCATTTGCGGAATTTATCAAATGCCATATCCAACATGCCCTGACTTTGGAAAGAGAGGCCCAGCATTTTGTTGGTTTCAGCTGAATCAGCGGAAATTTTCCCACGTTCTTCTTCGCTGGCAAAATATTGTTTGGTGGTCAGTAAAAGATGACCAAACAGAAGTAACGCTGCGGCGGTAATGGTTTGTATCCATAAGGCAGAGCTGGTCAACATCAGAAAGTTTGTGCCTAAAAGTGAGAGCAGCAGCACCAGCGAGAGGACTGCCCCGGCCCCTGCACTCAGACGAGGAAGTGCAATGCTTAGATATAGACCTATGCCAATCAGCAGTAGCAACTCAAGGTAAATGGCCCAGGCTGGCCTTGTGAAAAATGCTTCATTAAGAATACTTTGAATGACATGTGCACGGTACTCAACACTGGACATGTCGGTTTTTACCGGTGTAACGTAGTTTGTGCCAATGCCCGTAGCAGTGACGCCGATCAGGACGATTTTATCTTTGAATACTTTTGCCGAAATGCGCCCTGAACTTAAATCGTGAAATGAATAATGTTTAAAATTATTGCCTAGACCATCCCCATAAAAAGCAGGATAGATGTGCATGGCTGAATCTGTACCAATATCCAGATGTCCAAGCTCAATATCACTGCCTATATTAAGGCGAATATCGCTCATGGTGAGATTCAGGTTTTTTGCAGCAATTGCCAGAGACATGGAAGGGAGGAATTGTCCGTAATATTCAACAACAAGCGGTTCGGACCGCAGGACACCATCGTTATCGACTTTAGCATTCAGATAGCCAAGTCCAGTAGCAACTTTGGCCAGTTCAGGGAACGGATAGTGGAGTTTAACGGCACTAAGAGGGTCGGAACCTTCAAGGACACTACCGATATTCCGAATAGCCATGCGGCCGATGTAGTTGGGTAATTCTGCATCCGGTCTGCCCAGTGCTTTTCCTTCATCAAAAAATATAGGCATGAAAACATTACCGCTTTGCTTCGTTGCTTTGATAAGGCGTAAGTCCTCATCCATTTCGAGGGCTTCAGCAATAATTTTTTCGGCTTCTTTGGTTTTCCCTTGTTGTTTAAGTATTTTGGCTAGCTGGAGGTGGGTTTGAGCGCTTTTTGGCGCGCGTTGTTTTTCACTATAAAAGATATCAATGCCAACCAGACGCGCATCAGCATCTGAAAGTTTTTGTATGACATCACCCACAACGGAGCGGGGCCATGGCCAGCGTCCAATGCGTTCAATGGAGCGATCATCAATATCGAGAATAACAATGCGACCATCAGCGGGGGTTACACTTGCTTTGACACCAATATCATAGGCTGCATATTCAAGTGATTGAGTTGGCTCGAAGTGAGTGAGATAGGCGAGGCAAAATAATAGCGTAATCGCAAGCCCAACGATCCAGTCTGATTTCCAAAAAACGCTGTTATTCAACGAGATTGCCCTCCTATCTTCATGCACTATAACATAAAAAAGACGTAACTATCAAATATCACGTATATTGTGGGCATTCTTCTTTCTATGGCAAGCGAAATTTGATTATGGACAATTTAAAGGCGTATGTCGATGTATTAGTTTGGTAGCAAAAAGTGGATAGGAAAAGCTCTTTTGCTGTCTGTTTTGTGTCTGTATAACGGCTCTGAAAGCACTATGCATGTGTATTGTTGAAAAAATGCATTCCCATGTTGACAGCCTAGACCTCGATTCGTACCGTTCGCCGCCTTATTCCCCGATAGTTCAGTTGGTAGAACGGTGGACTGTTAATCCATATGTCGCAGGTTCGAGTCCTGCTCGGGGAGCCATATTGCCAGGGGCCGACAGAAATGTCGGCCCTTTTCTTTTGGCTACTTATTCTAATAATTCTAATACGCTTGATGTTTGTCATCGCCAACGTTGTGCCTTAAAGTTTACGGCACGGTGTTTGGAAGCGAGGGAATGAATATGTCATCAATGCGTACAGAACGGGATTCCATGGGTGAAATGAAGGTGTCTGAAGATGCCATGTATGGTGCTCAAACAGCCCGTGCACTGGAAAATTTTCCGGTCTCAGGACTTCGATTCCCACGTTTTTTTATTAAAGCACTAGGCAATATTAAAAAATGTGCAGCAGCAAGCAATCATGGCCTTGGTAAACTTCGTGCAAAGCAGGCAGAGCTGATCGCAATGGCTGCAACTGAAGTTTCTGAAGGTAAATGGGATGCACAGTTTGTACTTGATGTTTTCCAGACGGGTTCAGGAACATCGACCAATATGAATGCCAATGAAGTGATTGCACATCGTTGCGCTCAGCTTGATGCTAATACTCCGATTCATCCCAATGATCATGTGAATATGGGGCAGTCATCCAATGATGTAATTCCAACGGCTATGCATGTGGCTGCCAGTGATTTATTGATGCACGAACTTATTCCTGCATTGATACATCTGCATGCGATTTTGAAACAGAAAGCTGAGCAGTTTGATGATGTATTAAAGATCGGGCGTACACATTTGATGGATGCAACGCCGATAACATTGGGTCAGGAAATTTCCGGTTGGGCTCACCAAATTGAGCTGGGAATTGAACGTTTGAAAAGTTGCCTCCCTCGCATTACAGCGTTGGCACAGGGTGGAACAGCTGTGGGCACTGGTTTGAACACACACCCGAAATTTGGTGCGAATATGGCCGCTGCATTATCAGAAACATACGGCATTGAATTTTCAGAAGCTGTGAATCACTTTGAGGCACAGGCCGCACAGGATGCCGCTGTTGAATTATCAGGGCATTTGCGCACATTGGCAGTTTCATTGGTGAAAATTGCCAATGATGTTCGTCTTTTAAATGCAGGGCCTCGTTGTGGGATTGGTGAGATCAGTGTGCCTGCAGTGCAACCCGGTTCATCAATTATGCCGGGCAAAGTGAACCCGGTCATTGCTGAATCCATGGCACAGGTTTGTGCACAGGTGATTGGCAATGATGCAACCATTGCCTTTGGTGGGGCATCTGGATTGCTTGATTTGAATGTGATGTTGCCAGTGATGGCGCACAATCTTTTGGAATCTGAAGTCATCCTTGCCAATGCGAGTCGTATGTTTGCAGATAAGTGTATTGCAGGTCTTGAGGCTAACCGGGAAAAATGTGAACAGCAGATTGAGTGGAGCATGAGCATGGTCACTTCACTGGCACCGGTGATTGGCTATGATCGTGCCTCTGAAATTGCTAAACAGGCGGTCAGTGAAGGTAAAACCGTGCGTCAGGTCTGTCTCGATGAAAACCTTATGTCGGAAGATGAGTTAGATCGACTACTTGACCCAAAAAGTATGCTTCATCCACACGAAGATTGATCATCGATGGTTGCAGGGCGTTGATTTCTCGACTTTAGGCATGTTTTTTCGTACTCTGCGCCCGGCTTAAAACAGTGAGGTGATCCATGGCAGGTAAGAAAGCAATTTTGGCTTTGGCGGATGGACGAATCTTCCGTGGTCAGGCTTTCGGAGCTATTGGGAACACAGTGGGCGAAGTTTGTTTTAATACTTCGATGACCGGTTATCAGGAAATTCTCACAGACCCTTCCTACACAGATCAAATCATTACATTTACCTACCCTCACATTGGTAACGTCGGCATTAACGCCGATGATTGTGAGTCTGAAACCGCATCGGTACGCGGCTGCATTGTACGCGCACCATCCCGCATTACTTCAAATTATCGAGCTGAATCCGGCTTTGACGCGTGGTTAAAGAGTCAGAATGTTGTTGGCATTGCTGATATTGATACCCGGGCTTTGGTTCGCCATTTGCGTGATAATGGTGCACAGAATGGCGTGATTGCATCCGATGATATGCGTGAAGAAGATGCTGTGACTATGGCCAGAGCCTGGGAAGGTCTGGAGGGACGTGATCTGGTTGGAGAAGTTAGTTGTGACAGTGTTTCAGTCTGGGCTTCTGAGTCTTCTGAGAAGGGGGGACAGGGCAGCTACGATCTGGATAGTACAAAATACAATGATGTTGAAAAACGTGCGCATGTGGTGGCGTTTGATTTTGGCTGCAAACGCAACATTTTCCGTAAATTGGCAGATCGCGGCCTGAAAGTTTCAATTATGCCTGCACAAAGTTCTGCTGCGGATATTATGGCGATGAAGCCGGATGGTATTTTCCTCTCCAATGGTCCGGGGGATCCGGCTGCTGCGGGTTATGCAGTCGAAGAGATTCGTAAATTATTGGATGGAGACACCCCGATTTTTGGTATTTGCATGGGTCATCAGTTGCTCTCTCAGGCCTTAGGGCTTGAAACTTTTAAACTCAAGTTTGGTCATCGAGGTGGTAATCATCCGGTTAAGGATGAAACGACCGGAAAGATTGAGATCACCAGTCAGAATCATGGTTTTGCAGTGTCCGATGATCATGTCCCTGCAAACGTTGAAATCACACACCGCTCACTCTTTGATGGGACGGTTGAAGGCCTGAAAGTGAAAGATAAAGCAATTTTTTCCGTGCAGTATCATCCTGAAGCCAGCCCTGGCCCACAGGATGCTGACTACCTGTTTGATCGTTTCGCAGATCTGATTAAAAGTTGATTTCCTGTTGGTTTTAAAAATCATTTAACGTGTATCTCTTGAGTCGCTGTTTTCTTGTGCGAATGTTTAAAGGTTACCGTGTCATAGCTCTATTGATTTAGTAGAATATCGCCATACAAAACAAACATGTACATAAATAACAATAAAATTCCTATATTCCAAATTAAAGTGCATGTTTTCACTTTCAAAAGGCAAGAAGTAGCATAAACATCACTTTTTATCCATGCAGGTGTTTTAAATAACCATGTGAACATGAGCTTTTGCATTGTGAGCATTGACCGTATGTTTTTTGTGCCTGACGGACAATAAAATAATCCGCATGGCTTGCCGTAATTGAGCCAGTCATCGTTAAATGACTCATGCAATCGTTTAAATATCCTGTCTATCAAAAATAAGCCAATAAGAGCAAATGGAAGTAAAAATGCTATGCTAATGCCAAGATCTCTGACTAAATTTTCTATTTCATTAGGCATACATGCATATCCTTCTAATGTTTGAATTTATCATGAATCTTATTTTTTGCCATACACCCTTTGATACTCTGATTCGCGCATCATCACTGGGTCGGCAATGCCGAGGTTTTGCAGATGTCGCCATGATTTTGTTGCTTCATCTTTTTCCATTGGCTTGAAAATAAAGCGGTAGGCAGGGATGGTAACGGTTCTTTTGTTGTATTGATAAGGTTTGCCAATCTGTTTTAACCGCTCCTGCATCTGCTCTGCGTAGGATGTGAGGTAGAAGCGGCCAAGGGCAACGGCAAAGGTCACTTCACGTTTGATGACTTCTGCATCAATCTTCTTTTTTCGCCATTTTGCTTTTTCTTTTTCTGCACTTGCCTGAGTTTTGAAGTTTCCTGGATCATCAAAGGCATGCAGTTCAACCGGTTCCCGCTTTACGATCAGTTGGGTTTCAAAACCCTCTTTGTAAAGCCTGTCCCGCATGCTGGCGATGGCTTTTTTCCATACCATGCGCTTGGTGACAATGCGCCAGAGTTCCGGTCCGACATACTTGTTTTCAGGGATACTACTTCTGACAGATGAAATTTTCGATATGGATGTGGGAGGTTGCCATGCATTCCATGCCAGCCACGCAGCTGCGAAGATGGCAATCAGGATAAGCAGACGTTTCATGAATCGAAATGTTGTGTTGCCAGCAAGCGAAGGCCATCCAGTGTTAAATGTGGACGATGTGCTGTGATTTCAGGGAGGTCTTCAAGCAACTGGTTGGATAAACCGCCTGTGGAGACGATAGGTGCTGATGCATATGTTTCAATGCTTTGCAGGCGACGGATGAGCCCTTTGATGCCATCGACAGCAGCCCAGTAGGTTCCTGCTTGCATGCTGCTAACTGTATCACGAGCGATCAGTGTTTCTGTGCGAGAGACAGAGATTTCGGGCAATTTTGCAGCACGTTGAGAAAGTGCTTTGAGCGAAACTTCCATGCCCGGAATGATCAAACCGCCTGCATAGTGGCCTTGCGGTGAGACAATATCGAATGTGGTTGCGGTGCCACAGTCCAAAATAATGACGGGTGCACCAAATGCCGCCTTTGCAGCAACTGCATTGGCGATTCGGTCTGCACCGACCTCTCTTGGGTTTTTATAATCAATCGCCATACCGATTTTTACATCCTGAGAACCGGTGAAAACAGCTGTTTTAGCACATACCCGTTCACATGCTTCAGCCAGTGTGACATCAAGGTGTGGGACAACACTGGCAACCATAATGCCATCGATCTTGGATGGGTTTTGTTTGAACTGTTCAAACATGCCGTGCAATTGCCAGGCGAGTTCATCGGAGGTGAGGTGATGATTGCTGGACAGGCGCCAGTGGCACAGAAGCTCTTCACCTTTGAAGATGCCAAATACCATCTGTGTATTGCCAATATCAACAGTGAGAAACTTTTTCATGCGGGTTGATCCGTTGAGGCATGATCCATTGAGGCATTATCAATTAATTCAAGGTCACCGGCAATAAATCGCTGTAACTTATCGCCCACACGCAACAGCAGTGCGCCATCTTCATCAAGTGCTTCTGCAATACCTTCAACATAACCGCCATCACGATCATTGCCATGATGCGCGCGTACAAGCTGACCGCTTGCCGCATGAGCATCCCACCAGAGTTTGCGAACGGGTGCAAAACCATGTTTGATGTACATGTCATAATAATCATCGATTGCCTGAATGATTTCGCTTGCAATGGTTAAACGGGAGACATGTTTGCCGCTTGATGAACAGAGATCGGTGACCTTTTGGGTGATCTCTTTTGGCCAGCCATTGGCAGGCTTTTGCACATTCAATCCGATACCCAACACAACTGCGTGAACCTGTCCGGGCTCGGCTCTCATCTCTGTTAAAATCCCCGCTATTTTGGCACCATGGAGTAGCAGGTCATTGGGCCATTTGATGCGGGTTTCAGGAGCATGCAGTGCCAACGCCCGTTGCAATGCAACGGCTGTGAGCAGTGAGAGCTGAGGCACCTGTTCCGGTGAAATGTTGGGGCGAAGTAATATCGAGATGGCCAGTGAATCATGCCCGGCTGTATGCCAGCTTCTGCCAAGCCGTCCCCGGCCTTGCGTCTGGAAATCTGCAATGACAATAAGTCCTTCATCAGCACCTGATTCGGCTTGTCGCATAACTTCACGATTGGTTGAGTCTGTTTCATCGAGAACCACGATGTGTGAACCGATGCGTTGGGTTTTGAGTCGGCCTGCAAACATGGATGTGTTTAATACATCAGATTTGAGTTGATAACCACGTCCTGCATGGGATTCAATATCAATGCCTTGTTTGCGAAGTGCCTGAATATGTTTCCAGATACCTGTCCGGCTTAAGCCCATTTTTTCTGCCAGTGCATGGCCTGATACAGGGATCGTGCTATTTCCCAGATGGGCCAAAATGGCTTCGCGGTTTGCATTCATGATGTCTTTGTTTGATCTGCCACTACACGCATGGAAAGATCCAAAGAGGGGGCAGAATGTGTGATGGCGCCAATGGCAATACGATTTACGCCTGTGTTGGCATAGGCAAATGCGTTATCCAGTGTGATGTTGCCAGATGCTTCCAGAAGCATGGAGGTGGGTATCAGTTTGCGTGCTTTGAGCACCTGATCGGGCGTCATGTTATCAAGCAGAATAATATCCGGGCAGGCGTGCATGGCTTCTTCGACCTGTTCAAGGGTTTCACATTCAACTTCTACCCAAATTTCTTCACTTTGAGCATAACATTTACCGACAGCTTCGGTGATTGAGCCGCAAGCTTCGATATGATTTTCTTTGATCAGCATGCCGGATGCGAGATCCATGCGATGATTGACACCACCACCATGTACAACGGCTTTTTTTTCAAGCTTGCGCATGCCAGGCGTGGTTTTCCGCGTATCGGTGACTTTGCAATCGGTTTCTGCAATTGCATCAACAAATGCCCGAGTTGCAGTGGCAATGCCTGAAAGGTGTTGCATGAAGTTGAGTGCTGTACGTTCAGCTGCCAATAATGTGTGCATGGTACCTGTCAGTTCACAAATCACCTCTCCTGTTGCTACATGGTCCCCATCATTTAATTTCCAGTTTTGAACAATGCATGGATCAACTTTTTCAAATACACATTTGGCCAATTCAGTGCCTGATAGGATGCCAGTCGCTTTAGCGGTAATGAAAGCCTTTCCGGTTTGGCCTTTTTCAATGGTAGCCAGACACGTTAAATCATGAAGGATTGCATCTTCTTCCAGGGCCATATTGATCAATGTGTCTGCATTCATGTGTCTATCCTATCAACCTATAAGAGCCAGAGTGTGACGCCCATCGCAAGTGTTGCGAGTGGTAGCATCAGGTGTGAAGGCGAAAAAGCCCGAATGATGGAGGCGGCCATGCCAGCAATCAGTGTGGCAATGAGAAGGCGTTGCCATTCAATACCATGGTAGATATGGATGCTCCAGGTGCATAGGATTGAAACAGAAAAAATGAGGCCGATATGTCCAATGAGTGTCTGCTCAGGGTGAAGTGGAAAGCCAAGCTTCAGGTGTTTAATTCTATCCAGTAATGATGCAACAGGGAAGGCAAGCGATGCTGCAAGACCAATACCTAAGCCAAATTCAGGTGTGCGCTGAAAAAAAGCGGCGGCAATGGCCAACGATGTTACCCATGAAATAAAATACCACATGTGCGGGAGGTGCTCATTCTGCTGTTTTCCTGCGAGAGGATCAGCCCAGCTGATACGCAAATGCTGCCAGAATAGATGTTTGCTGATGTAGGCAGGAAAAATGGGTGAGATAAGCAGTGCGATACCTGCCCAGAGCCATATCGGATGTTCGTATAAGGGCCATAAAAGTACCCAGATTGAGATGAATGGTGGCAGTGATGCAGCAATGATGGTTGGTGGAATCCTTTTTCGTAACAAGACCACAGAGAACCAGATAAGCTGGAATACCCCAATTGCAAACAGAACGGTGATGATGATATCAATCTTGGATGTAAGCATCGCGGCAGCATAACCCACACGGCATCACGGCTCCAACATCTGCGAATTTTGCTGAAAAATAAACGTGTATGCTTTACAGTTTGTTTTCCATAAAAGGAGAGGTAGATGACACAGGATGAGATGAAGCAGAAAGTGGCTGAAGCAGCCCTTTCTTATGTGGTTGAAGGTAGTATTGTTGGTGTAGGCACAGGCTCTACCGCGAATATGTTTATTGATGCATTGGCTGGTATGAAAGATAAAATAAAAGCTACAGTCGCAAGTTCGGAAGTGACGGCTGAACGTTTAAGAGGTCATGGTGTTCCTGTGCTGGATCTCAATGAAGCATTAACACAGGTTGATTCACTCTCTGTATATATTGATGGTGCAGATGAATTTGATGCTGGTAAAAATCTTACCAAGGGTGGCGGTGGTGCGCTGACACGTGAAAAAATTGTGGCTGCGGCATCGGACAAATTTGTCTGTATTGTGGATGAAAGCAAAAAAGTGGATGCGCTTGGTGCATTCCCGTTGCCTGTTGAAGTAATCCCTATGGCGTGTGAGTTGGTGATCAGTGTGAGTAAAAACTTGGGTGGTAATCCGGTTTTGCGTGAAGGCTTCACAACCGATAATGGCAATATCATTATTGATGTCCATGGTTTGAATATTACTGATGCGCGGGGGCTGGAAGATCATTTGAATTCAGTGCCAGGTGTGGTGACCAACGGTATCTTCTCTCATCAGGGTGCGGATATTATCTTGATGGGCACACCTGTCGGCGTTGAAACAATCGTTTGATGGACTTCTGATGTTCTATTATATATGAAGTAAATGAGAGATTTAACCTCCTCCGGCAACGCCTCAGGTAAGATAGGCATCCGTTATGGTCCTTTGTTGTTAGTCACTGCACTGGCAGCAAGTTTTGTGATTGGCGGTATGTTTTATGTGATGCAGTTGGAACGGCACACCGCACGGGTTCATGGAGCGATGGCTTCTGCATCTGAGCATGTGATTGGTGATTTGAGCATCTCTCATTTGTGGCTTGAAGAGATTTTGACCGGCGATGTCCATGAAAGTGTTGATGTGATTTTCGAGCATCTTGAGCACGTGGAAGCTGATTTGAAGAAGTTGCGTCATGCAGAGGTACATACACATTCTTTCTTCACACATCCGGATTTGAATGCCGTGCCTGCACTGCATGATAATGCGGAAACTACATTTTATCAGCTTCTGGATATAACCAAGCAACGCCTTTCACAACGTGAAACTTCCGGTGTCGGTACGCCTATTGATCAGCAATATGATGAACTTTTTAACCGGTTTATTTTCCAAATTGATGAAATTAGAGCAGGGCTCCAATCATCACTCGAAACACATCTGAATAACCTGGAAAAGACCCAACAATTCCTTATTTTGCTCTCATTATTCATTATTTTTGTTGTGGCCTGGGTTGTGAAAAACAGTCTGCAAAAGCAACGGGCAAGTTTTGAGAAGGCATTGGCCGCTAAGAAAAATCAACATGAAAGCGAGGAGAGGTATCGAATTCTGATTGAGCAGTCGCCTTTTAGTATTCAGTTAATGTCTCCGGACGGTGTCATTATTCAAGTGAACCGGGCATGGGAAAAGCTGTGGGGTATGTCGGCTGCTGAGATCAAAGGTTCGAATATTCTTCATGATCAGCAGTTAATAGAAAAGGGCGTGATGCAGCATATTGAAAAAGGTTTTTCCGGCGAAGCGGTCGAAATTCCTGCGATTCATTATGATTCAACTGGAAACGAAAACATCCACGGCTCATATGGCGAAATGTGGTTAAGGGCATTTATTTACCCGTTAAAAGATACTGATGGCTCTATATTGCAAATGGTTCTGATGCATGAAGATATCACTGAACGTTATCGGCAGGCATCCTTTCAATTTGGACAAAATAAAATCCTTGAATTGATTTCTGATCCATTGTCATCGCTTAAAGATGTTCTGACTAAACTGGTTTTGTTTGTCGAAAGGCAATCGTCAAAAATGATTGGTTCTATTTTATTGGTGGATGAGAGTGGTCAATATGTGATCGACGGCGCAGGCCCCAGTTTACCGGATGCATACCGAGAGGCGATTGATGGAGCGCCTGTTGGTCCAAAAGCTGGGTCATGTGGCACTGCTGCATTTATAGGTCAAAGAGTGATTGTCAGCGATATTGCTTCGGATCCTTTATGGGAAGACTACAAAGAACTGGCACTGTCATATAATTTGCATGCCTGTTGGTCACAGCCGATTAAAGACAGTGCCGGTAAAGTTTTGGGAACCTTTGCGATGTATTATAAAGAGATTCGTGAGCCTCATGACTATGATATTAACCTGATTGAAAATGCGAGTCAGCTTGCAGGCAATGCAATTGTCCATAAATATTCAATGGATAAAGTGATTTTATCCGAAGCTTCCATGAGCGAAGCTCAGAGGTTATCGCATGTGGGTAGCTGGGAACTTGATCTGGTACGCAATAAATTAACATGGGCGGATGAAACGCATCGGATTTTTGAAATAGATGCAGATACATTTGATGCTTCGTATGAGTCGTTTCTTGAAGTTGTTCATCCTGAAGACCGTGAAATGGTGGATAAGGCCTATACCCATTCGCTGGAAACAAAGCAGCCTTATGAAGTCACATACCGTCTTTTAATGAAGGATGGACGCATCAAACATGTGAATGAACGTTGCGTCAGTTTTTTTAGTGATGGACAAGGCGTTCCCCTGCGCTCGTTAGGCACGGTGCAGGATATCAGTGAACTGGTTGAGGCTCAGCATGAAAAAGAGGACGTCCGTGCTAAAATGGAACATGTGCAACGGCTGGAGTCTCTGGGTGTGATGGCGGGTGGCATTGCGCATGATTTTAATAATATTCTGACAGCGATTCTTGGTAACGCGGGCCTGGCTGAAAGCAGACTTTCAGATAACTCACCGGCGATTGAATATATCAATCAGATTACCACGGCAAGTCAAAAGGCCGCGGATCTTTGCAAACAGATGCTTGCTTATTCAGGTAAAGGCAAGTTTGTTGTTAAACCCATTATTCTTTCTGAACTGGTGACGGAGATGAGCCAGCTTTTGAAGGTGACGATTGCCAAAAATATCATCCTTCGTCTTGATCTGAGTAGCCAGATTCCGGCTGTGGATGCTGATGTGACTCAAATGCAACAGGTGATTATGAATCTTGTGATCAATGCTTCTGAAGCGATTGGTGATAAAAGTGGTGCCATTTCAATAGCGACCGGCATGGTTGCTGTAGATAAACAATATCTCTCCACCACGTTTTTGGATGAAGATCTTCAGGAAGGGCGTTATATCTATCTTGAGGTTTCAGATACCGGTTGTGGTATGGATGCAGAGACAAAAGAGAAATTATTTGAACCATTTTACACAACCAAGTTTACGGGCCGGGGCTTGGGCATGGCGGCTATTCTTGGCATTGTGCGTGGGCATCATGGTGCGATCAAAGTTTATAGCGAAAAAAATAAAGGAAGCACATTTAAAGTGTTGTTTCCATGTTCAAAACAAACGGCGGTTCCTTTAAATACAAAATATAAAGATATTGTTACCTGGTATGGAGAGGGTTGTATTCTCATTGTTGATGATGAGGAGACCGTCCGTGAAGTTGCAACATCGATGCTTGAGGATATGGGTTTTGAAACGCTTAAAGCGGTTGATGGGGTTGAGGGTGTTGAGATGTTTAAAAAACATCATGAACAGATCGACCTTGTGTTGTTGGATATGACCATGCCAAAAATGAGTGGGGAAGATGCATTTACTGAAATGTGCCGGATTGACCCTGATGTGCAGGTGATTCTTACTTCCGGTTACAATGAGCAGGATGCTACAAACCGTTTTACTGGCAAAGATTTGGCCGGATTTATTCAAAAGCCATATACGTTGGAAGAGCTGGTAGAGAAACTTAAAGATATTTTCAACAAGACCTGAGTAGCCATTTTCGGTTAGCTTTGCGGCATGAACATCTCAGATTTTGATTATTCACTCCCCGATGAATTGATCGCCAGACAGCCTCTTGATCAGCGTGACGGGGCGCGTCTTCTTGTGCTAAAAGAAGATACCTTGATGGATCGCCGGGTTATAGATTTGGTGCGTCTGGTGCAGCCCGGTGATGTGTGGGTGCTCAATGATACCCGGGTTATTCCTGCCCGGTTGCTTGGATGTAAAGCCAGTGGTGGCAAAGTGGAATTGTTGCTGTTGGAGCCGATGGGAGATTCGAATGAACGGGAAGATATCTGGCTTGCGTGGGGGAAAGCCAATAAACCGCTCAGGTCGGGAGAAGTTATTTCTATTGCCGAAGGGTTTGAGGCAGAGATTCTCTCGCGGCATGGTAAACAGGTCCAAGTTCATCTGAGAGCTGAAAATGTGATGCATGCGATTGAGCAACACGGTCATATGCCGCTTCCCCCTTATATCGACAGACCAGACACTGAAGCGGACAGGGATCGCTACCAGACCGTGTTTGCCAATCAACCCGGTGCAGTGGCAGCGCCAACCGCAGGATTGCATTTGACAGAGGAACTGATGCATCAGATGACTGAGGCTGGTGCAACGTTTGTACATGTGACGCTGCATGTAGGCCCGGGCACTTTTCAACCGGTTCAGGTGGAAAACGTGCATGAGCATGTGATGCACGAAGAGGCTTATCATATCTCTGAGAAAACGGCTGAGTGTATAAATCAGGCAAGGCGTGAAGGCCGACGTGTGGTTGCTGTGGGAACCACTTCATTGCGGACATTGGAAGCTGCAGCCATAAAAGAAGATGGTGGAATGGGTGAAATTGTTCAGGCTGGTTCAGGGCGCACAGACATTTTTATCTATCCGGGTTATCAATTTAAAGTGGTGGATGCATTGTTGACCAATTTCCACCTGCCAAAATCAACACTGTTGATGCTGGTCAGTGCATTGGCAGAACCTGGGCGTATGATGGATGCCTATGAATATGCTAAAAAACTGGGTTATCGTTTTTATTCTTATGGAGATGCCATGTTTGTTTGCAATATGAACGGAAAATCCGACGTGAAGAAAGCATCATGAAAATCATGCTGGCACAGATCGCTCCCAGAGTGGGTGATATTACTGGTAATGTTGGATTGATTCTTGATGCCGCGAATCAGGCTGAGAATGCATCGTGTGACCTGATTGTTTTTCCTGAGCTGGCCGTGACTGGTTATCCGCCGGAAGATTTACTGTTCAGGCCTTCATTTATGCAGTTGGTGGCGTTTGCTGTGGATGAAATTATTGCAGCCAGCGGCAATTGTGCGGTTGTTTTTGGTGCACCTCGCGGTGATGGAAATGGTTTGAGAAACAGCGCCTTCATTGCCCAAAGAGGTTCACTTCTGGGTGTTTATGACAAACAAATTTTGCCCAATTACGGTGTTTTTGATGAACTGCGCTATTTTACTTCCGGTGATGGTGATTCGGCTGTTTTTGATGTGGATGGCTGGCGTGTTGGCATCGGAATTTGCGAGGATCTTTGGGATGACTCGCTGGCAGAGAAACATGCCGGACTGGCGGTTGATGTCTGGCTGAATTTGAATGCTTCACCCTTTCATATTGATAAACAACGTGAGCGTGAACAGTTGATGAGTTCACGGGCTAAACGTTTTGCGGCACCTGTCGTTTATGTGAATCCGGTCGGTGGACAGGATGAAGTGGTTTTTGACGGTGGTTCGCATGTTATGGATGGCGCAGGGGAATTATTGCTTCGGGCACCGCTTTTTGAAGCAGCCATGCCGATAGTGAATCTTGACCAGGTCGGACAGTTTTCTATTGTGGGTGTATCCTCATCGATTGCACAGATTCATGACGCGCTGGTGCTGGGTGTGCGTGACTATGTGCGAAGAAACGGCTGTGAAACGGTTGTCATTGGCCTTTCCGGGGGCATTGATTCAGCAGTGACGGCTGCAATTGCGGTGGAAGCCCTGGGTGCAAAAAATGTATTGGGTGTGTTGCTGCCTTCGAAATTTTCCAGTGATCACTCTGTTTCCGATGCTGAGGCATTGGTCAAACGTCTGGGTATTGAGCGTGTGACATTGCCCATTCTCGGACTTACGGCAGCGACGGAGGCAGTTCTTGCAGATATATTTGCTGCATGGGGAATGAGTGAACCGGATGTAACCGAAGAGAATATTCAGGCACGTAGTCGAGGTATGTTGTTAATGGCGATTTCAAATAAGAGTGGTCGTATGCTGTTAACAACGGGAAACAAATCGGAGATGGCGGTGGGTTACGCCACGCTTTACGGTGACATGGCGGGTGGATTCTCTGTACTGAAAGATGTTTATAAAACGGATGTGTTTGCGTTGGCAAAATATATGAATCGTGAACAGGAAATTATTCCACAAAACACCATTGATAAACCACCCTCTGCGGAGCTAAGGCCGGATCAAAAAGATTCAGATTCGCTGCCTGATTATGATAAGCTGGATGCTATTTTGAAGGCCACGATTGAAGGCCGACTTTCGGTGGATGAAATTGCAGTGCAGGGTTTTGATCGAGATGAAGTGAAACGTGTGGTGGCTATGTTACACACCGCAGAATATAAACGCCGCCAATCACCACCGGGTGTGAAGATTACCCGTCGTGCCTTTGGCCGGGATAGACGTTATCCCATTACACACGCATTTCGTGAGGTGTAAATGGGAATGTACGGAATACTTTGAATGCTCAGCAAGAGACGAGAGACTTTAACAACATGAAGAGTACATGAGCGATAGAAAAACTACCCAAACAGACGCTATACCCGTAGCTAAACTTTCATTCTGGCTTACCGATGCGCGCACCGCGTTGATCAATCATGGCGAAACGGATGTGCCATGTGGTGAGTGTAACGCGTGTTGCCGGTCTTCTTATTTCATTCATATCAAACCCGAAGAGACTCAAACAATAGCTCAGATACCCAAGGAACTTATGTTTGCGGCTCCCGGATTTCCGAAAGGGCATGTATTATTAGGATATGATAAAGATGGATGTTGCCCTATGTTCATTGATAGCAAATGTTCGATTTATGAGTATCGCCCGCAAACATGCCGACAATATGATTGTCGAATATTCCCCGCAACGGGACTTACTGTGGGTGATGACAAACCATTGATCTCTCAGCAGGAAAAGCGCTGGCGTTTTAATCTGTCCACAAGAGATGAACGCAAGCTTTTGTCTGCTTTACAAGCGGCTGCAAAATTTCTAACGACATATTCAAAGCTCTTTCCTACAGGGTTTGTTCCGGGCAATGCAACCCAGCAGGCCATTCTCGCAATTAAAATTTATGATGTTTTTCTGCGCGATGATTTCATGCTTGAAAATTCAGAGGGTTCAAAACAGAGCCATGATATCGCGACGGCGATCAGAATAGCTTATGAAAAGTTTGAGCGTGGCGAAAACAACGCTTGATGAGCGTTGAAATGTAAGCGGCTTGATACAAGCCTTGTATCGAGACTTTTACGATTGGTGTCGTGTTTGTGAAGTGTAAATAGGAAAGACGAGGGAGTTATTGTGCCTATATTGCCAAGGGCATCGTCTTGTGCAAGGTTCCCATCTTTAAAAATATGGATGGGTCTATATTAATTCAAATGGGAGACAACTGTGAGTGATGCAATCAAAAAAGTCTTCGAAATAATCGAAGAGAACGAGTGCGAGTTTGTTGATGTACGTTTTACCGATACACGCGGCAAATGGCAGCACGTAACATTTCCAATTCATGAGCTGAACAAGGACTGCTTCGAAGATGGCTTTGCCTTTGACGGATCATCTGTAGCTGGCTGGTGTGATATTAACAATTCGGACATGGCACTGATTCCAGATCCGGAAAGTGCACGTATCGATCCATTCTTTGAAGCCTGCACACTGGTGCTGGTTGCGCAGGTTATCGATCCAATCTCTGGTCAGGATTACAACCGTTGTCCGCGTCAGGTGGCACAACGTGCTGTGAACTATATTCGTACTGCGGGTATTGCTGACACCGTAAACTTCGGCCCTGAGCTGGAGTTTTTCGTTTTTGACGGTGTAACCTGGAACAACGAAATGGGTAGTTGCGGTTATCAAATCGAATCTGAAGAAGCCGCCTGGAACTCTGGCAAAAACTTTGCTGATTCCTCTGATGGCATGATGCGTAACTATGGTCACCGTCCAAGTGTGAAGGGTGGTTATTTTCCGGTTCCTCCAGTCGATTCTCTGCATGAAATTCGTAATGACATGTCTTTGGTGATGACTGATCTGGGTATTCACATGGAATGCCATCATCATGAAGTGGCAACTGCAGGTCAGTGCGAGCTGGCGATGCGTTTTGGTGAGATGATTGATATCGCTGACCGTGCTCAGTGGTACAAGTATGTGGTGCACAACGTGGCACATGCACACGGCAAAACTGCAACGTTCATGCCTAAACCGATCTATAACGACAATGGCACCGCAATGCACGTGCATCAGTCCTTATGGAAAGATGGTAAAAACCTGTTTGCAGGTGATAAGTACGCCAACCTTTCTCAGGAAGCACTGTGGTATATCGGTGGTATCATCAAGCACGCTCGTGCATTGAATGCATTCACCAATGCGTCTACAAACTCATATAAGAGACTTGTTCCGGGCTTTGAGGCTCCAGTGATGCTGGCATACTCAAACCGTAACCGTTCTGCATCGATTCGTATCCCGGTTGTGAACTCTGATCCGGCCCGCCGTATCGAAGTTCGTTTCCCTGATTCGAGTGCAAATCCATATTTGGCATACACTGCCATGATGATGGCTGGACTTGATGGTGTTGCAAACAAGATCGATCCGGGTGAAGCCGCAGATAAGAATCTGTATGACCTGCCTGCTGAGGAAGCTGAAAAGATTCCAACTGTTTGCAGTAGTCTTGATCAGGCTTTGGAAGCACTGTCCGCAGATCGCGACTTCCTGAAAGTCGGTGGTGTGATGGATGACGATATGATTGACGCTTACATCGAATTGAAGATGGAAGAAGTGAACGAAGTTCGCATGCGTCCACATCCGATGGAACTGGAACTGTACTACTCAGTTTAAGTTTTTTTTCTACAAAGATGAAAAGCCGTTCCGGGAAACCGGGGCGGCTTTTTTCTTTTATCAGTGTGTTTACCAGCTCCGATATTGTGAACATCTCCGGGATCAGATTTTGTAATGATGTACACTTCTTGTTGAAATGTGAAATCCAACGGTATTTTTCTATTTAATCGTATTCTTCCGATAATTTTAATTGAGAGAGGAAATTTCGCAATTAGGATGCTATATCGCTTAATAATTAACGGTTTTATAATTTTTTTTCTAAAGCTTGAAGTTAAGGTCTGTATCCAATAAAAGATAAATAAGTGTTGTGAATCATGCATCTTTTAAATTTTCTAAAATTAGAACTGTTAACAGCCCATAAAAAACATTGTGAGATCGCATGTTTTTCATCATTATGAAAAAACTTTTCTTTTTTGTATATTTGGGTATGTTTTCGAATTGGGGTGGAAAGGGATTTTTAGTTATTAAAAGTCCGAGGTGACCATGATCAAGATAGATGTAAAGACCGGAAGTGCGCACAAACAGCGTGATGATGCGGTTGTCCTCCCGCTTCTTGATGGGCGAAAGCTGACTGAATCTGGTAAAGAATTGCAGGAAGCGACAGACAAAACGATTGTTTCTTTCCTCCGAAAATTTGATCTGTCTGGTAAATTTGGGACGACCCGAACTTTGTACGATGTGAAAGGCACCAATACGCAACGTGTTTTATTGGTCGGAGCGGGCGAAGAAAAAGAACTGACATTGCAGAAGCTACGTTCACTTGCCGCTAAAACCACGCGTAAGCTTGATAAAAGTGGTGCGCGTGATGTCTCTCTCTATTTTCCTGAGCTGAGTGTTCGTGGTGCATCGATCTCGGATAAGGTTCAGGCTGTTGCAGAGGGTGTCTGGCTGGGCCTTTACGCTTTTGATAAATACCAGACTGAGAAGAAAGCGAACAAACGTGCGTTAAGATCTGTCACGATCATGATTCCGTCACGTAAAGATCTGGATACGGCGGAAGCTGCAGTAAATGTTGCAAAAGCGATCTCTTCCGGAACAAACTTTGCGCGCGACCTTGGTAATGAACCGGGAAATGTTTGCACGCCGGAGTTTCTTGGTGATCAGGCAGCAGCACTGAAACACAAAAAATTAAAAGTGACTGTGATGGACAAAAGTGCCATCGAAAAAGCTGGTTTTACGGCACTTTTGGCCGTGAATCAGGGCTCGGCTAAAGAACCCCGTTTTATTGTTTTGGAATACAACGGCGGCAAAAAAGATGATGCGCCCGTTGCATTGGTTGGTAAGGGCCTGACCTTTGATGCCGGGGGAATTTCGATCAAGCCGGGCCAGGCAATGGATGAAATGAAATTTGATATGTGTGGCTCAGCAGCGGTACTTGGTATTTTTAAATCTGTGACCGAACTGAATTTGCCGATTAATTTGCTGGGTGTGATCCCATCGACTGAAAATCTTCTTGGCTCTGAGGCTTATAAACCGGGCGATATCGTTACAACGTATAAAGGCTTAACCATTGAAGTGCTCAACACCGATGCGGAAGGTCGCATTATTCTCTCTGATGCACTTGCCTATGCAGCAGAAAAAAAACCTGCGGAAATTATCGACTTTGCCACGTTAACAGGCGCATGTGTGGTTGCGTTGGGTTCAGAGGCAAGCGGGCTGATCGGAACCTCTGATGCCGTAAAAAACGGATTGAAAAAATCCGGTGCTCATACCCATGACCGGGTCTGGGAACTGCCTATGTATGAAGAGTATCAGGATCAGATCAAGAGCAAGATTGCGGATATTAAAAATATTGGTGGCCGTGGAGCAGGTACAATAACCGCAGCATGTTTCCTGTCCCGTTTTGTTGATGATATCCCTTGGGCACACCTTGATATCGCGGGCACGGCCTGGAATATGGAAGGTACCGATACTTCTCCAGTCGGAGCGACCGGAGCGGGCGTGCGGCTTGTGGTTGATTATTTGAGTCGTAAAATTTAGCAATAACACAAAGTCTCCGTTAAAAGATCGCGAACCTCTTATTTTAACCAACATGGCTGATGCATCGCGGTCTTTAATGAATTGATGAACCTCGATAATTATTGAGATGACAGTGAAACTTAATTAAATGAGTTGATTAAGTATATACTTTGAATATCCTGACCTCATGTTTATACGGCGTGTGATTGAAGCTTTGCGTAACCATGAAGTAGATTATGCTATTGTGGGTGGCTATGCCGTGGCATTGCATGGTGCAGTGCGGGGAACTGTGGATGTTGATCTGGTGATTCAAGTGAATCAAAAAGTTTATCAACAGACAGAAAAAGCTATGAAATGCATTGGACTTGAGCCTCGGTTGCCGGTCACTGCGGCGGATGTGTTTAATTTTCGTGAGGAATATATCAACAATCGAAATATGATTGCATGGTCTTTTGTGAATCCTCAAAACCTTGCAGAAATGGTGGATATTATTCTGACTGAAAACCTGTCGGATCTGCAAGTTGTTACGAAACAGGCTTTTGGCATAGATGTGCAGGTATTGGCATTCGAAGATTTGATTGTGATGAAACAAAAGTCTGGTCGCCCACAGGATTTAGAAGATATCAAAGCTTTGGAGCGTTTGAAGTGAAGGCTGTTCAATACTTCAACGATGCGTATCTGGAGCGATGTAAAGGGATGAGTTCAGAACAGATACTGGAATTTCTGGAGTCGTTTCGCCGCATGCAGGAAAAGCCTGTACGCAGTAAATTAATCAGTTTGAAAGTGCCTGAATCGATGCTTGCCACATTCAAACAACGATGCGACCTTCACGGGGTGAAATATCAAACAAAAATCAAAACATTAATGTTGAAATGGTTAAATGAATAAGCGTTTGTTTTGTGATGCTTTGGGGCTTACGCCTCGGGAAATGATTTACCGAAGTCCGGCGTCTAACTGATGCATGCTGCTTGTTATCGCGGGGCATTGTTCGGTGCTTATTTTCTGCTTGCGGCTGTACCGATCGGGGTATGGAATCAGACACTGTTTAACCTGATCAATGCCGCGCATTCGACCTGGGGTGATGCACTGCTTGGATTTATCAGTGGTTTTGGTGATGGGCTGGTGATTGCTTTGATCATCTCCTGTGTGATGTTGTTCCGACTTCGTTTGGGTATTGCTGCGTTGCTTGGATTTATTACTTCAGGGCTGATCGCTCAATTATTGAAACGTGTTTTTGATATGCCACGGCCTCCGGCTGTGCTGGAAAATGTGCATGTGTTGGGAGCTGCATTACAGTCGCATAGTTTCCCATCCGGCCATGCAACATCGTGTGGTGTGATGATGTTATTGGCTTTGTTGCTTTGGCGGCGTGATCAATGGCAAATGTGGGCAGGGGTGGTTGTGTTTGTGCTGGCTGCGTATGGACGGGTCTATGGTGGTGTGCATTTCCCCTTTGATGTTTGGGTTGGTGTGGGGCTTGGCATGTTTTGCATGTCAGTCGCAAAACATTGGGTGATGCGCTGGCCTGAAATCATGTGGCAGAAGCGAACATGGGAGACCAGTGAATGGGCATGGAAGGTGCCGGCAGTGATTTTGATGATTGAGGCAGCAGTTCTGGGACTGGGATATAAAATTCAGCCATCAACGGCTGATATGCTCACTTTATTTGTTCCTGTCGCGGCTCTTTTTGTGTTGATGCAGTTTTGGAAAAGGAAATTTTCCAGTGTCTGAGGTCGTCGCTAAAGAGATGAAAGCTGAAGAGACTAAGGTTCATTTTGAACTGCTTGATCAAGCGGATCGGATCGAAGGCATTGCCAAACTTCTTTTGCGGCGCAACAGGCTTGAGCCGCATGTTCTGATTTTATGCCCGGATGCTGGCTTCATGGCGGGACTGGATGAACGATTATGGACGATTCATCCTGAATCATTCCTGGCGCATGGTGTGGCTGGAGATGATATTAAGTTTAATGCACAACAGCCCATTTTGCTTGCAACAGAAATTATTCGGGATAATAAGGCCGCGGTATTGATTAATGGATGCCTTGAAGTGCCGACAGACCTGTCTGGATTTGCACATATCGTTGATTTTGTCGATGGCTGGGATGATGGGCTGAAGCAGGCTGCCCGGGAGCGTTTCCGCACGTATCGACAGCTTGAAATGAACCCTCAATACCTTGGAAGCAAAAACAGTGATTCATAACCCCCACTTATAAACTTTGCTCATATGCAAAAGCTTTCGTAACATGCGGCAATGAGTAAAGAGCGCGACATCGATGATATTCTGGACAGCCTGAACCAGCTTCTTCGTGAGGGTGAAAGCCATAACGATGATCATGTTGAACTTGATGCGCTGGCCGAAGGTATCGAGGCTGAGCTTCACGCGTTGGAAGAACATGTTGTCGATGCAGAAAAACAGACAGCTGGAACACCTGAGAATATTGATGAAGTGGTCAAACAGGTTGCATTAGAGACTGGATCAAATACTAAGTTGGAGACAATCAACCCCGCTCTGTCTCAGAATAAAGATATTGAGAGCGATGAATCATTCGAAACGGATTCAGTTTATGAAATTCCCGATGATGATTTTGGGGGTAATCCTGCGGATGATGCGGATGGATCTGATGAGCAGATCATAGACTTGATCGATGCGCCTGTATTGACGCAACGGGTTGTATTAACCGAAGAGATGTTAGTGAATAATCCGCAGGGAAATCTTCTTTCGATGGCGAATACAGATAAAAAAGAGAGTCAGAATACGACAGCTGAATCGAAGGCTGTTGCAGTTGAGGCACAGGGAACTGTTCGCGATGCGGATGTCTTGGATGTGAACGACCTGCCTATGCAGCAGCTTTTAAAGCAGCTGCTGGATAAGGTGTCTGATGATGTGATTGGTCAGTTACAGCAGCAGTTACCATCCTTGATCAAGGCTTCATTTGATCGTCATCTGGCAGCCTCAAAAGATACAAAACATGATGGGAATCCATCCGAATCAGGTAACACAAAGGAATAGAGTGTAATGAATCATCCAGCGAGTGAACCCGCTAAAATTTATGATCCACAGGCGGTGGAGCCGGCTGTGTCAGATCAATGGCTGAATTCGGATGCGTTCAAGCCCAAACTTGATGCTGATGAACATTATAGTATTACGCTGCCACCACCGAATGTGACAGGTAGTTTGCATATGGGGCATGCCTTCTCCGACACCATTCAGGATATTCTGGTTCGCTGGCAGCGTATGCAGGGCAAATCTGTTTTATGGCAGTTGGGTTTGGATCATGCCGGCATTGCCACGCAAATGGTGGTAGAGCGTCAGTTGGATGCACAAGGGATTCACCGCCGCGATTTAGGGCGTGAGAAGTTTGTAGAAAAAGTCTGGGATTGGAAGGATGAATCCGGCGGCATGATTCTCGGACAGATGAAACGACTTGGTTTGTCTTTGGACTGGTCACGTGAACGTTTCACGATGGATGAAGTGTCATCGAATGCTGTGCGTGAGGTTTTTGTTCGCCTTTTTGAAGAAGATCTGATTTATCGTGGCAAACGTCTGGTTAACTGGGATCCGGTATTGGAAACTGCGGTTTCCGATCTGGAAGTGGTACATGAAGAAGAAGCCGGCCATTTTTGGCATATTCAATATCCCATCGCAGGGGCAAGCACAGACGATGCATGCAAACATGTGATTGTCGCAACCACACGCCCTGAAACCATGCTGGGCGATGGTGCTGTGGCAGTTAATCCTAATGATGAGCGTTATAAACATTTGATTGGTCAGGAACTTATCCTGCCATTGTGTAACCGTACGATTCCAGTGGTTGCGGATGATTATGTTGATCCTGAATTTGGAACTGGCTGTGTGAAGATCACACCTGCCCATGATTTTAATGATTATGATGTTGGTAAACGCCATGACCTGCCTGTGATTAATATTTTCACCAATCGAGCTCATATCAATGATGATGAGATCATCCCTGAGCAGTATCGTGGTTTGGATCGTTATGAAGCCCGTGAACGTATTGTGGCTGATCTGGAAGCTGAAGGTTTGCTTTACAAGGTGGAAGCGCATGAACACAAAGTGGGTCGCGGAGATCGTTCCCATGCTGTGATTGAGCCGTATCTTACTGATCAATGGTATGTGGCAATTCAGGATCTGGCTGACCCTGCTATCAAGTCCGTTGAAGATGGTGATATCCGTTTTGTGCCACAGCATTGGGAGAAGACTTATTTTGAGTGGATGCGCAATATTCAGGACTGGTGTATTTCCCGTCAGCTTTGGTGGGGGCATCGTATTCCAGCCTGGTATTGTGCGGATTGTGATCACATCACAGTAGATCGGAGTACGCCGGAGTATTGCGGTGGCTGTGGTTCTAAACAGATCCGACAGGATGAAGATGTGCTTGATACCTGGTTCTCTTCCGGCCTGTGGCCTTTTACAACGCTTGGCTGGCCTGAGAAAACCAAGGAAATCGAAGCATTTTATTCTAACAGTGTACTGGTAACCGGTTTCGATATTATTTTCTTCTGGGTTGCCCGTATGATCATGATGGGCCAGAAGTTTACCGGTAAAGTGCCATTTAAGGATATTTATATCCATGCGCTGATCCGTGATTCGGAAGGGCAAAAAATGTCCAAATCCAAGGGTAATGTGATTGATCCGTTGCAAATTATTGAAGAATATGGTGCGGATGCGCTGCGTTTTACATTGGCACACATGGCCACGCCGGGTCGTGATGTGAAGCTGGATGTAAAACGTATTGAATCCAATCGTAATTTCATGAACAAGATTTGGAATGCGGCACGTTTTGTGTTTATGAACCGTGGTGATGCCGTGCCGGACGTGAATGTAAATCCAAAATCTGATGTGAATCGCTGGGTATTGTCCGAGTTGAATACAACGGCACGTGAAGTAGAAAAGGCGCTGGCCGAGTATCGCTTTAATGAAGCAGCAAGCGCGCTCTACAATTTCATCTGGGGAACTTACTGCGATTGGTATGTCGAAGCTGCCAAAGTATCACTCTATAAAGATGATGAAACTGCCAAGGTTGAAACGCAGGTGGTGATGTTAACCGTGTTGGATGGTTGGCTGCGGCTACTGCACCCGATTTGCCCGTTTATTACCGAGACCTTGTTTCAAGAGCTTCATGGCCCGGATGCGCGTTTGGTGACTGCTGACTGGGCGGGTTCTTATCTTGCAGATGAGCAGGCTGTGTCTCGTATGAATCGGGTTATGGATGTGGTATCTGCCATTCGTTCAATTCGTGGTGAGATGAATGTTTCGCCGGGTAAAAAGATCGTGGCACAAATTGCTGTTTCTAATGTGGTTCGTGCAGAGCTTGAGATTCAGCAAAAGGCATTGATGAGTTTGGCGCGATTGGAGTCGCTTGAGTGGCTTCCAGAAGGTTCAGATATCGAAGGGGCTGCTGTGGCACCACTTGCCGATGTTACTGTGTTTTTACCATTGGCCGGATTGGTTGATGTGGCAGAAGAGCTGGCACGGATTGAGAAAAACCTGATTAAGATTGAGAAAGATATCGTGTCACTTCAGGGCAGACTTTCCAATTCAAAATTTGTGGATAGTGCACCGGAAGCTGTGGTGGCTAAAGTCCGCACCGATCTTGATGAAAATCAAAGTAAACAGGTTGAGCTAAAAGCCTCTCGGGAGCGTTTGAAGGCTTTGTAAGTGTTTTGCTCTAAAACGTATAACAGTAAAGTTATGCCTGATTCAGATATGTTTTCAAGGAATGAGTGCTTTAGTGATTGTCAGGAATAGTAGCGAGTAAAGTTCGCTTGCTTTCTTGTGGGACTAATTTGTTCAATAATTTCATCGAGATAATAGATTTCCAGAGTTGTTTTTGTATAGATAATTGTAAAACTTTAATAAGTATTTTTTTATACCTTTCACTATTTTTTAATTTATTGAGGCTTGGAGAGGCACAGATGTAATTCAATGTGCCTCTAAAAGGCTGTGTCCTTTTTTCTCATATTTTTCTTAGGCTTGATTGCTTTCTTAGGCACAAATTTGTCCAATGATCTTATCGAAATGATGATCTTTAGAGTTATTTTGGCATAGGTAATTGTAAAAATTAAGTAAACATTTTACTTTTATAATATTTTCCACTATTTTCCAACTTGTTGAGGCTTGATAGTGGGGGAGTATGTTGGAATGAAAATTTCTATAGGGGTAAACAATGACTGAATTAACAAAAGAGCATAAGGAACTTTTCTCATATATTGACCAACTTGTCCCAGATGATGGCCATTTGGTCTATGACTTCAGGGATGCAAAGCAGTATGAATTTGCCCGGATGATGATTGCTATGACAGGCAAAAAAGAAAAATATCCCGGCATACTCAAAAGCCTTGAACTTACAAAAGCATTTCACGAAAAAAACGGGCTGAAAAAAACGCCGCTTGAAACGACAGAGGGCTGGCAAAATATGTTCACCATTCCAGGCTTAAACCTGACTAAAAATGGGACGATAGCTTCAAACGGTTTAGCCACAGTCGTGGGTGGTTATTCCAGCATGAATTTGACTTTAATGGTGCAGAGCAGGCAATCAAAAAATATCGTAGCGCATGGCTTCAGCAATAATTTTGCTCAGACGTTGTTGACCATTAATACTGATCCTTCAACTTCTACTGAAATCGATGTCGATGCATATATGCAATACCATGGGATGCCTAACGGTGCTGCAATGACAGAGAGCCCTTATTCAGGTTTGGTTAAAAAGAAAGCTAACAATGCTGTGACTGCCGACCCGGTAGTCAATGCGCCAAAAAGAACGACCACGAAACCCAAGAACCCCAATGCTATTAATATTGGTCTGGGCCGGGCATGGACGGATCAGGGTGGAAGTTCACCGTTCGATTACGCATGGAATGAACCTATTCCTCCTGCTGGTCAGAGCCCCAAGGGCAAGATACCACTTGAAGGGTATGTCATTTTTTCCTCGGCTATAAGCACACCATTGGCATTCAATCAGAACTTTTTATTGAATATATATGTTGCTGACCAAACAGGCGGCGGCGGGGCACAACTTTCACCGTCCAATTATATAACAGTTGCCGCCGCATTTAGTATAGATTCAGTTAATCCTGCCAAACTCAACTGGAGCCTTCCACCCGGGCAAAGCACCAGCGACCCTGGCAATCCCATTGTTTTTGGTAATGTGCCGTGGGGGTCGGATACTTTAGCCTATTTTTATTGTGAAATTGATGTCGTTTTAAGTAACGGATCGCTTGCGACTACTTATATTCAGAGCTCCCCTTCTGTTGACCCAGATCCATTGGATGGAACAAAATATATCATGCCTATTGATTTTATATGGCACTGTCTTGCGGAAGATTCACTGGTGACTATGGCTGATGGTTCCAGAAGAATTATCAAAGATATTGTTGCTGGGGACAAAGTTCAGATAAACAATCAGGGTGACATGGCTATTGTAGAATGGACCAATCTAGGAATTCACAAAGGCCCCGTGGTACTCATTGAAACAGACACAGGAGAAAAGATCACAGCAAGTCACAATCATATTTTCTTTACCGAAAGTGCGGCCAAATTGGCAACAGAGATTATATCCGGGGACAAACTTAAAATGCTGCAAGGAATCGCTACGGTAAAAGCTGTCAAGCAAGTCATTTATGAAGGTTTGTTGTGTAATTTAGCAACGGTTAAGTATCAGGATCCGGATCATGATAAAGCTGAAATGGGTATGTTTTTCGCCAATGAGTTTCTGGTGGGAGACATGAATGCACAAAGGGTGCTCAGACAGAAGCGTTGCAACGATATAAACTGGGTTAAAAGCCAGGTGCCAGAATATATGCATGTAGACATTGACTCATTTTTTTCAGAAAAGAAGAACATCAGGAGGGACTTATGATTATTTCAAGCTTAGTTAAGACGACTGTTAAAACTTCTATATTGTTTAGCATCGCTATTGTGAGTGTCATCTATGCCAGCAATGCATTAGCTCAAAGGATTGCAATTCAAGAATTTTCTGCACCATTGGGTGGTACGCAGGTCACCCCTAACTTACCTGTTTACACAGTTCATATGAAAAACGGGAAATTGGTTGATGCTTCCGGCAAGGTGTTCAATTCATTTAAGCCCCAAAGCACGAGCAAGGATTCGAATTGCGTCATACCCAACCTGCGTTGGGCTGCCTACTATACCACGTTTTACGTGGTCTTGGCCTCTGACCCGACACATATGCGTTTGGTGAGGTCATGCGGAAAATCACCACTGAAACTAAACAGCACAGCACAATACGCAAATATCGGCTCAGGAAATTTCATTAATCATGCACAAATTGCTGGTCAAAAAAATGGAGTCACGAATAAAGTTATCGCTGCAGGCGAGATTGATGTCATCAACGGTAAAATTGTTTATATAGACACTTGCAGTGGGCATTTCCAACCCAATGTAGGCTCTTTTTTGGCATATACGAATACATTGGATGGCTCCACCAGGCCGTTGGCATTAACATCAACATTAAAGGACATTATTGCAACGGGTTCAATTTCCACTCAACAAATTGGGAGTAATCTCATTTACATGAAAAATAGCCAAAGTATTGCTCCCAGAAGAAATGTACGATCGGGTACAGGTGGCTGTTATAGTTATACTACGGTCTTTGAGTATAGTACAGATGACAACACCACCACGCTCTCGGGCGGCCTTATGGCATATAAGCAAGGTGCTATTCAGGTATTTCAGAACGATATTAATACGATAACCAATAAGAACATTAAGGCCATAGAGTTAACCCCCAATACTGGAATTTATAGTTATGCAGCGTACGTTATTACAGAGTGGCATATGTATAACAACGCTCTAAACTTCACATTTACAGATGAGACTGATGACACCTACAGTTTGTCTGTACATGTTTACTCATATAATCATGAAGTCGATTATAATTCAGCAAAGCCCAATATAAATAAAATCACCTTCGACTATGTAGTGAGCAGCGAAGAACCAGATCTTTGAAACGTAAAATATAGGATTAAAAGGGGACGCTACCCTTTAAATGGTAGGGTGGTGATGTTAAGGTTTCGTCATGCCTAGGCTATCACGCAGTGTATTTGCAGGAATTCCCCATCATGTTACTCAACGAGGGAATAGACGAGAAGATGTGTTTTTTAGCGATGATGACAGGTTGGCTTATTTAGAATGGTTACGGTCATATTGTGCGCAATATGACGTGCAAATACAGGCTTACTGCCTCATGACCAATCATATCCACTTGGTTGCGACACCACACACAGCAGAAGGTTTGCAGAAAGTATTGAAACCTTTGCATATGCGCTACGCACAACGGATTAATCGATTAAAAGGCTGGAAGGGTCATGTGTGGCAGGGCCGTTTCTTTTCCTCACCATTGGATGACGAATACCTTTGGTCAGCGATTCGTTATGTTGAGAGAAATCCAGTGCGTGTAGATAGGGTGAAAAAGGCTGAAGATTATCCTTGGTCAAGTGCTGCTGCGCATTGTGGCTTAAGAGAGGATGATATACTTGGTAAGAAAGAGGATTGGGGGAGTATGCTTGTTTCCACAGGGGATTGGTCTGATTGGCTTTCGGTTGGAGAAGAGGGTGATCGTTTGGATGTGTTGCGTAAACATGTTGAAAAGGGGTTGCCTTGTGGTTCGGAGAGTTTTGTAAAAGCGTTGGGTGAACAAATTGGGCGTGTTTTAGAGCTGCGGCCTCAGGGAAGACCAAGGAAAAAGAACAAAAAAGGGTAGCGTCCCCTTTTAAGAAAATGTGGATGGAGGTTTTTCTATGCCGAGTTTTGATATTGTTTCTGAGATTGATATGCAGGAGATGGATAATGCGCTGAATCAGGTGAAAAAAGAGATCACCACGCGTTATGATTTTAAGGGAAGCAATGCTTCGATTGAGCTTACGGATGGGAATATTACGGTGATGGGTGATTCAGAAGCCCGTGTGAATACCATTACAGAGATTCTGCGTGCAAAGATGGTCAAAAGAAAGTTGGATGCTAAATGTCTTGACTATGGCGATATAGAAAACGCCAGCGGAAGTAACAAACGTCAGCAGATCAGTATTAAAGAGGGTGTTAGTACCGAGCTTGCCAAGAAAATTGTAAAGCTGATTAAAACTGAGAAACTGAAAGTGCAGGCTGCCATTCAGGGAGATCAGGTGCGTGTGACAGGGAAGAAGCGGGATGACCTTCAGGAGGTCATGTCTTTGATGCGCGGTATGGATGCCGATCGCCCACTGATGTTTAATAATTTTAGGGACTGATTTTTTGTGTGTTCCTGTGAGATAGGCTACATTTCTGTGTATTGAATCTTGCATAATCAGGCGATTCATCATATTTAATTTGAGCGTTTGGTTTTGAGCGTTTGGTTTGATAGAAACGGAGGTGTTGATGGCCAGGCGAAAAGAAAAATCTGCTGAGCAGGAAAACCTCCTGATTGCCGTTGAAGACAGGAAAGAACCTATAGGGATAGAAAAAGCGCTTGAAAACGATTCAACGATTGAGTTGATCGTAAGCGGTGATACTTCAGTGCTGCCTCAATTAGCCGCTGCCCGCCCGGCGAATCAACTGGACACAACACCGCTTGATCTTGATGCGATTATCGAAGATGTCGCGCGGGTGATTGCGACAACGCCGGATCATTATAAGTGTATCATGTTTACCGATCTGGTTGGTTCGACTCAGTACAAGCGGGAAATGGGGCACACCAAAGGTTTTATGCGTAATCGTATGTTCTGTGATATTTGTGAACAAGCAGTCATCAAGAATAACGGAGTAGTGGTTAAACGCCTCGGTGATGGGGTGATGGCTGTATTTGAAACGGCTATGGACTCTGTATTGGCTGCGATGCTAATGGTGAGCAGTCTGGAAGTTGACAGGAAAAAGCTGAAAAAAATTGTTGGTACCATGGATTGCCGAATTGGCATTACCTGCGGTTATGTGAAAGAAATCCCGGGCGCAACCAAAGATTATATTGGCCATGCCATGGATAAGGGTGCCCGAATTGAAGGTATTGCCAAAACCAATCAGGTGCTGATCGATGAAATCGTATATGGTTTAATTCATACAAAAATCCGTGATTATTCAGACGATATGGTGATTGGCCCACCACGTAACCTGACACTGAAAGGTGTAGGTGTAAGCACCCTGTACGAAGTTTCTCCCAAAACACGTGGTCTGGTGGGAAGTTTGGGTTATAAGCTTCGCCATCTGTTCTCTTAATACATAATCCAGACTTTTTTATACTGTAAAAAGGAAGACGCCCGACCAGCGTTCCAAGGGAGGGGAGGAGTTTTGCTGGCCGGACGCCTATTGGGTTACAGGCATTCGCACTCTGATTAAAGCACATGGAAAAAAAAATCACAACTTCGGCACATTTTGTGTCATAGGCTATGTGTCTATTGGGTTATAACCTCGCAAAATTGGGAAATACTGTTTGGCATGTCTAATGCTGGAGTATGGTGTGCCGATATATTTAAGTAATAGACGTGGCATAAAACAGACAAAAAGGAGGTGTGATATGGAAGCTGGTCGTGCAAAGCAGATCGCATCGGGTTTTTTGAAAGTGAATAACTGCCAGGTAAAAGAAATGGATGGTGGTTTGCTGGTTCAATATCATGGGGAGACGGCATATTTTGTTCGTGAGTCATGTTTTTGGCCTTTTATTTATCGTATTTCCGGAGCAATGTAGATTCTGGCGTGTAACATTTTGAGTTTGGCATCTTGCTTATGACTTATCCGAGCGTTTTTTATGTGCTTTTCTCACTGTATAGGCTATGATATTATCATCGATAATACCTATTACCTACAGGAGGATTGGCATGAAAGTATGCGAGGCTATGAGCAGTGAAGTGGTTTCTATCTCAAGGGGTGATACGCTTCATAAAGCAGTTGCACAGATGGTGATGCATCATTGTGCACAGATTACAGTTGCTGATGATGAAGGAAAATTGATTGGTATTGTTACAGTCCGCGACGTGATGATGCCACTTTATCCAGATCAGGGCGCATATGTTCATGACAGTTTGCATGCGCGTGATTTTGAAGAGATGGAAGAAAATTACGATCAGGTGCTTAAATTAAGCGTTGGTGATGTCATGACTTCAAACCCTGTTTTTGTTTCATCTAACGATTCAATATTGAAAGCAGCCTCGTTTATGGGACTAAAAAATCTGCGTCGAATTCCGGTTGTTGATGAAGGTAAGCAGGTTGGTACGCTGAGTATTGAAAGTATTAACAACGCTCTGTTTTTGAATCGTTAATTTTTTTTATGCGTCATTGAAAAGGGCTGCGTTGCGGCCCTTTTTTTGTGGTAGTGTTTTGATGTGTTGACCTTACGTTCTGTATTTCTACCATGTAGTGCCTATGATTAAAGTTGATCAGCTTTGTCGAAAATTTGGTGAAATTTATGCAGTTCAGGATTTAAGCTTTCATGTCCGAAAGGGTGAGGTAATGGGGCTTCTTGGGCCAAATGGTGCCGGAAAATCAACAACGATGAAGATGCTTACATGTTTTCTTCCACCATCATCAGGCGAAGCTTCTGTCGGTAATGTTTCATTGCATGATAGTATCGAAGTTCGCCGAAAAGTGGGTTATTTACCTGAAAATGCACCTTCTTACACTGATTTGGATGTGCGCTCACATTTAAAGTTTATCGGTCGTATGTATGGACTGCCAAATGCCACGATAACGGATCGTATCACAGAAATGGCCGGCATTTGTGGACTTGAACATGTGTTACACCGAAGGATCGATGAGCTTTCCAAGGGATTTCGGCAGC
Source organism: Mariprofundaceae bacterium (assembly GCA_021772895.1). GTDB lineage: Bacteria > Pseudomonadota > Zetaproteobacteria > Mariprofundales > Mariprofundaceae > WSZY01. The sequence goes on along the minus strand of JAJFLC010000004.1, from coordinate 11,257 downwards.
GAGTTGGTCTGGCTGCGAGCATGTTACATGATCCTGCCTGTCTTATCTTTGATGAGCCGACAACAGGGCTTGACCCCAATCAAATTATTGAAATTCGCCATTTAATCAGGCGCTTGGGAGAGAAAAAGACAGTATTACTCTCTTCGCATGTATTGTCGGAAGTTGAAGCTGTATGTGATCGCATGATGATCATTGATCAAGGTAAGCTACAGGTCATCGGGACGTCAGAAGAACTTGCGCATCATGCGCAGGGGCATTCGGTGTTTTATGTGCGTTTTAAAGAACCCGGTGAGCAGGTTCTTGATCTACTGACTCAATCATTTCCGGATATTCAGATTAAACCTCAGGATGATCAATCGAATGCCTATATGCTTTATCATTCAGAACCTGATGTACCATTGGCTGAAAAGCTGTTCCATACCTCGGTTGCATCCGGTGCGATTATCCTTGAAATGCAGCCAAAGAAAAAGACGCTTGAGGATGTCTTTCGTGAGTTGACCGGAGAAGGGCAATGAACACAACAGAGGACATGGGCATGAATAGTGAGCGCGTGGATTGCGGAGATCTGGAGAGTAGAGAGCTGGATCGTGGGGGCTTGAATAGAGCGTTGGCGATTTGCTGGAAAGAGTGGCGTGTGGCACTGGATACGCCGCTGGGTTATGTGGTGGCGATAGCTTTTTTACTGGCCACTGGTTTTTTATTTGCAAACCATCTCTTTCTAGTAGGTCAGGCTGATATGCGGGGATATTTTGGCGTTATGCCATTGTTACTGATGTTTTTTATTCCGGCCATGAGCATGCGGATGTTATCCGATGAGCAACGCAGTGGAACGTTTGAACTGTTGGCAACGATGCCGATACGCACCTGCGATATCGTGGCAGGAAAATTTTTAGCGGTGATGTTACAGGTGTTGGTACTTATCGCGTTGACATTGTTTTATCCTGCCACACTGGCACTTATGGGTGATCTGGATGCTGGTCAGGTGGCGGCAGCTTATCTGGCGTTGTCCCTTCTTGCTGCATGTTATGTTGCTATTTCACTTTATGCATCTGCGATAACCAGTCATGCAGTGGTTGCATATGTTATTGGTTTTGGCATCTTATTTGGGCTGTTTATAATGATGCAGGCGATGCCAACTTTTTCTCCTGATGTTCAGGATTTTTTTGCTGCATTTATGCCTTTGGCACATTACCACTTTATGTTGCGCGGGGTGATAGGTCTGGATGATATGGGTGTTCTGTTATTGGTTACCGCCCTGTTTCTTACTTTGACATGGTTTCAGCTTGAACGGCGGCGGTGGCGTTGATGGATGAGCCAGTGGATCAGCAGTCGAGTGAATCGGCGAGTAAGCAGACGATCAGGAAGGTGAAAGAGCAGGATTTCCGAAAAACAGTGCGCAAGAAGTCATGGTTTTCCCTGCTTGTAACGATGGCATTGATCACGCTTTTGTTATTGGCGAGCACGCTTTCACACCTGCGTTTTGACTGGACCGAGGGACAGGTTTATACACTTTCAGAATCAACGGTGTCGGTTCTGAATCAGCTTGAAGAACCGATACTTGTCCGTGCCTATATTACTTCCGGGTTGCCGCAACCTTATGGTCGTCTCAAACGTTTCCTGAAGGATATATTGCAATCCTATCATGAAGCAGGCACTGGCAATGTGGGTTTTGAGATGGTTGATCCCGCAAGTGATGGGAATGTGTCCGCTGCGCTTGCTGCAATGAATGTTCCTAAGGTACAGGTGCAGGTTGTTGAGGATGATCAGGCACAGGTGAAACAAGGTTATCTGGCTGTTGTGATTGAATATCTGGACAGCAAAGAGATCATCCCTGTGGTGCAAAGTGAAGAGGGTTTTGAATACCTTTTGACTCGGAAAATTAAAAAGCTAACGGGAAAGGGGCGCGTTAAGGTAGGCGTTTTTTCAGGTTTTGGAGCGGCGGATCTTAAGCAGCTTCGTAAGTTTCAGGAACTTACTACAGATGATTACGAGTTGGTTAACGTTGATTTTAAAAACACAAACATCCCGACTGATATCAGGACGCTGATCATTGCAGGTATGGATCAGGCACCGAATAAAGAATTTCGCAATCAACTTAAACAGTTTCGTAAACGAGGTGGGGGGGTATTGCTGTTAGCGGGCAATGCCAAACCGCAATTGTCGATGGGTTTTCAGGTTGAACCGGTTGATCCTTATGCCAATGACTGGATGAAGGATGATCTGGGAATTGTGGTTGAGTCAGGCATGGTGATAGATCAGCGTGCAACCCGGGTGACTGTCAATCATCGGCAGGGCAATTTTATGGCTCGTACACTGGTTGATTATCCGTTTTTACCCAGTGTGACAGCACTGGATGCAGAGCACATTGTCAGTGCTGGCCTGGAGAGTGTCTCGGTGCCGTTTGCTTCACCGCTGTTTTGGCTGGGTGATGACGGTGATTCAGGTTCAGATTTAGATGCAGATAGTAAAGAGAAAAAAGCTGTTCACGTGCTCATGCGCTCATCTGCATACTCTGCCGTGCAGTCGGGGCCTCCATTTGATGTGAACCCTTTGGTTGCAACAGAGACACGTTTTTCAGGCATGACGCGACGCCCATCAGCATTGGCATTTGCTCTTGATGGCATGTCGTTGGATAAAACGGCTGATACAGAGCATGCCATTGAACAGGCCACGCATGTTAAACCTGCGCATGTGATCGTGGTGGGATCGCCCGCATTTCTTGATGATGAATTCATGGATGGCGGTAACCTTGTTGCGGCATTGAATATGCTGGACTGGCTTTCCGGCGATGAGGCTTTGATTCAGCTTCGCTCTCGTGGTGTGACCCAAAGGCCTCTGGAAGAATTAAGTGCTGTCGGACGTACTTTTTTTAAAGCAATATGGATGTTTGGTTTGCCGATGTTGATTGCATTTGTAGGTCTATATCGTTGGTGGCGGATAAAGAAACGCCGGAGTTTTTCTACAGCATCATGAGCGTTAAATGAAAAAAACGGCAATCATTATTTTATTCCTGTTCATGACCGGGGTGTTTATATGGCTGGTTTCAAAGCCTGATTCCGCACCGCAGAAGATGCCTGAAATAATCCGCTTTAACCCGGTTGATGTGTTTTCTCTGGTTTTAGCAAATGAGGGTGCAGAGACGATTTCACTTCGACGTTCCGGTGACCAGTGGAAACTGCTGCAAGAAGGTTCAGAAGATAAAAAGATGGTGTTTGCACAGGCGGTAGCGGTTCAACATCTGCTTGATGATCTTGCAAATATGGAAGTTGTTCGTGTGGTAACACGAAATCCTGAACATTATAAAAAACTTCACGTTGGCTCGGGTGCAACTCAAGTGTTGCTGAAAGATAAAGGGAACAGTGTTATTACGAATTTATTTGTCGGCAAGCAGGGGAGTGATTTGATATCCACCTATCTTCGGGTGGATGGCATGCCTGAAGTGCTGGCTGTCAACAGAGTGCTTTTATGGCAAGTGAGACGTTCATATCAAGGTTGGGAGGCTATCGATTCAGCGAAGGTCAAAGAAAACACAGGTAATACCGTTGAAGTATATTCGCAGGCACAGTGAATACAGGTGTCAGAAAGTATGAATAAATTAATACCCCAACATCTGATTCTGTTTGATTGTGATGGCACGTTAACCGATTCACATGGTGCGATTGTTAGTGCGATGCAGCAGGCGTTTCGCTCCTGTGGTCTTTCAGAGCCTGCGGATGAGGCGGTGCATAAAGTGATTGGCCTTTCATTGCAAAAAGCGGTTGAAATGCTCTCTCCTGATATGTCTCAGCGTGCAAAAATCATTGAAAATTACAGGAAATATTATGTTGCAAACGAAGCTTCACTTTCACTTTATCCGGGTGTGATTGAAACGTTGAATGAGCTTCGCAGGCGTGGTTACTGGATGGGAATAGTCACAGGGAAATCAAAACCCGGTTTAATACGTGTATTGGAACAATTTCAATTACATGATTATTTTTATGCATTACGGACAGCCGATTGTTGCCTTTCGAAACCACATCCGGCTATGGCACTTGAATGTATGCAGGAGCTGGGAGCTGTACCGGAGAAGACCAGTCTGGTTGGAGACGCCCTGTTTGATATGCAAATGGCTCATGCTGCCAATATACGTGCTTATGGTGTTTCATTTGGTGTGGAATCGGCCGAAGCACTTTATGCCGCGGGTGCATATGATGTGTTGGATGATTTCCCTGCACTTCTGGGGCATTTTCCACCCTTGTCTTCACAAGGTTTTCCAGCCACGATCGGCATCACGGGAGTTAAATAAGATGGTAAAACGAAGTGTAAAATACAGTTTAGGCCTTCTGGCCTTTTTGATGATTGCATTGCTTGTCACTCCTTTTTTTATTGATGTGAATACGTATAAATCACAAATCACAGAGGCAGTTGAAGATGCCACCGGGCGAACGTTAAAGATTGGCAATATTGAAGCGTCTCTTTTTCCCTGGGTTGGTGTGCGTCTGGAGGATGTGCATCTTGCCAATCATCCGGAATTTAATGATCGTGACTTTTTGAAGGTAGGAAGTCTGGATATTCAGCTTGCGTTGCTTCCGTTGTTCAGCAAAGAAATTGAAATCAAACAGTTTGTACTGGATTCGCCCGAAGTTTTTTTAGAGCGTAATGCTGCCGGTGACAGCAATTGGGAAGATTTGACGGCATCAGAACCCGGCTTAACAGATGGAGATATTCCGGTAGCAGATAAAGGCGCAGAAAAAGATCGCTCATCGTCGGTTTTGGCAGCTTTGAATGCAGAGTTTTTACAGATGAAACATGGCCGTTTCAGTTGGGTGGATAGAAAAACACAGAAACATATCGAATTGTCTGATATGAAAATTGAAGTGAACGATGTTCAGATGGATCGTCCTATCGAGATGAAAGCTTCGGGCCGGGTCGGTGCAGATGAAATCGCTCTGACAGCACAGATTGGCCCCATAGGTGATATTGCAAAGCTGGATATTGATAAGTTGCCGTTGCAGGTAAACTTACAGAGTGAATCGTTTAACCTGAAGCCTTTTGTTGATTGGTTGCCGGAGTTCCCGGCCTTTTTGGGTCGGGCTGAAGATGCACATGTGCGATTGAATGTGCGGTTGGAGCAGCGTCCTGATGGTATGCGCTTGTCTGTTGGAGAGGCGGCATTGCTGGCTGATGCCACGGCGGGGGTTCAATGGAAAGTTGAAATGCCAAATGCAGAAAAAATAAAATTGCAGGAATTGGGCATGAACATCAATGGGCAGAAGCTTTTAAATGCACAAGGTGAAATCAGGCTGGGAGGCAAATATCGTTATCAATTGCGGGTAAAAGGTGAATCTGTGAAGCGTAGCTGGTTAGCCTCATTGATGCCTGAACTGAATACGATGTATGCAGGCCACGCTTCCCCATGGCAAACGTTGAAACTGGGAGCTGTTATTGCAGGGGATGTTGAACGTTTGGAATTGCGGGATGTTCAGCTTATGCTGGATCAGGAACTTTTGCAGGCTTCCGGTGTAGCATCGTTTAACAAAGCACCGGATATTCGTCTGCGTTTAACATCTAAAGAGCTGCATCTTGATCCATGGCTGCCAAAGCCAAAACAAAAAAAATCTGCACCAGCCTCCGTTCAATCCGAATTGGCCAGTGTATCGGCAAAATCACAGGAACCTGATCTGCGTTCTTTCAAAAGATGGCGGATCAGCAGTCAGATACAAATAGAAAAATTACATTTGAGTGGTCTGGAAATGGATCACCTGCGTGCGACTTTAAATGGTAGCCGGGGGCTGTTTAAACTTGACCCGCTGCGTTTTGATCTTGCGGGTGGTCAGGTGAGGGAAAAGGCAACGCTAAATATTGCAACTTATCCCGCAAGGTGGACAGAATCGGTACGTTTGAGTGGTGTGAATATTGGACCTGTTCTAAAGACACTTGCAGGTATCGATATGCTCGAAGGTGTCTTGCAGATGGATACCGATATTAAAGCAACAGGATTGCTCCCTGAAGGCTCGCTGAAGAGTTTGAATGGGCAAGGTAAGGTATTGCTGCGTGATGGCAGTGTGAAAGGTTTTGATATTGCGGGCATTCTTCGAAACCTGACCTCTTTTGGAAAGACGACTGGGCCACAAAAAACTGACTTTGCTCAGTTGTCCGGCAAGTTTAATATTAAAAATGGTATGGTAAAAAATGATGATCTGTTTATGGCATCACCACTGTTCCGATTGACGGGTCGCGGTCTGGTCAATTTACCAAAAAGTACCATGGATTATCATGTTAAACCTCGTCTGGTAGGTACATTGACCGGGCAAGGTGATACTGTAACCGTGCGCAAGGGGCTGTCAGTGCCGTTACGTATTCATGGATCACTGGCCTCGCCGCGTGTTACCCCGGAAGTGGATCCCGCCACATTGATTGAAAATATCGGTGCGATTCGCGGGGGAGGTGCGGGAAATATTCTGAAGGGTTTGAAAGAGTCAATCACAGGTACAGGCAATACCACCGATAAGAAACCGGCTGAACCTGCGCAGCAGGAAAAACCATCACCTGAAAAAGATATTCAAAAAGCGCTTGAAGGACTGATCCCCGGCTTTTAGCCGAATTTAAAGGTAATCTTATGCATGTGTACGAACGATTGCGCCTGCACCCTGAACGGCCACAAATCAGGCAGATAAAGCGCGCTGTTGACCTTTTAAAACAAGGGATGTTTGCCATTGTGCCAACAGAGACAACCTATGCCATGATGGTATTGCCTGAGTCACTCGATGCACAGTCTGATATCAGGCAGGTCAGACATCTTGATGAAAGTCATCTTTGGTCACTGGTTTGTTCCGGTCTTTCTCAGGCTGCGCAATATGTACACATGGATAATGCAGCGCACCGTATTCTGAAACGGCATCTTCCAGGCCCGTTCACGTTTATTTTACCTGCAAGTTCACAACTCTCCAAACGTGTGTTTGGAAAACGACGCGACATCGGTATTCGGATTCCGGAATACAGCATTTGCCATATGCTACTTGAAGAGCTTGGAACGCCGCTTCTGGCAACTTCCATGCAGTTTCCCGATGAAGAATTTGCAACATCGGATCCCGATTCTTTGCATGATCGGTTGAAACATCTCAATTGTGTTCTGATGGATGCAGGCTGGTGCGGTATGACACCAACTACCATTGTCGATCTGTGTGATGAAACACCGCATGTATTACGTCACGGCTTGGGGGAATGGTTGTTTTAATAACTGTTCTTACGTATGTAATCCGATTTATGGTGATGTTTCATATGGGTTCGGCGTTAAAATGGTGAGTGATTGGAAATGGTTTGAGTTCGGAACAGGGGCTGATGGAACGCCATTAAAACAAACGATAAACCTAAATGATTCATATCATCTCAATCAATCGAGTCTTGTATCTGATCCCATCGATTTCAAGGTTGGTTAATCTTCCGTCCTTGATTGAATTATTATAGGATATATGCCTTGAAAAGCGTGGAAAAGGGGATGGGCAATGGAAAAGCGTCACTATAGCATTATTGAGAGGCTTGTTTCATATCTTGAAGACGAGAATAGGCCCCTCTACTTCTCCCTGCTGACCTTGCTCTCGGCCATCATTATAAGAAATGCACTGGAACTATCGATCGACACCCAACCAATGCCTTCTCCTCACATGACCGGAACGCCGTTTCCAGCCGATCATGCAGGTGTCGGGCAGCCACCTGTCCTGCCACCAACAACCGAAACAGAGGGCTCCAAACATACGAGCCTACTGCATAACCCGGAAATAGCCTCAAAAGTCCTGACGCACTTTTCACTGTTCTATATCTATATTTTCCTCGGCATCACGTTGATTATCAGTCTGCTGAGCAATGAAAAAGTCTTGCGGGTTGCCCGAATTGTAGGAGCCGGATTCACTATTATCATCACAGTTCCCATTATCGATCTGATACTTTCTGCGCTGACTGGCACCCAGCCTTACTATGCCTACCTCTTTCCCGACCGAACACCTTATCTGTTAACCAGCTATCTATCCTTATTAAGCGAGACCAAAGGGGTCACTTTCGGTATGCGTCTGGAGATCTCAATTGTGATCCTGTCGGCGGCCTATTACACATATTTCAAAACCGCTTCTCTGCCCAGGTCACTTATCACCGCACTTGTGGTCTATTCGTTTATATTCATAAGTGGAGCCCTGCCTCACACTGTTTACTGGCTCTCTGCTGCCATAGGGCTTGACCTTTATCATCCTGAGCTCTTCACTCTGGGCACCTTCAATAAGATGCACCTGTTATTGAGTCTACTGTTGCTTTTGGCTTTATGCTGGATGCAGTGGCCAACATATATGAAAGCTCTGGCAAATGATCTACGTTTTACCCGGATTTTGCATTACGCATTCATGATCGTTCTCGGAATCGTTATTGCATATCCGGCAGAAGAAAGGTTCACCTTGCTTGGTGATTTCCTGGATCTTATTTTCATATTCGTCGCCCTGTTATTCGCATGCTACTTTTCCATTATCACAAACAATCTGGCAGATAAGGAGATTGACAGGATATCTAACCCGAGCCGACCGACCATTACTGGCGCCATTCCCGAACATATTTACCAATCACTGGGACCTGTCTGCCTGATCGCGGCATGGTGCTATTCCGCAACCGTGGATGCGATATCTCTTCTCATGATCAGCTGCTTCATCGGAGGCTATTTTCTCTATTCCATGCCTCCGCTGCGCCTGAAGCGAATTCCGGTTCTTTCAAAGGCCATCATCGCATTCAACTGCCTTGTCATGCTTGGACTCGGAATACATTTTGCAGGCACCGATATCCTTTCGTTCTCAGGCAATCAGGCTCTGTTTCTGTTTCTGTCATTAACCGCCTGCATTAATTTTATCGACATCAAGGATATCAATGGTGACCGCAAAGAAGGAATTAAAACCATCCCCGTATTGATCGGACTTAAAAAGAGTAAAATCCTGATCGGATTCTTTTTTTTGATCTCCTACGCACTTTTCCCCTATTTTATGAACTATCCAGATATTTTACTGCCTTCTTTTCTGTTCGGACTAGCGATATTTGTAGCAATCAATCTCAAAAATTACAAAGAGCACAGAGTATTCACTATATACCTTAGTAGCTTTGTGGCGCTTTTGTTCTATATATGACCTGGCCGACCCTCTGATCTGGGAACACAGCCTCTCTTGCAGCATGAGCCGCAAAGGTGAGGTGAGAGCAAGTCTGTTTCACTACATCGAAACATTCTACAATCGCAGAAGAAGACACGCGTATCTGGACTATCTCAGCCCCGTCAAGTTCGAGGCTAGGCATGCCCCCTAATTTAACTGTCCGTGAAAATAGGGCTAGTTCAGATGCGGCCTGTCAGAGGTGACGGATCAAATGCTTGCCGAGGCAGTGCGAAAGCTCAATCATAGGCCACGCCTATCGAACACCTCATAAAGTCTTCAACTCAGCCAGAAGTGGTGCACTTTGAAATGGAATTCACCTTGCAGTGAACTCGCTTCCTGCATGTTCGCATGCAAAAATGGCACTGCTCCAAAAAGGAACAACGCCATTAAAAACAAACGATAAAGCCAGACGATTCATGCGACCCAAGAAATCAATCGACTCTGTGCTATTGATTTACAAATCGTCGACCTGCTCAACAATTGTCTCCGCCAACGCATCGACAAACTCTATCTCATACTTTTTGTCTCTAAGTGCACCTGCTATCACCTGAAGATTCATAGCCATCCCGCCACTATAAGTCATATCATCTTTTTCAACCGATGTGATTGCTTTAGAACCATCCAGAACTTCAATTTTGTAACTGTAATGAGGATAACCCAAAGCATCCGAAGGGAAAGGTGTTTTATCTCCCCCAAACCGTCTTTGATATGACGCTGTGATATTCAATTTGTTCATCGTGTCCTGTTTGGAAAGCAATCCCTTTTTCTGTAACAATGTGGTAATTCTGTCATTAAGAAGTTTTTCCAGCTCTTTCGGCGTGTGATAAGTAACATCCGGCGTTATCAGTTGTTCAAATTTGAAATTGACACTATCAAACCTGAACTGCTTCGTTGTATCAGCCTTTGGCATACTGGCTGAACCCGATGAGGCGCACCCTGTTAAGCCAAGAATCAACAACCCCACACATAACTTTACAATAATATTCTTCATTATTTCCCTCTTATTTTTCCTTCTTCTCAAACAACACAAACAACTTAAAATCATTAACCTTCATCATCCATTGTTCTCTTTTGTGCCGCTAAAATCACTCCATATGTATCCTGCTCTCCTTTCTGAGCTTTATTTTTTCAAAATATGCGCTGGCATATGCCGGTAGGCATAAAAGAAGAAAAAAGAGAATTAATCTAAACGATTTCATGCCATTTTATGCTGTTTTAGAGGTAGATAATTTCATAATTAAGTAGGCTGTCACCGTAATATCGTGTGATCACATCCGGCTTGCCACCGTTATTGTCAATTATTCCCAACCCTTCACATTGCATACACAAAAGCATACATCGCTTAGCCTTGCCAAACAACATGTAAGGGAGAGGGAATCATGCTGTTTTTATCAGCCTTTATGGTGTGGTGGTTCTATCAATGGCTTTACGCTCTCCGGCTTCACAAAACACCTGATCACGGTCACTTTAAACAGGCTAAACCAGACGAACATCGCTACTGCCAGCCGAAACCTGCGTGGGTCAAAAAGAGAGTGATTCGCCTCAAGGCACTGATGCCTCTGGCTGGATGTCGAACCATTGCGCACACTTTTAACCAGATACATCAGCACAAAGGCATGACGGTTGGTAAAAGTTATGTAAATAACATCATCAAACAACATCAATATGAGATTCAGGTATTGAGAAGACGCATCAAGCACAAACGCCCCAAACCTCTGCCGCACAATTTGATATGGGGTGTCGATCTGACAGGCAAAACCGATGCAACAGGAAAATTGCACAATATCCTTGGTATCGTGGAACATCAGAGCCGCGCATGCCTGACGCTTGCTGCGCTTACGGACAAGACATCTATAACTCTGCTAGAATACCTCATTGCCGCCATCAAACGATACGGCAAACCGCAATCTGTCCGCACCGACAATGAAGCCGTATTTACATCAAGACTCTTTCGCTTCGGATTATGGTTGCTCGGCATCCGGCATCAGAGAACCGAAGTGTCTTGTCCATGGCAAAACGGAAAGGTGGAACGATTCTTTGGAACATTGAAAGAACGCCTGAATCAATGGGAAGTTAGTTCACATGAAGAACTTATCCATTCA
>JAJFLC010000024.1 GCA_021772895.1 Mariprofundaceae bacterium | reverse complement strand
AGAGGCACAGCAAGAGGCACAGCAAGTGGTACAGCAAGAGGTACAGCAAGAGGTACAGCAAGAGGTACAGCAAGAGGTACAGCAAGAGGTACAGCAAGAGGTACAGCAAGAGGTACAGCAAGAGGCACAGGAAGAAGTACAGGAAGAAGTACAGGAAGAAGTACAGGAAACAACCTTGGCGGAAAAAGCCATGGAGGGTGAAGTCATGCAAGAAACACTCTGGCCAACAACAGCAGACCGAAGATTACTGCGCATATTGATGCGGCAGGTTGAAGGGTCATTGCAGTTGCTTCATAAGAGTACGGAGGATGGATTGGTTAAATTAACCGATGCGATGGATAATCATCCGGGGGGGCAGGTTGAAGATGATATTGTCGATGCCCTGACAGATTTCCAAAACATTGACCGGGTGGCGCAACGCCTGACAAACGTAAAAAGCTGTCTGGATGACTGGTCTTCAGCCATGGCGGGTCAGGAGCCGGACGAAGCGATTTGGAAAGATGAACTTGCCAATCGCTATGTCATGGAGGAGGAACGCAACGTGATGAGGGATGAATTATGAGCGGGCCCAGAATTTTAATTGTTGAAGATTCAACCATGGTTCGAATGACCGTGAAACGGACACTGGCAAGTGTCGAGTTTGAGGTGGATGAGGCCAAAGACGGCGCTGAAGGGCTGGACAAGGTGAAAACAGCCGCCATCCCATATGACCTTATTTTAACGGATTTGAACATGCCTAATATGGATGGACTGACGATGGTACAGAACATTCGAACACTTCCGAACTATGAAGATACTCCCATTGTTATGTTAACCACCGAATCGGGAGACGATAAAAAAAGTGTGGGCCATAAAGCAGGAATTTCAGCCTGGATGGTGAAACCATTTGAACCGGACAACTTGATTGAAGTTGTCGGCAGTATGTTATTTTAGTGATGTAGCGCTTTCGAAACAGGAGCTTAAGAGATGGATGAAGAACTTTTTGCCGAATTTTTAACAGAGAGCAATGAAAACCTTGCCTCGATTGAGGAACAGCTGCTTGATCTGGAAGCTGATCCGGAAAATGCAGATATACTGGATGGAATCTTTCGTGTGATTCATACGGTTAAAGGCAGTTGCGGATTTTTGGGGCTTGGAAAACTTGAAAAGGTTGCCCATGCCGGCGAAAATTTATTGAGCAAAATTCGAACGCTTAAACATCCTGTTGATGCAGATCTTGTTTCATTGTTACTCGAGATGGTTGATGCGATTAAAGTATTGCTGGAAAAACTGGAAGAGACGGGTGTTGAGCCTGATGTCGATCATACGGCACTTTGTGCACGTTTGCAGGCGGCGGAACGTTTGATTGCTTCGCTGGCCGAAGCTGCTGCCAGCGATATTGTAACGGATGTGGCGACTGACGCACCTGCATCGGTCGAGCAAACAGACCCGCTCGACTGGGTTGAGGGTTACAGTAAAGCCATTGTGAAGGCATTGTCAGATGCAGGTTTATTCACGGCGGAAAAAGTTGTAGAGGCGGGGTTTGAAACGCTGAAAGGCTTGCCTGGCTTTAAACCGGCTTCTGCGCTTAAGATATTAGGATTGGCATCATCATTGACAGCAGATCAGGAATCAAGCTCACCCAATGATGATGTGGCAGAAGGAACACCATCACCTGCCGCAGTTGAAAGCACACAGAGCCCGCAAGCTGTGGCTGCGAGCGCTACATCCTTGCCTGTGGCAGCAAATAAACCTGTGGCAGAGGCAGAAAAAACAGCCGTAACTGCAAAAAGGAAACCTGCATCAGAAGGAAGCATTCGTGTTGATGTGGATATTCTCGATGGTTTGATGAATCTGGTTGGTGAGCTGGTGCTTTCGCGTAACAGATTGATGAGTCTGGTGCAGATTGAAGGGGATGTGGAACTTGTCCGAACAAGTCGTGGCATTGGTCAGGTCACTTCTCAATTACAGGAACAGCTGTTGCACACAAGGATGCAACCGATTTCCACTTTGTGGGGAACGGTTCCCCGTTTGCTTCGGGATATTACCAAGCAATTAAACAAAAAGATCACGGTGGAGATGGAAGGGCAGGAGACAGAGCTGGATCGTACCATTCTGGCTGCACTGAAAGATCCATTGACTCACATCATCAGGAATTCGTGTGACCATGGCATTGAAGAGCCACAGGCACGCCTCAAAAAGGGGAAATCTGCGGAAGGAACCATTCATCTAACTGCTAATCAGGAGAGTGGTTTTATTGTGATCAATATTCGGGATGACGGGAATGGTATTGACCCTGTCCGTATTCGGGATAAAGCACTGAGTATGAATGTGATCAGCGAAGAGCAGGCAAGGACGATGACTGAGAAGAGTTTGCTTCAGCTTATTTTTCATGCAGGGCTATCGACGGCCGAAAAAGTTAGCAATGTGTCTGGCCGTGGTGTTGGCATGGATGTGGTTCGTTCAGAGATTGAGAAGGTGGGCGGCACCGTAGAAATTGACAGTACGATGGGTGAAGGCACCACGCTGAATATTCGCATCCCACTTACGCTGGCAATCATTCCGGCCATGATCGTGTCTTGCCATGATCAGCGGTTCGCGATTCCACAATCGCTTGTGCAGGAGCTTATCGCTGTTGACGAAGAAGAAAATCATTGGGAAAGTGTTGCAGGGGAACCTTTTTACCGGCTTCGTGACAATCTCCTTCCTATTTTGGGACTGAGTAAGGCGCTTGAATTAGAAGGTGCTTCTGACACGGTGAAGGCGATTGTTGTTGTCAATATTGCTCAGAAGGAATTTGGTCTGGGTGTTGACAGTGTGTTGGGTGCTGAGGAAATTGTTGTTAAACAGCTTGGAAGGCACATGCAATATTTAGATGTTTATGGTGGTTGCTCAATTCTGGGTGATGGTCAGGTGGTTCCTATTCTTGATTGTAATGGACTTGGTAAGATGATTGATCTGGGTCAGGAAAATGATTCGACACATACGAGTCAAGAAAGAGAAGATCAGGTTTTCACCAAAGAGAGCCAGCATATTCTTATCTTTGGGCATGCGGGTCATCGATATGCGATTCCTATGTTACTCATTGAGAGGCTTGAGGATCTTCCTGCGGAACGTATTGAAACAGCAGGTGCGAAAGAGGTTTTACAATATCGTGGCAAAGTGATTCCTGTCTTGCGGTGGGGAGGAAAGCAGGAAGAGAAGAAGAGCCTGAAGAAGAGTGTAAAGGAGGATGCAGAGAAGAGCGATGTTCTCAGCGCAGATCGTGTTAAATGTCTGATTATTTCGGATAACGGCCGACAGATTTGTCTTCAGGTTGAGAAGATTATTGATGTTGTACGTGAAGAGCTGGAAATTAAGCTGCCTTCGAATGATCCGCATTATCTGGGAACGGCACTTTTACAAGGGCAGTCTACAGAAGTGGTTGATGTGTTTGAAATTCTAAAACTTGTTGATCCGAACTGGTTTACATCCGTGAAAAGCAGGCCAGAGGATCAGGCTAAAAAGATTCTCTTTGTGGAAGATACAGTCTTTTTTCGCAATATGATTGTGCCTGTCCTTGAAGGGTTGGGATATACCGTGTGGACAGCCAATGATGGTGCGGAAGCCATTAAAATCCTTGAGAGAGAAACGCCGGATCTTGTTTTAACCGATTTGGAAATGCCGCATATGGATGGTTTCGAGCTGGCTCGATGGATTATGAATCAGCCTCGGTTGAAGGGGTTGCCGATCGTGGCACTTTCATCTCTGCCACCAGAGGAATATAACAAAAGAGCGGTGGGCATTGAATTTTCAGATCAGCTTGTGAAGTTTGATCGCGCAACACTCACAGAGCATCTTTCCGGAATTTTCAGCCATGCCAAAAACGAAGAAATTATTCATATTGAAGCAGAGCCTGTTACTCAGGATAATAAAGTTGGGGGGGTGGCATCATGAGTACAGGAAATTTTCATGCAGGGCTTCTAACCTTTATAGTGGCTGATCAATGGCTGGGACTTAACGTGAATGAACTTTCAGAAGTGATTACACCACAGAAACGAATGGCACTGCCTCTGTCCCCTGGTTGTGTCAACGGCCTGATCAATCTTCGAGGCCGGATCATCACAGAGTTGGATCTAAGAACGATCATCGGACTTCCTGATCGAAAAGAAGAGGACCCTTATCGCATCATCGTGCTTGAGCCGGATGGCAACGAAAGTTTTGGCCTGGTTGTGGATGGGGTTGGAGAGGTGATTGATCTGGATGTTGAAAATTTTGAAGCAACGCCTGATTCTTTTAGCGAAGCATGGAAGCAAGTAAGTCATGGTGTTCTTAAACAGGATGGCCGGGTGGTTGTGCTTATTGATGTCGAAAAGGTGCTTCAATTAAGTCTGAAAGAAGTACAACGCGATAAAGTCGAGGCATGATCATGTGTATATATAACGTAAAGTCCCTTTGCAGAGATTGCTTAAGAGAAAGGGAGGGAAATGATGTCGAATAAAATACTGGTTGTTGATGATGCGAAGGTTGTTCGTGTCTCTTTAGGGAAAATCATGAAAAAACTGGGGTTTGAAATTTTTGAAGCTGAAGACGGGGCCGTTGCACTTGAACAGATGAAATCTCACCCGGATATTGCAATTATTATGCTGGATTGGAATATGCCAGTGATGAATGGTTATGATTTTCTTGTTGCTTTAAGGGCTCAGCCTAAACATGCAACGCTGCCCTACGTTGTTATGGTGACGACGGAAACAGGTATGCCCTCGATGCTGAAGGCTCTTGCAGGGGGAGCCAATGAATATATTATGAAACCATTCAGCGAATCGATTATTCGTGATAAATTAGAAATACTTGGTATTGAGGAGCCTCGATGATTCGCGTTCTTATTATTGATGATTCTTCATTTTATCGACAATTTTTGAGAAAGTGTCTTGAAGCTATGCCAGAGGTTGAAGTTGCGGGTTACGCTGTGGATGGTCAGGATGCTTTAGAGCAAATTGAATCTTTGAAACCGGATGTTGTTACACTGGATCTCAACATGCCTCGCATGAATGGTTTGCAAACGCTTGCGGCACTATCGGCAAAAAAATCCAGGGTTCAGGCCATTGTTGTGGCTGCTGAGGTACCCAGTGATGTAGAAGAGACGTTGAGAGTGCTTGATAAAGGTGCATTTGATTTTGTGGTGAAACCAAATGCATCGGAAAAAGACCCCTTTCAAACACTGCGCGCTCAGCTTTACACGAGAATCATCGCAGCAAGTAAAGTGGTGAAAAAAACGGTACCTTTTCAGTCGAAACCGGTTCAGCCAGTCCGTCCTGCTCACCCCGTTGTAACAGGGAGAAAATCAACCCCGGATTTGGTGGCAATCGGTGCAAGCACCGGTGGTCCAGTGGCTTTACGTAAAGTGCTGGGTGAACTGCCTGCAAATTATCCATGTCCGATTCTTGTGGTCCAGCATATGCCCAAGCTTTTTTTGGTATCACTGGCTGCTCGTCTGGATAGAGAGACAAATCTGCGCTACTATATTGCAGAAGATGGCATGTTGCTTCAGCCCGGCTGTGTCTACGTGGCACCGGGCGGACTTCATATGGATATTGTAAAGCAGGAGGGAGTCTTGACGATCAAGCTGCATGCTTCTGCAGAAGAACATTTTTGCCGTCCTGCGGTTGATGTGACGCTGCGCTCGCTCAGTGCATTGGCGCCTGCGGTGAATACACTGGTGGTGATCCTTACAGGCATGGGAAGAGATGGCGCTATGGAGGCAATGAATCTGGCGGAAAAAGGCGCATGGGTCATCGCTCAGGATGAAGCAAGCAGTGTGGTCTGGGGTATGCCGGGTGAAACGGTGCGGTTGGGAGCGGCACATGAAGTATTACCCGTTGAGGATATTTCTAAATCCATTCTGAATGCAGTGGCCTTGCATGCAAGAGTGCCAAGAGAGGCCAAAGTATGAGTCTTAGTGAGCGTGCATTTACGAACATGCACGATTTTTTGAAAAAAAACAGTGGTATTTCAGTTCAAAAGGACAAGATGTACCTTTTGGAAAGTCGATTGAATCCTCTGGTAAGAAAACATGGCATAAGCAGCCTTGAAAAACTGGTGGATATGGTTTGCAGTGATCAGACAAGTGCTTTTGCACATGAAGTGATTGATTGTATGACGACCAATGAGACTTTGTTCTTTCGTGATAGTTATCCTTTTAATGCACTGCGTGAAATTGTTTTCCCGGAGCTTATGGCAATGCCATCGGCCAATATTCGAAACATTAAAATATGGTCTGCGGCATCATCAAGAGGCCAGGAAGCTTATTCGATTGCGATGACAGCATTGGACGTACTTCCGGGGGCTGATAAACAGGTGAAAATCCTTGCGACGGATCTTTCTCCACCGGCTGTTGAATATGCGAAGGGAGGAATTTATTCCCAATTTGAAGTTCAGCGGGGGATGCCCATTCAAGAGCTTGTCAAACATTTCAAACAGTTGGGGGATAGCTCATGGCAAGTGAATGACAAATTACGTGGCATGTTAAGCTTTAATGTTGCAAATCTGATTTCAGATAATGTGATTCATACGGTTCGGCATCATTCGGAGTTTGATGTCGTGTTTTGCAGGAATGTTTTGATTTATTTCGA
This sequence comes from Mariprofundaceae bacterium, assembly GCA_021772895.1. Lineage (GTDB taxonomy): Bacteria > Pseudomonadota > Zetaproteobacteria > Mariprofundales > Mariprofundaceae > WSZY01. Next base: position 9,184 of record JAJFLC010000024.1, on the reverse strand, counting down.
AGTGGAAGAGCGTCGAAAAGTGATTGATCGAATTGCCAAGGTGATGAGGCCCGGCGCATACCTTTTTACAGGAAATGGTGAGCGCGTTGAGGGCGAAAACTCGAAATGGGAAGCGGTGAATTATAACAAACGGCCATTCTGGAAGATGTTATCAGCCAGATAGTTTGATGGATAAAAAAAACACGCTCTTTTTATCCAAACGATGGGATATTGATAGGGTTTAAATTTTCTTATCCCGCAAACAGGGGATTTTGAAATAATTCCTAGGCTGCTATTCTAGAGATATCAAACTTTAGAGGCGTGGCTATCATGAGAAAAATTTTGCTAATGATCTGTGTTTTAACATTGTTAACCGCTTGTCAGACATTTGAAAACGCCCTGTTGAAAGAAGAGTGGCCTAAGCCTCAGGCATGTAACTCGTTGTTTGATCAGGATGGTGAAGGTTCCCGTAAGGTTAAGAGCTGCCCAACACAGGATGCAGGGGTTATGTTGGAAGCGTTTAATGATGCTAAAGCCGATGCTTTGAAGCAGGCAAACTTCCGCTGCCCTAATAAGTGTCCCGCAGAAGCATTGAAAATGAAACGCAATAATAATTCGTGCAAAAGCAATATTTATACCGCCTATGTGATGCAGAATTTCAAATGCAAACCCAAATAGTCATCACTGGCAGGTGCTGAGTGATTGTGCCGAGTGATTGGAAGCGGGAGTGGCTTATTCTCAAAGCTGTTTTAAAATCAGATCTCTTTTCAGATGGAAAAAATCTTAAAACAACATGTTTTATTTGCGTTCAAGCGTGCCGAACTCTAAAACTTCTTGCGGTAGACGCTCATGTTGGTTGTAACCCAACCCAGGCAATCGTAAAAGTTGGAAGCAACGCCGTTGCTGCGATCTGATAACAACTGCAAACGGCTCATGCCTTCAGCCCGGGCGATGACTTCAATCTCTTTCAGCAGTTCCCGGCCAACACCTGATTTGCGATGGCTTGCAGCCACAACCAGATCTTCCACAAGCCCCACTTTGCCACCCTCAGCGGTAGAAATGAGTGATTGTAAGGTGCACATGCCAATAATATTATTGCCAATCACTGCGACAAGCAGTGTCGCTTCACGGCGATACTGCATAAGATCTGCCAGACCCTGACGCTGGCGGCGAACATTCGGTACAAAGTCTGTTTCAATGTTAAAAAGTTCGCTGAGCAGACTTGTCATAGCATTGAGATCACTGATGCAGGCCTTGCGGATGATTACCTTTTTACCGATGCTTTTATCTTTCAATTTTTTTAATGTGGCTTGTACCATGTGTACCTCGTGGAATTTCTGATCTCTGCCGATTTTTTTGGCAGTATTCCTGTATTCCGTGAAAATGGGATGAATACAAATGCTATCTTCCGTTTATGACAGCATGTAGACATCAAAATCCTAAAACATGGTTTAAGGGGTCACTTTTTTACATATATAGTATTTTTTATAGATATATATATGTTTTTAATGAATTTTGAAATAAACATGTCTACTAAAAGTCTCGATGAGTCTATAAAACTAACATTAATTGTAGGAATTAATCGGTTTTAACTTTTTAAAGTTAATGCTGTTTCAGCAAGTGAAGCCTATCCAAAAAGGCTATGATATAGGGCCTGGAAGCATTTTCTTTTCATTAAATTATTTTAAATAAATTGAGTATAATTTTAATTGGCCTCATTTTTATGACCATTAGGCATAAAAGGTTTTTATGTCGATGAATGAGGGAGACCGGTTGGATGATCGAGGTAAATATTATAGTTTACGTTAGATTACTGTGTTTAATATCAAACTGTTTTGGGAGATAAATGCTATTATCACAACAATTATGGTGTGAAAGCCTAGATGCTTTTACTTTATTAATACGGCTTTGATTATCTCTGTGAACATAGACTTTTATTAGTTTTATCATGTTTCAGTTATCGTCAGGTTGTCAGCGTTTATGTTTCTTCTTTACTGGATGAATCAACGCGGTGTTTCCTTTTTGTTTGCATGCGCATGCCTATGTGCATGGCTGCTGCCTTTTACTTTACTGGGTGCTGAACAGCAGCCGATTGCCTTGGAGGATGAACTCAAAGCGGTTTACATTTTTAATTTTATTCGCTTCACCGATTGGCCGGATTCGGTATCGCCGGCATCCGGGCAGACGATAAGACTATCTATTCTAGGCAATCATACCTTACGAAAAAAACTTAAAAAAATCGCATCCAAACAGGCTTCTCTTAGTGTGAAACTGGACGTTCATTCATGCGCAATGCCTGCATGTGTTGAGCAGAGTGATGCATTGTTTATCGATGAATCTGAGGGTGAAACGTTGAAGAAAACACTGATCATGTTGCAAGACAAACCCATATTGACGGTATCGGATATCCCGGGGTTTGCTGATCAAGGCGGTATGATTGAACTTAAACGACAGCATAAGCGGGTGGTCTTCCGTATCAACCTGCAAGCAATTAAAAAGGTGGGCTTATATGTAAGCGCTCAACTTTTACAATTGGGTGAAATTGTTGGGGAGAAGCCATGAATAACTCTGATTTACCCTCGTTAAAACGACAGCTTCAACTGTTCATTGTATTGACACTGGGCTTTGCTGTTTTGGTTATGGGAGGCATTTGGATTACCTCTAATCGAGCACTGTTGGAGCAGGAAGCGGAGCGGATGTATTCAACGCAGGCAGAGATGATCGGGGCAGCTACCAAACCAGCCATGATGTTTCATGATAAAAAACTGGCGACTGAGATGATTACCAAACTCAATGCCAATTCCGGGATTACGGTGATTCGTCTCTTTACGTTCGATGGTATACCGCTTGCCGGCTTCCCGGATATGACAATCACTTCTGATAATGTTGATCCGGGATTCATGAAGGGATCAAGGTCAGTGTTTGAAGATGGCATATTACGATTAAACCGAACGGTTTTTCATAAACAAAAACCAGTGGGTGTCATCTATATTGAATCTGACCTTGTTGAGATGAAACGGAATGAACAGACAGGCATGATGATCATTGCTTTGGTGATAACAGGCATCCTTATGGTTGGTTTTTTTATTGCGATGCGTTTGCAGTATAAGGTGACGAAACCCATCATATCACTGGCGAAATTAATGAATCATATGGGAGCCAAACAGGATTATAGCCTGCGTTCAAATGAGCCGGTGGGTAGTATAGAGATCAGTGAACTGGTTTCGGGGTTTAACCATCTGGCCGAACAGGTTGAAGAAAATTTTGCGGTGATTGAAAGCAGTCGGCGGGCATTGACTGAAAGCGAAAAGCGTTTTCGCAGCATTGCTGAATCTGCACCGCTTGCGATACTTATCAGTCGTCGGTCTGATAGCCGTATCCTGTTTGGAAATCATGCCGCATCACGGCTGCTTGCACCGCTTGAAATATTGCGTTTGGCTCATGCAGCTGACTTTTATCAAAACCCAAAAGATCGTCAAATACTGTTGCAGATATTGTCTGAGAAGGGCGAGCTCAATGGGTATGAATTGGAGATCAAAACTGCCAATGGCCAGATACGTTGGATTGCTTTGTCGATGCTTTGTATGCGCTTTGAAGATGAAGATGCACTGTTTTCTGCTTTTACCGATATCACGGAGCAGAAAGCTTTTCAGGAGCGGATGAGCCGAGCCAATGAGTTGCTTGAAGAGCGGGTGAGAGAACGGACATTGGAGATTTACCAGAGCAGTCAAGCATTGCAGCAGAGCCAGGAGAGCACCCGTGAGACCCGGGATGAGTTGCAATCGATTCTGGATAATATGGTTGATACTTATTATCGAATTGATGCCCGAGGTCATGTGGCTTGGGCTTCGAAATCTGTCGAGGCGCTGGTGGGTTATGATGATCAGGAGGTCATCGGTATACCGCTGCCATCGTTGTTGGCTGAGCCCACTGATTTTCGGTTTTTTGCGTATGCGATGAAATGCAGCAAGTTGCCTGTGATGCATCATGAGACCCGGCTAATGCACAAAAATGGCAATGTGGTATGGGTCTCTGTATCAGCGCACTACACTTATAACAGCAAAGGTGAGACGGGTGGTATCGAAGGGGTGATCCGCAACGTTACGGAACAGGTTATCTCTAAGCGAGAAAAACAGGATATGGAACAAAAAATGGCACATGTGCAGCGGCTTGAGTCATTGGGCGTGTTGGCGGGCGGCATTGCTCATGATTTTAATAATCTTCTTTCCGTTATTATGGGTAATACAGGGCTTGCCAATATGAAACTGGGTGAAACATCACCGGTCGCGAAAGAGACGCAAAATATTATGACTGCCAGCGAGCACGCCGCAGATCTGTGCAAACAGATGCTGGCTTATTCAGGACAGGGAAACTTTCTGATTGAGTATGTTGATCTTTCGAAGGTCGTGATGGAAACAGCTCAACTTCTTGATGTGTCAATTTCAAAGAAAGTGACGTTGAACTTTGAACTTTCCGATGCACTGCCCAGCATCAATGCCGATGTGACTCAGATGCAACAGGTGGTGATGAATCTTGTGACCAATGCCTCAGAAGCGATTGGTGAAGAGAGTGGTGTGATCAATATTTCAACAGATGTGATTGATGCTTCATATGCGGAGCTGTATAGCGAGTTCCTTGATGAAGCGTTACCCGCAGGCCGTTATGTTGTTTTTCAGATTGATGATGATGGTTGTGGTCTTGATGAGGTGACCCGGAAGAAGATTTTTGATCCATTTTTTAGCACGAAGTTTACGGGTCGGGGTTTGGGCATGAGTGCGATTCTGGGCATTGTTCGCAGTCATAATGGTTCGATTCAGATTAAGAGTCAGCCGGGTCAAGGCACAACGATACGGATTCTTTTACCGGCAAGTGATGGCGTGGTTAAGAAGCGGCTTGATTTTCAGTCTGTTCAAACAAAGGAAAAACAGCGTGATACGATTCTGGTGGTTGATGATCAGCCTGCTGTATTGGCAATGGCAACGGCCATCCTTGAGAGCATGGATTATAGTGTATTGGCTGCCAATGGTGGCAGGCAGGGTGTGGATATCTTCCGGGATAAGCATGATGAAATTGCCGCTGTTTTGCTTGATATGACAATGCCGGACATGAATGGTAAAGAGGTGTTTGCGGAACTTTGTAAGATTCAGCGTGGTGTGAAGGTGATTCTTGCCAGCGGTTACAGCAAAGAGAATATTTTTGAGCAGTTTCAGGATGTGGGCGAGGTGAGTTTTCTTCAAAAGCCGTATAGTTCTGAAGCGCTTCAAAATACGATAAACCAACTTCTATACAGCACGCTGGTGGAGTAAAATAATGTGGGGGAGGAGTGTCATTTGAAGCTTTCTTTTTTTTGTAGAAACACGTTGCGAGCGCGGGTGGTTCTGATTTGTCTTATTGTGGGTACGGCACCCGTGTCGGGTCTGGCGGCAGAGCGTTATTCAACCGATGAACTGCTTGGCTTCAGTATGCAGGAATTGATGAATATCAATGTCACTTCAGTTTCCAAACATGAAGAGAAATATTTTGAGACGGCAGCCGCGTTGTTTGTCATTACTCAGGATGATATTCGTCGCGCAGGGGCGCGTAGTATTCCTGAGGCCTTGCGGTTGGCACCGGGTGTTGAAGTGCAAAGAATTAACGCCAATCAGTTTGCGATCAGTATCCGAGGTCAAAATGACCTGTTTGCAGACAAGCTTTTGGTGTTGATGGATGGAAGGCCACTTTATTCACCTACATTTTCAGGCGTTTGGTGGCTGGCTCAAAATTATCCCATGGAAGATATCGATCATATCGAAGTGATCCGTGGTTCGAGTGGTTCCGTCTGGGGTTCCAATGCGGTGAATGGTGTCATCAATATTCTGACCAAATCGAGTGAGGATAGTCAGGGATTGATGATTTCAGCGGGTAGCGGCAGTGAGGAGAAGGGTTTTGCCACGATTCGTTTTGGTGGCGAAACAGGGGATGTCAATTATCGTGCTTATTTGATGCGTGAAAATCGTGATGGTGGCCTGCTCTCTAATCACGAGACCATAGTTATACCAGACAACTATTCTGCGGGTCAGGCGGCACCGGATTCCCGTGATTTTACGCAAGGCGGCTTTCGCATTGACTCTGAGCGTTCAAAACGAAGCTGGTTCACGTTGCAGGGAGACATTTACGATATGCGGGCCAATGCTTTTGGCACGATCGCTGATCCAACGGGGGCTTTATCGACCCGTTTTACACATGCCAATCTTTATCGTGGGCATAATCTGATGCTGAAACTGGGGCATGAACTCAATGAAGGGACACAGATAACGGCTCAGCTTTTTTATGATCAAACCCATCTTGAAACAAGCTTTTTTGATGAGACTCGCACCACATATGATGCTGATATTCAATTTGACTTTTCACAGTTTTCGCATCACTTGATATCGATTGGCTTTAACCGTCGTAATTCGCGTGGCGATGTGATTGGTAGCCCTGTGTTTCGCCTCGAGAGCCAGACCAACAAGCTTGATGCGCTCTTTTTAAATGATGACATTACCTTGATAGAAGATCGCTTGCATCTGATTGGCGGGTTTAAATATGAGCGCAACCAATATACTGGCTGGGAGTTTCAGCCTCAGATTCGGATGATTTATACGCAGCCTGAGTGGTCACTTTGGGCTGCCGCCTCTAAAGCTGTTCGTATTCCGAATATGATCGAAAATGGTTTGAGTCTGGATGTCCGCAGTCTTGGTGGCGGTGTTGTGGTTCGGGCATATGGTGATGGGAGTGCAACATCAGAAAAGGTTACTTCTTATGAGGCTGGTGTCCGTTTTCACCCAAACTCTGATCTGTTGTTTCAGGCCACCGCTTTTAGACACAATCATGAAGGCATCTCAGATACACGGACAGATCGGCTTGGAGCTTTTCCTGAAAATGGCAAGATCATCATCCCTGTGTATTTGTCGAATTATCTCAATGGCAGGGCCATTGGTATTGAAGCGGACTTTACCTGGCAGGTGACTGATTGGGCGAAGTTCAAAGGAGCCTACAGTTATATTGATGTGATTTATTTCCCTTTTCCGATCACGACTTCTGATGTTCAGTTTTCAGCCGTTGAGATGACTCAGCAAACGCCGCACAATCGTTATTCGCTTGGTTTAAGCCTTGATATGAGCGAGACCATCGAACTCGATTTTAATCTTTACCACTGGGATCATTTTCGCCGTCAACAGGGTGCGCCATATGAATTTTATATCGGTGCATATGATCGTTTGGATGCCAGAATTGGCTGGCAGGCGACTGATAATATTCAGGTTGATCTGGTGGGTAAAAACCTGTTAAAGAAGAGTCATTTGGAAAGTATCAGTGAAACATTGGAGTCTGCTTCGTTGGTGGAGCGTAGTTTCTATATTAAAGTGATGGCCAGCTACTGATGGATATTGTTAAAAATCGATTATGTTTAGATAAATGGTTGAGTCCGAATAGGTTTTGAAAGAAACCTTCCACTTCAAATAAAGGTTATATATAAATTTACTGATTGTGACACACCAGTTTTTAAACAGAGAAGTTCGAAAAATAAGAGCAAACCCTGGAATTTTTAAAGTTTTCTCCAGCAATCTATTCGTAAAATGTTTTAAATAAGAAAAAAACCCCTTTTTGCGGGATGTTGGAATGATAGATAAAGAGATATTCTTGGCGCTTCACACGGGCCTGTCTCTTCTCTCCCTCCCCCAGGCATGAGGCAGGTTCGTTGTGAAACCATCGTCCAAACGGGCATATCAAACATATGTGTAAAACTATAGAAATAGACAGAATTCCGGTGAAGTCAAAAGCGAAGCTGTGTCCAGAATGTGGCAGCATGATGGTGCGACGTACTGCCAAAAAAGGTTCGGGAACAGCCAGCCAGTTCTGGGGTTGTTCTGCCTTTCCAAAATGCCGAATGGTTGAAGTATTTAAATAAGTGGGGCAGCAATGGATCGGAGCCTACTTACAGGATCCAACCCGTTTGCCGGTGACTTGACTGGTCATCTTCATGCCTTGCGAGATCACCTGCATGGTACCTTTCATGGTTTTTCCATTGTAGGTGGAGGTACCGTTCATCTCTGAAACCACACCATGGGTGGTGCAGCGCATACTCCATGTGACTGTATCACCAGAGATATCTTGTTTTATCTTTTTACAATCCTGATTGCGGTGCTCTTGGGTCGGAACCATCATATCTTTGGAGATGCACTGGTGGGAGGTCATGGGCGGCATGGCTGGCATCTTTTCTGGTATACCCTCCATCTGCATCTGTGTGGTCATCTCCCACTCACCCTCTTCAAGCTGCATATCCGAAGATATCGCGGGGCCTGCTAATAGCAGCAGGTTAGCCAGTAGCAGTAGCGAGGTGATGAGCAGGAAACTTTTCAAATTACTTGGTCCAGTCCTGTAGTGTTTCAATGATCATTTTGGCCTGTTTGGCATTGGTAATATTGAATTTGGAGCGTGGTGTATATTCACCATTACGCTTCTGGAAGCGGCGGATGGTGAATTTGTCATCACTGTAGGTCTGATCGGCCTTAACCCAGCTCTGATACTTGAACATGATGGTGACCCATGCGCCTTTGCTAAGAATCACTTTGTCCGTCTGTTTGGTGGTCAGAATGCCATCTTCTTCATAATCGATGGTCAGGTCATCAGCTGTCATAAAAAGTTCCTGTTGTTGATATGGGTATATTTTAAAAGGGAGTCAATGACGTCTTTTAATCGTGGTGGGCTGTAGATTTACACAAAACCACTTCCACAACACTAAATGAAAAAGCCGAATGTCTGCAACAAACATGAATTTTGATGTGTCAATTTAGTTTGAGAATTGTCTTTTTCTATGGTCGGAGGTAATTAATGAAGCATGAAGATTATTTAAATGAATTTTAATAAAGGCTTGACATGATTTATTTTAGCTGCTTGATTGGCTATACATAGCAAATTTCTTGGGAAGGGATTTAATGAAGAGAATAACTTACACTAACGTACCGTTTTATCTATTATTTTTGGGCATGTTTTTTGTGTCGATTACAGCCATAGGTACACAATCCTTTGCCTATGAATCTCAAAGTTTTTTACCAGATCCCAGTCAGTATATCTACGTTGCATCCCTGGATGTGAATGAGGATGGAATCTCCGAAGATGAAGTTTCTGAAGATGAAACTTCTGAAATTGAAATCATATTGACGCCTCCCCCTGCCGTAACACAGGA
>JAJFLC010000023.1 GCA_021772895.1 Mariprofundaceae bacterium | reverse complement strand
GCAGATCAGTTTCATTGTGGTTTTTGGCTTTTCTGATGAAAATGCATAATACATGGGTGTAAATCTTGTCTGGTAAATTTTTACTGCATCACCATAAGTCTCCCGGGCTTCATCTTCGGTCATGCCAATGGTGGCAATGGGAGGGTGGCTGAATACCACGGTTGGGATATCGTGATAATCCAGTTTACTTTCAGGCTGATGATCAAACAGTCGCGCAGCCAGTTTTCGCCCCGCAGCAATCGCGACAGGTGTTAACTGTGCCCGCCCGGTCATATCACCAATGGCATAAATACCCGGAACATTGCAGTTTTGAAACGCATCAGTGGGAATGGTTCCATTTATCTCTGTTTTGATTCCTGTTGCCTCAAGATTCAACTTGTCCGTCGCGGGTTGTCGCCCAATGGCCCAGAGCAGGGTGTCCACATGCAGAATTGTTTCATCGTTGCTGCATTGAAGCTCCAAACAGTCATCATCAAGCTGTTGAATAGAATCTATCTCCGTATTGGGGATGATATTAATGCCCTGCTCCAGCATATGTTCAGTTAAAGCTTCACGCATACTTACATCGAATGGACGAAGCAGATGCTGTTTTCTTAATAGCATTGTCACTTCGGAGCCCAATGCATTAAACATGCAGGCAATTTCAACAGCAATATAACCACTTCCAACAATGGCGACCCTGTCCGGTCGTTCCTCAAGCTCAAAAAAGCCATCCGAACTGATGCCCAATTCTGCACCCGATATATCTGGTATCGTGGGATAACCACCTGTTGCAATGGTGATATGTTCAGCACTGTATTTTGTTCCATCGACTTCAATCGTTCTATTATCGACAAAACGGGCAAAACCATGGATAACATCCACATCGCTGCTATCGAGAAGTCGAGCATAAACACTGTTTAGATTTTTTACGTAGGCATCACGGGCCTGTTTGAGTTTTCCCCAGTCGAATGTCCATTCATTGATCCCAATGCCATATCCTTGCGCTTGTTCCATATTGTGAATGATATCCGAAGCTGTCCACATGATTTTTTTGGGGACACAGCCAACATTGACGCAGGTGCCACCAAGGCGAGCAGATTCAATCAGTAAGACACGTGCACCATGCTCTGCGGCTCTTCGTGCTGTGGCAACGCCACCACTTCCGCCGCCGATAACAATATAGTCGTAATCTGACATGGTATGCTCTCCATTAAATCGAAGGAATGAGATTTTCTATTGGTCTATATAAAAGTATATTTTTGTAATAATCAATGGGTACTTATCCATGACGAACAGGTTAGACGAAGTTAAACGGTTTAAATTAAAAGGTGAATGCGCTGACTCTGGAGGGAAGCGGTGATGAGGCGGATTTTTAAGCGTGAAATCATGTTTTTAAGAAGAAGGTTAAATGGCAAATCTAAATCACTATCGTATTCTGGAGTCGATATGGCATATTATGCATCGTTGTTATCAGGCTGAGTTTTTGTTTGAAGCGAAAGAAAGTGATCAATGTGTATGTGATTTGATTGCATCTGATATGCCTTGAGATAGGGTGAAAACACATTAAGCTCCACAAATCAAACTCGATGCCAAACTTGATGAGATAGATGAAAAGTGTGATGTGGATTCCTGATTTGCAGGGAATGTTGTTCAAGAATAAAGGCTACTCAGGGGAGTCATGAAAACAGAGATTTTTGAAAAAAACTGGTTTTGGGTTGGTCTTGTTGCAGTGCTACTGTTGATGATGCAATTGGCTCATCTTTCTCCGATCCCTCAAATTAACCATGCGATCTATGATACAAGTCTTAATCTTATTCATAAGAGCCCTGGCAGTGCTGATAAAATTGTTATTGTAAGTCTTCATAAGGCCGAGCTGCTTACAGACGGTGCACAATTGGATACCAAAGAAGCGCTTATAAAATTACTTGCGAGCCTTCGTAAGGCGCGAACTAAAAGTATTGGCGTGTTAATACCTCTTGCTGATGAACAACATCGGCCCGGCTTGAGTCATCTGGATACGATCAGTGAATATGTGAAAGAAGCTAAACTTTCCAAAGCTACCCGACGTCGGCTGAATAAATTGCTTGTAACTGCTCGTAATGACATCGATACAGATAGCCAGTTAACTCAGCAAATATCCCGTTCACGCAATGTCTTTTTCCCTTTTCATGTTTCTGAGGTATTTGAAAGTGCGCCAGGTTTTATTCATTACTATTTATTGAATACACCGGAAAACAATGTTGATTATAGCAATCCGGCTTCTTTTCTGATGTTGCCAAAAAATGAACAGACAGTGATTTACGACAATGCATGGCCTATTGAAAGCTTTGCGACTGCCGCCCGTGGTTTAGGTTATCTATCACAATTGATTGATATGGATGGTCGTGTTCGTTCAGTCCAGCTTGCTCAACCTTATAAGGATGACTGGATTGCAAGTCTGCCGTTGGTACTTGCCGCAAATTCTCTTAATACACGTGTGAAAGATATCGATTTTAAACCCGGGGCTTATATTAGCATTGATAATCGGACAATCCCGATAGACAGCGCAAACCGGATGTATCCCAGTTTTTATTCAGCCTTGAATGAAGCCCAGCCAGTATTTCCTCATTATTCTTATACGCAGGTCATGTCTGGAGAAATTCCTGCGCGTGATTTAAGAAATAAAATCATTTTGGTTGATGCGCCTGACTTTCATCGTGTCGATAACATTATTACACCGATCGGAGAGGTGTCAGGCGTGGCAGAGCTGACAGCACATGCTGTTACCAGTATTCTTAATCAGGATGTGTATAAACGCCCTGCGACATTTTTGTGGCTTGAATTTGGCCTGTTCATTTTGGTTGGGCTTTATCTGATCCTGTTATTACCGCGTTTCAGGCTGACAACAGGCTCTTTGATCAGTCTGTTTATTCTGTTTGTCTTGCTGGCTATCGAGGAATACTTACTGCTGAGTAAACAAGCATGGTTACATGCTGGCGCAAGCATTATTTTTCTTGTTATCGGATATGTTGTGGTCGCAGCCCAACGCCTGTTTAACGCACAACATGCGATACATGCAGAAGATGTGCATTATACCAATCGGCAACTTGGTTTGATGTTGCAGGAACAGGGTAAACTTGAGCTGGCATTTGAACGTTTGCAAAAGCTGATACCTACGACTGAAAACCTTGACCTGATTTATAATCTGGCTCTTGATTTTGAGCGTAAACGTAAATTTAATAATGCGGCTTCGGCTTATCGCTATATTCTTCAACATCAAGGTCATTTCCGCGATGTGAAAGAGCGGGCAGATCGAGCTGAACATATGCAACATTCAGTAACGATGGGTACAGGTCAGTTCAGTGCCATTGGTTCGCTGCTTGTTGAAGGCAATGAAAAACCGATGCTTGGGCGCTACGTGATTGAAAAAGAGCTTGGCAGAGGTGCGATGGGTGCCGTTTATCTTGGTCGTGATCCTAAAATTGACCGGGTTGTTGCTGTGAAAACTCTGGCACTTGCACAGGAATTTGAAAGTGATGAGATCGAAGAAGTCGAAAGCCGCTTTTTTCATGAGGCAAGTGCGGCAGGGCGATTGAACCATCCAAATATTGTCACCATCTATGATGCAGCAGAAGACCACGACCTTGCTTACATTGCGATGGAGTATATTGAAGGTAAACCACTGAGTGATTTTGTTCGGAAAAGTGCCTTGTTACCCGTTCCAACTGTGTTGAATATCATAGCCAAAACTGCGGATGCTCTGGAATATGCGGGTAAGCAGGGTATTGTTCATCGTGATATCAAGCCTGCCAATATCATGTACAATGAAGTTGGAAATATTACAAAAATCACGGACTTTGGTATCGCACGTATTGCTTCAACTGGGCGTACAAAGACAGGCATGATTCTCGGTACACCAAGCTATATGTCACCCGAGCAAATGAATGGCGAACATGTTGATTCCCGCTCTGATATTTTTTCATTAGGTGTGACGATGTTTGTTCTGTTGACCGGTCAAAAGCCGTTTTCCGGTGATTCTCTGGCTTCAATTTCTTATAAAATTGTCAATGAAAAACATCCAGATGTCACAAGTATACGCAAAGACTTACCCGATGCTGTTAAAACCATTATCGATAAGGCACTCCAGAAAAAACCGGATAAACGTTATCAAAGTGGCAGTATCATGCGCCGGGCAATTCTTCGTTGTCTGAAAGCGATGGAAACCCAAAAATAAGATCTGTTGTTAGCTTTGGCGTAGCAGATATGGTCTTTATTATTGATGCTTTTGTCTTGGGAAAGGGATGTAAGCATAAGCAGGGTGGGTAACGGAAGCGTACCAAACAAGACCTTGTATCTGACCTCAGTTTTCGTTAACAGCTATTGCATCATATTTTAATCGTGATGTGGCAACGATGAATACTGCTGAGCGGAAATTGGAAGGAAGGATGCTTGAAGATGATGAGCTTAAAGAAAAACTTGATGCAACTCAGAGAAATATCAAGTTATGAAAGCCTGACCCTGTTTCTTGACCCTGTTTCTTTTTAACGCTATTTAGTATTCTTCTTTAGTTCTGCTAGGCTTCTTTTATGGAAGGAGGGGGATATTCAAATGCAGCATAGAATAAGTGTTATTTTTCTTTGGGTGTTAATCTTTGTTGGCATTTTAACCCCTGCTTATGCTGAAATGAGCGAAAGGTTTTGGGAATTTGATGTTCAATGGGCAGGAATTTACCATTTCCAAGTTGAGCATTATGCAGGTAAAGATATCCCAAAAAACATGAAGGCGACCTACTCAGCTACAATTAAAGGGAATACATCGCAAAGAAGTATGTCTTTAGTTGCGAATCAGATGTTTGTTCCTATGTCAGTGAGTATTCAACAGCATCAAACTGTACATATGAGTATAAAAGGGCCTCCTAAATCAATATTGCAAGAAACTTTCGTGCACCTTGTTGAACAGGACTCATACCTGCCTGGAAAACATTTAGAATACAGGCAAAACAGAGACTTTAAAGAGTTACGGCAGATTAGGGAACTTCTTGAGCAGCCAGAAGATAAAATCAACTTTACTCATGCCAAACTGATGATTGATAAAATGGTAGAACCAAGCACTAATATTAAAACAGTTCAGAAACAAATTGATGGTATGGTCTCTGATATAAAAGTAATGTTGCCACAGAATGCATCAAGTAACGAAAAGGTGGCAGCTATCAAAGCTTACCTTTATCAAAAAGGCTCTTGGAATTTTGGTCGGACTTACCAGTATGATTTTGATGACCCATTAGGAGCTAAGGCACACACGAAACTCATTGCGAACTATATAAGGTCAAGAAAGGGAAACTGTATTTCAATGCCATTCCTTTTCATTATGTTAGGGGAACGATTAGGCATTGATGTCACTGCTTCAATTGCACCTCTTCATGTGTTTGTAAAATATAGGGATGAGGTAACTGGAGAGCTTTATAATCTGGAGACTACAAGTGGAGCAAATCCATCTAGGGATATTTGGTATAGGCAACAGCATTCAACTATTACAGACCAATCATTAAAAAATGGTGTTTACTTGCAGAAACTAAGCAAAAAAGAAACTGTTGTAGTGATGGCTGACTTTCTCCTTGAACATTATACTAAGCAGCAAAAATATGAGCGGATTATCGCATTGTGTGACCTGATGTTAAAATACTATCCAAAATATGTTTATGCGATGATTAGGAAAGGCTCCACATACTCACATCTGATTACGCAGCGTTTTGTGAAGAAATATCCAGACGCCCGAAAGATTCCTGCGCATTTAAAAGCTCATTTTCACTATCTTAGCTGGAACAATCAGCATTGGTTCACCAAGGCAGAAGCCTTGGGATGGCGTGAACCTAGTAGAGATCATGAGGCAAAATACTTGCAAAGAATCAAGGAGGCTGCTAATAATAAGCTCTAATGTTGTAGGGAATGGGGATTTTGATGTTAAAAAATAGAGTTTTATTAGGTTTAATAGCAATATTATTAGTGGGATACAGTAATCTTGCATCTGCACGCTATCTTCAAAGTGACTCGATTGGATTACAAGGTGGCAATAATACTTTTGGGTATGTAGTGGCAAACCCAGTCAACGCTATTGACCCTCGAGGGCTAGATACAATTTATATCAACTATGACTACTACCCTGTTAGTACTCCTGTTGGAAAACTTCCCCTCGGTCATGGTGGTGTTGTAACGGTAGATCCAAAGACAGGTTTTACTAAATATTTTGAATTTGGTCGTTACGGAGATACTAAGGGTATAGTGAGAAGCTCTGGAATCCCAAACGTTACAATTGGAAAAGATGGATTGCCCACGCAAAAGTCATTGAGTGAATTATACGATTTCCTTTCAAAGAATTATGGAAAGAGTAGTAATGTCTCCGCAGAATATTTTCCAAACAACGATTATCAAGGAACAGTAGATTTTGCAAATCGATTTGGAAAGAAACACCCTGATTACAATTTGTGGAATAATAACTGCAAAACATTTGGACGAACAGCCGCTACTGCTTGTGTAGAAGGGACTAAGTGTCGGTGAAAGGTAATCTAACAGGAGTTATCCCTTGGAGTGCTTGTGTTGTTTTGCTGTTGCTTTGTGGGTGGTTCTTTTTTCAAATTATTAACCAGTCTGTGTCGCTAGACCATCAGTCGCAAAATGTTAAAACAATTGAAATGCAGAAACACTTGAGCTTGAAGATGCTTAATTCTTTGGCTCAGGGTGCTTCCAAAGTGAAGATAAAAGAAATTATCTCTAAACATTCAACAAGTCTACCTTTTGAAAAAAATAAAGAGGAATTGATTGCTGACCAGCTTACATTCACTTTCAAAGATGGTAAATTGATTAGAGTAAATGGCATAACTGATTGATTAAGGGATGCAAAGAAGCGACTGGATATATATATGTTTTTTCTGCTTGAGATAGGCTAGGACAACTGGGGTCAAGTCTTGTTTTGGAGCATCGCTGTTAGGCGTTCGGGGCGATATTCTTGTTTCAAAAGCCGACAAATTCTGAAAGAAACATTGTGATAAAATGGCATTTTAGGGTTTTTTCTGCATCATGATATTAACAAAAAACTTTGTTTTTATATTTTTCGGTTAATTTTCAGTGACTTATGAAGTTATCTTTTCTATTAAGCGATGATAGAAGTTCTGATTTCTGCTGATTTTTCTTTGTTGTACAGCTTCTCAATTAAATGCAATGCAAACTCGATGGCAGTGCCAGCACCACGGCTGGTGATGAGGAAATCATCCTCAACGACTGCATCATCCAAATAAACAGCTGTTGGAGCAAGTTTTTGTACTTCTTCTTTCATGGCCGGGTAGGAAGTGATGTGTTGGTTATCCGCAACACCAAACGCGGCCAGAGCCGTTGATGCGGCACAGATGCCTGCAATGATTTTACCTTGTTTTTTTAATCTTAGTACGGTTGCTTTTACATCAGAATTATCACGCAATAGGTAGGCATTGGGAAGACCACCGGGAAGCACAATCATATCCCAGTTTTCATGACTCACATGGGTAAATTTTGTATCTGGTATGATTGTGATATTCGATCGACCTGTGACTGCATTGCCATCAAGACTTGCCATGATAACTTCGACGCCTGCACGCCTTAGAATATCAACTACGGCAACACATTCGATCTCTTCAACACCTTGGGTAAAGGGAATAAGCACTCTTTTCATTGATACACTCCTGCCTATATTTAAGGGGTTTTATCGTTTGAAGCTAAAGTAGGCCGTTGCAATCGCGATAAATAATGACGTAAGCATAGTTTAATCGCTGCTTTCTTTTTATACCATCATTACAAGATGTAATGTTTTATTTCAGACGGATCTGGGTGCATATGTGTACTTAGGAGGTTCGTATGGAAATTCAGACAAAGATTCAGCCCCCCACAGTGGTTCCGGCTTTAAAACAATACAATCAGGATACAGCAGAAGTCAGACGAAATGATTCCGTTGGTTCAGGTGTTGTCGTGGATATTCAATCCAGACAGGAGCCCTTGGGCGTGGCTTTATCAGGGTCGCTTCAGGCACTGGTTGAAAATACGACCTTGCCCGCACCTGTTGCTGCTGCAAACCAGAGCCAGCCGACTGGGCCTGAAGGGGTGGCAACGAGATTATCAAGTGTTGCTGCCAGCATTGTTGCAACCGAAGTTACAGCCAGTCAAAGTGCGGACTCTTTACCGGAACTGTTTGATTCAATCAGGCAAAGTATTGATCAGGGTTTTAATGAGGCTGCTCGTGTGGCTGCAGATGTTGAAAATGTCCCACTTCAGCAGGCGAGAGATTTAACACACCAACAACTTGATACGCTGGAGAATATCGTAGGTCTTCGTAACGATCAGACTTGATGGGTAATGCTGCTCTGCTTGAATAGCTTTACCAGAATTTAAATTGAATGCTTAGTCTCGGTCACTTAACTCTGATTGTGACCATGTGGCAGGCAGTGTGCTGTGTACAGCGATATGGAAGGCCTCTTGCATACGTTGCAAGACCATTTTTTCCCGTTCGTTCATGATGTTTTTGTGGTACAGGTTTTCAAATTCATCATAAAGATCAGCCAGATCGGTGCCTGTTTTTGGATAAAGCATGTCACCGGCATCAGGGTATTGAAGTGATGAGAGTTTGTCATTCTGTTGGAATACGATTTTCTTTTGACGGCTGGCGTAAAGCTCGGGTTCACCTTCTGCACCCATGAAAAGCAATGATCCGGGTTGCTTCAATAGATTATTCGCCTGACCCATCAGTGATCCGTACGGGGTGTGGAAAAAACCGTTTAACTGACCTGAACATTGCAGTGGGTTGAGTAGCCTTGCGACAGTGTTTGCAAAACTTCGGACTCCCAAACGAGGTCTTAATGCGAGGATGTTAAACAGGGCAGGGCAGAGTGTTTCCAGATCGAGGTAGACGATTCCTTCAGCGTTTAAGATCGATGCACCCTGTTCAATATTATCTGCACGTTTTACACCATAATGTTGCAACACATCCCATGCGGAAACGCGATCTTCGATCTGATGAGTACCATGAATGACGATGGGTATGCCATGATCACGGGCTTTTAATGCAGCAGCAAGATAAGCAGGGGAGGCACGCCGTTTCCCTGCATAACAGGGGAGATCAATTGCACTTTTCGGAATGATTGGTTTAGCAAAATGAGTGATATGATTTTGTGCGGCTTCAACAAAACCTGCGATTTCTTCCGGTGTTTCGCCTTTCATACGCTGGGCAATCAGGAATGCACCAAGTTGTAGTGGATCGGCCTCTTTTTCTAACAGTTGTGTGAAGAGTTCTCTGGCCTCGGTTTGTGAAAGGTTTTCAGAGCCGTGTTTGCCACGTGCAACACGACGGATCAGATTTGCTGTGTTTTCCATTTACCGATTTGTATCACAAAGTGCCATGATTAGGCCAGCTGGATGAGTTTTTCTGCACAATTTTTTGCACAATTTTCTGCACAAGGATAGAAGCGGGCGTAACCGATGGTTACGCCCGCTTATTTGCAGTGTGAAACAGGGATTGTTTAGGCACCCATATCATCTTCAGGGTTCGCACTCACCTGATGAATGGCTAAATCCGCACCTTTGTATTCATCCTCTTCGGACAGGCGGATACCCATCATGGCTTTGACAATAGCGTAAACCAGAAAACCACCGGCAACAGCAATAGCTACGCCAACAAGCGTACCAATCAGTTGAGACATAAAGGTCACGCCGCCTGCGCCACCCAGACCCGTAGAACCAAAGATGCCAGCAGCAATACCGCCCCAGGCGCCACATAGACCATGCAGAGGAATCACACCCAATACGTCATCGAGTTTTAATTTGCTTTGAATGAATTGAAAGCCGTAAACAAAGCCTGCACCGGCAATGATTCCGATGCTTAGAGCGCCAACCGGGTGAACGATGTCCGAACCTGCACAGATGGCAACAAGGCCTGCAAGCGCACCGTTATGTACAAAGCCAGGATCATTTTTACCCGCAACGAGGGCTGCAAGAAGACCGCCAACCATGGCAAGCAGGGAGTTGATGGCAACAAGGCCAGAAGCACCTTCAGCATTGCCTGCACTCATAACATTAAATCCGAACCAGCCGACACACAGAATCCATGATCCAAGTGCTAAAAACGGAATGCTGGATGGAAGAATCGCATTCATACGACCATCATGTGTGTAACGCCCTTTTCTGGCTCCAAGTAGAAACACTGCACCCAATGCCATGAAACCACCCATGGCATGCACCACGACCGAGCCGGCAAAATCATGGAAGTTTGCGCCAAAGTTGGAGAGTAACCAGTCCTGAAAACCGTAGTTTCCTGCCCAGATCAAACCTTCGTAAAATGGATAGATCAATGCAACAATCATGACAGTTGCTAATACATTGGGCCAAAAACGAATGCGTTCAGTCACACCACCGGAAATAATCGCCGGAATGGCAGCTGCAAAGGTGAGAAGGAAAAAGAAATGCACCATCTCATAGCCGTTGGTGGCACCACCAATATTGTTAAGCTCTGAAACGGGTGCAAAAAAATTAATACCATAAGCCACGGAAAAACCGATAAAGAAATAAGCCACGGTTGAAAAACCAAAATCTGTGATGACACGAACGAGCGCATTCACCTGATTCTTTTTCCGAACTGTGCCTACTTCAAGGAAGGCAAAGCCTGCATGCATTGCCAAAACCATGGCGGCTCCCATGGTTAAAAAGAAAACATCAAAACCTGCGGTATTCATTGAAAAACTCCTTTAAAATAAATCATTTCACACGCTCTGTTAAGACAGCGCTTCTTCATTTTCTTCACCTGTACGAATACGAATCACGCGTTCAACAGCAGAGATGAAAATCTTTCCATCACCGATTTTTCCCGTGTTGGCTGCTGTGCGAATGGCCTCAACCGCTGCATCCACGCGTGCTGCAGGGATGATGATGGAAATCTCAGTTTTAGGAATGAAATCTACGTTGTATTCGGCACCACGATAAAGTTCGGTATGGCCTTTTTGGCGGCCATGGCCACGAACTTCGGCGACTGTCATACCAGTGATGTCAATATTCAGCAGGGCATCTTTTACATCATCAAGTTTGAATGGTTTGATGATTGCGGTCACTTTTTTCATAATATGTTACTCCCTCATCTTGACTAAAGAGAGGTAAACTGAAGCTTTATTAGCGTTTCATCAATGGAAATTCTATTTTTTCAACCTTTCAATCGCTAAAAGCTGCTCTGCAAGCATTCGGGAGTGCAGTGTTTGTTGAAGAATTTGAATTCGTTTTTCAACACGTATAGCAGCATCGTTATACTCACTCAGTAGCGCTGTAGCATGTTTGAATGGCAGCTTCATGCGGTGGAATAGTGAACGAAAGGAACGGTTTTCTTCTGATGCGAGTTCTTTTGTGATGCTATTGAAAAGTAATTCGATGTTTTTTAATTGTTTATGTGTGTGATCATAGTTATCAATTATTTCACAGGCTTTGAGAAGATTTTCGCCATAGCTTGTGGCTAGTTTTTCATACTCAGATGTTGATATTAAAGTTTTACGGGTGATTTCTGAAAACTCAAGCTGTTTTTGTTTTAATTCATTCAACATCTGATCTGCGAATACATTGTCGTGTATGGTGATCGCCTTACCCATCAGGGCCATCAGATTACGCAGTGAATAAAGAGCATGTTTGATATCATGGCGTGCATGGTTTAAACAGTTTTCAGCCGGAACGATCATAAACTTTCCGGAATAGTTATTATCAGGATAGGTGGTTCCACACAGATAATAGTCACCGCCGTAAATAACTTGACCAAAGACTTCGCTGCCAAGTTGTTTTTTAATTTCAGGAAGTTGCATCGGTTTGTTGGCGACTGTAACTGAATATGCAATGTCAGGTTTGAGAAGATCATCTTCTTCCCAGGGTCTGGAGGTGAAAAACTGATGTTGTTGTTTTGCTTTTCCCTCTTCCGGACATTCCCAAATACTCAGGAAATAATAATGTTCAGAGGCGAGTGAGTCATCCTGAAGTGATATGATAATGGTGTAAGTGCGGCTGTTCCATTGGGTATCGAAAGCAAGAATATCCTCTTTCCAGTGAATGTCGGCATTTTGCATGCCCAACAGGCTCAACATAGTAATACAGTTCCCGACAAATGCCTCCTTGCTGTATTGCTCTTTATGATAGGCCCAAACCTGTCCGTTCAAAGGCAGTTTGTTAGGCTCAAGAATCCTGTCTTTTAAAGATAAGGAGTGTAGCAATAGTGATTTGGACATGGATTCTCCTGTTAGCAGCAGTGTTAAATGAAGAGAGGCAGGTAAAAACCTGCCTCTCCCTGTTTCCGCATTGATAATTCACGAGATGGATGGGTGTTGTGAATTACCGTTTCAGAACTTTTAAAAGGGGATTAAATTAAACACCTGGCTGTTCTCAGAGTGTTCATAGCCCTTTTATTTGCCAAACTCAGGGTAAGCTTCCAGACCACATTCACCGACATCAAGACCTTCATACTCCTCTTCTTCGGAGACACGAATACCAAATATTGATTTCACGGCAAACCAGACGGCAAAGCTGGTTACAAATACCCATGCAAAAATCACACCGATTCCCATGAGCTGAGCAGACAGTGTCGCATCGGCATTGGTGATGCATACAGCTAAAAGGCCCCAGATACCTACGATACCATGCACAGAGATTGCACCGACAGGATCATCAATTTTGAATTTTCGATCCATAGTTACGATAGATGCAACCACAAGCACGCCACCAATGGCGCCGATCAGGGTTGCCCATTCTGGAGACGGTGTTAAAGGTTCTGCAGTAATGGATACCAAACCTGCCAGTGCACCGTTAAGTGCCATGGTCAAATCAGCTTTACCAAACCAGAGACGGGCAAAGATCAGTGCTGCGATGCAACCACCGGCTGCTGCCATGTTGGTATTCACAAATACCAGGGCAGTTGCATTGGCTTCAGCGACATCAGAAACTTTAAGCTCTGAACCGCCGTTGAAACCGAACCAGCCTAACCATAAAATGAATGTACCCAATGTGGCCAGTGGCAGGTTGGCGCCTGGAATGGCGTTAATCGAACCATCTTTACCATATTTACCTTTACGCGCACCAAGCAAAATCACACCGGCAAGGGCTGCGGCAGCACCTGCCATATGAACCACGCCGGAACCTGCAAAATCGTTGAAACCAGCAGCATCTAAAAAGCCACCACCCCATTTCCACATACCCTGCGTTGGATAGATAAAGCCGGTAAATACAATCGCAAAAGCAAAAAATGCCCATAACTTCATGCGCTCAGCTACAGCACCTGATACGATAGACATCGCAGTAGCTACAAATACAACCTGAAAAAAGAAATCTGACAGGTTGGAGTAATAAGGTGCATCTTCACCACCAGCTAGCACGGCTGCCGCTTCATTATCGCCACCCAAACCAAAGCTAAGGCCAGGAATAATGGATGAAACTGCATCACCATACATGATGTTATAACCTACGATCATGTACATGACACAGGCAATTGAGTAGAGCACGATATTTTTGGTGAGAATTTCAGCGGTGTTCTTTGAGCGAACAAGGCCAGCTTCCAGCATTGAGAAGCCTGCGGCCATCCACATCACAAAAGCACCCATCACCAAAAAATAAAAGGTGTCGAGTGCATATTTAACTTGGAGAATATCTCCTGCAACTTGTTCCATTTTTAGCTCTCCCTTTAGCTTAGTGCTTCGGCGTCTTCTTCACCCGTACGAATACGGATAACACGCTCGATGTCACTGACAAATATTTTTCCATCACCAATTTTTCCGCTGTTGGCAGCTTCTTTAATGGCATTGATCACTGCATCAACCTGATCTGCTGTGACGACAACAGTGATTTCTGTTTTAGGCACAAAATCAACATTGTATTCAGCACCACGGTAGAGTTCTGTGTGTCCTTTCTGACGGCCATGCCCACGAACTTCAGTCACGGTCAGTCCGGTAACATTTTGTGCCAGTAAGGCATCTTTTACATCATCAAGTCTAAACGGCTTGATAATGGCTCGGATCATTTTCATATTATCTCCTTAGCGTTAATTTTCACTTCCGGGTATCTGTTCCCGGGTAAAGAAAGGGGGCGATTGTTATCGACCCCTCCGAGTGTTTATCAGTAGGAAAAGTTGATTGCTGCTACAAACTCATTGGTTGTTGCAACGCCATAGATGTAACGGTTGCCATCGGCTGCTTTTCCGATCACAGGAATGGTGACAGTCAGTGAGGGGGTAAAGGTGATGTCAGATACTTCCATATCTTTGCTAACACCTAGGGTGACAAGATTGATGCCGTCTTTGAAATTGGCGACTGTTGCACGATTGATAGTATCATTTTTCCAGTTTGCATAAGAAACGGTACCGGAAAGGTCAAAACCACCAATGGATGTGGAAGCCCCGATATCAATCCATAAATCACCGCTCAAATAAGCTTTGTTCCCACTGTCTGAAATGTTGTAATAAGCAGTCAGCGATACAGGACCGTAAGAAATACCTGCATAAAGCTCAGGGAAATTTGATGATGAATCGTACAGGTAGGTATAACCAATACCACCGACGGAATAACCTATTCCAGTATCAGCGATGTCTCCTGAGTAGTCCACCGTCCAGTCAAACTCAACGACATCATGGCCTGCAAATTGTGGTGCAGGCGATTGATATGCATTGGAAAACCATACAGATGCAGAGAGGCCACCGATGCCGACACCCAAATCTCCCTGTACAGCAGTCTTGCTGCTGGTTTGTGGGACACCACGCCATACATATTGACTGGCGACACCAAGGTCAGCACTGATGGCAACACCCTCTGCTTGAGCCGTTGTGAGCGAGAGGCTCGTGGCAAACAGCATCGCGCTGATATACATAATAATTTTTTTCATATTGATTGAACTCCCTTTTTCGATGTAATAGAAATTTTGATGAATCATTATTCAAATGATATTTCAAATGACATGTTGTATTAGCAGTGAGTGTGCCACTCATGTCATAATTGATATATCCCATATATTACAGTGATTTAGATTATTATTGCTTTTCCTTTTAGCTTTATATTGCCCAATAAATAGGCGGAAAAGGTTATAATTCAATCATTATTATAAGGTGTTGCTATGGAAATGATGCTGTTATCTTTCGCGCTGTTTCGATAAAGGAGTGTGCAATGGTTCAGTTTGATTATGCGATATGGGGTGTCTTTTTTGCGGCACTGCTCTACATTTTAGGTAATGGCATTTGGGTGAATCATCTGGTGCGCGAAAAAGTTTGGCTGGGTTGGGCATTATGGTCCGGGCTGGGTGTTGCACTGCTTGTGATTGCAGCGATTTTTGAAGTTAGGCTTAATCAGGCTGCTGAAGCAGACGCGATGGAGAGACTTACGAGTGTTGATCCTGAGAATCATTGGATTGCCTTGGGTTTGTTCGCGCTGCTTTCCGTGCCGGGAGCGGCATCGGTTTTATTAAAACAGAGTGTTCGGTGGACGCGGATTATAATTTTGTTGCCTGCAATTTTGTTGTTCATCCCTGTGGGTAGCCAGCTGGCAAACCCGGATAACAGTTATTTATTATTAAGTCTGGGTACAACTGCCGTTGTTTGTGGTGTGCTGCTTCTTTGGCAAATGTTATTGGATCGTGAGCCGGAGACATTCAATAAGACAGAGAAGGCAATCGAAGGCTAGGGAGTGTCTGTATGAAAGATGCACAATCACGGGCCAGTGTTCTTGTCGAAGCTTTGCCTTATCTACAGCGATTCGCTGATCAGACTGTTGTCATTAAATACGGTGGCAATGCGATGGTTGAAGAGGAGCTGAAACAAAGTTTCGCTACCGATATCACTTTGTTGAAGCAGGTGGGTATTAATCCCGTGGTGATTCATGGTGGTGGCCCACAGATTGGTAAAATGCTTGATCAAATTGGCAAAGAAGCCAAATTCATTGATGGTATGCGGGTGACCGATGAAGAGACCATGGATGTGGTTGAAATGGTGCTGACAGGGCGGGTTAATAAGGAGATCGTTGCAAATATTAACTCGGCAGGCGGTAAGGCGGTGGGTCTTTCCGGTAAAGATGGCGGTTTGATTTGTGCGGATAAGATGAAAGTAGAGCGGAATGCACCTGAGTTTGATGTGCCGGAAATTATTGATCTTGGGCATGTTGGGAAGGTCAGGAAGGTCAATACACAAATTTTGAATTTACTGGAAAGTGACAGGTTTGTGCCTGTCATTGCACCTGTGGGTTATAATAAAGCAGAAAATCAGAGTTATAACATCAATGCAGATCTGGTGGCAGGTGCTGTTGCAAAGGCACTCGGTGCGGCCAAACTCATTTTACTCACAGATGTGCCGGGTGTATTGGATGCAAACAAAAAATTATGTTCGAAGCTTTCTACGATTCAGGCAAGAGAATGGATAGCAAAGGAAACGATTTCTGGTGGTATGATTCCAAAGGTGAATTGTTGCCTTGATGCCGTTGAACACGGCGTTTCCAGAGCGCATATTATTGATGGAAGAGCGCCCCATGCACTGCTGCTTGAAATTTTTACAGATGAGGGTGTTGGAACTGTTTTCAGCGAAGCGGTATAGAAATTTCGCAGCCTGAGAGTCGTGGTCGGAGCTTGAATTTAAGCATTGTATATTATAATTTGCTAATGCAATGATTTTGTATTACAATGCCTTTCATGCAAACAATCCCTGAAGAAAATATCAAAGACGCAGCACAAGGTTTAAGGGCGATCGCACATGAATTGCGTCTGGCAGTTTTATGCCACCTTAAAAATGGTCCCATGTGTGTAAATGAACTGATGGAAGTGACAGCGGCTTCGCAATCGAATTTGTCTCAGCACCTTTCCAAGATGCGTATGATGGGTATCATTGTAAACGATAAACGTGGGCAGCAAGTGTATTACCGAATTGCTAACCCGGAATTTTTGAGTTTGGTGGATGTGCTTCGGCGTATTTACTGTCCAGAGGCGTATCAGGGATCTTTGGAAGGGGCTAAGGGATAATGTTTTTGTTAAACAAGCGTGTTTTTTTTCGGCCTAATAAATTATTAATTCATAATGTTTTGATATTAATGCTGTTTGTCTTGATCATGCCAGCGGTAAGCACTGCGACAGAAGTTTTATCACTCAAAGAGAGTATCGCATTTGCGATTGAGCATAATCGTATGCTTGCAGCTTCGGCCACTAAGGTGGATAAGGCGGAGGCTGAAGTTGATGGCGCAACAGGGAATTTATTACCGCGTGTGGATGTTTCTACGGGATGGTCACGTACCGATTCCCCGCTTAACTTCTTTGGCACCAAATTACAGCAGCGGCGGGTTAGTGCGACTGATTTTTCACCGGGAATATTAAATAATTCTGCTTATATCAATAATTATCAATCGCGTTTGGGGTTGCATCTACCAATTTTTTCCGGTGGTGCACTGTGGGCAAATCGTGCACGTGCCAAACATCATGCACTGGCGATGACACAGGGATTCGAATTTCACAAACAGCAACTTATTTACCAGACAATTGCTGTTTATGTGCAGTCCAGACAGGCACTGGCGCAGATGAAGGCCACAGAAAATGCAGTGAATGCAGCAAAAAAACGCTGGCGGGATGCAAAGATGCTGAAAAAACGAGGGATGGCGATTAACAGTGATGTGATGGATGCATACGTGCATGTCCTGCGTAGTGAGTTGACATGGGATGAAAATCGCAATGTTTATGCCAATAGTCTTGAGTCTTTACGATTGATTATGGGCATGGATATGAGCGTTGAACTGAAAGCTCTTCAGGAGCCGGATATGCATTATTTTCCTGAATCTTTGGATGCACTTTTAAAAGATGCTGATGATCGACGGGCTGATCTTTTATCATTGCAAAATGAGTTGGAAGCCGCGAAGTCTGCACACACGCAGTCACAGTCAGGATATTTTCCTCATGTCGGTTTGATGGCAGCCCAAGAATGGAACAATGAAACGTTCGGGCTTAAAAATCGTAATACTACGGTGGGTGTAACTGTCAGTATGAATTTGTTTGCCGGTGGTACAGATCAGGCACATGTGCGTGCTGCAGTGTCAGAAAAAGTCGCATTGGAGTTTCAGGTTGGTGATAAACGCCAGCAGATTGGAAATGAAATCAGACAGGCGTTTCGTGGTTTGAATACGGCTGAAAAGCGCTTTCAAAGCGAAACTGAAGCTTTAAAACAAACATCTGAATCATTGCGTATCAAGTCTTTAAGGCATGGACAGGGGTTGGAAAAAACATCTGATTTACTCGATGCCCAGGTGAGGGCGGATGCCTCTGAAGTAAGCTTTATCCGTGCAAAGTATGATTTAGTGATTGCTAAAGCAGCATTGTTGCTGGCTGCTGGAAGATTGGATGAGGGGGCGGTTCAATGAATCCAGCTATGAGATTACACATGGGATTAAAGATAAAGAAGTCTGGTATGCTGGTGGCTATGCTGCTGGTGCTGACAAGCTTGATGGCATGTTCAGAGGATATTCAATTATCGCCTGAACATGAAATAAAATCGTTGGCCGATACATTCAATGTATCTGTTAGCACGATGCCAGCACACTATGTAACCAGTGGGACGGTGACTTCAGACCATCGTGTTTCGATCCATGCGCGTATTTCAGGATATATTCGTGAATTGAATGTGCGTGAGGGTGATCAGGTTAAAGTAGGGCAAGTGCTGCTTCGGATTGACCCCGTTGATGCAAAACAGGCATTGATTCAGGCAAAAGCTGATTTATTAGATGCTGAAGCTGATCTGCAACGTTATGACGAACTTCTCAAGGCGGGTGCAGTGACCCGACAGCAGGCTGAAAAAACAAAGTTGCGTTATAAGGTAGCAAAATCACAGGTTGAGCAGGCACGTAATCGATTAAGTTATGCAGAAGTCCGGTCTCCAGTGGCGGGTGTCGTGGTTGAGAAACATTTGAGTCAAGGTGACTTGGCAACACCCGGTGTACCCATTCTAACACTTGAAGATCCCGCAAGTTTATTGGTTGTAACCTATGTGTCCGAACGCTTTGTGAGTGGTTTTCATGAAGGTGATCAGGTTGATATTGAAATTTCATCGTTGAAAAAAACGTATCAGGGCGTGGTGCGTCAAGTGGTACAGGCCGCGGATACTGTTTCGCATCAGTTTCTTGTTAAAATTGCATTGCCGGAGGTCGATGATGTGCATCCGGGCATGTATGCACAAACCGGATTTCGTGTTGGTAGTCGGCAGGCGTTAATGATTCCGCAAGCCTCGATTGTTTCCCGCTCCGGTTTACATGCAGTCTATGTGCTTAATGAACAGTCAATTGCTCAGTACAGGATGATTCGTCTCGGCACACTGTCAGGAGATCAGGTTGAGGTGCTTGCAGGTTTGCACGCAGGTGATGTGATTGCCTGGAATGGTCAGCCGGATTTAAAAAGCGGTATGAAAGTTCAGGCTTCAGGTAACGGGCGATAAGTATGCAAGAGCCAATCGCTGTGGATAAAAAAAGCTTGAATATTGCTGGTAAACTTGGGCAACTTGCCATGCAAACAAATCTGACACCCATTATCGGCATATTAATTTTTCTGATGGGTTTGGCAGCTTTGTCGATGACGCCACGCGAGGAAAACCCGCAGATTGATGTGCCCGCAGCGAATGTGATTGTGCAGATGCAGGGCGCAAGCCCGGAAGAGGTTCAAAATCTGATTGTTCGCCCTTTGGAAATGGTGTTGCGCGAAATGACAGGTGTGGATCATACCTTTGGCACAGCAATGGATTCGATGGGTGTCGTGACGGTCATGTTTAAGGTGGGAGAGGATAAAGAAGCCAGTCTGGTCAAACTCTATGACAGGCTGATGCATAATCTTGATCGTATCCCCGCTGGTGCATCTCAGCCATTGGTTAAACCGATGGATGTTGATGATGTTCCTGCTTCTGTGATTACTTTGTCATCACCGGAGATGGATGGATTGTCGCTCAAACGTCTGGCTGAGCGTGTACGTGAGCAGCTTGCAGCACTCGAAGGTGTGTCAGTTGCCGATATTATTGGTGGCAGGGATCATGAAATCCGTATTCAAATTGATGCAGCCAGAATGGCAGCTTATGGGATCACATTAAATCAGTTGCATCAGGTTTTGCTCGGTGCAAATGCAGGAGGGCCGATTGGATCGCTGATTGGTGGTAATCAGGTTACGCGGGTCTGGTTGGATGGTTATTTAAAAAGTGCGCGAGAGGTGGGTAGTCTGATTGTCGGGCAATGGCAGAATAAAGTGATTTATCTGCAGGATATTGCCACCATTATTGATGGGCCTGCAGAAGCGGAGCAATTGCATCGCATTGGTTTTGGTCCTGCTGCAGATCATGTACAGGTCGATGTACAGGCCGGGGAAGAGCCTGAAACGCCTGCTGTATCGATTGCTTTGGCAAAAAAGAGAGGCACAAATGCTGTATTTGTGACTCAGCGTATCGCAGAGAAGCTCAATGAACTGAAAGGTGATTTCATTCCGAACAATGTACGAGTTGATATCACACGTGATTCCGGTGAACGGGCAAATGCCGCGGTGAATCTGTTGGTGGAACATTTGGCGATCGCGATTGCAACGGTGATTTTGATTCTGTTGCTGTTTCTGGGGTGGCGTGAAGCAAGCATTGTCACGATGAATATCCCGCTTATTTTATTTGTTGTGCTTGTGATTGGCTTGCTTGCGGATCAAACGATTAATCGAATCACATTGTTTTCATTAATTCTCGCATTGGGTCTGCTGGTGGATGATGCGATTGTGGTGATTGAAAATATTCATCGGCATCTGCACAAAGGTGTGACAAAAATGTCGGAGAAGGCGCGATTGATCATTCAGGCTACCAATGAAACGGGAAAACCTACAATTGTAGCCACAATTGCCGTTATTCTGGCTTTTGTTCCGATGGCATTTGTTACGGGCATGATGGGGCCATATATGGCTCCCATTCCATTGAATGCGCCATTGGCGATGGCGGCCTCATTGTTGATTGCGTATGCCTTTATTCCCTGGATTTCTCAGCGTTGGCTGCCATGTAAAATCACTTCTCCAACGCTTGAAGAAAAAGACAGTGAGGCAGATGACTGGATTCGTAAAACGTATTTACGCTTGGCTAGACCATTAATTGAAAACGCCTTAACACGGCGTATTTTCTGGCTGGTCGTAGGTGTCTTGTTTGTTGTCACGATGTTACAGCCCGGTTGGCAATTTTTACGTCCATCAGGGATCAATGGGCCACTTACGCCGGGCAGTGTTGAATTAAGAATGTTACCCAAGGGCAATCAGAATACATTTAACATTACCATTGATTTACCTGAAGGCTCAACCCTTGAAAATACAGATCGGGTTGCGCGTGATATTGGAGATGTGTTGCGTCAAAACTCAATGATTCAGGATTATGAAACGTTTGTGGGTCGTGCAGGCCCGATTGATTTTAATGGCATGTTACGCGGTGCTGCATTATTTCGTGAAGCACCCCATTTGGGTGAAATTAGGGTTAATTTATTAGATAAACATGAACGTTCTATCGGTTCAAAAGATATCGTTTTGCAAATTCGAAATATGCTCAAGCCTGTGTTTGATCGTTATCCCAAAGCGTCGATCAAGCTTGTGGAAGATCCGCCGGGACCACCGGTACGGGCTACATTGCTGGCTGAAATCTATGGCCCTGATTATGAAGGCCAGCGGCAGGTTGCATCGAGGGTGCGTGATGTGTTCAAAAAAACTTATGATGTGATTGATGTGGATGATTCTGTGGGTGCAGATCAGGCGCAATTAAATGTTCGTGTAGACAAAAAGAAAGCATCACGTCTGGGCGTGGATACACAACAGGTCGAAACGGTGTTGCGTGATTTTTTGCAGGGGTACAATTTTGGGGCCGTGCATATTGCCAGTGAGCGTCACTCTGTACATCTGCATGTGCAACTGCCCAAAGCTTTGCGTGCCCACACTGAGGATCTTGATCGTATTTATGTCAGTGGAAGTCATGGATTGGTTCCGCTGTCGGCGATTGCTGATATTGAAAAGAGTATCGTTGCTAAGCCGGTTTTTAGCAAAGATGGCCATCCGGTGACTTATGTGAGTGCGGAACCTAAACAGGGTTCTCAGGTCTATTCATTGCTGGATATGGACGGGAAATTGGACAATAGCGAAGTGCTTTCCGGTATGACATTGAAGACGGGTGGCATGCGTTTTACCCAGACAACGCCAGAGGATACATTTAGCTATCATATGCTGTGGGATGGTGAAATGCGTTTAACACTGGATGTTTTCCGTGATCTGGGCGCAGCATTTATTGTCGCTTTGGTATTGATTTATCTTCTCATGGTTGCGTATTACGGTGAGTTTATTTTACCGGTATTGGTCATGGCACCGACCGCCCTGACCATGATAGGTATTTTTCCCGGGCATTGGATTACCGGCCAGCCATTCACGGCCACATCCATGATCGGTATGATTGCTTTGGCAGGCATTGTCGTGCGCAACTCAACCTTGCTCATTGATTTCATCCTTGATTATCAAAAGCAGGGGCATGATGTGAAGATTGCGGTTCTTGAGGCTGGCGCTGTGCGTGCCCGGCCTATTTTGCTTACAGCCTTAGCCGTGATCGCTGGTACATCCATTATGATTACTGACCCTGTATTTGGCGGTTTGGGTGTGTCGATGGCATTTGGCACATTGGCGGCCACGATACTTACCTTGTTTGTCACACCACTTATGTATTATTTATGGCAGCGAAACAAAGCCGGGATTGATGATAATTGTTCGATTGATCTTTTAGAAAACAATGAAAACGAAGGAGTGAAATTATGAGTATACAACGTGTTGTACGTATTATTGCAGGTCTGTTTATCTTGCTGAGTCTTTTCCTTGCTTCACATTATAATGGTGTGGTTCTGACGGAACCAACCTGGCTATGGTTTACCGCATTTGTGGGCGCAAACCTGTTGCAATCAGGTTTTACTCAATGGTGTTTGATGGAAATCATTCTTTCCAAACTTGGGCTAAAACACGGTTAATGAAACGATGATGGATTTTGTTCAACAAAACACTACTTATGTCGTGATGGCAGTGCTTGGCATTTGGATTGTATGGAAGCGTATTGTTGCACCCAAACTTTCAGGTGTGAAAAGCATCTCCTCGGGCGATTACCTAAAATTTCGTAAACAGCCACATGTGTTGCTTGATGTACGAAGCTTGAATGAGTGGAGTTCGGGACATGCCCCATCAGCACTGCATCTTCCGCTACGGGAGCTGTTACAAAGAAAAGATGAAATTGATAAGGATGTTCCCATCGTTGTGCTTTGCGCATCGGGAAATCGCTCAATGGTGGCAGCAACGGCATTGGCAAAAGAGGGTTTTACACCTGTCTATAACTTTTCCGGAGGTATGGGGGCATGGAAAAGTACGGGTTTGCCAATAAAGATGAATCATTGAGGCAGTCGTTTTTTTGAATGTTGATGAATGTGATAGAGAAATGTTAAAAGAAAGGAAAAAGTATGTTTGAATCGATTGATGTTGAAAAATTGTATCCACTTTGGCTGGCAATGAAGGAAGATGGAGAGGCATGCGTCATTATTGATGTGCGAACGCCGGAAGAATATGCTGAAGTGCGCGTGCCGGGTGCAAAGCTGATTGCTTTGAACACGGTTGAGGCCAGGGCAGATGAATTTCCAAAACAGGGCAAGGTTTATTTGATTTGTCGATCCGGTGTGCGCTCCGCACAGGCGGCAGGATATTTAGCAAAGCAATATGGCCACTCAAATTTGGTCAATGTGTCAGAGGGAACGACAGCCTGGGTAAATGCTGGCTATCCAGTTGAAAGGGGGCATTGAATCAATGGGTTTGGAAAGAGCGTTAAAAAGAGGAGAAAGCATGATGGTACTGGCTGTGACCGGGTTGGAAGACAAATAATGGCAAAGCTTACAGCAAATTATACAGGCGGTACTGGATTTCAGATGCAGTGCCGTGGTCATTCAGTCGCGATTGATCAGCCAGAAGACAATGGAGGGCTTGATTCAGCGATGACGCCACCTGAGATGTTTGCAGCATCACTTTCTGCCTGCATTGGTCACTATGTGGCGAACTATTGCAATCAAGCGAGTATTGCTACAGATGGCTTGAAAGTTTTATGTGATTGGGAAAGTGCTGACAAACCAAAACGGATTGGAGAAATTTCTTTTCAGGTTGAACTTCCGGGTTTGCCTGAATCACGAAAAAGAGCTGTGGAACGTGTGGCTGCATCCTGTTTGCTGCACGCAACACTGATGCACCCACCTCAGGTTCATATTAAAATTGGGTAGATAGTCATGTGTTGATGAGTCACGGGAATCGTGACTTTAGATTTAACAGTTGTGTTGATGTATTTGTATGATGGATGTGAAAAATAAAATGTGGAGTCAAACCTTATGAGAAAATTGTTGTATGTATCAATGTTTATGTTTGCAGTGTCTTTTGCAGCCAGTGCATCTGCCTGTGGTATGGGTGAACATGTGGATGGTTATGAAAATACAAATGTGAATCATGCACATGCACACTGGCAGGCAGGGGCTTCATCACCGGTTCCGTTTATGTTTCTGGATGTGCGTACGCCTGAGGAATACAAAGCAGGGCATATTGAAGGTGCTGTTCTCCTGCCTGTTCAGGAGCTTGAGAAGCGCCTGAACGAAGTTTCTAAAGATAAACGTGTCTATGTTTATTGCCATTCAGGAAAACGCTCTGCGAAGGCTTCAAATATTCTTGCTGGAGCGGGGTTTAATAACATTGAAAATGTTGAAGGTGGTATTGTTGCGTGGAAGGCAGCGGGATACCCGGTTGTTAAATAAATTGATGGAAGAACGATTTATATGAATGAAATTGATATGAATAAGGTTGATATGACGGCTGAAAATGCGTGGGAAGGACGTTATCAGAATGGAACCACCAGTTGGGATAGAAATGGTGTAAACCCTCTTTTTCACGATTGGGTTGTTGCGACACTTGCCTCGGATGCAAAAATCCTGATTCCCGGTTGCGGTCATGGGCATGAAGTGATTGAACTCTCACGTTTGGGTTTTAATGTTACAGGTATCGATATTGCACCAACGCCGGTTGCCCAAATGCAACATGAACTGGAGACGGAAGGGTTACAAGCCAGCATTATTCAGGTTGATATGTTTACTTATGTTGCAAAACAACCATTTGATGCCATTTATGAACAAACATCGCTCTGCGCCATTCAGCCGGAACAGCGTTTGGCTTATGAACAGAAGCTTTACAGTTGGTTGAAACCGGGTGGTTCGCTTTACGCACTTTTTATGCAAACAGATGCAGAAGGTGGCCCTCCCTTTCATTGTGATGTGAGTGATATGAAAGCGTTGTTTCCGACCTCACGTTGGGATTGGGAAAAAGCTAGGCCTCTACAATCACCGCATCCGTCCGGCCGTTTTGAATTAGGCTACAGATTGATCAAGTGCTGATTGCGCCAATGATCTCTTTCGATTGTCAGCTCAATCAATCTACATAGCTGGAGAATTAGTCAGAGTGCCCTGAGTCATTATTGTGATCTCTTGCATAAAGAGCATTGACCCGTCTGATGAGTTGCGGAAGTACATTGACACGATTGTGAATCAGCTGCAAACGCAGTCGTGGCAGATGTGAAAAACATTTATCATCGGATTTTGGCCAGTTAAATACCTGTTCAATTTTTCCTTCATGCAGGACATCGGTAAACTCGGCGTTGAGCCTTTCCAGCGCAGCATTGGAAAGAGGATTCAGGATTCGCAATAAAATCCAATGGCCGACGTAGCGGAAGCTATGGTAGTTGATGTAATAATCGTTGATATGTTTGACGGCAGTTTCATGGTTATCTGTGTGAAAAACCAGTTGTTGATCCGATGCGCTGATTAACCCATCGTCAATCAGTCTGCGCATCCATGAGCGAATAAATGGCCCCCAGTAGTCATCACCGGGCGCTTCAAGAAGCACAACCGGAATGGGAGGGTTGCGGCCTGTTTGAAGCAAGGTGAGCGTTTCAAAGGTTTCATCCAGTGTACCAAAACCACCCGGAGTTAGAATGACTGCATCACTTTCTTTAAGAAAGAAGAGCTTGCGTGTAAAAAAATACTGGCAAGAGAAATGGCGGGGGGAATCGGCAACCACATGATTGGGCTCTTGCTCCATGGGTAGGTTGATATTGATACCAAAGGAATGTTCACGGCCTGCACCCTCATTGGCTGCTTGCATCTGACCGCCGCCACCACCGGTAATAATCATAAAACCTGCTTCACGCATGGCTTCAGCACATTCAGATGTTTGACGGTAGCGGGGGTCTGTATCGGGGGTACGGGCAGAACCAAAAAAGCTGACCTTGCGCCAGACTTTATAATGCTCAAAACAATCCAGGCCCTGACGAACTTCCCGAAGTACGTGCGTGGTCATTTTCAAATCGGGTGTTGGATGTTTCCCTTCAAGAAAGCGAAGCGCTTCGATTAAAAAAGCGCCTTTGTATAAGCTATCGCCGTTATAATTTTCAAGCAGAGCTTCAATATGTGTGTGGAGTTCAACAGGAAACTCATCGAGGGAGAGATGTTCAGTTATGTTGAGCCTCGATGACGATATCAATACGTCTGTTCAGGGCACGTCCTTTGGTGAACTCATTACTGGCAATAGGGCGAACTTCGCCATAACCGAGTGCTTTGATTCTGCTTCCATCCATCGAAGCTGCAATGAGAAAGTCCCGTACAGCTTCTGCGCGTTGGAGTGAAATTTTCTGATTAAGTTTAACATCTCCCGTGTTATCTGTGTGCCCTTCAATTCGTACACTGCGTTCGCCGTAGATAGCAAGTGCATCTTTTAACTTCCCGAGAAGCGCAAACGATGCCGGGTCAATTTTACTACTGCCAGAAGAGAATTTGAGTTTACTCAGACGTATCAGCAATGACGTGTCCAGATTGACCAGAATTTCAGCTTCGCCCTTTTTGAACAGTGAACGTATTTTCTTTTGTCGCTTGGCTTGAAACGTTTCTCGCTCCAGTTTTGCACGAAAGGCTTCTTTGAGGTTGCTGAGCTGTTCGTTTTGTTCTGAGAGCAGTGAAGTTCTTTGCTGTGCAACTGCCATTTCGAGTTCTTTTTTATGTTTCTGTCTGAGCTGAGTCAGGTCGGTTTGATGGGCTTCTTTTTCAGTGGTTAACTTGTTTTGTAAATCTGTGATGGCGGAGGCAAGTTCATCGGTGGAGACATCAGCATTTGCATTGTTTGAATCAACCGAAATTTTCAAAGCCTGAGCAAGCTTCAATCGGTGATTGCGTGCGTTTAATACCAGTTCTTCGTGACTGCCCGTTGTTTTGCGCCAGACTTTTGTTTGTTGGGTTATTTTAAGGGCCTGTTCTGCAAGTGTAAGGGCGTAGGTTGGGCTGGTTGGAGGTGTGAGGGTCAAACCATCGGTAAAGCGTTCTATTTTTGTAAGTTCTGTTTTGGCTTTTTCGTAAGTTTTAGGCGCATATTTTTTTGCGCCGGCGGCAGAAGCTTTAGATAGAATCGAACCTGTTTCATCAGCCAGATAGGGGAGTGCAATAGCAATGGCTTTTTTGTAAGAAATTTTAGCATTTTCTGCTGATTGCTGACTCTTCCCGAGTTGCCCACTTTCAAAATGTTTAATGGCTTTGTTTAAATCATCGTCACCTTGTTGTAGCAATTGTTTAGGATTGGGCTCTTTGAGAGGATCTTCGATTGTAAGCTGAGTAAATGTGATCTCTGCGGTCTTTTTAAGTTTTAGGACTTCTGCAAATTTTTGACGAAACTGTCTGGCATTCTCCCGAGCTTCATTTAAGATCGCAAGCGCTTTTGTGAGTCCGTCTTCGGATTCTTTCGTTTTTTCTTCATCTTTTGCAAGCATGGCTGCACCCAGATAAGCCTGCGCTTTTGTGGCTGTGGCAGGCGCAAACATGTAGTCAGCACTATGGGTAAACATCTCCAGCTTTTGCTGAACGCTTTCGATGGTTTCACTCGCCTGTGCGGTACCCATCAGAACGGTTGGAAGAAGTGAAAAAACTGATATGAATGAAGGAATTAAATAACGTTTAAACAAAATTTAGCATCCGTTCGAGTGAAAGTTTTGCCCAACGACTTTGATTTGCAGACACACTGATTTGGTTTAATGCTCCTTTATCACGAATCGACATCAGTGAGGCGCAAAGGTGTTGTGGGTCTGTCCTGAACATGGTTGAACACATACAGACCATCGGTGATAGGAACCATATGGGTTTATCAGGAAACTGAATGCGCAGGCGATTCACCAGATTCAGCTCGGTCGCAATCGCAAACTTGCTTCCCGATGGTGCTTGTTCAACGTATTGGATGATAGCTTCGGTGGAACCGACAAAATCAGACCTTTCACAGACTTCACGTGAACATTCAGGATGTGCAAGGACTTTGATGTCAGGGTGGTTATTCCGCATGGTTTCAGCATGTTCAGGCTTGAATAACTGATGCACAGAGCAGAAACCTTTCCAGAGAATCAGTGTTGCATTTTTAATGGCTTCCGGTGTGTTTCCACCGAGATATTCGAACGGATCCCAGATGATCATTTCATTTTCGGGAATACCCATGGCCAGCGCGGTATTTTCACCCAGATGCTGATCTGGAAAAAACAGAATTTTTTCACGGTTGCCCCATGACCATTGCATGACTTTTTGAGCATTGGAAGATGTGCAAACAATGCCGCCATGTTCGCCGCAGAAAGCTTTAAGAGCTGCCGTTGAGTTGATATAGGTTACAGGTGTTACAGCCTCTTCAGGTGTTAATACTTCAGAGAGCTCCTGCCAGCAGCGTGAAACCTGTTCAATGTCGGCCATATCAGCCATTGAGCAGCCTGCAGCCGGGTCAGGCAAAATAACCACCTGATCATCATCGGTGAGAATGTCAGCCGTTTCTGCCATGAAATGAACGCCACAAAAAATGATGTAAGGTGCTTTGGTTTCTGAAGCTTTTTGTGACAGCTTGAGAGAATCACCGGTGATATCGGCAAAACCGATGACCTCTTCGCGCTGATAATGATGCCCAAGAATAAGAACCTGATCAGCAAGCTCGGTTTTCAGGGCATGAATTTGCTCAATAACTTTTTCTTCGGGCGTGGCATAAAGTTCTTCCAGCAGCGTTTTGGTGTCTGTATTTATACTCATGGGCTAAGTGTTGTGAGCCTGTCATGCGATGTCAATGTCGCGCAGCTGCGATGTTGGCGTTAGCATTGCGATTGATTGTTGATCAGAGTCTTTATTAATTTGGATTTACAGAGGTAATTATGCCCGTATATCGTTCAAGAACTACAACCGCAGGCCGTAATATGGCTGGAGCTCGCGCCCTTTGGCGCGCCACGGGTATGAAAGATGATGATTTTGAAAAACCCATCATTGCAGTGGTAAATTCTTTTACGCAATTTGTGCCCGGTCATGTGCATTTGAAAGATTTGGGGCAAATGGTGGCACGTGAAATTGAAGTTGCCGGTGGTGTGGCAAAAGAATTCAATACGATTGCTGTGGATGATGGTATTGCAATGGGGCATGGCGGTATGTTCTATTCATTGCCAAGCCGTGAAATTATTGCTGACTCTGTTGAATACATGGCAAATGCACATTGTGCGGACGCTTTGGTCTGTATTTCAAATTGTGACAAAATCACACCGGGTATGCTGATGGCGGCACTGCGCCTGAATATTCCAGCCGTGTTTGTATCCGGTGGTCCGATGGAAGCGGGCAAGGTAACAATCAATAACCGTGAAAAACATCTTGATCTGGTTGATGCGATGGTGGTTGCGGCAGACCCAAATGAATCAGACGAGGATGTGGCGGCCATTGAACGCTCAGCATGTCCAACGTGTGGTTCATGTTCAGGCATGTTTACTGCTAACTCCATGAATTGTCTGGCTGAGGCTTTGGGTCTGGCATTGCCGGGAAACGGTTCATTGCTGGCAACCCATGCGGACCGCAAAGAACTGTTTCTTGAGGCAGGGCGTGTCGTAGTCGATTTGTGTAAACGTTATTATGAAGATGATGATGCGTCCGCGTTACCACGTTCGATTGCAACATTTGAAGCATTTGAAAATGCGATGGCGCTGGACATTGCTATGGGCGGTTCAACCAATACTGTATTGCACCTTTTAGCCTGTGCGCAGGAAGCGGGTGTGGACTTTACGATGGAAGATATTGATCGCATGAGTCGCAAAGTCCCCAACTTATGTAAGGTAGCACCTGCTGTTCAACATTATCATATGGAAGATGTACACCGTGCAGGTGGTGTGATTGGCATTCTGGCCGAACTGGATCGGGCGGGCCTGATTCATCGGGATATACCGACCGTACATGCGGCAACATTGGGTGAGGGTCTGGATGCCAATGATGTGATGAACGAGGCAAATACGATTGCACGCGAAATGTATCGTGCTGCACCGGGTGGTGTGCCTACACAGGTGGCTTTTTCACAATCAGAACGTTGGAAGACATTGGATACGAATCGTACAGAAGGCTGCATCCGAAGTGTGAATCATGCGTATTCAAAAGAGGGCGGCATTGCTGTGCTTTATGGCAACATTGCTGAACGGGGCTGCATTGTAAAAACGGCCGGTGTGGATGAGTCCATCTGGACATTTACAGGCAAAGCACGTGTGTTTGAATCACAGGATGATGCCGTTGCTGCTATTTTGAATGACAAGGTACTTGCTGGTGATGTTGTGATTATCCGTTATGAAGGGCCAAAGGGTGGTCCGGGTATGCAGGAGATGCTTTATCCGACCTCTTATTTGAAGTCCAAAGGGTTGGGTAAATCCTGTGCATTGCTGACAGATGGTCGTTTCTCCGGCGGAACGTCAGGCCTGTCGATTGGTCATGCTTCACCTGAAGCGGCCGAGGGCGGTGCCATTGCTTTGATTGAAGAGGGTGACAGCATCGAAATCGATATTCCAAACCGTACCATTCATCTGGCTGTTTCCGATGATGTGTTGGCGACTCGTCGCGCGGTCATGGAAGCCAGGTGTGATGATGCATGGAAACCCGTTTCCCGTGAGCGTGTGGTTTCAAAGGCACTGAAAGCCTATGCTGCTTTGACAACGTCTGCTGATAAGGGAGCTGTACGCGATCTTGAGCAATTGAAGTAGCTTATGTAGGCGTGGCGACCTCAGTAAAATATGGATGTCACATTGTCTGGTTAGCGTCTGGTTAGCATTTGCAATATGATGCAAATAGTTGATCAAACATGAGTAACATCTCCATGTTCATAGCAAATGTGTAAACAACGCGATGGTTTCTTACATGCTATTGATATAAATCGCTACGTGTGAGTGGCAGGTCAGATGGCCCTTTGCTGGCACGTTTGGTGGCTACAACCTGACATATGTGCATGGAACCATCGGCAAAGCCAATGGATACACCCGCCAGATAAAGGGCCCACATACGGAATTTTTCTTCTCCGACAAATGCGATGGCCTCTTCTTTTTTGTTCATGAGCTCACGGTACCAGTGTTGAGTGGTTAAAGCATAATGTTCACGCCAGGCTTCGACATCGTGAACTTCAAAGCCGCTTAACTCCATCGTATCAATCGTATGGCCGACATTGTCCAATTCACTGCCTGGGAAAATATATTTTAGCAGAAGCCTGCGTTCAGGGCGAATTCTTTTTGCAGCACGGGGGGTTGCTTTTGCTTTTCTTGAGATGCCGTGGTTCATCAAAATACCGCGATCTCGAAGCAGGGAATTTATTTTTTGGAAATAGTGAGGCATATTGGCAATGCCGATATGCTCAAACATGCCGACACTTGAGATTTTGTCGTAAGTGCCATCAAGGGTGGCATAATCACGTAACTCAATTTTGATCTGATCTTCGAGGCCGAGTCTTTTCACCTTGGCTGTAGCGAAATCGAACTGCTTTTGCGACAGCGTCACGCCATGTGCCTGCACGCCGTAGTGTTGAGCGGCATGACAGATCAGACCACCCCAGCCGCAACCGATGTCGAGCATCTTTTCACCTTGCTTCAATCGCAACTTTTTGCAGATCATATCCAGTTTATCAAATTGAGCCTGATCGATAGAATTGCCCGGCTCTTTAAAATAACCGCAGGAGTATTGCATCTCTTTGCCGAGAAAGAGGGCATAAAAGTCATTGCTGACATCATAATGGAATTGAATAAATTCTTTGTTATCCCTGCGTGATTCCTTGCGGCCAATGGCATCGTGTTGAAACTCATGTTGAACGACAGGTTTATCGGAAGGGGTTAGAAAAAGCGGAAATGCCTGCTTGAGTATTTGTAACTTACTGATTTTTTTGAGTTTATCTTTTGGACGTTTTTCGCGTGCAACCGTAGAAAAATCAATGAGATCACCGTGTATATCAATATATCCACTGGCATAATGAAACAGGAGGTTTTCATAGGTTGGTTTGCGCATCAGAGCACCCAAAACACCGGGGCCGCTGATTGAAATAAAGAAATTCGGATCAACATCGTTGCTCAGTGGAACCATTGAACCATCCCACAGGCGGATTGAAATGCGTAAATTAGTCAGCTTTCCAACATATTCGAAAAGTTTACGAGCTGCTGTCAGACGATCCTGATCTGAGAAAAGTGGCATCTCTCCCTCCTGTATTATCTTATCAGCGTTGGAGCTTAAGCATCATCGAAGAAGATGCAAATTGCACATGCATAACGAGTGAAGTGCTTTATTAACCATAAATCATCAAAAATTCAGGCAATGGCCGAAATTCTGCAAACTGGTTTGGTGAATACACCGGGTGTAAGGTATTGAAGTATTAAGCCCAAAACAGTTTAATGAACCTTAACGATTATAATTATAACTGTTCTCTTTTCAGTGGGTTGTTAAGGTTCGCGCATGGACATTGAAGCAATCATTCGAGGGATAAGTATCTGGGCATTGCCAGTTGTGTTGGCTGTTGTGCTGCACGAAGTCGCACATGGATGGGTGGCTGATCGTTTGGGTGATAATACAGCCCGCTTTATGGGACGATTGACGTTGAATCCACTCAAGCATATTGACCCGGTTGGAACGGTTTTAATCCCCTTAATGTTACTTGTGGTCGGTTCACCGTTTCTTTTTGGTTATGCCAAGCCAGTCCCTGTTGATTTTCGTAAACTGGGCAACCCAAAACGGGATATGATTTGGGTGGCTTTGGCTGGCCCTGTTACCAATTTACTGTTGGCGCTGGTGAGTACGTTGTTATTGGCTGTTGCGGTACAGATGCCACAAGGCATGGTCTGGATGGCGGAACCGCTGGCTTTGATGTGTCAGGCATCGATCATTATTAACCTTGTATTATTTATTTTTAACCTGCTTCCACTACCACCTTTGGATGGTGGGCGGGTGGCTGTGGGTTTGCTTCCTGGCCCTATGGCTTACCAATTGTCCCGAATCGAACCTTATGGATTTCTAATTATTGTTGCGCTGCTGATCTTTGGTGTGTTTCAGACCGTGATTGGCCCGTTGGTTATGGGCGGTAGTTTTGCACTGATTGGCTGGGCTATGGGTGCGTAACTTTTTTTGCTGAAATAGACGTGACACTTGATTATATCATACGTTTTCGGTAGAAAGCGCGCCCGCTCACTGGTGCATGCACCATGAGTGAATTCGCACACTGTCTGATCCATTGTGCCCATGTTGACAGCTAACTGGGTGACGGACGGTGGAGGAAATAAAACAATCGGAGGACTTTATGTCTAACTTTACTATGAAACAGCTGCTTGAAGCAGGTGTTCACTTTGGTCATCAGACCCGTCGCTGGAATCCAAAAATGGCCCCTTATATTTTCGGTCAACGTAACGGAATCCA
The DNA here is from genome assembly GCA_021772895.1 of Mariprofundaceae bacterium. Lineage (GTDB taxonomy): Bacteria > Pseudomonadota > Zetaproteobacteria > Mariprofundales > Mariprofundaceae > WSZY01. Next base: position 60,771 of record JAJFLC010000023.1, on the reverse strand, counting down.
TATTATTGATCTTCAAAAAACACTTCGCATGGCCAATGAAGCTTATTCATTTATGCAGCATCTTGCAGAAGCTGGTGGTCGCGTTTTGTTTGTTGGTACCAAACGTCAGGCGCGTGATGCAATTAAAGAGGAAGGTCTGCGTGCAGGTCACTACTACGTGAATCATCGCTGGCTGGGTGGCACACTGACTAACTTTGCGACTGTACAGCAGTCTGTTCGTAAAATGAAAAATCTTCAGCGTCAGAAAGAAGAAGGTACGTTTGAGCTCTTGACCAAGAAAGAAGCATTACAGAAACAGCGTGAGCTGGATAAGCTGGAGCGCTCGCTTGGCGGTATTGCTGAAATGACTCATTTACCGGATTGCCTGTTTGTGGTTGATGTGCGTAAAGAGGAACTGGCAGTGAAAGAGGCACATAAGCTGGGTATTCCAGTTGTTGCTGTTGTGGATTCAAACTGTAGCCCGGATGGTGTTGATTATATTATTCCGGGTAATGATGATGCGATTCGTGCGGTTCGTTTGTTCTGTAGTAAGATTACAGATGCAATTATTGAAGGTTCAGAAGCATGGCAGATAGAAAACGCTGAAGATGGTGATGACCTTGTAGAAAACATGGCCGCTAATTCGGAAGAAACCTCTGAAGAAAATTCTGAAAAAAGCGCGGAAGCCGTTGTTGAGACATCGGAAGTTGTCGTTGAAAAGAAAGATGAGGCTGAGGCCGCTTGATCAACTGAATGATTTAAAGGCATGAAGATGCCACATAAAGATAATGGAGGATTGAACGATGGCCCAGATTACGGCTGCTGATGTGAAAAAACTGCGTGAGATGAGTGGCGCAGGCATGATGGATTGTAAAAAAGCACTGGTTGAAACCGATGGTAACCTGGATGCTGCAGTAGATTATCTGCGTAAGAAAGGCCTGTCAGCTGCTTCGAAGAAGGCTGGCCGAATCGCTGCGGAAGGTGTGGTTTTGGCAAAGGCAGTGGGTAATAAGGCTGTTGTTATCGAAGTAAATGCTGAAACTGATTTTGTAAGTAAAAACGAGAGCTTCACAGCTTTTGTTGAAGATCTTGCTTCACTTATTATCAAGGAAAGCCCAGCGGATGTAGATACACTTAAAGCTTTGAATTTCACTGCGGAACAGACGGTTGAACAGGCGTTATCACAGTTGATCGCTACGATTGGTGAAAACATGAGTATTCGTCGTTTTGAACTGGTGAAAGTTGAATCAGGTGCGGTTGCAGCTTATGTACATGGTGCAGGTAAAATTGGTGTGTTGGTCGGCATTAAAGGCGCCGCATCAGATGCATTGAATGATTTTTCACGTGGTGTGGCGATGCATGTGGCGGCGGTAAATCCGCAGTTTATTGCGCGTGCTGATGTGTCTTCTGAGGCTGTTGAACGCGAACGTGCAGTTCTTTCTGAGCGCGCAGCGGCAAGTGGCAAGCCTGAAGCCATCATTGAAAAGATTGTTGCGGGTCAGTTGAGCAAGTTTTACTCAGACGTATGTTTGCTTGAACAGGATTTTGTAATGGATACTGATGTGAAGGTTGGTAAGGCTCTTGCCAATATTCAGGCAGATGCAGAGATCGTTTCTGTTGCTCGTTTCCAGCTTGGTGAAGGCATTGATAAAAAAGAAGAGGACTTCGCTGCTGAAGTTGCTGCACAGGTGAATGGCTGAGTCTGATATGATTGCTAAAACCGGATCAACTTCAACATTGCCTTATAAACGGGTGCTGTTGAAGCTTTCCGGTGAAGTATTAATGGGTGGCTCCGGTTATGGTATTGAGCCTGAAACAATTAACCGTCTTGCCCGTGAGTTGATTGAAGTGCGTAAAAGCGGCGTGGAGCTTGCCATTGTGATCGGCGGCGGAAATATCTTTCGTGGCATGATGGGTACCGCTTCAGGCATGGATCGCGCAAGTGCTGATTATATGGGCATGATGGCAACGGTGATGAATGCCATCGCCTTGCAGGATGCGATTGAACGTCAGGGTGAGCCTGTTCGGGTTGTTTCAGCCTTGCATGTAAAAGAAGTTGCGGAGCCTTACATCCGCAGACGTTCTATCCGACACCTTGAAAAAGGGCGCATTGTTATTTTTGCTGCGGGAACGGGTAATCCATATTTCACAACAGATACAGCGGCAAGTCTCAGAGCGATGGAAATTCAGGCGAATGTGGTGCTTAAAGGAACCAAGGTGGATGGTGTGTATACGGCCGATCCTATGCGTGATCCGGAAGCCATGCGTTACGATACACTCACATTTACTGAAGCTTTAAATCGCCAGCTGGGCGTGATGGATGCAACGGCACTATCACTTTGTCGTGATAATCAAATGCCAATCATTGTTTTTGATGTGACTACACAGGGTCAGATGCTAAAAGCTGTCTCTGGAGAGTCGGTGGGGACGCTTGTGAAAGAAGGGGAGAATGAATATGTTTGATGCACTTGAATCCAGAATGCAAAAAAGTATCACGGCTTTAAAAACAGAGTTGGCAACGATTCGAACGGGACGTGCTAACGCATCACTCCTTGATCATGTTTTTGTTAATTATTATGGCTCGAACACACCATTGGCACAGGTGGGAAGCCTGGCTGTGCCTGAGCCTAGAATGATTACCGTAACGCCATGGGAAAAGAGCCTGTTAGGAGACATCGAAAAAGCGATCCTTGCCTCCGATCTTGGACTTAACCCCAGCAACGATGGTGAGATTATACGGATTGTTCTTCCGGAGCTGACAGAAGATCGCCGCAAAGAGCTTGTGAAACAGGTGAAGCAGATTGGTGAAAAAGCTAAAGTTTCAATTCGAAATATTCGCCGTGATGCAAATGATGAAGTGAAAAAAGATGAGGCGATTCCTGAAGATGAAACGAAGCGTTTGCAGGACAAGGTTCAGAAAGTAACAGATCAGTTTATTGCAGAAGTTGAACTGATTATTGAGCATAAAGATAAAGAAATTCTAACGGTATAATCAACTAATTTATGAATCGGTCCACTGATGGAACTTCATGTTCTGTTCCAAGGCATGTTGCTATTATCATGGATGGCAATGGACGCTGGGCCAAAGAGCGGGGGTTACCTCGACTGGAAGGACATCGTCAAGGCGCTGAGCGTGCCCGTGAAGTGGTTGAATGGGCTGCAGATGCAGGCGTAAAACAAATCTCTCTCTATGCATTTTCCACAGAAAACTGGGATCGACCCAAGGCAGAAGTCCGTGGTTTGATGGCGTTGTTATCGATGCTTTTGCCCAGAGAACTCGGCCGGATGCAAAAAAACGGTGTCCGCCTGTTAACGCTTGGTGATTTATCCCTATTGCCGGAACGCGCACAAAAAGCAGTGAACCATGCTTGCCACGAAACAAGGCTAAACGCCCGTATCGATCTTATACTGTGTCTGAATTATGGTGGACAGCAGGAAATTATCGCTGGCGTAAAACATATGTATCACTGGGTATGTGAGCAGCCTGAGCCTGAAAAAGCACTTGAATCAATTGGTGTCGAACAATTTCGCGATTTCCTATGGCGGCATGATCTCATGCCTGTGGATTTGTTAATTCGTACGGGTGGAGAATGCCGAATTTCTAATTTCCATCTCTGGGATGCCGCTTATGCGGAACTTTATTTCAGTGATATCTATTGGCCTGATTATTCAAAAGATGAACTTCAATATGCGTTGAATGACTTTGCCTCACGGGAACGCCGATTTGGCCAAACCAGTGAACAGGTATCTAAACATGGGTGAATTAAGTAAAAGAATCATCACGGCTTTGGTTTTGTTTGTTTTTGCAGTTTTGTGGATGTTTTTTCTTTCCGATGCATGGTTTGATCGACTTGCAGCCATTGTTGGACTCATGATGACTGCTGAATTATTGGTGATGGTGGGTATGCGCAGGATACTTTTTTATGCGTTGAGTGCCGCATTGACCTGGGCCGTTTTACTACTTGGCTGGGCAGTTTTTCCTGCTGGAGTTGGCGTGTTAGCGGCAATTCTCTTTTCTATGCTGATGTGGACGTTACTGTTTTTTCTGAATACTACGGAAAGTTCACTTCCCGATGACTTTAAAAATCTCGTGTATATCCAGTGGATGATGACGCTTTTGCTTATCTTTGCATGGTCTTTGATGATTCTTCACCGGCAGGACGGTGGTGTATGGTTTTTGTCTGGCGCCATGGTTGGGGTCTGGAGTGCGGACATTGCGGCTTATTTTGTTGGAAAGGCTTTTGGCTCAAAGAAACTTTGCCAGGCAGTCAGTCCGGGAAAAACGGTTGAAGGTTTCTGTGGTGCGTTGCTATTTGGTTCTTTTGCGGCCACATCGGTGTGGGTGCTGATGTTGGGTATGCCTATGCTGCAAGCGACTCTGCTTTCTATCATGTTAATTTTGCTTGCTGTGGGTGGTGATTTGGCTGAATCAGCACTCAAACGAGCAGTAGGAGCGAAAGATAGTGGTTCGATACTGCCAGGGCATGGTGGTATTTTGGATCGGGCGGATGCATTGTTACCATCAATTCCGGCTGTAGGGTTTATTTGGATGGCGATCTTATGACCCAGGATGCCACTGACATAAAACCGGATCATGCTTGTATGAAACTTACCATTCTTGGGGCAACAGGCTCAATTGGCGCAAATACCATTGATGTCATGCGAAGGCATTCAGACCGATTTTCTGCCTATGCGCTGGTGGGACATCAGAATGTTGAAAAAATGCGTGAGCTTGTGAAAATGGTACAGCCTGAAAAAGTAATTATGACTGATCCGGCTGCTGCAATGGCATTAAAAGGAACATTGCCAAAAGGTGTCGTGCTTGAATCAGGTATGGATGCTGCTGTTGAGGCTGCTGCTGAGAGTTCTGTGGATATGGTGATGGCTGCCATGGTGGGTTCTGCGGGATTGCCGGCGGCTTTGGCTGCTGTTCGTGCGGGAAAACGAGTTGGTTTGGCGAACAAAGAATGTTTAGTAACTGCAGGGCGTATTTTTATGCAAGCAGCCAGCACTAGTGGTGCTGAGGTGGTGCCGGTTGATTCAGAACATGCAGCTGTGCATCAAGCCCTGACAGGGCATGATAAAGAATCGGTAACTAAGATTATTTTAACCGCATCCGGTGGCCCCTTTCGAGATCGTGATCCGAAGACATTGAAAAACGTCACACCTGAAGAGGCGATTGCACATCCCAATTGGAATATGGGGGCAAAGATCAGTGTTGATTCAGCAACCATGATGAATAAAGCACTGGAACTTATTGAAGCTCGCTGGCTGTTTAATATGCCGGCAGAAAAATTATCGGCGATAATCCACCCTCAAAGCATTGTGCATGCGATGGTAGAATATCGGGATGGATCCATTTTGGCTCAGATGGCAGAGCCGGATATGCGCTCACCGATTGTTTATGCGATGCATTCAGAATCCCGGTTAGAGAGTGGTATTCCATGGCTTGATCTGGCAAAAACCGGGTCGTTAACATTTCAGGCTGTGGATGATGAGCGTTTTCCTGCGATGCGACTCGTTCAGGATGTTATGAAAGGTGAAGACTCTCTGTCGATTACGCTCAATGCGGCCAATGAAGTGGCAAACAGGGCATTCAGAGAACGGCGTATTGGTTTTATGCAGATTGTGCAGGTTGTTGAGTCGGTTCTTGGGCAGGTGAAAAATCTCCCCGTAGATACACTGGATGAAGTATGGTCGTATGATCGCGATGCGCGATATTTGGCAGAAGAGGTGATGATAACGTGTTAGAAACACTACATACCATATTGGCATTTGTGGTTGCCATTGCATTGTTGATTGCAGTGCATGAATTTGGCCACTTTATTGTGGCACGTAAACTTGGCATTAAAGTCGAAAAATTCTCGATTGGTTTTGGACCTGCCCTGTTATCATGGCGAAGCAGGGATAAGGAAGTTGAGTATATCATTGCTGCAATTCCACTTGGTGGTTATGTGAAAATGCTGGGTGAAAACTTGACAGAGCAGGGCAAGGAAACAAAAGAGGAGGTGTCTGAAGCAGATAAAAAACGTGCTTTTGATGTTCAGCTACCCTGGAAAAGAGCTGCGGTAGCAGTTGCGGGACCAGTTTTTAATTTTATTTTTGCGATCATTGCTTATATGTGCATTGGATGGATTGGGCAGACAGTATTGCCACCCGTCATTGGAAACATTTCACCTGCCTCGGTTGCAGAGCAGGCAGGCATGCTGGAAGGGGATATTGTTCGCAAGCTGAATAATCATAGTATTCATTCATGGCAGGAGATGGAAGAGAAACTGAAGTTGGCGTCAGGGGAGCTTGTTGAAGTAGAGCTGGAGCGAGATAGTGGCAATTATTCTGTAAAGTTTGAATTGCCAGTGCCTGAAGAGGATGTTCTTCTGATTAATGTCGCTGACATGCAGCTTGGTATTTCTCCCGGGATTAAAGTTATGGTCGATTCGGTTGAGAGTGAATCTGCCGCTCTGCGAGGCGGACTTCAATCCGGCGATCAAATTTTGCAGATACAGGGTGTGCCAGCGCAAAGCATCCGTGGATTGATCGAAGTCATTCGAAAACATGCAGGTCAGTCGGTTAAATTTCATGTGTTACGTGATAAAACAGTGTTGAACCTGACTGTGATTCCTGTGGCTGATGAGGCTGGATTTGGTCGGGTCGGTATTCGCCTTAACGCTATACCTGTTCATGAGCCTGTGACATATCGTATGGGTTTTGCTGATGGTGTGATGTTTGGATTTGTAAGAACCTGGGAGATGACCATCATGACGGGTCAGGTGATGGGGAAAATGCTAACGGCTGCAATTTCTCCTGAAAATCTGGGTGGCCCGATTGCGATTGCACAACTTGCAGGGAAAACAGCAGAGTTAGGGCTGGTTTCATTTATATCGTTTTTGGCACTTATTTCGGTTAACCTTGCCGTCTTGAATCTTTTGCCTATTCCGGTACTGGATGGTGGGCACTTAATATATATTGGCCTTGAAAAAGTGCGTGGTAAAGCGCTTTCCCCAGCGTTAATGGAAAAGACCCAGATCATAGGTATTAGTTTAATTGCCATTCTTATGTTGTTTGCTTTTTATAATGATTTAGCACGCTTGTTTAGAGGTTAAAATGTACGCTGTTCGTTTATATATTTCACTGCGAAATTTTTGTCTGCTGGCCGTATCGTTGTCTATGCTTTTTCCTTGTTTGGGAAGTGCTGCCAGCGATGGAAAAATGGTTGTAGCCATTGAGGTGTCTGGCAATCGTTATGTGGAAAGTGCGGCTGTGCTGGCTAATATCGAATCAAAATCGGGTGAACTTTTAAGTAAGAAGCAGATTAGCAGGGATGTGCGTGCACTTTTTAAAACAGGTTACTTTGAAGATGTTCATGTGGAAGGCGTTCTTGAAGAAGGAGGGGTTCGTTTAGTTTATATCGTGAAAGAAAACCCCTTAATTGCGGAATTAAAGATTCTTGGTAATGATGAGATTGTTGACAAGGATTTAAAACCAAAACTTAAACTGAAACCGGGGCGAGTTTTTAGTGAGACAACATTAAGAAAAGACAGAAATACAATCCGAAAAGCTTATCTGAAAAAGGGATATTATCAGGTTAATATAAGTGCAGACAAAACAGTTCGTGAAGATGGGAGGGTTGATTTAATTCTCAATATTCAGGAAGGCGGGGTGACTCATATCAAACGAATTCGTTTCGTTGGTAATGAAAAATTTTCAAATGAAACGCTTCGAGATGAGGTGGCTTCAAAACAATCGGGGTTTTCAAGCTGGTTTACTGATCGTGATGTTTTTGATCGGGAACGATTTGGTGCCGATTCCCAAATATTAGAACATTACTATCTGAATCATGGCTATCTTGATGTGAAAATCGAGTCTGCTCAACTCTCTTTGACACCGGATAAAGAAAACTTTTATCTAACTTTTAGCCTTTACGAGGGACCGCAATACACGATAGATAAAATTGATTTACAGGGTGATGTAATACCTTCGGAAAAAGCCCTCTTCGAGGCGATTAAGCTTGAAAAGGGAGATATCTATTCAGTAACAGCATTGAGAAATGCTATTCAGGCGATGGAGCAATTGGTTGGCGATGAAGGTTATGCATTTGTCAGTGTAACACCTTTATTTCACCGCGATGTAAAGGCACAGAAATTATCGATTACTTTCGATATTGAGAAAGGAAGAGAAGTTTATGTTGAACGCATTGAGATCTCCGGGAATGAGAAAACGACAGATAAGGTGGTTCGGCGTGAGCTAAGACAGTATGAGGGCGCACGTTATGCTGCGAGTGCAGTGAAGCGAAGTAAGGAGCGCTTGCAACGGTTGCGGCTTTTTAATGATGTTAGAATTGACCTGGATAAAGAAGGTGAAAAAGATCGTGTAAAAATGAATGTGAATGTTGAAGAAGATAAAACAGGAAGTTTTTCATTTGGTGCTGGGTTTTCACAAGTCCAAAAAGTTTTTTTAACCGCAAAAGTTGAAGAGAGGAATTTTTTAGGTAAAGGTTACACAACCAATTTACAGGCGGATGTTGGTGCCAGAACTCAAAACTTCACAGGCAATATTTTAGATCCTTATTTTCTTGATTCGGATGTAAGTGCGTCCATTAATTTTTTTAAAAATCAGACTGATCTTACGGATGTGGCAACTGTGGCTTATACTCAGGATAGCTTTGGTGGAGGTTTTGGGTTTGGTATTCCACTTACAGAGTTTATAAGCTACTCGATTGCCTATCAGTATAATCGATCTAAATTAACCGATATACCGGTGGGTTCTTCACTTGTTTTGCGTTCTCAGGAAGGCGTTCAAACTACGAGTGAAATTAGAAATGCTCTGACTTGGGATACTCGGGACCGTGCGGTCGGAGCTACTTATGGGCATGCAGAGACTTTAGCTCTAAACGTTGCAGGACTGGGGGGAGATAGTAGCTTTTATGAAATAACCGCATCATCTCAGAGTTATTTTTCATTGAGTGATGATTTTGTTTTGCGCCCAACATTTAGTTTTAAGTCGATTACTGGTTTTGGTGGTAAAGAGCTGCCAATATTTCGCCGCTACTCGATGGGTGGTGTGGGCAGTTTGCGTGGTTTTGATTCATACGGTGTAAGTTTGCGCGACCCGGCTACGAGTCAGGCCATTGGTGGTGATAAAGAGGTCAGAGTATCATTGGATTTGTTTTTTCCGTTACCTTATATGAAGACTGCCGGGTTTCGTGGTGTTATATTTGCGGATGCAGGTACAGTGTGGGGTAATGTTAACACGACAGTTGGGGCACAATCATTAATCGTAAATGAGAAACTTTCCGCCTCAAAAATACGCACTTCGGTGGGACTTGGTATTGAGTGGATGTCTCCAGTTGGACCATTATCACTTGCATGGGGCATCCCAATCAATAAGGTGGCGGGTGATTTGGAAAGAAACTTTGAGATTGCTTTGGGTGCTAGTTTTTAAATTTTAGTTATTATTTTTAGGAGTATGTATGAAGATGAAATCGCTCTTTGGTGTAATATTAGCCGCGGGTCTGTTGCCTGTAAGTTTGCTGAATGCAGCTGAGTTAAAGATTGGTGTTGTTGATGTTAAAAGTGCATTTGAAAATACCAAATCATACCAGCAAGGATTAAATCGACTCAAGGGATTGGTTGCAAACAAGCAGAAAGAGTTGGACGCTTTAAAAGGAAAAATTGAGCAATCAGAAAAAGATATGCTTGGTCAATCTATGGCTATGTCACCCGAACGTCTCTCTCAAAAGCAATCAGATATTAAAGATCTTAGAAAGCTCTACACTCGTAAGCAGCAGGATGCTCAGGAAGAAATTGTTGCAGAAAAAAGTAAAATGGATGAAAAACTGGGTGTGAAGTTTAAAAAAGCCTTAAGTGATTTTGGGAAAAAAGGTGGGTATGATCTCATTGTTCCTAAAACACAGCAAATTGTGCTTTATTCGAATCCTGCACATGATGTGACGGGTGAAATTACTAAACTATTGGATAAATAAAAAAGTTTCATCACTGAATAGATTTGAATATTAAAGCATTAGCCAACCTGCTTGGTGGAACCTTGCAGAGTGACGATCCTGATGCAGAGATTGTTGCTGTAAACACACTTCAGAATGCCCGTGAGGATGAAGCGTCTTTTTTGGCAAGCATGAAATATAAAGCGGATTTGCATCGCAGTAAGGCAGGCGTTTTTCTTGTTGCATTGGATTTCCCTGAAGAGCATTCGCGGGGTAAAAACCTCATTAAGGTTGCTGATCCCTATCTGGCATTTGCACAACTTCAAAGACATTTTCATCCAGCGACATGTTCATCTGGAAAAAGACACCCCACTGCGATCATCAACAGCGCAGCATTACTGGCTGATGATGTGGATGTGGGGCCGTACGTTGTCATAGAAGCCGGCGTGACAATCGCTTCCGGCAGCATTGTTTGTGCAGGTTCAGTGATTGAAAAAGAGAGCTCAATTGGGCATGACTGTATGATTCATGCACGTTCGGTGATTAGTTATGGCTCAGTGATAGGTGACAGAGTGATCCTGCAATCAGGTGTTGTCATTGGTTCAGATGGTTTTGGTTATGCGTGGACAGGAAAAGAACATCTTAAAATTCCTCAGACCGGGCGTGTCGTTCTCGAAAATGATGTGGAAGTAGGTGCAAACAGCTGTATTGATCGGGGTGCACTTGGTGATACGGTGATCAGGCAAGGGGTTAAACTGGATAACCAGATTCAGATTGGCCACAACGTTGAAGTTGGGGCATATTCTATTATGGCCAGTCAGGTTGGAATCTCCGGCTCTACAAAGATTGGTGCAGGTTGCCAAATTGGTGGGCAAGCTGGTATCGCAGGACATTTAAATATTGGTGACGGTATAAAACTGGCTGCCAAAAGCGGTGTTTTGGGTGATCTGGATGCAGGTGGTACCTATGCAGGTTATCCTGCCATACATCACCGAACATGGTTAAAGGTTTCCGCCTTGACCGCTCGATTACCTGAAATTTGGAATCAGATTCGAAAAAAAAAGTAAACCCTATTGAGAGAATATAATGCCAACATTGAATATTGATGAAATAATTTCTTGTCTTCCCCATCGTTATCCGATTCTTCTTGTCGATAGAGTTCTGGATTTTACGCTGGAGAAATCCATTAAAGCGATTAAAAATGTTACGGTTAATGAGCCTCATTTTATGGGGCACTTCCCAGATTTCCCTGTGATGCCTGGAGTTTTGATTGTTGAAGCTATGGCACAGGTCGGTGGCATACTGGCATTTCAGTCTGCTCCAAAAGATCAGGATTTTCTGGTTTATTTTACTGGTATTGATGGTGTTCGTTTTCGGAAACCGGTACGTCCAGGTGATCAGCTGGTTCTGGAATTGACCTGTCTTCGCCGGAGAGGTTTTATATGGCGATTTAAAGGCGAAGCCTTTGTTGATGGTGAACTGGTTTGTGAAGGCACGCTCATGGCTACACTGATGCCTAAGGATAAAGAATGACGTCTATCCATCCAACAGCGGTTGTTTCCGATAAGGCCAGCATTGGTAATGAAGTTAAAATTGGTCCGTATTGTGTTGTTGATGAACATGTTGTTTTAGGTGATAGATGTGAGTTGATTTCACATGTGGTGATTGCCGGGCATACAACAGTTGGCTCAAACAATCGTTTCTTTCCTTTCTCCAGCATTGGCCATGAACCTCAGGATTTGAAATTTCATGGCGAACCGTCAGAACTGATCATTGGAGATCAGAATACGATTCGTGAAAGTGTTACGATTAACCCGGGCACCGAAGGTGGGGGCATGTTAACCCGCATCGGAAACAATAATCTGTTGATGGCTTATTGCCATATTGCACATGATTGCCTGTTGGAAAATAATATCGTCATGGCGAATAACGCAACACTTGCAGGTCATGTGAAAGTCGATGATGGTGCGATTATTGGTGGTATGTCTGCGATTCATCAATTTTTACGCATTGGAAGGCACTCAATGATTGGTGGTATGAGTGGGGTTGTAAAAGATATTCCACCCTATTGCCTTACCGCAGGTGGATATCGTCCCAGCCTGGCAGGCTTGAATCTTGTTGGCTTAAGAAGACATGGTTTTAATCATGAACGTATCAAGGTTTTAAAAGAGATCTATCGTATTCTTTTGCAGAAAAAAGGGAAAATTGAAGCGCGTATTGATGAGGCTGTAACTATTGCTGGTGAAGATGAAGATGCACTTCATCTGGTTGAGTTTGTACGCAGTTCCGAACGTGGAATGACCGTTCACTGCCGGGATTAAATGGTTTAACTTTTTTGAAAGTTTTTACTGTGGGCGATCCTCCCAAAATTGGTTTGATAGCTGGTTATGGTTCATTCCCTTTGGAGATGGCAGCTGAATTGAATAAATTTGGTTATGAAATTCATGTTGTCGCAGTGCGTGAGGAGACATCACCGGATATTGAGTCGGTGGCGACCTCGGTCTGCTGGCTGCACGTAGGGCAAATTGGAGCCATGATCAAGGCTTTTAAAAATGCCGGTGTAAGCGAAGTTGTGATGGCCGGGAAAGTAAAGAAACTCCATTTGTTTCGTAATTTTAGACCTGATTTCATTGCACTTAAAAGTTTAATGAATCTTCCAGATCGCCGTGATGACTCTATTATGTTGGGCGTGACAGGTATTCTTGCTGATGCAGGCATCACTGTTTTATCTCAGATTGAACATTCAGGTGAGATGATTGCCGGAAAAGGACTTCTTTTTGGCAAAAAAATAAACTCAAAACAGTTGAAAGATGCCTGTTTTGGTTTTGTACAGGCTAAAGCGGTTGCTGGAATGGATATTGGTCAGACTGTTGTTGTTCAGGATCAGGCGATGCTTGCCGTGGAAGCTATCGAAGGTACAGATGAGGCAATAAAAAGAGGCGGTAGTCTTGGCAATGGTAAAGCTGTGGTGGTCAAGGTAGCGAAACCTGATCAGGATCTTCGATTTGATGTGCCGGCTTTTGGCCCGGACACATTAAAAATCATGCATACATCAGGCTGTAAAACACTGGTGGTTGAGGCTGAAGCCACATTGATGCTTGAACGGCAAAAGATTGCTGATTTGGTGAAACAGTATGACATTTCAGTCTATGGCATGACAAAGGACGAAGTCGATAGCCAATAAGATATTCATCTGTGCGGGTGAAGTATCAGGTGATATCCATGCTTCCAGTGTGATCCGTGCGATTCAGTCTGTGGACACGCAATCAGAATTTTATGGTGTTGTAGGCCCTGCCATGCATGAAGCGGGTTGTAGTGCAATTCATCACATGCATGAATTAAATGTCATGGGCATTGGCGATGTGATTCGTGCACTTCCAAGAATCCGGCGTATTGAAGCTTCTTTGTGTACATGGGTTCAAAAAAATCAACCGGATGTCGCAATCCTTGTTGATTTCCCTGGTTTTAATATGCGTCTTGGTAAAAAACTTAAAGCCATGGGAATTCCTGTGCTTCATTATATTGCACCAAAACTTTGGGCATGGGGTGCTTGGCGATCAAAGAAACTGATGCAATCTCAGGATTGTCTTGCATCAATTCTTCCTTTTGAAACGGACTGGTTTAAGCAGCACCACATTGATGCAAGATATGTTGGCAACCCAAGTGTTATTTCCTGTCGTGATGGTTGGAATAGAGATGATTTAAATCGTAAGCTTGGGCTGAATCAACACGATTTTTTATTGGCTCTTTTGCCAGGAAGCCGTCCCGGAGAACTATCAAGGCATGTACAGTTACTGGCCGATGTAAATGAACAGATTAAAAACCAGTTTCCACATATCAAAGTTGTAACAACCCGGGCACCTGATGTGACGGATGCACAGCTCGAACCGTTATTAAATTCAGGTGTTTTAGTGATTGATCGTATGCAAAAAGATTATGCCATGCCTGCTGATGCCGCTGTTGCTGTTTCAGGGACTGCAACACTTGAGCTTGCTTTGTGGGATGTTCCAACTGTGCTTGTTTACCGTGGTACAGGCGGAATGATCTGGCTTGCACGCAAGCTGGTTCAGGTTAAGTGTGCGGGTTTGGCCAATATCCTTTTAGGTGATCAAACAGTGATGCCTGAATTGATTCAGGAAGCCGCGACTGTAAAAAACATTATTCGGGAATTGGCTGCTATCATCACTGGAAAGGCTGCTGTGAAGCAACGTGAAAACTTCGCTAATCTCAGGTACTTACTTGGAACCAGTGACCCTGCTGAAAATGTTGCAAAACTTGTTTTTCAGTTGATTGAAGATAAACGTATCAATCACCCGTAGCAATTCTATCGACTAATTCTTTCACCGTGGGAATGAAACCATTGGCATAAAATGGGTCTTCTGCAAAACGGTAAGCTGCATGGCCTGCAAACATCAGCTGCGAATCAGGGTCTCCACCATGGGCGATCTCCTGTAGGGTTTTTTGAATACAAAAGCTGCGTGGGTCAGCTTTTCGGCCTGTGGTGCCACGTTCATTGGCTGCCCAATTGGAGAAAGCACATTGAGATAGACAACCCATGCAATCCAATTGATCCTGGCGAATCTCTTTTGCTTTTTCAGGGCTGACAAATACCAGTGTTAAATCAGGCGTTATTAAAGGCTTGCTGAGTCCTTCTTTGATCCAGTTTTCCGCCAGTTTTTTATCATGTCGGGTCACATAAACTTCGCGATCGCGCACACCAAAAACAAACAATTCGCTATGGTCACCAGCAGGATGATCCACAAAGGTAATTTCACGATCAGATCTTTCATACAGCTCATGAAGAAAATCATTATAAACAGCTGATGAGTAAAAACCGGTCGGTGAGAATTTATTCAACTTGATGTCACCTGGTTTTAAGTGCAACAAGCGTTGTTTCCATGCATCGGAGATCGGACTCTCCTGAGTAAGCAGTGGGCGTGTCCCAAACTGGAATGTAATCGGTCCAACTTCAGGGTTGTTGAACCAGTCAGACCATTCGCGAAGAAACCATACACCGCCTGCCATAACAATCGGTGTTTTTTCCAAACCGAAACTGTTCATGGTTTTTCTTAATTCAATAATGCGTGGATATGGATCTTGAGGTTTTTCAGGGTCTTCGGAGTTGGATAACCCGTTATGTCCACCGGCCAGCCATGGGTCTTCATAAACGACACCCCCAAGCCATTCCGGAGCTTTGCGATAGGAACGTAACCAAAGCGCACGAAATGCGCGCGCTGATGAGATAATCGGGTAATAATGCACCCCATATTTTGCTGCAAGTGGCGCCAGTTTGAATGGCATACCAGCACCACAGGTGACGCCATGGACGATACCCTTGGAAGCTTCGAGTACACCTTCAAGCACACGCTCAGCACCACCCATCTCCCAGAGTACATTCAAATGAATACGACCTTCACCACCTGATACATCATGTGCAATGCGTGCTTGATCAATGCCACCAGCAATAGCCTGTTCAACAAGCTCGTCGAATCTGGCCAGTCGGCTTTTACCCTTGTATACAGTACGAACAATATTGCCTTCTGCATCAACGCTATCTGCATTAACAGCGGAAACTGTGCCAATGCCACCTGCGGCTGCCCAGGCACCTGAACTTTCACCGGTAGAGACGGCGACGCCTTTACCACCTTCGATGAGTGGCAATACTTCTTTTCCTGAGAGTTGAATGGGTTCTAGCAAAAACGACATGGAATTCCTTGTGAGCTCATCACGTTTGGTCTTTAAATTTTAATAAAATCAATTTAGAAGGGCAAAATCAATGCGGTTGAGCTAAAAATATTTAGCATAATCTATGAGATAGGAGTCTTTGCCGCAAGTCCGTGCTGTAAACTGTCTAGTGTGAAGTGGTATGAATTCGCATAAGATTGGCAAATGTCATATCCCTATCGTTTTTATGCAGTTGTGATTCCAGGCCTTGAAGATATTGCGATGAAAGAGCTTGAACAGCTTTCTGCACATGAAATTCAGAAGGATAATGGTGGTGTTCATTTTTCCGGAACCATGGATACAATGTTTAGGGTGAATATCAGAAGTCGTTGCATTACCCGTGTACTTCTCCGTTTGAAACGATTTACTGCCATGTCGTTAAACGATATCAGAGAAAAAACTCAGCAGGTTGAGTGGGCACGTTTTTTAAATGCCAATGTTTCTTTGCGTGTACATGTCAGCTGCCATGCATCAAAACTTATGCATACGGCCAAAATTGAAGCTGAAATATGTGAAGCAATCAAAAAGTCAGGATTTTCGCTGAATTCTGAAGACAACACACAGCAAGTTTTTATCCGCATTGAGAATAATCGGTGTTTGTTGAGTATTGATACATCCGGAGAACGTCTCGACCGAAGAGGCTATCGCTTGGAAGGTGGAAAGGCTCCGCTTCGTGAGACGCTTGCGGCAGGTGTTTTGCAGTGGATGGAATGGACGCAAGCCGAAACACTTATGGTACCTATGTGTGGTTCAGGAACGTTTGCGATTGAGGCTGCGATTGCGGCGACTCATCAGGCACCGGGCCTTAATCATGCATTTGCTTTTTTAGCCTGGCCGCAATTAAAACAAAAAGCTTGGGAACGTGTGCTCAAACGTGCTCGGACGATGGTAAAGAACATTGATTCTTTACCTGTTTATGCATCAGATATTAATCAGGATGCTATCGAGGTAACGAAGAGAAATGCTCAAAGAGCTAACGTTGAGAAGCTTATGAGCATTGAACAGAAAGACGTAAAAGAACTATCCAAACCTGAACGTGATGAACCGGGTTTGATCGTTTGCAATCCCCCTTATGGGCAGCGTATTGATACCAATGTGCGTGGCCTTTATGCTGCGTTGGGTAAGTTGTATCAAAGGGATTATCGTGATTGGAGAATGGCCGTTTTTTCTCCTGAACGTGCTTGCGAACAGGCACTGGGTTTGCCCGTGAAACGCCGCCTTAAAGTGAAACATGGTGGTCAGTGGATGTATATTCTGCATATTTGAGTGCTTTTGAGGGGATTGTATAGGTCATGTCAAAATTAAAAGATGTTTTACCCATATGGTATTTGATCGGCGCACCCCTGTTGTTGTTTCCGTTTATGATCAACCTGCGTGTTTTTCCATTTGTGGCACCCAATGAAGAGCCCAAGTGGGCGGTGTTGGTTTTGTGTGGTTTGTGGATGGGGATCGCTGCCTGTTGGTTATGCTGGCGACGTTCAGAGCTGTTACAAACTCGACTTTCAGTCTCAGGATTGTTTTTCATTATCTTTTTTGTGCTCTTGGGAATCAGTGTTTTTGTAGGCCCTAATATGATTGAGGGAGCTATTCGTTTTTCTTTTTGGCTTGTTTGTGGTGCGATCTGGTTGGTCTCAGCGTGGGCTATACGTCATCAAAAAGGATGGATGCATGCATTAAGCTGGTCTGTTTCGCTAGGCACTTTTGTATTTTCGTTGCGCTACTGGTGGAGCTATGTGCTTGATTATGGTAAGCAGGGATACAATTTAAGTGTGCTTTTTTCACCTGTTGGACATGTGAATTTCACGGGTGATGTCCTTATCGTTTTATTACCTGCATCGATCTGTTTGTTAGCGATTCGCACTGAGCCTGTGCTAAAGATTCTGAACTGGTTTTCTGTTGCAACCATGGCCACCGTTTTACTGGTAGCATCAAGCCGTGGTGCACTGGGGGGATTGTTTCTTGGCCTGTTGATTCTTATTCCCTTTGCATTGAAATATGCAAAGATGTGGTTTGCATTATTTCAAAACAGGCAACTGACGTTAGCACCGTTGCTTTGGGTCGTTACGGCGCTGATTGCTTCGTTTATTGTGTATCAATCTTTACCGTATCATTACAGAGATTTAGCCCGTATATCGGGAACAATAGAAGCAACATTTGAATCCAAAAACATTACAGAAGGCGCGGAGCAACCCCCATTTGTTTCATTGTGGCAATCTTTAAATCCTTTGCTTGGCGTAAGAACACCGATGTATGCATCAGCCACAGCCATGGCTCTTGATGCACCGTTTTTAGGACAGGGGACAGGCAACTTTGCATGGGTTTATCCGGGTTACAGTAATCGATTCCCGGACTTTCGAGATCCTTTAAGCAGTGCACGTACCTTTACAACAAATCCGCATAATATTGTATTGCAAATTGCGACGCAAAATGGAATCCCTGCCACACTTATTTTCCTGGGTCTGCTTACTTTTTTCTGGTATCGACTGATACGTTCTCTTTGGAACGCATGGGATGCATGGACTGCAGCGGGTGTGGTGGCGATCAGTGCGGTCATGTTTGATGCCATGTTTAACCATGTGTTTTTTAATCCGGCAAGTATGTTTGTTTTTTCGCTGTTGGGTGGTTGCTGGTGGGCGCATGCACGGCACAGTCATGCACATGAAAAAGTTTTTTCAATAGCGTGGAATAAAAGCATCGCTGCCATCCTTTTATTAAGCATCATCTGTCTGACTGTTTGGCCGGTACGATGGATTGTCTCTGAGTGGCATGTCGGTCAGGCCATGGCACATATGCGCCAGCCTGTGGTTGCAAGTTCTTATTATGATAAGGCTTATGCATGGGATGCGTATAATTTCCGTGCAGTATTTGGTAAAGCTCAAATGGCTTATCAGCAGAAACGTTATGCGGACAGTATTGAGTATCTGATCCATTTTGAGAAGATTTTCCCCTATAATCCGCCTGCGCTTAATATGCTGGGTGCAGCTTATATGATGAGTGGACAACTTTCAGAAGCTGAAGCCATGTTTAAAAAAGCTGTGAAGACACTTCCAGACTTTCAAATGGCGCAACAGAACCTACTTCGTATTCAATCTACTTTGCGGAGTCGTAATCATTCACAAAAATCATTATTACGGCGCTAAAAACAGGCCTTTGAAAGACTGATTTCTATCTCCTTAACGTTGTACGGGAAGGTCAGAGAAAAAGTTTGAAGGCGGGGTTGTTATCTTCGTTGGCATAGGCATAACCAAGTCTATCCAAAAACAGCTGAAAATCTTTCTGCTCCGGCTTGGGTACCTCAAAGCCTGCCAGCACCCGACCATAAGCTGCACCGTGATTGCGATAGTGAAACAGAGAAATGTTCCAGCGCCCGGCGAGCTGTGTCAAAAAATCCAGAAGTGCGCGTGGACGCTCCGGGAATTCAAAACGATACAATACCTCATGCCGGGCTAAATGACTTTTACCTCCAACCATATGCCGGACATGTAGCTTAGCCAGTTCATTATCAAGCAGATCAACCACGGCATAACCATGAGATTCCAATGTCGATTGAATTTCCTGATTTTCTTCGTTACTGGCAACGCTAACCCCTACAAACACATGTGCTTCATTGCGGCTGGATATTCTGTAATTAAATTCAGTAATGCCACGATGTGCGAGCAGATTGCAGAATGTGAGGAAGGATCCAGGCGTTTCATCAATGGTTACGGCAAAAACGGCTTCACGACATTCGCCCATTTCGGCACGTTCCGCGACATGGCGCAGACGATCAAAATTCATATTGGCACCACTGTTGACACAAGCCAGTACCTTGCCACGCAGTTGATGCTGTTTTACGTATTTTTTCATGGCTGCAACAGCCAACGCACCGGCAGGTTCAACGATGGCCCGGGAATCATCATAAATATCTTTGATGGCAGCACAGATTTCATCGGTATCAACCAGTATGATTTCATCCACGTATTGTTTGACCAGATCAAAAGTGTGTTCACCGACTTGCTTGACTGCTACACCATCGGCAAAAATACCGACCTGTTCGAGTGTGATTCGCTTACCGGCTTTGACCGAATCATGCATCGCAGCCGAATCAACAGGTTCAACACCAATGATTTTTGTGGTGGGTGAAAAGTGTTTAAGATAAAGCGACATGCCTGAAATAAGGCCACCACCACCGATTGGGATAAATACCACATCCATGTCATTGCTTGATTGACGCAGCAGTTCTTCAGCAACGGTTCCCTGGCCTGCAATGACCTGTGGATCGTCAAAAGGGTGAATATAGGTCATGCCTGTTTCATCACGAAGCTGATAAGCGCGCGCGCTGGCATCGGAATAACTGTCACCGATAAGCACCACGCTTGCACCCAATGATTTCACAGCATTTACTTTAATCTCCGGAGTGGTTTGTGGCATCACGATCGTTGCTGCAATGCCGAGCTTTTTGGCAGCCAGGGCAACACCCTGAGCATGATTTCCCGCAGATGCAGCGATGACACCACGTTTTTTTTCTTCATCACTGAGTTGTGATATTTTATTGTATGCGCCGCGCAGCTTAAAAGAAAAAACAGGTTGTAAATCTTCGCGCTTGAGCAACACTTCATTATTAAGCCGTCTGGAAAGTTTGGGTGCAAGCTCCAGCGGCGTTTCGCGTGCTACGTCATAGACACGTGCGTGTTCAATCGCTTCAAGGTATAAATTCAGCATGCGGCGTTATAACATGAAGGTGGGCGTGTGACCAAGACAGATTTAAATGTTCAACTAAATATTCAATTTTCCAACGTGTTAGATCGCGGGATTGGCTATGGAGAGGCCTGTTTTGAAACCTTTCGAGTGATTAAAGGTAACGTGTTTGCTCTTGATCAACATTTCTCACGTCTTGCTGATGGTCTGAAGTCTTTTGGTATTTTATTATCCAAAGGTAATATGGAATCGATTCGGGCGCAGGCCATTGAACATGCAGCAGGCATTGCTGATGATGTTTTGGTAAAAGTGACTGTCACAGGCGGGATAGCGGAATGGGGTCTTATTCGAAATAAAGATCAACAACCCACAGTATACATCCAGTGCATACCGTATATTCCAAAACTTCAGAAGCTCGTGTTATCAACTGTCGAATGGCCATATGCCACTGAGTTGAAACAGGCCAAGTTCAGCAGTGATTATGCTTTAAGTCTGCGTGCGACAAAGCAGTGGAAAGATGAAGGCTTGTCTGAAGAAATAACACCACTCATTTGTAAAAATAGCCTTGTGCTTTCGGGTCTGACTGCCAACGTGCTGCTTTATCGGGAAGGGGTGTGGTATACACCGGATGGGTCGAATGGTGGGGTGCTACAAGGTATTATCAGGAATGAGTTTGTTGCTGCATCCGTGCTTACGTTATCTGATTGCCCTGTCTCATGGCTTGATGATTGTGAGGCGATAGGGTTTACAAACAGTGGCGTTTTCATTCAGCCTGCCAGCATGATAAATGGCAGAAAGTTAAACAGAGAACATCATGCATTTGAGATGCTTTATCAGGTTTTAAGAGATAAACCGGGAATGCCAAAGTTATGAGTAAAGACTGGCTGAAAATATGGGTGCTTTTGCCATTTTTGTTTATATTTGTTGGTTATCAACAGGTATACAATAAACATAACATTGAACCGGTCGATGTTGTGATCGAATCCGGTTTTGCCAGTGCTCATATTGCTCGGAAACTGGCAGCATCAAATGTGATTCATGCGGCGTGGAAGTTTAAACTTCTGGTGCGTCTGACAGGCAAGGCCGGCGCATTAAAAGTGGGTCAGTATCATTTTGAAGGAGAGCTTAGCCTCTGGGATGTCTTAAAGAAAATTGAGCGAGGTGATGTGATGCACTTTCAGGTAACCGTACCTGAGGGTTTGCGCACACAGGATGTTTTGTTGTTGTTGGCGGAAAAAACAGCTACAGAAAAAAAACTATGGTATTTGGCAGCAGAAGCACTTTTGCATGATGAAGAGAGGGAGGGGCGTTTGCTCCCTGAAACTTACACCTATTTCAAACCAGTGAATGCGAAGAATATCCTTGCACAGATGATTGTAGCGCAGCAGCGGGTGTTGGCATCCATTCGTTCAGAACTTGTGGCATCAGGATCCTTGAACACCGAAAAATTGCGCATCATCGCTTCGATTATTGAAAAGGAGACATCTGTGGATGCTGAGCGACCCTTGGTCTCGGCAGCCATCCGTAACAGGCTTGAAAAAGGTATGCCGTTGCAGATGGACCCAACGGTGATCTACGGAATCTGGCGACGTGATGGTACTTTTTCAGGTGATATCAGAAGAAAAGATCTGGCGAGCGATACACCATGGAACACCTATACACGCAGAGGTCTTCCTCCGACACCTATTTGTAATCCGGGCGCGGCGAGCCTGCGTGCTGCCGCAACGCCTGCAGATGTCTCATACCTTTATTTTGTTGCTGATGGCACAGGAGGGCATGCATTTGCCTCCACATTTGAAGAACATCAGGCAAATGTGAAAGCCTGGGTAAACATTGAACGAAAACGTAAGTGAAATTGTATATAGTATGGAAATCATAACCGGCATAAGCGTGATCGACACCCATGAGTTCTGATGTGATGATTGTTGAAGTTGTATTGCCCGAATCGCAATGCGTGCTGTTGCAAAGCCTGTTACAGGGTGAAGATGGTCTGGCAACAGTCCGCTGTTTTGATCCGGAGAAAAAGAAACAGCAGTTTTGGACAACACCGGAGCAATTGCACGACCTGTATGACTGGCTTGAATCGCTTCCTGCTTCGCTGAACGTGAAAATTACAGGTGAATGGCAATGGCAGAAAAATGTTCAAAAAATGGGCAAGGGCGGCAAGGAGAATTTAAATGATAAAGGTTAACAGTGACGATCATGACTGATGGGCGTAGCAATACAGGGCGTTTGATTACATTTGAGGGTGGAGATGGCTCAGGCAAAAGCACACAACTTCATATGACTGAAACATGGTTGTCTGAACAGGGTTATAAGGTGCGTGTCACACATGAGCCGGGAGATACACAGCTGGGTAAAGAGATTCGCAGGCTGTTGCTGGAAGGTGAATATACCCCTGTACCTGAATGTGAGTTGCTGATGTTTCTGGCTGATCGTGCCCAGCATGTCCGCGAAGTGATGATGCCAGCATTGGAAGCCGGAGAGTGGGTATTGTGTGATCGTTATTCTGATTCCACCATGGCTTATCAGTTAGCAGGGCGGAAACTCGCCGATTTGGAAGGTCTCAATTCAATGCTGAGCTTCGCTGAACTTGGTATTTCACCTGATCTGACACTCTGGTTTGATCTGCCTGTGACAGAAGCGCTGCACCGGATTCGAAGTCGTAGCAGCATGGGTGAAGCAAGCACCCGGCTTGATGAGGAGGCGCAGTCATTTCACGAATCCGTGCACGCGGCTTTTGCTAAACTTCATAGCGTACACAGTGATCGTATTTCTCGCATTGATGCATCTGAAGCCATTGACAGGGTTCAACAACAGATTCAGGCCGTGTTTACAGAGCGGGGTCTTGTGTGAATTTCAAACCTGCGCTGGGTCACGAGGCGATTCATGTCCGTTTCTCTAAAGCCCTGGAGGAACAGCGATTACATCATGCCTGGCTGCTTTATGGCATGAAGGGCATTGGCAAGGCCTGCGAAGCAATGGCGATGGCGGCACTTTATCTTTGTGAACATCGAAACGGGAGTGAGCAGCAAGGCGCACATGCCTGCGGTGAATGCCATGGATGTTGTATGTTAAAGGCTGGTTCACACCCCGATTTTATCATGCTTGAGCGGCTGGAGAAAAAGCGGGATATCACCGTCGATCAGATTCGGGAGGTGCTTTCGTTTCTTTCACTGACGGGTATGCAGAGTGAAAAGCGTGTGGTGGTGCTCAATGATGCGGAGATGATGAATCTTCAGGCGGCCAATGCCTTGTTGAAAGGGCTGGAAGAGCCGTCAGGCGGAAGTTTATTGTTGATGGTATGTCATGATCTGATGCGTCTTCCTGCCACCATACGTTCACGCTGTATGCTTGGTCATTGTGCACCTTTGGGCGATACACATATGAACCATGTATTGGCTGGTATGGAATTCAGTGATGTCGCTAAAAAGATGGCGGTGGAAATCGCAGGAGGCCGTCCCGGCCATGTGGCCTGTTTACAGGATCATAAGGTGGTAGATGGCTTGTTGCAGTGGCAGGCGTTGTTGAAAGATGTGCAACGGGCCGATGTGGGTGATTTGCAGAACTGGCTGGATACGCACTTGACCATGATTCCGCATGAATTAATAATTGATGTGGCATTGCAGGAGATTCAATCTCAATGGGATGGAACAGGCTCTTTCACATCGCGTGAATCGTTGTTAAAAACCATGTGGTCGCTGGCAGCATGGCCGAAGGAAGTGGTACGCCACAGCTTGCGTGCAGGCCCAGCCTTGATGGCGTTGCTGCTTGAATTGCGTCTAGTTTTAAAGTCCTGTGCAGTGGCTTAGCTCTTTTTAAAATATATAAAACTAATCAATTAGCTTTCTCTAAGAAGTCATTTATGGCCTTTTTTAATAGAGATTTTTGATGAAATTATACTTAATTCTATTTTTCGCTTATTTTATCTAAATTTTCAAAGTTATTTCTGATGCCTAAGCTGATATTTTGGGGAGAGGTAGATATGATCAAACACAAAACAAATATAGGCACAGGAATGTACCAAACAAGGCCTCAGAGCGATTACGCGTTAGTGTCAAATAAGACTGACTCCGGTTGTTTTATCTCAATCACGAGGACTCATTTTAGCTTCTAGATACTACAGTTAGTATCTTGTAGATAGTATGTATGCTATATGTAGAGATTTAGATCGCTTGACAGGCTGGTTTTAGCACTTACATTCTGGGAGTGCTAAATGGTAAGATGCTTTGATTTCTTTGTGAAATTAAGCTTACTGATTGCACAACTGCTAGCTTCGGTTTTGTGATGGATTACAGACTTATCTGGCATGTGTGAGGAGAGAGTCCAAGCTGTAACTTGAACCCTCCCTCGGTTGATACACATTAATTATTTACATGAAAGAAGGCATGTAGACTTGTGCATGGATGCCCTAATCTCAGCAAGAAAAGGCACGTGAATCATATCTATTTATAGCACAAGAACAAGACACCTTCTAGGAGCTAGAAATGGCTAATACAACACACGTTGTTCCAGACTCAAAAGGCGGCTGGAATATTAAAGGCGGTGGTGCCCAGCGTTCATCTAGTCATCATGACACGAAACAATCTGCGGTTGATCGTGCTCGTGAGATCAGTCAGAACAAGGGCAGCGAACTTGTCATCCATAATAAGGATGGAAAGATTGGCAGCAAAGATAGTCACGGAAATGATAAATTTCCACCACGTGGCTAACTAATGGATGGGCGGGGTTTCGGCTTCGCCCTTTCTTTTATTTAGTTTCGGGGATGATTTGCTCTTTCCGCTACAGATTTTCGTATTCCCTTGTAATTCCGAGGACGTAATACTTAATACTATTTCTATTAAATAACGAATAATGCTTGTTATAAAGTTTTATTTTTGGCTTCAATCCAGCGGGACATGAACTCTATACTGCGATGGCTGTGATGTCGCAGCATGGAGCCTGTAAAGTTATGCAGGCGATGTGAATCAAGGTTTTCCAACACCGCATGAATATGTTGAATCAGCGCATCACCATTTTGTTGTTTGTTAAAGAGATGGCGGATGATATCAAAGCCGCGACTTTGAGCTTGATGCCAGGCTTGCTCATCCTGATAGAGTTGAATGGCCGCTTCTGCGAAGGCTTCTGGATCATTTTCAATGTTGCCAGCCCAGGGCAATCCACCTGTCATGGCTTCTGCACCGATATCGGTGGTGACGTTGGGTGTGCCTGCAAGCATGGCATCGGCAAGTTTGCCTTTGATCCCGGCCCCGAATCGTAAAGGTGCCAGGCAGACTCTGGCCTGTTTCATAACTTCCATGGCATCAGGCGCCCAGCCAAGCACGTGAAAACCATCTTTGGGTGTGTGTAGTGCGGTGGCTTTGGGTGGTGGGTAGGAACCATAAATATGGAGTTCGGCTTCAGGCAAAGCTTTACGAATCAGCGGCCAGATAATCTGTTTAAGCCATAATACGGCATCCCAGTTGGGCGCATGGCGAAAGTTTCCAATCGTGATGAAGTGGTTTCGTGATTTAAAAGCAGGCAGTGGATCTATGATCTGTGTTTCATCAAACATGAATGGGCAGAGATGAAGTAAATCTTTGGGAACTGAAAACGTTTCATGCAATAGTTTTAACTCATAATCAGAAATAAGAATGGTAAGATCAGATCTGTAAATGGCGGCGATTTCACGTTTGGCCATGTCACTATAAAGATCACTGAGTTCGACTGTACGTTTTTTTTTGCTGGCCTGATGTCTGGCATCACGCAGGCAATGGAGATCAATGGATTCAATGAGTCGCAGTGCTGAAGGGCACTGTGTTTCAACACGCCAACCAAATTGTTCCTCCATCATGAAACGATCAAAAAGCACGATTTCCGGTGCCATCTCCAGGATAAAATGATCAAAAGAGCTGTCATTGACTGCAATATTTTCTTTTTTAACACCCAGCGCATCAAGATCGGCCATATGTTCAGAAAGTGCGGCAGGACTGGCAAAGGTGATGTTCCACTGCTGTGCAAGAAAGAGATGAATCAACTCCATCATGCGCACACCTGCACCGGAAGAGTGCGGTTCCGGCCAAACATAACCAATGATCAGAAGCTTGAGTTTCACGTGGCAACTGTATCGTGACTATTATGCTTTCACTATAGTTGTCACGTGTGATTTGAAGACTTTTGTGTGTATCGTGATTTTTGTATGGATTCTTGATAGATGTTTAGTGTTATGTGAGAGGAAGAAGGATGTCGGAATTACTGTTTAAACTTAGAAGTGTGCCTGATGATGAGGCTGAAGAGGTTCGGCAACTGCTAAGCGATCATCACATTGATTTTTATGAAACCAACGCAGGTAGCTGGGGGATTTCACTACCGGGTATATGGTTGCATGATGATCATCGATTGAAAGAAGCGACATCATTGATTGAAACCTATCAGCAGCAGCGAGCAATGGCAGCCCGAATAGCATACAAACAATTGAAAAAAGAGGGCAGACATCAAACGGTAATTGATAAAATATTGGAGCATCCTGTCCGCTTTTTGATGCTCTTGATGGCAGTATTATTTATTTTATATGTTTCACTCAGTCCATTTTTTGGATTCGGGAAGTGATGGTAAGTGAATGAAAAGGACATTAAAATTTCAGGGCTTTAGAGCAGGCATAAAATAGTTGCAAGCCTGATTTAAGGGCGTTGGTGGTAGGAATAACTTGTGCCTTTCAGTGCCTGAATATTTACTGGCTCAGGGCGCATTGCTGATGGGCATTTGAGGGATAACAATTGAACTGTTGCTACCGGTCAGGCTTGTCAGGAAATCTAAAATCTCACGCTCTTCCTGTTCGGTTAAATTTAGAACCTTCAACTCATTGCTTGGTTCATGGCGATCACCACCATGGCTATAAAACTCGATCACAGCCATCAGTGTGTTTTTTGTTCCTGTATGCATATAAGGCGGGGTACGGGAAATTTGTCTCAGTGAACTGGTTCGGAAACGGCCTTTGTCTACTTTCTTTTGGCTTACATCAAGGCGTCCTGGATCAAGTGTGTTTAGCCCGATATTATGAAATTTTGAATCACTGAAATTGGGTGCGCTATGGCATTTGGAACATTCCGCTTTACCGATGAAGAGTAAAAAACCCCGTCTGGCTGATTGAGACAGTGCGGATGTATCTCCCGCAATCCAGCGATCAAATGGAGAATCCTGAACAACAATGGTGCGCAGAAAATTTGCGATTGCTTTGGCAATATTTGTTGATGAAGTTGATGAAGTACCAAAGATATGCAGAAATTTCTGTTGATAGGCTTGCGGAAGAGCAGAAGTTTTATAACCACTGGTAAGCGAGAGCTCTTTTAAATGGACTTCAATCGCATCTTCAAGTGTTTTGCTACGCCCATCCCAGAAAAATGCCTTCTGGAAGGCAACATTAATCAAGCTGGGAGCCTGACGATCCATGCCCTGAGTATTTTTTATTTTGTTGGGATGTGGATCACTCCAGCCTGTGCCTGGAAAATGACATGCGGCACAAGAGAAGGTCCGGTCACCAATAAGACGTGGATCAAAAAACAGCTGTTTGCCAAGTTCTTCAACAGCTTTCTGATTTGGGTTTGATTCAGGATAAGGAACTTCAGTCAATCTCCAGGCATTAATTTCTTGCTCAGAGATGGGGTAGGGTGTTTCAGTTGCAAAAAGGAGTGTGGTAAAAAATGGGACGAAGCATAGTGCTGCAAACAGCAGTGTGACTCGTTTTATGATTAAGTTCACGTCATTCTCCATTTGATGACCTCTCCAGCTTCCAAGTAGCCTTGACAGCATTTTATCATTGGCCTTATACATATCAACTGAAGGTGGTGTTTTCAGCGTTATTCAGGATAGGGCAGGGGATCAGTTTTAGATAGTTTGGCAAAACCTTCCTGACGGAAAAGGCAGGAATCACAATGACCACATGGCATACCATCAGGGTGCGGATCATAACAGGAGCGGGTAAGGCCATAGTCAAGACCAAGTTTCAATCCGAGTGTGATAATCTCTGATTTATCCAGTTTAAGAAGCGGTGCAACAATTTCAAGCGGCGAACCCTCAGAACCTGTTTTAGTCCCCAAAGTTGCGGTTTTGGCAAATGAATTGAGAAAAGCCGGCCGACAGTCAGGATAACCGGAATAATCCACAATATTGGCACCTATGATGATTTTACTGGCACCAACTGTTTCAGCCAGCCCGGCAGCCAATGAAAGAAAGATCATGTTGCGGGCAGGGACATAGGTGATAGGAATCGTGGCATCGTGATGTTGATCTTTTGGTACATCAATATCTTCGGTGAGGGCTGAACCACCAATGGCAGCAAGGTCGACAGTGATGATACGATGATCCTGAACGCCGAGTGAACGGGCTACATTTGCAGATGCTTCAAGTTCGATTCGATGTCTTTGACCATAATCGAATGCCACGGTATGACATTGCCAGCCTTGCTCTTTACTGGCCCAGGCTAAGGCTGTGGCAGAGTCCAGGCCGCCTGAAAGCAAAACAACCGCTTTGTTTGAAGAGGTTTGATTATACACCGGTCTTTTCCGCGCCCCATATATATTTATGTTGCTGAATTTGTAATTTTACGGGTAAATGATCTGTAAGAATCCATTGCACAAGTGTGGCAGGTGCAAGACGTTTCCATGCGGGTGAAAAGAGAATTGGAATGTTTAATGCTGTAATACCTCTGCTATGGATAACATCTTTGGCCCATTCGTAATCATTTTGACTGTTGATGACAAACTTTACTTCATCATTTTTTTTAAGATGGTCGATATTTTGCCAGCGATTACGCGCTACTTCGCCACTGTCAGGCGTTTTGATATCCATGATGATGGATATGCCATCAGGTACGTTTGAAATATCATGGGCACCTGCGGTTTCAAGTTGAACCGATCTGCCTGTGTTCATAAGGCTGTCTAATAAACACATGCAATTTCGCTGGGCCAAAGGCTCGCCCCCAGTCACAAGGACCAGTGGGTGAGCGTAGTTGGTGACCTGCTTGAGAATGTCAGAGATAGCCATCGGAGCCCCCGAATCGACAGGTATTGCCTGAGGAGTATCACAATAGTGGCATGCCAGCGGGCAGCCTGCGAGACGGATAAATGTGCAGGGCGTACCAGCCAATGTGCTTTCACCCTGTACACTCTCATAAATTTCATGAATACGAAGTGTTCTGGCAGAAGCTATTTTTTTTGCCCCGCTTCGAGTGTTTTTAATTGAGTGCGTGCCTGTTCAGCAGCATTGGATTCAGGGTGTTGCTTGATCAGACGTTGAAGCACTGCCTTCGCATCACCTTTACGTTTAGATTCCTGATAGGCAGCAGCCAGTTTGATAAGAGCTGCCGGATGTTTGGCGCTGTCAGGATAATTGCTGGCAACTTTTTTAAAAGCTTTAATAGCTTCTTTCATTTTATGTTGGGCAAAATAACTTTCGCCAAGCCAAAAATAGGCCTGATCAGCATATTCACCTTGTGGATAATCTTTTAATAATACCTTGAAACCAATGGAAGCCTCTTCATATCGTCCGCTTTTCAGAGCGAGGTAGGCTGCTGTATAACTGTTTTTTTCAATGCTTTTGTCATTGGGTTGAATCATTGCAGTGCCTTTTGTGGCGGCTGAACGAATGCTGGACTCAATTTTCTGTAATTTTTTTACAAGTTTCTGATTTTTTCTGGAAGCTTTTGAAGGTGTTGTTTTACGTGGAAGTTTTTTACGTAGTGCCTTCAGACTTGCAGTAAGCGCACTGTTATTTGCTTCCTGTTGTTTGATTTTTTTTCCAAGTTCAAAAAGTTTGGCTTCCATGGTTTTTAATTTTGTTTCCATGGCTGCATGATTTTCATGCATTTGTTGAACGGACGCCATGATTACGGCTTTATCCTGTTCCCATGTGCCAACATCTTTTTTTACGCATCCTGAAAAAACCAACAGCATGAAAAGAACGGCCACCGGAAAAACCGATGGCCGCTTCATATCAATCAAAGCTGTTTGATTAACGGTTAACAATGTCCGCATGGCGATTCTGTGCCCAGCATGCTTCACCGCTACCGGTGCAGTCAGGGCGTTCTTCACCAAAAGAAACCGTATCAATATTACTACTCTTGACACCTTGCGCTACCAGATAAGCTTTAACACTGTCTGCACGGCGTTGACCCAGGGCCAGGTTATATTCGCGACTACCACGCTGATCGCAATTTCCTTCAACGGTTATACTCTTGCCTGAATGATCCATGAGCCATGCCGCGTGTGCATTCAATGCTGCTTTGGAAGCACCATCAAGACTTGCACTGTCATAGGCGAAATAGACAGAGTTTGAAGTTGGTTTGTTCACCATTGTTTTAACTGGTGCCGTTGATGCTTTTGGTGCAGGTGCAGAAGTTTCAGTCACAACTTCTTTTTTTGCACAACCAACAAACAGTAAACTTGCTGTTGCCAGCCCGATCAAGGCCAGTTTTGAATAATGTTTGAGATTCATTGGAATCCTCCCGATAAATGTTCTGTATTCAGTAACTTTCACAATTGAACACCAAACTTCTCATGCTGTCTAGCGCGGATGTTTTTCTCGTCGTTAGTGTGACCATGCAGCATCGGATGCATCAATATTTGCGGGTGTGATGGCGACTGCATTTCCGCCCCAGGCTGGAATTCGGTAGATACGGCGGGCACCGCCATTTTCTGCCGAATAGAGTAACATTTGCCCATTGGGAGACCAGCTTGGTGATTCAACACGTTGTCCGGTTACCAAATAACGCAATCCGCTGCCATCAATATGCACGGTCGCAAGCGCATATTTCCAATTTTTCTGGGTGATGAAAGCGATACGATCACCATGTGGTGCCCAGACCGGGGAGGTATTATAATTGCCTTTCAAGCTAATACGTTCGGCTTTACCACCGGAAAGACGTTTGCGATAAATCTGGGGGGTTCCGTTTCGATTGCTGGTAAAAGCAATCCATGTACCGTCCGGTGACCATGTGGGTGTCGTATCAATGCCTGAATGATGTGTGAATTGGCGCCATGTACCTTTTTTGATGTCGTAAATATGTATTTCGGTGTTGCCGGTATAAGAGAGTGCGGCTGCGATAAAACGTCCGTCCGGCGAATACTCGGGTGTACTGTTTAAACCTTTAAAGCTTCCAAATGCGCTGCGTTTGCCCGTTGCAAGGTCAAAAGTTTCCAGTCTGGGGCGATTACCTACATAAGTATTCAACGCAACATGTTGACCATCGGGAGCCCAGTCAGGCGAGAGCAGCAGTGTGAAATTTTTGCCAACAGGTTGCCGATTACTGCCATCCTGATCCATATAAATCAGATCGGCATGATCACCTCTCTTTTTCACATAAAGAACCTGAGAGTTAAAGTGGCCTTGAACACCAATAATTGTATGGTAAATAAAGTCTGAAACCTGATGCGCAAGGCTGCGGAATTCATTGGCTTCACCATTAAAGGTCCTGCTGGCAAGATGTTTACCACGAAAAGGATCGTGCACCTGAACTTCAGCCTGCCAGCCACTTTCTGTTTGGATTAACAGGCATGCGGTTACCACATCGGCCCCGATGATTCGCCAATCTGCATACTCAATTTTTTGTAATGTTGTGTTTGCATCGGCAATAAAGCTTAAAGGATCGAGTGTGGAAAAGGACTGGCTGCTGATCAAATCATTTTTTATGATCTGATAAAGCTTTGTTTCTTCACTTTGTGATTCTGCATAGCCATCAACCACCAAAGCCAGTTGGAGTGGGCGATATTCGGATTGATAAACATCAAACTCCACTGCAAAAATTGAAGTTGAACAGGCCATAGAAAGCAAAAGTAGCATAAAGCGCATAGTCAGTGTCCTTTGTGGTAATATTGTTTTATTGAATTGTTTGGCGATCTATTTTAGTGGTCTAAAGCGCAGCTGATTGGTGCTGAATGCCTCAAACTGCTGTTTGGGCAGCTGAAAAGGTGATGCTGCATAAATGGCATTGATCAGGGTTTGATCCAGCGATGCATTTCCTGAGGATTCTGTGATACGGGCACTAAGCACTGATCCATCTCGTCTGAGCGTCATCTCCACCAATGGATCAGGCGTAGCGCTGTCAACACCTGCGGGAACCTTCCAATGACTCTGAACCGCTTGTTGCATCATCGCGATATAACGATCGATTTCCTGTTGTGAAAGCTGTTTGCCTATGGCATCAACCATATCGTTTTGCAGCGCTTTTTTGGGTGTAACAACATCGCTTTGGGACTGCATGGGTGCAAAAGGATCAAAATCATCTTCAATTACTTTGTTCGTTTTTTCCGGTTTTGTTTCAAGCTTTAAAACAGGGCGAGGTTTTTCTTTGAGTGGTTTGTTTTTTTGCCGAACTGCAGTTTTTGGCTTTTGAAGTTTTGCGAGTTCTTTGGCAGAAATCATTTGAACTTCGATACGTTTTAACGGTTCCGGATCAGGCACAGATTGCCACCAGCTTAAGATAACAATCAATAGAATCACAATCAGATGGATGATACCTGCAAATATAAAATCTGCGGCATTGAGACTGTTTTGGCCTGCGGGTTTAACGGCCAGGTTCAGTGACAAGTCCAACCTTCTTAATGCCAGCCTGTTCCAACGTACTCATGACCTGTGCAATATGTTCATAAGCTGTTTTGGCATCGCCACGAATAAATACAGGGAGGTTTGGTTTGTTTTTTCTCATGGCTGAAATGCGTGGCGCAAGTTTTTTGAGTTTGATTTGATGTTTTTGGATATAAATTTTTCCATTTTTATGAATGGAGATGACCACTGGCTCAACATTCTGCTGCATGGCAGGAGAATCGGCATCCGGCAGGTCAACATTGACGCCCTGTGTAAGTAACGGTGCAGTGACCATAAAAATAATCAGCAATACCAGCATGACATCAACAAGGGGCGTGACATTGATCTCACCCATGGGTTCTGTCTCTTTATCCCATTTACTTTGACCTGCCCACATGATTTAGCTCCGGATGTGACGGGACATGATGTTTAGAAATTCAGAGGAGAACTGCTCCATGCCCGATGCGATGCGTTTCAAATCAGCCGTAAATTTGTTGTAAGCTACGACAGCAGGAATGGCGGCAACAAGTCCAAATGCGGTTGCAACCAGTGCTTCAGCAATGCCCGGGGCAACGGCTGTCAGTGAGGTGCTTTGTGATAACCCGATGTTTTGAAAAGCGCCCATGATTCCCCATACCGTACCAAAGAGGCCAATAAAGGGTGAGGTGGAACCCACCGTAGCCAGAAAAGCCAAATGACGCGAGAGCCCTTCAAGTTCGCGGGAGAATGCAGCATCAAGTGAGCGACGGATACCATCAAGTCCACCGCCTGCAACAATTTTCCCTTCATGTTTATCATCGGAGTCTCTGCGGTGGCGCATATATTCCCGATACCCTGCCTGAAAGATATTAGGCAGCGGGCTGTTTTTATATTGCTGCGGAATACCGGCCAACAGCGTATCCATATCCGAACCACCCCAAAAAGATGCGGAGAATGTATCTGCATCCTGTTTGGTTTTCCGGTAGAGGCGCCATTTATTGAAGATAATTCCCCATGACATCACTGAGAGGAACATCAACAATGCCAGCACACCTTTTACAACAATGCCGGCTCCGAAAATCAGGTTCCATACAGTCATTTGTTCAGCCATTTCATGCTCCTCGTTTAGGGGGTGTTACTTTGATGTATTTTCAGGGCGGGAAGCAGTGATGCAGGAATACGTCTGGCATGACCACTTCTGTCGACGCAGGCAAGCTTAATCTCTGCTTCGGCCAATAATGTGTCGCGGGTCTCATTTTCCCGGTGCATACGCCAAACCTGTTGTTTAAAACTCAGGCGTGCGCCGCGTGCAAATGTCAGCATGCTATCAATTTCCAGAATATCATTAAATAAAGCAGAGGAGAGGTAACGAATATTAGCTTCGGTGACGGCAAACATGACACCTTCACTGAATTCTACATCATCCAGCTCAATATTAACGGCACGTAGATACTCGGTGCGGCCACGCTCCATAAATTTTAGATAATTGGCATGATAAACCATGCCACCGTGATCAGTATCTTCATAATAGACGCGGCATTGAAAACGATGACTGACATGACTCATGATGAATACTCATAACAAATACTTATGATGGATGTCCTGCGATGGACGCTTATGACTGAGCTATTATGATCGATGTTCATATCAAAGAGCCTTGCCTGATAGCATCTGGCAGATCGCGTCCGAGATGTGAATAGGCGAGGGCTGTTGCAACACGGCCACGCGGCGTGCGTGCAATCAAACCTTCCTGCATCATATAAGGTTCCAGGACATCTTCAATGGTATCGCGTTCTTCAGAAATCGCTGCTGCCAATGTATCAAGACCCGTTGGTCCACCTGAAAATTTATCAATCAGGCTTAACAAAAGTTTTCGATCCAGTTGATCCAAGCCTAAATGATCGACTTCCAATCGGCCCAATGCATGATCAGCAACCTTTTGATCAATCAGGCCATCATGCTCGACCTCGGCAAAATCACGAACCCTGCGTAACAGGCGATTGGCAATGCGTGGTGTGCCTCGTGATCGTTTGGCTACCTCAGATGCGCCATCTTCCGTGGTATTAATCTCAAGTAATTTGGCTGAACGATGAACAATGCTGGCCAGTTCATCATCGCTATAAAACTCAAGACGTTCAATAACACCAAAACGATCTCTTAACGGGTTGGTGAGCAAGCCTGCACGGGTGGTGGCACCAATCAGGGTAAAGCGAGGGATATCCATCTTGATTGAGCGAGCTGCCGGACCCTGACCAATCATGATATCAAGTTGAAAATCTTCCATTGCAGGGTAAAGAATCTCTTCAACCTGTGGTGAGAGACGATGGATTTCATCAATGAAGAGTACATCACCTTCTTCAAGATTGGTTAACATGCCTGCGAGGTCTCCGGGACGTTCAATGACAGGGCCGGATGTTGAACGAATATTGCTTCCCAACTCTGTGGCGATGATATGGGCCAAGGTGGTTTTACCGAGTCCGGGAGGGCCAAACAGAAGCACATGATCCAGCGCTTCAGAACGACGTTTGGCCGCTTCAATATAAACGGCGATGTTATCCCTGATCTTTTGTTGGCCAACATATTCTGATAACCGTTTTGGACGCAAGGCGACATCCCAGTCCTCAGTGCGTTGATCGGCATCAAGGATGCGATCTTCGTTGATCCCGTGATCCATCATGAACCGTTCCTCATTATGAAACAGCCTTTAATGCAGAGCGAAAAGCATTATCAAAACCAACACTTACATCAATACCTTTAAGTGCCTTATCAACCTGTAAAGGTTTATAGCCAAGGTTTAGCAGGGCGGAGCGAATATCATTGACTTCGTTCGGAAGTGCAGCACTTTCGTTATCTTCAACCGTTAGCTTTCCTTTCAACTCAAGAATCAGACGTTGGGCTGTTTTTTTGCCAATACCAGGTGTACGGGCAATGGCATCATCATCTGCATTTTCAATCGCCTGCAAGAGTTCGGTTGCTGGCATACCGGACATGAGATTCAGTGCAATCCGGGCACCAATGCCTGAAACCGTATTAAGTTTGCGGAATAATTCACGTTCATGGGGGGTGAGAAAGCCAAATAGGGTAAATTGATCTTCTCTCACATGGCTATGAATGTAGAGATCCGCTTTTTCTCCCTGTTTGAGGGTGCAGAGTGCCTGCATGCTAACGGTAACATCATAACCCACACCATGGGTTTCAAGAAGAATTGATCCTGTTGGATCAAGATCTCGTACGGTACCCGTTAACCAGCCGATCATTGTTTTACGCTTTGTTTGTTGTTCTGCTGTCCAATCATGGGCGCATGATGCGCGTGGCAGATGCATACAGCAAGCGCATCTGCTGCATCTTCCGGAAGCGGCATGGGTGGCTTTAGAATCAGCCTGATCATGTGTTGAACCTGTTGTTTGTCCGCTTTGCCATGGCCTGTGGTGGCCAGTTTTATCTTGGTTGGAGCGTAGGGTGTAACCTGTAGACCTGAATCACCGCATGCGGCAATCAATGCACCTCTTGCCTGGCCTAATTTCAGTGCGGATGAAACATTTTTGGATACAAACACATCTTCCATCGCTGCACACTGTGGTTGATATTGGGCAATCATTTTTTTCAACTGTGAAAAGAGAATGTTTAACCTTTCGGTGAACTCTCCGGTGCCGCATCGGATGACAGAATGGTGAATATGGGTGAGGCGGTTGCCTTGAATTTCAATGATGCCTACGCCGGTTTTTTGTGAGCCGGGATCTACGCCAAGAATACGCATCGGTTTTATTTAACCTTCGATTTGTGAGATGTCTTCATCAGAGATGTCATAATTGGCATAGACATTTTGAACATCATCAAGCTCTTCGAGCCTTTCAATGAGTCCGAGGAGTTTTTCAGCAGCTTCACCTTCGATTGTAATGGTGTTTTCCGGTATCCATGCAATTTCGGCAACCTGAGACTTCAGACCTGCTGATTCGAAAGCATCCTGAACTGAAGCAAAAGCAGCAGGCTCGGTGGTCACTTCAATGCAGCCTGCATCTGGATTATCCTGAATATCTTCCGCACCGGCTTCCATGGCAATTTCCATGATGTCATCTTCGCTGGTTTCTTCAGCATCAAAAATAAACTGGCCTTTCTGGTGGAACATCCAGGCAACACAGCCGGATTCTCCCATACTGCCGCCGCCTTTGGTAAAGGCTGAACGAACATCGGAGACGGTACGATTGCGGTTATCTGTCATGCAATCAACCAAAATAGCTACACCACCTTGTCCATATCCTTCATAACGAACTTCATCAATATTGACACCATCATCGCCACCAGCACCACGGGCAATGGCACGTTCGATATTGTCCTTGGGCATATTCACACCCTTGGCTGCTGTGATCGCTGATCTTAGTCTTGGATTTGCATCAGGATCTTCACCACCTGCGCGTGCTGCAACTGTAATTTCACGAATGTAACGGGTGAAAACCTTGCCTCTTTTTGCATCCAACGCTGCTTTTTTGTGTTTGATACTGGACCATTTATTATGCCCTGACATAGCTGAAACCCTCGCTGTTTTTCCAAGTCAAACGGATGGCAAGCCTATCACGATATCATAAAAAAAGGCAGGGGGATGACCCTGCCTTTTACACTTGATTCACTGAATCCGGGTCTGTCTAGTCCAGATGTTCGTTGATGAATTCGATGAGTTTGCTTTTGTTCGCAGCGCCAACCTTGGTGCCTTGCACATTGCCATCGTTAAACAGCATCAGTGTAGGGATGCCACGCACGCCATAACGCCCCGGTGTGTTTGGATTATCATCAATATTGATTTTAGCTACGGTGATTTTATCACCCATTTCATTGATGATTTCATCAAGAATGGGCGCGATTTGTTTACAAGGGCCACACCATGGTGCCCAGAAATCAACGAGTACGGCATTGGATGCTTTTAATACATCGGTTTCAAAACTGTCGTCGCTTACATGGATAATCTTATCAGATGACATTGTATTCCTCATGACTGTTTATATGATTGGCCGCTAAGTTAAACGGGGGTGAGATGAGCGTCAACCATAATGCTTCCGATCTGGAAGCGATCATAGCACAGCGTATTGCTGATGCGGGCGGGTGGATTCCGTTTGATCAGTTCATGGGCGCAGCCCTTTATGAGCCGAAATCAGGTTATTATGAATCAGCAGCAGTTTTTGGTAAAGATGGGGATTTTATTACAGGTGGGGGCTTAGGCCCTTGGCTGGCGCTGGGTTATGCTGATCTGATTGAGTGGGGCTGGAATCAACTGGGTTCGCCTGCTGACTGGACGCTGGTGGAGCAGGGTGGTGGTTCGGGTGCGCTACTTGTTGATGTGGTGACGTTATTACAGAAAAAAGAGATCGCTGATCCCAAAATCATTATGATTGAAACCAGTTCGCAGATGCGAGAGAGACAACAAACCCACTTTATGGCCCATCATCTGGATGTTTTATCGATGCCAAACCTGACTGATGTTGGTGAGTTGGAAAACTGCCTGATGTTTTGTAATGAACTACCGGATGCTTTTCCTGTGAAGTCATTTGTCTGGAGAGATAAAACATTGATAGAGCGTGGTGTGGCTCACAGTCAGAACCATTTTATCTGGCAGGATGGTTTGCCGATTCGCGATGAGTCGATAGAGGTTGATGACCATTTGAAAAGTGCATGGCCCGATAGATATATCAGTGAATGGAACCCAAACCTTGCAACATGGCAGGCAGATGTGGCCAACATGATGACGCGGGGTTTTCTGTTTTGTGTGGACTATGGTTATTCTCAACAGGAGTATTATCGTCCACAACGTGTTGAAGGCACGCTGTTAGGGCATCGCAGTCATCAGGTGGTAGAAAATGTTCTGGATAGACCGGGCAGCTGTGACATCACTGCCCACATTGATTTTACAGCACTGCGCCGAATTGGAGAAAGGCTTGGCTTGAGATCTGAGTGTTTTATGACTCAGGGAGCATGGTTGGCACAGAGTCCGTCCGTGCAAAAGCATATCGAATCATTAGCGGCGAGTGGGAATGTAGAGAGTGTGCAGCAACTGGCCCATGCCAAACGGATGTTATTGCCTTTTGGAATGGGAGAAACGTTTAAATTATTGGTAGAAGGCTTCAATATTGGGCATACTGTGCCAGGTTATCTGAATCAATTTAATCGATTAAAAGATTTGGTGCAAACAAAGGGAGTTGCTTGACATGTGCAGGGATGCGTCAACAATCGACGGTTATGCGTTGTCAAACATGTGGTCTGGAAAATCCAGACGATCGGGAATTTTGTTCTCACTGCGGAGTTGCAGTGATTGACAAGAAACATACCCCTCACCTTGGTCAATATCGTCTTGATGCCAAATTGGGCGAAGGTGGCATGGGTGTCGTTTATCAGGCAACCGATGAAAAGCTGCATCGGGAAATCGCGGTTAAAGTGTTGCACCCGCATCTGTTACAGAATGACAACCTGAAAGAACGTTTTCGTCGTGAAGCACGCATGCATGCCAAGCTGATGCATCCAAATGTGGTAACACTTTTATCGCTCTATGAAGATGGCGAGCACATGGCACTTGTTATGGAGATGGTGCATGGCAAAAACCTGAAAGAATATCTCAAGGTTAATCCTGCTCTTTCACTGGTTGATTTTGTAAAGATATGTGATTCGATTTTGGCTGGACTTGAAGCAGCTCATCACCTCGGCATGGTGCATCGGGATTTGAAACCTGCCAATGTCCTTTTATCGACCGATGGTTCTGTAAAATTAATGGATTTTGGTTTGGCCAAACCCAAACGCGGTGATGATGATTTAACACAAAGTGGTGCGACCGTGGGTTCTTTTCGCTACATGGCACCGGAACAAATTCTTAATCAGCCCATTGATGCACGCACCGATCTTTATGCTTTTGGTATTCTTCTTTATCAAATGTGTACTGGAAAACTTCCTTTTGATGCCACTGCTGGTGGCGGCGGTGAATTTGAAATCATGGAAAAACAGGTGCGTGAAGAACCTGCTGCCCCTCATGAACTTGTACCATCACTTCCATTGGCTCTTTCCGATCTTATTCTTCGTCTGTTGGCAAAAAACCCGGCAGACCGTCCAATGGATTGCAAAGAGGTTCGTGATGATTTGCATGCGTTATTAAGACAGGAATCCAATGGCTCAACATCTGCATCTATTCGTATGCCAACAAGGCAGGTCAATGGTGATTCCAATGTGACGATTGCAAAAGGCCTGCTGATGGCTCTGGCGAAAAAAGTTTTTGGGGCTTTTCATACGGCGTCTGATTCGATAAAGCCGGGCGTATCCAGTGTACAGAAACAGGTTAAGAAAACTGCGCAGTCTCTGCCAATATCCAAACGATGGCAGGCGCCCTTAACATGGAGTATGTTGGCCTTGTTTGTTGTTGGGATTGGTTGGCTTCTTGTGAGTGTGCTTGACTTGGCTGAACGGCCATCATCAACGTCTTCATTAACAGATTTGAATGCAAATGTTCCAGCCGTGAAAAAATCATCACAGAACATTGATGGATCTCTGAAGCCTGTAGCGGAAAAACCTAAACCGCCTGAGCCAGTTGTTGTTAAGGTTTTAGAAAAACCTGTCGTAGCACCACCAGTAAAAACGGCGACTAAAACTGTGGCTCAAACAGTGACTAAAAAAATTGCGAAAAAAATCACCAAAACAAAACCAGCCGCTGCAAAAAAAGTAAGGCGCTCAGTGACTTACTCTGTAGCGCATAAGGTTGTTCGCAGTGATAACAGTCGTGTCGATGTGAAAAAGCCACACGAATTTAAGGGTGGTAGTCGGGTATGGTTTACCGGATTAGAGAGTTATCGATGGAAAGATAAATTCAGATCCTTTAAAAAAGGGCAGACTAGGGTTTATTTGAAAAAACCGATCAGCCTTTCCAGGATTGTTTTGAAAAAAGCCAGTGTGGGCAGACGAAGTTTTAAAGATGGTGGTTATGTCACGCTTTCAGTCCAAAACAGTAAAGGAAAGTGGACCCAGCTCTTTGAAAGGAAAGAAGATGATGTTGATATTG
This sequence comes from Mariprofundaceae bacterium, assembly GCA_021772895.1. Lineage (GTDB taxonomy): Bacteria > Pseudomonadota > Zetaproteobacteria > Mariprofundales > Mariprofundaceae > WSZY01. The sequence continues at coordinate 19,888 of JAJFLC010000023.1, read as the reverse complement.
CTGTCACGATCAGAGGGCCAAAAAAGGCACTCAAAGATGTGAAAAGTGTTCGGTTACGTTTCAAGACACCGGAACCGATCACAATTGGTCCGATTGATCTTATTCGTTGAGTGAATGGCAGGAACTGACAGGCCAGGTTGAAAAGCTGCTGCCAGGTGGTGAGGCGCTGGTGCGGTCGGAAGGGTCTGTTTTTTTGGTTGCCAATGCTATTCCAGGTGACACGGTTGTTATTCAGCCCATGGATAAAAGGCGCGGTAGCCAAAGAGCTGCGCTGCAAAAAATACTCATAACATCACCTGTAAGGATCAAAGCAGCATGTCCTATTGCAGATATGTGTGGTGGTTGTTCACTACAATATCTGGAACCTGCTCAGCATGCGGAAGTTAAATCGGAGTGGGTACTGGATATCTTTCGTGATTTCCTTGAATCATCAAGTATCTGGCTTCCTGCAATCGGACAGAGACAATCTTACAGACGTAGAGTTCGCTGGTTTATTGATGAAGATGCCGCTGGAGTCTTTCTTGGATTTAAGGAAAGAGCTTCACATAAAGTCATTCGACAGCCATATTGCATGGTGGTCTCAGGTTTGCTTAATCAGCTTCGGGAAACGATTGAGTCTGCAATAGCACAGGATTATTTTCATCAAGCAAAGTCAGTACAGGCGCTTGAGTTGAGTGATGGTATTCATGTGATTGTTGAGTATGAAAAGACTCCTGTATCCTTATCTGTTCCATGTTCAGTGTTGAATAGCTTGCCTGTTCAGTGGTGGTTTAAGACTTCCTCCGGGACTATTCCCATGAACCGGCCGGTTGCAACTCTTCATGATCGAATTGCTTTAGATGATAATGAAATTGATATCCGGATAGGACCGGATGATTTTGTTCAGGGTCAGGCAGAGGGGAACAGGCAGATGATTTGTCAGGTTCTCGAGTGGGGAAAACAGGCAAAAGTAGTGGTTGATCTTTTTTCAGGCGTTGGAAACCTTTCTTTACCCTTTGCCAAAGCGCTGGGTGTCAGGGTGATAGGGGCTGAGCTTAATCAGGCAAGTGTTCAGGCGGCAAATGCAAATGCCAAACGACTTGGATTGAATGCTAAATACCAGCAGGTGAATTTATTTGAAACGTTTGATGCAGAACCTTTTGCAGGTGCTGATTTACTTATTCTTGATCCGCCGAGACGTGGCGCAAAAAAAATCTGTCAAATGATGGGAACATTGTTGCCAAAAAAGATTGTGATGATCAATTGTGATCCAGCTTCAGGAGGGCGTGATGCAGCAACACTTTATTCTTTGGGTTACAAACTCCACACATTGAGGGCACTTGATCTATTTCCTTATGCAGGCCATGTCGAAGCCATGGGTTTATGGATCCGATGAAGCATCTGTTTTCAATATTCCTGATGGTGTTTTTTTTGCTACTCGGGAGTTGCAGTCATTCAGCAAATGAAAACGATATGATACGTGTTGGATTACCTCAACTGCCGATGAGTCTTGATTCACGTTATGCTACAGATGCGGCTTCACATCGCGTGCAGGAGTTTTTGCATCGTGGTTTGATACGTCTTGATGAAAAATTTCTTCCTCAACCTGATTTGGCGGAATCCTGGCAGCATCCCGATCCGTTAACATGGGAGTTCACTTTGAAGCATCATGTTCGTTTCCATGATGGTTCAATGGTTCAGGCAACTGATGTTGCCGCAACCCTGGAAGCGGTACTGGATGAGACGTTGGCAAGTCCATTGCGTACGGGGCTGGCTGCAATCCGTCGCATTGAAGTGTTAGCCAATGACAGGCTACGGATTACGTTAAATAAACCAGATGCATCGCTGCTCACAAGGTTGAAAATCGGAATTATTCCAAAATCCATTGCTCGTATGGGCCGCAGACCTCGAAACATGATTGGTTGTGGGCCATATCGATTGCTTTCATGGCAAGGAAACCAGCTCGATATTGAGTTGCTAAACAAATCGGTGAGCGTATCTGACGGCGTAAATCGGATTCGATTTGTGGGTGTGAAAGATCCCGTGACCCGTGTTTTAAAACTTGTCCGTGGCGAACTTGATTTCACACAAGGGGATTTGCCTCCTCATCTGTTGCCATACCTTCAAAAACAGACAGGTATCAATATTCAATACAGGCCATCAACCACGTTTTCTTATATTGGTTTGAATTTGCAAGACGAATATTTGAAAGATGTACGTGTACGCCGGGCTTTAGCATTGGGTTTGGATCGGAAACGGTTGAAAAAAGCACTGTTTTCGGATCTTCCCGAACTTGCTGAAACCGTTTTAACTTCATCTCATTGGGCTGCCGCATTGCTACATGAGACACCCTTTGACCCTATAAAAGCGGAAAAACTTTTGGATGCGGCCGGGTTTCCAAGAAGCACGCAGGGTAGACGGTTTCACCTGACGTATCGAACAAGTACCAATCCTATACGCCTTCGGCTGGTGACTGCGATTGCAGATGCCTGGCAGAAACTGGGTGTGGATGTTTCGATTGAATCACTGGAGTGGGGTGGTTTTTATGCGCGTATTAAACGCGGGGATTTTCAGACTTTTTCATTGGACTGGGTAGGAATCACCGATCCGGATATTTATCGCTGGATTTTGCATTCAGAGATGTGGCCACCTACCGGTTCAAATCGTGGAAGATACAGTAACAAACAGGTGGATGATTGGCTGGATCTTGCTGCAGGCCTTGAGGATAGGGAAGCAAGGGCGCTACTTTATACAAAGGTACAAGCGCAGGCACAGGTGGATCAGGTTTATATTCCACTCTGGTATCAACCAGTCATTGCCATTTCGGGGCCAAAAATCAGAGGTTTTCAACCTTCACCTGATGGAAGTCTACTGTCGTTGCGTTTTGTCTCGAAAATCTGATGTGTAAGCAACGCGATGATTTCTAACAACTGTGGTTTTAATCACGGCTTTTCGAAAAAGTTTTGATGAAACTACTGGACTGCGAGTTTGAAGTTTCTCAGAACTTTTCTACCTTCACCCAAACTCCCGGCAGCTATGATCAGTTTTTGATCAATGTGTACTTGCAGAGCAATTGCATTTCCACATGTTAACAGCAGGGATGGTGATATGTGATGAAGCGTGGTGCTTTGACCATCTCTGAGCAAGACCTCACGTAAGAGAATGGGGGGTTCTCCAGATGCCCCTTCAAGTGACAGTTGTAACCAAACGTCATCACCCACCGCAGTCAGTTGATATGCATGCTCAATGGTGGCGTCAGGAAGTTCTTTTTCTATTTCTAATTCAAGCTCCGCTGATTCAGTCATTGTGGGAAGGTTCGAATCTTTTGCTGTTTCATCCTGCGTGAGTGTTGCCGGATCGGGCAGGAGTGCGTCTTCAATCAGCGTTGATGATGAAACATTCTGTTGCTCGTCGCTTACATGATCTGCTCCATTATCATAGAGATTGAAGAGTATAAACAGCACCACAAACACAAGAACAGCGACAATGCCCCATGTTTTATTCGGTGCAATGGGTGGATCTGGAAAAGTTAACGGTTTGGTTAGCTTATATTGGCCGGTTTTCAGCTTTTCGAGACTTTCGCTGATATCGAGGTCAAGAAAGCTTGCATATTGTTTTAAAAAGGCAACGGCATACACTTCGCCTGGCATATCACTCCAATCACCGGATTCAAGCGATTTTAAATAAACAGTCCTTAATTTTAACGATAGCGCAATTTCTTCAATGTTTAATTTTTGGGCTTCCCGAGCATTCTTCAGGCTATGTGCCAACTTACACAAAAGCTCATCCTGAGAACTGATCTCCTCTATGTGACCGGAATGATCAGAGCATATTTCTGTTTGATCATTCATCTGCGGTTTAATTTTGCCAATTCATCTGCAGCCCATGCCCGATCCAGACCTGAAACAGATTCAGCTATAAATATTTTTAACTGAGCAAGCGCGGTAGCGTGATCCTTCTGAAGTGTCAGAACTTCAAGTAGACCTGCAATAATAGCACGATTTTTTTTATCCTCTCTAAACATTGTTTCGTAAAGCGCTCGGGCATAATTTAATCGATCAGAGGCAACATATGCCTGTGCTTCTTTGAGGCGTGAGAGTAATTGTTTCGGATTAAATACAGTTGCTTTTCGGTAGGTCTCGATCGCATCATCAAACTTTTCTAACCCAAGCAAAGCATCACCGAGATTGATATAAGCAATAAACTGATTTCGATAACGAGGATCTTCAAGTGCTTTTTTTAATTGAATTTTTGCATCAGAAAAACGCTTCATCTCAAGGAGAAGGCTGCCATAATTGTTGTATGTAGCTGATCTTGCGCCGGCTCGAATGGCTCGTTTATAATATAATTCAGATTTTTTAAGGTTGCCACGCAGCCGCCATGCATAAGCAAGTGCATCAAGAACATCGGGCTGTTTTGGATCGATTTTTTCGGAACGCATGAGTTCTTCAAATGCTTTGGGAAGTTGATTTTTATGAAGGGCATCCAAACCAATCTGATAATGAATTTTAGCGCGTTTGATCTGCTTTTCTTCATGAGCGGTTTTTACATTGCTTTGGCAGCCCGTAAGTAAGAAAATACTGGCCATCAATATACTCAGGCTAATTGAGCGCAGACGCATTGCGTTTGGCTTAATCGAATGTTGACCAATAAAATTGCTAATCAAAGAAATTTCTCCACAAGTGCATGAATAGAGCGTAATGCTTCATCATCCTGAGCTTTTAAATCTGCAAATATGCCATGATCCAAAGCTGACTGGCATTCACAGTGACTTATATCACCTTCTCGATTTAGATCATTTTCAAAAAACGTATAGAGCATTCGTTGTGCCTTTTTAACATTTGATTGCATTACCTCAATCACTGAACTGACAGAGACATTGTCCTCTTCACTATGCCAGCAATCATAGTCGGTGCTCATGGCCACTGTGGCGTAACAGATTTCAGCTTCCCGTGCCAACTTAGCCTCGGGCATGTTGGTCATGCCAATCACATCCATGCCCCAGCTTCGATAAAGCTCTGATTCAGCTCGTGTTGAAAACTGAGGCCCTTGCATGACCAGATAGGTACCTGATTGATGTGTAACAATGTTTGATGCTTCGCAGGCAGCAATAAGCTTTTGATGCAGATGAGAACAGACAGGATCTGCCATTGAAACATGCGCCACAACAGGCCCATCAAAAAAGGTGGAATCACGATCTTTGGTGCGGTCCACAAACTGATCAACCATGATAAAGTCACCGGGCGCAATGGCTTCACGTAGTGAGCCCACTGCTGAGATAGAGATTATTTTTTCTACACCTGCAAGTTTCATGGCATAAATATTGGCACGATAATTAATTTTGTGAGGAGGGATGCGATGGTCATTTCCATGCCGAGGGAGAAAGACAACTTCCTGATTATGAATTCGGGCAAGTACAAGATCGTTTGAAGGCGCACCAAAAGGGGTGTCGATCTGGAGACGATCTATGATCTCAACGCCGTCGATGGCGTAAAGTCCGCTGCCGCCGATGATGCCGACACGTTTTGTCATGGCTTCTTTCGACATCAACAACCCTCCAATTTACCTAAGCAGCAATGCCTTCTGCTTTTAGTTGTCCACAGGCGGCCATAATATCCTGACCTCTCGAACGCCTTACCGTGGCACGAATCCCTTTAGAAATCAACTGTTTTGCGAATTTGTTCATGTGTTCCTTTGATGAACCTTCGTAAGGGTTCCCCGGATAAGCGTTAAAGCTGATCAAATTTATCCGCTCACGTCTTCGATTTACGAATTTATTCAGCGATTCGATATCTTCAGGGCGATCATTTACACCCTCAAGCATGACATATTCCAATGTAATATGTCGTTGTGCACTTAGAGGATACGCATCCAGACATTGGCGAAGCTGTTCTAATGGATACTTCCGGTTGATTGGAACCAGTACGTCACGAAGCGCATCACTGGCAGCATGAAGTGAAATAGCCAGATTAACCGCACTTGTTTCACCCAATCGATTGATTTGCGGCACGAGCCCGGATGTGGAAACGGTAATTCTCCGTTGCGAAAGTTTTAATCCATCAGCATCAAGGAGTATATTCAGGCTTTCATGCAGGCCAGTTTCATTGGCCATGGGTTCACCCATGCCCATGTAGACAATGTGGGTGACATGTGAGTGCAATATTTCAGCATTGGATTCATTCACGGGTTCTTTTAATAAATCATATTTAACCGCTAAAACCTGAGCTACAATTTCACCCGAAGTCAGATTGCCATCAAAACCTTGTGTGCCTGTGTAACAAAATGGACAGTCTAAAACACAGCCAATTTGAGATGAGACACACACTGTGCCTCGTTTTTCTTCAGGAATAAAAACAGTTTCCACCATTTTTCCCTGCTGTTTACCGGATGTGAGTTTGAAAAGATATTTGCGTGTTCCATCTTTTGAACACTGACGTTGTACGAGTTGTAAAGGTTCGAAAACGATTGCGATTGCAAGTTTTACACGCAGCGCGATTGGAATGTTTTTCATGTCATCAGGATTAAGCATGCCTTTATTACGCCAATCAATGATTTGTTTGGCTCGATAACCTGGTTCTTTTAACGATTCCATCTCTGTCTTCAGCTCAGCCACTGTGAGACTGGAAAGTTGAGGAAGTTCTTGCTGTGATCCATTTCGCATGGCGCGCATTGTACAGGTCATTAGGCATTAATGTAGTCTTGCTGCATGTTATTTGTTTCACCCACACTTGCCTCAGATAGACCCGTTCCGGTTTCACGCTCTGATTTTGAGCAGATGTTTAAGTTTTCAAACACGATATACAAATTAAAGCATCAGGAGGCTTATGCTCGGCTACTTGATAATAAACTTCCTGTAACGGCAAAACCACGCTCTGATACACCCGGTATTTTGATGGGGTTTGATTTTCATCTGACAGATGATGGTCCTAAGTTGATTGAAATCAATAACAATGCCGGTGGTTTATATATTGGCCCGCATACCAATGCCGATGGTGAAAATCAGCCGTGGCTTCCACAGCCTGACATGGGTGAGTTGCCCGGAGATATTGAAACACGGTTATTGGATATGTTTCCAAAAGCGTGGAAAAATATCGCTATTGTTGATGAAGATATTGAAAGTCAGTTTATGTTTCCTGAAATGCAGGCTTATGCTGCATTACTTGAACGTGATGACAGGAACGTATTTTTACTTAGCCCTGAAGCTTTGCAGTGGCGTGGTGATCAGCCAAATGAAAGGGGGCTTTATTTTAATCAGCACCGGCTTGATGGCATATACAATCGCCATACTGACTTTTATCTTGATTCGGCAGCTATGCAGGATATTAAAAAAGCCTACATGGCAGGTTTTGTTCAGTTAAATCCACATCCCCGCAGCTATGCACTGCTGGGGGATAAAGCCCGAATGGCTGACTGGTGGCATGAAGGGCTGCTGGAATCATGCCTGAGTGCTTCCGAAATTCATTTGATTCGTCAAATTGTTCCTGAGATTCATCTCATGAATGAATATGATGATGAAAAAGCGTGGAAAGAGCGAAAAAACTGGGTGTTTAAACCTTCTGCACGGCATGGGGGAAAAGGTGTATTGCTGGGTAAAGCGATGTCCCGAAAGCGCTTTGATGCCTTGGACAGGACAGACACAGTCATGCAAAAATTTGTGCCTGCCAGTGTGGTGATGCTTCATGACAAACCTTTCAAATTTGATGTCAGACTGTTCACGCAAGGTGAAAAGTTAATCGCTGTAGCAGGCCGCGTCTGGCAAGGGCAAGTCACTAATTTTCGGACAGAAGGCAGTGGCTGGGTAACGCTTGAGATTCAAGGATAACGGGTTGAAACACATATCGATTTCAGTTGTGGTACCGGTCTTGAATGAAAAAACACAACTTCCTGAGTTACTGCAAATGCTTGCACAGCTGGATGCGGACGAAGTGATTCTTGTAGATGGCGAATCGACTGATGGGACAGCTACGTTATTGGCTGAGTCCGGTTTTTATTATTATAAAAGCAGACCGGGTAGGGCGATACAAATGAATAAAGGTGCTGAAATGTGCCAATCGGACGTGATTCTTTTTCTTCATGCGGATACAAAAATCACTGCTGCTTTGCTTAATCGCGTGCGAAATATGATGCGTGATCCAGGTACTGTTGGAGGACGCTTTGACCTATCCCTTTCAGGCACACACCCAATATTCAGGCTCATTGAATTCATGATAAATCTGCGCTCTCGAATGAGCAAAATTAGCACAGGCGATCAGGCAATGTTTGTAAGGCGAGGCGTATTTAAAAAGCTCGGTGGGTTTCCAGATCAGCCGCTGATGGAGGATGTTGAGTTCAGCAAGCAACTGAAGTCTCAAGGCCGTGTTGCCAGTTTGCGTGACAAGGTCACGACTTCCAGTCGTCGCTGGGAGAAACATGGCATCATAAAAACCGTGATGTTGATGTGGCAATTACGTTTTTTATATTGGCTAGGGGTGACTCCGAAACGATTGGCAGAGCTTTATTATCATGCAAGGTAAAGTGAATGATGGCCCGCATGTCATCATTATGTGTAAAGCGCCAGTGCCCGGTTTTGTAAAAACACGGCTATGTTCAGGTTATTCAGCCAAAGAAGCGGCTGAAATTCATCAGGCTATGGCCACAACTGTTATTGAGCGTGCGAATAGAATATTTTCACACGTATCGATTGCTTCCGATGATATTGAACATCCATTTTTCAAAACGTTTACATTGAATATGATCTCTCAGAGCGAGGGAGATTTAGGTGCTCGTATGACACATTTGTTGCTTCAGGCATTTGCCGATAGAGAAGGGCCGGTCCTTTTTTTAGGAACGGACTCGCCACATATGTCCGAATCACGTCTGCATCAGGTGATTGAACGATTGCCAGAGTGTGATGTTGTGATTGGGCCTGTGGAAGATGGCGGTTATGATCTGATTGCTATGAATCAGCCATACATTGAGGTGTTTCAAGATATCCAATGGAGCTCCGAGCATGTTTTAAAAGAGACTATGAAAAGAGCAAAAACATCAGGCATTAAAATAGAACAACTGGATCTGAGTTATGATCTGGATACACCCGAGAGCCTTAAACGTGTTGCACCTATTTGGCATCCACCAGTTCTTCTACCGGAAAAAGATTCGGAAAATTAATTTTCAAATGATCGAGATCCTGTTTCAACTGTGCGTAGGCTGCGACATTGGTAAGCGGCAGGTGCAATGGTTTATACAAAAAGGATTCTGTTTCAGCTGTGTGTGTACGTCGGTTTGAAGCCCACACCTCGTATTTATTTGTGTCTTGATCGATAATCCCGAGAACCAGATGGGACATATGCACAAGCATAATAACTGCCTGTACATCTGAAGGCCAACAGTCAGGTGTATGCCAGGCTGGATGATGATGGTAATAAATAAAGTGATGGATACTTCTTGGAAGGCGCCAGTGAAGCGCTAACATCATGCCTGCATCAATATGTGTATAACCAAGAATATCCCATTCGGCTTTGAGTGCTGGCGTACCGGACTTAATGGCCTCGCGCAGCTCATTTAATTTGTCTTCCTCTTCAAGATGAAGAATCACCAGTTTTCCAATGTCATGAAGCATGCCAAAGAGGCTCGCAGAACGACTATCCAAAATATTGTTATATTCAGCCAGAGTCCGGGAGATGAGAGAAATGGCCTGACCGTGATACCAGATGTATTGTACTTCAGGGTCTGATTTGTTTTTATTGCCAAAATCAGGAACCACCATTTGAAGAATGATGTCGTGTGCGGTATCCATGCCCAATCGTGTAAGCGCCAGAGCCACGTCGGTCACAGGTTTACTTCCCGGCATAAGATAAGCAGCAGAATTACATGTTTTTAATACATGCGCTGTTAATACCGCATCCTGTTCAATCTCCTTGGCTAAATCAGATGGTGATGCATCCGGCGCATTCAGAATGGTTTGAACACGTTCCCATGTTTCAGGCAGTGGGGGGATATCACTGATGGCTGCTCTTAATCGTTTTAACTTCCTGGAATCAATTGGAGGCGGAGAACGAAGATCAATGGGTGCCTCTGTAGCGGCTTCAGGAGACTCTTTGAATGCCCATAAAAGCGTATGGGGCACAACCTCTTCCAGAATACTTTTTTCTGATGTGATTGTGACATCATTGCCTTCTGTAGACTCGTTGTGTTTATGTTTTTTGCTAATCAGGTATTCATGCAACTCTGAAAAGCTCGAAACCTTCTGAGAATCTGTGGAGGGCTCAAGTGATAATGCAGTGCCTTCTCCCAGAGCATTGATCATATCCAAAGCTATCTGACAGTTTTCCGGACGTTCTTCAGGATTTTTTTCCAGCAATGCCATAATAACAGAGGAGAGCGCTTCAGGAATATCTTTATTGATTGATTCAGGGGAGGGGGCCTGTTGGCGGACCTGTTTCTCCATAATTTCAAATTCTCCCCCGCCACTTGAGGTGAAGGGTAGTTTGCCTGTTGCCATACGATAGAGAATGACACCAAAGGCATAAAGATCAGTGCGGGCATCAAGCGAGTTCCCAAGAATTTGTTCAGGTGCCATATAATAATAGCTGCCAACAGTGATGCCACTGTTGGTGATATCATCTTTGACTTCCCGTTTTTTTGCCAAACCAAAATCCATTAATTTAATGGTGCTGTCATTATCAATAAAAACGTTGGAAAGTTTCATGTCACGATGCGTAACTTCATGTTGATGGGCGGCCTGCAATCCAGCGAGTGCACCTTGGGAAATTGTGATGATCTCCCCTAAATCAAGCACACCTCTGTATCTTGCGTATTCTTTTAGTGTACAGCCTTCTACCAGTTCCATGATCAAAGCGAGTGAATGATTATAATCGTAGGCGTCGAGAACCTTGACAATGTTGGCATGTGTTAATTGACCATGTGTGCGTGCTTCACGACGAAAACGTTCCATTTGCTTATGATCATCAATCAGATGTTGGTGGAGCACCTTGAGCGCTACATCGCGTTCCAGATCCTCATCAAAAGCGTGAAATACCATGCCCATACCACCCTGACCAATGGGGGCAATCAGGCGATAATGCCCTAATTTTGCAGGTGTGTTGTCCTTGGTGAGAATATCACCACAGGAGGCACAAAAGGCTTGTGTATCGGCATACCATGTGCCGCAACTTGGACATTGCATAATGCTGATTGTTAACGATAGAAGATTGAAGTCAAGATGGGATTAAATCTGTGTTCTCAAGCCAGCCATGCGACGCATCGATGATGGAATCGGCGTAGGGAAGATAAGGCTTAATATCTAGAACGGGGGTTCCATCTAACATGTCATGGCTGGCAATCTCAAGTGTCCGGTCTTGCACACTTAAAAGCTTCACAGCAGAGAGCCCGATACTGTTAGGTCGGTGCGGTGCACGTGTTGCCAGTACACCTCGTTTTGTCTTGGGTCCTCTGGGAGGCGTCACTGTCGGGTTCCAACCCTGATTGAGGTGCATCCAGTAGATTACCCAGATGTGTGAGAACTGATCAAGATCTTTCAGAGCCTGATTAAAATTAAACCCTTCAAACAGTTCAATGCTTGCCGTGATTTGTTCCCCTGATTTTTCACCAAGGGCTGGCTGACGGGGAGCGGCATAACGTTCTTTAAAAGAGCTATGCACCAGGCCAATAGGCTTAAGCATCAGCGCTTGCTCTTGGGCAATCAGCTCAGAAGAGACAGGAAAAGAATCAGTATAATTTTTTGGAGGCTTTTTACCTCGCGGTCTTTCATTCACTGACTGTACTTGGAAACGCCACACATATTTCACCATCTTTCAGTTCAACGGTGACATCACCGCCTTTTTGCAAATCACCAAAAAGAATGGCATCGGCTAAAGGTTTTTTGAGTTTGTCCTGAATAAGCCGGGTCATAGGCCTTGCACCCATAAATTTATCATGACCGTGTGATGCAAACCATGCCTTTGCATCGTCACTGACATTCAGCTCAACCTTCTTCTCCAGAAGCTGTATCTCCAGTTCGATCAGGAACTTATCAACGACATGCAGAATGGTATCTTCATCAAGTGAAGCAAAACCAATGGTTGCATCCAGACGGTTTCTAAATTCAGGTGTGAATAAGCGTTTAATGGCTTCTTCATCTGCGCTGGAGTGGGCTTTGGAAGCAAATCCAATTGCATTTTGTTGCAATTCAAATGCACCGGCATTACTGGTCATAATCAGGATGATATGGCGGAAATCAGCCGAACGCCCATTGTTATCGGTCAGTTTGCCATGATCCATCACCTGAAGAAGGATGTTGAATAAATCCTGATGTGCCTTTTCAATCTCATCAAGCAAGAGCACAGCATGAGGGTTCTTGTTTACAGCTTCGGTTAACAAACCACCTTGCTCAAAACCAACATAACCAGGAGGGGCACCAATGAGCCTGGAGACTGCATGTGCCTCCATGTATTCAGACATGTCAAAACGAATCATTTCAATACCCATGATACGCGCAAGTTGTTTGGCAACCTCTGTTTTTCCCACACCGGTTGGTCCCGTAAAGAGGAAGTTACCAATGGGTTTCTCAGGTTGGGTCAAACCAGCTCGGGATAACTTGATGCTTGCTGCCAATTGTTCAATGGCATTGTCCTGACCAAAAACAGTTAGTTTCAGGTTGCGTTCAAGGCTTTTAAGTCCGCGTTTGTCTGAGGCAGAAACCTGACGGGCAGGAATCCTTGCCATCAAAGCGATGGTGGATTCAATGTCATGCACACCCAGTTGTTTTTTGCGTTTTGATTCAGGTAAAAGATGGATGGCAGCACCGGCTTCATCCAATACATCAATGGCAGAATCCGGGAGTTTTCGATCAGTCACATAGCGCGAAGCAAGCTTAGCAGCAGTTTCAATGGCCTTTTTGCTGTAACGAATCTCATGATGCGCTTCAAAACGCGACTTCAGCCCTGTGAGAATTTCAATCGTATGTTCAATGGATGGTTCTTCGATATCAATTTTCTGAAAACGGCGGGAAAGCGCACTCTCTTTTTCAAAAATCTGCCGATATTCCTGATACGTTGTTGCACCAATGCAACGCAGTTCTCCATTAGCGAGAGCCGGTTTAAGCAGGTTTGATGCATCCATAGCACTGCCATTGGCTGCGCCCGCACCGATAATGGAATGGATTTCATCAATAAACAGAATGGCATGCGGTTCTTTTTCGAGTGCTGCCAAAATCAATTTCAGACGCTCTTCAAAATCACCCCGGTATTTTGTTCCAGCCAATAAAGCGCCCATATCCAATGCATAAATGGTACTTCCCTGAAGCAGTTCAGGCACATCATTACCAATTACTCTGAGGGCGAGTCCTTCTGCAATCGCAGTTTTACCCACACCGGCATCACCGACAAGAAGGGGATTGTTTTTCCGTCTTCGGCACAAAATGTGCAGGCAACGTGAGAGTTCTTTGGTCCTTCCAATCAAAGGATCGATTTTTCCTTCTTTTGCTCTTTCAATCAGATTAACACAATAACGTTTGAGTGGAGAGGCTGAGTTATCAGGTTTGTCGACACCAATACCTGGCCTTGAATCCTGTGGGCTCTTGTCAATATCTGCCATGCTATGGGAGATATAAGTCACAATATCCAAACGGGTGATTCCCATCCTGTTCAGGTAATAGACAGCGTGTGAATCCTTCTCGGAAAAAATAGCGACGAGTGCATGAATACCGGAAACTTCATGTTTTCCCGCCGACTGTACATGCAGCACTGCACGCTGGATGACACGCTGCATGCCAACGCTGGCTGCAGTTTCACCTGCTCCTTCAGGCAAAACGGATACATGCTCCTGAATGAATTCATTCAATTGGTTTCGAAGATGGTCTACATCGACGTTTAAACCTTCAAAGATTTTCCGTGATTCATCATTATCAAGCAGACCCAGCAACAGATGTTCAACGGTTACAAATTCACTGCGACGCATATGAGCATCACGAAAAATGTCGTTCAACGATTGTTCAAGGTCTTCACTCAATATTCCCATAATTACACCTATAATCTATCTATCGCGCATAAAACATGACTCTGAAGTTTATCATGTAAACTTATCATGCAAATTTGATGCCACGTATCAGTCGTTTTGGTCGGCCTCAATCCTACATTTAAGTGGGTGACCATGCGCTGTACAGTACCCTTCGACCTGAAGTACTTTGCTTTCAGCAATGTCTTTAGGATAATACGCACAGACAGCCTGCCCATCCTGATGAATGCGTAACATGATCTGTGTTGCCTGCTCTTCAGTTTTTCTGAAGTGCGATACAAGAAGCTCTACCACAAAGTCCATCGGGGTATAATCATCGTTAAGCATAATGACCATATACATCGGCGGCTTTTTTAGCTGTGGTTTTTCTGTTTGAATTTGCGGTGTTTCAATGGTGGACGTATCCATATGCGAATTTTAGTCTTTTTGATGCCGGAGCGCGAGTTTTTTTAAGATGTTTTCAGAATGTTTTTTAGGAGAAATGAATGTCAGAACTTCGATGTATTCTTTGGGATGTTGATGGTACGTTGGCCGATACTGAAAGAGATGGCCACAGGCTTGCATTTAACATGGCTTTCAATGAGGCAGGGCATGCCCGTGAGTGGGATGTGCCAACTTATGGAAAGCTGCTGGAAGTTACAGGCGGTAAAGAACGTATCAAGTTTGATATTGAACGTGGTGATATGCATGCGATGCCTTTTGATGAAATTGCCCGACTGCATGCGCGTAAAACAGCCCATTATCAAAGCCTGATTGCTGAAGGTCAAATTCCGCTGCGACCAGGTGTTCGCAGGCTTTTAGAAGAGGCATATGAGGCTGGTATCACACTCGGTGTTGCAACCACGACCACGCCCGCAGCTCTGGATGCTCTGATCGAACACTCTTTAGGCAAAGAATGGTTTGATCGTTTTGCTGTGCTGGCAGCGGGTGACATTGTGCCTGCCAAAAAGCCTGCGCCTGATATCTATAATTATGCGATGGCACATCTGGGTGTCTCTCCTGAAGAAACCCTGGCACTGGAAGACTCGGGAAATGGTTGGAAGGCAGCGCATGCCGCACATTTAAAATGTGTTATTACCGTGAATGATTATACCAGAATCCATGATTTTGACGGCGCAGATCTGGTGGTATCAGATTTGGGTGAGCCGGATGTTGAGGCTGTGAAATTGATTTCTAATCCTTATGCGTTAGATCTCCATCATGTGCAGTTAAAACATCTTCAGGCTATCATGAACACGGATCTGAATTTTGAGTTGAGCGCAGCATAAAATGACTCAACTCTCCTTTTTTGATTCGCACTGTCATTTGGATTTCCCGCACTTTGAAGATGATCGAAGTGAGGTGTTTGAGCGAATGCGGGAAGAGGGCATTGATCGCTGTGTTTCAGTCGCCGTTGATTTTGATCATTTATCCAGATTGCAAAAGCTTGCAGAGAATCATGATGGCGTCTGGTTTTCAGCCGGTGTTCATCCAAATCATGAAGTCAATGAAGAGCCTACAGTCGATCAATTATGCAAACTCTCGAATCATGTGAAATGTGTCGCTATCGGTGAAACGGGCATGGATTTTTTTCGGCATCATGTTGAACCGGAAATTCAGGATGCACGCTTTCGCACACATATCCGTGCAGCAAGACATGTCAATAAACCTGTCATTGTTCATAACCGTGAGGCTGATGATGCATCCATGGTTATATTAAAAGAAGAAAAGATAGAGAAATGTGGTGGCATCATGCATTGCTTTTCATCCGGCTGGGAGACAGCAAAAAAAGCTTTGGATTTGGGTATGTATATCTCTTTTTCCGGTAATGTAACGTTTAAACGCAATGATGAACTTCGTGAAGTGGCCCGGCAGGTTCCTATGGATCGATTGCTGATTGAAACCGACTCGCCATACCTTGCGCCTGTACCACACCGTGGCAAACGCAATGAACCTGCTTTTGTAAAACAGGTTGCAGAATGCATTGCTGAAGTGAAAGGCATATCACTTGAATCAATCGCCAGTGAATCCACAGAGAATGCCCTGCGAGTTTTCAAGCTTATATAAACAATGAAGGGTTATTTGTCCCTGTTTTGAAGCCATTCGATCAATGCAGAAGCATCCAATGGCCTGCTGATATAATAACCTTGTTGGTAATCACAACCGAGTTCCTTTAAAGAATCCATAACCTCCTGCGTCTCCACACCTTCAGCCACTGCTTTCATCGAAAGATTGTGTGCCAGATCAATAATTGCTTTCACAATCACTGAATTATGTTTGTTATCAATCATATCCATCACAAATGATCGATCGATTTTTACCTCGATAGCAGGCAACAGACTCAAATATGCCAATGATGAATAGCCGGTTCCAAAATCGTCAATGGATGTCTGGATTTTCATGTCCGAGATTTTTTTGAGCACATTCATGGCTCGCTCATGATCGGTCATAATCGTTGTTTCAGTGATTTCCAGTTTTAAATGTGAAGAATCAACACCTGTTTCTTTTAAAATAATCGCAATCGTCTCCGGAAGGCTGCTATCAAGCAGATCAAGTGCAGATAAGTTAATGGCGACAGCAAGATCAATACCCTGCGCTTTCCAATGGGCTATCTGATGTAAAGCATGGCTCATGACCCATTGTAACAGCTCTTTGGTCATGTTGTTTTTTTCAATAATGGGGATGAACTTATCAGGTGGAATCATGCCATGATCAGGGTGCATCCAGCGAACCAAAACCTCTACTTCACGGACAACACCATCTGCTTCAAGTTTAGGCTGGTATTGCAGGAAAAATTCATTTTTATCCATGGCATTCACGAGCTCTGCAATCTGATGCAGATCACTGAACTGTTTTACATCAATATTGGGGGAGTAGATGGTGAATGGAACTTCTGTTTTACGGCTTACAAACGAAGCAATATAAGCATGCCGGAGTAATGTTTCAGGGTTGCTTCCATCTTGAGGGTAGGTTGCTATACCCATACTTGTTTTTAAAATAAGTGTTAAATTATCAACAGCAAATGGTTGAGCCAACACCTTGAAAATTTCGTCTCGAATGCCTTGAATATAATTGGATTGTTTTTGGTAAGGGATGATTGCGGCAAACTCACTGCCGCTAATGCGACTCAGGCTAATTGAATCGGGCAGGTTTTTTTTCAATATATCACCCGTATGTTTAATCAATTCATCACCTTGATTATAACCCAGAATATCATTCACTTCCTGAATCGTATTGATTGAAAGTACCATCACTGTGAAGTTGGTTTTATCTTGTCTTGATCTATTGATGATAGCTCTTAATAATTGTTTGAAATGGTCACGATTAGGGAGTCCTGTCAGCTGGTCAATCTGACTTTCCATTTTCACCTGTTTTCTAAGCTCTCTTGTTTTGTCCCATAACTCATGGGTATGATCGATAATCATCGTGTCTGCTTCCTGAGCCACGATGTTGCTCACGTATTGCCCCCAGACAGCAAAGGAAAATGGCATAAGGTTTAAAAACCATAACGCAATATTGCTTTTTTGCGCTTCAATCAAACCAGCTATCGTAAGCACATGATTTTCTGCATAACACACAGCAACATTTGCGACCATCACTGCGAGGATGGCAATGAGCGTACCATTGATAGCAGGTTTGGATACCTTCGATTTTAACAAACGAATATTGAGTGGCATGGCATGTTCAAATACGGACATATCCAGTATATCGCACTTTAATCGGAAGAGTTGAGCCCTTCGAAGTTATAAATACAATAGCGGTATGAAAAATATTTTTGGCATGATTCCAGGTTCCCTTCCCGAAGAGTTGATAGAGACCATTTCAGGCAATAAAAACATCAGAATTGAACGGATTATTTCACATGGGCATGTCACTGAAAAAGGGGGCTGGTATGATCAATCGGAACATGAGTTTGTACTGCTGATTCAAGGTGAAGCTGAACTTGAATTCACAGATGAAACAGCTCACTTAAAACCCGGCGACTATTTAACGATTGAAGCAGGGCAGAGCCACAGGGTGAAATGGACAACGCCTGAGCAGCCTACCATTTGGCTGGCGGTGTTTTATCCATGCTGATCGCAGCCTTCAATTGTCACTTATCTATATCACTATCCATCGTACGAACGGTCATTACTCCTGCAAATGAAGGAGATCGAATATATAATATCGTCATTCCTGTGCTTTTTCGATCTCCCTCTCAACGCCATGCTGGGAGACGTACTGAGATGACCACGATTGTGTGCGTGTCTGACGTGTCAGCATCATTCCCAGCATCGTAACGTCCACCGCTTTGCTGGACAGAATGATAACGCCGGTCCTGGCTTTGGTGTCGATGGAGAGGTAAGAAGCGTAACCGCCAACCATTCCGTTGTGCCAAACCACCGATTGATTGCCGACAAATCTATCGATGAATGACGGTAGCATCCAGCCGATTCCAGTGTCATTGCCGGATTGTGGTGTATGCATTTTCTTGAGTGTTTGAGACAAGGTGGAACCATCCTCAATGTTCGCCCGAACAAATTTCATCATATCTTCTGCATCGGAATTGAACGCGCCGGCACCAGCCAAAGCATTGAATGTCCATATCGGATTTGGTTCACCACTCTTGGTATAGCCCTGAGTCAGACGTTCCTGCATGACCGGTGTCAGTGTGATTGCGGTGTTTTTCATATCCAGCGGTGCCAGAAGTTTTTCCGCAACCAGCGATTCGAAATCTTTTTTTGTAACCATCTCCAAAATATGGCCAAGTAGACCCATACCAAAATTCGAATAATCGAATCGACCGGGTTCGCGTTTGTTCTCTGAAGTTTTTAAATATTCGAAAATGTCTTTTGGTTCGATGAGGCTATATGGGTTCAGCAACAGGTCTTCTTTGCCTGCAAGTTGGGTCGCTTTTTGCAACAATATCTCCGGGACTCTTGGAAAGCCGGAGGTATGCGTAACCAGTTGTTTCAGGGTGACCTGCTGCGCAGCAGGCGATAGGGCAAACGATTCTCCAATGAGTTCTCCCAGCGTTGCATCCATATGAAGGGTGCCTTCGTCACAAAGAATCTGGAGCAATGATGCAGTAAAAAGCTTACTGATCGATCCAATTTGAAATATTGTTGAGGCAACCGGAATTGCAGCATTCTCCTCGTTTACCGTTCCGTAACCCTTGATGAATGATTTTCCATCCTTGTAAATACCAATCACGACATGATGCGAAAATTCACCACGGGTGGCCTTCTTCACTTCCGAATCAAGGGCGGCTTCAAGGTCTTGATTGTCCGGTGTATTGTTCAGCCGGTACTTCAAATACAAAACTGCCGACACCGCAACGACTACGATGAGTGCAAGCGTGATAACGAATATTTTCATAACGTAATTAATCTCCGTTTTCTATATCCTGCCACCAGAATAAGCATCAGGCATGCTGACGCTGTAACAGCAGGAAACAACACTGTTGATTAATACATTGCTTATCCTCATCTCAAACCTTTCAAAAGCTAATTA
Source organism: Mariprofundaceae bacterium (assembly GCA_021772895.1). GTDB lineage: Bacteria > Pseudomonadota > Zetaproteobacteria > Mariprofundales > Mariprofundaceae > WSZY01. Next base: position 445 of record JAJFLC010000023.1, on the reverse strand, counting down.
AATACTGTGTCCCCGGAACTGCAGCCAGGAAACCCACAACAAAAGGCCTATGTTGAGCGTTATAATCGTACAGTTCGGTATGATTGGTTGGCACAATTCATTTTCAAAAGCATTGAACAAGTTCAGGAACATGCGACTCGTTGGTTATGGACGTACAATCATGAAAGACCTAATATGGCTATCGGCGGCATAACTCCAATTCAAAAACTGGCGTTAGCTACATAACCTCTACTTTTAACTTCGGTTAATAATGGGGGGATTACCCTTTCATAGACAGCAATTAAGTATTATGTCCCCGAAACTCCCGATCCATATGCCTCATGGCAGCGGGGAACAAACGAAAACACCAACGGTTTGCTCAGGCAGTATTTTCCAAAAGGGTGCGACTTATCAAAGGCAACGGACCAGATGCTTGCCGAAGCGGTGAAAAAACTCAATCATAGGC
>JAJFLC010000022.1 GCA_021772895.1 Mariprofundaceae bacterium | reverse complement strand
CAAAAAAAGTGTCCATCCTGCGAACCCCACGCTGGGTTACATGATGAGGGATTGTCGGAATTACTACGCGTGCGATTCGTGCCATAGCAAAACAATGTAACGAAACACCTCATACGTCAATAATTAAGTATTATGTCCCCGAAACATGTTCTCTGCCACTGCCCATGCAGCGAAGGCGTAACCGAACGCGATCAAGATGAATCCAATTACACTTAACCATAGCGGAAATTCGGGGGACCAGTTATAGCGATGGTCCAGCCCTGCCACAATGACCATAGGAAACACGACACTCACCGCCATCAGTGGAGCAAGTATTTTGTCTTTCAGCCGTTATACCGGGATGTCGCTGTTCGGCCCACATGCGCCCCTCTATACCAACGGCTAAGATTAGCAGAGAATAGAGCCATGCCTGCCACCAACCGAGGTTCCCACCGCATATCAATAAAACCAGCGGAATAAGGAGATACACCACAACTAATCGGATCCACTGGTAAGGCGCCTGGTTAGCTGCTTCTTTTACCTCTGGAAGCCAAATTAGCTCCGGAGTATTCTTTCCTTTCATTGTTTCGATTTCTTCCACTATTTTTATAACACCAAATACAGTTTTAACAATTATTTCCATGTCGATGTTATACAATTTTGCCAATTTATCATATCCACCAAATTTTTCTGGCGCAGAGAATAGTGATGGATGCATTAGAGAGTCCCTATACTGCTTAGCCTCATCCAATATGTATTTGTAGGTTTTTTCATCTAATTCTTTTCCAAATATTGTTAGGGGGTACTTGCGTATTTTGTCTCTTAGAGTAACGTTCGATATATCCTTGAGTAATTTGGTTTTTCCCTTTGACAATGTTTGTCCTTCATTATTGTGAAACTCCCAAGCGATGTCATTTAAATAACATTCCAAAATACTAAAAGATGCCTGCATAACTTGCCGCTTAGAGCTTTCACTTTTTCTAACGAGGCTAGAAATATTATTTTTTTCATATTTCAGTTTCTCATGTTCAGCGTTACGATAAGTATCTAACTCAGCTTCAGCTTCAATCAATTGATTTAATGAAATTACTAAATCATTAGAAAAATCATGTTCTGGAAAACGATATTGCAAACCCCATAACGAAATGCAGACGGTACTATGCATCGGATACCCCTTTTTGTGAAAATCATTTATGGGTGAATATTTCTTGCAAAAATCTAAATATGGAATTTCCAGCCGTCGATGAGCTTTTAATTCTTCGAACAGCATTACAAGTTTACTACAACTCATTTTTGGAAAATTCGATTTACAAAAATTATCTATTCGCTGCTGTAGATTAGTTTTAATGTCATATTTTCCACTTTTAAGTTGTTTTCTTGGAAGCTCTGAGTAGTTAACCAAGTCTGGTTCTAGGAATTCTTCCCAAGAAGATAACTCGCCAAGCAATAACCTTCCTGCGGCACAAGCAACATTTACATCACGTATTAAATTTGCTTCTTTATCTCTTCCCTTTAGTGCCATAGCGGTATTTTTTGCAGCTAACTACGTAATAACATGATTTGCTTTTCCATCTATTACGCTCCTTTATACGAACTTGATTTCCTTGACATTGCATATTGAAGGGAAAACGCGGAAAGATGATTTTAGAGTTTTCTGAAAAGCCCCTTACCCTTCATTCAACAGGTTAGCAGAAGATTTCGGATTATCCTAATTAGTGGCAAGGAGTTTCGGGTTGATTCGTATCCCTCTCCTGAAGACGTACTGTATCTAAATGGGCGAATCTGTCGATTTGTCCTGTTCCGGCAGCAGGCTTGATACAAATGCCTCTGCATCAAACGGCATCAGATCTTCCAGTAATTCGCCAACGCCGACATATCGGATGGGCAGGCCGAACCTGTCGGTGAGCTGTAGCACGATGCCGCCCTTGGCTGAGCCATCGAGCTTGGTGACGATCAGGCCGCTTGTGCCGGCAGTTTCACGAAACTTTTCGACCTGCACGACGGCATTCTGGCCTGTGCCACCATCCACAACCTGCCAGACTTCATGCGGTGCATCCGGATAAGCTTTGGTGATGACACGCCGTACCTTGGCAAGTTCATCCATCAGGCCTTTGTCTGTTTGAACCCGACCCGCTGTATCAACAATAATTACATCATAATTTCTGGCAACACCACGCTGTACAGTATCAAATGCAACCGCAGCAGGATCGGCACCTTCATGTTGGCGGACCATATCGGCACCCGCGCGCTCAACCCATACGGCCAATTGATCGACTGCCGCAGCACGAAAGGTATCCGCAGCGCCTACCATTACTTTTTTACCCTCATTGGCAAACATGGTTGCCAGTTTCCCGATGGTGGTGGTTTTGCCTGTGCCATTGACACCAATCACAAGCAGGACAAAAGGGCCATCGCTGGGATGTATGACGGGCTGATGATTCTCGACTTTTGCAATCATGGCCCGTTTTAATGATTCAAGGGGTGACTTACGTTCTTTTTTTGCTTTTTCGACCAGTGCCATGGCCTGTTCAGCTCCGCAGTCGGCCATAATCAGAGCATCTTCAATGTCTAGCCAATCAGCGTTTGAAAGTGCTTTTTCACTGTTTGCAGGAAGCGTTTGCGAAAGACTATCGCGGCTACGGCTTAGGCCTTTGGTGAGTCGTGAAAAGAATGAAGCCAATGCATACTCCTGAAATAAAACTGGCCGATGACGTTTGTCATCGGCCAGCAATGCTGTTGACTCTGTCGCGGCAGGTCAAATATCAGATTTGAATCTTTCAGTCAGGTTTGCCTGGCAAGCGCATTGATCTCTTCCTGTTGTTTGCTGTTAAAAACGTACGGATGCACGCAGGAAGAACCAGTTATCGGTGACTTTCTGGATGCCACTCACATTTTGATAAACGGGAACACGGTATTCACCACTGACAGAAAACTCAGGCGAGACAAGCCACTGGATACCGGGAGAGATAAAGATGGAGTTCAGGCCTGTATTGGCCACATTATCAACCACCGACATCATCGGGTTCTGGAATGCAACCAGCCCACTCACTGCATCAATGCTTCCATCTGTGCTGTCTTTGCCGGAGTAGATGCCATTCATATCCAGCTTAACGTTTAAACTTGAGGAGAGGCGATAGCGTGCAGAGAGATCATAGTTTAAGCGGTTGCCTACTTTGTAACCCAGATCATTCTTGGTGTTGATCTGATACATCACGGATGGATTGAAAAACCACTGAGCACCACCGTCTTCATGTTCACCAAAACCAAAGGATGCATTGGCAAGCAGCATACCATCCCATGCGCCGGTTCCGGCCTGCATCATCATATGAACCAGTCTGCCCGAAGCATTGCGAGATTTGTATTTGCCGGTTGGCGCTTTCACACCGATGCCCACTGAGAAGCGTTGGCGGGTACGGATATCTGCATCTTTATAAACATCACGCAGATACAGCAGTGAAATATCACCGATCCCTTTGATGGTATCCATGGCGACATCGGTATAGGCGACGTTACCCATCATCTTCATGCCTCTTCTCATCTTCATATCATTGATGACATAAGGAAGTGTCAGGATGAATGCATTGTCCTCATCGATGCGGTAGGCAGCATTCACACTGATCTTGGTCATGGTCATCTTGGTTGGCACAACATACATGCTACCGTTTGGGCGTGTTGCCAGATTGTTTGCAATCACCTGATTGGGTGAGAATTTGGTTGTGCCCTGCAACGTGGTTTTCATATCCATGCTGTCATATTGTGTGGTGAGTGAGAGACCCAGGCCGCTGCCAACGCCTTCGACACCCGCGATGATACAGCAGGACAGGCCACATTCGCTTGCGGCAGCATTGTTTGCCGCAGCCATGGTTAGAGCCGTCGCAATGGCGATGCTCAGAAATTTTATTGTTTTCAATGTAATCTCCTGAATCATTTTTTAAATGATTTCCTAAATGATCTGATGTCATATGCAGATGTACCGATGCCTGCCAGCTGACAGGGTGGTGTATGCATATGCTTTTCCCGGCGATACCGGGTGATGTTGAGGGGGGTGGATCAGATAGGTTTAGGAGGTGGGGGAGAAACGCTGCTTTCCAGGGCGTGAAGCGTTGGAAAGTTTTCCGGTATACTGTGAGGTCTATGGTCGTCGGCTTCAAAATGGATCGCCGAGCTTACATGAGGTGATAATACCTGCGGAAATCCATCGAGACTTCGATTACAGCCACAACCGCATTCAATACGGCACTCTTTTTCTGCTGTTGAGAGTTTCTTTTGGTGTTTGTGAGGCGCTTTGGGTGTTTCAATGTTTTGATGTTCATATGATTTTTTAATATGCCCGTCATGTCCATTATGCCTGTCTTGTTTGGGTGAATGATGATCCATTGCGGATTTTTGAAGTGTGTTGTGCCCCATGTCATGTTGCATGTTGGTGTCAGGTGTATGCATCGCGTGTGTGGGGCTTGTCTCAGTATTTGTTGCCTGTGAATGACATATCGCGCAATCAGCACTATTCTCAGTCCCGTGACATACAGCCGCCTGTGGAATCAATGGCAGGCTGGTGACTGAGAGCAGAGCAGTAATCATGATGAGAGATATGATGCGATGCATGGATTGAAGGTTAATACCAAATAAAATCCTTGCAAGAAATGATGATTATATTCGACCACTGTTAAAATAAATATGTGAAGGACTGAAACATGCCATATTGGAAAATCAAACTTGGGATTATATTTGCAGCATTGTTGTTCGCAGTACCGGTCGTGTCAGCTGTAGAATATGAGTGGAAGGATGGCTCAGGCACAACAAAATCATTGGCAGATTATAAAGGCAAACCGGTTATTTTACATTTCTGGGCCAGCTGGTGCCCACCCTGCCGCAGTGAAATGCCCGAGATGCAGGCGTGGAGCAAGGCAAATAAAGATGTTCAGATAGTCATTGTTTCACTCGATCAGGATATTGAAGATGCTGAAGCTTTTCTCCGTTCGCAGGGCATTGATTTTCCTGCGCTGCGAGGTGATATGGCGAAGGCGCAAGGGCTGGGTGTGCGAGGTCTGCCAACAACGCTGGTGATTGGTGGAGACAGTCGCATCCGTAAGAGTCATACCGGTGCAGTGAACTGGAATAACAAGATCGAGAGTGAAATGATCCTACAGGCGATGATGGCAGACAGTTAAGAGGTTGTGATTTGATTTGGATGGCTTCATTGACTGAAGCGGACAAGTTACACTTGCAGCCTGAAGATAGCTGATCCAACATGTCGACCATAAAAAAAAGCAAGGGGAAAATGATGCGTTTATTATTAGTGGTACTGATGTTTTTACCGATGTCGCTGTATGCGGCGGATGATCCGAACGTTGCGCCCAAAATTGCAGAACAGATTCGTGCTCAGATTAAAGATCTGAAAATTGATGCAGTTCGTCGCTCTCCAATCTCCGGACTTTATGAAGTGCAGTCCGGGAATAATATCTTTTATGTTGATCGTACGGGTCGGCATCTGATTGCCAACGGTCATGTTTTTGATACAAGCACCAAGCAGGATTTAACAGCACTACGCATTGAACAAATGAATAAGATTGACTGGGGTGTTTTGCCTCTGGATAAGGCGATTGTTTCAGGTGACCCGAAAGGTGCGGAAATGGCTGTGTTCACCGATCCGGATTGCCCTTATTGCCTGAAGCTTGAAGAGACGCTAAAAGATATCAAAGGTGTGAAGGTTTATACATTTTTGATGCCTCTTAAACAGTTGCACCCGGATGCAACACGTAAATCTGAGGCCATCTGGTGTTCCAAAGATCAACATACAGCACTCACGCAAGTGATGTTGGATCGTAAACCCATTACAGGCGGCGGCTGTGAAACACCATTGGCTGATATTGCAGTTTTGGCAGCAAGCCTGAATATTCATGGCACACCGACCATCATTTCCCGTGATGGGCGCAAGCGTAGTGGTGCGATGCCTGCTGCGCAGCTAAAAGCCTGGCTGGCCCAAAAATAAAACAGATTTAGAGGACACTATGCGCGAAGATCGTAAGGCGAATGAACTTCGCCCTGTCATCATTGATACTGAGTTTAATCGTTATGCTGAGGGATCAGCTTTGATCAGTTTTGGTCATACGAGGGTATTATGCACTGCCAGTATTGAGGAGAAGCAGCCGCCTTTTTTGCGGGGCACGGAACGTGGCTGGGTCACAGCTGAATATGGTATGTTGCCAAGGGCAACCCATACACGTGGTGGCCGTGAGGCATCCCGAGGCAAACAGACGGGACGAACGGTTGAAATTCAACGTTTGATCGGGCGCTCTCTCAGGGCTGTGGTTGATCTGGATGTGTTGGGGCCACGCTCAATCAGTCTTGATTGTGATGTGTTACAGGCCGATGGTGGCACACGCACAGCCGCGATTACCGGTGCCTGGGTGGCATTGCGTCAGGCTGTGAATACATTGTTGGAAAAAGGCTTGCTTGCGCAAGACCCGGTGATTGGTCAGGTCGCGGCAGTGAGTTGTGGATTTGTTGAGAATCAGGGACTTCTGGATTTGCAGTATTCTGAAGATTCACAGGCTCAGATGGATGCTAATTTTGTCATGACACCGAATGGTGGTGTGATTGAGGTGCAGGCAACAGCCGAAGATAAACCGCTGGCCTGGGAGCAGTTTATGGAGTTGAAAATGCTTGCGGATAAGGGCATATCTGACCTGGCTAGACTTCAACTAGAAGCCGCCAAGCGATAGCGTAAAAGAGTCGGATTGTGAAAATTGTTATCGCCAGCAATAATGCGAAAAAACGCAGGGAGATTGAGAAAATTCTTTCTACGTTGAATATCAGTGTGGTTTCAGCTGAAGAAACGCAATGTGTTGATGTCATTGAAGATGGCGAGACTTTTGCAGAGAATGCAAAAAAGAAAGCGGAAGCCTTTTCTGTTGCCAATAAGTTACCTGCACTGGCGGATGATTCCGGTCTTTGTGTGGCCGCGCTTGCTGATGCGCCGGGTGTTTTTTCCAGCCGGTACGCAGGCGAAAATGCCAGTGATGCAGAGAATAATGCCAAGCTTCTCGAAGCGATGAAGGGCATTGAAAATCGCACAGCACATTTTGTTTGTTCGTTATGCCTGGTTTTTCCTGATGGACAGGCATCTGTAACCGCAGAAGGAAACGTAAATGGTTATATCCTTTCTGAGCCGGATGGTGCAGAGGGTTTTGGTTATGACCCACTGTTTTATTCGCTTGATTTGCATAAAAGTTTTGCCGGTGCAGATACGGAAGAAAAGGCGAGCGTGTCGCATCGTGGCCGTGCGTTAAGAATCTTTGCAGAAAAGCTGGCGCAGTGTGTCTGATACAAATTTATCTTCTTTTGACCCTGCTTGCCGGGCATGTCCACGGCTGGCCGGGTTTCTTGATGAAGTGAAGGCAAAACGGCCTGACTATTTTGCAGCACCTGTTCCGGCTTTTGGCGATGAAGACCCCCGATTACTCATTGTTGGTCTGGCTCCGGGCATGCACGGTGCAAACCGGACAGGCCGTCCATTTACCGGGGATCATGCGGGCATCTTACTTTACCAGACATTGTATGATCTGGGGCTGTCAAATTCTCCGGTTTCGGAGCACGTTGATGATGACCTTAGCCTCGATGGGGTACGAATTACCAATGCAGTGAAATGTTTGCCGCCTCAAAACAAACCTGAAACTTCTGAAATCAGAGAATGTAATGCTTTTCTTGCCAGTGAAATCAAGCAACTGCCTGAAAATTGTAACCTGTTTGCTTTGGGGCTGATTGCGCATCAGGCGATACTCCGTGTTTATAATCTAAAGCTTGGTGCGTTAAAATTCGGGCATGGCGCTGTCCATGAATTGCCGGATGGGCGAATGCTTTATGATTCCTATCATTGCTCTCGATACAATACACAGACAAAACGACTAACGGCTGAAATGTTTAATAAAGTTATGCGGTTAGCGGCAGGTTCTGGAAGCTGAAAGGATACTTGGTGTGTCTGATGGGCGGTGGTGATGTGATGAATTTTATCAAAGAGAATTGTTGTGTTTACGTTTGTACGCATCTTCAGGCACAATAACGGTACGATTTTTACTGCGAAATAATCTTAGTGTTAACTTACCAAAAATAAACCAGCCAAGGGTTGCCATGGATAAGGCGGACAAAAAAGCTTTGGCCTTGCGTATTCCCCATGAGAGTGAACTTTTAATACTCATGTAAAATTAAGAAGCATAAACAGGGCCAGATGCCTTGTTTGCAGATTGTAGTTGTTAGAAGCCTGAATTTGTAATGAATCACTGCATAACAGGAATATTGATCCCTTTAAGGCTATCCTTTCCAGTTTCCAGGGAGACGTTGCTCAAGCCCAGCAACATACTAAATCGAATACAAAAATTGAATGTCACCTGTTTTGTTATCTTTTGTGGTTTATAAAGACCATCCCCTTTTTGCGGGATTTACAAAAATATATTTAATAATATGGTATGGCGATCATCCATTTTTATACGTTTAGAAATGTGAGGGGTATGTCGAAGATAATTATTTGTTCGGCTATTTTATGGGAGGGGTTCCATGCGTATAGTTTTACACTCTATTATTACAGTTTTCTTATTTTTTTTCTCATTTTCAACTTATGCAGCCGTAGATACGAGCGTGGGTCGTAGCGATGTGCAGACCTATGCGGGCTCATTTAATTATTCAGTTCCCATTGCAGTTGCGCCAGGCGTGACGGGTGTGCAGCCTGATTTAACGCTTCATTATTCATCCGGCCTGAAGAATGGTCTTTATGGGCAGGGTTGGGATATGAATCTATCCCGTATCGAACGCAGTACCAAGAAGGGAAAACCGACATATACCGATGCAGACACATTTGTGTTGATTATGAATGGTGCGGCGCAGACGTTGGTGCATGTTGGCGGTAACCAGTATCGAGTGCGCAGTGAGGGTGCTTTTTTAAAGATCAGCAAAGGCAGTACCTATTGGCTGGTACAAGATAAAAAAGGTACAAGATACTATTTTGGCTGGGATGGTTATCGCCAGAACTCCCGGTGGCCTGCGGGAGCGGTACAATCGTTTAGCTGGAATTTGAGTTACGTTGCCAATGCGCGTGGTAAAACCATTAACTATTTTTATTATAATGATGCTTATGGACATCGTCTGGCTCGTATTGATTATGCGCCCAATAACCATGTCTACTTCTATTATGAGTTGCGCAGGGATATTCAAACCAGTTACAGGTCGGGTTACAATCAACGCACAGCAGTTCGTTTGCGCCGAATTAGAACATTGGCGAATGGGGCCTGGTCACATCATCAGGAGTTTCTCTATACATCCTTAGCTAAAGATACAACGCAGCTCAGTCTATTATCTCAGTCAATTCAGCACTCTGTTATAGCTGGCGTAAAACCAAAAGTTACAACATTTGGATATAATTCAACCAGAGTAAGTTCTACGGCTTTCAGGTCTGTACCGACAACATGGAATGACCCAAAAGGTCATCCCAGTTGGGCTGGTTATATTAGTAATAATAATAGTGTGGGTGGCTATCGGCAGTTAGTTGATATGAACGGAGATGGTCTTCCGGATCGTGTTACCAACGATCCATACCGGGCCAGCTCGTTACAGGTATTTCTGAATACGGGTAGAGGTTTCAATAGTACGCCCATTATCTGGCATGATCCAAAAGGTCACCCGAGTTGGCAGAGTTACGTTAGTAATAACAACAGTGTGGGTGGCTATCGGCAGTTAATTGATATGAATGGTGATGGCCTGGTTGACCGGGTCACGAATGATCCATATCGAGCCAGTTCTTTACAGGTGTTTCTGAATACGGGGAGGGGGTTTAGTAGTACAGCCATTATCTGGCATGATCCAAAAGGTCACCCCAGTTGGCAGAGTTATGTTACCAACAACAACAGCGTGGGTGGCTACCGGCAGTTGATGGATATGAATGGCGATGGTCTGGTTGACCGGGTTACCAACGATCCATATCGAGTCAGTTCTCTACAAGTATTTCTGAATACAGGCAGAGGTTTCAGCAGCACACCAATCCTTTGGCATGATCCGAAAGGGCATCCGAATTGGCAGAGTTATGTTACCAACAACAACAGCGTGGGTGGCTACCGGCAGTTGATGGATATAAATGGTGATGGTCTGGTTGACCGGGTTACCAACGATCCATATCGAGCCAGTTCTCTACAGGTGTTTTTAAACACAGGTAGTGGTTTCAGTAGCACGCCAACCCTTTGGCATGATCCGAAAGGGCACCCGAGTTGGCAGAGTTATGTTACCAATAATAACAGTGTGGGTGGCTACCGGCAGTTGATGGATATGAATGGCGATGGGCGGCTGGATCGTGTTACCAACGACCCATACCGGGTTAATTCATTGCAGATATTTTTGAATACAGGCAGTGGTTTTAATGCTACGCCCATCCTCTGGCATGACCCGAAAGGTCATCCGAGTTGGGGTAGCTATGTTATCAACAATAACAGTGTGGGCAGCTATCGGCAGTTAATTGATATGAATGGAGATGGTCTGGTTGATCGGGTCACCAATGACCCATACCGGGCTAATTCCCTGCAATGGGCCAGCAGTTTGTTTCAAACGCCGTTGCTGACGCGCGTTTCAGAACCGGCAGGTGCGATATCAAATGTTTATTACACTTCGTCACGGTATACAACGGGTTCACGGATTCCCTATAACACATGGGTTGTGTCCCGCATGACTCGCTCGGGTATTGTTGCTGGTGAATATCGTTCAACCCGTTATTCGTATAGTGGGGGGCTGTTTGACAGGACGAGCAAAGAGTTTCGTGGTTTCAGGAGTGTTACTTCGGTTGATGAGCAGTCCGGCATATCAAATATGATCTATTATCATCAGGATCTAATTTATCAGGGACGTCCTTATTATTCGGTCACCAGACAATCCAATGGGCTACTCATCAATATTTCAAGAACAACGTGGCTGGCAAAACAATATGACCCTCTCAATGGTGCTTATCGAAGGCATTTTCCATATGTTTACCAGACTGTAACCTACAACTATGAGGTGGATGGTCGCTTTGGCATTCAAACGACAATAAGAAACTATTACGATAATTTTGGTAATGCTTACGGTGTGGATACATCCACGAGTGATGGTTATCGCACATGGGTTCGTAACACCTACAGCAATGATACAAATCGCTGGTTCCTGGGTCGACTAACACGGGCGATGGTATACAAGGCAGGACCTGGTCAGGCAACACAGGTTCGCATCAGTGACTTTGCCTACAACTGGTACAATGAGGTATTTAAAGAGACGGTTGAACCGACGCGCCCGACACTGACGCAAACCATGACGCATAGTTATGACTGGCATGGTAATCGTATTGCAACAACAGTAAGCGGTGCGGGTGTTGTCGCACGGACAACACGTACAGCCTATGATGGCTGGGGGCTGTTTCCACTTTCCAATAGCAATGCATTGGGTCATACCGAACGTTATAGCTGGGATCGACGCTGGGCTGTTAAGACGGCTCTAAGCGGACCGAATGGTCTGACAACACGCTGGTACTATGACGGTTTTGGCAGGAATACCAGCGAGCTTCGTGCTGACGGTACGCGTACCAATATCACCTACAATACGGAGGTTTCGGGTAGTGCAGGTTATTGGAGGCTGTGGGTGCGAAAGGATACCACGGCTCAACCGCCGCAAATCACCTATTTTGACTCCTATGGTCGAGAACGACTGAATCAGAGTGCTAATTTTAATGGTCGGACCGTTTATCAGTATACGGCGTATGATCGTTTGGGACGTGTTGCTTACCAAACAACGCCATATGTGAGTTGGACAGGTAAAATGACTCGCTATGCTTATGATCCGTTCGGACGCCCGGTCACGGTATGGGAAGCAGACGGTTCCGTTTCACGGACAGCCTATGTTGGGCGGTGGACGTATATCACCAATGCTAAGGGTCAGGTCAAGAAAATTTACAAAAACAGCCTAGGGAAAGTACTCTATACAATTGATCCTGCTAATGGTTGGACGGTGTATGGTTACGATCAGTTTGGCAATCTGATCCAGACACGGGCTGGCGGTGTAGTCACAACGATAGGTTACGATATGCGGGGTCGGAAAATTTGGGTGAATGATCCTGATATGGGTTATCTGACCTACACCTATAACGCCTTCGGTGAACTGATCAGCCAGCGTGATGCCAAAGGGCAGGTGAGTACTATGGCCTATGACCAGTTGGGTCGTATGGTCATGCGAAGTGAACGTGAGGGTATTAGTCGATGGACGTATGACACGGCTTATAAGGGTATTGGCAAGCTGGCACATGAAACAGCGGCCAATGGTAGTCAGAAGACGTATGCTTATGACTTGTATGGACGACTGGCTGCATTAACCACACAGGTGAATGGTGGCATCTATACGGTACGTACCAGTTATGATGGTGTTGGACGGGTCAGTATGATCACTTACCCGACGGGTCTGCGTGTACAGCGTGTCTATAAGGCTTACAGTTATCTTCACCAGATTAAAAATGCAGCGACAGGGGCTGTTTTCTGGACGGCCAACAGTGCGGATGCGGGTGGTCGTCTGGTCAGCGAAACGTTTGGCAATGGTGTGGTAACAAGCCGGGGTTATGATGTGAATCGCGGCACACTGAATACAATTCGCACCAGCAGAGCCGGTGTAAATATTCAGACGAATAACTATTACTATGATGCTTTAGGTAATCTGACACGCCGCATTGATTATCAAACGGGCCTGGATGAATGGTTTGGTTATGATGTGCTGAATCGGCTTATCTCCGCATCAGGGCCAACACCGCAGAGCTTCCGTTATGATGCTTTGGGTAATATCACGTACAAATCGGATGTTGGCAATTATACATATAACCCTGCCGCGAAACCACATGCTGTGCGTACGGCCGGAGTCAACAGTTATGCCTATGATGCCAATGGCAATATGACTTCCGGTAGTGGACGTACGTATGCCTGGACATCATTTAACAAACCCTTAGGTATCACTACAGCGCAGGGGTATACCGGTTTTGGCTACGATGCGAATCATCAGCGTATCAGTAAAACGACACCGAATAGTAGCACGATTTATATTGGCAAACTCTATGAGCGGACAGTGATGGGTGCTGTGACGAAGCGTACAAACTATATCCATGCAAGTGGTAAACTGGTTGCTGCGGTTGAAGATGTAAATGGACGTGCAGAGACGAAATATATGCATACTGATCATCTGGGTTCGATCAGCGTGATCACGGGTAGCAATGGCGCAGTGCTGGAACGCTTGAGTTATGATGCGTTTGGCAAGCCTCGTCAGTCCAACGGGACAGCAGGCAATGTGGTGTCTTCCCATACCTCGCGGGGTTATACCGGCCATGAGATGGATGCATCTACAGGCCTGATCAACATGAATGCAAGGCTTTATGATCCAGTGCTGGGACGATTTATCAGCCCGGATAGTATCGTTCCTGATGCTGCCGATATGCAGAGTTATAACCGATACAGCTATGTGAACAATAATCCACTGGCTTATACAGACCCGACAGGTCACTGGAGTCTTAAGAACTTATGGAAAGCCGTGAAGCAGGTGGTAGTTGTGGCCGTGATCATTGCAGCGGCAGCGGTGACTTATGGTGCAGTTGCGGGCGCACTTGGTGCCGGCTTCCTTGGTGGCGGCTTCATCGGCAGCGTTGCAACGGGTGCGATAGCGGGTGCTGCTGCGGGATTTGTCGGAGGTGCTACAGGGGCGACCTTGGCCGGGGCAAATAGTAGTCAGATTTGGCGGGCAGGATTGGCAGGTGCCAGAACCGGGGCTATTGCAGGTGCTGTTGCCGGAGGAATATCGTGGGGAGGTGCTCAGTTAGGTGCTCCTGCGGATTTGACTCGAATGGTTGCGGGAGGAGCTGGCAATTCGGCAAATGGCGGAAATTTTGAGAGCATTGTGCAGAGCATGTTGTTTGTTGGTGTGGGAATTGCAATGGAGCATATATACACTTCAATTGTTGGATATGATGTTGATGCCAATGCCGGAGGAGATGCCGTGAGAAAAGGCGATACACAAGTGCCTAATATCGGGCGTAATAATATTGGTACTCAGGGAAATCCTGTTCCTAAGCCATCAGACTGGCAATACTGGCTGACTGCGCGGGAAGGAAGTTTACTGTCAAAGGCTTTGAACCTGATACCGGGCGTCAATGCTGTTTCTGGCGTACATGATACTTTTCAGATCAATCTGGACGGAATGTGGAGAGAAGTATTAAATGTTCCTGGCATGGTACCCGCTGTTTTTATAACAGCAGGGGCGCTTATACCGGCAGTTCCAGTATCGGTTCTTGATCAGCAGATCAGGCAGTGAGACAGTGTTGTGTTTTCTCTTTGACGGTGCTGTTATTACTGGCCGGGTGTATGTCTCAAGTAGCATCACGGAGTGATATTGCGAAGGGTTATATCAGTGAAAAATTTGCAGATATAATCAAAACACCGGGTATTGAGATGGTGAAACATAAGTCATCTGTTATGCCGAGTGGAAACACATTGTATGTGATCGATGGTTGCCCGGAAAATGAATATAATGCGCCAACGCCGGATAGAGACTGTTTCTATGCGTTAGAAGTGGATATGTCTGGAATTGTGATTGATGCGACAGTTATTGAATAAGTTTATGCTGGCTTGACAATGTGCCTGAAATCAATGGTTACATTGGCGTCAGAGGGGAGGCCAGGTTGCGCAGTGTTGTGATTTTGGGAAGTCTGTTTGTGGTGGCATTGAGCTTTTTTGTTTATGTCAGAGGTGATTCGCCAAAAAGCATACTGTTACCGGAAACTGCTAAAGAGATGGCGGGTATGGCGCAGACTGATAAGTCTGAAATGAATGCTGTTTCAAACCAGTCTAAAGTAGTTATTCATCATGCTACTCCAGAGGCAGTGGAATCACCTTTGCCGGAAACTGATTTGAGAGTTCAATTGGTTTCGATTCGCGAAAATGAAAAAATACTTTCGGCTACTTTGTGGCTTGAACAGGAAGGAAGGAAAAAAAGCTTTCAAGCGGGGGATGAAATCTATCCGCTGGTTATGATTCATGAAATTTTTCCTGACAGTGTGGTTATCAATAACCATGGTAAAAAAACACGTCTTCAATTGGACGTTTCTGAGTGGGTCAATCGTGAATCAGAAGAGGGCATTGCGCCTTTAAATGACTCGGAAGCGAGCAATGGTAGTGAGGTGTTCACAGAGCAAGTTGTTGAGAATTTACCATTGATAGAAAAAAATGGGTATTCGGAAACATTGCCACCAGAGATGAGTTCGAGACGAAACTATACTGCTGAGGCACCTCCGATCCCCGATGACTCTGGTATTGTGACAGAACTTGAAGTTACAGGAACGGATGTCTCACCTTTGGAGGTTCAGAAAGAAGAGTCGTCGGGTATAGGGCAGGAAGCATTGCGTTTGATAGAAGAGGCGAAGCGTATGGGGCAAGTTGCGCAGAAGAATGAGGTTACTGATGAGGGTCGAGAGATGTTAAAAGGTATTGATGAGGCCATGCCTGAAGGTGGTGAAGCCATACCTAAAGGTGGTGAGGCCATACTTAAAGGTGGTGAGGCTATGCCTAACGGTGCTGAAGCCATGCCCGGAGGTAACGAAGTGATGCTCAGAGACAGTGAAACGATACGTTTGCATCAAGCTGCATGAAAGGCGATGGGTTGTTATTTTATCTATGATTATTTGTTAAAGGTCACAAGATGCGGAATATTTTAATTTTTACTGTTTTGTTTGCTGGCAGTTTGACCCTGTTTCTTTCTTTTAGAAGCGAGCAGCCAGATGTTGCATCTCTTCAAGTTTCTGATCAGGAAGCTTTTAATAAACGGGAAGAAGTCGATGTACCTGATATCTCCAGTATTACTTTAGACCCATACGCCGTTACAGCCACGCATACGCTGTCACCTGAATCTATTGAGATACTTAATGGTGAAAGTGATTTACAGATAAAGCTGCTCGCAATAAATGAAACGGGTGGCAAGTTGTCTGCTGTGCTTTTGTTGGAAGGTAGTGGGGAGGAAAAGAGCTACCAGGTAAAGGATGAAATTTATCCAGAGGTGCATGTTTATGAAATTCTTCCTGGTACAGTGATCATTGATGATCATGGTAAGGAAGTTAGTCTTTATCTGGATATGTTAGAGGCTGTAGAGCCTAAATATATAGAGAGTCAGGGCGAACCGGATATTTCTGTGGCGCCTGAATATAGCAGTGAATTGGTGATGCCCATTGCGCCAGAAGAGAATGATGTGTCAACTGTTATAGATGAGACGAGTGTAATAGAAACTTCTGATTTTCCTGATCCGGGATCAAATGAATTGCCGATTGATATGGATGAAATGACACCCACGGTTGATGCCATGACTATGCAGCCTGACGAAATGGCAAATGTGGAAAAGGTAATGCCGCCTGAAATGCTAGCGAGCGAGCATGGCGCTGATCCGGTATTTTTACCCCCTGAAGGGACGGGAATAGAGGGAAAGCTTCCTCTGCTTCCCTCTGATGGAAAAAGAAAAGTATCAAAATAACGTCATGCTAAATCAGCAGGATATCTTATCGATTGTGTTTGGTGGGTCTGATTAAATAATCATGGCTGGAAAGAGAAGATGTGTTTATTAACAAGCATCTTCCTAACTTTTTTTCATCATGCTATCTTCTTTTGTTGCTTTGAATCGACGCATTTGAACAAAAACTTTATTGGGGTACTTACTGCGGCCCAGTGAACCGTTGTAAGCTGCAAGTGCCCGGTCCACCTTTTTGTAACGTTTCAGGTAGTGGCGAAGAATGGCGCATCCGTAACGTACATTGGTTTCAATTTCGAAAAGATTATCTGTCGATGTGCCAAGTTCTTTTTTCCAGAATGGCATCACTTGCATCAGGCCACGTGCGCCTACGTTACTCACGGCAAAATGATCAAACCGGGACTCAACCGCAATCACACCCAGTACCAATTCAGGTGATAGTTCAAAACGGACGCTGTAAAGATAAACCCAGCGCGCAATGGTTTCGGCTTCGGTTTCATCAGGAACCCATTTTTTAATCAGGTAGCGAATATCTTTGATCCAAATATCCTGTTCAAAGTTGGGCGATTTAGGGACTGCAACAGGTTTGAGCATTTCCCGCAGCTCATTTTTTTCTTCCTGTTTGATGTCGAGCGAACCCGTGCTTTTTTCTACGATCATTTTGGCTGTTGTCGTTTGCACCAGATATTGTTTCTTTTCCGGGCTGCTCATGATCCAGAAAGGCAATGAAATAGCAAAACCGGCAATCAGAACACCGGCCAGCACGCCTTTGGCAGAAGCACCGTTTAAATAGTCAGCAATACGTCTTTTCAGGTGTGGCTCCCGCTAAGAAGTGATTGAACAGAACTGAGTACTGTATCGACTGCAATCTCTGTTTTTTCATCGCCACGTGGACGAATTTCAACCACGCCCTTTTCAAGGCCACGGTCACCCACTACAACATGCACAGGAAGGCCCATCAGTTCAGCATCTTTGAATTTCACACCCGGACGTTCCTTGCGATCATCCCAGAGCACTTCAATGCCTGCATCCTGTAACTCATGGTATATCTTTTCTGATGCTTCCAGACCGGAATCACTCTTGCCCATCGTGATAATTGCAACCTGAAAAGGTGCCAGATGTGCTGGCCATGCGATGCCATTTTCATCGTTGCACTGTTCAACCACTGCGGCGACGAGGCGCGATACACCAATGCCATAACAACCCATGGTGGCGGTGGTGCGTTTACCTTCCTGATTCTGGAACTGAACTTCCATCGGTTCAGAATAACAGGTTCCAAGTGCAAAGATGTGGCCCACTTCGATACCACGTGAAAGCTCGATTGTGCCATCACACTTTGGACATGTGTCTCCGGTGCGGGTTTCACGCAGGTCTGAAAATTCAGCCGAGGACAGGTCGCGGCTTATGTCGAGGCCTGAGAGGTGGGTGTCATTTTTATTAGCGCCGGCAATCAGGCCAGTGGAATTTTTTAGTGTATCGTCAAATAGAAGTTTACAGTTTAAAGCGACCGGGCCGACAAATCCGGCAATACCACCTACGGATTTAATCGCTTCATCGGAAGCCATTTCTATGCCTGTCGCGTTCAGGGCACGGATTAGTTTGATCTCCTGCAATTGATCATCACCACGCACACAGGCAGCAACAATATTGCCATCTTCAGGGCCACCGGAGACGTGGTAAACCAGTGTTTTCACAAGTTGAGCTGTATCGGTATTGAAAAATGCAGCAACATCTTCAGCGGATGTCACATTCGGTGTCTCTACATCTGTTAATGCTGTGGTTTTTCCTGTTGGAACATCACGTTTGGATTTGGCCATTTCCACATTGGCGGCATAATCACATTTCGAACAGTGTGCAATCAGATCTTCACCCGATTCAGCCAGAACATGAAATTCATGGCTTGCACTGCCACCAATCGAGCCTGTATCGGCTTCAACAGGCCGGAATTTAAGTCCCAGGCGTGTAAAAATACGGTTGTAGGTTGCAAACATATTCTGGTATTCGGCAGCCAGACATGCTTCATCCGCATGGAAGGAATAGGCATCTTTCATAACAAACTCACGGCCACGCATCAGCCCGAAACGTGGGCGAATTTCATCACGGAACTTGGATTGAATCTGATAAAGGTTCATAGGCAACTGTTTGTAGGAGCGAAGTTCGCGAGACACCAAATCACAGATCACTTCTTCATGGGTTGGGCCAAGGCATGATTCGTGTTGATGGCGATCTGTGATGCGAAGCAGTTCCGGGCCATATTTTTCCCAACGACCAGATTTTTTCCAAAGTCCACCGGGTTGCACCATCGGCATCAGCAATTCCTGTGCGCCAGCACGGTTCATCTCTTCGCGTACTATATTCTCGATTTTGCGCAGTACACGCAGGCCCATGGGCAAAAAATCGTACACACCGGAGGTGACACGGCGGATGTAACCAGCTCTTAATAAAAGCTTATGTGAGATGACCTCGGCATCAGCCGGATCATCACGGAGCGTAGGGGCAAAAAATCGTGAATAGCGCATGGCCCGGAAGCATAGCGGCGAAGGCAGATATGAGGAACCCTCTACACACATGGATAGAAATTCATTGGCTATCTGTAGTTGGGTTGTAGTGCTTGCATGTAAGAAGATGATTTATACACTGCCGCGGCTTTTGCCGTTTGTCGGTTGGCGACCTTTTGTTTACAGGATGATTTCAATGCAGGCCAAAGTTCAACAAATTATCGAACACCGTTGGTTCGAGTATTTCATTATTGCGGTGATTCTTTTCAGTGCTGTATTGATTGGTTTGGAAACCTCCGAAGATTTTCTCCAAACATATGAAGCGTTTCTTTATTGGGGGAATCATATTGTGCTGGGTATTTTCATTGTTGAAGCGGCTCTGAAGATGTATGCGGTGGCTCCGCGTTTGAAATTGTATTTTAACGATGGTTGGAATCTGTTTGATTTTTCCATCATTATTCTGGCGCTGATACCGAGCACTGGCAACTTTGCCATGGTCGCACGTACAGCGCGTTTGCTGCGGGTATTGCGTCTGATTTCGGCCATTCCCGAGTTGCGTCTGATTGTTGCGACCTTGATGCGCTCTATTCCCAGTATGGGGAATATCATGCTGTTGATGGGTGTGATTTTTTATATTTATGCAGTGGCCGGACAGCAGTTGTTTCATATCCATGATCCTGTGCATTGGGGAAATCTCGGTGTTTCGTTGTTAACGCTGTTTCGTATTGTCACGCTCGAAGACTGGACCGATGTCATGTATACAGCTATGGAGATGCATCCGCTGAGCTGGATTTATTTTGTATCTTTCGTGGTAATGGGAACCTTTGTGATTATCAATCTGTTTATTGCAGTGGTATTGAATAATCTGGAAGAGGCCAAGCAGGAAAGCCTGCGTGAGTTACGGACGCCACCAACAGCGGATCATTTGATGGATGAGTTGGTCAAGACGCAACAGGCGTTGGAAGATTTGCATAATCGACTGGCAGATTACGAAGATGATCGTCGGAATTTGCAGCGCTAATATTGGTGTCATGGATACACAGCAGTTCAGAGTTATGTATTTCTCAGGGGCTTGATTTTTCCTCCTGTAATTTAGCCTCAGTATTCCAGTCTAACGTTTTGGGCAAGTCGAGCGTGAAGCAGCACTGTGCTTTTTGTAGCGTTCGGGCAGTGCTTCCAGTTCTGTGATTTTAAACCAATTGTTATGTTTCATTTGGAGAAATCCAACCTGGCCTCGATCTTTCCACCGGATGCATCAAAGCCTCCCGATGGCTCTACATTGAGAAGTTTATGGGAGTTGACCCATGTTTTACCATCAAGGCTGGCCCAATACTTATACAGGTATATATCATCTTTGAAGCTGACCATGACTTTTGAGGATACTACTTTATTGAATACGTTGCCTTTGACTGAGAAATTAATTGGGAATTCTATATTTGCGGGAATGAAAACAATGTGTCTTTCAGGTGGGTGGTTTGTATCACCTATCGTAACCACGGGTATTTCAGTAATTAAAGAGGGAGATGGTGTATTCATTGACGCACAGCCCAGTAAGTAAGTTAGCAATAAACCTAGCGTTGTTATTTTAATGATGCGCATAATTTTCCTCTTATTGAAACATAATATTTTGTAAAGCCTGACGGTTTTACACACAATAGGTTGAAGTAGAATAGCGTGTAAAACTGGTCCGTTAAGAGGATGGTCGCTTTCAATCGCTTAGGAAGCAGGGCATCACTGCTATTTGAATGCGTCTGAATGATTGACAAAACACTTTTTCCTCTCAATATGTCATATATGACAAAAACGAGATTGACCCGCAAGCAGACGGAGTTACTGGCGCAGGCGGAGCGGCAGGAGCCAGTGACGATTTATCAATTGGCGAAAGATATTGGGAGGCCATATCGGCGGGTACATGACAATGTGCAAAAATTCGCGGAGATGGAACTGGTCAGGCTTGAAAAGACCAAAGTGAAAAATCGGGATGCAACATGGGTGATCTCCAATGGCATCCATTATCAACGGCTACTGCGGTTGAATGATATGGAGAGCCTGGGTGTGAAGGGTCTGGTGGGTGTGGCTCAAAAGTTAACTAAGGTTTTGGAACCGTATGGCGTTGTGATCGGTGGTATTTGTGGAGCGATGCATGGCATTGAGCGGTTTGTTTGTGATGTCGATATGGCCACGGATCTTAAACCTGAGAAAGTGGTCGAGCTGTTGAAACAGCGGGGCATTGAGGCAAAAATTCTTACCGGTGATGTCTTTGAACCTTTACCCTGGGTGATTTTGGGAGAATGTGACGGCATTAGATTTCAGGTTTTGTCTGCTAAGAATAAAGGCGTTCAGCTTGATGATGTGCTGGAGAAGCTGGGCATGAGAATCGCTTCTGTTAATGATTTTATTACCAGTAAATGTATGTCAGGTGGGCAGCAGGATATGTACGATGTGGCGGTGTTGATATTGCAGGACAGAGAGCTCGAAATGTTTGCGATGCAACAGGCAGGCTCTCATGGCTCTCAGGAAAAACTTATCACATGGCTTGCGGACGAGCAGCTTAAAACAAATTACAGCAGTTAGAGAATTTGCTGAAGTTTTTGTGACAGCTTTTGATGGGTGTTATGAGCCAGTTGAGTGTGGAATAAAAAAACAAGAACACCGGCTGCCAAAGTCATCATGTGAAACAGCTTTTGGCAAACCGGGTTCAATTGTCTTGTTACGTAAAGTTATGCTGATTCTATTTTTGGATTAGGACCATATTGATTTTCATCGGGTTTACTATCAAGCACAGCAAAGACCAAAAGAACAATAGCACCGATGAGGGGGATGAATATAATAAGGAGCCACCAACCACTTCGCCCTATATCATGAAACCTTCGGACCGTGACAGCAATAGCTGGAAGCAAAACAGCTAATGCATAAATGATTCCCAATATCCCGATACCAGTCTGGGCATCAAAGGTGCCGATGACATTATCAATAACAGCAATAATAATAGTTATGATAAGGTTAAATAACGCAAAAAACCAATATTCTTTCCGTCTTGCTCTGCCGCTAAACACCGCATATTTTTTTAGAACTTCAAAATACCAATTCATACTTTCTCCCTTTTTGATAATGTTAAAATATTAAAGGAATAAGGCTGCTTGTAAAAAGCGAAATACGAATAACGATTAAGTATCCAGAATAGGTTAAACGTGTTTATGAAAACCTCTCCTCCCTCTAGCAGAGATAGGTTAACACAGTTTTAAAGTTATTGAAGTCTTTGTAGCAGCTTTTGGTGGATACCATCAAAACCACCGTTGGAGAGGATTAAAATGTCATCACCTTGTTGAGCGTGGGTTGCAAGATGATGGATGATGGTCGTTGTATCAGGCAATACCTGTGCATATTCACCGATGCTTTTACATACCAGATCGATGTTTAGCAGTTCATCCGCTTGAAGGTTGTGATCTGAGGGTGGCACAAAAATCACTTGATCAGCATCATCAAAGCAGAGAGGCAGGCGATTCTGATGAATCTTTGTGCGCATGGTGTTGGAACGAGGTTCGACAATCACCCAGAGTTTTCCGGTTGATTTCATGGCGGCTTTGGCAGCTGAAACCACGCCTTTAATGGCGGTGGGGTGATGTGCAAAATCATCAAAAATTCTGATACCTTTGGCTTCACCAATCAGTGTCATACGGCGGCGAATGCCTGCAAAGGATTTAAAGGCTGCTTTGATGGTGTCAGGCAGAATGCCAAGCAGTGTGGCGGCGGCAGCTACGGCGCAGGCATTGGCGACATTGTGAATCCCGAGCATTCCCCATGTAACTTCAATCACACAGATTTCATGATGATAGAGTTTGAATGCTGAACCATCTTTGGCAGTTGCTTGCCACTGCCATTCGGCGGTTGCCTGCCCATATTGGGCAAAGGTGGTGATGGGGGTCCAGCAACCTTTTTTAAGCATATCGGTGATGTTGGCATCGTCGGCATTGGCAATGATATTTCCATTGGCAGGCACGGTGCGCAGCAGATGGGAAAACTGTGTTTTAATTGCATCAAGATCAGGGAAGATATCTGCATGATCATATTCGAGATTATTCAAAATCAGTGTTTTGGCGTGGTAGTGCAGAAACTTTGACCGTTTATCAAAAAAGGCTGTATCGTATTCATCACCTTCGAGTATAAAATATTCACCTTCACCCAGTCTTGCGCCACCATCAAAGTTTTCCGGGATACCACCAATCAGAAAACCGGGGCCTTGATGATCGGCAGCTCCGGCCACTTCAAGCAGATGTGCCATGATACTGGCGGTTGATGTTTTTCCGTGTGTGCCGGTTGCAACAATGGCATGGCGATTGGGTAGAATATGATTGCCAACAAATTCAGGGCCAGAGCAGTAGGATAGCCCTTGATTCAGAATCGCTTCCACCTCCACATTGCCACGGCTCATGGCATTACCGATCACACATAAATCAGGCGCAGGCGTCAGGTTTGATTCACTGAATGCCTGGATGGGAATGGACAGCGAGGCCAGATAATCAGACATCGGTGGATAAATGCCGGAATCGGAGCCTGTGACAAAAAAACCTTTCGCTTTTGCAAGATTCGCAATGGCTGCCATGGCTGTGCCACAGATGCCTAGAATATGAATGTGCTGCTGTTTTTCCATCACTGGACGTAATGCTATGCAGCTTTTCATGAAATGAAAGGCATGAATCATAGATTTTTGGCTAAATGACCAGGGTTGCATTTATTCATCTCGGTAAAGGAAAAAAAGCAGCTTTGGTTTTAGCAAAAAAGATTACATCAGCCCTAAAGTCGGACTTTTTGTATCCGATGAATGTAACTGTAGGAAAATTTCTGTTTTTTGTTTTCAGGGTTTTCCAAGTTTTTTCGAGAAGGAGATGTGTGTGGCATTGACCGTTCATCCAACTGATGGGTTTATCAATCGACTGCTTCAGCAGAGTACCCGTAGTGCACCTCAGCAGCTTGCTGAGAAGAGTGGAAATCTGGGCGGAAAAGATCAGGTTTCTATTTCATCAGAGGCACGTCAGGCATCCAGTGAAAAATCCTTGGATACACGGATGGAATCTCAGCTTCTTCAGATGTATAACCGCAACAAATAAGATTTTTTTAGTTTTATGGGAGCGCATAGGTTAGATAAATTATTTACTATTCTTCGCTAATATAACACTGATTTCTCCCATGGTTTTTGGCGTGATACATCGCATTATCTGCAGCAGTAATCAGTGCATCTCTTTGCGAGGCATTATCTGGATAAATCGAGACACCAATGCTGATGCTGAGGTGATTTTTAGCGCCTGCTTGTTTGTAAGGTTTGGAGATGTTTTTTAAAATCTTTTCTGTAACTCGCGAAATATCATCATGCGAAGTTACATTGTTCAAAATAATGGTAAATTCATCACCACCCATTCTAGCGACAGTATCCGTTTCACGAACGCTTTGTTGCATCCGATGTGCAGTTTCAGCCAATATTTCATCACCGACTTTGTGTCCCAAGTTGTCATTGATTTTTTTGAAACCATCAAGATCAAGATACAAAATGGCAAATTTCTGCTTTTGACGTTTTGCCTGTGCAATTGCCTGATTTAGGCGATCATGAAACAGCGCTCGATTGGCCAGTCCGGTCAAATTGTCAAAATGAGCCATTTTGACCAGCGTTTCTTCAAATTGTTTGCGTTCAGTGATGTCATACATCACGCCTTGTAAATAAAGAGCATGGTCGTTATCCCGAACGATTGCTGCTGCATCTTTGAACCACAGTTGAGCACCGCTACGACTGGAAATACGATATTCTGAATGAAAGGATCCACCCGTTGTATAACTGTGATGAACCTCGGACAAAACACGTTTGCGATCTTCCGGATGGATTTGTTTTTGCCACATTTCGGGTTTGGAGAGAAAATCATCCTGTGAATAGCCTAAAATTGATTTAACCTGAGGGCTGACAAAGAGGATTCTGCTTCGATCCAGTGTGGCGATATAGGTAATAGCCGGAATTTGCTCCACAAGTGTTCGATAAGTGGCGACGGATTTTTGAAGGTCTTCTTCAATCGTTTTGCTTTCAGAAATCTGGATAGCATTATCAATGGCGGTGGATGTGATAGATGCTAAATGTTCAAGTGTGGTTTGGTCCGAATTTGTGAAAGCGTCATTGTTTTTGTTGAATACAAGCAGGCAACCGATTAGCCCGTCCTGTCTGCCACAAATAGGGATGGCAATGAGTTGATGCAGGCCGCCAAGTTCCGCATCAATTTCAGGGGGGATACGGGGCTCTTGAGAGAGATCATTACTCAGATAAGGACGCCCGTGTTTAATAATATGGCCGACGACCCCATCTTCAGCATTAAATCTATGTTGCAGATGCACCCATTGGCCATCGCTAAAACATTCCGAAAAAGCCATTTTTCCATTGATCAAAAGGCCTGTAGCGCCAATTTTGGCGTCGACTAGATCAAGTGCTGAAGAAACGGTAGCACGCATGATAGAGGGGATTTCAAGTGATTCATGAATACGGTTGCAGGCTTTTGATAGCAATTCAATTGGGTCTTCTTGAGCCAGTTCACATTCGATGTTCATGTACTCCCTTTCCCCCTTTTACGGATATGAATGAGTAAAGCGTATGCGATAGATGGTGTCAAAGCCAGTCGTATTACATGATATAAAAATAATTTATGAGCAAAAAGCGTGCCTGTTTGGGGTTGGCTGAACTTCATGGCATGATTCAGTCATGAAAACGCGACTATTACCTACCGTAGAATTGCAAACAGGCTCGAGTCCATCCGTGACCATCATCTGGTTGCATGGTCTGGGTGCGGATGGGCATGATTTTGAGCCAGTTGTACCTCAATTAGGCCTGCCGGATGATCTGGATATACGTTTTGTATTTCCGCATGCGCCTTCTATACCGGTGTCTGTGAATGGCGGTTATATCATGCCTGCATGGTATGATATTAAACACACTGATATTGGTTATGAGCAGGATGCACACGGTGTGATTGAATCTGCACGCATGGTTCAGATGTTGATTGATCGGGAGGAGATGCACGGCATCCCCTCAAGCCGGATTATTTTGGCTGGTTTTTCTCAAGGTGGCGCGATGGCAATGCATGTAGGGCTTCGTCAGGGCGAAGCACTGGCCGGAATCATTGCGCTTTCCTGCTATCTTCCATTGGCTGAAACGGTTGAAAAAGAGATGCGCCCGGAAACACTAAAAACACCCATCTTTATGGCACACGGTGTGAACGATCCTGTTGTACCCTATACATTGGGAGAGAATGCACACAATACGCTGCAATCACTTGGCTATTCGGTGGCGTGGCATAGCTATCCGATGGAGCATTCCGTTTGTCATGAAGAAATTATCAGGATCGGACATTGGATTACATCTCTCTTAAGTGACGAATAACGGCTGGTAAAACATGGGCCATTTAAAAATGTGGTTGTTTTAAGGGATTGCATCTTCAACCATGGTTCGAAATTGTTTTGATGATGAAAAACAATGGTTCAGATGTTCGATAAGGCTTCGAACTTTTTGCGGTACAAAACGGCGTTCAGGATAAATTGCGTAAATATCCATTGAATCTGGCACATAGTCAGTCAGGACGGCTTTTAATTGTCCCCGTTGAATATAAGCACTGTTTGGCCATAAAAAGGTGAGTGCAATACCCATGCCTGCCAGTGCTGCGGTGTTGATTGTATCACGGTTGTTTGAGATGAAACGACTGTGAACGCGTACGTTTTCCTTTCCTTTAGGGCCGCTAAATTTCCACTCATTGGAGGGGGTCAGTAGAGAATGAATTAGACAGTTATGGTGTTTAAGGTCGGCGGGTGTTTTGGGCTCGCCATGTTTAGCAAGATAATCAGGGCTGGCAACGAGCACCTGCTCCGGGCAATGGCCAAGTTTGCGCGCAACAAGTGTGGAATCGGAAAGCTGGCGTCCGGCACGGATAGCCAAGTCCATTCCCTCCTTAATTAGATCTACATAGTGATCATCCATGATTAACTCAATGTTGATGTCAGGATAAATCTCTAGAAATTCCCAGAGCATCGGGGCGATGAAAAGTCTGCCGAACATTACGGGAGTTGTGATGCGTAATGTACCCGTTGGTTGTGATTGGCCGCGGCCAATCGTGGATTCAGATTCAGCAATATCATCAAGGATACGAATACAGTGTTTGTAATATTCCTGACCGGTTTCGCTAAGGTTGAGTTGTCTTGTACTGCGGTTGAGTAGTTTTGTACCCAATCGTTGTTCAAGTGCTGCAACATGTTTACTGATGGTGGATTGAGACAAACCTGTTTCGCGCGCCGCGGCAGAAAAGCCACCCAGTTCAGCGACCCGTTTAAAAACTGACATCGACACAAACATATCCATAATTCGAACTCCTTATATTCCCATATCGAATAAATAATATTCTATTAAGCTCTATTATCAATCAATTTTGAATGGAATAGGGTTCGCTTCGGTCAGTAATTATCACTTTATCGGTAGGCTAAGCAGCTCATTGATGGCTATGGACTACACAATAATGCTCTGAGATAAGTGCGTTGAAGTATTTATTGGAGATTTCGAAGGAGTCGATATGTATGATGTTACAGTAGTAGATACAAGAAGATATAAGGCGACAATATGAGTGATACACTAAATGCTGGAATGCGTGAATTTTGGAATGGTGAGGGGGGTCATCGGTGGGTTCGTTTTCAGCATCAACTGGATCAAAGCCTTGTCGGTTTTGGTCAGGCTGCTATGGAAGCGGCTACTTTTTCAACGGGTGAACAGGTGATGGATATTGGCTGTGGCTGTGGTGATACCTCGTTTGAGATCGCACGCCAGGTTGGGCCGAATGGTCATGTAAAGGCCGTTGATATCTCTGAGCCGATACTGGCACAGGCGATTACGCGAGTTGGGGCTGAAGAAGTACAGAACGTTTCGTTTGAACATGGCGATGCGCAGACTCACAGGTTTGAAGCTACTGCATTTGATGCTGTCTTTTCGCGCTTTGGCATTATGTTCTTTGATGATCCAGTTGCGGCATTTAGCAACATGCGGAAAGCATTGAAGCACGATGGACGCATGGCTTTTATTTGCTGGCAGCCAGTGAAAGCCAATACATGGGTTAGCTTACCACTTACGGTTGTGGGCAATCATCTACCTTTGCCACTACCACCGGGGCCGGAAGAGCCGGGTCCTTTTTCGTTTGGTGATGCAGATAAATTAGAGCGTGTATTGGTTGAGGCTGGATTTTCTGATGTGCTAATTAAATCGTGTGATACACCTTTTACGGTCGGTGCTGATGATAATGAAGCGGCTGCATTTTTGATGCAGATGGGTCCAGCCAATGGTGCTATCTCTGAAGCTGACGCTGATGAGACCACAAAATCCCTTATTTCTGCTGAACTGCGTGAAGCGCTTATGCCCTATCGAACAGAGCAGGGTATTGTACTTGATGCAGCAACATGGGTGGTCACTGCATATAATCGTTGAATAGCGGTTGTAAACAAGGGTAGTGGTGGGCATGACAAGGAGCGAACATTTTAAACCGGTGATTTTTTGGTGTATTTGGCGATGCTTTAGTGAGATGACTCAGTTCGATCAAAACGGGAACGTATCTCCGCTCCAGCGAATCATCGGGGCGAGATCGAGACTTTTTCGGTGAGCCGGTAGATGTAACGTCTGCGATTGTTTGCTTTTAATTTATCCCTTAAAAGTAACTATAGAAATTATTGCAGAAAAACGTGCTAATAATCCAACACTTAATGAATTAATGGAAATTTTTGATGAAGAAACCATTGAGGCCAGAAAAGACCTTCGAGAAGATTTTATGAAAGTTATATTGGCGCTAAAAGGCAAAAACTAAAATTATAAGGCATTGGGTTGAATGTCTGCTTTCGGCGGTCATTCACACTGGTCGGAACACTTATCCAAAATTTGGTTACCATGTACCTCCCCGTCATTATGCCCCAAATTATGCTATCCTGCCTTTATGGAAGAGGTGCACAAATGGATAACCTGTTCCTAGATTTCGGTTATTTTCACCTGTGATACGGGATGGGAAACATGGAGGGGACAATGCCTTGTTCGTATAATCATGAGGAATATGGTGTTTGTAAAATTCAAGAGCATTGTGAAACTAGTATGTTTCACACCTTAGATGGGAATAACTATTGTGCATTTCATCTACCAGAGTTGGATAGCAATGGGATGCCTTCGATAAGAGCCGGCTGGTCGGGTGTCTTGTATGATAAACAGGGGAATGCCTTAAAAGCCTACGTAAATCATTGCAATTCGCACGAGGCTGATATCGAGTTACCGGGGACAATCATAGATATCCCTTTGGAGGTAAACCCGACCCTACAATTACAAGTACGTAATTTAAATCTATGCGAAGCAATGTTAAATAAGCATTTAAATTTAACGGGTATGCGTAACCCAAAAATACGAGCAGACAAAGCTATTTTCAAAGGACAAGTTACTCTTACAGCAAATAATGCAACATCTGAAATACACTTTCGGGAAACTTTATTCTGTGATCAGTTTGTTATGAGCAATTGCATCTTGGGCAAAACTGCGGATTTTACAAAGTCAGAGTTTCACAAAGAAGTGACTTTTAACACTGTAAAGGGGGTAGGGCCATTCACTTTTGATGAAAGCATATTCCATTCTACTGTTACTCTGAATGGATGTAGTCAACTTAGTAATTCTTCATTTGTAGAGGCTGTTTTTGAACAAGGGTTTTCTGTGAATGATTCATCTCTACAAAGTGCCAATTTTACTAAAACAAGCTTTAAAGGACCAGTCAAGATGACAGGAACTATTGCCCATGGGATGTTTGCTTCAGCTCATTTTGAAGGAGCAGCTATCTTTCGCTCAGCATGCCTTGATAGCTGTGATTTTTTAAATGTGACATTCGAAGAGTCGGCTGATTTTAACAACACCACTATCCAAAACGAAATAGTATTTGATAAGGCAGAGTTCAAATCCAACTTTATTTTTAGCTCTTCCGATGGCGAAAGTAGAGATCTCCCATTTTTGGGTTGCAGTGAAACTACTTTTAATCGTGGAGCTAATTTCAGCAATAGAGAATTCAATGCCCCGGCAAGATTTAAGAGTACTGTTTTTTTTCATGCTCCTCTATTCCATGGGTGCAAATTTCATCAAGATATGGACTTTCCTGAGATGAAAAACTTTAAGGAAAAGAGTGGGAAATCCGCTAGTCGTGCATATAGGACTCTAAGGTATGCAATGGAAGGGTTTAGGGCGACAAGAGAGCAAAGTATGTTTTTTGCTCTTGAACAAATCAGCTTTCGAAATTCAGACGCGAGTCGTATCGACGAAAAAATTGTTTCGATTTTGTATCAGTGGTTATCAAATTTTGGCCAAAGTATTTCGAGACCTCTTATCTGGTTTTTAGGCATTCTGTTTACATTTGCTCAAATATATTGCTGGAGCTCTAGTGTAATGGGTTGCCTTGCATGTTATTCAAAAGCATTCCAATTTGCTGTTCTACAATATGTAAAACCATTTTCAGTTTGGATACCTAAGGCTGATGGCGAGTTATGTGATTGGCCAGTTCTCTTGCTTGGAACCATACAATCAATAACTGGGCTGACTTTAATAACACTTTTTTTGCTGGCCTTGAGATGGAAATTTAGGAGGGTATGAGTACAGACTCAAGCCGTCTTGACTGGTTGAGATCACCGCCGTTTCTGGCCATTTAGAACAGCAAATATAGGACATTATGTTAGTAGATGGAAACTGCCATCTGTTCATCTGAATTTAGTAGTGGGCAAAAACCTCAGTGCTGCCATCTTTTTTGAATGCAATAACGTCGTAACCTTTGGGTGGTAAACCTTCAGCTTGCATGCCGGGTGATTTCATTGGCATGCCGGGTGCAGTCAGGCCAACAACATCGGCAGGTTTCTCTTTCAATAGGCGTTTTATATCGGCAGCAGGCACATGTCCTTCGATGACATAACCGTCAATCTTGGCAGTGTGGCAGGAGGCCAACTTGGGAGTCACACCATGGGCGGCTTTGATGTTATTCATGTCATTTCGCATTTCGGTTTTTACCTTAAAACCATCTTTTTCAAGGTGTGTTATCCATGCATCACAGCAGGCACAGCTGGGTGCTTTGTAAACCATCGCTTCGGTTGCGGTTGCACTGTTTTCTGTTGAACAACCGGCGAACCATAATGCAGCCATAAACAATGGAATTGTGAATACTTTAATGATGGGTTTCATGATGATGCTCCAGTTTCTGAGTGGAAGAATTGTCGGATAAAGACTGCTTTTTGCAATGAAAAGGTTTCCACAAGCAATACTACGAATACAGCCAATAAAGATATCAACAATAGCGCAACGGCAGGGCCAAATAGCCACATGACACTGGCTTCGGCTGCTTGAGGGCCAAGCTCAACGGTGCGAAATCCCATCAGTATCCATGCGGGTGGATAAAGCAGTGCGCCCAATCCAAAGGTGAAGCCAAGTGTCTTTTTCCAGCCATTTTTTAATGATGTGAAGGCTGTAATTAGCAATAAAACTGCCGAGAGCACACCAATGCCCATAAAGTGGATATGACCACGTAACAGCCGCTGCATGGCATCCTGCGCTAGGTTTCCAGAGTGGGAATGCTGTTCTTCGTTTACTTGCGTGTCGGTTTCGTGATGGGTCTGACCATGTTCATGAGCTGTGGGCAATGTTGAATGGTGGGCATGATCCATTTGCATCGATTTCATGCTCATCTCTTCCATCGGATGTTGTTTGTCTGTTGGCTGAATCGTTGCAACCTGTGTTTCAAATGCGCCATGAAGCTGTTCATGGTGTGTGCCCATGTAAGCCGCCCAGAGGGCGCCAAAGATGAGTGCTGCTACGGCCATTAACAGGCCATGGCGTACGGGGTTAATGATTGTGCTGTTCATGATGATCCTACCTATGGTGATTTTGGTTTTGTGGCGATGTTTTTTCTTCAGGGTAGTAGATACCAGCGAAGTGTTTTTTTCCATCAGTGGTCTTAAATAATACCATCAACTGATGTTTCCCATGATGACCTAAATTATAATTTGCCATATACCAGTCTCCCATTTTCATTAACATCTTGGATTCGGACTTACCGTTCGGGTGCGTGACTTTTGAATTTACCATCAGATCAGTGAGTATCTTGCCATCTTTTTCTACTTTCACCATGAGATTATGCGTTCCACCGTGCTGCATAGCTTCTTTGGCTTTCATCGCATGGAAGTTCACGGTGTAGCCGTCAACATTCTTTTTGACCAAAAACATACCACGCATGTGACCTTGATCTTTTGTATCAGCAACTTCACCCATGGCAGGTTTTACTGGCTCTGCATGGGGAGTGTCATGATGTATATGATCATCCGTGCCGGGGTTGTGATCGCTGGCCATGGCGGGTGCTGTTCCGGTCATGAATATGATAGCAGCGATTAAAATAGTCATTTTGTTCTTATTCATGATTTTACCTCGGTAACCGTTCTTTTTTCTTTCCATTGTAGTACCAGCCCGTAAATCACGGGCAGTACCAGTAAACTCAAAACGGTGGCGGTAAACATGCCGCCAATCATTGGAGCGGCGATACGCTGCATGACATCTGAACCTGTGCCTGATCCCCACATGATCGGTACAAGGCCTGCAATGATCGCTGTGGCCGTCATCGCAATCGGGCGTACACGCTGGGTGGTGCCGGATAAAACAGCCTGTGCGATGTCAGCGCTGCTTAGTTTTCCATCTTTTTCGCTGCGTGATTTGATGATAGCTTGATCAATAAATGTCAGTACCAACACACCAATCTCGGCTGATACCCCGGCCAGCGCGATAAAACCAACCGCAACCGCAACACTCATATTGTATCCCAACCACCAGATTAGCCAAAAGCCGCCGATCAGAGAAAACGGAATCGATAACATCACAACGATAGGGGTGATGACATTCCGAAAGTTGAAATAAAGCAGCAGAAAAATGCTCAGCAAGGTCAGGGGAACAACCACTTTCAAACGTTCTTCAGCCCGCTCCATATATTCAAATTGGCCGGACCAGCCCAATGTGTAACCGGCTGGAATATTCAGTTTTTCATCCAGTAGTCTTTTTGCCTGCTCAACGTAGCCGCCGATGTCGGAGGTTCTGATATCGATATAGACCCAGGCATTGGGGCGGGCATTTTCGGTTTTGATGGATGGGGGCCCACGCCGCAATTGGAGATCGGCAACCAATGATAGCGGAATTTGGGCGCCGACCTGTGTTGGAATCAACACGCGGCGCAGTGACTCGATATTATCACGCAACTCTCGGGGGTAACGAACATTGACCGGGTATCGCTCCAGTCCTTCGATGGTTGTGGTGACATTCATGCCGCCAATGGCACTGCTGATCACATCCTGTACATCACCAATAGTCAGACCATAACGGGCGGCCTCTTCACGTTTAATATCAAAATCCAAATAATAGCCACCGGCAGCTTTGTCACCAAATGCTGAAAGGGTATCGGGATGCGTTTTGAGAATCTGCTCGATCTCTCCAGCGACCCGCTCAAGCGTGTTTAAATTTGGGCCGGATACCTTGACGCCGATTGGGGTTTTGATGCCGGTCGAGAGCATGTCGATGCGGGTTTTAATGGGATAGCTCCATGCATTGGCAAGACCGGGGAAACGAATGGCGGCATCCATCTCATCCATGAGCTGGCGGGTTGTTTTTCCACTCTCTGGCCATTGATCTTTTGGTTTTAGGCGAATGGTGGTTTCCAGCATGGAGAGTGGCGCAGGGTCGGTGGCTGTTTCGGCACGCCCGACCTTGCCAAAAACCGATTCAACTTCCGGGAAGGTTTTCAGAATTCTATCGGTTTGCTGAAGCAGTTCCTTGGCTTTGGTAATTGAAATGCCGGGATAGGTGGTTGGCATATAAAGAATATCGCCTTCATCCAGTGGTGGCATAAATTCTGAACCGATTTTCATCACTGGATAGGCTGTAGCTGCAAGTATGATTATTGCGATAGTGAGCGTCAGAGTTTTACCCTTCATCATCATGTTTAACAGGGGTGCATGTAATTTTTTCAGGGTTGCATTTATTGGGTTTCTTTCTTCACTCGGGATTTTCCCGCGTATAAGTAGCCCCATAAGTACCGGCACCAATGTTACAGCCAAGAGTGCCGCTGCAGCCATGGCATAGGTTTTGGTGAAAGCCAGTGGAGAGAAAAGACGCCCTTCCTGCGCTTCCAGTGTAAAGACCGGAAGGAACGAGACAGTAATAATCAGCAGGCTGAAAAACAGTGCAGGCCCGACCTCTTTGGATGCAGCCAACACGGCTTGCCAGCGCTGCTCCAAACTCAACGTTTCACCTGCCCGTTCCAGATGTTTGTGTGCATTTTCGATCATCACAATCGCACCATCAACCATTGCGCCGATGGCAATAGCAATGCCGCCCAGACTCATGATATTGGCGCTGATGCCCTGCCACTGCATGATGATGAAGGCGATTAGGATGCCGATCGGAAGGGTGATAATCGCAACCAGTGCACTGCGCACATGCATCAGGAATATCAGACAGATCAGAGCGACAACGATGGATTCTTCAATCAACTTTTTGCTCAAATTATCCACGGCACGTTCAATCAGTGTACCACGATCATAAACTGGCACGATCTCTACACCTGCGGGCAATCCTTTAGCCAGCTCATTCAACTTTTGTCGTACCCTTTCGATGGTTGCCTGTGCATTTTCACCATAGCGCATGATGACAATGCCGCCTGCCACCTCACCTTCACCATTCAGATCAGCTGCACCACGCCTGAGTTCCGGGCCCAGATGAATATGAGCCACCTGTTTAAGAAAAATGGGGGTTCCATGTTCATCCACACCAATGGGTGTGATTTCCAGATCAGCAATGGAGCGAATATAACCTCGCCCGCGCACCATATACTCGGTTTCACCCATTTCGATCAGGCGTCCGCCTACGTCATTATTGCTGCGGGCAATGGCCTGTTTTACTTTGGCGAGGGGGATATTGAATGCAGCCAGTGCATCAGGGTCAACTTCTACCTGATATTGTTTGATAAAGCCGCCGATTGAGGCGACTTCGGCCACGCCTTGAACCGTTTGCAACGGGTAGCGCATGTACCAATCCTGCATTGAACGCAGCTGAGCCAGATCATGGCGGCCACTTTTATCGACCAGCGCATATTCATAGACCCAGCCGACACCGGTGGCATCCGGCCCAAGCCGTGGGCTGACGGATGATGGCAACCTGTCACGGGCATAGTTCAAATATTCCAGCACCCTTGTACGCGCCCAGTAGATGTCCGTACCTTCTTCAAAAATGACATAAACCATCGAGAAACCAAAGAAGGAGTAACCACGGACGACCTTGGTATTGGGTACGGACAACATCGCAGTGGTCAGCGGATAGGTGACCTGATCTTCAACGACCTGGGGTGATTGACCTGCATAATCAGAGAAGACAATCACCTGGACATCAGAGAGGTCAGGGATCGCGTCAAGCGGTGTGGCGCGCATCGCCTGCCACCCGGCCATGATGACAATTAGCATGGCGATCAGCAGCAGAAAGCGATTTTTTACCGAAATTTCAATCAGGGCATGAATCACTGGTCACCTCTCATATGATCCATGTTCATGTCGCCCATGTGGTTCATATGCTCCATATCCATCTGCTTTTCGCCTGATCTATCTGGTTTTTCTGTCGGATGCTCATCCATGTTCATACCGCCCATCTCCATCGCAGGAGATGCCTTGTCCTGCTGTTCTGTTGTACCCAGCATCTTGGCGGTGGCCTCTTTCAGTTTGGATTCTGAATCGATCAGGAACTGACTGGAGGTGACCACGGCTTCACCCACCGCAACACCTTCGATGATCTGGGTCATGCCTTCGGCACTCAGGCCGAGTTTTACAATGCGGGGTTCAAACTTTCCGGATGCAAGTTTTACAAAAAGCTGTTCACGCGCTCCGGTGCGGATGATCGATTCGGATGGCACCACAATCGCATCCACCTGACGGCTGGCTTGAATGGTGACATTGGCAAACATCTCGGGTTTGAGTTCAAAATCGGCATTGTCGAACTCCAGACGGATTTTGACTGTGCGGGTTTTGGCTTCCAGATAAGGATAGATATAAGTGACCTTGCCGATGAATGTGCGGCCGGGGATGCCTGCCACCTGCATCTTGGCCATATCACCTTCACGTACCCAGGGCATGTCATCCTCGTAAAGATCGACAATGGTCCATACCCTGGAGAGATCTGCGATCATGTAGAGCTCGGTTTCAGGGGTGATGCGCTGACCTTCGCGCGCACCGATTTTCATCACAATACCGTCAAAAGGTGAGTGGATGTGGATGTTTTTCATCACCTTGCGCGTGCGTTCAAGCTCTGCGATTTGATGTGCAGGGACATCAAACAGCTCCAGTCGTTCGCGAGCTGAACGTTTCAGGCTGGCAGCGCCTTCGCGGATATCCTTAAACGGACTGCCTTTCAGTGTTTCGGCATTGTTCAGTGCCAGAAGGTATTCCTCTTCGGTGGCCATCAGTTGTGGCGAGTAGATGGAGAGCAACATGGTGTCTTTTTTTACACGATCACCGGTTTTATCGATAAACAGCTTATCAACCCAGCCATCCACTTTTGGATGCAGTCTTGTGACTCGCTCCTCATTAAAGGTGACCCGTCCGACAGAACGGATGGCGCGGGAGAGGGTCTTGCGCTCAGCCAAAGCGATACGCACGCCGATATTTTGTTCGGTGACCGGATCAATCGTGACGGTTCCTGTTGGCATATCAGATGCAGACGCAGCATCTGCATAGACGGGAATATAGTCCATGCCCATATGGTCTTTGGTCGGCATGGGACTGGTAATCTCCGGGTTCATCGGGTTCCGATAGAACAGTGGTTTGTTGGCTGCGGCTTGTGTTGCTGTCTGTGTTGTTGCATCGTGATCCGGCATGTTATCGGCAGGGGCCAGCAGGTAACCCGCTATAGTACCGATGATCAGCGTGACGGCTGCCGTGATGAGAATGTTTTTATTCATGATCGGTCTCCCTGACTAAGTTTTTACCCGTTGCTGCTTCGAGGCGAGCCCATGCCTGCCAGCCGGAACTGATGGCTTTCCAGTATTGCGTTTCATAGTTGTAGAGCGTGATTTGGGCGCGAACGAGGTTGAGAAAATCGACCTTGTTCACCTGATAGGATGCCAGCATGGATGATACTGTTTGGCTTGCCTGCGGAATGATACCTGTCTTAAAAAGTGCTGCCTGATCGTGGCGGGCATGATAATCAGCCAGTGCTGAACTGATCTCCGCATCCACGGCTCTGATCTGATCGGTCAGCCTGAACTGTTCGCTTGCTGCTTCGGCTTTGCGCTGTTCTACCGCTTCGGCTTGTTTACTGCCAGCGTAGAGCGGCAAGGTGATACTTAACTTGATTGATGCAAGGTCGGTGCGGCTGCGCCCGGTGGCAGGGTTGATGCCATGACGTGATCCGTAGGTGCCAGCCAGCGTGAAATCGGGGTAATAATCTTTTTTGGCCAGTGCGATACGTGAATCGGCTGCATTTGTTTTGCTACGCTGTGATGCCAGAAGCGGACGGAAATCCATCGCCTGTGTACGAAGACTTTCGATATCTGGAATGGCAGGCAATTGCTCGTTGATCTGGTCAGGGAGTTTGATGGGTGACTGTGCCCGTCTGTTCATCAGGGCATTGAGTTGTGCAGACTGGTGTTGACGGGATGCCTTGAGTCCAATTTCAATATCGAGAAGCTTGGAGAGTTCCACCTGTGCCAGTAGCACATCAGATTGTAGCCCTTGTCCGGTT
The DNA here is from genome assembly GCA_021772895.1 of Mariprofundaceae bacterium. Classification (GTDB taxonomy): domain Bacteria; phylum Pseudomonadota; class Zetaproteobacteria; order Mariprofundales; family Mariprofundaceae; genus WSZY01. The sequence continues at coordinate 96,211 of JAJFLC010000022.1, read as the reverse complement.
TTATATTTGGTTTCAGCAATTTTTACAAATTGACGCAGCAATACCTGATTGCGTTGAACGATTCTGAGCGCACGGCCCAGATAGAAAAGATTCCACCATATGCTGTGCACGTTACGAACGATGGTCAGGCGTGTCTCGTTGCTATCGTGTCCAGCTGAGTCCGCTTCATGGTGTGCAGTCTGTTCACGCAGATTTAATTTGCCGGGGAAAGGGATCGTTTGGCTAAGACCGACCTGCAACTGCGTCATATTCTCTTGTGCCGTGGCGAAGCTGTCTGTTGGCAAGTTCAATGCGTTCAGGCTCAACACAGGGTCGGGCAGGGCACTTGCCTGTGACGGGATATGACGCATGGCTTCGGCCTTTGATTGCATGCTTGCAATGTTCGGGTTGTTGGCAAGTGCTTCGGCAACGGCCTGTTTTTCAGTGATGATACCTGATGTGTTGGCAATGGTGTCACTGGTGATACGGTCAGCTTGCGCTGAGAGTGGTAAAACCAGAGCCCAAACGAATATCGCGATGTGAATGACAGAATTGTTTTTCAACCTCTTCTCCTGTTTCTGAATAGGGTGTTGCAAGGCGTGCAACTTGCCGTATCAAACGATACGGACGTTCAGTAACAGATGTGAATCAGACGCGGATGCGTTGCGTGGTTGTGTAGAGGGTGCTGGAGCTGTTGGGCGGAGCCTGAGCCTTTTCAATAAAAAAGAGTGCAGGTGATTCAAACGTTGAAGTTGTGGCTTTTGTTGCCATATATGCGATTAAAACGACAACAGGGGCTTGATCTAAAGAGTTTGAAAAAACCGTGACGCCATCGGGTGATGTGCAGTGTGAACAGGCAGACGCTGGTATTTCCTGCATGGGTTCAGAACCCATGTCATGCCCCATATTTGTCTGTTCCATGGTTTGGTGACAATGCTCTAATGACACTGTTTCCGTAGCCTGTGCGCTTGTGGAAATGCAAAGAGAGGATGCAAGAATCTGCATGGCAAAAACAAGCACCAAAGCCTTGCTCCAGCCTGAATGCTGGCGGATGTGATTACCTCTCAAGCGTGTCATGCATGGCAAGGTAAGCCAGTTTTTATTAAAAAACAATGAAACTTGACGTTGGTGTGCTGCGCTTTACGATGCAGCCACAGTGCAAACAAGCGACCAAAACCCACTCAATCAGGCCAGTCAGCTCTGCGAATCCGAGATGCAGAGGGTCAATGCCTGTATCCATGAAAATTTACAGTCGGACATCATGATGATCCCGGCGATTGGTCACTATATTGTGAACAGTGGTGGCAAACGGCTGCGTCCGCTGCTTTGTCTGTTGATCGCGCGTTATTTTGGTTATCAGGGTGATCGTCATATTCCAATGTCAGTGGTGGTGGAGTTCATTCATACTGCATCGCTACTGCATGACGATGTCGTGGATTCATCTTATCAGCGCCGTGGTGCACCTTCTGCCAATGGTGTGTGGGGTAATCAGGCAAGTGTGCTGGTGGGCGATTATCTCTTCTCCCGCTCCTTTCAGATGATGGTGAGTGATGGTGATATGGAGATGCTGCGCCTGATGTCCGATGTCACCAATGCGTTGGCTGAGGGTGAGGTGCTGCAACTTTCGCGGACATTTCATCTGGAGATGAGCGAGGCTGAGTGCTTGGAAGTGATCGAACGTAAAACGGCCGTGCTTTTTTCGGCTGCGGCAGAGGTCGGGTCACATGTCAGTGGTCAACCTGCCAATGTGGTGGCGAAGATGGCTGAATATGGCATGTGTCTGGGTGTGGCTTTTCAGTTGATGGATGATGCTCTGGATTATCTGGCTGATGAGGAAACTGCAGGCAAACCGGTAGGCCACGATCTGGAAGAGGGTAAGATCACACTGCCGTTGATTCATGCCATGCACAGCGATGAGGCGTTGCGCAAACGTGTACATAGCATTGCTGAGCGGGATGCCTATGAAGAGGGCGACCGTGAATGGGTGCGTGAGCGTGTTGAAGCGCAAGGCGGAGCTGAGTATGCGATGAAACGTGCGATTGATTATGCTGAACGCGCTAAAAAGGCATTGCCCGATTTTGGTGATGTGGATATCCGTAATCTTTTGGCCAGACTGGCCGACTTTTCAGCCAAACGACCTTATTGATTGATGATTGATCCGTAAAAGGCGTCCTGCCTTTTACTTGAATCGCTGCGCAGGCACAGGCCCTGCTTCGCTTACGGACTCACGTTGTTCGTCCGTGTGCGGGGAGAGTAATTTGTTTTTGATGCGTGTGGTGAAAGCACGGGCATTTCGCTTTCGAATGATTGATACGTAAAAAACTCCATATTTTTTTACTTGGAACGCTACGCAGGTGTATGCCCTGCTTCGCTTACAGACTCACTGTGTGGTGGGGGAATTGTTTTTGATGCATGTGATGAAATGAATATGTGGAGTCATTCTTCATTTCATCAGGTGTGATAAAAAATTAAAACGAAAATGAGGCAAAAAGGCTATTTGCAATTCTTTTTTCTCAAAAAAACAATATTCCTGATATGTGATGCTGGTAACATTATTCACTTTTAAGCCCTTGTAACTTCCCACTCGAAGATATCGCTAGTGAAGCCGGTAAGAGTGGTTATAAGGAGGTTGTGATGTCATTTTCGGAAGTTTATTTATTGTGGTCAGAGAGTGTGGCGCTGTCAGCTGTGATCTGGAGTGTGATTATCATGGTCTTGACCTATTTGGCCAGAGATCCCATGCATAAAATGATTGAGGCAGTTGCAGCAGGGATACGGAGTGCATGCCAGCAGACCTCAGAATCGCTTATGGGAGCTGAAAAAAAGCTTCTGGATCGTAATTCTGAGGTATTGATTGCCGCAGGGCGCGAGGCATCCGAACATCTGATTGAGCGAGAGTTTTCTCGAATCAATAAGATTGTAGAGATGGATCTTTCAGAGTACCCGACGTTGCATCGGAAAATTAGTGATGTGGTGACTCGGATTGATGAGGACTACAAACAGAGTGCTGAGGTTCCACCTGAGGCTCCGGGCTGGGCCAAGGCTGTTGAAGCGGTTGCAAAAATTCCGACATCCAAAAGTGATCCGATGGTGGGTCAGATTCTGGATAGTATCCGTGGCTCTATGGAAAAGAACCATGAAAAGACATTGGTTGTTTATCGGGAATCGAGTCGTGAGCGGCATATGTTGCTCAAAAGAATGTTGCCATCATGGCGTGCGATGAATAATGATCTGAAAGAAGTCGATCTGCATGTGAATGCGTTGATGGAACGTTCACGTATCGTGGATACCCAGATGGCTGAGTATGAAAAAATTGTTAATGAAACAGATAGTGCCAAGAAGACACTTTCATCTTCTTCGTTAACTCAGTTTTTTGTAGCTGGCTTTGTGCTGGCGATTGCGATTGGCGGTGCTGTGATCAACTTCAATTTGATTGCACGCCCGATGGCGGAAATGGTCGGTGGCAGTGGTTTGTTGATGGGTTATAAAACCGCAAGCATTGCTGCACTGGTGATTATTCTTGTTGAAGTTGCGATGGGTCTCTTTTTGATGGAAAGTCTTCGCATAACTCGACTTTTTCCGGTGATTGGTTCGATGAAGGATATCATGCGTGTACGCATGATCTGGATCACTTTCTCAATCCTTCTGACTTTGGCGAGTGTAGAGGCAGGTCTTGCTTATATGCGTGAGGTGCTGGCGCAGGATGATGCAGCACTAAGGGCATCGTTGGTTGGCAATGCCGGGGCTATCATCGGCGTTTCAGAACGTTGGATCACCACTGCAGCACAGATGGGCATGGGTTTTATTCTTCCGTTTGCACTGGTGTTTGTGGCGATTCCGCTTGAATCGTTTGTTCATTCATCGCGTACCATTTTGGGCATCCTGGCTGCGGGTACATTACGTACTATGGCTTTTTTCTTTTCTGTGCTTGCCAATACATCTCATTACACCGGCAGTATGCTGACGAGCATCTATGATCTGTTTATTTTCATTCCGCTGTGGATTGAATCGACTGTGCGTGGGTCCGGGAAGTCAGCGAAAGAAAAAACGAAATTTAATTCGCTGCATACGCAGTCAACAAAGGAGGTGTTATGATGAGAAAACTTATATTAACAGCGATAGTTGTAACTTTACTAGCTGGCTGTAGCAGCAAAGAAGAGCTTCCACATACCAGAGGTGTATACATGTTACTTGATACATCCGGTACTTATACCGAGGAGTTGGTGAAGGCGCAGCATATTATCAACTATACATTGGCGAAGTTGAGCCCCGGCGATACTTTTGCTATAGCTCGCGTTGATACAGCCAGTTTCAGTGAAAAAGATATTGTGGCGAAAGTGACCTTCGATGATCGTCCAAGCGCTGCGAATCGTCAGAAGCGTCAGTTTAGAGAGAAAGTGGATCACTTTGTTAAAGAAGTGAAACCAAGTTCTTATACGGATATATCAGGCGGCATGCTTCAGGCAATTGAGTATTTAAATGAGGCTGGCGTAGGCAAAAAGACCATTTTGATCTTTTCAGACCTGAAAGAAGAGCTTAAAAAAGGTTATGTGCGTGATATTCCACTACAGGTTGGTGGTTATGAAGTGGTCGCTTTGAATGTGACCAAACTTCGGTCCGATAACGTTGACCCACGTGAATATATGGATCGTCTGCAAATGTGGGAACAACGTGTTCAGTCCGGTGAAGGTAGCTGGCGCGTGATTAATGATTTGGAACGTCTGGATTCGGTTATTTCCGACTAAAGGTGTTTTGAGAACAAGCTAAGGGCCTGCCTTGTCACGTACAAGGCAGGCCTTTTTCGTTGTGTTTTTCAAGTTTATATTAAGATTGTTGTTATGTGAGGGTGTGAGCTTCCCCTTTTTTGATCAAGCTAATCACCGCAGCATGATGCAGGAATAAAAAATTGTTTTAGTTTCTAAATCATTGTGAAATTAGTCTCTTGTTTGAGGTCGGTGGGTGAATAGGGTGCGAGTCGTTTTAAAAAGGAGATTTCATGCGTGAGCTGTTGATGGTTGTTTTGGTTTTGGCTTTTGCAGGTTCGGCTGTAGCTACAGAGGAGAAAAGATTTTGGAAATCTGATCTGGAGCTCGGTTTTGTGCAAACGGGTGGCAATACGCAGACCCGGACATTAAATGCCAAAGGTAAACTGGTAGGCGATGGGGATATTTTACGCACAACGATTGAGGGTTCAGCTTTAAGTACAACGGATCGGAAGACAACAACAGCAGAGAAATACAATGCATCGATTCAGGAAGATTGGAAAATGACAGCGTACGATTATTTATTTGGTCGTTTGGGTTTTGATACGGATCGTTTTGGCGGGTTTAAACGCCGTTTGAGTGAGACCATTGGTTATGGCCGTGAACTCATTAAAAGTGAAACGTTGGACTGGAAAATAGAACTTGGCGCAGGTGCGCGTCAAACCACATTGATTCCTGCTGAAAACAGGAATGAAATCATTGGTCGTGCTTCAACGGGAGTCAGGTGGAAAATCAACGATGCAGCAACATTTACTCAGACATTAAGCAGTGAAGGTGGCAAGGAAGGTTTTGTCAGTAAATCGGTGACAGCATTGCAGCAAAAACTGAATAGTCGCCTAGCAAGCAAGATATCTTTTTTGGCTCAACACACGTCGAAAGTTCCAGTCGGAACAAAAAATACAAATACAGAGATAGGACTTACATTGGTCTGGTCGTATTAGGGTTAACAGATTGCAAAGAAAATTGAATAAACAGTTTCATTTGTAGGGTTTGATTTGTAGTTGCAGCGTTATATCGGGTAGAGCGGTTGTAGCGGGGCACGCCCCGCAAGCTTTCCGTTGGCTGCTTCGGTTTTCAGGGTGGAGAAGCATTGCCAGAAGACATCGCCATCCCACTCTGGCGCAGAGCTGGAAAAACAGGCGTGTTCAAGCTGTGTGAGTTGTTGTGGCCATTCAGGTGCAGCGGTCAACGCAGGCAGTGCGGCCAGTCTCTGAATATGAGTGATGGCCGCATCGGGAAAGCGGTTCTGCCCCCATTGCAGGAGCAGACGCATGCAGTGGCTTGCGTCATTTGCCTTACAGGCGCGTTCAATCTCCTTTTTCAGCTTACCTATCCCCGGTTGGGGTTCATTCTCGGGTGCAAGCGCTTGCGCAGTATGATGTTTGCGGTGCTGCTGCCACCAGATCAGCAGCGTGAGCAGCCATGCGACGGCAAAAAAGAGTGCCAGCAGCATCCATAAGCGGTTGTTATCAGCATAGTGGTTTTCAGCGGTTGTACCCGGAGCTGTGCCCGGCGTTGTAGTTGAAGTTGTGGCTATTTCGCTGCGGCCACCGTTATGTAATGCGGTGCTGGGAGCCTTACCACTGTTTTGGCTGGCCTCAGCCGCCAGCACATGGATGGTGTGAGCGGTGATGTTCGCGGTCTCAGCCTGGCCTGTTTTGGTGTTCCACCATGAGAGTTGAATCGCAGGTAGACGGAAGTCACCCGCCTGCATTGGTATGATGGCGATTTTTTCCTGCCGGGTTGCAGTAATGCCTTCTTTGTGTGTTTCATCTTTGAGTACAGGTTGGTCAGGGTAACGTTTGAGCCCCGGCAGGGTTGCAGTTTTTTCCAGCAGCGGTGGAAGCTGGGCGGCGGTGACTCCCTGCGCTGTGATTTGCAGGGTGCGGGTGATCGCTTCACCCACCCTGAACGGCGCGCTCTGCGTGGGCCAAATCTCGCTTAGGCTCACCGATTCGGCGGCAAGCCATGCAGATGCCTGCCAGTGAGCAGGGATCGGTTGCACATCAAGTTCGATCGTTTTGGAGTTTATGCGTGTCGGCTGACCTTGAGCAAAGGCAAAGCGGTTGTTGCTCACGCTGGCATCCAGACGCAGTGGTGGAATCTTCAGTTTGCCACTCTGCTGCGGGAAGAGCGCATAACGCCGTTCTGTGACGGCATACCGACGGCCATGGCGGGTGGTTTCATAGTTGCTGTCTTCACCGAGGCGTTGTGCGACCAGATGATCGGCCGTGGGTTCACTGAGTTGGGCTTGCGTCAGGTTCACGGCGCGAAAAAGGCGTACGGTGTAGATCACCTGTGCCTGCACATAGGGGCGTTGTGTTGTGACGGTCACATCAAGAAAGAGGTCGCGGTTTGAGCCGCTGTCCGGGCCATTGCCCTGATCTTCAGGCTGGACGTTCAGCTTTAGCGGCTGGCTCACATAAGCATCCCACTGAATTGGTTTGATGGAGAGCATGCCTTCATGGCGGGGCATCAGTGTGACCTGAACAACCGTGTTGCGCTGCATGCTGCCATTGATGATATTGATATTGCTGCTTTTGTTCCGGTTTATAATTTCAAAGTCGGTGTTCAGAGGTGTTAAGTCCGGTTCGCCATCGGCACTGGTGTCCAGTTGCAGCGTGAGCAGCACCGACTCACCGATATGGGTGGTGGTACGGTCAAAACTTGCCGTGAAGGTCGCTGCCGTAGCCAGCGGCAACGCTGCCAGAAATAGCCATGCAAATGTTATCAGTCTGATTACCATGCCTGCTCCTCATCGCTCTGCCGGGCGTTCTTTTTTTGTTGGTACTGGTAAAGGAATTTACGCCGGAGCAGACCACCCGGATCATCTGGTACACGCCTGAGCCACTGTTCATAAGCTTGATTGCTCTCCATTCGGTTGAGCTCTTCAGTTGTTTTGTCGCTGTTTTGTGTTTGTTTTTTTTCAGTTGCGGTTTCAGTTTGAGCTGTAGTTTGAGTTTCGGCCTGTTGCTCTTCTGACGTTTCCTGCTGTTTTTTCTGTGCGTTATCCTGAATACTGTTTTGTGCCTCAGCGGGGGGCTTCTCCCCATCTTTCATGGCGGATGAGGATGTTGCCCGGTCCTCTTTCGATCCCTCTTTCCGGGAGCTGTTCGACATGGCTTCGGATGCTTGCTTCTGCCCGTCACCGGTTGTGGATGAAGCACTGTTTTGCTGTTGTCTATCTTCAGCATTATCCGAGCCCTGCTGTTGGCCGTTTTTTCCATCCTGCTGCTGTTGTGAATCTGCCTGTTGCTCTCCTTGCCCCTGCTTCTCTTTCTGTGCTTGCTCCTTCTGCTCTTTTTGTTTTTGCAACTGTTTGAGTTGTTGCCGGTTGTAGGCGGCATCGTGGTGTTCGGGGTTGCGTTTGAGCGCTGCATCGTAGGCTGCAATGGCCTCTTCGATGCGTCCCAGCCGAGCCAGCGCATTACCTCGATTGTAGATGTCATCGGCACGCTCAGCCCCTTTCAGCGCTTCGAGCGCCTGCTCATACTGGCCTGCCTTGTAGTGAGCGGCGGCTTGCCATGCGGGGTTGTCAAAGTGTTCAGCTGCTTCACTGTAGCGGTCCTGTTGCAGCATATGCTGAGCCTGCTGATCGCGATTGAGCCAGAGTTTCTCCCATGCCGATGCGTCACTCTGCTCAGGCATGAACAGCAGGGGCAGGGTGAAGATGACCAGCAGCCAGCCACGGCGAAAGGCCAGAGCGGCAAACGGAAGTAATAGCAGCAACAGCCAAGGCCCCTCTTCCTGCCATTGGTCGTGGTTGAGCCGGTTCCCTTCTGACGGTTTCTCAGTCGTGGCATCAGCGCTGCTGCGCCATTTTTCGGGTTTGATCCGTTGTGCCAGCCGGGAGAGGTCATTGTCGCCCAGTGTCAAGGGCGTGTAGATGCCGCGTCCCTGGTCGGCCAGTTGAGACATGGATGTTTCATCGAGTCTGCTGATGACGATCTGGCCTTGCCTGTCTTTCAAAAAACCACCCTGAGTCAGATTGATCGGCGCGCCATCGGCGGTGCCGACGGCCATGACACTCAGGCGATGGCCTGCGGCTGTGAGTGTTGCGAGCGCATCGGCCAGCTTGTCGGGATGACCGGCTCTGGCTGAATCGCCGATGAGCAGCAGGTCGCCATGACGTATCGAAGCACGTTTGAGCAGCTCGATGGCCTTGTTGATGGCCAGATCGATGCGGCTACCCTGACGCGGCATGATATCGCTGTTCAGCCCTTGCAGCTGGCCGCTGATGGTTTGGGTGTCGCTGGTTAAAGGGGTGACCACAAAGGCGCTGCCGGCAAAGACAATCAGTGCGGTCTGCCCCTCTTTGCGCTGTTGGAGAAGGTCACTCAGTTTCTGTTTGGCGCGGGTGAGCCGGTCGGGCCGAAGATCGGCTGCATGCATGGAGCGGGAGAGATCAAGCAGTACAATCAGCGCAGATTGTTCTCTGAATACCGGTTGCGGCAGCTCCTTCCAGACCGGTCCGGCGAGGGCGGTGATGGCGATCAGACCTGACATCGCCAGAAACGCCAGCGGCCAGCGGCGCGGCGGCTGCGTCTGCCCGATGAGCAGGTAGTCCAGCAGTGCCGGGTCACACACCTTTTGCCACGCCTGTGATGAGCCTTTGGATTTTACTAATCTGATGATTAGCAGGATGAACGGCAGCAACAGCAACAAGACGTAGGGGCGCAGCAGGTGCAGGGAGGCCCATGAAAAACCGGTTAGCGGATTCTCCATCAGCGGCCTCCCGTCTGTTGATTGAGAGGGTGACGGGTGTAAGAGCGCAGAAAGATCAGCATCAACGCCAACAAAATTGCGACAGAGAGCGGCCAGACATAGAGCGCATGCACAGGGCGGAAGAGATGGCGCTCCCGTTCAACCGGCTCCATCGCATCAATGCGTGTATAGATCTCTTCGAGCTGACGGGTGTCACGGGCGCGAAAATACTGGCCGCCGGTGATTTGTGCGATGCGTTTGAGCATCGCTTCATCAAGGTCTGCCGACGGGTTGACTTTGCGGTTGCCAAAAAATGAGGATACAACCATTTCATCCGCACCGATACCGATGGTGTAGATGTGAACATCGGATTGAGCGGCAAGTCGGGCTGTCTCTTCGGGTTTGAGCACGCCTGCGGTATTGACCCCGTCGGTGAGCAGGATCAGCACGCGTTGACCGCTGTTTTGCTGGCGCAACCGTTTCACCGCAAGGCCAATGGCGTCGCCAATGGCTGTTTTTTCTCCGGCGAGACCGATGGCCGACTCCTGCAATAACTCATCGACAGTCTGACGATCAAATGTGAGCGGCGCCTGCACATACGCCTGTGAACCAAACAGGATCAGACCGATACGGTCACCCTCACGGCGATGGATAAATGCTGAGGCCACTGCCTTGGTAGCGATGAGACGGTTCACCGCTGTGCCGTTGAGCCTGAAATCTTCAATCTGCATACTGCCGGAGAGGTCAACGGCCAGCATCAGGTCGCGGCCACTCACCGGCAACTCAATCGGTTCGCCCAGCCATTGTGGGCGAGCGGCAGCGAGCAGCAGCAGAGACCAGACCAGCCACGCCAGCCAGAGAAGGTAACGGCGGGAGGCATGTGCTGAAATCGCTCCGTCGCCATCGTGAACACGGTAGTCGTCGGCAAAGGGGATAAACAGACCGGCGGTCTCAACGGGTCGGGCTGGCGGCAGCAAGAGCCGTATAAGCAGTGGCAGGGGAAGCATCAGCAAGAGCCAGGGCAGTAGCAGTTTAAGCATGTTTCACCAGTTGATATTCAAGCCACTTTTTGCACTGGTGGTGGAGCTGCAAGGCATCGTTGTTAGCAATCGATGTGATGGGCTGATAGGGGGTATTAAGCAGCAGGTCGGCGGACGCTGACAGTGGTGGGCTCAGCGGACACTGCCGGTCAAGAAACGCCAGCCACGCCTTACCGGTAAGCCCTGCAACATCGGCATGTTCAAACAGGCTGAGGCAGGCACGGCGTAGCAACACCGAGAGGCCGCTGCACAGGGCGACAGGGTTTTGGTTCTGAAGGTATTGGCTGTGTAGTTGTTGTAGCTGGTCACGCACTTCGTCAAGACGTGCCCTGTTCTCTTTTCGAAGCTGACGCCGCCGGTTGAACTTTTTGATCCGGCCCGGCAACAGGATGATGAGTGTGATCACAATAACAGCCACCAGCCACCAGCCGGGTGCAGGCGGCCACCATGCTACGGCATCGGGCAGGTGGATGTCGCGCAGTTCAGGCAGCGCCGGAGTATGGGGAAGAGACGTGAGGAGTGGAGGCGTCATGACCAGAACGGGGCTGCTTGCAAGGTCTCGGCAACAGCATCGTCGGTTCTGAGTGTGAAGCGATGCATGCCGTAACGGCGGCAGAGTGTGTCGAGATGTTCGCTGCGCTCTGTGAAGTGTTTCTCCAGCTGTTGCCTGTTGCTGCTGTGACTGCTGTCGATGGTGAAAGCTGTATCACCGTCATGGATGCGGTAGGCCCCGGCAGGTGGCAACTGCTGCTCAAGTGCATCATAAATGTGAACCAGTAGCAGCTCATTGTGACGTGAGAGCTGAATGAGCTGTGCGCTGTTGGCCTCATCCAGTCCGCGAAAGTCGCTGAGAAATATGATCAGGCTTCCCGGTTTGGTGATATGGCGAAGCCGCATCAGTGCCTCGGCGAGTAGCGACTGCTCAACGGCTTCGCTTTGATGCTGTGGTGACCGCTTCGCCTGCCAGACATCTGCGTTGCAACACTGGTGCAGAAAGTGGAGCACAGCTTTGCGGCCCCGTCCGGGGCGCAGTTCATGGTGTTGCCTGTCTGAAAAGATGAGTCCGCCAAGACGGTCGCCATGACCAATGCCGCCCCATGCCAGCAGGGCGGCTGCCTGGCTGGCGATGACCGATTTAAGTGCGCCGCGTGTGGCAAAAAACATGCTCGGGCGATAGTCCATGCAGATCAGTACCGGCCGTTCACGCTCTTCACGAAACAGCTTGGTGTGAGGTGTACCCTTGCGGGCGGTTACCCGCCAGTCGATACGACTGACATCGTCACCCGGCTGGTAGATACGCACCTCATCAAACTCCATGCCACGCCCGCGTAGACGCGAGAGGTGCTGACCACTGACCGGTGAGCGCAAGCGGTTAGGGCGCCATGTGAGTTGCCGCGCTTGCTGTTGCAGCAGAATCAATTGCTGGAGGTTGATCCGGGTTGGGTGGTTCATGGGCGTGGTGATGCTGTGGATGTTATCGAGGACAAGGTGAAATCAAGGTACAGCCACATGCGCAATCAACTCCCGAATCACATCATCGGCTGTTAAGCCTTCTGCTTCTGCTTCGTAGGTGAGAATCAACCGGTGACGCAGAACATCAAAGGCGATGTTTTGAATATCTTCAGGTGACACATATTCGCGCCCTGCCAGCCATGCATGGGCGCGTGCACAGCGATCAAGTGCGATGGTGGCACGTGGGCTGGCTCCATATTGCAGATGGCGGGTGATAGCGCTGTCATGGCTGCGCGTTGCCATGATTAACTGCACGATGTAACTCTCCAATGTGTCGGCAAGATGTAGATTGAGCACGGCGTTGCGTGCGTTCTGAAGATCTTCCTGACTTAATAGAAAACTGGATGTGTCGCCCTGATGCATTGCTTCGGCTCTGGAGAGACGCAGAATCTGCTGCTCTTCGTTGGCGTCGGGGTAGGTGATGTTCACATGCAGCAGAAAGCGGTCAAGTTGCGCCTCAGGTAACGGGTAAGTGCCTTCCTGCTCAATCGGGTTCTGGGTTGCCATGACCAGAAAGAGTGACGGCAGAGGATAACTGGTTCGGCCCACGGTGATCTGGCGCTCGGCCATCGCTTCAAGCAGTGCCGATTGCACCTTGGCGGGAGCCCGGTTGATCTCATCAGCCAGAATAAGGTTGTGAAACAGCGGTCCTTTTTGAAACTGGAAACTGCCATCCTGAGGTCGAAAAATTTCAGTGCCGGTCAGGTCGGAGGGGAGCAGGTCGGGCGTAAACTGGATACGGTGGAAATCACCTTCGATGCTATCACTGAGCACCTTGATCGCCCGTGTTTTGGCCAGCCCCGGCGCGCCTTCAACCAGCAGGTGTCCGTCAGCCAAAATGGCGATCATCAGCCGGTTGATCAGCGTGTGCTGGCCGATGATCTGCTCACTGACCCGCTGTTGCAGCGCCTCAAATAACGTCAATGTGGATGGTTCCATGTAGCGCTCTCCCCCTCAATGATTTAATACACACGATTTTGCCGTTATCTGGATATCACGTGGGTGCCGCTGTATCCGTCATGGCATATAAAGAGGTCGGATTTTTACATGAAGAAAAAAAGAGTCAAAGGGTAAAGTGATGGATTTGGTTGTCGGTTCTAAACGATGAAAAGAGGTGATGGTGAAAAGGCGTGTTTCTGACAGTTTTGATTGTTGAAATCAGTCGTCAAAACCCATGTCGCGGGCGTGATCTTCAAAGCGGGTATACTGATTCAGGAATGTGAGCTTTACGGTTCCTGTTGGGCCGTTTCGCTGCTTGGCAATGATGATCTCTGCAAGCCCTTCATTTTCCGGCTTTTTATTATAAACTTCATCACGATAAATAAACATGATGACGTCAGCATCCTGCTCAATCGCGCCGGATTCACGCAGATCGGACATCATAGGACGTTTATCGGCACGTGCTTCCAGAGATCGGTTGAGCTGGGAAAGCGCAATCACAGGCACCTCAAGCTCTTTTGCCAAGCCTTTAAGTGAACGTGTGATCTCACTGATCTCCTGCTCACGACGCTCTGAACCTTCGCGGCCTGACATAAGCTGTACATAATCGATTAAAATCAGATCAAGACGTCCGGCTTCTCGTTTTAAGCGACGGCATTTGGAGCGTAATTCAAGCACGGAGATCGAAGGTGTATCATCCACAAAAATACTTGCTTCAGCCAAAGACCCACTGGCATGAGCCAGCTTGCGCCAGTCTTCAGCAGAGAAACGGCCAGTACGCAGATGTGACATATCCACACGGGCTTCACAGGCGAGCATACGCATGGCGATCTGCTGGGATGACATTTCAAGTGAAAAAACTGCAACAGCCTGCGGCTCATCGCCTCGTACGGCGGCATTTTGAGCCAGATTCATCGAGAATGCGGTTTTACCCATACTTGGACGGCCAGCAACGATGATGAGATCACCACGTTGCATGCCTGCAGTGATGATATCGAGATCATTGAAACCTGTGGGGACACCGGTAATAGGACTCTTCTCGGCGTAACGCTTTTCAAGTTCTTTGTAGCTTTCCAGCATCAGATCGCTCATTTTGCTGAAGGTTGGCCGTGAACGGCTGAACTTTTCGGCGACCGCTAACATGCGTTGTTCTGCTTGATCAAGATGATCGGCTACTTCACGGGCAGTCTCTTCAAAAACATCCTGAGAGACTGAACCACAGACGCCCAGAAGTTCCCGGAGTACGGCACGCTCACGGACAATGGTGGCGTAGTGTTTTACATTGGCTGAAGTTGGGATGGAGCCTACAAGGTCGCTTAGATAGGCCTCACCACCAATCATTTCAAGGTCATTATTTCGCTCAAGGTGATCTTTGACGGTAAGTCCATCAATGGGTTTATGCATCGATGCCAGTTGAGAGATGGAATCGAAAATTTTGCCATTGGCTTCAACATAAAAATGCTCGGGAAGCAGAGCGCCTTCAAGGCGCTCATAAGCTTCCGGATCAAGCATAATCCCCCCCAGAACCGCACATTCTGCATCATAGGCGTGTGGCGGAACCCGTTCGCGCAAATTGCTGGCGCGTGGTAGGGGGGTAGGTTGTGTCAAACGTTCTCGGCTTCGACCTTGATAGTCAGGTCGGCGGTCACATCAGGATGCAGGCGAACACGAAATGGATGCTCACCCACGGTTTTGATCTGTTCATCCAAAAGAATGTTGCGGCGCGCAGTTGCATGGCCTGCTTGTGTAAGAAGCTCTGCAATTTCAGTGGTTGTGACTGAACCGTAAAGATTTTCACTATCTGAAGTTGCACGCACCACAGACAGCTCAACACTGGCCAGTTTGCCAGCTTCAGCTTGCGCTGCTTCAAGCGCAGTATGATGCTTGGCTTCAAGCACAGCACGACGACGCTCAAAAAGATTTCGGTTACCTTCGTTGGCAACGATTCCTTTACCCTGTGGGATAAGGAAGTTACGACCATAACCGGCACGTACAGAAACTTCATCACCTACGTTACCCAGGCCTTCAACACGTTCTAACAGAATTAACTGCATCACTTTCCTCCATCTGCCGAAATGAAATTTCGACGAAAATCAAACCAAATATCAAGCAGGCCGACGATGATAAAAGGTAATACCATCACAGACCATATAAATAATAACAGGTACATGATAACCAGCGTCATCTGCATGCCTCGCGCTCTTAACCATAAATGCGCAACCGACACACCCTGCAATGCCAACAAGCCCGCTAACATGATGCCGGTGCTGATGGCGATGTACTGCACTGATCCTTCAGTTATATTGGCCAGTGCAGCAGCCACAATCAAGGCAATTCCTGTGCCCTTATCAAATCTGATCATCAGCATTTCGCTGTGATCACCTTTATAAAATCCGTACTTCACGGCAATTTTACGTGCCAGAAGAACATCCATCCACCAAAGCATCCAGAGGCTGAAAGCCAGAAAGCCAGGTAGTGCCCAGGCTGTCATCGTTTGTATTTCCACGATGCTGGTCAAGGCGGCTTGCTCTTCAGAAGGAATACTACTGAAAAGCGTATTGAAAATCGGTGCAAGCATTTGCTCTACAAAGGTATGCATATCCACACCCTGAGATTCGGCGCCTGCCAACAGTGCTGTGATCGTCGCTACAAACAAACCGAGCGCAAGCTGCTGGGCACTTCGCCTTATCCCTCCGATTCTTGCCAGACTAACTGCCGCCAGTGCTGGAAGTATCGCGTAGAGAAGTAAAAAAACCGTTCCACTCATCAGGCTAAAACCTGTGATTACAGTGACCGCCAGAGCCGCAATACCGGCAACCTGAAGGCTGTAAATCAGACCACCACCAAACACGATCAGAGCAAACAATGCTGGCGTTAACATATGTAACGTTAGCCCGGCAAACGACATAATTACTGCCAGTAGTGGAACAGCACCAGCGGCAACACCCCAGATTGCAGCAGTAAACATGACCAGAGCCAAAGCTGCACATGCTATCCGACGTGTCAGTATAAACTGAGCAATGGGTGGTAGCGGTGTGATCTGCTCTTTCATATCTTCAGGCCTATGTTTGGCCGTGGTTTCAAAGGCCGAAAGGCGCAGATCGTTTCCTGCATCAGTCTAAATCAATCGTGATGTAGAGAGGTGAAAGCCAGTAGCGCCAGAATACGTGCGCGCTTAACTGCTGTGGTTACGCCACGCTGATGTTTGGCACAAACACCGGTTACACGCGATGGAATAATCTTATGTCGTTCGGTAATGAACTGGCCCAGTAGTGCAGGGTCTTTGTGGTCAATTTTCAGGCTCTTATCTGCACAGAACTTACAGAACTTACGGCGACGCTGGAAACGCCCACCACTACCACCACCAGCGGGACGGCGTGGACGATCGCTGCCACTGCGAGGTGCACCACGATCGCTGCTACTACGTTCTGGACGGTCACCACTGCGAGGAGCAGGGCGATCACTATTACTACGCTCGGCTGGCGCAGCAGTTTCTTTTTTTACAACTTCTTCACTCATATCTATCTCTCCTGGTGAGATTCAATTTTTGCGGGGTGGCATGAATCCACCCAAATTTCAACCTGTCCCCAACGCTGTTCACCATCACGGCTGTAATAGCGGCGTCGAAGTGAGCCTTCAACGCTAATGATCTTACCCTCATGTTTTAGCAAGCTTTCTGCTATAGCACCCTGGGCTCGTAACGGCATCGGTTGTTCGTCCATCATCTGAGCTCTTTGAGGCCCAAGGTGGGGACGATGGATGATCAGAGAAGCGATAAGCGCCATACTGCCATCCGGTGTCCAGCGCTGGCGGATCTCATCCAATCTACCAGTCATCCGGACGTTATTTTGATCAGCTGCTGGCTTCCTCACCGGAAGTTTCGGCCGCTGGTTTTTCTTCTGTTACAGCTTCTACAGTTACTTCTTCAGCAACTTCTGCCGTAGCTTCTGTAGTGGCGGGGGCCTCTGCATCAGCCTTCTTTTCTTGAGCGGTCGCTGCTTCATCAGTAGCGGGAGCTTCAGTGTTTTCTTCCTGAGCGGCAGGCGTAGCTCTGCGGCGAACCAATGGAGATGGCTCGTCAGAAAGTTCATTAAGTTTGGTGGTCAGGAAACGCAAAATGCGTTCATCTAAGAGAATAGCCTGCTCAAGAGCTTCGACGGCTTGTGGTTCACCATCAGTAACAAGCATGACATAGTGGCCACGTTTACGCTTGGCAATACTGTATGCCAATGGACGTGAGCCCCAGTATTCGCGCTTAACAATACGGCCACCCGCTTTTTCTATGCGCTCAATAAAATTGTCAGTAATGGATTCGGTGTTTTCCTGAGATACATCAGGGTTCACGATGAAAATAGTTTCGTAGTACACGGCGCTCCTCTTGGGGTACTTTTAGTACGCTTCAGTATGTTTGCGCATCTGAAGCAAGGTATGATCTTCGTCACGGCTGACCGCGAGAGCGCGGCACTTTACACGCTGATGTGCAAAAGGCAATGCTTTTGATTTTTGAAAAGAGTGGCAGGTATGAAGTAATTTAAGTGTTTTTTGCTCTGAAGCTTTAACTCGACACACGTTTAAAGGCTGCTTTTCTAAGCAGGGAGGCAAATTCAGCATAGGATTGGCTTGCCTGAACAATAGCTTCGGCAGGGAAGGCAACAGTTTCAAGCTCGGTGTCGGCAATGATACTGGCAATGGGCGGGCTTATCCCAATGGCCGAAATTTCACCTGCAACATCACCTGCTTCCAGATATCCTGCTGCTGTACCATTCATCATGGCTGTCGCTTTTCCTTTTAATATCAGATAAAGAAAATTATTTTTTTTATCTTCTTCGATAAGACGCTCACCTGCACTGAAACGTATCAGTGTGCTGTCTGAAATGAGCTGTTCGCGTGCGTTTTGTGGGAGCGATGAGAAGAGCGGTTGTACTGTAATGAGTGTATTGAGCGCTTCCGGGACAGGCTTGCTTACTGGCATACTTTTTTTCTCTCCGATATGACTCGATTATGATTGCGCGCGTATTAGAAACAGAAGAGAGGGTTTAATAGGTGCGTTGGATCACATTTTTTGGAAAGTGTACCTCTTTCTTGTCGCGACCGCACAGGCTTAGTATGCTGCCGCGTTTTTCCAACTGCATGAGAGGCATGATATGAATGATTTGTTGAAAGGTGAATTAAGATACGAAGGCAAGGGAAAAGCACTCTATGCTACTGAGGTTGCGGGCGAACTGATTCAGGTGTTCAAAGATGATGCAACTGCTTTTGATGGCAAAAAACATGATGTGATTTCTGATAAGGGTGAATTAAACTGTGCAATTTCTTCATGGTTTTTTGAGAAGTTACAGGATGCGGGTATTAAAACGCATTATGTGAAGCGTGAAGGCAGCGTTGAGATGCGCATTACGGAACTTGAGATGATGCCGGTTGAAGTGGTGGTGCGTAATGTTGCAGCAGGCTCTATTTGCAGGCGTCTTGGCTTGGAAGAGGGAATGGTTCTTGATCGTCCGCTGACAGAGCTGTTTTACAAAGATGATGCACTGGGTGATCCGATGATCAATACAGAACATTGTGAACTTTTTGGTTGGGCAAAAGCCGATGATATCCGTGCAATGCGTCAGCTTGCCCGCGATGTGAATAAGGTGTTAAGCGATCTTTTGGAAAATGTTGGCATTCGCTTGATCGATTTCAAGCTAGAGTTTGGTCTTCTGAATGGAGAGATTGTTCTGGGTGATGAAGTGACACCGGATGGCTGTCGTTTATGGGATGTTGAAACAGGCCGTAAGCTGGATAAAGATGTTTTTCGTCAGGATTTGGGTGGTTTGTCTGAAGTTTATCACGAAGTTGCAAGCAGGCTTGGTATTCAAATCTAGTTGTGGAAGAATAAAAAAAGAGACTTTAGCATCTAATCAACCTTTAGGGTTTTCTCGACTGTCCATGAAAATGGGTGTGGCGTTACTGCTTAATCCCACTTTATGCTTCTCTCGTAGTCAGCTTAACGGGAGAGGGGATATCATGAGTTCGTAGTGTAGGCGGACATGCGCCGCCTGAGCGGTTCAAATAAAAGGCTATAACCCTAAATTTTTATGAATGGCGATGGTTGCTTCAGATTTATTGAGTGAATAAATGTGAAGTCCCTGCACACCGTTGCGGATCAGATCAGCACACTGCTCTGTAGCAATCTCAATGCCCATTGCTTTCATTGTATCGCTCTCTTCACGATGAGGAATCATGCGTTCGCCAATCCATGCAGGTATGTTTGCGCCGCACATGGCGGAAAAGCGGGCTACCTGATCATAATTGCCAATTGGCATGATGCCGGGAATTAAGGGGATTGTAACGCCGGCAGCCGTGGCAAGATCACGGAAGTGGTAAAAATCATCATTGTTGAAAAAATATTGGGTGATAACAGCATCAGCCCCATCATCCTGTTTCATCTTCAGGTAGCGGATATCATCTTCAACCCCGCCCCTGGACTCAGGATGGCCTTCAGGATATGAAGCAACACCAATTGAGAAACCACCACGCTCATGAATAAAGCGGGTTAAATCTGTTGCGTAAGAGAAACCGCCGGAGACAGCTTTAAATTTATCCATGCCTTCCGGTGCATCACCGCGCAGTGCGAGGATATTTTCAATGCCTGCTGCCTGATACTCATCCAGAAGTACGCCCAATTGTTCCTGGGTGGAGCCGACACATGTTAAATGTGCAACCGGATCAAGATTGGTTTCGGCTTTGATACGAGTGACGATACGTTTGGTACGATCCTGAGTAGAGCCGCCTGCACCATAAGTTACGGATACATATGCTGGATTTACGACTTTTAGTTCCTGAATGCAGTTCCACAGGTTTTCTTCACCCTTGTCTGTTTTGGGTGGGAAGAATTCACAGGAGAATGCGATACCCTTCTGATTTAAAATATCTCGAAGTTTCATATTATAACCTTGGTACGGTCACGCCCGTCTGGCCCTGATATTTGCCCGCTTTATCTTTGTATGAAGTTTCACACTCCTCATCGGATTCGAGAAATAGAAACTGTGCGACACCCTCACCAGCATAAATTTTGGCTGGTAATGGCGTGGTGTTTGAAAATTCCAATGTTACGTGGCCTTCCCACTCCGGTTCAAGCGGGGTGACGTTCACGATGATGCCGCAACGTGCATAGGTGGATTTGCCCAGGCAGATGGTGAGTACCTGACGTGGAATGCGCATATATTCAACGGTGCGTGCAAGTGCAAATGAGTTGGGTGGAATGATGCAGACATCGGATTTTACATCGACGAAGCTATTGGCATCGAAGTTTTTAGGGTCAACAACGGCAGAATTGATGTTGGTGAAAATCTTAAATTCATCGGAGCAACGGACGTCATATCCGTATGAGGATAGACCGTAGGAGACCATGCCGACACCACTGTCGCTCTTTTTGACCTGACCATCTACAAAAGGTTCGATCATTCCATGTTCCTGTGCCATGTGGCGAATCCATTTATCGGATTTGATAGACATTAAGTTCCTCCAGCCTGTTCTGCATCCATTCGGATCGAGGCGGGAGGATAGCGGCAAGGAGGCTGGCCGTAAAACTGATGCTTGCATCCAAGGTGTCTTGCCACTAGAAATCGCGCTTCTGAGATCGGATGTGTCGTCATATCCAATTCGGGCAGGTAGCTCAGTCGGTAGAGCAGAGGACTGAAAATCCTCGTGTCGGGGGTTCGATTCCCTCCCTGCCCACCATTTTCACTCAATAAACAGGCATTTAAGGTTACGCTGATAATAGCGCGATGGTTGTTTGTTGTTTTGTCGCTGTGCAGGAGTGTGCGCGACCTTGAAAATGCATTAGCCAACTGCCTTTCATTGGGTTTGATTGTTGTGTGCCTCTAAATTATATTCAACCACAGGGACATTGAGTTGTATATCCAATCTAGGCGGGATGTTTTTATCTTACGCTAACTAAAGCGCGATTATTCACTTGTTTATGGTAGTGTGCGGATGTTCATAATAAGATTTTATAATAAAGCAATTCTTATGGTATGCTAATGCTGCTATTAAAATTCAATACAGTTGAAAGAAAACACTTAATCAAGTGTAAACGCTATGTAGAATTTTTTGCTTGGAATTACAGATGGGGAGCCGTGTTTTGTTTGATGAACTCAAAAAACTGTTAATAGATGAACTTCACCTTGATGATTTAAAACCTGATGAAATTGATGTTGATGCTCCTTTGTTTGGTGGAGGTTTAGATCTTGATTCTATTGATGCGCTGGAATTAGCGATTGTTCTGGAGCGTAAGTATGGTGTGCGTATTAAATCCGGGGATGATAACAATACAAAGATATTTTCCAGTTTAAAAGCATTGGCGCAATTTATTGAAGAGAATCGTAGTCACCAATAATTATGTTTTTTAAAACGCTCGTAGGGGTCTTGTTTGTTGCCTATCCTGCAATGGTGTATTTTGGACTTTCGCATAACATGGCATGGATTGGCCTACTGTTACTGATTCTTTTTTGTGTGCAAAAGGCAGTGGTTTCAGATGAAAAACGATTGCAGTATGTGGTCTTGATTGCGATATTGACGCTGGGTGCCTGGATACACCAATCAGTGACGATCAAGCTCCTTCCTATAGCAATTCATTCCGGTTTGTTTGTTTTATTTTGGCAAAGTTTGCGTGCGGGAAAACCTTTAATCGAACAGTTTGCCCGTTTAGATTTTCCTGATATGCCGGATGGTATTCCAGAGTATTGTTCCAATGTGACCAGGCTTTGGGCTGCTTTTTTTGCATTCAATATTGTTCTATGTTTGATCCTGGCTATTTGGGCATCAGATGAAATATGGGCAGTATATAATGGTTTGATTGTTTACGGGCTGATTGGCCTGCTGGTCATTGGAGAATATGTCTGGCGACGTTTGAAATTTCCCTGGTTGGAAATACCGTCGTTTAAAGATACGGCCATCAGTATTTCAAAAAACGGGCATAAAATCTGGGGCCCGGACCGATGAAAACGGTTGCAGGGAATATAACACTGTTTGCAAATCATGTGGCAGATAGCACGGTAGCTTTTTGTGAGGGTGAAAACATATCTTTTGCTACGTTTATGGGCGATGTGGATGTGTTAACTCAAAAACTGTTACCATTAACAGGTGATGTGTTGATAAGCTGTAAAAGTCGGTATGCTTTTTCAGTCGCACTTTTGGCATCATGGCAAGCAGGGAAAGTGGCAATTCTTCCACCTAATAAACATACTGAAACGCTTGGAGAGATTGGCAGAGCACATAAATTTGCATTTGTTTGTAATGATGTGTGGGCAGAGTCTTGTCGACAAAACAATGTGAGTTTTTCATTCACCAGTATACGGCTTGTTTTTCCGTGTGATCAACTGGCTGTCAGGCTTTATACGTCGGGCTCAACCGGGCAGCCCAAAGCAGTCGAAAAAACTATGTCGAATCTGCTGCCTGAAGCGGAGATGCTCAAAAATGCCTTTGCATGGCCGAATACGGCCATTGTCGCAAGTGTGCCCGCAAACCATTTGTATGGTTTAACATTCACGGTGTTATTGCCGTGGGTGCTTGCTGTGCCACTTGTTGATGAGATGCCACTTTATGCGAGTGAGGTAGAGAACTGCCTTGAGAAAAACAGTTCCGGTATTCTGATTACTGTCCCGATTCATTTGAAATCATTAATGGATGCAGGTATTAGTCTTAAAAAGGTTATGTGTGTTACATCGGCAGCACCACTTTTAAAAGATACTGCTCAGACATACAGGCAACAATATGGTACGGATCCAGTGGAAATTTATGGATCCAGTGAAACAGGTGTGATTGCACATCGCCTGCAACTGCAAGATGAAAGTTGGGAGGCTTTTTCTGAGGTGATGGTGACATCTGATGCGGAAGGCCTGCTTCAGGTAAGCTCTCCGTTTGTGAATGGTCAGCCAAGTGAGCTATTCCAGATGTCGGATCAGGTAAATCTGTTAGATGCTTCACGTTTTACTCTGGAAGGTCGTGTTGATTCTATTATAAAAATAGGTGGCAAACGCATTTCAACACTGATGATTGAGCAATGTCTGATGCGTTGCCACGGGGTGGAAGATGCTGCAGTCATCGCTGTGCCTGCCAAAAGTCATATTCGTGACTGGGTGGTTTGGGCAGCTGTTGCAGTTGATGAAAATGTGCACACGAATTCGCGGGACATTAAACGGGAATTACAAAAATGGCTTGATGGCATTGCAATACCTCGCCGTATTATCACACTTGCTAAACTTTCGCGTGAAGAAAATGGTAAATTACCTAAAAAGCGTTTGATGGCATTATTTGAATAATGTTTGATTACAAAGATACGTCTTTTGATGGCTCCGTATGGAAGGCAGTGTGTAGTATTTCTGCCGATCTATCATATTTTAAAGGACATTTTCCTGCAAAACCAATTCTTCCTGCAATTGCGCAGCTAAAGATGTTGGAAGGGTTTGTTTCACAGATACGCAATAGCCCACACTGTATTGAAAGCGCAGCGTCTATAAAGTTTGTGCAGCCGATTACACCCGCGGATGTGATTATGATGGAATTAAAATTTATCAGTGATTTTGAAACAACGTTCCGCCTGTTTTGTAGTGGTGTACTTGTTTCGCGTGGGCAACTTACGTTCAGGCTATCAGCATAATGTCAGATTCAATTTGTGGCCTTATCCCCGTTTACAATAATCATCAGACGATTATTTCCGCAGTGACCAGCCTTCTCACGTATGTCGAACATGTGATTGTTGTTAACGATGGAAGTGATGATGGTACAGCGGAGCTTTTAAATATACTGGCAACTGAAGATAGTCGAATAGATGTGATTCATATGTCATATAATCAGGGTAAAGGGGCTGCTGTTCAGCGTGGTTTGCACTATGCGAATGAACAAGGTTTTTCTTATGCTATTCAGGTCGATGCAGATGGACAGCATAATTTGGATGATGTACCTCGTTTTATTGAGGTGGCCAAACGTGAAAACAGCGCATTGGTTGTCGGAGCCCCTTTATTCGATGAGAATATTTCATTTGGACGTAAACACGGACGCAAATTAACTGATCTGATGATGGCCTTGGAAATGGGAACATTGAAAATGCCGGATGGAAATTGTGGATTTCGTGCTTACCCGGTTCGCGCTATATGCGCGATGGGAAAAATGGGCAACCACATGGATTTTGATCCGGAAGTTCTGGTGAGGGCATACTGGGCAGGCATTTCGATTGTTCGGGTGCCTACAAAAGTTCGTTATTTGTCGGAAGAGGAAGGAGGAATTTCCCATTTTCGTATGGTGCAAGATAATATATTGCATGTTTGGATGCATATCAGGCTTCTCCCACAAGCACCTTTCCGGTTGTTATTGCGATGGCTGAAAAAACTCACAAAATAAACACCTGGACTGAACGAAAAGAGCGTGGTTCATCGCGGTCTATACGTTTTATGCATTGGTTATGCCGACATCGTTTCCAGCGTATTGTTCATCTATTGCTGTATCCGATTGTTGCGTACTTTTTTCTAACCTCAGGCGATACAAAAAAAGCATCGCGCCACTTTTTTTTGCGTGCGACAGGTTCTTTCTCGTGGTTGGATCATTATAAACAGTTGATGTGTTTCTCTCGTTCTCTGGTTGATAGAATTTCTATTTTAATGGGTGAGTCAAAACACATAACAGTTCATGCACACGGGCGTGAACAGTTGATTGATGCGCAAAATCGAGGACAAGGAGCGATCCTGTTGGGTGCGCATCTTGGTAGTTTTGAAGCGTGTAAGGGTTTGGTAAAAGAGCAATCAAATATTGATGTGCACATTGTTGCATATCATGGAAGCTCACAAAAAATTCGTTCTGTACTTGATGAAATCAATCCGGAAATGGCAAAAAGGGTGATTGACCCAAGTGATCCTGAAGCTGTTTTCAAAATGCGTGAAGTAGTCGAATCGGGTGGTTTCCTTGCCATTCTTGCAGACCGGGTTGGCCTTGGTGATAAAACGGTGAAGGTCAACTTTCTTGGGGGAGATATACAGCTTCCCGCAGGACCCTATTTGCTGGCTTCGATATTACGTTGCCCGGTATACTGTTTTTTTGGTATGCGTATTGATCATAATGTCTACGAAAGCCATACAGTAAAACTTGCCGATCAGGTTACGATTCCTCGCAATCAACGAAGTGAATACTTAACAAAGTATGCACAGCAATATGCTAATATTTTGGCTGAGCATGCACAGAATCATCCACATAACTGGTTCAATTTTTTCGAATTTTGGAATATTACAGAAGAGAGTAACCACTCGTAATGGAGAATTCATTTTTTCGTAAAGTTATCGATGCTTTAGTCTATCTTTTTGTGGTGATATTTTCAGTATTATACATCATTCCTGAGTATTTATTGGATGTAGAAAAAAGACTTGGCTTTGATTTTTGTTCTCATACCGTTTTAATACCTATAGGTCAGTTTTTGATGTTGTTGGGACTGGCAATCGCCTTATGGTGTGTCTTTCACATGTCTAAATATGGGAAGGGAACACCTATTCCATCTTCATCTCCGACAGAGCTTGTGACAACAGGGCCCTATGCCATTGTACGACAGCCTATGATGTGGTCGTTGTATATCGTTTTGTTGGGAGAGGCTTTAAATTATGGTTCAATTCTTATCTTTGTCTGGGTTTTTGTTCTGGCTCGATTCGGGGTATTGTTTATTGATCGTTACGAAGAACCTTTGCTTGAAATAGAATTTGGTGAGGCACATAAAAAATATTGTGAATCGGTTCCATGTTGGATTCCTGACTTTAAAAGGAGAAACAGAGGCTGATGATCCTGCCAGGCATTTCTGTAAGTACGACAGTACCTTTTCATGATGTTGATAGTCTCGGCATTGTCTGGCATGGCCATTATTATAAATATTTTGAGTTGGCCCGTACGGAGCTTTATCGTTCTAAAGGCTTTGATATCGAAGCGATGCATAAGCTGGGTTATATTTTCCCTGTGATTGAAAGTCAGTGTCGCTATATTCAACCTTTGAAATATGCTCAGGTTATTGAAATCTCGGCAAGCTTTAAGGCTTGGGAACATTATATACGCATCGCCTATACGATTTTAGATGCAACGACAAATGAGCGATGTGCTTATGGGCATACCAAGCAAGCGATATGTCGACCTGATGGCGAAATGTTATTGGAAGTGCCTGCGAGTGTGATTGATGTTCTCAATGTGTAGAAGCGCTGTTTTTATAATCTGCTTTTTTCATATGCTGATTGCGTATGCTGAGGAGACAATTGATACCGTTTTAATCCGGCATGCCGTTCAGGAACCCGTTCAATTTTCTTATCAGGAAACACGCCATATGCAATTGCTGGATGTGCCGTGGAAGGCATCGGGAAAGATGTATATGTCACCGGCATTTTTTATCGTGGAGCAGAAAAAACCTTATCGATTAGTGATGGCTTCAAACCGAACCAGTTTGTGGTTATATGATGGCAAAAATAAAAAAAGGCGATCTCGCAATATCAGTGGATATTCACGCGAAGGCTCCAGTTTGGTTGCATTAATGATGGCACTGAGAACGGGCGAAATAGAAATCTTAAAAGCGCGTTATACGATGATACTGAGCGCAAAAGAGCATCAATGGGCATTAGAGATGATACCTGTTGAAAGTGCAATGGATAAACATGATGCCAGAATTGTTCTTAGGGGTAAGGCAGATCAGGCAGCAGATGAGCTGAAAATTGAATATGCTGATGGAAATCACACGCTGTGGGAATTTACGGCAGAAGGGCACACAAAAGAAGAGCATACAAAAGAAGAGCCAGAAGATGTCTCCGGGCAGATGAAAATGCTTGTTCAGGAGGCGCGTGGCGGATGAATCGGTATCACTTTTTTTTTGCTGCGTTACTGTCTATGCTGCTTATATCAACAGCATTTTTGGTTGAATTCAGAACCGATGTCTCCGATTTCTTTTTTCGGGGTGATTCACCGGAAACAGCGTTGGTTGCAAGTAGCATTCAGTCGGGGGAACTTGCTCAGCGATATATTTTGTTGATTGAGACTCGGCATGACGATGCTGACATCACTGCATTTGTGCAGGCACTTGATGCCAAACTGAAAGCAGTTGATCATGTTGTACGTATCTGGGGGATGCAACGGGATCAACAGGTGTTTGAATCAATTTTGGCGGATTATATTCCCTATCGTATGCAGCTGTTTAGCCCTGATCCTGAAAAAGACATTGCTCATCTTTTTCAGGAAGAGACTTTGCAAACACGTGCAGGTCATATCAAATCAGCATTGTTGAGTTCTGAGGGTGCCCGATTAAAATCAGTTATTCTTCAGGATCCGCTTCTTTTAACAGGCGATTGGGTATCCAAACTTGGTTTTGGCTCACAGGAAATGGCTGATAAGAATTTTTCAGGCCTGATTGTTGAAACAGCCGTATCAGGCCTGGATGCTCAGGCCCAGCGTCCAATTTACGCAAGTATCCTGAAGACTTTTGATGCGCTCAATGCGCAGTATAAGGGTGATTTTTCACTTCGGATAACCGGTGTTCCTTTGTTTTCCATAGAAGTTCAAAAGCAGGTTTCACAAGATGTTCAACGGGTCAGTATGCTTTCTGTGACCATGATGATACTCCTGTTTCTGAGTGTTTTTCGCTCCATTCGAGGTTTGTTTTGGATATCACTCATTCTGATCAGCACTGTGGCCGCATCAAGTTTGATAACGTCTCTTATGTTTGGCTATATTCATGCCTTGACGATGGCTATTGGCACAACTTTGATTGGTGTATGCGTGGATTATCCGATTCATGCGATTGTGCATGCTTCGGGTTCGAATGCGGCGGATAGTGAAGCTTCAACCAGACGCATCTGGCCAAGCCTGTTGCTTGGAGGATTGACTACAGTTACAGGGTATATTGCACTCAGTTTTACGAGTTACCCGGGCATGCAACAAATTGCACTGTTTGCTGGCGTGGGCATTGCGACAGCATTGTTGTTAACGCGTTACATTCTGCCACATCTGATGCAAGGCCATATCAGAGAGATGCAGCCGCGTATTGGATTTGGAGCCTGGCTGAGGCTGCTGCATCATTACCGTTCATCCATGCGTCTGGTGGTGATTGGCGGAGGCTTAATCTTTTTTATGATTGGTTTTTCCGGCTTGAATTGGATGGACGACCTTAATTCTCTTTCGCCATCGCTCACAGAATTGAAAGCTGAAGATCAGGCGATTCGTAGCCATATGAGCAGTGTTGAACCAGGGCGTTTTATTCTTGTTCAGGCGAGTGATTTTGAAACCGCATTACAGATCAATGAGAGCGTTTTCATAAAGTTACAGGCACTGAAAAAAGAAGGAGTTCTGAAATCATTTCATTCACTCTATCCATGGTTGGCATCGGCGAAGCTGCAACGTGAAAATTTGAATTATTTTAAGGGCAATATGACTGCTGAAAATCGTGAGCTGTGGCAGCAGGCTCTGCGAGCTGAAGGACTTTCTGTGAAACACTTAGGGCAGCTGAAAATGGTGGAGACAGAATTGTTATCCCGAGAGAAATTTGAATCATGGCCTTATAAACATTATGTCAGTGGACAATATGTGATTCAAAATGGGCAGGTGTTGATCATGACATGGCTGGGTATGCATGATGCTGAGAAGGTTGAGGCTGTAGTTTTTGGTATGGCAGGCGTTCGTTATGTTAGCCAACGCGATATAGTGAACAACCTTGCTGTGGACTACCGTACGCAGACAGTGAAGATGTTATTATTTGGCGCATTTGCGATTTTTGTGCTTCTGGTCATTCGTTTTCGACATGTTTTCATCGCAATGAATATATTATTCCCTGCATTGATGTCTGTCTTTATTGTGATGGGGGCATGGGGAGTTTTTGGTGAAACCATGGGCATGCTTCATTTGATTGGTTTACTGCTTGTGGTTGCAATATGTGTCGATTACGGGATATTTTTTTATGAAAACCGGGCGGGCAATCAAGCGCTGACTTTTCAGGCGATTGTTATTTCTTCGATGACAACCGCCGCTGCCTTTTTTAGCCTTGGTTTTGCTGAGAACCCTGCTTTGCAGGCTTTGGCATGGAGCGTAGCACCCGGTGTGGTGATTGGTTTTTTATTGTGCCCGCTACTGATCCGACAACAGCAAATTGTAGTTCAAGAGAGTAAGTAGATTGAAACAGCTGTCACAATCGATTCCAATCACTGCCTATAGTGCAGTAACAGCCTGTGGTTTGGGCAATACTCCCTTATATATGGCCTTGGAGTCAGGCAAAAATTGTCTGCAGCCATTAGAACTGTTTCATATCGATATACCGACCTGTGTTGGGGAGGTGCGTGAGGTGCTTCCTGAAATTTCTGAGAGTCTAAGGCGCTTCGATACACGTAATGCCCGTCTTGCCCTGGCAACATTGAATTGTGAAAAGGGCAGTGTGCGCCATGCTGTGATGCATGCGATTGAACAGTATGGTGCAGATCGCATTGGTGTCGTGATTGGCACCAGTACTTCGGGGATGTATGAGACAGAACTTGCATATGAATACTTTCGGGACAAACAACATATGCCGGAAAGTTTTGATTTTCTCAATCAACACGCTTGGGGCGCGACGGCAGATTATTTGAAATATGAGTTGGGTCTGTCCGGTCCTGCCTATGCCATCTCCACTGCTTGTTCATCAAGTAGCAAAGCCATTGCATCTGCGCAGCGGCTGATTGCATCGGGTGTATGTGATGCAGTGCTTGCAGGTGGTGTGGATTCGCTGTGCCGTTTAACACTTTATGGTTTTTCCAGTCTGGAACTTTTATCTGAGAAGCCATGTACACCGCTGGATAAGAATCGTCAGGGGATTAACCTGGGCGAAGGAGGGGCACTTTTATTGCTGGAAAAACCAGACTCTCAACATGCTGATCGTCCACACCTGCTGGGTTGCGGCGAGTCATCTGATGCTTATCATATGACAGCACCACATCCTGATGGTCTCGGTGCACAACAGGCTATGCATATTGCACTGACACAGGCTGGCTTAAGTACAAAAGAGATCGACTACGTGAATTTGCATGCAACAGGAACGGTGATGAATGATGCCTCTGAAATGAAAGCGATAAAGGCTATATTTCAATCAGGTGTTAAATGTAGTGGTACAAAGGGTATAACAGGCCACACATTGGGAGCTGCTGGCGCTATTGAATCGATTATTTCCTTGTTGGCACTTGAATGCGGAATGATGCCTGGCACAGCGGGGCTTACAGAGGCTGATACAGCATTTCAATACGATGTTATGGGGGCATCTGAGACAACAGCATCCGTGCGCACAGTCATGAGCAATAATTTCGGTTTTGGTGGTAACAATGCCAGTTTGATTTTTGGACAATATGCTGACAATGGATAATACAATGCGATTTTCAGTGCTGGGCGTAGGCACATCTTTTGTAGAATCGGCAATGGCAGAGACTCATGGGTTTGCTGATTGTGATATGAATAGCCAGTTGTTATCACCACGTTTACGGCGGCGCATGAGTTCTGCAACGCGTTTGGCATTGACTGCGGGTGAACGTGCGTGTGCCGATGCAAATGTCGATGTGAGCAGCGTGCCATCTGTTTTTGCATCAATTGCCGGTGAAATAAAAGTTACTGATACATTATGCCGCAATATAGCCGGGAGAGACTTTCCCTTATCACCCACACAATTCCATAATTCTGTGCACAATACGGCAGCAGGTTATTGGAGTATGGTGACCAAGAATAAACATGCAGCCCAAGCCTTGGGTGCAGGGGAAAACACATGGGTGATGGGACTTCTGGAGAGTTGTTGCCAGCTCCGGAGTCTTACAGACAAGGTGCTATTGATTTGTTACGAAGAAGCGGCTCCTGAACCTTTGGTGATGGGTGAGCAAATAAGTGATTGTGCTGTGGCAATGCTGTTGGGTATACCATCTGACAAAAAGAGATCTGTTTGCATCTATCAACAGCGTGTTGAGCATGCTGGAGCTTCTACTGAGTTATGGTCGCCAGTGTCGGCTGCACTGGCTCTGGCCAAAGCGGTTCGCCATCCACAAAACAGCTCAAAGTTGCCAATCTCTTCTACAGCACATGGCTGGTATGCTGAGGTTGTGCATGGTGAATGATTGGGTGGATATTGGGGCTTTACTGCCACATAAAGCTCCGATGTTAATGTTATCGAATATTGTTGCCCAAGGTGAGACGGATATTCATTGTCAGGCATATATCGAAGAAGGGAACCCATTTGTGCAGGATGGTATGTTTCCGGGTTTTGCTTGCCTGGAGCTTGTGGCACAGACATGTGGTATTTTTTTAGGGATGGGGGTTTCAGGGGGCGCTGATTCAAGTGCTCCTCATTCAGGTGTAATTGCGAGTGTTAAAGGGATGTCTATTGATTTACAGCAGATTTATTCTGGTATGACATTGGATGTGATCGCTGAATTTCTTGGTGGAAATCAGCAGGCAGCCATGTTTTCAGGTAAAGTGTTGCTGGATAAAAATAAAATATTTGAAAGCAAGGTGACAGTTGCCATGTTGGATGAGAAAACCCTATGAACCGGCAGGCACTGGTGACAGGCGCGAGTCGTGGTATCGGTAAGGCAATAGCCTTGCGGCTGGCACGCGAAGGCATGCATGTATGGGTCAATTATCTACGCAGCGAGCAGGCTGCAGACGAAGTGGTTGCTTTGATTCAAGCGTCAGGTGGCAATGCAACAACTGTTCAGTTTGACGTTAGTGATCGGGAAACCTGCATGAAAACATTGGAAACACTCGTCGAAAAAGAAGGTGCAATGGATGTTGTGGTACATAACGCGGGAGCTGTATCTGATGCTCCTTTTCCGGGCATGGATGTTGACCAGTGGGAACGTGTGATTAATACCAGCCTGAACAGTTTCTTTTATGTCTGCCGCCCATTGATCATGCCGATGATTCGAAAGCGCTGGGGGCGAATTGTATCGGTTTCTTCGATTGCAGCCTTGCATGGCAATCGCGGGCAAAGTAACTATGCGGCAGCCAAAGCGGGATTGATTGGTGCAACGCGTTCACTTGCCAAAGAAGTAGCAAACCGCGGAATCTGTGTGAATGCAGTCGCGCCAGGTTTTATTGCTACGGAAATGATTGATGGTATTGCCGCTGATCTGATAAAACAGAATGTGCCGATGGGCCGAGCAGGCAGTGTGCAAGAAGTTGCAGAAGTGGTATCGTTTCTTTGCTCTGATGCTGCATCTTACGTCACTGGCGAAGTGATTAATGTCAGTGGTGGAATTATTTGATTCGGAGTCGATATGACAAATGAATTTGATGTGATTATTGCAGGGGGTGGTCCAGCAGGTACAACCGCTGGGACATTATTGACTCAATATGGATATAAAGTTCTGGTTATCGAGCGGGATACACATCCACGGTTTCATATTGGTGAATCCATGTTGCCCATGAGTGAGCCAGTGTTTCAGCGACTTGGCATTGAGTGGGATGTGCAAAAATATCAGGCAAAAAGTGGTGCTGAGTTCATTGATGAAGCAACAGGACAGCAGGTGTTTTTTCCTTTAAACGGGCTATTCCAGCCTTATCAGGTTGAACGTGCTGAACTGGATCTTATGTTGATAGAAAATGCGATGAAACACGGTGTAGATATTCATCAAGCTGAAATTGTACGACATGTTGAGTGCCATGCTGATGGTGTTGAGGTTCGTAGTGACCAGACAAATTACACAGCGCGATATTTCATTGATGCGACAGGGCGTAGTGCGATCATGGGAAGAAAAAAACAATCCATTGATCGCATTGAAAATTTGGGGCGTTTCGCGCTATATACACATTATCGGGGTGCATGCTCTGAAGAAGCTAAAATATTATATACGACAGGCGTGATTAAAATTCTAATCCTTGATATTGGGTGGTTTTGGGTGATTCCTTTGGCTGGGAATCGTCTTAGCATTGGAATTGTTGTGCAGGAGGATATGCCGGCTAAAGAGAGAGGCTCTCAAATATTTGAACGATACCTTGCATCTTCACCCTATCTTCAGTCGCTCCTGTCTGGAGCCGAACAGGAGAGTGCTGTTAAGACAGAGGCTGATTTTAGTTACTATAATAAAGCACGTCATGGCATGCGTTATGCCTGCTGTGGTGATGCCGCCGGGTTTCTTGATCCCGTGTTCTCTTCTGGCGTGTTTCTGGCCTTAACCAGCGCTGAACGGGTCGCAGATAGAATACATCAGGGTTTTCTTGATGGTTGCGAAGCAGATCTCAATTTGCATGATATTGATGATGCTGATTATGAGCTTGGCTTTGATTCAATGCGAGGTTTTGTCGAGCGCTTTTACAATAAAGGTTTGGTGCATAATATGTTTTTTGCCGCTGATAGAAATACGTCGATTCGGGACGATATTATGGGTCTTCTTTCCGGGGATCTTTGGACGGGAAGCAATGATTTTCAGGGCAAACTGCTGGCGAGTAAAAGAGTTCCTTCGATTATAGAAAAGTAATTTTTTATCGTAGTACAGTTTCTTTTGAAGTCATAAACATCCACGTTACACCGATTCCGACAGAGAAATAATATTTGCTTTTAACCAGTGGACTCTTGACAACAACGCCGGGAGACAGTGTTTTAGTAGTCACATAAATGCTACCGCGGACGTCGGAATTTTGGCGGAACAACAAGCCTGTTTTCAGCGATATGCTATGCAAACCCTGCCTGGCATCGTATGCGGGCCGAATGGCTGTAGCATATTGCGGCGCAACACCATAGTAATATTGGTTATAGCGCTTGGATGCGTATAATAGCGAAGCCTCCATATCGAGCTTATAATCGCCATCTTCATCAAAGTTATAATTCAATCGAAGCCCCGGCTCTAATACCCAGCCAAGGTATTCTCCGCGTGTATCCATTACAATACGCCATGGTAGATGAAGCCCCAGCTCTGTGTGTTTATCTTTCAGTAATGTCCAATTAAGTTGCGGGCCTACTTGTCCTGCTAAATGTAAATTTGGCATGCCCTGACGGGCTTTGTTGCTATTGCGGACAGGTAATCCGAATGAAAAATCGAGATCCATTGATAAGCGATCTGTTTCAAATAAACGGCCACGAATACCCTTTCTATCTGCGCGAAGTTTTTCTCCCCGATAGATAAAATAAGGAAGAACCAGCGGTAAAGCATATCGCTGGTTACTACCAACGTAGTGGGGAATTGAAGCACCACCTGCAATCAAACCGAGTTCCCAAAGTGGTAATTCTTTTTTTTGTTCATCTGCATATGCAAATGATTGTACTAATAAGGCGATGAACAGAAAAAAAAGAGACTTGAATCCTTTAAAATGAATGCAAGGCATCATTGAAGTTCTTCCCTCATTTTTAACAGGCCTTCTCCAGGCAGAACTTCATAAATACGTCCTGCGAATATTTCCAAAAACTCATCGGCATACCGCATGTGAACCATGCTGGCAAAACCCCATGGATGTGCCCAGAAATATGCAAGCATATCTTCAATCACGTTCTGTGCGTCAGTGGTGATTCGCATGTATTCACGATGATGTTCATTTGCTTTTGATGGTGACTCACAGCATTTTTGGATAGCGCTTGCAACATATGAAGACTCCAGGACAGCAAATTCGACACCGAATGAAAAAATCGGATCGATAAAGCGATGGCTATCACCCACACAAAAGAGCCCATCCTGACAATATGTATCAATACAATATGAGTAATTTGACATGGTGCGTACTTCAGAGATTCGTGTGGCATCATTGATACGCTCTGTCAGCGGCAGAGAAAAATTTGATAACTGATGTGCCATGAAATGATCAGGCAGTAACTTTTCTTTTTTATACTGATCAACTGGAACAACAAGACCAATACTCGTGATATCTTCGCTCAAAGGAATCATCCAGCACCATGCATGAGAATCAATATGGAAAATCAACGTATCAAATTGATCCGTTTTTTGCCGCTTAATACCACGGTACTGAGCAAAAAAAGCAACCTGGTGCTGGTATGTACCATCTTTGATGGGGCCAAAGTGATCTTGTTTTTGACTAAAACGATGCTGACCGCTGGCATCGATAACAAAACGCGATTTTAGTGATTGCTCATTATCCAACTCCAATGTCCACCCATCTTTTTGTTGGGAAAGTTTTTTTACTTTGGCTTGAATGTGTTTCGCGCCGCGTGTTTGTGCTTCATCAAGCATCATGGCATCAAATTCCGCACGTTCTACTTGCCATGCATCACCTGCACCGATGTAAAAACTGTTTTCAGGGTGTTTTGAAAAGACTCTTACACCTTGTTTTTTTGGCGCTTTGAGCGCCCGGAGTTGCTCTGCCAGACCAAGTCGGCTCAGAGCATCAACACATTCTGTTGTGAGTGATTCGCCAATATGGTAACGGGGAAACGTTTCACTTTCGATAATTGTTGGCGCAAACCCTTTTTGTAGAAGGTTCATAGCGCTGGCAGTGCCAGCAGGGCCTCCGCCAATAATTAAAACTGTCTCTTTCATATTATTTCCAAGTTTACAGGCCCATCATACCGGCAATGATATTTTTCTGAATTTCCGATGTTCCTGAGAATAATCGACCTGCCATGGCATCTTGTACCAGTGTGCTTAGTTTTCCAGTCATTCCATGTGAACCACAAAGATGCACAGCATCAAGACTGGATTGAAGGAATGCTTCACTGGCATAGAGTTTGGTTTGAGCACTGCTGACAGTGATGCGATTGTGTTGATCACACTGCTGAGCACATTGTTGGACCCACATGCGTGTTGTATCAAGGCGAAGTTTCATGTCCGCAATACGGTGGCTGACGGCTTGTTTTTTGGATAAGGATTGATCACCAATCTTTCGATCTTTAACATATTCAACAACCTGATCGAGTTGCCATTGCATGATGCCTGCAACGCCTGCAAAGATGAATGCACGCTCAAGCTCCATGGCCAACTGGATCATCATGCCTCCTGCACCCGGCTTGCCAAGCAGTCGATTTTTAGGAACCAGACAATCCTGTAGCACAATATCACCCATCGTAGCCGTTGCGCAGCCTGATACGGTTGGACCATCGCAAAACGTGGCTCCTGTATCATCAGAGCGAATTATAAAGGCGGTGATTACATCATTAAGTTTAGCGTAAACTATGAGCATATCAGCAATCGGTGTATTGGTGATGAAGCGCTTGTGGCCTGTTAATTGATAACCATCGGGTGTTTCGACAGCACAGGTTTGCATGGCTTGTGTATCAGAGCCTGCATCAGGTTCTGTGATGGCATGTCCCGCAATGATGTTGCCATTTAGCAGAGAGGGGAGAAATACAGCTTTTTGTTCATCATCGCCAAAGCGAAAAAGAGGAAATATCGCCCCCCAGATATGCGCATTGAGTGCTAATACGAGTCCAGTATCCTGTGTGTGCTCGCCAAGCAGTTCGTGGGTTTGAGATAAATGATGAAAGCTATCGCCATGTCCACCTAAAGATGCATCGATGGCATGTTGCAGGAATCCTGCTTGTGCACAGGTGAGGAAACGCTGTTTTGCTTCATTGGCCGTTGTGTTTTCTGCGGGGCCAAGTTGTGAAAATATCTCTGTATAATCCGTCATGGCATTCCTTTTCAAAATAGCATACTCAGCTTTTGGTAGTCTGTCTTTCCATTTGAAAGTATGGGGATACTCTCTATTACCTTGAATTGTACAGGCAACATGTATGCAGGGAGTTTGGCAATAAGATATTGCTTGAATATGGGCATATCAAAATCAGGTGAAGCAACCATGGCAGCAACGATTCGGCTGCCGGACACAGGGTCAGGCATAGCGATCACAGCAGATATTTGTATGAGTGGCGAAGCATTCATTGTCTTTTCGATTTCGGCTGGCTCGATGCGATAGCCTGAACTTTTGATCATGCGATCAAGGCGTCCATGGTACAGGTATTCACCGTATTCATTGATTGAAACCTTATCTCCGGTACGGTACCAGCCCTTGTCAGTTACAGGTTCAAGCTTTCCATCTTTCCAATAACCTGTTGTAACACACGGGCCCTTGACCAGAAGCTCATGATTACTCCCATCAATCTTTAATGTTGCAAGGCATGCAGCCTGACCGATTGGAATGGCTTGGTCAGGAGATAAACGATTGCGATCTACAGGCCAGAATGTGCAAACATTGGTTTCAGTTGGACCAAAGAGATTGAACATTTTCACATGAGGGAGAAGTGTGGCGAGCTCTATGAGCCTCGGTGTTGCAAATATTTCACCAGCAAAAAGAAGCGTTTTTAATTCGGGTAACCGAGTATGGTCAAGCTCCCCTTTCATCGCAAAAAAAGAAAGAATCGATGGCACGGTGTACCATGTCGTAATGCGTTGTTCATCTAACCAATGGGTTAATCGGCTGGGAAACATCGTTAGCCCTTCAGGAATAAATACGGTGCGGGCTCCTGATGAGAGGCTGGTAAAAAGATCAAAAATGGATAAGTCAAAATGAAAAGGTGCAAGGCTGGCGATGATGTCATTTTCTGAAATATCGAAGCTCTGGCGTGACCATTGAGAAAATGAAGTGATTGCCCCATGAGAGATTGCAACACCTTTGGGTATCCCCGTTGAACCTGATGTATATAAAATGGCCGCGATATCATGATCATGGCCTCGGTAAATCACATCGATATCGTTTTCATCTCCATCCTGTATTTGTGAGATATCTATCCATGCATGTGAAGCACACCAATCTGGCTGTGTTCCCGTGCCGATAAAACAGCTGATATTTGCATCCTGGATAATGAATTGAAGGCGAGAGGTTGGGTTTTTGATATCCAACGGCACATAACAACAGCCAGTAAAAAGTGCCCCGTAGATTGCTATTGCAGCATCACAGCCTCGTGGCAAAAGAATTGCGATATGATCACCTGCATGAACACCCTTTTGTTGGAGTAAACTTTTAAGCTGGCAAGCACGAATATGGAAATCCTGATAGCTAATTGAATGCTGTTTTTCCTGCATTGCAATACGGTCAGGGTATTGGCTGCTTGTGGTAAGAAACCTATCTAAAACATTCATAATGTTAAGTATTGTCCATGAGTTCCAATGACATTCGTTTTGTTATCTGTGTAAGTTTTTCTTCAGGTATGTATTCGGGGATGAAACAGTAACTGATCGTAAGTTCTCCATTGAGTTGGCTCACAAGTATGCCAAATGAGGGTGGTGCTGTGACCGGACTGATCTGAAACAGACCTGTGACGTTGCATCCGAGGATTTTAGTCATAGGAGGGTCTATTTCCCCTGTATAGGAAAACCAGAAAGAACTGCGTTCGGTGCCTTGCGGGTTTTTACGTACAATTTCGCCAAAGCGATCAAGGTTTAGCCAACTTCCAGCCTCCATCAGTGGCAACATGGCAAAATCCAGAGCATTACGGATGTTATATTTATTTTGCTCTTTTAAGTGTTCAAAAAGTTGTTGTTTAGATTGTAATTGTTTGCGGCTGGCTTGCGAAAAAAGGAAACTGACATGATTTCCGAAGATTGGAAAAAGTGCTTTGCGTTTACGCAGGTTAAATGCGTAAGGCACACAAAATCCATCGCCCTCATGATCACAGCCGATGGTTTCTAATGTGCGCATCATGCAACCGATGAAGTATAGGGCAGTTCCTGTCATGCCTGCATATTGACGTGCTTGTGTGTTGATGTTTGCTGTCTGTTCTTTGTTATATCGAATGACTTGGAAATCAAGCGTGTCTGTCTGTTTATCCGCAGGGTTGAGTAATGTGCTATTTAATTGATCAAGCTGGCGAATATTATTGCGTGCTTTAAATGCGAATTTAATTTTTTTCCAAAGTCCCTGTTTGGCTAGCCAGGCGTCGAGTCCAACTGGAGTGTTGTCATGTTTGGTATCATGCTCCTCATTCAGGATGTGGTGCAAAATAAGTTCGATGCCTTTTGCATCACATAAGGGGTGAAACCAGCGCAGTGCTAACAGGCTTTTTTCTTCTCCTTCAATCAAATGCAGCTCTACGGGCAAGATATCTTCGAGCGCCTGTTTTCGGTTTATAATTTTTTTAAGAGTCTGTGTTTGGAATGTGTCACTGTTTTCTGCGTCATGATAAGGATAATGGAAGAAAATATTGGGGTGTTCATTGCGATCTGCCCAGGCATAGCGCCGGCCTGTTTTTTTCAAACTGGCAACCGCCAAAGGAAAGCGGCGGGTAAAGGATCGTGTTTTTTTTGATAACGTATCCTTATCAGGACAAACATCAAGTTCTATGACAAGCGCACAAAGATTACCGGCCAAACCGGATTTTCGAACCTCATGATCCATCATTAAGGTAAAGTGGTCGGCAGCATTTAAAGGGGTCATGGTTTTACCGGTGACGCTCGACCCATTGTATAATTCGATTTAATGTCTGAATATTATCGGGTTCAATCTCATTGTCTGGCAAGGTAACGCCGAATGTTTTTTCAAGGAACATGATCAAGCGCATAATTCCCATACTATCAAGGCCTGCTGCAAGTAAATCATCATCTGAAGAAAAACTGTCTGGGTTCTCCAACTGTACAATTTCCTGTGTAATAAATGTTTTGATCTGATCGTGCATGATGAATTGAATCCTTTGCAGTTTTTTGTGCTGGAGAAGGCTACAATGTTTTATAAATATATTGTAGCGTTGCAAGACAACTGTACTTATGGGAGGAACAAAATGAAATTACGATCACTATATCTTTTTTGTGTGCTTATAGCTTCTATGTTATCACAGCAGGCAATCGCAAGTGAGCTTGTTGGAAAAACACTGTTTACTCAGGTGAATATATATAGCTTGAAGGGAAAGGTTGTTACATGGGTTAATTATCATGTAGATGCACTTATTCCTGTGAATAGTGAAGTGGTTGTTGAGAAAATCAGGGGCAGTGGCGTTGTATTTGTTGTGAAAAAAACAGGGCAACGTTTAAAACTTAAAAACAAACAGCGCCATTCAGGATTAAGCGGTGAAGACTGGGCTAATAAACACTTTGCTTCAAAAAAAGTAAATTTGTCTAAATTTTCAAAACTTGAGCGTAATGCGATTGCAGCAGCTGAAGTGAAAAAAGGCATGGGCAAAAAAGCTGTGCTTGTTGCGTATGGTTATCCACCTGCACATAAAACACCTAGCCTGGAGGCTAGTCAGTGGCTCTATTGGATCACACGATGGAATAAAATTGTTGTAACATTTGATGGTAATCGAGTCAGTAACGTACGAAGTTAAATAAAAAAGGCCCGGATTATTCCGGGCCTTAAATTAAATCACTCTGACTTTTATAAGTTCATCAGATATGAATGATTACAATTGTCGTATAATTTTTTTCGACAGATCCTTCGCCATACCATTGATTCGCTGGCTTGGAGAGGGTTTGATCATGCCTCCCATGACAGTGGATGAGCTTGTTGAAAATGTACGTGTATTCTTTCCATTCTCCATAACATCAATATCAGCACTTACATAATCAGCTCCTGCCATTGGACCAAGCCAAAATGCTGAGGCACCGGAACGTAAACGAAAAGCAGTGACACTAATATCAAGTTGTGCTGTGCCCTTTGCTGTGTATTTTCCTTGCATTTTCAACAGTTCAGTTACGCCATTTTGTATACGTGATGCTACTTTATGATTTTCAACTGCAGTGCGTCGATCGGCAGGGATATTGCCAATCACAACATTGACCGAAGAAATGTTGGAAGTTAAGTTCATAGCGTGGGCTTTGTCGGCTTTTTTGCCGCCACAACTTCCCAATAAAAGTGTTGTACATAATAATATCAAGGCGAATTTTAATTTCATTTTTTCTCTCCCGAAAATTTATTAATCGTTTGAACATAAAGTAACAAATACAGCATGTCCACTTAAGCAGCGTGCTATCAAATAAAAATACCCGTCATCAGCACCCATAAGGCACAGAAAATTTTCACCCGGGAAGCACCCAGGAGTAGTGCTAAATAGCGCCCAATAATGCCTCCTGCGATAGCTGCCGGAGCTGCAAATGCGACTATATCCCATACGACCGTCTGTTCGATGGCCATTTGATAGGGTGCACATGAAATAACTGTGATCGCCGACACAGATATAGCAACAAAAATAGCGACATGCATTGGATATTTACGCAGGAACAATAGAACGAGAAGTATCTCACCGACACCAATTGAAATGATCGAAGTAATGATCCCACCAGCAAAACAGATGGGAATGATCAGAAAATAATCAGATGGAGTCATCGATGTTTTAGGGAATGTCTTTTGACCTGAATACAGATTTGAAAACAGGAGCGTTAATCCAAAGAAAATAGAAAGAACAGAAAATACCGTCAACATCGGTATGTTTATCTCAGAGCGTAGCCAAAGTTGAGAGAGCATAACGCCTGCTATTGAAGAGAGGCTTGCGGTTAGAATTGCACTGATGAGAAATGAGCGGTAACGCTGAAAAATCGTATTTCTGTTTTTAAAGCTGATGAACCATGAGATGGTACCTGCCGTCATGCCGAAACACTGGATTATAATACTGGTACTTAGTGCCTCAGATGATGATAATCCCAGTGATGAAAACGCTGGAATGAATACAATACCTCCGCCAGCACCTGTTGAATTGGCAATGATAGCGCCACCAAGACCCAGGAAAAAAAAGTGTCCAAATCCGGAAATCATATCAAAGAGCCATTGGCTTCCGTTGATTTGAATAAACAGCGCTATGGCAATAAGGAAACAACTTGCGGCCACCGTCAGAAGAAATGCTCCTCTATATTCGTTCATGTTATTGATTTTCTTTTTGCTGAAGTTTCCCATAACCAGCTACTACCGATCATCTGTTCAAGTGAGGAGAATTGAGGTTGCCAGTCAAACAATTGACCAAGACGTGATACATCAGCGATCAATGATATTGGGTCACCCTCACGCCGAGACACATAACAACTGGAAATGGGCTTATTGGTCATCTTTTGGAAGGTTTGAATGAATTCCAGAACGGAGTGATGATCTCCATAACCTGCATTTAACAACTGTGATTTGCCGCCACGATCCAGATAATGTATCGCGTGAAGATGCAGGGATGCCAGATCTTGTACATGGATATAATCCCGCTCGGCAGTTCCATCCGGTGTATCATAATCATTGCCATACACCTTTAGAGAGTTGTTTTGTTGCACGCAATCCAGACATTTTTGCAACAGGTGCCCTGAATTAGGATTGTATTGCCCGATGACAGCTTCCGGATGTGCGCCAATGACATTAAAATAGCGGAATGTGATTTGTCTAATTCCATAAAGAGCACTGCGAGTTTTAACTACTTGTTCTGCTTCAAGCTTAGATTCTCCATATGGGCTAATAGGCTTCAATGGTGCATCTTCTCTCACTACCCCATGGCTGGCATTACCATAAACAGCGGCAGTAGATGAAAAAATAAGTTGCCGCACACCAGCCTCGGCACATGCCTCTACAACACTTTTTGTTCCATTTACATTGGTCTCAAAATAGTCATTCGGCTTATCAAATGATTCAGGCACACTACTTTTTGCTGCAAGGTGGATGACTGTTTGAATCTGCTGTTTACGCATTGCCTTGGTTAAGGCCTTGGTATCGAGAATGTCGCCGATGATCAGGCAGTCTTCGGGCACCGCCCAGACATTGCCAGTGCTCAGATTATCAATAACTGTCACCTGATAACCCTGTTTCTGGAGTAATAATGTAAGATGAGAGCCGATATAACCAGCACCACCCGTAATAAGTACGGAGTATTGTTGCCGCTTAACATCTGTCAGCGGTTCTTCAATTTTCTTGATCATCTCAAAGGTTAGAAAAAAACTGCATGGATATTTGAATCATTCCCCTAGTCTTTAATAGTTGCGAAAGCTAAATTATTTATTCTCTTATTCAAATAGGGCATCTATATTTGACGGCACACAGCACGATCTTAAAAACTGGCTGGGCAAAGCATGGGGAGCGCATGAAATTATTTGCAATGGCATTCCGAATGACATTGATAGCATACTGTTT
Source organism: Mariprofundaceae bacterium (assembly GCA_021772895.1). Lineage (GTDB taxonomy): Bacteria > Pseudomonadota > Zetaproteobacteria > Mariprofundales > Mariprofundaceae > WSZY01. Next base: position 53,316 of record JAJFLC010000022.1, on the reverse strand, counting down.
TGTCCAGTTTGCCGTTCAGGTTCTCTGGCTGGGAAAATGGGTTATGCCGCGCATTATGAAGAGTCAGGGGCACAGTTCCGAAAAGCGGAGTCGATCACTTTTTCACGCCCATCATCATGTCTTGGTCTACCTCAATACATTGAGCAGAACAGGATTGTTTTCTTTTAAATTTGTCGGAACCCCGGTGAAAGAGCCTGCAGTGGTCGTTGCCAATCATCCGTCACTGCTCGATTTTATTGTGCTGTTAAACGACTTTCCCAATGCAATATGCCTCTATAAATCGCAGACGCGCAACAATCCGGTTCTTTCCGGTTTTGTAGAGGTGGCTGGTTATGTTGAAGGCATGGATGGCACCCGTGAAGCCAGTAAACGGATTATCGATGAGTGTTGCCAACGTTTGAAAGAGGGGCACCATGTTGCTTTTTTCCCGGAAGGGACACGGTCCAGATCAAATACTTCTGTTAATCGCTTCCGTTCCACCGGTTTTCATGCGGCAATTAAAGCCGGTGTGCTCCTTCAGCCTGTTGTGATTTACTGCAAGCCCCTTTTTTTAGGCAAAAATCAGTCGTGGATGGAATTTGCCAAAGCACGTAACCGGATGGTCATTGAATATCTGAAACCTGTTAGGATTGAAGAGCTTGAGGAAAAGGAGCGTTCTGCAAAAGGATTGGCAGATTATGTGAGAAGAATGATAAAAAAACGTCTTATTGAATTAGATCAGGATACAGATTAAAAGTTCATGCCATGGTTTGAAAAGTCTATGTGGACTTACAGCTTTTAATGATTTGCATGGCGTTTGCTAGGTAACTTCAGCGTGGTTGTTTACAAACCTATAGTCTGTAAACAACCACGCTGAAGCGATTTCACCATCACCTCACTTATGCAAGATGTTTAATACTCCCAACGGCCACCCGCTGCTACCGTCATATGATTATAGACGTAGCGCAAATCGCTGGAGTCCTGCTTGAGATAAGAAGCTTTACCCCAAAGTGCAGGTGCACCCAGGCTTGAAATTCTGTATTCAGCTTTCAGTGAGGCGGTCAGCGTGTCGTATTTTTTCTTGGCTGCAACCGGGTTGTCGAAGGCGAATGCATTCGGGTATTTTCTATGGCTGTAAGAAACCTTGGCACGCAAGAATGCATCGGGAGATACATTGTAACGTAAGCGGAATTTTACTTTGTCTTTGGTATAGTTGTTATAATTGACAAAATTATCAATACGGTAAACGTGCTGGACATCAAGAAAAGCCTTTAGATTATTGCTGACTTTCCAGGATAGCTGAGCGTTCAGGTCATGATAGAAATAGGTTAGCAGTGAATTGGCACGGCGTTGAGTTCCTGATGCATCACGCGCCCGTCGATTCGCGTAGTCACGCGCAGTAAAATCGTAACCAAGCTTTAACTTTGTTGTTTGACTAAACACGGGAAAACGGGCATTCACGCCGAGTTCGAGCAGGTTATGATCCAGTGGGGCGATCACAATGGGGTCGTTATACTTGAGGGTTGTTAGTCTGGAATTTAGTTCATATTTTACATCATTGATCTGTTTCCGGAATATTGCTTCACCACCAAAATCGAAATGGGTATAGCGATTCGAGATATTGGTGCCTGATCTTCGTGAGAGTTTTGCCTCGCCTGTATCGCGGTCATAATATATTTTTTTGTGATATCCAGCCAGGAGACCTATATAAAGTTCACTACCACTATCGAATGTTATGTTTTTGCCCAGTGTGACATTATGATCATAGGTGTTTGCGTTACTGAGGGCTGAATTCATATAAAAGTCACCATCAAATTTGTATTTTGATGTTATGCCGGATGTTGTCACGTACCCAGCCTTCAGGGCCAGTGGGATGTATAAACCCGATTGTACGTTTGGTGTCACAAGAGGATTACCTGCTTGCCCCAAATCAACATAAGATGTTTTGGGGGTGAGATATACGTTACTATCGTAGCCAAGACCGATGCTCAGATCCGATAAAAAACCTTCTGTAGTTTTTTTTGCAGCATGGGCTGGCGCAATAGCGATGCTCATAAATGCACTTAATATAACGATATTTAATACTTTCCATTTCATAGTTTGTGGCTCCTTTTCCTGTTTTGTGGTTTTGTTTTTTCTTCTTCGGTTATCATTTTTCCAGTGACTTCATGGCCTGTAACAAGCCAATATTATTGGGGGCCAGGCGCAAACCTTTTTCCAATTCAGCGCGAGCGGTATTTGTATCACCCATCGCTATCAACACCTGTGCATATTCCAGACGGAGATCGGCTCTGGCAGGCTCACTCTCTACGAGTTCATAACGTAATCTGGCCGCTTCTTTGTTTCGCTGTTTTTTAAACATGATGCTCGCCAAAATGCGCTTAACCTCGATATTCAAAGGGTCAAGTTGCAGAGCCTGATGCAGTATTTTCTCAGCATCGTCGTAACGCGCCATCGCCATGTAAACAGCAGCAAGCTTTCGTTTAGCCAATACATAGGAGGGGTAACTATCTAAAACGCTTTCATAGAGAGAAACGGCATCGGTATAACGCTTTTGCTGTTCATAGATATCGGCCAAAGCAAGCTGTGCAGACTGATGATCTTCGTCCAAAATCAGCACCTGTTGATAGGCATGTATGGCTTCATCGAGGCGGTTCTCTTTATGATAAAGGTCTCCCAGACTCCTCCATGCATGAAGATAATTTTGTTTGTGTTGGATCGCGGTTTCGAATGCGTTCTCAGCCTCAGATTTCTTACCTGCCTGAAGCTGTGCTATACCCTTGCTGTACCAGGCCTTTGCATAGCCGGGCCGAAGTTGAATAGCTTTGTTATAGGTATTGATCGCCTGATCTGACTCACCTTTCTGGACAAGGATACGGCCCATGTTAACAAGGGCTTCAGGATAATTGCCTTCTCTTAAGGTGAGAGCCTTTTGGTAATGTTTAAGTGCGGCAGCATAATCAAGTTTACCAGTAGCGATGCGGCCAAGATTAAAGTGACTGCGTGCATGTGTCGGGTCACGCTCAAGAATCCACATGAACTGTTGGCTTGCTTCGTCCCATTGACGGTTATTGATTAATTGGAGTCCCAGATTGTAATGTGCCTTGAAGTAGGCCGGGTTGTGTTGAATGGCTTTCCGGTAAGCGGCAATGGCAGCTTTTCTATCATGGAGTGCCGAGTAGGTCAGCCCTTTGCGAAAGTGGGCGGGTGCATAATCAGGCCGCAGACGCAATACGGTTTCATATTGCAATAACGCGCGATGTTGACCTGACTCATCACCCGTCTCCAGACTCGCCAGACCAAAACGCGGTGAGATATAACTCGGTTGCAGTCGAATGGCTGCGTTGAATGCTTTTTTAGCCTGCTCTTTAAATGCCGCACCGCGGTGATGCAGGACAAGCCCAAGGTTGTAATAGGTCTTGGCTTTGCGCTTGCCGCTGGCAAGGCCAAGGGTGTGTTCGAAAGTCTGGCTGGCGGCACGGTATTTTTTCATCTTGCGCTGCGTTACACCCAGATTGTAGTTTGCTTCAAAATGGAATGGCATCAGCTTGATCTGATGACGATAGTCGGCCATGGCTTTTTCCAGTTCGCCCTGCTTGGTGAATACAAGTCCACGATAAAAGTAGACGCTCGCATATATGGGTTTTGTCGCAATCGCCCGGTTTAAAATATTCAGGGCTTTGTCATACTGGTGCTTTCGATAATGGAATATGCCGAGGTATGTAAGGTTTTCTGAAGACGCTTCTTTTGTCAGTCTACTTTGTAAAATCTGCTCTGCCTTGGCCCAGCTATGTGCATTGATCAGTTCCATGATCATGGCGCGTTCAGGATCATCGGCAGATGATGTGTCGACAGCCTCCTCTTCGTTGCTGTTAACATCCTGTACATCAGTATTTGAATTGACAGCAATCGTTGGAATATCGATGATAATAGCCTGATCAGTCTCATGGCTAACCTGATATTTCACAAACAGCAAAGCGATAAAGATCGTTAAGACCACCAATACAACGGGAATAAAACTCTCCTGCCACAATGAGCGCTTCATAGGCTGTTTCTCACTGTTTCAAGTTGTTGATCAGGTGCTGCTATTTGTTTTAATAGCGGGCGCATACCGAGCATGTTGGCATTTTGTATCTCAATACCGGGCCTCACATTGATTTCCAGTATCAATGGACCATCGTTGGCAATTGCCAGATCAATACCAAGATATTTGAGTGGGACGGCCTGTGCCGCCTGACAACTGATACGCAGAATTTCGTCCCAGAAGGGAAGATTTCGTCCCAGCAGATCAATATGTGTATCCGGGTGGTGGGTGAGTGCTTCGCCGTGATGAATGGCATGAATTCCGCAGCCTGTTTCGATATCGATACCAATGCCTAAGGCACCCTGATGCAGGTTAGCCTTGCCATCAGAAGCCTTTGTTGGCACACGCAACATGGATAAGACGGGTTGGTGATGGCATACAATGATACGGACATCGGTTAATCCAAAAGGACTCAACTCATTCAGTTCGGTGTGCTGATCGACCCGTGCCTCGATAATGGCATGATCACTCAAGCCGAAGGAGTAAACACCAAAGATGATGTCAGCGATATGCCGACGTAAATCAGCCGCTGTATAGTGATGGCCGCTTACACTGCGCCATCCATCTTCCGTTTTCTCACTGATCACTACAATACCGCCACCACCGCTACCTTGAGCCGGTTTTATGACAAATTCATGACATGGCGCGAGATCCTGTTCAAGACTCCGCAATTCAAAAAAACTGGAATAGCTCTGGTAAGTTTCAGGAACCGGTACGCCACTGGCACCGAGTATCTGTTTGGTCAAAAGCTTATTGTCAGCAATCGGAAAATGCTTTCTGGCATTGTTGGGGTAGATAAAATGCAAGTTCCGTTGGTTCATGGTTAGCACATGGGCACTACCACGACGAAAGTTCTGCCAGTTTGCTTTCCATGCAGACCAGCTCATTTGGCAGCCTCGCTCCAAATCAGTTTCCGAAAACGGACAAATTCAGAAATGCGCATGCCAATCCATTTACCCAGCCACATATTCAGGGCAATTAACACAAACAGTAATTCAGGAAATGCTAACACCATACTCTGCAAAAACTGAGACTCCATCACCGTATATGCGGCCGCGATCACTACAAGTGTTGCAACTGTCACACGTGCTGCTTTATAGAGTCCCTGTTCAGCCTCAAAGATGGCAAATCGCTCAGCGGTAATGGCCAGAATGGCAATAGGGAACAACGATAGATGGGCCAATTGTCCAAGGCCAAACTGGACGCTAAGAACTGTCGCGCCAAGAATGATCATCACCACCGAAGTCAGAAGAATTGCCATCTTGGGCGAATGCAATAGTTGCAGCCAATCCATGCCGCGACGAATCAGTGCAGTCAGGACAATCACCATGACAAAACCGATTGCACCCCAGAGAAGACCGGTATCACGCGCTGCCGAAGCGATGAGTGCTGGTAAAAAGGTACCAAAGGTTTCAATGCCAATTACATTACGGAAGATTACCGTGACCAGTGCCCCGAATGGAATCATTAAAATGATTTTCAGGAGGTTTTGTGAAATACCAACACTTTCAAAGGTTTGATAAAGATTGGCAATATTAAGCATGGAATCGCCGATATGTTCACGAAGTGAACTTTTTGGGACTAGTTTCTTGGTAATCTGAAAGGAATATTGAAAGTTTATATTTCTGCTGTGTCGGAACAGTACTTCATCGCCATAATAGAGGGTTAAAAAATTGGCAGGCAGCTCGGCAAAGTGGTCATTGATCGTATCAAATGGTACCCAATAACCATTCACATAAATCTCTACCCATTGGTGACTAACACGCTTGTTACCGGATTTCATAATGAGTCCACTCACTGATCTGGCCGGTAAGTTCATCTTACGTGCCATCGCAACAAATAATCGTCCCTTACCATTGCAACTTGCTTCTCCGAGTTTGTAAGCAGTGATGGCATCGGTATATCCGGAAAAGTTTTTATTCCTGAGTTCGTCCTGCAGATAACGATGCATCCGGGTCAGCAGCTCTGATATCGGTATATCTCTTTGTGGAATAATTTTGTCGATGGCTTCATCAATGAGTGGATCATTGACCTGAACCCCTTCCTCCGCACGCAGGTAAGGCGCAAGTTGTGGTGGATAGGATTTGGGGATTTGTAAGCCTGTTGGAATCCGGTATTGCACATGTTGTGCCTGAACCACGAATGAATAGTGCACACTTTGTGGCCCTTCCACTGCTTCAGCCTTCCAGGTTGCAATCCGATTCAGTGGGTCAGAGTTTATATCAAGTCTGAAATCGCCAGAGGTCTGTGTCTCTTCTGTGATATGTTGGCGTGGGTCTGATTTTGGCAGGTAGGTATGCATACTAATATCATCACCATGCCCATCGACAGTCATGTTGATATCAACGTGGTAACTTGTTGCCGGGATCAGATCAGCCATTCGATAATCAAGTACCAAAAGTTTGTAGCTGATCAGTCCCAGAGGCGCTGCTATGAGAAGCGCAAACAGGGTAAGAAAGAAGAATCGACGATTAGGCACAAGTCACCTGTTGATGGCATTGACCAATTCTATTCTGATTGTATCTAAGATAAATCATATTTGCTCCTTAAGTACGCGGCAAATTATGGAAAGCTGAAAAGATTAGAATGTGAGAGCAATCACCTTTTATGCATATATAAACAACATTTAATCTGGGGTTAATTTCTCAAGATGCCCCGGTTTCAGATTGTTGGTTGAAAAATCAGGCCAGAATTAATCCGAGAAAGGTGAGCAAGCCTATTGCGATAGCAAGAATGGCTGGTTGGCGCAATTTGGGAACAGCCTGGGCCATATAAATACCTGTCGCAAACATGATGATCAGGCCAATCACCAGAATAATGGCAAACACTTTAAATACAGATCCTGCTTGGGCTCTGTGAATACGCATGATTTGAGTAAGAAAGCTTCGCTCCTTGATGGTTAATTTGGCTGTCATCGTATCATGGGTAGGTTGCAGCTTAACAACATGCTCAAGATCACCCCAACGTAATTCGTATGTGCCATGTCTCTTTTTGAGTGTTGGTTCACCAGTAGGTAGAGGAACTTTCCTTTCGAGAAGTGATTTTTTTGTCACCTGTGTTAAAAAATCCAGATTCGGAGCGAATGGTTGCTTCAGTTGTAATATGATTTCCTGTTTATCGATATGCCCCTTGATATCTAAGGTGTAGAGGGCACCACTGATAAAATACATGATGGCAATCGGCAATAAAAAAGCGGCTAGAAGCATATGAATTCGTATGATTTGATAGCGATTGATCATGGTCAGTAAACGCTCCGTTTCTCATAAGATTGGCTGATGCTATAGACGTTATGGAGAAGTTCCAATTTACGATGCGCTTTGGGGTGGCTCATTCATTTTCAGTCATGAATCGATGTTTGTTTTAGTTCATATGCACCATGCCATTACTGGAATTTGCCACAGCAAGTATGCTATAACGCTGGGGTTTGTTTGTGGGATGTGCACCGGGTACGATGGAATCAATGTGATTATTTAAGTGACCAAATTTTTGATTGTTCGATCTGTCTAAAACAGACATTCGTAATTTAATAGATACAGATTATAATTGCTCGTTAGGTGACATAAGGTAAATTCAGGTACATGCATTGCCAAGTTAGATGATACTTTGGAGATATATGTGAAGGTTGCTGATAGTGGGATGCCGGATAAAGTTTATTGGGACAGTTTGTTCGATATTGTAAGTATCGTTGACTGGCTGGAATTAACAGGTATTGCTGGACCAATCGTAGAGCTTGGCTGTGGATATGGATCTTTCACCGTCCCCATTGCAAAGAAAACAAACGCTCAGATATATGCCTTTGATATAGAACCAGCGATGCTTGAGGCTGCACAGATAAATGCGCAAAAAGAGCAGTTATCAAATGTTCATTTCTGTCTTCGGGATATCTTTGAGCAAGGAACGGGACTGGAATCCAACAGCATGGCAATGGTATTGCTCTTCAATATTCTGCACTTCGATGAAAAGAGAGTGATGCTCAAAGAGGCTTCTCGAATTCTTAAGCATGGTGGAGTCGTAGCTATTATTCATTGGCGAAGAGATATTGAAACTCCGCGAGGGCCTGCTACCCATATTCGTCCTGACAAAAAGGAAATTCTTGAGGCTGTTAGCGGTCTTGATTTGCATGATACTGGTAACAGTAAAATTCTTGAGCCATATCACTGGGGCATTCAGTTAATCAAAGGGAGTTAAAGGATGAAAGTTGGCATTATTATTGAAACAAATAACCCGGAAAAGGCTTGGAATGGTGTCCGCTTCGGCAATGCAACACTTGCACAGGGACACGAAGCCAAAATTTTTCTAATGGGTGCAGGTGTAGAAATCGAGAGCATTACGGATGAAAAATTTAATGCCAGGAAACAAATCGAAGAATTTGTAACGAATAAAGGCATCGTTTATGCATGTGGCACATGTATAAAATCGAGAAATCAGAGCGAAACAGATGTTTGCCCAATCTCCACAATGATTGATTGCGTGAATATGGTGGAGTGGGCAGATAAATTGGTTACCTTCTGAGAAAATTCAGGGCCTCTCCAGATTTTCGCGGCTGAAATAATTTCACGCCTTTTCTAACTTACTGTCAGACACCGTTTCCGGCATCCTGTTTGCACTCACCATTCTTATGGGCAACATGCACATATGAATTGGCAATTTCTCTCCCGGTATTTGGCACCATTAACCTTAGCATACGCGTGCGCAGCCTATTTTTATCCGCCTGCTTTTTTGATTTTTAAACATTATTTTCTCTGGTTCTTTGGTGCCACGATGTTCGCCTTAGGTCTGGTCATGAAACCTGAAGAAGCTAAAGAAGCACTATCCAGACCACTAACAATTTTTATCGGAGTTGGAACCCAATTCACCGTCATGCCAGTACTTGGTTTTACTGCTGCAATGATTGCTGTTGCCAGTGGTGCTGAGCCATCGGTGGCGCTTGGGTTTATTATTGTTGGTTGTGCGCCAGGTGCGATGGCAAGTAATGTGATTTGTTATCTATTGGGTGGTGCGGTTGCCTTCTCGATTGCTATGACAATGCTTGCCACAATACTCTCTCCACTGATGACGCCCATCCTTGTTGAGTGGTTAGGTGGCGTATTTATGGAGATTCCCTTTTGGCCGATGATGCAAACCATTGTGTTTACCGTGGTTCTTCCTCTCGCAGCAGGAATGATGATTCATCACCGTTTTCCACAGTATCAAATTCATTATGAGCGTGTTGCTCCAGACCTTGCCGCATTAGCGATAGTTATTATCTGTAGTTATGCCGTAGCAGCCAATCAGGGACGAATTGAACAAACGCCTTGGATTATATTTCTGCTTGTTGTCATTCTTAATGCGGGAGGCTATCTGGCAGGATGGATAATTGCCGGATTATGCAAGTTTGAGCGGCGCTACCAGATTACCCTTGCTATTGAAATTGGGATGCAGAATGCAGGTTTGGGTGTTGCACTTGCGCTTGCTCATTTTGAGCCGGAAACAGCATTGCCGGGGGCTCTTTTTGCCGTATGGTGCATACTTACAGCGGCGGGGATGACACGTTATTTTCATACAAAGAAGAGAGTCAACGTAGCTTTATGAAGATCGCTTTTTTGCGTGATAGCTTGTTTCTCATTGTTTATTGTACACCCATCTTTTTTCTCTCTCATCAATCAACGTTGCCGGTGTCGCAGGTTTTTTTGCATCAGGATAAGTTGACGCATCTGTTGGCGTATGCCGTTATGGGTGTGCTGGCCTGGAATGTCTTTTCGTATCATTTGGTAAAGCATCGAAGATTATGGTTTAGCACAGTTCTGTTTTGTTCACTGTATGGTGTGAGTGATGAATTTCACCAGTCCTTTGTTATAGGCCGCTGTTCGGAAGTGGCGGACTGGCTGGCAGACACGTTGGGTGCCGCAATGGCAGCGAGTATCATCTATGATCGCTGTCGTTCTGAATGTCATGTGGGTCCAGGATAAACATTCAGGGCGGAACTGTTTATCGCGGGTTGTATTGAGCGTTAACGCTTATCAATCGGAGTAAAAGGCAAACCGTGCTGACCCGTATAAATCTGATTTGGGCGATAGATACGTGTATTGCCAATCATTTCACGCCAGTGAGCCAGCCAGCCTGAAACGCGGGCGATAGCAAAAATCGGTGTGAACAAGTCGGTATCAATTCCCAGCTTTCGATAGACAATGCCGGAATAGAAATCGACATTGGGACACACGCCTTTAGCACCTAATGTGGCTTTAGAGAGCTTCTCAATCTGTTGAGCAATTTTGTAGGTTGGGTCTTCTCCGAATTGTTCCGTCAATTCCACATAGAGCTTTTGTAGTAGCGTAGCACGCGGGTCTTTTGTTTTGTAAACACGATGGCCAAGCCCCGTGATTTTTTGTTTGTTTGTGATTTTATCACTCAGGTATGGCTCTGCATTTTCAACCGAGCCGATCTCATCAAGCATATCGAGTACTTCTTCGTTGGCTCCGCCATGCAAGGGGCCGGAAAGTGTCCCGATAGCGGCACTGATCACGGTGTAGGGATCAGCCAGTGTTGAACCGGTCACCATCGCTGAAAATGTGCTGGCATTCATGGTGTGCTCGGCATGTACGATGAGTGCGACGTCCATAATTCGCTCAGAGAGAGCATCAGGCTCTTCACCTGTTAACATGTAAAGAAAATTGGCCGCATGCGCCAGATCATCACGTGGAGGAATGGGATCATCACCTTTACGCATGCGTGCATGCGCGGCTACAAGCGTTGGTAATTTTGCAATCAGCCGAATGGCTGCCTTATCGGCCATGTTATAAGCCACATCAAGGTCCGCGGTCATGTCGGTTTTGATTGGATAAAACATACCCAGTGCAGCAACACCTGCTTGTAAGGCATCCATGGGGTGGGCTGCATCGGGATAACATTTAATCATATCTTTAATGCTGTATTTAATCCGACGATGATGCCGGAGGCGGATGTCAAAGACATCCAGTTCTTCTGTAGTTGGAAGATGGCCATGGAGAAGCAGAAAAGATGTTTCTTCGAAAGTGGAATTTTCAGCGACTTTTTCGATGTCGATACCGCGATATTCCAGATGCCCTACCTGTCCATCAACGTAGGAAACGGATGATTCTGCAACTGGAATGCCAGCCAGACCGGGTGAGTAGCAAGGTATATCTTTATTTTTTGGCATGTTTTAGGCCTCCGAGGATGTGTTAATCCATGGCTTTTTGAGGCGCAGGAATATAACAGGGCATAGAATAATTGGCAGTATAGGGGTTATTTTATGCTGCATTTTTCATGTTGAAGTAACGGTCGGCTGCCCATAAATTTTTGGATTCAGGATGAAGGATTTGTAGCTCGGCCGACAGGCGACTATGTTTGAGAATAGCTTTGATAAGCCATGAACGTTGTAACATGAAAGGTTCAAAGCTATGCCTCGGTAGTCTGAGCAGGTGACACGGTGTGCCTGATACAACCGTGTAGGGAGCTTTGAAACCTCGCAAAAGTCCACCAAGATGGAAAAAATCTCCCGGGTGTATGCTACCAATCAGTGTCTCTTTACCATTTTCTCGATTAAGAAGTAACAGCGTGCCTGATTGAACCAAAAAAGCATCCGGGTATTCTTCGCCTGCATCAATCAATATCTGTCCGGCACGTGTGCTGCTGTTTTCGAATATGGAAGTGACTCGCTGCCGGTCAAAATCATTGAACAGTTTGAAAATATCGTGTTGCGATAATACTTGTAACACAAGGCGATGCCGGAACAGATGTTCCATCATGGCATAGAATGAATGATCCTGTTTTAATAACGCCCTGACACGTTCATAAGGCAGTTCCATCACCTTGATTGTTGTAGCGGGAGAAAGCGTGGCTGCACGGCGCATACCGGTAAAATATGCTAACTCACCAATGAGACAGAGTCTTCCCTTGCTGGCTGAAAGTTTTGAAATTTTCTGGTTTGGCATAATAACATCAATTTCACCCTCCTGAAGAAGCCACATATGCCCGGCGGTATCACCTTTTAGGCAAAGTGGCTCTCCTGCAGTCAGTTCTCTTGGATAGCCATGTTCAAACAGTTGGGCAATAAGGTGTGCCTCACCTGCATCGTTGCTATTGATAATTTGCCCACGATTTTCGACACCACTTTCGCTCATGATTTCACGAAGTCGGGCTGAACCTTCCTGAGAGAGCGCATCGTCTTCATCCGCGAGGCTCTCAGTATAATGTTTCATCAAAGATTTATAGGCATTCAGAGCTTCACTATAATCACCTGTGCGTTCGCAGGCATAGGCATAACTGAGTTTAACATCTTTATCATTATGCCAGACAGAAGAATTCCATAACTCACTGTAATATTTACGGGAAGCATGGTAATCACCTTTTGCGGCAGCGGTTCTGGCTTGTTGGAATAACTTCTGATAATCCATGTTAAATGGCAAAACTCCTTGGGTGATTCATTTTCATTATAGACATGTTTTAATAAGTTTTCACATGTCGGTCGGTTTTCCAAAGATAATCATCTTCCGGTTTCATGACCTGCAGGCTGGCAGGCCTGCGGGAAAAGCGGAGAATTGCCTGTATGATCCAGGGTCTTCTGAGAGCAAAAGGTTCAAATGTTTCCTGAGAAAGATGCAGTAGTTTCACCGGTGTCGCAGTGACAACTCTGTAGTGGCTTGAAAAGTTCTTTAGCAGGCCACCCAAATGAATCATATCGCCTGGAAAGAGGCTGGTCATCAGCGATCCATCATCGGTCTCAGTGGAATCATCACGTTGATCTTTTGCATGCATAAAAAACATACACCCGCTTTGTAACATGTAGGTGCCATTATGCATTTCGCCGGCCTCAATCAGTGTCTCCCCGGGGCCGAGCGTGACGCGTTTGAATGTGTTCATCAAACGCTGGCGGTCAATATCGTTGACACGTTCGAATACTGAATGGCGGGTTAAAACCGGCTCAGCCCAACGTTCAAAGAGCAGGCGTAACATGGCTGCTTTGAATGCAGGGTCCGTTTGTTTCCGGTTATAAATGACTAACGAATTGATAGCAAAAAACTCTGCCATGGTTGTCGCGACAACAGTGGCGGATCTTCTCTGGTTGGTGAAAAAACCTACCTCACCGACAAGTGCAAGGTGTCCTTCTTTTACATGAATATCATCAGGTTCATCATAATCGGGCATGTAAACGGTTAGTGAGCCACTGCGAAGTAACCAGAGCGTATCTGGCATGTCTCCTTCACGACAAAGCACATCGCCGGGAGCAAGTGTGATCAATTCTCCCATATCGCATAGCTGTTGCATGAGTGTTGCATCATCTAAAGGTTGGACTTCTTCTTCCAGCAACGGCTCAGAATTACTTGCTTTAGAACCTGCATGTGGGCCTGTTTTAATGGCTTCAATAATATCCTGAAGTGAAATGGCTGCGCCTTCTTCTCCATTCTGGCGGTAGAGATCGAGTACTTCTGAGTAGGTGTCAATCGCCTGAGCGAAATTGCCATTTTTTTCAGCGCAATAGGCATACCTGAGTTTGGCATCGAGATCATCAGACATTTCCGGAAGTTCCAGGATTTTTACATAGCAGGTTTCAGCTTGCTGATAATCTTCTCTGGAAATCGCTTTTCTGACTTCACGTAAGAGCTTTGGAAGTGGCATCTGACTCATGATGGTTTTTTTCCCAAAGGGTGAGAGCTGTTCACAAGGTCATGCAGACGTGATTTGGAGATATGTGTGTAAATCTCAGTTGTGGTGATATGGGCATGCCCCAGCAGCATTTGAACCACACGAAGATCGGCACCATGGTTTAACAGATGTGTTGCAAATGCATGGCGCAATGTATGGGGAGAGGGGAGGGGAGATATGGCTGCCTGTGTGGCGTAAAGTTTAATTCTTAGCCAGAAATTCTGCCTGCTCATTGCATCGCCGCGACGTCCGGGGAAAAGGTGGGAATTTGCAATGTTGGTACGTGTTTGTAGCCATTTTCCAAGCCAGTTTCCTGCCTCTTCACCAAAGGGAACCATGCGCTCTTTATTACCTTTGCCAACGACACGGAGAATGCCAGCTTGAAGATCTACATTGGATAGCGTTAGCCCAACCAGTTCGGAGACACGTAAACCTGTTGCATACATCAGCTCAAGCATACATCGATCTCGCAAGCCCGTGGTTTGGGTTGTATCGGGTGCTGCAAGCAATTGCTCAACTTCCTGTTCACTCATCTCTTTTGGAAGTCTCCGTTCCCTTCGCATGCTGGGAAGTTGGCGTACCGGGTGATCTTCTCGCCAACCCTCTTCCTGAAGGTAGTTGTACCATGTTGAAAGAGAGCTGCGGCGGCGATAGATGCTGGCATCTTTTAAACCTCTTTTTTTCAGGCTCCCAAGATAGCTGGAGATATCATCCTGTGATGCTGTAAAGATGGATTTTTTTTGTTTGTTATGCAAAAAATTATAAGCCTGTTGCAGGTCGGTTCTGTAAGCTGAAAACGTTTGTGATGACCAGCCACGCAGCATGCTAAGGCGTTGGAGCAATCCCTCCATGCGCTCTTCATCGCTTGTAGTATTGGCCGCATAAGTCATCACGGAGAGTAGTATATGAGTAAATTTAGCTTATGCGAGTGTCTAAATGTTTATTATTATTCAAAGTGAAGTAAATATTCTATTATCTGGCTTAAAATAAAAAGACTCGGCAGAATGCCGAGCCCTTAACAGGTGGTACCGAGGACTGGAATCGAACCAGCACGTCTGTGAAGACACTGGCACCTGAAGCCAGCGCGTCTACCAATTCCGCCACCTCGGCATCTCTTACATAGCAACAGGCTTTGTAAGGGCGCGCAATAGTAGAATGGAGCACTTCGGTGTCAAGGAAGAATATGAAAGAATTTAAGTGGTCGGATGCTAAAGGAACGTCGGGAAAGCCGTCTGGCCAGAGCCCCGATCGTTATGATGATGTTAAACGGAAAAAAGGTGGTAGAAATCCTTCTGTAGGAAGGGTTGATAACAGCCAGGTTATTCAGGCACTGGAATCCATGCCAAAAAGCTCGGGTTCGATGCGTGATGTTGAGAAAGTGCTGAAAATCAAAGCACCGGATCAACGTCGGGAACTAAAAAGAGTAATTTCAGTGATGCTGGAGGACGGCAAGCTTTTTCAGCGCGGTAAGTATTTAGCATTGTCGAAAGGTTCGAAGCGTGATCAGAAGATAGACCGGAAGACGGATCGTAAAACGAAGCGGAAGATAGAAGATACATGTATCGGCATACTTTCTGCACATCCAGATGGTTTTGGTTTTGTGGCTGTCAAAGGACGTGAAAAGGATCTGTTTCTTCCACATGGTGAAATGCGAACCCTGATGCATGGCGATACTGTTGAGGTGCGCCCGGTAAATTATCGTGGGCGTGAGTCGGCAGAGTTAGTGAAAATCATCGAAGAAGCACATAATGTTATCACGGGTCAATTTTTTATCCGTGGTGGTGTTGGTATGGTGGAGCCCCGTTCCAGAAAGGTTCCACAGTCGATTCTTATAGCCAAAAAAGATGCGAAAGGTACGCATGATGGTGATTGGGTTCAGGTTGAGATTCAACGCGGTTCTGATCCGCTTCGTGGCCGGGTGATGCATGGTCTGAATGACCTGTTTAAACCATCGAGTTTGATCGATCTGATCATTGCTGAGCAGCAACTCCCCTGTGATTTTCCTGATGACGTGATGGAAGCTGCCAATGCAATGCCAACAAGTGTATCCCAGCATGAAATAAAATCGCGTAAAGATTTGCGCCACCTCTCCTTTGTGACCATTGATGGTGAAGATGCTAAAGATTTTGATGATGCGATTTGTGTATTGCCACGCGGTGATGGTTTCGAGGTGTGGGTGGCGATTGCTGATGTGGCTCATTATGTGCGTCCAAACACAGCATTGGATGCCGAAGCTTATGAACGTTCCACTTCCTTTTATTTTCCAGATCGGGTGATTCCGATGTTGCCCGAAGCACTTTCCAATGGGTTGTGTTCACTTCGGCCAAATGTAGATCGTCTGACCATGGCGGTGCGTATGCGTTTTGATTGTTATGGGCGCGGGCGGGCAGCACAGGTTTACGATGCGGTGATTCATTCGCATGCCCGTTTGACCTATACACAGGTATCCTCATTCCTTGAAGATGGTGACAGTGCTGCGATTCCGCAGCCTGAAGTTCAACAGATGCTTTCACATGCAGCACGTTTGTTAGGTCTACAGGAGAAAAACAGAGAGAAACGCGGGGCATTGGGCCTCGATCTGCCTGAAGTGCGCCCAGTGGTTGAAAATGATGCGATTTCAACACTTGAAGTGCGTGAACGTAATGTAGCACACAGATTGATCGAAGAATTGATGTTGGCAGCCAATGTGGCGACTGCACTCTATTTTGAGGCACATGAGTCGGCTGTACTTTATCGGGTACATCCACAGCCGGAGCAGGAGTCGATTGAGAAGGTCAATGATTTTCTTGCGCCGTTTGGATCAACCATTGGCCAGCATTCCAGGAGCGGGGTTCGCCCACTTGATATTCAGAAAGTATTGCAGGATTCCGAAGGGAAACCGTATGGACATGTGCTGCATCGTCTGATTCTTCGCGCCATGCAGCAAGCGAAGTATTCCCCTAATAATGAAGGTCATTTTGGTCTGGCCTACGAGAGTTATTGCCATTTTACCAGCCCCATTCGCAGGTATGCCGATTTGACTGTGCATCGCAGATTAAAAGCATTGATTAAAAAGCAGGATCCGAACAAGGTCCAACCGGAAAACAACCTTGCCGCAGTGGGCGAACATGTTTCGATTCAGGAGCGTAAACAGGTGCGTTCGGAGTGGGATGTGGAGGCCATGCTGGGCGCGCTGTATCATGCAAAGGATGTGGGCAAAACATTCAAAGCCATTGTTTCAGGCATCACCAAGCGCAGGGTGTTTGTTGAAATTGAGAGCTCTCTTGCAGAAGCCTCGATTGCGGTGGATGAATTGGGCGGATTATTTGTTCTGGATGAAAAGAATCATCGTCTGGTTGCCAAGCGCGGCGGCATGATGATCAATCTTGGTGATGAGCTGAATGTTGAAATCACATCAACAGACCCTGTGAGAGGGGTGATTAACATCTCACTGGTTACACCGGAGAAGCCAGCAAGCTAAAAAAACATTGGCTGAATGGGCGTCACCAAAAGAAGATATGAAGGACTGCTTCTCCTGCTGTTTTATTTTCTCCAGAATTCTGGAACAAGCAGTACAAAGAAGGTGAAAATTTCAAGGCGCCCGAGCACCATGCCGAACATTAGAATGCCTTTGGCTGCATCGGGGAGCGAGGCATAGTTCGAAGCCGGACCTACCTCGCCAAAGCCGGGGCCTGTATTGGTCAAACAGGCTGCAGTTGCTGACAAGGCAGTCATCATGTCTACGCCTGTCATCGCCAGCAGAATGGCAATGACGCTGTAACAAACCATATAAAGCACAAAGAATCCCCAGAGAGCCTGTACGACAGGGCCGGAAACACTGTGTTCACCAATCTTCACATGAATAATGGCATGCGGGTGAATCAGGCGGCGAATTTCTCGCATGCCCTGGCGAAACAGAAGTAAAACCCGGACGACTTTCATGCCGCCACCGGTTGAGCCAGCACAAGCACCGACAAACATCGCAGCAAGTAGAAGCAAGCCTGTACCCGGAGGCCATATGGCATAGTCGCTGACAGCAAATCCTGTGGTGGTTGCAATCGCAACCGTATTAAAAATAACTTCACTGATGGTTCCTGAGCCAGCTTGAAGTGTTAATACGCCCACAAGTATGATGAGTGCAGCTATCCATTTTATATAGGTGCGAAATTCATCATCCTGAAAGTAAGTTTTAAGTGAGAATCCACGTTTTAATGCGACAAAGTGCAGTGTGAAGTTTACGCCAGCCATCAACATAAAAATAATGATCAGCGTGCGGATGCTCTGGGATTCATAATAACCAATGCTGGCATCGTGTGTGGAGAAACCACCAATGGCAATGGTGCACATGGCATGGTTCACGGCATCAAAGAGCGACATTCCAGCCAGCCAGAGTGAGAAGGCCGTGATACCTGTCATGCCCAGATAGATATACCAGAGTACTTTCGCGGTTTCTGTGACACGTGAAGTCAGTTTGTCTTTCACGGGCCCGGGCGTTTCGGCACGGAAAAGCTGCATGCCGCCTACACCCAAAAGAGGCATCACAGCAACAGCCAGTACGATGATTCCCATGCCACCTAACCACTCCTGCATTGAACGCCAAAAGAGGATAGAATGAGGCAGTGTATCAAGGCTGGTAAGAATGGTGGCACCGGTGGTTGTGAGGCCTGAAGTGGATTCAAAAAGCCCATCAACAATCGTGGTGCAAACACCGGTTGTCCAGAAGGGGATCGCACCGAGCAGAGAGAGAACCACCCAGGCCAGTGCAACAATCAGAAATCCGTCTTTATGGCTCAACTGCTCAGGTGCAGCACCAACCAGACGCATCATGCTCAGACCCAATGCAGATGTCAGACAGCCAGCAAGAATAAATTGATCAGCATGCCCGGATGCAAAATAGAGGGAAATAAAAGCAGGGGCCATCATGCCGCATCCAAATAGCGCGACAAGAATACCTAATGTCCAGATGACACCTTTAGGATGCATGGTTCAGTTCGATTCTTTGATCTGGCAAGTTATCCAGATCATTCCACTTAGAAAAATTCAAGATGAACTTCAAACAACTTTTCCACGGTTCGCAGAGAGGTTCCCTGTGTTACCAGCATCACATGGTCGTTGGGTTTGATTTGCGTGGTACCATTTGGGATGATCACTTCATCGTCGCGCACAATCGCACCAATAACAGTGTTCGGGGGAAGTTTCAGATCATTGAGTGGTGTATGAAGAATATTTGAGGTCTCCAGTGCAACGGCCTCCAGCACTTCCAGCGTGCCATCGCCAAGCGAAGACATGCCAAGAATTCTGCCTTTCCGAACATGCCGTAAAATGGATGAGGCAGTTGTGAAACGAGGTGAGACAGTAACATCCAGCCCAATTTGCCGAACGAGATCAGAATAAATGGCGCGGTTGATGAGTGTCACCACATGAGGTACGTTGTATTTCTGCGCAATCAGGCTGCCAAGAATGTTGGTTTCATCATCGTTGGTGAGTGCCAGAAAGTCATTCATACCATCGATGCTTTCTTCTTCAAGCAGATCGCGATCAAGCGCATCACCATGGATGACGATGCTTTCATCCAGCTGTTGAGCCAACCATTCAGCTCGCCTTGGGTTACGCTCAATTAGTTTGACGGAGACACCCATACGTTCCAGTTCCTGCGCGACAATAAAACCAACGTTACCCCCGCCAACAATCATGACATGGCGGTTTTTATGTTCAGATGTTTCATACCCGACATGTTCAAGGAATGTATCAACCTGTTCCCGTGCCAAGGCAATATAAACACTGTCACCTGCTAACAGCACGGTATCAGCACTGGGAACACGCCAGCGCTGATTATGTTCGTGTGCAACGATATAGGTGCGGATATTTCCCATCACATCATCTAACTCGTTCAAGGCAAGGCCTGCCAGAATACCTTTGGGGGGAACCCGAAGCCCCAGAAGCTGTACCTGGCCATCTGCAAAATCCTGTGCATCAACTGCGGATGATATTTGGAAACGTTTTAAAATCGATTTTGCGGCTTCCCGTTCGGGAGAAATAATGAGGTCGATGGGGAGTTCATCACGACCAAAAAGACCTGTGCTGTTCACATAATCAGGCTCACGTACACGGGCCATTTTTGTTGTTACTTTGAAGAGAGAATGTGCCACCTGACAGGCTAACATATTGGTTTCATCGCTGGTGGTTGCAGCAATAAGAAGTTCGGTATTTTCAGCCCCTGCCAGTTTCAAAATACTGGGATGAGAGGCATGCCCCAATATGGTTCTAACGTCCATGGTATCTGCGACACGTTGCAGGCGCTCAGCATCGTTATCTACTACGACAACATCGTTGCCTTCGGTAGCCAGACGTTGGGCAATATGAAATCCGACTTCACCTGCACCAAGAATCAAAATATTCATTGTGTTTTCTCCGGCGCATTTAATCCAAAGGTTTTAATTTTTCTGTGGAGCTGGCTACGTTCCATGCCTATTTCGGTAGCGGTTCTGCTGACATTCCATTCATTCTGCTCAAGATAGTGTAGCAGATAGCTGCGTTCAAATGCTTCGCGTGCATTATGGTAGCTGCGCGTGAATGCGCTGCTATTGTGAAGCGAGGTGTTTTGCTGGGTCGTTGCCGGGGATGAGTCCAGTGATGGCATAATTTCAGATGTGATTTCAACACCTGGCTGAAGAATATGGCAGCGTTCGATGTGGTTGCGTAGCTCTCGGACGTTGCCAGCCCATGGATAGGTTTGCATGCATGTCATCGCAGATTGTGAAAACCTGACTGGATCTCCCCCCAGGAGTTGGGCCTGCTCAGTGGCCAGTGTTTCGACCAGGATAGGCAGGTCTTCAATTCGATCACGAAGTGAAGGCAGATGGATGGTGACAACGTTCAGGCGATAATAAAAATCTTCCCGCAGTTTTCCTTCACTCAAAAGCTTGTCAGGTTCATGTGAACTGGCACCAATGATACGTGTGTTGGCCATAACAGGTTTTGGATTACCAAGGCGCCGAATTTTTTTCTCTTGCATGGTTTTTAACGTTTTTGCCTGAATACCCAGACTTAATTCGCTGATCTCATCAAGAAAAAGTGTGCCTTCATTGGCCGCTTCAAAACGTCCTCTTTGAGCATGCAAGGCCCCAGGAAAAGCACCTTTCTCATGGCCAAAAAGTTCAGAATCCATTTGAGCTTCCGGGATACTTGCGGTATTGAGTTCAATAAACGCGGCATCCGAGCGTTTGGATTGAAGGTGTATCTGTTGGGCTGCGACCGCTTTTCCTGTGCCATGCTCACCCAGAATAAGCACGGCTGCATCTGTTGCAGCAACACGCTTGATTAATTTCTTGGCTTCTTTGATTGCATGACTTTGACCCACCAGTTGATGCCGGGTTTGCTGTTGAATATCCTGTTTTAGTCCAACATTTTCCTGTTTGAGTTTGCGCTTTTCCAGTGCGTTGCGAAGTACAATCAGAAGACGATCTGAGGAGAGTGGTTTTTCGATGAAATCAAAGGCCCCCTGACGGGTCGCACGAACCGCAGTATCAATGGTGGCATGGCCTGACATCATGATAATGGGAACAGAGTCATCAATTTGGAGAATACGGTTCATGGTTTCAAGACCATCAATTCCAGGCATCCAGATATCAAGAAGAATGCAATCAGCAGGTTGTTTGCGAAAACGGGCAACAGCTTCTTCACCGGATGGTGCACAGGAGACAAGGTAACCCTCATCTTCAAAAAGTCCCTGTAAAGATTCCCGGATGGCCTGCTCGTCATCAACGACCATAATTTGTGCGCTCATGATGGCTCCATGCTGGTTTTTTCGATGGGCAGGCGCAAGCAGAAGTGTGTGGGTTGTCTGTTGGAGACAAGCAGGAGCTCACCATCATGTTCGTCTGCAATTCTTTTGGCGATGGAGAGACCCAGGCCGGAGCCATTTTCTTTTGTGGAAAAATAGGCATCAAAAACATGCGTTGCGGAATCATCCGGGATACCGGAGCCTCCATCCTGAATATGAAACTCTATTATTTTTTCATCATGACTTCCGTAGAGGTGCACCGGTGCTTTTGTCTGTTCAGTTGCAGCGAGAGCGTTATCCATCAGGTTAATTAGAATTTGCCTGATTTGATCAGCATCACAATAACATTGAATATCATCAGCAAACGCTTCAGTGTGAATACGTGGGTAAGCACTGTAAAGCTCGTGCATATCCGTTATCAGTTCCTTCACAGAAACGATTGTCGGTTTGGGTTGTGGCATGCGTGCCAGATCAGAAAAATCAACAATGAGCCGCTGAAGGCGTTCAACCTGTGTGATGATGGCATGGGTACAGCTATCAAACACGACCGTATCATCGGCCATCTTTCTGAAACGGCGTTGTAAGCGTTCGGCAGCCAGTTTAATCGGTGTCAGCGGGTTTTTGATTTCGTGAGCGAGGCGTTGTGCTACTTCTGCCCATGCCCGGTGTCGTTGAGCTTCAGCAAGGCTGCTAATATCATCCAATACCATCAGATAGCCTGAAAATCCGGCAGAACCAGCACCACTTAATCGGGCTCCCCGGGCAAGAATGAGACGGCTGGAGTTTTCCACCGGTAGTTCCAGTTCACACTGAAGGTGTTCTTCATGGTGATGTTGTAGTTCATCGTAAAATTGACTGACAAGATGGAGTCGGCCTGTGCAAAGGGGAGAAATAGAACGGCCTGGCATCCAATCGCTTGAGAGATTGAGAAGTTCACGCATCGCCTGATTGAGCAGACGAATATTGCCTTTGGCATCAATGAGTAATACGCCGGTTTGCAGGTTGGCCAGCAGCGTTTCGAGCACGTATTGTCTTTGGCGACTGCTATCGAGTGCTCCGGTTAACTCTTTCTGCGTTTGCTCCAGCGCTTCTACATTCTGCTTGAGTCGTAAGGTCATGCGATTGAATGAGTGTACAAGTGATCCTAATTCATCTTCAGGTGCTGTGGGGATCGATACGGTTAAGTCACCCTCAGTTACACGTTCCAGTGCTCTGGCAAGTTCACTAACAGGTGAAGTGAGGCGTCTGGCATAACCAACAGCAACGATACCGGCAGTAATAATAATCAATAAAGTGGCAATCAGCATGGCATGGGTGAAGGTGCTGCGAATGGCTTGTCTGTTTCGCTCCAGTTCCCGGTATGTTCGGTAATCAGCTTCTACAGCCCGGGCATTTTGTACCGTTCCCTCAGGTAGTTTTACCTGAGCACGTAATATACCAACGACATTCTGATGGGCTCGGAGCGGGGCATAGCCAACCGCCATCTCGTCACCCTCTTTGACAACCAGCTTGGTGGAGATGAGCCCGAGAGTCAGGGTGGATTTTGCCTCTTCTTCAAGCGCTTCGGATTCAATGCCGGACAGGCCTTCGAGTCGGACACTGGCAATAAGCCGTTCATTCAGATCAAACATCTGAATACTTTGCCAGTCCTGATGCAACATGATTTCATTCAAACGTGTGTTTAGCAGGCTGTAGCTGACGGGCAGCGTGGCAACGTATCTCAATAACTCATCATCATTCATAGCTGTTCTCAGGCCATGTTTAAGATCGCTGTCAACACGGGCATAAAAGCCTTGAGCAAGATTAAGAGCTTGATCCAGCAGGGTATCAACACGTACATCAAACCAGACATCCATACCCCTCTCAACCATCTGATTGGCTGTAACCTGAAGAATGGCGGCAGGTATCAACAGCATGCTAACCAGCGCAATCACAAGTTTGGCACGCAATCTTGAGCCTGCACGACGCTCTTTTTTTTCTCTTAAAATACGCCAGCTATAATTGAGCAGTGCCAGAGAGAGAATGGTTAAAAGTGTGATGTTAATCCAGGCTATGATTGAATCTTCTAAAGGTGTGGCACCTGGCCAAAGCATGATGATGGTTGCCCATAGGGCGATGGTCATGATGAGCGGCAGATAACGAATCATTCCAGTCATGGCAGGATGATTTCTTTTTGCCCGACAGTTGTCCCGAAACGTATGAGGTCAGTCCACCATGAGTCACGATATTCGCCTTCATGGACATGAACTTTGATGTGAAAGCTATAGCTGCTTCCAGTGGTAAGAAGACTTCGATCCAGTGTTGGGAAGTGATCGAGGTAAGAGAGCCATAAGATGGCGTCATCGATGTTGTGAACACGTCTTGAAATACCGCTGCTGCTATCTGTCAGTAGCCATGTCTTCGAAATGAGGTCGGGTATTGCCTGACGAATAAATGTAATGGAGCCAACGGTGTTATTGATCCAATAAGTGTTCACTTCTTTCATAGTGATTTCCCAATTGAAGGTGATCGGTGTTCCTTCGCTGAGCGCTTGTTTTTCTTTGGCTGTCATCGTAACAGGGCCAGCTGTGCAATAAATAACTTCGCTATCGGTGATGATTTGGAAAGAGGAGGGTGGTGTCGCTGCATATGTAAGATTTAGCTGGAAAAACATGCCAAGGGCAGCAGCCATGGCTACTGCGATCTTAGGAATTAGGCGAAATAATAAAGACATCAGCCCCAGTTTAGCTTGGATGCCTGATGATTCCAGTTGAAATAATAAGATGTGGTGTATTTTTCATAAAACCTGAAATGATTCAGGTATATCGTTAGGGTTCGCGCATGCCTATTGTGACACTACATCAAATTTCTAAAGCTTATGGTCCTCAGGTGTTGCTGGACGATGTTTCTTTACGTATTCCACGTCAGGCTCGTATTGGTTTGATTGGTCGAAACGGGGAAGGAAAATCAACCTTGTTGAAGATCATGGCTGGCATGATTGAAGCAGATGATGGGCAAGTGAACGTCCGTAGTGCCGTGAAAATTGCATATCTGCCACAAGCGCCTCATTTTGAGTCGGGTCATACTGTTTTTTCAGTGGTGGCTGAAGGTTTGGGCGAAGCGGCAGCTTCACTCAATGCTTATGATGAGGCATTAACAGCATTGGAAACGGATAGCTCCGATGCTGCGATGAAGCGATTGGCGCACATGCAGAGCGAATTGGAACGAACCGGTGGCTGGCAATATAAGTCGCGTATTGAGTCTGCGATTTCCCGATTGAAACTTGATGCACATCGTGATGTGGGAGAGCTCTCCGGTGGTTGGCTTCGGCGGGTTGCTGTGGCGCGTGCAGTTGTTGCTGAACCGGATCTGTTGCTGCTCGATGAGCCAACCAACCATCTTGATATCGCATCCATTGAGTGGCTGGAAGAGTTTGTTGCAGATTTTGCTGGCGCAGTAATGTTTATTACCCATGATCGTTATTTCCTTGATGCGGTTGCTGAGCAGGTGGTTGAGCTGGATCGAGGAGCCCTTACCTATTTCGACTACAGTTATGCTGAATATCTTGAGAAAAAAGCCGAACTTTTGATGCAGGAGGAACGGCATCATAGAAAATTTGATAAATTATTGGCCAACGAAGAGCGCTGGATCAGGCAGGGTATACCAGCCCGCCGAACGCGCAATGAAGGCCGTGTTCGAAACCTTGAATCGCTGCGCAAACAGCGCGAGGGCAGGCGGCTACGGGGTGGTGATGTAGAGCTGCGGGTTTCCAGCGGTATCAAGCCAGGAAAAATGCTGATTGAGGCGATTGATCTGTCTCATCACTTTGATGCAACCATGATTGCAAAAAATGTAAACCTTAAAATCATGGCAGGGGACAGGATCGGATTGGTGGGCCCAAATGGTATTGGTAAGACAACATTGCTTAAGATGTTATTGGGCGAACTTAAACCCCAGCACGGACGCGTGCGCCATGGCGTCCGTCTGGCTCCTGCATTCCTTACTCAAATGCGCGAACTTGATCCAAAAATGAAATTGAAAGATGTGCTACTGCCGCAAGGTGGAAATTATGTGCATATCGCAGGGGTTGAACCGCGGCATATTGCAAGTTATTTACAGGACTTTTTGTTTGATACAGAACGTTTACATGCACATGTCTCAGCCCTTTCCGGTGGTGAGCGAGGCAGGTTGATGTTAGCAAAATTATTGCTTGAACCCGCCAACCTGCTGGTGCTTGATGAACCAACCAACGATTTAGATATCGGGACATTGACGGTGCTTGAACAGGCTTTGGCCAAGTATGATGGGACCGTACTTCTGGTCAGTCATGATCGGGCTTTTATGGATCGTGTGGTTTCGCGTGTGCTTGCTTTTGAAGGTGCTGGTAAAGTGGTTACGGTTGAAGGTGGTTATACTGATTATGCGGTGTGGAAATCGAAACAGAAAACTGAATCTGCTACCCCTGCTAAAAAGGAAGTGCTGCCAAAATCCAAAACTGAACGTAAAGCAACGAAACTCTCTTATAAAGATCAGCGTGAGTTGGATGGATTTCCTGCACAGATTGAATCACTGGAATCTGAGAAAGCAGAGATTGAAAAACGCTTTTGTGATCCGGATTATTTCAGCCGTGAAACGGATGCTTTTCTTAAAGATCAGAAACGTTTGTCTGAACTGGAGAATGAGCTGTCTGTCTGTTATGAACGCTGGGACGAATTGGAAACCAAACAGATGGCATTGGCGGAATGAGCGTGTTGAATGAATAAACCATTCTGGGAAAACAAGTCGTTGTCGGAGATGACGGATAAAGAGTGGGAATCACTCTGTGATGGCTGTGGCCGCTGTTGTCTCTACAAGTTTCAGGATGAAGATAGCGATGAGATGTTTTTTACCAATGTCGCTTGTTCTTTATTTGATTCGAAAACGTGCCGCTGTAGCTCTTATGAAAAACGCTTCGAATCAGTGCCTGAGTGTGCCGACATTCGCAAATTCACCAAACGGGAATATGAATGGTTACCCGAACGCTGTGCCTATCGATTGTTGTTCGAAGGTAAAAAGTTGAAGTCGTGGCATCCACTTATTTCAGGCGACCCGAAAAGTGTTCACAAAGCCGGGGTATCGATGCAAAACAACGCCATTCATGAAAGCGATGCCGATATGGACAATCTTGAAGATTATATTGTTGAAGAGCTCATCTGATGTTTTACGAATGACTGTTTTTGATGGTCTCAGGAGCCTAAGACCAATCAAATTTGACTCAGTATCCGGGTAACAATATCCGTATTATTGCGGATTTACCTCACAATCGGGAAATGTTAAATTAAATATACTGAGGATCAGAAAAGATTCAGATCAAAAGGAGACTGAGCCATGGGTGTCGCATTTATTAATAAGGAAGAAATGTTTCGTGCACACATGTTTGATCAGCTTTGTCATATTAAACGCTACTGGTTGGATGTTTGCGAAAAGGGTGGGCGAAACATTACGATTGATGAGGCTGCCGACGAATGGGTTGAACGGTTTGCTGCCAGTTTTACGCAACATTAGCCTTAGTTCGTAGACGGTTAAATCGCTGACCTATAGTGGTTGGAATTGATTTGAATAAAGTTAAAATTACTGTTGGTGTGCAAGTTGGCCGCTGACAGTTTCTTCATTGTTTTTATTGGCTTGCAGCTCTTCAATTTTCCATGCTGATGGGTCAGCCAGCAGGGCCGTAACCAGTTTATGGTTCATCTCATGGCCGGTGCGTTCACCTTCAAAAGCGCCAACAATGGGCAGGCCTGCAAGAGACAGATCACCAAGCGTATCAAGAATTTTGTGGCGGACGCATTCATCTTCATAACGAAGACCGGTTTCATTCATGACACGGTATTGATCCAGTACAACGGCATTCTCAAGTGATCCACCGAGTGCAAGACCGATTTTCTGAAGACTTTCAATTTCATGCAGGAAACCGAATGTACGCGCTCGACTGACTTCACGGGTGTATGCCTGGCGGGAAAAATCTATGCTAACTTTGCGTTCACGCAGCAGCGGATGATCATAGTCCAGAAGGTAGGAGATTTTAAATCCTGTTGAAGGATGTAGAGAACAGCGTTTGTCACCCTCTGTGACTTCAATTTTTTTCAAAATACGCATCACTTTTTTGGCTTTTTTCTGTTCCTGAATGCCAGCGCACTGGATCAGAAAAACAAACGGTGCAGAAGAGCCGTCCATGACAGGGACTTCCGGACCGCTGACTTCAATGTGTGCGTTATCAATGCCCAACCCGGCCAAAGCCGAGAGAAGATGTTCAACGGTTGAGATGTTCGCGTCGCCCTGACCAATTGTTGTGCAAAGGCGTGTATCAGTCACATTTTCTGCTTTTGCGGGAATCGTGATGCCCAAATCTGAACGACTAAACGTGATCCCTGAATCTTCATTGGCAGGATGCAGAACCAGTTGGATCTTTTTCCCGGAATGTAGACCAATACCGCTACAGCGGATGGAATGGTTCAGTGTTCGTTGTGGAATCATAGACGGTTCCCCTTACATTCAACTTTTTCAATATTTCTCTAATCTTACATCAGATCTGAGAAGGCAATCATCTTATCGTGACATGCGATTTCCGTGATACAGGGCACAAGCCAACAATAAAATTGGCGACGTAGCATGCCATGTTCCACATAAATCCGCAAAATATTCTCATGTTTATACAACTTAGGCGGCTGTATGCATAAGAATAAAACTTAGTCAGCCTGGCGACGTATCCAGGTTGGAACGGCCAACTGATCTTCATCATAGGCTTGATTCAATCCAACGACCTGGGCCTGTGGTGCTGCCGACTGAGTGTGCTCAGTTGCAAACATGGGTTGTTGAACAGCGGCCGTTTTTGGCAGAATGAAACTATTGTCTGAAGTGCTTGGAATCGCTGTGACACGGGCTGTTGTATCCGTGTTCAATCCTGTTGCTACAACGGTTACACGCATTTCATCACCTACATTTTTGTCGTATACCATACCGCAGATGATATTGGCATCTTCGTCAGCCATATTCTGGATGATAGATACCGCCTCATCATATTCAGCCAGTGTCATATCTTCATTGCCGGTGACATTCACAAGAATGCCATGTGCGCCATGGATATCGATATCTTCGAGAAGCGGAGAAGAGATGGCATGCTCAGCGGCTTCACAGGCACGGTTTTCGCCATTTGCAGTGCCGGAGCCCATCATTGCCATGCCACGTGTTTCACTCATAACCGCTTTCACATCAGCAAAATCGACATTCATATAGCCGGTATGGGTGATCAGCTCAGAGATACCTTTCACAGCTTGTAGCAGTACATCATCAGCTTTACGGAAGGCTTCCAGCATGGATGTGTTTTTGCCAACTGCGCCAATCAATTTTTGATTTGGAATGGTGATCAGGGTATCCACATGTTTGCGCAGCTCTTCAATGCCTGCATCAGCCTGTCGCATACGACGTTTGCCTTCGAAGTTGAATGGTTTGGTGACCACAGCCACGGTCAGGACTCCCATTTCACTGGCTACTTCAGCGATGATCGGGGCTGCACCTGTTCCTGTGCCGCCACCCATGCCAGCGGTAATAAATACCATGTCTGTATTTTGGAAAAACTCACGCAGGTGTTCCCGTTCAGAGTCTGCGGCATCACGGCCAACCTGAGGATTGGCACCTGCACCGAGCCCACGTGTGAGGTCGGTACCCAGTTGGAGTTTGGTATCTGCGCAACTGTGTTCGATGGCCTGTGCATCGGTATTGGCTACGATGAAATCAACACCGCGCAGATTGTGCTCAATCATGTTGTTCAATGCGTTGCCACCGCCACCGCCAATACCGATCACTTTGATGTTTGCAGCTTGTGCGCTGTTATCTTCAAATGTGTATAAAGTTCCCATAATATTTTCTCCTTTCGTGCTCTTTTATTTTTTTCTTTATAACTGTTTAAGTGTTGTCGCCAAACCAGCTTCGCATTCGTTTTAATACTTTTGAAAACATGTTTTGTTCGTTGATCGTAATGGGCTTTTGTTGCCGATAACGTTGTCCATAAAGAATCAGGCCAACACCTGTGGCATACATGGGGCTGGAGACAACATCAACGAGTCCACCAACACCCTGTGGTCTTCCCAGACGCACTGGCAGGCTATCGAAGGTCTCTTCAGCAAGTTCTACCATACCTTGAAGCAGTGAACTCCCGCCTGTAAGCACCAGCCCTGCGGCAATGAGTTCCTGATAGCCGGAACGTTGAAGTTCGGCTCTGACCAGTTCAAATAATTCCTGAACACGCGGCTCTAAAATTTGTGCCATCACCTGCCGTGGCATGGGGCGTGGCGCGCGGCCTCCTACACTGGGGACCTCGATCTGATCTTCCGATGAGACAAGCTCTACCATGCAGGCACCATATTTTTTCTTTAACTGGTCAGCTTCACGTGCTGAGGTGCGCAGGCCAACCACCAGATCATTGGTCAGGTGATCACCACCAATCGGAATCACTGCGGTGTGGCGAATCGCACCATCAATAAACACTGCGATGTCGGTTGTGCCACCGCCGATATCTACAAGCACGACGCCGATATCCTTTTCATCCTGACTTAGCACAGCCTCACTGGAGGCGACCTGCTCCAACACCATATCTGCAACATCCAAATCACAACGATTGCAGCATTTGATGATATTCTGGGCAGATGAAACGGCCCCGGTGATCACATGCACCTTGGCTTCCAGACGTACACCACTCATACCAATCGGTTCGCGAATACCATCCTGATGATCAATGATGTATTCCTGTGGCAGGATGTGAAGGACCTTTTGATCTGCCGGGATATTCATCGCCTGTGCAGCATCAATCACGCGGTTTACATCTTCTTTGGTAACTTCGTTGCTTCTTGTCGCAACAACACCATGACTGTTATATCCACGAATATGACTTCCTGCGATGCCTGTATAGACGGACTTAATGTCGACACCGGACATCAGTTCCGCTTCTTCTACAGCCAGACGGATGGATTCAACTGTACTTTCGATATTAACAACCACACCTTTACGAAGCCCACGGGAAGGGTGGGTGCCGATACCGATGACATCAAGTTTTCCATCCGGTGCTGACTCAGCCACGATGCAAGCAATTTTACTTGTTCCGATATCAAGTCCGACAATGACCTGTTCATATTTGGACATTAAATCACTCCCTCTTGCCCGGTTGGGCGAAAAAACCAGCGTTTCTCTGCACGTGCATCTACTCGCCAATGACCAGAACGCCAGCGTGGTTTTTCCAATAGCTCACGAATCTTAGTAATAGAATACAAAATATCCTGATTACGTGAAACCAGCCACTGCTGCCCTTGATCAAAGTTGATTTTCCAAGTGTTGTTACTTGTAAATAGTTCGCTGATACGGGAAAAATAGACAGGATGTTTGGATTTCATAAACCGCAATAGTTCAGATACCTCGCGAATATCCGTTTTTTCAACGCGTAGAATAGGCAGGTCAGCCGTTTCACTTGCCTGTAGCGGGCGATAGGCCGTGCCATGCATGTCCACCAGAAACGTTTTACTCTCTGCTTTTTGCCATAGGCCGACAGGCGTACGGGCTGTGGCATAAAGCTGCAATGAGCCGGTCAATGTTCTGCGAATATCGATGTTTTCAAGGTCGGGAACAGCTTGAAGCAGGTGAGTGCGAAGTACACCGGGCCGTGTTGACCAGAAGTTGTAATCGGGCAGGGATTTCATGGCCGAGTCAATGTGTTGTTCCAGACTTTTGGGCGCACTTCCTGCAATTTCAATGTCCCATGTGGAGACACGAAAAGCCTGGTTAAGCAGAAGCAGTGCGGATATGGATAGCGCCAGTGCCATAACAATGCCTGCAATCAACGTCACTCTTCTGCGTATCAATTGCCGGTGTTGTTTCACTTCGACTTTAGGCATACGGCGGGTGTTGGTGCGACTCATGATCCCACCTTGCTCTTTGAGAGTTCTTTTCCTGAAGAGGCCTTATTTGAAACAGGGCGGACTACAGCCAACATCCGGCAGCATAGATCATCAAATGGGATACCCGCAGCAGCGGCAGCTTTAGGAAGCAGGCTGGTTTCTGTCATGCCGGGGATCGTATTGACTTCAAGGATGACGGGTTCGCCACCATCAGGAACAATGATATCCACACGCGGTGCCCCATCACATCCTGTGACCTCGACCGCCTCTTCCGCACGCTGCATGCACAGACGAAGCGTTTCGGCAGGCAGCCGGGCAGGGCAGAAATATTCCGTTGCGCCAACCGTGTATTTGGACTCGTAATCATAGACACCGGATTTCGGAACAACCTCGACAGGTGGCAGCGCCTTGCCGTTAAGCGTGGACACATGAATCTCCGGCCCCGTTATCGGCATCTCTGCCATCCAGTGGGTTGGGTCGTCGACGTTTAGCGTGTTCCACTCCTGTTGATTGTTTAGGAAATGAAGTCCGACACTTGAGCCTTCTGCAACAGGTTTAAGAATCACCGGATAACGCGCGGGGCCGTTATCAGTCAATGGAATATCGAGCGGTGTTTTAAGTCCCGCTTTATCAAGTACATTTTTGCAAAGTTGTTTGTGCATGCAAAGCGCAGAAGCGGTGATATTAGAACCGGTGTAGGGGATGTTCATGATTTCAAGCAGACCTTGAATCGCGCCATCTTCACCGAGTGTTCCATGCAGCGCAATGAATGCAGCATCGATATTGGCTGATTGGATCTGTTCCGGCCAGTTGTGGGTCAGGTCGATTTCGGTTACAGGTACACCTGAGCGTTTCAACGCAGCAGAGACCGCCTTTCCGGAACGTAACGAAATCTCACGTTCACTGGATGTACCGCCCATTAACACACCCACGTTGGTAAATTGAACAGGACTGAGGAGGGTGGATGGATTCACGCCGAACCTCCCATGATACGTACTTCCGGTTCCAGCCGTATATCAAATTTGGCTTGAACCGCTTGTTGAGCCATGTTGATCAGGGTCAGTACATCTTCACAGGATGCACCCCCTTCATTAACAATGAAGTTGGCGTGAGTGGAAGATATGGTCGCATGGCCAATTTTTTTGCCTTTGAGTCCAGCTTCTTCAATCAGGCGTGCGGCATAATCACCCTCAGGGTTTTTAAAAACGGATCCACAGTTAGGCAGGGCAAGCGGCTGGGTGCTGCTGCGTTGTTTGCGCATATTACGCATCCGTTCACGAATGGCTTCAGATTTATCGATGTTCAGGGTAAATACGCTGGAAACCACCAATGATTTTTTAGGCAAGCTGGTATGACGATAGATCATTTGCAGTTGATCCCGTTGAAATGTTTCGATCTCACCATGACGATGCAATATCTGAATAGAGAGCAGGGTATCGGATAGCTGCTGTCCGAATGCACCGGCATTCATGGCAATACCACCGCCCATATCACCGGGCACAGTCGCCAAAAATTCAAGGCCTGCCAAGCCATGTGTTGCACATTGCTGAGCAACTTTACTCATACGGGCACCGGCTTCTGCTGTGAGTGTGGTATCAGCGACAGTGATTTGGGAAAGTTCACCAAAATCGAGCACAATGCCATCAAAGCCATGATCGGGAACCAGCAGATTGCTGCCGCGTCCCAATGGCAAAATAGCGATGTCCAGAGGAATGATACGAAGCGCTTCGGCCAGTTCATGGATGCCTGTTGCACGAAAATACCAGTGGGCCGGTCCACCGATGGCCAGCGTGGTATGTGCTGACATGGGAACCTGTTCATCGAGTCGCCCCAGTTTTGCAATATCCTGTGCCCAGCTCATGGCAATGCTCCAGCATTTAGATCAGTCAGCCCGTTAGCAATTGGGCGATTTTTTTTATCGTCAGGTTGTTCATTAATGGCATCACGCAGTTGTTGAGCCAGAGAACCGATCGACCCGGCTCCCATAAGCAATACCACTTTACCGTTTGATAAATTCTGTAGGGCATGTTTTTTTGCAGTTTCCAAACTTTGGCAATATGTCACATGCCTGTGACCTCTTGTGCGCATGTTTTCAACCATATTTTCAGATGAAATGCCTTTGATAGCTGTTTCGCTGGCTGCATAGATGGGTAGCAACGCAACCTCATGGGCCGTATCAAATGCGCCAAGAAATTCGGCCATTAAATCCTGAGTTCGGGTATATCGATGAGGCTGAAAGATCACAGCGATCTCTTTTTCAGGCCAGCATGCGATCGCGGCCTCTAATGTTGCCATGATCTCTTTTGGGTGATGGGCATAATCATCGACCAGAACACCACTGTTTGATGATGTGCATTGGAAGCGCCGCTGAATGCCGGCGAAACTTTCCATCGCTTGTTTGATTGTTTTGGTATCAACACCCAGATCAAGCAGGACAGCGATAGCTGCAAGTGCATTTTCGGCATTATGACGGCCGGGCATAGGCAGTCGGAAATGGCATGTCTGTTTTTTTTCACGAATGCCTACCGTTAATTGTTGACCGTTTCCATCGGGCTTCACATTCATCAAATGAAGGTCTGCCTGAGGGCTGCTGCCATATGTTGTCACCGGTTTGTGCAAGCCTTCGCGCAGTGCGGCTACGTTTGGATGTTCATGATGCAGGACAACACGCCCATAAAACGGGGTTAAATTTACAAATTGTCGAAAAGCCCGCATCAGATGTTCAAAATCACCATAGTGATCCAGATGTTCCGGATCGATATTGCTGACAACAGCAATGGTGGGGGCCAGGCGAAGGAATGAACCATCACTTTCATCTGCTTCAGCCACCAGCCATGGACTGGAACCCAGCTTGGCATTGTCGCCTGTCGCCATCAAACGACCACCGATGACATAAGTCGGGTCAAGCCCGGCAGTTTCCATGCCATGTGCGATCATTGAGGTAATGGTTGTTTTTCCATGGCTTCCTGCAACAGCCACGCCTTGTTTCATGCGCATCAGTTCTGCCAGCATTTCAGCCCTGGGAATGATCGGGATACCCTGTTTCCTGGCTTCATTGACTTCAGGATTATCTTTTGTAATCGCAGTTGAGGTTACAACCACCTGCGCTTTGCCAAGGTTCTCTTTGGCATGGCCAACCGAGACAGCAATACCCAAACCACGCAGTTTAAGTACATTGGGACTTTCAGCCGCATCACTTCCCTGCACGCTAAAGCCCTGATTATGTAACAATTCGGCAATGCCACTCATACCGATGCCACCGATGCCTGTCAGGTGAATGCATTGAATACGTGTTTTCATACCATGATTTCCGCTACAGGCAGTAGTGCCTGCAATGCTTCAAGCTGCTTCTCTTTGGCATGGGTGGGCGCAACCGTTTTGGCAGCCCGACTCATGTCGGTAAGCCGGGGAATATCAAATAACAGATTTTCAATCTGTTTTGCCAGTTTGCTTGCAGAGCAATCCTGCTGTTCAAAAATAATGGCGGCACCTGTGTCAGCACTGGCCTTGGCATTATAAAATTGATGATGATCAGCAGCATGTGGCAATGGTACAAAAATACTCGGCATACCACAGATCGCTGTTTCACCCACCGTCATGGCACCACTGCGGGCAATCATCAGGTCACCACTGCTATAAAAGTCCGGCATGTCACTGCAAAACCCAAGTACATCAGCTTTAATACCTGCATCTTTATAAGCATCCGTGACCTGTTGAATGCTTGTATCGCTGTTGCCTGCAATGTGTGTGACCTGAAAAAGTTTACCCTGCTTTTTCAGCTGTTCGCATGCGACAGGGATGGTTTCATTAAGGAAGGCAGCACCTTGTGAGCCGCCAAGCACGAGAAGTCTCGGTGGTGTGTGGGACTGCCAGTTCACCTTTACGATATCTTCCCGAATAATGTTTCCGGTGATGATGTTTTTTCCGGCAGGTAACCAGCGGGCTGCATCTGCAAAACCAAGCATGATTTTTTTACAAAAACAGGCCAGCTTTCTATTGACCAGTCCGGGTACGGCATTTTGTTCATAGAGCATAACAGGAATGCGACTGATCAATGCCGCAAGTACGCCCGTGACACTGGCATAACCACCCACACCTACCACCAGTTGTGGCGGATTGCTTTTCCATTGTTTGCGGACTTTCTGAATTGCTCTGGGAAGCTCCCAGAAGAGAACACGAAGCTTTTGAAACATTCCTGCACCTTGAACGGCGTGCATGCTTAGCAGCAATACCTCTTCGCCCCGCTCAGGCAGAAGCCGGGCCTCGAGGCCACGTTCAGCACCGATGAACGATATTTTCATTTCGGGCCATGCCTCACGGGCTGCATCGGCAAGCGCGAGTGCGGGCATGACATGACCGCCGGTACCACCACCGGCAATGCAAATGTTTACTGCCGTGGTCATACAATGGCCTCGATTTTTCGACTGTTCTGAAGATGCTGCTCAGCGCTGTTTTCAGACTGGTGGCGCTGAACAGAAAGAATCATTCCAATCAGGATACAATTACCAAAAAGTGCACTGCCACCGTAGGAGAAAAATGGGATGGGCATGCCCTTGGTGGGTAAAATGCCCATCACAGCGCCCAGATTGATCATACATGAGATGGCGATAAGAAGTGTGCAACCCAATACCAGCAGACGTTCAAATGTTTCATTGGCATGCATGGCGATTTGCAGGCTGCGCCAGATCAACACAGCAAAGATAATGATCAGTGCCAGTGTTCCGGCAAGCCCAAGCTCTTCGGCAAGCACGGCTGCGATGAAATCGGTGAATGCTTCCGGCAGATAAAAAAGTTTCTGTACGCCTTGTCCGAGGCCGCTTCCTGATAAACCACCACTGCCAAATGCAATCATAGACTGAACCAGTTGATAACCACTGCCAAACGGATCAGCCCACGGGTCGGTAAAACTGAAGAACCTTTTGGCTCGATAAGGTTCCGCAAGGATACCAAGCAGCCCGATTGGAATGGTGATCGCTACCAGAGCAAACAGGTGACGCAAAGGTACACCGCCTACAAACCATATGCAGAATGTTACCATGACAAGCAAAACGGCATTGCCAAAGTCCGGCTGAAGCAATAGCAGCGTAGCCGCTGCGCAAAGCACGACAAGCATGGGAGCAAGGCCTGCTGAGAAACTTTTTAGACGTTCAGGAAATGCAGCGATGTAATATGCCATGTACAGAATGATGGCAGGTTTGAAGAGTTCGACAGGTTGCAGCGTCATGCCTGCCAGTGAGAACCAGCGGGTTGCGCCATTGATTTCAATACCAAACAGCAGCACAGCAAACATGAGTAATAGAAAAATACCGAGCAGTGGCAGACTTGCCGCTTTTAACCAGTCTGGATGCACAGATGAAATAGCCCATGCAATCACGAGACCGATAGGGATATAGATCATCCAGTGAGAAATAATTCGCAAGGAATCACCATAACGAACTTCGGCTATACTGAGACTGGCACTGCCGATCATAATGGCACTGAGCAGCATAAGCAGCAGTACAGCGCTGCTGATTACAGGGTCGGGAGGTGCGATACGGCGATTCATGCTGTGCCTCCACGTATACTGCCATGAGCGCTTCTCAGTTGCTGAGCAGCGTTGGCAAATGCGCAGCCACGCTCTACATAATCTGCGAACTGATCCTGACTGGCTGCTGCGGGAGAAAGCAGTACAGGATCATCGCCCTGACATTGTGATGCCATGGACACGGCACGCTGAATATTTCCGGCAACTTTGTATGGGACACCGGCCTCTTCCAGCATTTCGGTGTAGGCACGGGTCTCTTTTCCAATCACAAAGGCATGCACAACATGTTCATGGGCCACAGGAACGAGTGCAGTAAGGTCAAGATC
This sequence comes from Mariprofundaceae bacterium, assembly GCA_021772895.1. Taxonomy (GTDB): domain Bacteria; phylum Pseudomonadota; class Zetaproteobacteria; order Mariprofundales; family Mariprofundaceae; genus WSZY01. Next base: position 16,097 of record JAJFLC010000022.1, on the reverse strand, counting down.
TTTTCTTAAACCGCCACAGATCCAGACGGTTTTTTCAAATGAATTGAGAGCCGCAATCGCAGCATCAGGATTGGTGGCCTTGGAATCATCGTACCAGTCTTTTCCTGCGGTCATGCAAATGTGTTCCAGTCGATGTTTAAGCCCACGAAAACAAAGCATGGTTTCACGAATCACTTCCGGGCTTACGCCATAATCAGCGGCAGCCTGAGCTGCGACAGCCATGTTCATATGCTGATGTGTTCCCCGTGCAGGAATTTGTTCGCAAGGGATCAACTGACGTTGCTCGTGTTGCAGCCAGAATAGCGCAGGGCCATTCGAGGTTTCCATGATACCCGCAGTCAACATATCTGATTCTGAATCATTCTCATTGCAATAACCAAAACGAAGGGTGCGAACGTCCCTGTTTTGTAATTGCGTTGCCAGATCATTCCACTCAGAATCGGCAGGAAGCATGGCAGTATCACCTGCGCCCTGCAGTTCAAATATTCGAAGTTTAGCAGCAAGGTATTCATCTTTACTGCTGTGTGTATCAGCGTGGTCAGATTGGAAATTGAGCAACACAGCCCAATCCGGTTTAATGCGATTGCTGCGTTCCAATTGAAAACTCGAAAGCTCCAATGCAACACGTGCTGGTTGTTCTTCATCCTGAAGAAGCTCAAGCATTGGCGTGCCAATATTGCCACCGGCATCAATACCACCGGGCAAGGTTTCAAGCATAATATTAACCAGATGGGTGGTGGTTGTTTTGCCATTGGTTCCGGTGAAAGCAATGATAGCACCCGTATAATGATTCAGAAAAATATCCAGATCACTTGTGACCGGAACGCCTTTTTCTCTGAGTACCGCAAGCACCGGATTTGACCAGCGAATGCCCGGGCTGACGGCAACCAGATCGTATTGGCTCAATGTGTCGGCAGTAAAAGGGCCGATATGCATAGGAAGTCCAGGACCATCAGGCAACTTGATTTTATGTTCATCAAAGCCTTCGCATATTTCACCATGGCGCAACAGAAAACGTGCAAGTGATTGCCCTGTTTTCCCCATGCCCATAATGGCGATTTTTTGTCTTTGGATGTTCATGTTGTCATTACCGTATTTTCAACGTGGACAAAGCCACGAGCGCAAGAATAAGTGAAATAATCCAGAAACGGACAATGACTTTAGGCTCTGCCCAGCCTTTGAGCTCATAATGATGATGGATCGGAGCCATGCGGAAAACACGTTTTCCCGTCAATTTGAATGAGGCGACCTGTACAATCACTGAAACCGCTTCGAGAACAAAAACACCTCCGGCAATGGCAAGCAGGAACTGTTGATGCACGGCGCAGGCGACAAACCCAAGGGCACCGCCCAACGCCAGTGCGCCGACATCACCCATGAAAACCTGAGCCGGGTAAGTGTTGAACCATAAAAAACCAAGGCATGCACCCACCATGGCACCACAGAACACAGTCAGTTCGCCTGCACCGGGAACGTATGGAATCATTAAGTAGTTTGAAAATTGCGCATGACCTGACAGATATACAACCACGGCAAGGGCCGTGGCTACCATGAAGGTTGGCGTGACAGCCAGACCGTCCAGGCCATCGGTTAAGTTCACAGCATTGGAAGTTCCGATCAAAACAAAAATGATGAACAGTGGGTACCATAAACCCATTTCCCATTGGATATTGAAAAAAGGAATATCAACCATCGGTTCAGTCATTTGATAGAGACCTACAGCGGCAATGCCTCCAAACAGAAGCTGTAAGAGTAGCTTCCATTTTCCTGCCAGGCCTTTAGGGCTCTCTTTGCTGAGTTTCAGGTGATCATCGAGCCAGCCAATCAGTCCATAACCCAGTGTTAACATCAGGCCAAGCCAGATGAAATAATTGGAGAGATCAGCCCAAAGAAGTGTCGAAAGAGTGAAGGTGAGCAGGATCAGCAGCCCTCCCATGGTGGGCGTGCCCTGTTTAACCAAATGGCTTTGTGGGCCATCATCTCTGATCGGTTGCCCTTTGCCTTGCCGGGTCTTCAACCAACGGATAAAGAAGGGCCCAATCACCCAGCACAGAATGAGCGAAGTGAGCAGCGCATAGACGGTGCGGAAGGTGATGTATTGGAACAGGTTGAAAATGGAGTACTGGTCAGCCAGTGGATAGAGAAGATTATAGAGCATGAATGCCCTCCTGACTCACCATCGCACGAACGATGCGATCCAGATGCATGCTTCTGGAAGCTTTAATCAGCACGGTGTGATTATCTCCAAAGCTGTTCAGGTTAGCCTTGATCCATTCCAGTGCTCTATCGGTTGTTTTGAACCAAAGGGCTTCAGGGTGACTTGTTTTCAATGTTTGAATCTCATGACCGATCAGAATCAGTCTGTCGATATTGGAAACGTCGAGATCTGCATGGGCTTGTGCTGAATATTCCAACTCTGCCATATCACCAATGATTGCGGTTTTATGACCAGTTAGCTGTGACAGTGTATCCAATGCGGCTTGCATGGAGGCAGGGTTAGCATTGTAGCTGTCATCCAGAATAGTGATGCCGTTGGCTCCAATAACAGTTGCCATACGCCCGTCAACAGCTTTCCAGCTCGAAAGCGTGTCTGCGATCTTCTGTAGATTCGGCATCATTTGAGGGGCTTGCTGCTGAGTCTGCCTGTTTGTCTTCTCCCTGAAGTATTTCAGTACAATGGTTGCAGAAAGTGCTATGTTGGCTGCCCAGTGTCTGGCCGGGAGAGAGAGAGTCAGCGTGGCTTTTTCCCGGGCTGTAAATAATTGCAGCTGTTGCCCTTCAAGTTTCCACTGTACAACATCGGCATCGGTTGTATCCATGTCGATAGCCGTATGAGGGATATCCTGACCCTTGAATTGTTGCGATACGTTAGAACCGAACACGCACCACCCTTGCGGTAAAAGATGAGAAATAAGTTCTCTTTTCTCGCGAGCTATCCCTTCAATACCACCAAGTCCAGAACTGTGCGCCTCACTGATGCCTGTAATAACCGCAACATCAGGCTGTACAATCTGTGAAAGACGTCCCATTTCACCCGGTTCGCTGATGCCACATTCGATCAGCGCCACTTCGGCAGATTCATCAATGCCCAGAAGCGTGGTGGGTACACCAATCAGGTTATTCAGGTTGGCATGGGTTGCTGCAGTACAAATACCAAGCGCGTTAAAGATATGTGATAACATGGAACGAACTGTGGTCTTGCCATATGAGCCGGTGATGGCAATTACGGTGGTTTGGCTTAAGCGATTGCGCCATGCATTGGCAATATCTCCCAGTGCAGTCAGCGTATCTTCAACCCTGAGTTGAGGGGCTGTGAAATGTTCCCAGAGTGGTGCCCCTTGCTCATCGCCTATCAGTGCATGGGCTTTTGAAACGATCTGTTCTGCAAAACGATGGCCATCAAAATTTGGACCACGAAGCGCAAGAAAAGCGTGGCCTTCAATAAATTTTCTTGTGTCTGTACTGATACCGCTGATGGATTCCGGCATACCTTTATGCCAGTGACCACCTGTGGCTTTCTGGAGTTCGATGCTGCTTAAGCGCATAGCTGCATCCTTTGATCTTCTTTGTGATGCAGGCATTGCTCTGCGATAGTGAAATCGCTCCACTCAAAACGACGGTCTTCAATCTCCATATAGGCTTCGTGCCCTTTACCTGCAATTACAAGCAGATCACCGGGGCGCATGGCTTCGATGGCATCCGTGATGGCCTGTTTGCGATCAAGCTCAAGAAAAACTTCTGCCGGATAGGGTTTGCGCATGCCATTTTCAATTTCAGATGCAATCACTTCAGGAAGTTCATTGCGTGGGTTATCTGAAGTGATCCAGACACAGTCTGCGGTCTCCACTGCAACACGGCCCATCTCAGGTCTTTTTTCTCTATCACGATTGCCACCACAGCCAAACACAACCATCAGACGATTGCGGGTTAACTTGCGTGCAGTTTCCAGACAACGAGAAAGCGCTTCCGGTGTATGGGCATAGTCGATAAAAACCTGCCAGCGCGCGATATCCAGTGCCTGCATGCGACCCGGTGGGGCACTCATGCTATTTAAAAATTCGGGGAGTTCATCAAATTTAACATCGAATCGACTGAGGAGTGTCAGTGCGACTGCGGCAAGGTTTTCAGCATGAAAGTCTCCGACCGGAATATCCTCGATACGAATTTCTTTGCCTTGATAAGAAAAACGGACCATGCCGGGAAGTTCCTGCTCCCATGTGAGTTTAATGGTTTCATCAGCATCGCCGACATAAAGACCATGGGCATACCAGTGTGCCGGTGTGTTGGCCATGAGCTTGCGCATGATTTTATCATCGGCATTGCAGATGGCGATACCACCCTGTTGAACTGTGCGTGTAACAAATTGCTTCTTTAAATCCCCGTAAGGTTCAAAACCACCATGATCCTGTAAGTGATCATGGCCAAGATTACTCCAGATCGCAGTGTTGATAGGTAGCCCGGCAATACGCTCCTGCTCAATGCCATGGGACGAAATTTCCATGACCAGCGCATCCACATCTTCCTGTACGGCAGATTGGAGCAGGCGGTGTGACGTGATGAGTGAAGGCGTGGTATTGCCAATATTTGAAATATTCGAACTATTGCGGACAAGCCCTAACGTGCCTGTTGACCAGACAGTATCAAAACGGCGCGATAGCGCCTCTCGCAACATCCATGCAATGCTTGTTTTTCCATCTGTTCCGGTGATGCCAATGCAGTTGATGTCTGAGGCTTTTCTACCAAGAAGTTTGCGCAGTAATTCACCGACTGCATCCATATTTGGAAGTTGCAAGAGGGGCAGATCAACACTGAGTGGCTTGGCCACTGAGATAATTGCAACCGCGCCGTTTTCCATGGCTTTGTTGGCAAAGGTTTCAGCATCGGTTGCCGTGCGAGGCATGCAGAGAAAGGCATCGCCGTGCTGAATCAAACGTGAATCATCACAAATACCGGAAATGTTGACATCAGAAGAGGGGCGAACCTTGGAAAGTTTGGAAAGCTTTCGTGGTTTGAACGCAATTCTGGATACAGACATCGATTCACTCATTCAGCCATACCTCCACCACATCGCCTGCTTGCAACGATGCAAAAGAGAGTGGTTTCTGGCGACTGACCCAACCTGTGCCATGGGTGCGAAGCTGCAAACCTTTGGCCGAAGCAATGTGCCGGGCTTCTCTGAGAGAGAGGCGTAAAAGCGATTGTTTGGATACGATATTGTCAGACTCTGCCGAAGCGTGTGCCACACTCCAGGCAGGGGCTTCAGTTTGTGTGGGTGAAATGCCAAGGTAAGGAAGCGCCGTAGCTACAATATTGCGAAATACGGGTGCTGCAACCTGACCACCATAAATTGATTTTTGTGGCTCATCGATCACCACAATTACTACCAGCTCAGGGTTGTTGGCGGGTGCCATGCCTGCAAACACTGCCGTGAATTTATCATTAGCATAACTGCCATCGGCGCTTGGTTTCTGGGCTGTACCCGTTTTTCCGGCAACCCGGTAACCGGCCGGAACGGCAAGGCTGCCAGTTCCTTCCGGGCCAGTAGCGGCTTCAAGCATGGCGCGTATTGTGCGGGCATCTCTTTCACTTATCACACGTTTGCGTGTCGACCCGGTTTTATTTGCCAGAAGTTTGGGCGCTACGTAATAACCATCATTTGCCAAAACGCAAAAGGCCGTTGCAAGCTGCAACGGCGTAACCGCAATGCCTTGACCAAAGGCGATATTGGCTGTTTCAACCGGGCCCCATCGCCCTATTGAGGGTATGATACCAGGCGATTCTCCACCTAATCCGATGCCACTTCGACGTTTGAAACCTACATCGGTTAATGTGTTGTAAAGCTGTTCAGGGCCGATATCGAGAGCCACCTTGGCCGCACCAATATTGCTGGAACGTGCAATAAGGCCTGTCATATCCAGCCAGCCTTCTTCGTGATCATCATGGATGGTGTAGTCCGCAACCTGATAGTTACCATTTTCACAAAAAACTTTGGATTCAGGTTTCCATTTTCCGGTTTTCAAAGCCGCTGCAACGGTAAAGGGTTTTAACGTGGAACCCGGTTCAAACACATCGGTAATCACGCGGTTGCGCCATTGCCCGGGTTTGTATTGACCAAAATTATTGGGGTTGAAACCCGGCCAGTTGGCCATCGCAACCACTGCACCATCAGCAGGCCGCATCACAACCACCGAGCCACCTTTGGCATCTTGCCTGCGAACGCCATCAGCCAGTGCTGCATAAGCAATGCTTTGAATGGTACTGTCGAGAGAGAGATGAAGTTTTTGACCGATTGCCGGCTTTTTCAACCAGATGCCACCGGGCAGTGAGTGTCCACGGGCATCACGTTGAACCTGTTGAATGCCCGGTTTTCCTGCGAGTGTATCATTGTAATTACGCTCAACACCTTCAAGGCCACTTCCATCAATGCCAACAAATCCTAACAGGTGGCCGATTTCAGGCCCAAGCGGATGATAACGCCGCCATTCACTTTCCTGACGAATACCTTCAATGTTCAGTGCCATGACTTTTCCGGCAGTTGCAGGGGAGACCAGACGGGATAACCAGACAAAACCTTGTTTGTTATGAAGCTTCTTTTGTAGTTTTTTTACATTCAGACCCAGCGCGCGGGCCAATTCAGAGATTCTTTCATCCGGCACTTCATGTGCAATCGCAGCAATGGATGGCACCTCGACACTTTCCGCCAGTGTACGTCCATTCACATCAACAATGGGCCCGCGTGGTGCCGTCGTTTCAAACTGGCGGTATCGTTGTTTGTCTGCTGCACTCTTCAGCGCTTCAGATTGAATCCAGTGCAGATCAACCGCACGAATGGATAGGATCAAAAAACCAATGGCCATGAGTCCTGCCACCGCTTCAAGGCGACGGCGAATGTAGACGTTCTCCGTTTTTCCCATGGAAGAATCATTTGCAGAAGAACTCATGGGCGAATCACCTGCATGGGGCGTGGCGGTGCCATACCAAGCTCTGATTGTGCGATTTTGCGCAGACGCTCTGGCCGGGTCAGGCTGGCCAGCTCCAGGTTTAGTTTATGGATGTTATGTTTTTGCTCACTCTGCAATTTTTGAATGCTGGAGGTTTCCAAAGAGGTTTCATAACGTAGATGAGAGAGCCATACCTGTCCGGCTGCAAGCATGGCAATGGATGCAAGTGAAAGGCTTGCAGTGAGTTTGCCGTTCATTGTTTTGCACGCATTTGTTTTCCACGCATTTGTTTGGCATCGGATTGGCCTGGATCATTCTGGCCTGGATCGGTTTGACTTGGATCGACTTGAACGGCCTCTGCAATACGCAATAGCGAAGATCGGCTGCGCGGGTTACTGGCAATCTCTTCCTCTGAAGCACGGATTGGTTTTTTCTGCACCCAGCGCATCGAAGCGACACGCCCACACACACAAATCGGAAACTGTGGCGGGCAGGTGCATGCATTGACTTCTTCTTCGATCATATCACGAATGCGGCGATCTTCACCGGAATGAAATGAGATGATAGCAAGGCGCCCACCGGGTTTGAGATGTTTCATCGCAGCCTGAACACCTGTTTTGATCTGACCATATTCATCGTTGACCCAAATGCGCAAGGCCTGAAATGTGCGTGTGGCAGGGTGGGCGCCACCATAACGGGCCTGTTTGGGCACAGCATGGAAACAGGCATTTTCAAGATCAAGCGTGGTATTCATTTCATTGGTTTTGTATGCACGCAAGATGGCTTTTGCGATTCGCATGGCGTAACGCTCATCACCAAAATCACGGATGACCTGAGCCAGTTCTTTTTCTGATGTGTGTTTCAAAAGCTGTGATAGCGGCTGACCATGTTCGAAGTCCATGCGCATATCGAGCGGGCCACTCTGTTGAAATGAGAAGCCGCGATTTGGCTGGTCAAACTGCGGAGAGGAGACGCCAAGATCGAAGCCGATTGCGCTCACCTTATGCCATCCTGCATCATGGATAGCCTCTTCAAGTGAGGCAAAATCGTGGTGAAAAATTTTAAAGCGTGAATCTTCGGCTTCCAGTTTTCTGCCCACAGCCACAGCATCCGGGTCACGATCGAGTGCGATAAGCCGTCCTTTGGAAGAGAGGCGTTTGAGTAACATACGGCTGTGCCCGCCACGACCAAAGGTGGCATCAATGTAGGTGCCATCCGGATCGATGCAGAGTGCATCAATGAATTCGTTTGCGAGAACAGGAATATGTTCAACCGATTGTGTGTGGGGCATGGCGTTGTCGTGAGGCACATCAGAAGTCCAGTCCGCCGGCAAGCAGCAGTTTTTGGGCTTCTTCGAGCATCGCATTGCGGCGATCGATGTCCCATATTTCGAAGTAACCCGGGCCACCGGAAAACACGACCTGTTTATTCAACGCAGCATCTTTTCTTAGTGTGGGAGAGACAAGAACACGACCCTGCTTGTCTGGAGAACAAGTGGTGGCAGGGCTGATAACAAGGCGTTCATAAGCGCGGACTTTTGGATCATTCATCGGCAGGGAGCGGACTTTCTGGAGGACTTTACGTTCCCACTCTTTCGGTGGGTAGGCTCGCAGGCAGCCATCATAATCGCGGGTGATTACAATAGATTCATCATCGAACAGGCGGCGCAAAGCTTCGCGGAAGCCAGCAGGAATGCTGACCCGACCTTTATCGTCCATGCTAACCGTGTGTTCACCTTCGAACATAGCTGACTGCCTCTCCACACCGTGTAGAATTCACCACAAATCCCCACTTATCGCCAATATTGTCCCTATTTAACCCCTTGTCAACCCACTTTAGCATAAAAATTATAAGAGCGGTGCATATGCACACAGTGGTTTATCGAAGGTTTTTATCAAATAGTTGTTATTTAATGGGATTTCTATGCGTGGTGGGGAATAGTGGTATAGGAGCAAAAGGTGACGTGATTGTGGGTGGAAATGAGTCACAGAAAAAGAAAAGCCGTCAAAGTCATGACATACCCTTTTTGCGGGATAGCGGGGTGCATGCAAATGTGTTTTTATGCGCCCCTAATTTATGCGCTCTTGGGGGAGTTTCTTTTATGTATCATTTTGGTATCCGTGTTCTGTCGGGTCTTCTGGCATGCTTGATGGGTCTGGCGGTGTCTGCCAATGCAGGCATTGATTTAGGCTCGGGTGCAAGCGAAATTCAGGCGCATTCCGGTTCCTTTACACATAATATTCCGATTGCTGCACCCCCTGGCGTGGCGGGCATGCAGCCTGCTTTACAGTTAAACTATTCATCCAGTCAGGGCAACAGTATGTATGGCTATGGCTGGGGACTGAATGTGGCACGTATTGAACGCAGTTTGAAAAGGGGTAAGCCGCTTTATACCGATGCCGATGTGTTTGTTTTGTGGATGAATGGCGGTGCGATGGAGCTTGTGGCTGTTGGTAACGGACAGTATCGAGCCAAGCGTGAAAATGCCTTTTTGCACATTACCAAAATTGGAAACCGATGGGAGGTGCTGGATAAGGCTGGTACAACATATCATTTTGGTTGGGATGATGATGTGGCTTCTCCACAAAAAGCACGCTGGCCACAGGGCGTAACTCAGCCATTTAGCTGGCATTTAAGCAAAGTGGTCGATACGCATGCTAATTTCATGCGGTATTATTATCTGGATGATGTTGATGGTCACCGTCTGGAAAAAGTGAATTATGCACCAAACAATACGCTTGTTCTGGCTTATGAAACACGTCCGGCCAATGATCGGCGATGGCGATATAATACAGGTTACAAAAAAACAATTGGTGCTCGTCTCATTTCAGCTAAAAGTTACACCAATAGTGTGTTGGCATATGACCTGACGTTTGAATACAAAACATTGGATGCAAGAGATCATCGAAGCCTGCTTTGGCAGGTGACTAAAAATCCTGTGGCAACTGTAGGTGTGTCTGTACCTGCTGCGATCACAACACAATTTAATTATACAGGTAGCCCTGTTGGGTCAGCAGGAGCCCCTGGAATTCCAAAGTTTGATATCAATGGTGATACCAGTGAGGATGTGATTGATACGTTTTATCTTACTGCTTTTGATCGAAAAGTTTATGGTATATTTACACAGTTTCCCGCGTATTCTTTTCCGATGGGGCAAGCGAGCATTGGAGCTGTAGACCCGGCAGGGTCTTATGGTCTGGTTGATCTGAATGCGGATGGATTATTAGATAAAGTGATGATAAATGCCCATGTGGTAACAAATATTGATGATCGGTACTTCCCACATAAAACGGTTTTTGATGGAGCTTTCCGCGTTTATTATAATACAGGTTCAGGTTATAGCAACACGGCTGAAGTCTGGGTCGATCCGTTGAAGTTTGGTTTTTCAGGCAACACCCGTAGCTATGGTGATATGGTAAACAGCTGGGGTTTTGCAGATGTGAATGGTGATGGCTTGAAAGATCGTGTGGGTCTTTTCACTCGTTCTGTCGGCGGAAATTTTGCTGCGGGCAGTGCGGTAAGTGGTGTGTTTCTTAATACTGGTAAGGGTAGTTTTGAGACAGTCTCTTCGGCCGCTACATATCCATTTTTTGGCTTGGGTGCGATTCGTAATCATAATGTTCGTGGTAATATTTCAAGAAGTGTTTGGGCCAATACGCCGTTGATCTCTTCTGTTACCGAACTTTCAAGTGGGCTACAAAAAAATATTACGTATACCTTGCAGACAGTGAATATGAGCAATGGCAAAAAGATGTCTGTCTGGACAGCAACAAATATTTCAACCAGTGGCCCAGGTGTTGAAACGCGCTCAGCTTCGAATGCCTATAGTGGTGGTTTTTTTGATGATGTGGCAAAAGAGTTTCGTGGTTTTTCCATGGTGGTGCAAACAGATAGTCAGAGTGGCCTGGCTATCGAAACAGCTTATCATCAGGATGCTGCACGTGCGGGGTTACCCATATATGTTGAATCGCATACAGCAAATCGCACAGTGATATCTCGAACACACAATACATTTGAAGTAAAAAGTCTTGGGCAAGGTCGTACCTGGGGGCGTCTTGCTGCATCTACTGTGAAACAGTATGAGGTGAAGATGGGGTATAAATCGCTTCCTCGTGAGACTGTTTATATATGGACAAATCTGGTGGGTACACCTGCTTCGCTTATTGCCAGTGCCCTTTACCAGAGTAAGAAGGCGGATTATCATCCTTTGAATGCTATTACTCTCGATGGCAGCCCCATCGATAGCAGAACTCCCTACGGAAGGGCAAGGAGTTATTTTCTCGGATTAAAAAATAAACGTATTGATCGGGATGGTCCAAGGCAAAACTGGGGTGGTTATTGGATAGGTATACCTGATCCTGCATGGATTCCAGATACACCACTTTTGGTTACAAATATGGCTATGACGTACGATGATCATGGCAATATTCTAACCAGCAGTAAAAGCACGTCAGATGGTTTTAGCAAGGCAACGGTCAATACGTATGAGAACAATGCTGTGTGTGCCACTGTTCCTGAAGCGCGGACACGTATGGTTGAAGTGACCACCACAGTGATGGTGCCAGAAATCAGAACAGGGATGGTGTATACCTATGTCCGTCGGAAAATAAGTCGTGAATGGACCTGGATTTGGGAATGGGTGCCGTATACCTATACTGTGATGGTGCCACAAACTTCAATCCAAATGGTGCCTGAGACCTATTATGTTCAGGTTCCTGATCCTTATTGCAGGAATCGTTTTAAACTTACCCGTGCGGAGGTGACTTCTACAAGCCCGGCAGATGCGCTGGGTGTCACGCGGATCAGTGCATTTCAGTATGATGCAACAGGCTATATGATCAAAGAGATTATTGAGCCGGATAATGCCGTACTGCGTCTGGATACAGATTACACTTATGATACGTTTGGTAACCGTCTGACTACCACGGTATCGGGTAGCGGCATTACCCCGCGCACGACCGCAGTGACTTATGATATCAATGGCCTTTTCCCGATCAGCACCACCAATGCCTTGGGCCATACCGAGAGTTATACATGGGATGCCCGTTTTGGTGTGAAAACGGCACTGACAGGTCCGAACGGCCTGACCACCCGTTGGCAACATGATGATTTTGGTAGAAAGGTTGCTGAGTTGCGTGCTGATGCTACGCGTAGCGATATCACCTATCATCTTAATGCTGCGCCACTCTATGTGACCAAAACAAGCACGGGCTCTCCGGCTTCTACCATCTATTATGATGTGAAGGGTCGAGAGACTCGTTCAGAAGGCGTGCTTTTTGATGGTACACCAGTCTATGTGGATACACAGTATGATTCGTTGGGTCGTGTATCGCGCAAATCATTGCCACATAAAGGTCTAGCACTTGGCTGGACAACGAATGGCTATGACGAGATTGGTCGTATTATATCTGTTACTGCACCCACTGGCGATATTGCAACAACAACCTATGATGGGCTGACCACCACAGGCACGAACGCATTAGGTCAGAAGACAACCACGGTGAAAAACTCTCAGGATAATGTCGTCAGTGTCACCGACCATCTGGGTGGTGTGATGCGCTACGGTTATGATGTTCTGGGTAACCTCACTGATACAACGGATGCCGCAGGTCATGTCACCACCATGAGTTACGATATTCGTGGTCGCAAGACAGGCATGAATGATCCTGATATGGGTATCTGGTCTTATCAGTACGATGTGCTGGGTAACCTGATCAGTCAGACTGATGCGAAGAATCAGAGCACGGTTATGAGTTATGATGAATTGGGTCGTATGGTGAGTCGTACCGAGCCTGAGGGGTTGAGTACGTGGACTTATGATACGCTCTGGGTTGGTGCGCTGACCAGTGAGTCGGGGCCAGTCTCCTCAAAAACCTATAGTTACGATATTTTGGGACGTGTGACGACTTCAACCACCATGGTGAATGGGCAGACCTTTGCGGTAGACACCACCTATGATGCAATAGGCCGTGTTGATACGGTTATCTATCCACAGGGTAGTACAGCCAGCCGTTTTGCCGTCAAGCGCAATTACAATGCGCAGGGTTTCATGGCATCGATCAGCAATGTGGCTACAGGTGTAAATATCTGGCAGGCCAACACGGTGGATGAGTTTGGGCATACCACCAGTGAGCGCTTTGGCAATGGCGTGGTGACGAACAGGGTCTATGACAATCTGCGTGGTGTGATGACGGGGATGCAGTCGAATTCCGGCACCACGGCGGTTCAGGATTGGGCATATGATCATGATGCGGGCGGGAATATGCTTTTCCGTAATAATAGAATGATGAGATATATAGAATCTTTTAGTTATGATGGTCTGAACCGTCTCACATCTGTTTATCGGATAGCAACTATGACAACTCGTGTTTATACAGGGGGACGCAAAGGTTTTTCTAAGAGAGCAAGCCCTTCTAAAACCTACGCCTATGATGCGATTGGTAATATCACCAGTAAATCGGATGTGGGTGCTTACACCTATGACCTCAACCATCCGCATGCAGTGGCCACGGCTGGTGGCAACAGTTATGCCTATGATGCCAATGGCAATATGCTCTCTGGAGCAGGGCGTACACTGAGCTGGACATCGTTTAACAAACCATTGGGTGTGAGCACAGTGCAGGGTTATACAGGCTATACCTACGATGCCAATCACAATCGCCTCATCAAAACGACACCCAATAGCACGACTGTATATATTGGTAAGCTGTTTGAGCAGGTTACGATGGGTGTGGTTAGCAAAGATGTGAATTATGTCTATGCAGGCAGCACACTTGTGGCTTCGATTGAAGATGTGGCAGGTATTGTATCTGAAAAATACATGCATGCAGATCACCTGGGATCAATCAATGTGATTACGGATAGCACAGGTGTGGTGCTGGAGCGTTTGAGTTTTGATGCCTTCGGCAAACCACGCAATGTTAATGGAACTAATTCGGTGAACAGTGTTGTGGTGATACATACCACCCGTGGTTACACAGGCCATGAGATGGATGCTGAATCCGGATTGATCAATATGAATGCACGGCTTTATGATCCGGTTCTGGGCCGTTTTATCAGCGCGGATACGGTGATTCCAAGCCCGGGCAATATGCAGGGTTTTAATCGGTATGCGTACGTTAATAATAATCCGTTGATGTATGTTGATCCGAGTGGACATTTTGTTATTGCTTTGGCAGCAGCACTTATGACTGCTGCTGCTGCATCAGCTATAACGACGCTAAGTTCATTTATATTTGCTGTGGTTTATGCCGCTATTGCTTCTTATGCTGTTAGTTTGGGAAGTGCGAAAGCTGCATTGATTGGAGCCGCATCCGTGGGGCTGTCATATGGGATTGGGGAATACGTTTCGGGTATTGGACAAGGGGTCGCAGAGGGTGCTCAGGCTATTTCGGAATACCAAACAACAGTTACTCTCCATGTTGTTAAAGGAGGTGTGTTGAGTGTGGCTGGAGGTGGTAATTTTCTTTCAGGAGCGTTAAGTGCTGGAATTACGTCGGGCTTGGGCGGTTTTATAGGAACGTTTGACAGTGATTTTTCTCAGTATGTGGCTGCAGGTTTGATAGGAGGTGTTGCTTCAATAGTTGGAGGAGGAAAATTTTTAGATGGTTTTTCTACCGGGGCATTTACTTATGCATTTAATCATAAGGTTCACAATCCTACAGGGAAAGGTATTAGGGGGAGTGATAAACATGGTGATGGTGCTTTTGGTGCTAGCAGAAAGAGGCATGGGGTATCTGTTAAAGGTGGTCATGTTGGTGCAGATTTTGTGTCTGAAGCAGGTCAAGATGTTGTAGCCCCAATAGGTGGAAAGGTAGATCGTATTGTTTCAGGTAAATATGCTGGGTTGGTAGTAGGTAATGGAGAGGGAGATAGCTGGAAAATTCTTTATGTAGATGTAGCAGATGAGATAAAAGTAGGATCCAACATTAGAGCTGGTCAATCTATTGGGAAAGCTCAGAATATTCAGTTAAGGTATGGAGAGGGTATAACAAATCATATTCATCTAAAGTTGAAGATTAATAGTAATTTAGTAGATCCTGCTGATTATATTAACGTTAAATAGGATAGAATTATGAATAAATTAATTTATTTTGTTTTATTGGTTTTGTTTCCATTTGTTTTTTTGGGGTGTGAAAGAGATGGGTTAGCAAGTGATATAAAGAATGAAATTAAGAAATATGAAGATGAACTTTCAAAAGAATATGAAGATATGCCTAATTTTGTATTTCTACCAAACCTTGCAGGTTTGTATTGTCAAAGTGGAGATTTAAATCGTGGTAGGGAAACTTTCCGTGAGGTAGAAGATGTTAGAAGGATTATTTATAATAGAGTTAGTTGCTATAAGAAAGAAATCAATGGCGTTGTATTTTTATTAGATGAGGGTCATTTGATTCCAAACCCTGAAATAAACACAAATAGTTTTTCCAGAATGTGCAATGAAATGTTTATTGAATACTATGAAAAATATGATGTTGATATTTCTCACCAAGAATATATTAAATTTTTAGAGAGTGGGAAACCTAAAGAACTATTAAAATCTAATACTCCTCTTGAAGGGTTGGATGATTTTGAAGGGATATTTCAAGAGGCCAAAATGCTTTGTTATCCAAAATCATAACCAAAGAAATTAATGCAGATCAATGGGGTCAGACTCACTACTGTCCCATAAACTTTCATATCAAGCATAGTTGATGATTTTCTAGTTTTATCTCATCTGGAGGGTCGCCTCGTAACAAAGCCACAAGATCTCTTCGAATGAATAGATTTAGCTGTAATAACCGTAATATTTTTTGGATTGAAATGTTCAACTGCGAAGTGAATTTGATATAAGCCAATAACAGGCAGGTGCATATGGCAATCCAGATTTGCGTCATCAGAATCAATGGGGTCAGACTCGATTGATTTAGGGTGAGCTGGCAGTATAGTGCTCCATTAATCAATGGGGTCAGACTCGATTGATTTAGGGTGAGCTGGCAGTATAGTGCTTCATTTGAGTAGTAAATGGAGGTCATTTTATGAGTCGTCAGCCTCGGTTTGTTTTGCCTGGTCAGCCACAGCACGTGATTCAACGTGGAAATAATAAGGATATCATTTTTGTATCCGATGATGATTATAAGTTTTATCTGGAAAAATTAGCTGCTGCATGTGAGCGGT
>JAJFLC010000021.1 GCA_021772895.1 Mariprofundaceae bacterium | reverse complement strand
ATAGTAATAAGTAGCAAAAAGCAAACGGCGAGAGGCGTTGAAAAATAAGGCTTTTTTACCCAGTACAGGCTCGTAGCTCAGGGGTAGAGCACCACCTTGACATGGTGGGGGTCGGCGGTTCGAAACCGCCCGAGCCTACCATCCATCAAAAGGCTCTGGTCATTCCGACCGGGGCCTTTTTGTTTCAACCTTGAAGGGGGAAGCTTACAGAGGCACTTGGAGCGGATGGTGACAGGCAAGGAACATTTTTTGACCTGATGCTTTCCTTGACCCTGTTTGAAGCGGTGACTAGCTTCCGCAGCCTTTTTCTCAGGGCAAAACAGGCCTTGAAATTTGTATCTTAAAAGGGGTGAAACAGTATGGATATCCGATTGCCGGACGGTTCGGTTCGCACCCTGTCTGAAGGTGCAACAGCCTTTGATCTGGCAAATGATATTGGCCCCGGCCTTGCCCGTGCTGTGCTTGCTGCACAGGTTAATGGTGAGATTTGTGATCTCTCTCGTAAATTGTCTGATGGCGACACTGTTTCACTGATTACAGAGAAGTCTGAAGAGGCGCTGGAGGTAATTCGTCACTCCACTGCACATCTTCTGGCGATGGCGGTTCAGGAGCTGTTTCCCGAAGCTCAGGTGACCATCGGCCCGGTGATTGAAGATGGTTTTTATTATGACTTTGCCTATGAACGTCCGTTTACACCGGACGACCTGAACGCCATTGAAAAGAAAATGAAGGAAATTGCCAAACGCGGTATCGATATTGTTCGTGAGATATGGGATCGTGATGATGCTATCAAACACTTCGAAAATATCGGTGAAAAGTACAAAGCCTTATTGATTGGTCGCATTCCTGAAGGCGAAACAGTAAGCCTCTATAAGCAGGGTGAATGGTCTGATCTCTGCCGTGGACCACATGTGCCAAGCACCTCAAAACTCAAATACTTTAAGCTGATGCGTGTCTCCGGTGCTTATTGGGAAGGTAATTCGGATAATGAGCAGTTACAGCGTATCTATGGCACGGCCTGGGCGAGTAAAGATGACCTGAAAGCATATTTGCATCGTTTGGAAGAGGCAGAGAAGCGGGATCATCGAAAAATTGGTAAAGCGTTGGAACTTTTCCATTTGCAGGATGAAGCACCGGGAATGATTTTCTGGCATCCAAAAGGCTGGAGTGTCTGGCAGGTGGTGGAGAATAAGATTCGCCAGGTGATGCTTGAAAACGGCTATCAGGAAATCAAAACACCGCAGGTTGTAGATCGTAAACTTTGGGAAAAATCCGGTCACTGGGAAAAATTCCGTGCGGATATGTTTACCACAAGTACAGAAAATCGTGATTATGCGATCAAACCGATGAACTGCCCTTGCCATGTGCAGGTCTATAATCAGGCATTACACTCTTATCGCGATCTGCCGTTGCGTCTGGCTGAATTTGGCTCATGTCATCGCAATGAACCCTCTGGAACGCTGCATGGTTTGATGCGTTTGCGTAACTTTGTGCAGGATGATGCACATATCTTTTGCACACCGGATCAGATTAATGGCGAAGTGGGCGATTTTATCGATCTTGTTTTCAAAACCTATAAAACATTTGGTTTTGAAGATGTGATTATTTTCCTTTCTGATCGTCCTGAGAAGCGTGTGGGTACCGATGAGCAATGGGATAAAGCCGAGACATCATTGCATGAAGCACTTCAGGGTAAAGGGTTGGAATATGGCCTAAACCCGGGCGAGGGTGCATTTTACGGCCCTAAAATTGAATTTTCTTTGAAAGATTGTCTGGGCCGTGTGTGGCAGTGTGGAACGATTCAGGTTGATTTCTCTATGCCGGGCCGCCTTGATGCGGAATATATCGCGGATGATAACAGTAAACAGACTCCTGTGATGTTGCATAGAGCAATTTTAGGTTCGATGGAACGCTTTATTGGTATCCTGATTGAGCACTATGAAGGGAAGTTCCCTTTCTGGCTGGCACCGGTGCAGGCAGTGGTCTGTAATATTTCAGAAAGCCAGTCCGAATACGTACAAAAAATAGCGGATCAGATGCTCCAAAAAGGCTTCAGAGTAGAATCGGACTTGCGAAACGAAAAGGTCGGCTATAAAGTGCGCGCCCATACTTTGGCAAGGGTGCCTTATATTCTGGTTGCAGGTGATCGCGAACGGGATGAAGGAACGGTTTCTGTTCGTAGCAGAAGTGGTGAAGATCTCGGTTCAATGCATGTGGAAGAGTGGCTTAAAGAGATGCAAGCCATGGAAACTGAATACCGATAGGGGGCTCAGATAGCTAAGAAAGAGTTGGCAACCAATTATGAAATCGAAGCGGCAGAAATGCGTGTTATCGGTCATGATGGTGAGCAGATCGGTGTAATTTCCCGGAAAGAGGCGATAGCGAAGGCCGAAGCGGCAGGGCTTGATTTGGTGATGATGTCACCCAATGCAAAACCTCCGGTTTGTAAGATCATTGATTACGGTAAGTACAAGTATGAACAGAGTAAAATGGCCAATGAGGCAAAAAAGAAGCAGCACGTTATCCAGGTAAAAGAGGTGAAAGTGCGCGGAAGTACAGATCAGCATGATCTGGATGTGAAGCTCAAACAGGTGCGAAAGTTCCTTGAGCAGGGAAACAAAGTGAAGCTGAGTGTCCGTTTTCGTGGACGCGAAATGGCTTATACAGAACGCGGTGCGGATCAATTGAAATACATCGCAAAAGAGGTTGAAGGTTTGGGTAAGCCGGAAAAGGTTCCAAATCTGGAAGGGCGGCAGATGATTATGATCGTTGCACCGCTTAAGAAGTAATAGGAAGTAATAAATTATGCCTAAAATGAAGTCAAACAGTGGTGCTGCAAAGCGTTTTTCAAAGACGGGAAGCGGTAAGTGGAAACGTAATAATGCTTTTGGTAATCATATTCTTACCAAGAAGTCACCCAAGCGTAAACGTAACATCCGTGGTACGGAAATGGTTGCACCATCTGATGTTAAATCCTTGAACCGTTTGGTTCCAGGCCGCTGATTTAAAGGTAGCAGGAGAGCAAGATGCCTAGAGTAAAATCCGGTGTACAGGCGCATGCGCGTCATAAGAAAGTTATCAAGGCAGCCAAGGGCTACCGTGGTCGCCGTAAAAGCTGTTTCCGTGTAGCAACCCAGGCGGTTGATAAGGCACGTCAGTATGCATACCGTGACCGTAAAGTTAAAAAACGTGATTTCCGCAGCCTGTGGATTGTCCGTATTAATGCTGCGGCACGTGAACATGGTTTGACCTATTCCCGTTTTATGAACGGTTTGTCGCTGGCTGGTATCGAACTGGATCGTAAGGTTCTGGCTGATATTGCTGTACGTGATGCAGATAGTTTTGCGAAGCTGGCAGAAGCAGCTCGCGCACAGATTCAGTAAAAACACTGTTCCGGTTCCGGCCGGTTATAAAGTGGTAATGAAATCGAAGGCAGGGCTGTTCGCAGTCCTGCCTTTTTTTGTTTTTGTTAGATACGGCTTCCACTCAGGATGCTGGCTTGAGTGAATGTTTGGAAATCGTATGTTCAAATACGTCTGAGGTGAAAGGCAGGAAGCCTGAAGCCGGATGAATTAAAATCAGGGGAGCGTTATGAGTGAGATTGATGCGCTGAATCAGCAGTTAAGTGTTTTACAGCAGGAAGCACTGACTGCTTTTACTGCGGCGACCGATGTGGCTGCATTGACTGAACTGCGGGTTCGTTATCTTGGTAAGAAGGGCTCACTGACAGAAGTATTGAAAGGTGTGGGTAAACTTGCGCCTGAAGAGCGCCCTGTGATAGGCCAAAGTGTTAATATTGTTAAACAGGTATTGGGCAATGCCTTGCGTGAGGCTGAAATTGCGCTTCAGGAAGTTGAAACGCAGCAGCGCATCGAGGCAGAGCGTATTGATGTAACCCTTTCAGGGCGCAGCCGGACACGCGGTTCAAAACATCCGGTTCAAACCGGACTTGATGAGATGACAGCGATTTTTACTCAGATGGGATTTGATATCGCTGAAGGCCCCGAAATTGAAGATGAGTTCCATAATTTTGATGCATTGAACATTCCTCCTGAACATCCAGCACGTGCGATGCATGATACTTTTTTCCTGAAAGACGATGAGGATGCGAATGTAGCAGAATCAGAAGCGAAACCGGAAGCGAAACCGATGCTGCTTCGCACGCATACATCACCGGTGCAGATTCGTGCTATGCAACACTTCATGGAAGAAAGGGTTGAACCACCGTTTTCTGTTGTTGCACCGGGCCGGGTTTACCGCTGTGACTATGATGTGACACATTCTCCGATGTTTCATCAGGTTGAGGTGTTCAAGGTGGATCATGATGTTTCACTCGCCCATCTGAAGGGGGTGTTGAAACACTTTCTTTCCACCTATTTTGAAAAAGATTTGCCGATCCGTTTGCGGCCGCATTACTTTCCATTTACCGAGCCTTCTGCTGAGGTTGATATTGGCTGTGTGTTTTGTTCAGGTAAAGGTTGCCGAATTTGTAAAGGAAGCGGATGGATTGAAATTTTGGGTTCGGGCATGATTCATCCGAACGTATTAAATTCCACAGGTATTGATTCCGAAAAATTCTCCGGTTTTGCTTTTGGTTTGGGTGTGGAGCGTCTGGTGATGTTGAAACAGGGGATTCCTGATTTGAGGCTGTTCTTTGAAAACGATGTGCGTTTCTTAAGGAGGATGGGATCATGAAATTACCTTTATCCTGGCTGAAGGAACACACACCACTGACAGATTCACCACAAAGGGTTGCGGACAATCTGATTCGTCTCGGCCATGAAGTGGAAAGCATTGAAGAGCCACGTACTGCCGTCAAAGGTGTGCGTGTAGGGCTGATTCAGGAGATGAAACCGCATCCCGATGCCGATAAATTGAAGCTGCTGAAGGTTGATATTGGTGAAACTGAACCGTTGGCGATTGTTTGCGGTGCATCCAATATGGAAGAGGGTGACAAAGTTCCTGTTGCAACGATAGGTACAACACTTCCGAATGGTTTAAAAATCAAAAAAGGCAACATTCGCGGCGAGATCAGCTTCGGCATGTGCTGTTCCGAGGTTGAACTTGGTGTGGCTGAAGATGCAGCAGGTTTGTTGATTTTATCTATTGATGCACCTGTTGGTGTGGAGGTTGGCGAATACCTGGAGCTTGAAGAAGCTGTGATTGATTTGGATATTACGCCAAACCGTGGTGATTGCATGAGTGCGCGTGGTTTAGCACGTGATTTGGCGGCAGATTATGATCTGCCTTTGATTGAGCCGGGTGATGAGCTTGCGAAAGAAGATGTTTCGATGTCATCACCTGATATCTCTGTGTCAGCGAAACTTGATTGCCCCTTGTATTTGGCGCGCCGGATTGAAGGTGTGACTGTTACAGATTCACCTGACTGGATGAAAGCACGGTTGATTGCAGCCGGGCAACGCCCGGTGAACGGTGTGGTGGATGTGTTGAACTACACGATGCTGGATCTGGGTCAGCCGATGCATGCTTTTGATGCGGATACGCTCAACGGGAACCTGCAAGTACGTGTTACAAAAGTGGGCGAAGGTTTCTTAACTCTGGATGGTCGGGATGTGCCGTTGAATGAAGGTGACCTGGTGATTGCTGATGATGACAACGTGGTGGCACTGGCTGGCATCATGGGCTCTGAACCCACAGGCGTGACGGGGAAGACAAAGAATATCATCCTGGAATCCGCAGCATTTTGTGCCGCATTGATCAGCACAACACGCCGTACTTATGGGCTGGTTTCGGAGTCATCCATGCGTTTTGAGCGCGGTGTTGACCCAGCCATGATTGCTGTGGCGATGAATCAGGCGACACACATGATTCTTGGGTTGTTTGGTGGTCAAGCGAGTGCTGTCAGTGAAACAGGCGATGCAGAGGCCTTGATAAAAAACAGATCCATTGCTGTCAATATGAAACGCATCGAATCACGCTTGGGCATTGCTGTGCCTGACTCTGCTGATGCAGTGTTGAGTCGTATGGGTTTTGGCATTGTGCGTAAGCCTTCAGATGCCGGTGATCAATTGGAAATCCAGGTGCCAAGCCATCGCCATGATATCTCGATTGCTGAAGATATTTCCGAAGAGTATGCACGTGTGATTGGTTTTGACGCCATCCCGGAAGTATTGCCCGCGTTGACAACGATTAAACCGTGTAAAGTCGATACAGCGATCAGCAGTGCTGTGGCTTTGGGGTTTGTTCAGGTGATTAATTACGCGTTTATTTCATTCGACGAACAGCGGTTGTTCAGCGCAGCTGATGACAATGATATTGCATTGAAAAATCCGATTTCCGAGGCTATGGGTGTCATGCGGCGCAGTATTTGGCCGGGTTTGTTGAATACGGCCAAATATAATTTGAATCGTCAGCAGTCGGGCGTAGCTCTGGTTGAACAGGGGCGTACATATACCCGAAAAGGTGCTATTCATCAGGAGTGTAATGTCATTGCATGGCTGATGACCGGCGAAGCCCAGCGCGATGAGTGGCACACAGATGCAAGACAAGCAGATTTTTTTGATCTTAAAGGTGCGATTGAAGTATGGCTTGCTTCCCGTGGGCTTGTTGCACGTTTTATGGCCGATGATGAAGAGGCATCTGATCGAATGAGTGATGGAATGATGGGCTTGCAGGCAGGGCAACGCGCTAAGATTTTCATTGGCAAATCTGTGGTAGGGCATATCGGTAAGGTGGATGCTGGCATTGCAGATGGTTTTGATATTGAGATGCCTGTATATGTTGCATCAATGAATTTGGATGCGCTGCCAGGTGGTAAGCAGTTGAAGTTCATGCCATTGCCGGAATTCCCCGGTGTGGAAAGAGATCTTGTGTTTCTTTTTGATCGTGACACCCGGGCAGAAGATATCGTGCAGGCCGCCCGAAAAGCAGGCGGTAAGTTACTGACGGATGTGCGGATATTTGATCGCTATACCGGTAAAGGTGTACCTGAAGATAAAATCAGTCTGGGTGTGCGGCTGGAGTTACAGTCGCCGGAGAAAACGTTGACTCAGGATGAGGTTGATGCAGTTTCAGCAGCCATGGTTGAATCAATGAACCAACGCTTTGGAGCGAGTCTGAGAGGTTGATTAAGGTTGAGAACCTCTGCTTTGAATATCCGGGTGTTCGGGCTTTGGATGATGTCTCTTTTACGGTTGAAAAAGGCAGTGTCGTTGCGTTAGTCGGCCCTAATGGGGCAGGTAAAACAACCTTGCTTCATTGTTTGGCCGCGCTGGACCAGCCGCTTTCCGGAGTCATTTATTTGGATGGTGATGATATTACGCAGTATCCCCGTATGACACATCGAAAAACCGGTTATCTGCCTGACTTTTTTGGTTTGTACGAAGATTTAACGGTTGAACGTTGCCTCAGATATCATGCCTGCGCACATGGTATTGAGGCTGATAAAGTCGAACATGCTGTACAGCAGGCTGCGGAACGTTTGGATATTTCGGACCGTATGCAGGTACGAGCCAAAGAGCTTTCACGCGGTTTAAGGCAACGTTTGGCGATTGCACAGGCGATTGTGCATGAACCACCTTTATTGTTACTCGATGAGCCTGCATCGGGTCTGGACCCGGAAGCACGCCATTCATTGGCAACACTGTTTTTAGGCTTGCGCGATTTGGGTCTGACGCTGATTGTCTCCTCACATATTCTTACCGAGCTTGAGGCCTATTCGACACATATGCTGGTGATGCGTCAGGGAAAAATTATTTCTCAGGATGTGATTCATGGGCATGAAAGCTCTGTGGCATCTTGCCAATTACGTTTGAAATTAGCGTCAGATTTCCCTGAGCTTGATTCAGTACTCAAAAATATTGATGGAATATCCGCTGTTCAAATTGATGATCAGGCTGATGTTTGGCAGGCTTCATTTTCATTTTCCTGTGATAAAACATTGCAGCACAATCTGCTGAAACAATTGATCGAATCCCATGTACCGATTGCCTCTTTTGCAGAGGAAAAACGGGATATGCACGCGGCCTATCTGGATAAGATGCAGGAAATACACCATGTTTAATCCTGAGTTTCGCCGGAATCTCTGGTTGGAAATCACGCCGCATCGCCTCATTGGCATGCCGTTGGTATTGGGGGCAATGTTTCTACTTGCCTGTCTTCTCAATGATCAGGAATGGGGGCAGGGGGTGGCTAATCTGGCATTAACACTTTGTGGTCTGATCAGTATGCTTTGGGGGGCCAGTCTGGCCGCTGAATCGATTCTTTCGGAGGTGCGAAGCCACACATGGGAGAATCAACGCATGTCTGCCATGAGTGCATGGGATATGAGTTGGGGCAAGCTGCTCGGAGCTACGATTTATTCCTGGTATGGCGCTGCAATATGTCTGCTGGTGTACCTGACAAGTGCAGACAAACCATTTCCAGTTGTTATAAAAGTGATGTTGTTGTTTGTGCTTTGTGGACTTTTTTCTCAATCAATTGCTTTGGTGGCGAGTTTGCAAATCCTGAAAAAGGATCGTTCAGTCGCCCGCTCACAGGCAACCGTTTATGCCGTGTTTGGACTTATGGCAGCTGCACCGCTATTGCAACTGGCTTTTAATCAGAGAATTTCGGCAGCGTGGTATGGCATTACTATCGATTATATGGATTTTATCCTTATATCACTCGTTTTTTATGTGGCCTGGGCATGGGTAGGCATCTATCACGCGATGCGTTCAGAATTGCAGATGCAACATGGCATCTGGGGCTGGACACTTTTTGTCGTCTGGTTGATGGGTTATCTGATGGGCTTTGTTGATGATACCCTGGTCATGAGGTGGGGCGGAGTGGGTTCTTCACGTTTGCTTGTTGCCTGTCTGGTGGCGCTACTTTTGACTTATCTCATGATTTTTGTGGAATCAAAAGACCCTGTGATTTTTTTGCGGCTTAAAACGATGTTTGAACAA
Source organism: Mariprofundaceae bacterium (assembly GCA_021772895.1). GTDB lineage: Bacteria > Pseudomonadota > Zetaproteobacteria > Mariprofundales > Mariprofundaceae > WSZY01. The sequence continues at coordinate 19,481 of JAJFLC010000021.1, read as the reverse complement.
AGAAACTGGCAACAGATCAGTCGAACTTTACCGTGCTGGTTCATAACATTGCTGTTTGCTTTTATGATTTGTATGGCATTGGCATTTGTTTTTCCTGTTGGAAAAGGCTTTGAGTCCAGTCTGTTTTTTGTGGCGCTTTACCTTTTTGTATTGCGCGATGTCTGTATTATTTTGTGGGTTAATTTTAGCCAACAGCGCAAGCGTGCTGATATCACAGCGGTTCTTTATCTTATTGTTTTGTATGGCCTTCTCCCATCGATCACCCATGCAACAGGTTTGGATATTTTAGACATATTCTTTTTCCCTCAGGGGGAAGGGAATGCATTCATGGGCACCTGTATCGTTGCTGTGCAATTTGTAATCGTACTCTGGTTTGCCAAAAAACGCTGGCAATCGAACTATGGCGTTACAACAGCGGTTCATGAATAAGATGCTTGCCGGTGTTGATGAGGTCGGGCGCGGGCCATTGGCAGGCCCGGTTGTTACTGCTGCAGTGATATTATCTCCGAATGATCCGTTGTTGGGGCAATATCGAGACTCTAAAAAAGTATCGGAAAAAAAACGGATTCGTCTTTATCATCATATTCGCAAACATGCGGTGGCTTATGCGGTGGCACAGGCGAACGTTGAAGAGATTGATCGTCTGAATATTTTACATGCGACCATGTTTGCAATGCGAAGGGCTGTAGATGGATTGGATATCACACCATCTGAAGTGGTGGTGGATGGCAATCGTTGTCCAGACGTATCGATTCCTGTTTCAGCAGTGATTGGTGGCGATGATAAGGTGCAGGAAATTGCGGCAGCATCCATTATGGCCAAGGTAGTCCGGGATCGTCTGATGCGCTATATCGATTACCGTTTTCCAGTCTATCAGTTTTCAAAACACAAGGGTTACGGAACCAGGCTGCATATGGATACCCTTCGGGAATTTGGGCCGTGTATACATCATCGCCATAGCTTTGCCCCGGTCAGGGCAGCAGCAGATAAAACAGCTCGTATATAACCAGAATTTTTAAGTAGTTTTTTATTATGAAATGGTTTATATTGTCGATTCTGAATGGGAAGATACTTTCAGTCGATTGGATTCAGGAAACATGAAAGAAAATTTATGTTGAATCTGATTGAAAGCAGGTTAAGGTGCGCTCCATCGACGAGGGATTGTTGATGTGAAGATGAACTTCACCAGTTTAAATCGAGGTGGATTTATCCACTGAGGTTTGGGCCCGGATCAAAAGTATGCAGATACCCCTTCCCTTCCCCTTTTTCTGTGTGCTTCCGGGCCTTTTTTTTCTAAATGACATTAAATTTTGGCAGGCTATTTGCTAGATTAAATTTATATGTAAAGCAGTTAAGCCTTGGTAGATTTATCTACTGAGGTTTAGGCCCGGATCAAAAGTATGCAGATACCCCTTCCCTTCCCCTCCCTTCTGTATGCTTCCGGGCCACTTTTTTTCTTTATTCGATATTAAAAATCAACGATATATTAAACGGTTATAACAAATTTACTTTTTTGCTATAGATTTGTTTTCAGCTGCCTTCTAATCTACAGCGATGGTAAAAAAGGCTGATAGCGCTCCTCACACTCCGATGATGATGCAGTACCTTTCCATTAAAGGGGAGTATGCGGATTGCCTGCTCTTTTATCGTATGGGCGATTTCTATGAGATGTTTTTTGATGATGCTGTTGAAGCGTCAAACATTCTTGATATTGCACTGACAAAACGTGGGAAATCTAACGGTGATGATATTCCCATGGCGGGAGTCCCCTGGCATCAGGCGGACAACTACCTTTCAAAATTGGTAGCTGCAGGTAAACGTGTGGCAATCTGTGAACAGATGGAAGCACCCGATGGAAAAAAAGGACCGGTTCGTCGGGATGTTGTTCGTGTGGTTACACCTGGAACGATCACTGAATCTGAACTTCTCAAACAGGAAAACAGCGCGTCACTTGTAGCACTTTATCGACACCGGGATAGCTGGGGGATTGCAGCTCTTGACCTTGCGTCAGGGCAATGGAAGTTATTTGATGGCATGGGCGATTCCCAATTGGATGAGCGTCTGAATGTATTAAACCCTGCTGAACTTCTGGTTCAGTCCAAGAGTAGTGTTGAGATTTTGTGTGGTATTTATCATCCGGGCGATTGGAGTTTCTCACAGGATGTCGCGCGCGAACAGTTACAACAGCATTATGGTGTGAAGGACTGGCAATCATTGAATCTGGAGGCACACCCCAATGTGGCTGCTGCTGTGGGAGCGGTGCTGGTTTATCTTGGCCAGACTCAGAAATGTGATTTGGAACACCTGATGTTACCTGTCTTTCATGACATGTCCGAAGGCATGAGGATCGATGCGCGTTCGCGAAGAAATCTGGAGGTTTATGCATCACTCACAGGTGACCCAAAAGCAGGCCTGATCCATGTGCTTGATCATACGATAAGTCCTATGGGTGCGCGCCTTTTAAGGGATTGGATTAATCATCCGCTGGCTGATATTCAGGTGATCCATGCCCGGCAGGATGCGGTTGAGAGTTTTTATGATGACCGGGAAACATCGGTAACGATTCGGACAAGCCTGAAACATATTCGAGATATGGAACGGATGCTGACCCGAGTGGTATTGAATCGAGCGGCTCCAAGGGATTTTCGGGGATTGGCAGAGAGTATGAATGCACTTCCTGCGCTTTCTGCTGCATTGGGTGATCGAACGGGGCTCTTCTCTGATATTAAGTCTTCGCTGACAGGGCTGGAGTTACTGGCAGAGCATTTGGATTCCGCAATTGTGGAGACGCCACCGGCTATGTTTCGTGACGGGGGTGTCATTCAAGAGGGATTTGATGTCGAGCTTGATCGTCTGCGTAGTCTGGCAAAAGATGCGGGAGACTGGCTGAAAGATTACGAGGCAAAAGAACGGGAACGGACTGGCCTTACCAATCTCAGGGTTAAATATAACAAGGTATTTGGCTATTTCATTGAAATCTCAAAGGTGCAAGCTGCTGCTGCACCACCGGATTATGTCAGAAAGCAGACTCTGGTGAATGCCGAACGCTTTATTACGGATGAATTGCATAAGTTTGAGTCAGAAATTCTTGGTGCTAAAGATGCCGCTATGGCTCAGGAAGATGCATTGATTGAATCACTTCGCCAACAGATATCCTCGCATGCCCGAACGATTCAGAATGCAGCAAGTGCTGTGGCAAAACTTGATGTGCTTTGCTGTTTTGCGCATGTTGCGGTCGAATTTCGCTATGTCCGTCCTGAGATTCATGCGGGACGCTCCATGAAAATCGAAGCTGGCCGGCATCCAGTGGTTGAACAATGTCTGAAAGATGATCCCTTTGTGGCCAATGATACGGAAATGGATTTAAAGACACGTCGGTTTATGTTGCTGACCGGCCCAAATATGGGTGGTAAATCAACTTATATGCGGCAGGTCGCCTGGATGGTGTGGTTGGCACATGTCGGCTGTTTTGTACCTGCGGATTCTGCTCGTATCCCCTTGACCAAACGATTGTTTACCCGTGTGGGTGCGGGCGATGAGCTGGCATCGGGACGCTCCACCTTTATGGTGGAGATGATGGAGACCGCAGCGATTCTGAATCAGCTTGAACCACGTTCTCTGGTGATTGTCGATGAGATTGGCCGTGGAACCAGTACCTGGGACGGGTTGGCCATTGCATGGGCTGTGGCCGAAAAGCTGATCGATGCCAAAGATGTATTAACACTTTTTGCAACGCATTATCATGAATTAACCGAACTTCCCGATAATTTTGATCAGGCATTTAATGCATCAGTGACCGTGCGTGAATGGAATGGACAGGTCATCTTTATGCATAAGGTGGCTGAGGATGCTGCTGATCGCTCTTATGGCGTTTCAGTGGCACAACTGGCGGGGCTGCCTCCTGATGTTGTACGCCGTGCACGTGAGCATCTCTTCAGGCTTGAACATGAATCTGAACTGCATGCAGAAACAGGCCATGCTCAGTTGGGATTGTTTGCTGAAGCTGAGCGTCGAAAGCAGGATGAAGAGAGTGCTCGCCTGACCCGATTGGCTGAGGAAGTCGAGAGCATTAACCTTGATGAATTACGTCCCATGGATGCGATGAACTTGTTAGATCACTTGAAACGGATGGTTGCGGATAAAAAAAATGAATCATGATATAAATGAAATTAAATATGATGCAAAACTGACACTGCAACTTCTTTATGATCAGGTCGAGGAGATGTTTCAACAGGGCGTCAGTGGCGACGTTTTAATGAGCCATATGTGCCGTGGTGTTGATGATTTACTGGTGAAACTCTGGCAGCAGAGTGCACCCCATGCGGCAGCAGAGATTGATCTGGTAGCTGTTGGGGGTTATGGACGTGGAGAACTGGCACCTCAGTCAGATTGGGATATCTGGTTTTTACTTCCCGACCAGCTTTCGGCAGAACTTGAGGATGAAATTCAGACCTTTCTTTATGCCCTTTGGGATCTGAACATCAAACTTGGACATGCTGTGCGTTCTGTAAGAGAGACCATAAAACATGTGAAAGAAGATTGGGATTCGGCAACTGCAGCAATGGAATCACGCCTTATTTGCGGGCATGGTGAGCTTTACGAAAACGTTCAGGAGAAGTTAAAGGTTTTTTTCAAGCGGCGTCGCAAAGCCTTTGTTGAGGCAAAATTTGCAGAGTTAAAAACACGCCATGAACGTACGGGTGGTACGGCTTTTCTGATGGAACCGGATATCAAAGAAGGGCAGGGCGGTTTGCGTGATATTCAGGCGATCTTCTGGATTGCCAAGGCATGGTATAATTTTGAGGTTGAGGAGCTGATTGACGAACAGATTATCTCTTCAAGAGAGCATGATCAGCTAATGGCTGCACAGGCTTTTCTCTGGCGGTGCAGGGCAGGATTACATCTGGAAAACAAACGTGCGGGAGATCGTCTGGGATTTGAGCAACAGGCAATATTGACTGAAGCACTGGGTTATACAGAAGTTGATACACGACCAGCGGTGGAAGTATTCATGAAAGATTATTTCCGTCATGTGGGCCGGGTGGTACGTGTGACCAGTATGTTGTTGTTGCATTTTCAGGAACGCCTGCATCCGCAACTGTTTTCATTCACACATAATCTTGGTGATGGTTTTACACTTGAAGGTCAGCGTGTTGGCATCGAACATGAGCGTGTATTCAAAGAAGAGCCACTTCGTTTACTCAGGATATTTCATGTGGCTCAAAAGGATCATCGCAGGCTTTCCAGCAATGCACTCAGGCAGATGCGGGAAGATGTTTTGTTGATTGATGACGGGTTTCGTGCTGATCCGGATGCACATCGGAGTTTTCTGGAGATACTTCGAGATAAAAGAAATGTCGCCTGGGCATTAAAAAAGATGAACGATACGGGTGTCCTGGGGCGTTTCATTCCGGAATTTCGCGAAGTGGTAGGGCTTGGGCAATTTAATCGCTACCATGCTTATACCGTGGATGAACATACGATTCGAGCTGTGGGTGAAGCACGAAATATGTTTCATGAAGAACGTGAAATGCGATTGCCGCTTGCGCACGAAATCTGTCATAAAATCAGCAGGCCTGAGGTTCTCTACATTGCGCTTATTTTCCACGATATCGCCAAAGGGGTTGCCGGTGACCATTCGGAGAATGGCGAAAAGATGGCTTATCAATTTTGTCAGCGTATTGGACTCAATCAGGATGCAACAGAGCTTGTTGCCTGGCTGGTGAAAGAACACCTTTACATGGCGATGTTATCACAGCGTTCGGATTTGTCAGATCCGGAGGTGATTCAGACATTTGCAGATAAAGTGGGTGATATGGAACGGCTTGATTATCTGCTATTACTGACTGTGGCAGATATTTCAGCCGTGGGGCCGAGTGTCTGGAACGATTGGAAGGGAGGCTTGCTTCGTCAGCTTTATCAGGCGACTCAACAGGTGTTGATGGGAGAAGGTGTTGAGGGCGAAGTCTTGAAACGACGAATTGGGACTCGCCTTGAAAGCACACTTATCATGGCTGGAAAAGATCAGGCTGCCATGAAAAGTGTTCTGGAAGTGTTGCCGTGGCGGTGTGTTATGAATTTCCCTCCACGTCATCTCTACCCGATGGGCAAACTTTTACTGAGTTCAGCAGGTAGCCATGGTATTGAGTTTGTGACCGATGAAATCAATGCTGAGACCATGGTCATGGTGGTTGCAAAGGCACGGACTGGTCTGTTTGCAGCACTGACAGGCTGTATTGCATCGGGTCATATCAATATTATGGCAGCTCAGGCTTATGAGCTTTTAGATGGCCGAATTTTGGATATTTTCCACATTCAGGATGCCGAAGGTGATGCACTGAGTCAGCAGGGCGATATGCAGCGCCTTCAAGAGCGGATTAACAGTGTTTTTGAGAGTGGTGACAGGCATGTTCGCCCGAGTATTCCCAAGTATAAACCCACACTGCTGATGGGTGAGGTCACGGTACATGCGAGAGAACTGTCTCATGCATCCAGTCATCAGACAGCGATTGAGGTGACGGCTGCTGATCGACCGGGATTGCTGGCGGAGCTTGCAGATGAAATCACAGAACTTGGTTATGACATCAGGGGAGCGACGATTTCAACATTTGGTGAACGGGTTGTGGATGTGTTTTTCCTGCGTGATAAAGAGTCACAGAGGCTTTCGACAAATGAGGTGGAACTGCTATGCTCTAAGTTAGTCACACTTGCTCAATTGCCGGAGGATACATGAGTTTATTATCGGGTTTTTTTAATCAATTTCGTAAGCCGGACGGTTTTGTCCTTGCTTTGGGCGGGGGCGGGGGAAGAGGTTTGGCTCATGTGGGGGTTCTGGAGGTTCTGGAAGAACATAACCTGCGCCCGGCTGCGATTGTGGGAACCAGTATTGGCGCACTGTTTGGTGCCATGTATGCGCATACACCGGATGCGAAGTTACTGCGTGATCGGGTATATAAATTCCTTGATTCCGAGGCATTCGGAAAACTCAATATCCCACTCATTGAAGGCGCAGAGATGGAGGATACCACCTGGTTATCACGGCTGACTGCGGTGGCTCGTCAGTCCATTCTGTATACACGTGCGGCGACAGATATTGCAGTGGCAGATGTGAATACTCTGATTGAAATGGTTGAAGAACTTAGTGAGGCTAAATTATTTACCGAGCTTAAAATCCCGCTTTATGTCACATCGGTGCAGTTTCCGACGGGCGACTGTCATCTGATTTCAAAAGGCAAACTGGGTAAAGCCATTGCAGCCAGTATGGCGGTACCCGGTGTGTTTGATCCTGTGGAGATTGATGGCAGCCGTTTTGTGGATGGCGCACTATCAAGTGAATTACCATCCAAAGAGGGTAAGATGGTGGCAACAATGGGTCAGGTTGTGGTGGCAGTGAATGTGGGTGCGCGCCCACATCCTGGCAAAGAGCCTACACACGTGATTGGCATGATTGATTGGGCAACACAGATCAAGGCGCTTTATCTCCGGCAGTATAAAAAAGCTTTTGCGGATGTACTTATCGAACCGCTGGTTGGTTTTACACAGTGGCATGATTTTTCCAATCCGGATCAGGAGATTGAGCGTGGACGTGACGCTGCATTGGAAAAAATGCCGGAACTTTTAAAACTGCTCGCCCGTTAAATCTTGTAACATGAACGAAGTGAATCGCGCGGTTATTCTGGCCGCAGGCTTGGGAACAAGGCTTAAATGGCTGACCTCAGACAGACCCAAAGCCATGATGTCGATCTATGGTGAGCCCGCGATCGTGCATGTGATTCGGGCTTTAGCAGGGCAGGGAATCCATGATATTGCTATTAATGTACATCACCATGCGGAAAAACTGATTGATTTTTTAGGTGATGGTTCAAAGTTTAGTGTGCGCCTTTATTATAGTCGGGAGAAAGCGCTGCTTGACTCCGGTGGTGGTGTTAGAAAAGCCATGGATTTATTGCCCGGCCATGGCTTGATTGCAGTGCATAATGCTGATGTGATGGCTGATATTGATTTGCAGACATTGGCAAATCATGTGCCGTTTGCTGGTGGGGCATTGGCACTGGTTGGCAATCCGATTCATCACTCCGATGGAGATTTTGGTTTGGAAGCGGGCATGGTTACCGATCATTCCTATCCAAAATATACTTACTCGGGTGTATCGGTATGGGATGCAAAAATTTTTGCAGATTTGTGTAGTGGTGACGTTTTTTCTTTAACCCAACCCATGCGACAACTTATGGAAAAAAATAAATTACATGGCCTTTTACATCTGGGCATGTGGTTTGATATCGGACGTCCACGTGACTTGATGCAAGCTCGGTTGGCAGCCAGTTTCGAGTAGCCATCGAGTAGCCTAGATAGACAGGTTGGACAGGTTGGACAGGTTGGACAGCTAGGCTTGTTCGGTGGCTGTAGCCTGCTGGTGAGGCAGATGAACCTCTTCCACACTGCCTGCATTTGGATCATTAAATACTTCCATGGAGATACCATCTTCACTGCGTGCGACAATGGTGCTGACAGCAGCATCACCTGTAATGTTCACGGCGGTTCGAATCATGTCCAGCAGGCGGTCAACGCCGATGATCAGTGCGATACCTTCAACAGGTAGCCCAACCTGATTGAATACCATGGCAAGCATGATGAGTCCGACACCTGGCACACCTGCTGTGCCAATGGATGCGAGCACGGACATGCCAATCACTGTAAGATAACCACCCAGACTCAGATCGATGCCGTAGACATTGGCAATAAACACGGTTGCCACACCTTGCATGATCGCAGTACCGTCCATGTTAATGGTTGCCCCGAATGGTACAATAAAAGAGGCGGTGGCGTTATCGACACCCAGTTTTTTTTCCACAGTTCGTAAGGTGACAGGAATCGTGGCGTTGGAGCTGGATGTACTAAAAGCAAAAACCTGAGCTGTACGCATTTTATTGAGGAATTGGAGAGGACTGACCCGGCCCAAAAGTTTGAGCAGTAGCATAAGTGTGCCTGTAGCATGTAATAATAAAGCCGCCACCAGAACAACAACATAACTAAGCATGGGCAGGATCATATCCAGACCTTGCACAGAGAATGTTTTGGCCATCAGAGCAAACACACCAATCGGTGCGATATGCATCACAACATTTACGACTTCCATCATGACCATGTTTAATTTTTCAGAAGCCTGAATAATGGATTCACCCGGTTTGCCGATCATCAGAATGCAAACTGCAAACAGAATTGTGAAAAAGATGATTTGCAGCATATTGCCTTCTGTGTAGGCAGCGATTGGATTGGATGGGATCAGGTTGATAAAGACCTGTGTTAAGGGTGGGGCCTCCGGTGGTGTGAATGCAACGGTGGCTGCCTGCGCCATGTTAAAACCTTCACCGGGGCCAACGAGCGTTGCAATGGAAATTGCCATGGTAATGGCCAGAGCTGTTGTAAGCATGAACAGAAAGAAGGCTTTACCCCCAACCCGCCCCAATTTGGAGATATCGCCCAATCCGCAGACGCCGCATATCAGTGAAAATGTCACCAGCGGCACAACCAGCATTTTTAACATGTTAATAAAAATTGAACCCGCAACATGGAAGAGGCCGTTGACAAGGTAGTCCTGAATAAAACGGACATCATGCGCAAAAGTATTGATCATGCTGCCGACGATAAGTCCGGCAAACATCCATATAAGAATTTTACTGGTCATGCTCATTTTTTGTTTCATGAATGGCCTCGTTATTTTTGTTTGAACCTGCATTGCAGCATAGATGATGAAATAGAACAATTTTATCCTGTATGGAGGTATGATTTTTATCTATGTAAATACTAAATATTTTAATGAAATGATGACAGCATGGCCTGTTATCACATACGGATGCGCTGTTTAAATGGGTGGATTGATAAGTTGGCTAGATTCTTGCTCTTTGATAATTTATTAACTGAATTGTTGGTGTTTAAATATTACACATCACTTTCATATCACCTTTTCAGGTTGGGACAGGAGCGCAGAAAGATGAATGGTGACCATTTGCAGAGTGGACTGAGATTTCAGCTGAATAGAGTTTTTTTTAATGTCGAAGAAGGGCCTGGAAAGTGGTTGAATGTATTTATTTTGATTTTAATTGTTACTGCCGTGTTTGCCTCCATGCTGAATACATTGCCGGATGTACGGGTGAAATATGGTGAGCGGATCGATGATCTTCAAATGTATGTCCTTTATTTGTTTGCTGTTGAGTATGTATTAAGAATTTTTTCAGCCCATAAGGCATTTGGGTATGTTAAAAGTTTTAATGGGGTGGTCGATTTGATCACCATTTTACCTCTTTTTCTGGGCACCAATGCGCATGTACTTGTTCGCTTGTTACGTGCGATCCGTATTATCAGGATCGCTGTTTATTTTCCTGTGGTCAGAGCATTGTTTGCTTCCTTGCGGGGTTCAGTTCAAGTATTGCTCGGTGTGCTGGGCACGATTGCTTTAATCTCTGTCACGATGGGAAATTTAATTCATATTCTGGAGCCGGGAACGTTTTCCAATGCCTTTGAAGGCACCTGGTGGAGTCTGGTGACGATGAGCACAGTGGGTTATGGTGATTTTGTTCCTCAAACGCTCGTGGGGCGGCTGATTGCTGCAGGGCTGATCATGTCGGGTATTTGTATGTTTGCCATGGTGACAGCGGTGGTCTCGGTTCGTGTTGGCCGTATGGTTCACAATTCGGTGCATTGCACCCGTTGCAATCATGGTATCTCTCCTGATTATGATTTTTGCCCACACTGTGCACTGCCACAGGATGCAACTGAGATTCCTCTTAAACCGGAAGAAGACGGGTTTGAAGCGATTAGATAACCATCCTTGCTGAATTGTCCTCTGTGAATAGAATGCCTCTCTTTTATGATTTATAAAGAGGCCTCGGAGGCGACATGCAGGATATTCGCGAAGGACTGACATTTGATGATGTATTGCTGGTTCCACAAGCAAGTCAGGTGATGCCCAAAGGCGCGGATACCTCTTCACAGTTCACCAAAAAAATCAGACTTAATATTCCAGTGATGTCTGCGGCGATGGATACGGTGACCGAATCAGGCACTGCCATTGCACTGGCACAGGAAGGTGGTATTGGTGTCATCCACAAAAATATGACCATTGAGCAACACGCTGCGGAAGTGCGCAAGGTTAAACGTTATGAGGCTGGTGTTGTTCAGGACCCTTTGACTGTGACTGAAGATATGGCGTTGGCTGAAGTTCGTCGCCTCTCAGCTGAACATGGGTTTTCCGGTTTTCCGGTTTTGGCGGCTGATGGAAAAGTCTGCGGTATCATTACCAACCGGGACATTCGTTTTGAATCCGACAACTCAAAAGCCGTACGGGACTTGATGACACCGCGTGAGAAACTGGTTGCAGTGACACCCGGTACGGCATTGGAAGCTTGTAAACAACTGTTTTGTGAACATCGGATTGAGAAGCTTCCTGTGGTTGATGCGAAAGGTCATTTACAGGGTATGGTCACAGTTCGTGATATCGAAAAAGCATCCGCACATCCAAATGCAGTGCGTGATGATCTGGGACGTCTATTGGTGGCCGCAGCGATTGGGGTTGGGCCGAAAGAGATGGAACGTTTTGAAGCTCTGTTTGCAGAAGGTGTGGATGCTGTGGTTGTGGATACTGCACATGGGCATTCAGCGGGTGTGATTGAGCAGGTGCGTGAAATCAAACGTCAATACGGTGATAAAATCCAGGTGATTGGTGGTAATATTGCGACTGCTGAAGCGGTTCGCGATCTGGCTGAAGCAGGTGCAGATGCTGTGAAGGTTGGTATTGGTCCCGGTTCAATTTGTACCACGCGCATTGTGGCGGGTGTCGGTGTGCCACAGTTAACCGCAGTCATGGATTGTGCGGCGGCAGGGCGTGAAGCAGGTGTGCCTGTGATTGCCGATGGTGGTATTAAATTTTCCGGTGATTTTGCTAAAGCGATGGCTGCGGGTGCATCGACCTGTATGTTTGGTTCGATGTTTGCAGGGACCGATGAGGCTCCGGGTAAGAAAATTCTTTATCAGGGCCGTACCTATAAAGCTTATCGTGGCATGGGTTCGATTGCGGCAATGAAAAAGGGTAGCAAGGATCGGTATTTCCAGGGTGACGTCGACGAAGCGATGAAACTGGTACCGGAAGGGATTGAAGGCCGTGTCGCTTATAAAGGTGAGTTGGTTGATATCTTACATCAATTGGTGGGCGGACTTCGTGCATCGATGGGTTATGTTGGGGCTGCCAGTATTAATGATCTGCATAAAAAAGCGAAATTTGTACGTATTACCGGCGCAGGCCTGCATGAGTCACATGTGCATGATGTGACCATCACAGAAGAAGCACCGAATTACCGCTTGAATAGCTAAATCTGATCGATTGCCCTCATGCCTGAAAACAGTAGCTCAGGGTTCAGCGTTTGGAATAGTATGATTAGTCGCTCCGCTGTTATCATGCTCTCGTGGATAGAGGCTTTAGTGAGTAAGGAAAATTTCACACAATTCAGCAAAATATACAGACATGTTTTGCGGGTTAAAGGAACACAATGGAAAAGATTCTGATTCTCGATTTTGGTTCGCAATATACACAGCTGATTGCCCGTCGGGTTCGTGAAGCTGAGGTGTACAGTGAGTTGCATCCATGGGACATGACAGAGGCGGAGATTCGTGCCTTTGCACCATCCGGAATCATTCTTTCCGGCGGTCCAAACTCGGTTTATGAAGAAGAGACTCCGATGGCACCACAGGTGGTGTTTGAGCTGGGTGTTCCTGTTCTTGGCATCTGTTATGGCATGCAAACGATGGCTGCACAGCTCGGTGGTACGGTTGAGACAGGCCATGCACGGGAATTTGGTTATGCCGAGATTTTCACCAGTGGCCATTCACCACTGTTGCGTGACGTTGAAGACAGAGAAAACGGTGCGCTTGATGTCTGGATGAGTCATGGCGATAAGGTGACAGCACTGCCGGAAGGTTTCCACATCATTTGTAGTAACGATTCAACACCCATTGCGGCTATGGCAGATGATGATCGTCGTTTTTATGCAGTGCAGTTCCATCCCGAGGTAACCCATACCAGACAGGGTACAACGATACTTTCCCGTTTTGTACATGAAGTTTGTGGTTGTGGCCGCGATTGGACGATGCCGCACTATATTGATGAGGCCGTTGCACATATCCGTGAACAGGTCGGTGATGAAGATGTGATCCTGGGTCTCTCCGGTGGTGTGGACTCATCCGTGGCTGCAGCACTGTTGCAGCGAGCCATTGGTGATCAACTGACCTGTATCTTTGTTGATAATGGATTGCTTCGTTTGAATGAAGCTGAACAGGTGATGGAGATGTTTGCCGGGAACCTGGGTGTGAAGGTGGATCATGTTGATGCATCAGAAACGTTCCTGAAACACCTCGCAGGCGTTGCCGACCCGGAAGCCAAACGTAAGATTATTGGCCGTGAATTTGTGCATGTGTTTCAGGATGAGGCTGAGAGAATGCCAAATGCCAAATGGTTGGCACAAGGTACCATCTATCCCGATGTCATTGAGTCGGCAAGTTCCAAGACTAAAAAGGCGCATACCATCAAGAGTCATCACAATGTTGGCGGTTTGCCGGACACGTTGCATTTGAAGTTGCTTGAACCGCTTCGTGAACTGTTCAAAGATGAAGTGCGTGAGCTGGGTGTGGCGCTCGGTTTACCGCGTGAGATGGTTTATCGCCATCCGTTCCCAGGACCAGGTTTGGGTGTACGCATTCTCGGTGAAGTAAAAAAAGAGTATGCCGATCTGCTGCGTCGTGCCGACGCGATTTTTATCGAAGAGTTACGTGTTTCCGGCTGGTATGATAAAACATCTCAGGCCTTTGTTGTGTTCCTGCCAGTGAAATCGGTCGGTGTGATGGGGGATGGACGGACTTATGAGTGGGTGGTTGCACTCAGGGCTGTCGAGACTCAGGATTTCATGACGGCACATTGGGCGGAACTTCCGCATGCATTGCTGGCCAAGGTTTCGAATCGAATCATTAATGAGGTGCGTGGTATTAACCGGGTTGTTTATGATGTTTCCGGCAAACCGCCTGCAACCATTGAGTGGGAATAAACAGACTATCTGATAGCTTTGTCAGGCGTTTCGCCATTTTTCTGATTTGTACATATAAGTATGATATGTTTTCAGCTCCAAAAAAATGGTGTGCATTGGTTGGAAATATCAGCTAGAACTTTCGCTGATTTATTGGATTTGTTATAGAATATTACAAAAGATTATAAAAGGGATGTTTAAATTTTTATTTTATTTGGAGTAAAAAAATGAGGAGTGGAAGAATGAGAAAGTTGATTGCATTGGGGATGATGCTGGGTCTTGCGGCCTGTTCACAGGGCGATGCCCCATCAGAGAAAGCAAAACAGGCGGCACTGGATACAGATGTAGCTAAATTCAGTTATGCCATGGGCATGGATGTGGGAACATCTTTGCGTCAGATGGGTAGCGATATTGATGCAGACGTGCTTGTTGAAGCATTGCGCACAAGCCTTGCAGGTGGTGAGGTGCGTTTGAAGCCTGAAGAGGCTGGCCAGGTAAAACAGGCGTTTTTCCAGAAAAAACAGCAGGAAAAACAGGCTGAAATGGCGGCAACAGGTGCTACAAACAAAGTAACGGGCGAAACATTTTTGGCGACCAATAAGAAAAAAGAAAGTGTCATGACCACGGATAGTGGTCTACAGTATGAAGTATTGACTTCGGCTGATGGTGCGAAGCCAGTTGCGACTGATACAGTAAAAGTTCACTACAAAGGTACATTGATTGATGGTACTGAATTTGACAGCTCTTACGCACGTGGTGAGCCAGCAACGTTCCCACTGAACCGTGTGATTCGTGGTTGGACTGAAGGCGTTCAGTTGATGACTGTTGGCAGTAAATACCGTTTCTTTGTGCCATCTGGTTTGGCTTATGGTGAGCGTGGTGCAGGGCAGAAAATAGGCCCGAACTCAACGCTTATTTTTGAAGTTGAATTGCTGAATATTGAAACACCGGAGCCTGCAAAGGATGCTGCTGCGAAATAAAGAATAGAGACCATTTTGTGAGAGGGGGAAGGTTATCCTTCCTCCTCTTCGCTTTTATGCTGATTCTTTTGTGCTGCGCTAAAATATGAATCGTTGGAACGTGGCACGTTGGAATGCTGTGAGACGTTGGAGTAAATTATGTTTGATCGCTTAAGTGAAAAATTAGGAGGCATTGCCAATAAGCTGCGAGGCTCTGCCCGTGTTTCTGAGGCAGATCTTGATGCCACACTTCGTGACATGCGTATGGCTTTGTTGGAAGCTGATGTTGCACTTCCGGTAACCCGTCATTTGATGGATGAAGTTCGTGAGCAGGCATTGGGCGCAGACGTCGCCAAAAGTCTGAATCCGGGCCAGGTCATCATTAAAATTTTACAGGATGTGTTGGCGGATATACTTGGGGGCCAGCGTCGTGATCTGAATGTTTCCAAAATCCCATCGGTTATTCTGCTTTGTGGATTGCAAGGTGCCGGTAAAACCACCACAGCAGGCAAACTTGCACGGCTGCTGACGTCACAAGGTAAAAAAGTGGCGCTGACCAGTGTGGATGTTACACGTCCTGCTGCCCGCGAACAGTTACAGGTTTTAGCCGCTCAGGTGGACGTTCCTTATTTGATAGGTGAAGGAAATAGTGCTGCCAGGATGGCTGCTTCGGCACTGAAACAAGCGCGGACTGGCGGCCATCATGTTCTGATCCTTGATACGGCAGGACGTCAGGTGGTTGATGATGCATTGATGGCAGAAATTCGCGAAGTGGCTGAAGTGGCTCAGGCGACGGAACGTCTGCTGGTTCTCGATTCCATGATTGGCCAAACCGCACTTCCGATTGCTGAACAGTTTCATGCAAGCCTTGATCTCTCCGGTTGTATCCTGACCAAGACCGATGCTGATGTGCGTGGCGGCGCCGCATTATCCGTGGCCCATAGTACGGGTGTTCCGGTACGTTATGTGGGTACGGGTGAGAAGATTGATGCCTTCGAATTTTTTGATCCGGTTCGTATGGCCGGACGTATTCTCGGACAAGGTGATATCGTTGGTCTGGTTGAAAAAGTTCAGGCCTCGGTTGATCATGAGAAAGCTGAGAAAGTGGCCAACAAACTTAAAAAGGGTAAGTTTGATTTGATGGACTTTGCCGAGCAGTTGGAACAGATGCAGAACATGGGTGGTATGGGCTCGATGTTAAAGATGATGCCGGGTGTAAAACTTCCATCTGAGGCTTTGAGCCAGATGGATGAGAAACCGATGAAACGCATGCAAGCGATGGTTTATTCGATGACGCCAAAAGAACGTGAGCGCCCGACATTGCTGAATGGCAGCCGTAAACGTCGTATTGCAGGTGGTTCAGGCACCACACTTCCTGAACTGAACCGAATGTTGAAACAGTTTGCTCAGATGCAGAAAATGATGAAAAAAATGAAGGGTGGCAAAGGTAAACGTATGATGGCCCAGATGATGGGCAAGTTTGGTGGGGCTGGGGGCGGGTTTGGCGGTGGTGGCATGCCACCGGGCGGTATGCCTCCGGGCATGCCGAAGATGTAATTTTAAACTGATTGTGATCTGTTTAAATTAAAGGGATGACTTTTTTCTGGCGGGCGTTATAGTCCGCCGCCTGATTTTCGGAGGTATTATTTTATGGCTACAATGATTCGCTTGCAGCGTGGCGGACGTAAAAAACGTCCTTTTTACTCTATCGTGGTTCTTGATGGACGTAAACGTCGTGATGGCGCGTTCATTGAGAAGCTGGGTTATTATGATCCTTGCACCGAACCGGAAGTGGTTGAGTTGAATCTTGACCGTGTGAAAGCATGGACTGATTTGGGCGCACAGGTATCTCCTCGCGTAGCCAGCATTATCAAGACTGCGCAGATTGATCCGGCTGTTCGTGCTGAAGCTGCGACTGCCAAGAAGGCTGCTGCTGAAAAAGCCGCTGCTGCAAAAGTAGCGGCTGAAAAGAAAGCGCTTGCAGATGCCAAGGCTGCTGAAGAAGCTGCGGCTGCTGAAGCCAAAGCCGCTGAAGAAGGCGCCGCTGCTGAAACGGAAGAAGTTAAAGCTGCAACAGAAGAGAAAGCTGACAGCTGATCGCTTTCTTGAAGTTGGTGTTATCACGGGGTCTCATGGCCTGAAGGGTGCGCTAACTGTCTTTTCTTATACCCGGCCTGCCATTGGTATCGCCGGGTATTCTTTTTGGTGGGTGGGAAATTCCCCTGAAACCGCCGTCTCCTATAAAGTAAATCGATGTTGGCAACATGGCGGCAAAAAAACGCTTGCCATGCTTGAAGGCATTGATGATTGCAATGCTGCTGAAACTCTAAAAAAAGCAAACATCTGGATCGAAGCGGATGCAGTTGAAGTGGATGAGGATGAATACCTGTGGGAAGAGCTGGCTGGATTCCAGGTGGTTACTACCGATGGCGCATTACTCGGCACTGTTGAAGGGCTTCTTGAGTTTGGTGCACAGGATAATCTCTGTGTTGTTACATCGAATGATACCGTTTACGGGAATGGTCAGCAGGGTCAGTGGGTGCTTCCTTTTATTGAGGATGTTGTGGTACTGATTGATGAAGAGAGTAAAACCATTGAAGTCGAGCTGTTAGAGGGGATGGATGCATGTTTTACGCCCAAATCCTGACACTGTTCCCGGAATTTTTTGATTCGCCCCTGGCTTGTTCGATTCCAAAAAGAGCCATTGAAGCCAATATTGCCAACGTTGAATGCATCCAAATTCGTGATTTTGCGACTGACAAACATCGCAGTGTTGATGATAACCCTTATGGGGGTGGGCCTGGGATGTTGATGAAACCTGAACCTGTGGTGGGGGCAATTCGTGAGGCACGCAGGCGTGACCCGAATACACATGTGGTGATGTTAACACCATCCGGTACAGCGTTTACGCAGGATAAAGCACTGGAATACATTAAAAAGCCGGGCATAACCCTTCTCTGTGGCCGTTATGAAGGGTTTGATGAACGTATTGTTGATGATGTTGATGAAGAGCTGTCAGTGGGTGATTATGTGCTCTCAGGTGGTGAACCTGCAGCCATGTGTGTGCTTGACAGCATGATTCGTCTGCTTCCCGGTGTGCTTGGCTCTGCTGAGTCTGCGGTGCTTGATTCTTTCACTGAAGCGGGGATTCTTGATTGGCCGCATTATACTCGTCCTGAGGTGTTTGAAGGCAAACGTGTGCCGGATGTATTGCTTTCCGGTAATCATGCAAAAATTGAGTTGTGGCGTCGTGAGCAGGCACTTGAACGCAGCCTTTACAGGAAAAAGAAAACCTCTTCTGACTAATCAAAAAAGCGTCATGATTTTGTGGCTAAAGTTTGAAAACCGTCGAAATGATGACGATGTGAAGAATATTTATTTCTTGTGAAAATAGAATTTTTTAATTTTCCCGCTTTTTCACAGAAAGGTTGATATTTTTTTGAGTTTTAATGGGTTTTTAGCCTGTTTTTTGATAAATAACGTGATATTTAACTGTTTCCCCCGTCTTATTAAAAGACAAAAGGCCTGCCAAGGGGAGGGGGGGAGGGAGTTGGCAGGCCTTTATCTCTTGCTCTCGTTGTACTGGCGTTATGGTCTATAATGACCTGAACCCTTAAAGCTAAGGTGGGCGCCGCATTCTGACATCAGGTATCCCAATGAAAGGGATTCACACAACCAAAAGATAAGCTCCCGTTCAGTGCATATCGGCCCAGACTTATAAACCACAACGCCAGTACAACGAGTCGGGGATCGTTCTAATAAGAATTCTCCCCAGAGTTACAGCCAGAAAAAGAAATGCTTTTAAACTTTCTTTGACTGATGAATATACTTAAGCAAACGTCGTGCCAAAGTATAAATGCATCGTGAATTTTTAATTTATTTTGAAATGTGGTGTGCGTTGATTAATGGGATTGCCCATGAAAAACTATCTTCTTATGTTTTGTGGAAATTGAACTTTTTTGGCTGGAATTTTATTTGCAATACGGAAAAAGAAAAAAGGCCTGCCAGTGGGGGGGGGAAGGTTGGCAGGCCTTTAACCTTTGTCAGCGTTGCACTGGCGTTATGGGCTATAATGAACTGAGCCCTTATTGCTAAGGTGGGCACAGCATTCTGACATCAGGTATCCCAATACAGGGATTCACACAATCAGAAAATTAAGCTCCCATTTCATGCGTATCGGCCCAGACTTATAAACCACAACGCCAGTGCAACGAGACAGTCGAATCAGCTTTTAACAACTTTTCCAACCAGGCAGACATTAAGTAGGCATGATGCCAAAATATGTGTTTCCGATCACAGGTTATGTAATTTATTTGGGGCTGTCCCAGATAACTAGTTACTATTCATTTTAACCCATTGTTTTAACTGACTTAATTGGCCTCTTGGCTCACTGTTGTTAAAACGCCACTCACACTCCTTCAAAAACAATGGAAAATGCTCTTTGGGAACACCA
>JAJFLC010000003.1 GCA_021772895.1 Mariprofundaceae bacterium | reverse complement strand
CGCCAACCTTCCACCTGATCCGGGTGCAGCAGGCAAAGTAACCCTGGCAGGCATTGATTCTGACAACGATGGCGTGCGCGATGATGTTCAGCGTTGGATTGTGATGAACTATCCAAATTCGGAGAAAACAAGGGCTGCGTTAACACAAGATGCAAAAGCCATGCAACAGTTTTTGTTGGATGCTGCTGATCCAGCTAAATCTTATGCGAACGCTTTGCAATTAGATCGTTCTCTAGATTGTTATTATTATATAAATCCTGCAATAGCTAATAATGTTTCGGCTAAGTTAAAGGCAACCGTATTAAATACTTATCTTCGATCTAAGGCTTGGCTTCAAGCCGACCAACATTTAAGTGGCAAGTTTTTTTCAGAAGCTCAGGATGAAAAGCAAGGGTGTGATTTCGATCCTGATTTGATGGCGAATTAAAGGGATGGAAATCAGTGGCTGATGATATTGTAGATTTTTTCTGCTATTTATTTAAAAAAAGCATGAATCGTATAGCGATATTGCAATCGCTCACTATTGCTGCGCTTTATTCGATATATCTGGTTGCTGTTTTGAAAGATCCAATGGTAATGTTGCTGTTAGCTTTTATTGCTATATTACCACTTTCTATTCTCTTTGTAATTTTTTTGGTGATGCAACCGATTATTTTTTATGCGGCACTCTGCTCTGGAGATGTTCAGCAGAAAGATTACTACATTCAAATATTTCCGTTTGTGTTGCTGCTAGTGGCCTTTTTAGTGCCGATAGAGGGAGTGTAATATGTTTTATTGGCTTATTACAGCGATTGTATTAATTTTGTTTGGGGCGTTTTAAAGGGGCAAGAAAAATGAAAATTATAAGTTTTGTTACTATCACAATTATACTTCTTTTTTGCAGTTTCCTATCCATGAATATAGCGAATGCTGCTGTTTGTCAGAATAAAACTTCCATTGTTTACAGTAATGGGATGTTTAATGATCAACGTGATGCGAAAAAATCGCTGAAGGAATTAAAGTACAAGATAAAAGCCTTTCCACAAGCTTCAGCATTTGTTGCTACATTTGAATTTCATCTTGCCTATGCCAGAGACCATTCGGCGACGCCGGGTGGATCAGTTCTTGGAGATGGGTTGGAGGTTGCTCGTCAACATATCAATGACAATAGCATGAGTCTGTTTTGGATATGGCATGTAGGAATTATAGGAACAGTGACATCACCTCCTGTATGGTTTCAGCAGTGGAAGCAGGAACAGTCCAGATTGATGAATCAGCAGACGTATATCAATGACCCTGATTTCCAGAGTATGCTGAATGGAAGTGTGGGGCCGCCAGCAGTCGGGCAGGCACTTTTTCCTGGATATCGGAAGCTGTTGAACGATGGAAAGAGAGTGTTGATCGTCTCGCACTCTCAGGGGAACTTCTATGCTAATGCTGTATATGATGCTCTGACTACAGAGAATTCGGCATGGGCAAGTAGCATTGGCAATGTTCAGGTGGCTTCTCCTGCAAACAGAGTGCACAGCGGAGGGCCATATACCACAGTCCCAGAGGATATTCTTATCTCGAATATTCCAGGAGCGATGCCACCAACGGATATGATAAGCACTTTACCTTATCCTGGATTCTTTTTCTCCCTTCAAACTTCACCGACGATGCATGAGCTTGGAAGGGTGGCTTGGGAGAAGGGGAGTTATGGGCACAGTTTTGTGGCGTGGTATCTGAAAGGAACTTATACCCGCGATCGAATTTTGAATCATATCGTTACGACGATTGAGGGGCCTAATGGTGTTGGTGGATTGGTATATCCTAAGAAGTGTATCCAGTGGCCGCCAGTGCAAACACCAACGTCATGGCAGAAGGTGCTGACACATGATTGGGGAACATATGAACACCCTGTTAATAGAAGGCTTGAACGACGTATTCGTGATGATGCTAATGGGTGGATGTTTCATGCCAGTCTTGATCGAACAAGCGGGACGGTTCGAGTAAGTCTTAATGCCTATGATGACTCAATTCGAACAAACCTTCCGGCATACAACATTTCTCAATATCAGCCTGCTAACCGAGTTTGGACAGAATTTAAGGGGTTTGTGCCAGTGCCTGGAGGAGTAGGCCTATTATTTAACTCTTTCATTGGAGGACGATTGTATTCTCCATTTGTCAACTTAGACACTGTAAATTTATATGGTATAGAAGATCGATCAGTGATTTTAGTTTCACATGTTTGGAATACGGCTAGTTCGGCTTGGGAAACATCAATTAATGAATTGGCATTGCCAAAATATTCTGTTCCTGTTTCAAGAGCGGTAGCGGGGCCTCCTTGGATTGTTTGGGGTATGTCAGCCTTGTATGGTGGATCGACATCTCAAATATATCAGTTTGATGTGAATAAATCGTGGCTGCTAATAGGTGGACATGCATTGGTGGGAGATGAAAGTGGGGCTGACGTTGGTAACTGGGCAGTAGTAACTATTGAAAATGGGGTGTTGAATGCTGTGCATGGATCACAGTCACCGGTACCTATGTTTCCTAACTTTTCAATCGCACCAATCCCTAGAGGAACTTATAGTTTACCATATGGAGTGTTTGCACCACTGACGCCTTTAGTTATGAGGCTGGGGCATCCATCGCTTACATCATATTATCTTCTATCTTCCCCATCAGTATCCACCCATGCATCTTCTTATCGCGTAACGGGAAGGAATATCACCTATGGACTTGGTGTGGCGATGTTTGATCAAAAAGTGATTGGAGGGGATGATCAATATGTGGTTGGACAAGGTGTTCAATCAGCACCAGGGTATTATGAAATTTCAACATTTGCAGCGGTTCAAGATGTTAATGTGTTTAATCAATTAGGCCAAGTGCACCCAGTACAAAATGGCCTTAATATTTATGGTCAGAGATTTATCTCAACAGTTGATGATTTGCAGTTTTTCCAGTGGCCGTGAACTTATAGGAAGTTTTTTGCAGCAGAAGACTAGAGCAGGACTAAGGGTTGAGTCTTGTTTCAGGGATTCGGTGAGGCCGTTTAATATTTTGCGAGGATTTTACATGGCGGGTATGCAAATACTATTGATATAAATTGTTTTTTTGCCCAGTCCACGTTTGATTAGAGGCGAGCTTTTTCCGATGCCTCAGGCAAAATGGTGGTTGGTATGATCCGCATCGTATTTTTCACTCAGGGCTGTTGCATCTTTTGTAGCGTTAGCTTTAGGGACGATGCGGGTGATGAGTTTTTGGTACTTTTTCATGGTTACAGTAAATGCTCAAGGATTTCTGGTGGAATGTAGGTTACCGCTTTTTTTAAGTTGGGTCATGTACATGATATCCATGCCGGGTGTATCTAACTTTCCGGCGAGAAACATGCCTGCAAAATCTCTTCATATTTGCAATCCTGTAAACAATGCAATAACGCGGTCAATTCCTACAAGTAAATACTCTACGCATGGTGTGATCATGGGTATCGGCGATGCCCATTTTGTGGTTTTTGAGGGATCGGTGGATCCAGCTTTAAGTATGGTGCTTACTCGAGTGATAATATGACTTATAGCGAGTCTTGAAATGCTTAAACCTTTGACTTCTTTTTTGCCTTTGGAGAAGCAGTTGACAGCACCTGCAAGCGACACTATGGTTCGCGACCCTTCGAAAGGCGCTCCGCTTTTGCAGTCTGTTTTTCGTTAGGGTGAGTTTGGAGAAGAGGTAACGATGCCAACAATTAACCAGTTGATTCGTAAGAGTCGTAAGGATAAGCGTAAGATAAACAAGGTTCCTGCATTGCAGGCATGCCCACAGCGTCGTGGTGTGTGTACACGTGTTTATACAACTACGCCGAAGAAGCCTAACTCTGCATTGCGTAAAGTTGCTCGTGTGCGTCTTACCAATGGTCATGAAGTGACCGCGTATATCCCTGGCGAAGGCCACAAGCTTCAGGAGCATTCAGTTGTTCTTATTCGTGGCGGTCGTGTAAAGGATTTGCCGGGCGTTCGTTATCATGTTCTGCGTGGTGTTTTGGATACAACAGGTGTTGAAGGCCGTAAGCAGGCGCGTTCTAAGTACGGCGCTAAACGTCCGAAGTAAGTCGAGGAGTTTGAGTTATGCCACGTAAAGGTCCTGTCACACGCCGTCCGATCACTCTGGATGCCAAGTATGGTGATGCAAAAGTATCAACGGTTGTAAATAAAGTCATGTTGGATGGCAAAAAAGCCACGGCAGAAAGTATTGTATATGGCGCGATGGAAATCGCAGCGCAGAAGACCGGTGGCGAGGCGCTATCAGTTTTGCATAATGCACTTGAAGCAGTCCGTCCTCAGGTAGAAGTAAAGTCTCGTCGTGTGGGTGGCGCAACGTATCAGGTGCCGATCGAAGTTTCTGATCGTCGTCAGCAGTCGTTGGCTGTGCGCTGGTTGATTGAATATGCGCGTAACCGCTCTGAGCACACAATGGCTGAGCGTTTGGGTAATGAAATGGCAGATGCGGTGAGTGAACGCGGTGGTGCGTTTAAGAAGCGTGATGATACGCATCGTATGGCCGAGGCAAACAAGGCGTTTTCACACTTCCGCTGGTAATTGTTCGCGATTGTTTATTGTTTGAAGGTTTGTGATTAACCGTTTTTAGTTTTTAAGTTTTAGATTTTTTTGTTCTAAACAGATATAGGTAAGAGGAGAAGCTGGTCGTGGCTAGAAAGACACCATTAGAGCGCGTGCGTAACATCGGCATTATGGCTCACATTGATGCAGGTAAAACCACAACAACTGAGCGCGTTCTCTTCTATACCGGCGTATCTCACAAGATTGGTGAAGTGCATGATGGCGCTGCCACCATGGACTGGATGGAGCAGGAGCAGGAGCGTGGAATCACCATTACTTCTGCCGCTACAACCTGTCA
Source organism: Mariprofundaceae bacterium (assembly GCA_021772895.1). GTDB lineage: Bacteria > Pseudomonadota > Zetaproteobacteria > Mariprofundales > Mariprofundaceae > WSZY01. The sequence goes on along the minus strand of JAJFLC010000003.1, from coordinate 2,021 downwards.
TTGGGATAATCATCTTGTTAATATTATTGATACACCTGGCCATGTGGATTTCACCATTGAAGTAGAGCGCTCTTTGCGTGTTCTTGATGGTGCTGTTGGCGTGTTTTGTGCAGTGGGTGGTGTTGAGCCTCAGTCTGAAACCGTATGGCGTCAGGCAGATCGTTATAGTGTTCCGCGTATCGCATTTGTAAATAAGATGGATCGCACTGGCGCTGAATATTTCCGCGTCGTGGGTGAGATTGCTGAGCGTCTGGGGCACAATGCTGTTCCGGTTAATATTCCAATCGGTGCGGAAGAAAACTTTAAAGGTGTTGTGGATCTGATTCGCATGAAGGCGATCGTCTGGAATGATGAGACCATGGGCGCTGAATATACGGTTGAAGATATTCCGACTGATCTGGTGGAGCAGGCGAATGAATATCGCGAGAAGCTTTTGGACGCAGTGCTTGTTTTTGACGAAGCATTGATGGAAAAGTACCTCGAAGGTGAAGATGTTCCTGAAGATGCTTTGAAAGAGTGTATCCGTAAGGCTGTGCTTGATATTGAAGTGATCCCTGTGCTTTGTGGTACGGCCTTTAAGAATAAAGGTGTTCAGACGTTGCTTGATGCAGTGGTTGATTTCATGCCTTCTCCTGTTGATGTGCCTGCGATTAAGGGTGTGCTTCCTGATTCTGAGGAAGAGGTATCCCGTCCCTCCTCTGATGATGCGCCATTTTCATCGTTGGCGTTTAAGGTGATGACCGATCCGTTTGTCGGTACTTTAACTTTCTTTCGTGTCTATTCAGGTGTGCTTGAAGCAGGTTCTTACGTATTAAACTCCGTGAAAAACAAGCGTGAGCGTATTGGCCGTATTTTGCAGATGCATGCCAATGACCGGACTGAGATCAAAGAAGTTCGTGCTGGCGATATTGCAGCGGCTGTTGGTCTGAAGCTTACCACAACAGGTGATACGCTTTGCGATCAGGATAAGCCGGTTATTTTGGAGCGTATGGAGTTCCCTGAGCCGGTTATCTCGGTAGCGATTGAACCTAAGACAAAAGCAGATCAGGAAAAAATGGGTGTCGCACTTGGTAAGCTTGCTGCTGAAGACCCGTCCTTCCGTGTGCATACCGACGAAGAGTCAGGGCAGACGATTATTTCAGGTATGGGTGAGCTTCACCTGGAGATCATTGTTGACCGCATGCAGCGTGAATTTACTGTTGATGCAAACATTGGTAAACCTCAGGTGGCATATCGCGAAACGATTCGTGGTAAAACCAAGGTTGAAGGCAAGTTTGTGCGTCAGTCCGGTGGTCGTGGTCAGTTTGGTCATGTTTGGCTTGAAATTGAGCCGCTTGAAGCTGGCGGAGCCGGTTTTGAATTTGTGGATGCAATCTCCGGCGGCGTGGTTCCTCGTGAATACATTCCTGCGGTTGGTAAGGGTTGTGAAGAGGCCATGCAGAATGGCGTGATGGCGGGTTTCCCGATGGTGGATATCAAGGTGACGCTGGTTGATGGTTCTTACCATGACGTGGATTCATCTGAAATGGCATTTAAAATCGCTGGCTCCATGGGTTTCCGTGCGGGTTGTAAGCAATGTAAACCGGTGATTCTTGAGCCAATGATGAAGGTTGAAGTGGTGACACCTGAAGATTATATGGGTGATATTGTAGGCGATCTTAATCGTCGTCGTGGCAAGATCATGGGCATGAATGAACGTGGTGTTGCGAAGAGTGTGGATGCTGAAGTTCCTCTTTCAGAGATGTTTGGCTATTCAACAAATCTTCGTTCTATGTCGCAAGGTCGTGCCACTTATACAATGCAATTTGAACAGTATGACGAAGTTCCGAAGAATATCGCTGAAGAAATCGTCGCAAGTGTAAAAGGATAAGGAGCAGTCAATGTCCAAGGAAAAGTTTGAACGTACTAAACCCCATGTGAACATCGGTACGATTGGTCACGTGGATCATGGTAAGACCACATTGACGGCAGCGATCACGAAGGTTCTTTCGTTGGCTGGTGGTGCTGAGTTTAAAGATTAC
>JAJFLC010000020.1 GCA_021772895.1 Mariprofundaceae bacterium | reverse complement strand
TGGCCCGCTTTTGGGGGGGTTTTCTGTGGGTTGAGTCAACACCCCATTTTTTTTTTTTTTTTAATGTGTTGAAACCCCACCCTGCGACCACCGCCGAAAGCATCGGTAATCGGGCTGGCGATTATTGTCTAAGCTTCTAATAGCACTCGCTGAGCGAGTGATTAGGAGGATCATCATGGTTTATTACACTGCATTGGATGTATCACTGCGCTCTGTTTCTATCTGTATTATTGATGGGGACGGCGTCATTCGATTTGAGGATAAGGCTGCTTCAGAGGTTGATGAGATTGTTTCCTGTTTGAGGGGATTTAGTTCTGAGGTTCGATCAGTTGGTTTTGAGGCTGGCACACTGACCCAGTATCTAAGCTATGGACTGCAAGCCGCTGGCTATGAAGTGATCTGCATGGAAGCCAGACAGGTGAGTGCTGCTCTCTCTGCCATGCGTAACAAGACGGATAAGAACGATGCTCGCGGCATCGCGCAGATCCTTCGTAGCGGCTGGTACAGCCATGTGCATGTAAAGAGTATGGAGAGTCATCTCACCCGTGCACTACTAAGTAGTCGCAAGACGGTATTGAAGAAGTGTATTGATCTGGAGAATGAGGTCAGAGGCTTGATTCGCCTACTTGGTATCAAGCTACCGGCCAGACTTAACCATGCTGCATTCGATGAGCACGTCCGTCAGGATATTGAAGTATATCCACTGATGGCTGATGCAGTCATACCGATGCTGGATGCATGACTGGTTCTGTATAGCACCTATCTAAAGCTTGATAGTAAGGTCACAGCCATGGCACGCAAGGATACTGTCTGTCAGCGGCTGATGACTGTGCCCGGTGTAGGTGCGATCACCGCACTGACGTTCAAGGCAGGGGTCGATGATCCAACCCGCTTCAGACATTCCCGAGCCGTAGCTGCACACTTCGGCCTAACACCGAGGCATTTCCAGTCCGGTGAAGTGGATAATCCCGGTCATATCTCCAGAGCTGGTGATGCTGACGTGCGCTCTGCCCTTTATGTGGCAGCACACTCACTGGTGACCCGTTCCGAGAAGTGGACATACCTCAAGGCATGGGGTCTTCGTCTTTCAAAAACCAAAGGTCATAGAAAAGCTGTGATTGCAGTGGCCCGTAAACTTGCTGTCATCCTCCACAGGATGTGGATGGATGAGACCGATTTCCGCTTTGGCTCTACTGAGGTGACATCATGAACTGACTGTAGAGACCAAAACAGAAACGTCCCTCGTGTGGACGAATGTCTGGATGAAGCCGTAAATGACTGCTGCGCATCATAGCGCGCCCGAAAGCCTGGCTCTCCAACCTGTCTAACTTATGCGTGCAGCGATTGTATTATAGTACAAATCGACTGCGGAAAGGAGCGTGACCCACACTAGAGACACAACCGAGTTTAACTCGGCATATCACAAGAGCTTGACTGAATGGCCCGATTAAAGGAGCAAACATTCACAATTACCAGCACTTTATGGCTAATGTGGTTATTACTTATGCTTGTTTACTGAATAGGTGTCATTGAATACTCAGGACCGAAATGCCCATTGTCAGCAGCGCCTGCACCTGGTGCTGTAGCTCGAAAAATACCGGCATCAAGAAGGGAATTAATTTGTACGGAAGCAGCAAGTTCTGCACTTTCACCCGGATTACCACCCCACATCACTACTGAGGCGCCCACAAACAAACGGCTTTTTATGCCTGCTGGAGCATTAAACTCGCCTCTAAATGTGCGAGATACGTAAACAGGGCTCCCAGTATTCTGATTGTCGGTCCAATATTTAAATTTATCTGGATCGCCACTTTCCGATGCTAATCTATGCATTTCATTTACAACACTAGCCATACCTGTTGGATTTGAATCAGTAAGATCATATGCACCAATGGGGTCTTCAAAGGCAAACAACTCAACAGAAAGCTCCTGACGACCCATGCTGGAGAAAAGATAACCATTTGGAAAAATCACTTGTGGATGAATCTCCCAATTGAGCTTCGTTAGGCATGTCTTCGAAGGGAAGTCGTATTGTAGAAGAAACATCGTCCCAAATCCTAACGGAGGGATACCAAGGCCACCCGAGGGAACGAAGCGGCCCATCGAAAAAGCAAAGCCGGTTACATCTTCCGTTTTTATCGTATGAAGTGTGTTATCTGATGAAATATACTTCCAATCAAGGTCATTCAGTGGCGGTGCAATTGAGCCAAGATTGAGATATTGGAAGCTATCAGACGCATGGGGTAATAAATCAAGAGTGTTCCGACATTCTGACGGGTTTGGAGTTGGAGTCTGAGTACACGAGTTGCACGCTGTAAACAAAGCAGCGCACATAAACGCTAATAGAATGCTTATTGCTCTCATATTACCCCCTTTATGTTAGTTATAGATCAATCATTAGGATATGCAATGTCTGCTTTTGGCCGGAAACAGCCTGTCAGATTGTCACAGCAGGGTGTCGTTTTGTATTGCATTTATCTGCCACGTTGAATCACAATAGGGTGTCATTTTCGGATTCAATCTGTAGTTGGGGAGTGGTTTGTTTAATTCTGGCCCCGTCCGTTTAATTTTAAGGATGGGTTTCTTAGAATGACTGCATAGGCTATCTAATTTATATCAACAAAATCAGTGCATTTTTGGAGCGTTATCATGAGTGAAATAGTAAAAGAAGTTATATCAGCAAATGCTGAATACGTAGCTGAGTTTGGTAACAAGGGTGATTTACCCATGCCTCCTGCTAGGCAATTTTCCATACTTACTTGCATGGATGCTCGCTTGGACCCTGCTAAATACGCCGGGCTTGCAGAAGGCGATGCTCATGTCATACGCAACGCGGGTGGCAGAGCCAGTGATGATGCTATTCGTTCGTTGGTCATTTCGTATAAATTGTTGGGGACAAAAGAGTGGTTTGTTATACATCACACTGATTGTGGAATGGAAACATTCAATAGTGAAATCATGGGTGAGCTATTATCAGGAAGCCTTAAAACAGCAAGCGTCGATGCATCAGGTTGGCATGATTGCTGTGAAGGTGGTGGTACAACCGATGGTAAGTTTATTGAATGGCTTACAATTGGTGATCAGGCCAAAAGTGTTTTAGCTGATGTTCAACGTATTAAAAACAGTTCAATGGTTCCGCGTGATATTCCAGTTTATGGTTATATCTATGACTGTAAATCCGGAAAGCTCGTAGAGATCCCTGAGGCAACAGACGCAGGCAAGATAAGTTAAACCTGATAAACTAAATGACTTAGCAGTTAAAAGCAGAGCGCCTGGTATATGGGCGCTTTGTTTTACTCAATACATGAACCCTGAAAATTAGGAAATAAACAAGGAATAAAAAGCATTCCTGCGTGTTTTTCATGTTAGAAAAGTTAAGAATTTATTCCTTTTTTAGTTTTTTGGGTTGTTTTCATGGAATTATGAATATTATCTGTGTTTTTCTTTCCTGTGTGCCTGCTCCCCTGTTAACGTCCTCCTTTCCCAGTGATTCATTTGCGCAAATGATGAAAGGTTCAAATGAATCATTGCGCAATAAGGTTGTTTGTGATCTACTTTCGTTAAGATTGTAAATGGAGGGTATCCAGCATGAAAGTCATTTCCCTGATTAATCAGAAAGGCGGGGTGGGGAAAACCACACTGGGACTATCGCTTGCAGCACGCTGGCATTTGTCAGGTAAATCGGTGGCGGTGATTGATGCTGATCCGCAGAAGTCCGCTGTGTTCTGGAAAGAGCAGCAATCCTCCGACAGCCGATTATCGGGTGTTGATGTTTATTCTGTAGGTTTACCATCGGAGATTCGAAGCAGTAAAAATCTGGACGTTGATTATGTGATCATCGATACACCGGGAACCGATCAGATGATGACCCGTTCTGCGGTGAACATCTCCGATGCGATTTTAATTCCTGTGCAGCCATCCTCTTTTGATGTGCGTGCTTCTGCACCAACGGTGCAGGCGGCACTGGCAACAGGCAAACCCACAGCCTATGTAGTGAATCGTTTTGTGCATCAATCGCAATTGGGCCGTGATGTGATGACATCCCTGCGTAAAACGCCTGCACGGCTGATTTTAAAAGCTATGGGGCAATATCAGGCTTTTGCGCGTGCAGTGGGGGAGGGTGAGACACCGAGTACGATGTTTCCCGGTACCACGGCCAGTCAGAATGTTGAGGCGGTGGGTAAGGCCATTGATGAATGGTTGCAGGAGTAGGGGATGAAAAAGGTGAAAAAGAGTGGCATTGCGAATGCTGCAGAGGCCGTGAGTGTACAAGTGAAAGGCGGGCAACCCTCTGTCGATGTGATTGATCGGCGGGTGCGCGAGTCCAGTGGGGAGATGCTGAAACGATTGAATATCGAACTGCCTGAGGCGGTGCATAAAGAGCTGAAACTGGAAGCCGTGATGAAAGGCGTATCCATGCGCCAGCTTGTTGAAGAAATGTTAAAAGCGCGTTACCGCTAGATTTTCTGGAGTGTAAGAAGTGTCATGACTGAAATCTATATTCAGTCAGACTGTTTCATCATCTGCAAAGATTTCGGTATGTTTTTGATTGGTCCAATAGATGAAAGCAAGAATCTCGGCAATTGCGGTGTGAATTTCAGCAGGAATAGCCTCGCCAATATCAAGAAGTGAAAGAATTTGAACAAGGTCACGATCTTCCCGAATCGGGATGTTATGCTCTTTGGCAAGACGGATGATTTCATCCGCCAGAGCGCCTGTACCGGTTGCGGAAACGTTCGGTGTTGCATCCATTTTTGGATTCCATTTGAGTGCAATCGCCTGACGTTTGTTTGATGCTTTAGCCTGTGACATCAAGTAATCCTTTTGAGATGGGGAAACCCAGTTCAAGCCGGTTAAAATTTTCCTGCTTTTCGGCAAGGAGTTCATGGCTTGAACGGGTCGAGAGTTGGATATCAGTGAACCCAAGTGTTTCAAGGCGCTCAGTCAGGCGTGTAATATGTTGTTGGAACAGGTGACGGGTTTCATGTTGTTCTGAATAGATCGTTGCATGTACGGAATTGTTGGTGATTCGTGCATCGACTCTTACATGCCCAAGCTGACTAAGCTCAAGCGCAAAAAGTATGTTAAACGTGCCATCAGAAGGTGTCTCTGCTTCTTGTCCTGTTTCGGGGTCTGACATGGGTTGCATAGAAATTGCCATTTGAACCGCAGAAAGCATGCCTTGAATCATGAGTGGAAATTCAATGCGAATCGGTTCGGCCTGCTGGAATGCAAGAAGATTAATGGCTTGCTGTGATTCAATGCGTGCGGTGCCTTGTTCGCTGGCTTGCATGATTTGTGTTGTTCGAGCGAAATGATCAGCACTCCGGGTGACTTCAAAAAGCTTGAGAAGAGATGCCTTCAGATCTCTTGCCTGTATCTGCTCCAGAGGTTTGTCGGAGCTGTGCATCTCTTTGCCGAGAAGAGCTTCGTAAAATTGACCACTGTTTTTCATCATTGCCGCCAGACGAGAGCCATCCAATGGTTTTTCAGAGGTGATGGAATAATTTTCAAGCAGCCGGGTAAGTTCAGTGATTTGTGTATTGACTGATGTAGGCATGGGATGAGTTTCGGAAGATGTGGGACCCATTTGAGATTGAAACAGTGTGTTTAATGACTGTTTGAGTGGCTCACTTTGTGAGATTTTTTGTTTAAAGAGGTTGATCGCCTTATTTGGAAGGTTTGTGACAATATCAATCACTTCAAACGTTCTTTTTTCTCCAGTACCTGTTGCTTTTATCAGCAGCATATCGCCTGCCTTGACAGCGTCCGGTGCTTTGGATTCAAAAGAGTTCCCTTGCCAGTTAAATGCAATGTTCCCATTGCTTAATCGTTGCTCAATACGCGCGGTAAACCAACCGTTTTCCGGTGTATTCATTGAAGGTGTTTTTGGTATTGCTGTGTTCTTTGAAATGGGTGGGACAGGGAATGATTCGATTGTTTTTAATAGCAGTTCAGTTTTTTTGTCAGATTTGTTGATTGTTCTAATTTCAACTTGTAGATGTTCCCCTTGCTTAAGTGCGGCTGAAATATTTTCGATTCTAATTTGAGGCAGGGGTGTTTTTTCAGTGGTAATGAGCTTTTCAGGGTGTTTGCTTTGCGCGATGGCATGGGCTGTTTGCGTAGTGACTTTTGTGGAGATTGTCTGGGCATGAGTATGCGCATTGGTATGGGTTGAGTCAGCATACGGGATATTTTTTAACAGGGCTGTTTTACCTGATGTTTTTATGACAATAGCCTCAAATTTCAGACTGTTTTTTCCTTCATGCGGAGGCAACGAAGTTGTTCCAGAGCTAAGAAGTGCTGTTCGAATATGAGCTGTTTGCAGTAATGCTTGATGCGAAGTGGTTTTGTTTTTTGGACTTGTTTGGGTGAGTAAACCCTGTTTGATCGATTCAATATGATCAGCATGGGGGTTACCTTTTATGCCTGCTTTTTTATCTGCTGAAGGCATTGCGGCGGCAGGGTTCGTTAGGGGTAAGGATGTCGAATTATTGTTAAGTGTTGCACCAACTCTGGATGTGGTTATGAGTTCAAATGTCGGGAATGCTCCATGTGTCGCCAGTTTCAATATGACAGTTTTACCTTCCAGACCTTTCGGTAAACCTTCGATTGTAATCGCCTGCCCTTTTAAATTGATGATGGTTTGAGGCTGAATGACGTCAGGTAACTTGATACGAAACGTTTCCCCTTTCTGAATCGCGGCTGTTTCTCCGGATACAACACGCAGTAGGATACCGACCATGCTATTGCGGGCGGGGAGGCTAAATTCTGCACCGGGTGTTTTCATCATGTCTTTACTGTAGGGCAAACAATGACGAATGTGCAAAGTTGATAAACAAATGTTTGCAGCAATAGAAAATAAAAAGCCCCGCTAAGGCACTTAGCAGAGCTTTGGAATCAAGGGAAAATCAAAGAATGATCTCTTTTATTCGATTTCTATCAGACACTCATCCGGGTTGATGGTATCACCCTCGGATACATAAATGGCTTTGACGATGCCTGACACCGGTGCATGCACTGGATTTTCCATCTTCATGGCTTCGACTGTAAGCACCGTGTCACCGGCTTTGACTTTGTCACCTTCAGATATGTTTACAGCCACGATCCTGCCGGGCATGGGCGAAGTAACATCGCTGTCATTGCGGGCTTTTGGACGTTTGGAACCTTTGGAGGCTTTTTTGGCATCAATACCGCGTCCATCAAGTGTAGGCACAACCTCGGTCAGGGTTTCAACAAACACTTCTTCGAGTACATTATCAACTTTCACAAAGTATGGTCGGACTTCATCACTCGAATGGCCGGAGCCTTCAACCTTGATATGATACTCTTCACCATGAATGGTGATGTTGAATTCAGTTGGAGCAAGGGCAGGTGCAGCAGCGGTTGCCGATGTGTCAGTCGCGATGTCATCCAGAGATTCAGGTTTAAACTTGCCCGATTCACGTTCTTCAAAAAATTCCAGTGCAATGGTTGGAAACATGGCATATGAAAGTACATCTTCGACAGACTTGGCTTTATCACCCACATCACGGGTCAGTTGATCAAGTTCATCTTGCAGAAGATCAGCAGGACGCACTGTAATCGCTTCCTCATCTCCCAGAGCCAGCTTGCGCACATCTTCATTGACCTCTCCCAGAGGTTTGCCATACATGCCTTCCAGGTAACCTTTGGTTTCACTGGTGATGACCTTATATTTTTTACCGGAAACGACATTCAGAACAGCCTGTGTGCCTACAATCTGGCTGGTTGGGGTTACAAGTGGTGGATAACCAAAATCTTTACGTACACGTGGAATTTCAGCCAGTACGGCATCCATTTTGTCCAATGCACCTTGCTCTTTAAGCTGGTTTGCAAGGTTTGAGATCATCCCGCCGGGAATCTGGTTGATCAGGACACGGGTATCGACGCCAGTGACATCTGATTCAAAGCGGGAATATTTTTTGCGTACATCGCGGAAGTAGGCAGCAATTTCCTGTAGAAGTTCAAGATCAAGACCAGTATCAAATGCACCGCCTGTAAAAGCAGCAACCATGGCTTCTGTAGCCGGGTGACTGGTACCACCGGAAAGTGGACTGATTGCGGTATCGATGATATCACATCCCGCATGTACAGCTTCCCATTGAACCATTTCTGCAACACCGGCAGTCGCATGTGAATGCAAATGTAATGGAATAGAGACAGCTTTTTTCAGTTCAGTCACCAGTTCGCGGGTGCCTGACGGGGTAAGCAGGCCTGCCATATCTTTAATAGCCAGCGTATCGCAGCCCATATCTTCAAAACCTTTGGCAAGGTCGATAAAATTTTCCAATGTATGTACGGGGCTAACGGTATAACAGATTGCACCTTCAGCATGTTTGCCATTGGACTTAATCTGAGAAATAGCGGTACGCACATTGCGCAGATCGTTCATGGCATCAAAGGTACGAAAAACATCAACACCATTGGCGGCTGCCATGTCCACGAATTTTTTAACCACATCATCTGCATAGTGACGATAACCAAGCAGGTTTTGACCACGAAGAAGCATTTGAATCGGTGTGTTTGGCAGTGCTTTTTTCAGCTCACGCAGGCGAATCCATGGGCCTTCTTTCAGGTAACGAAGGCAAGTATCAAAGGTTGCACCACCCCAGGCTTCAACAGACCAGAAACCGACCTGATCAATCTTTTCGCAGATCGGCAACATATCGTCCAGACGCATACGGGTCGCCAGCAATGATTGGTGTCCATCGCGTAAGGCAAGTTCAGTAATGGCGAGTTTGTTCTTTGCTTTAGTCATCGTGAATCCTTTTCCTATAGTCCTGCGTGAACGGCAATGGCTACAGCAACGGCTGCTGCAATATCTTCACGCGCTTCAAATGCCTTGTAATTAAGTAATTCAGGGTATTGTTCCATAAAACCGGTATCAAACTGGCCAGCGAGAAATACGTCTGATTGTGCAATGTTACGATAAAATGGCAGGGTGGTTTTAACACCACGGATATCATATTCGTTTAATGCCCGTTGAGAGCGGGTGACTGCATGTTCCCATGTTGGAGCCCAAATAGTCAGTTTGGCACACATGGAGTCATAGTGGGGTGGAATTTCATAACCTGACGATACACAGCCATCAACACGTACACCCGGCCCACCGGGAGAATAATAGCGGGTGATGCGGCCCGGTGTTGGGAAAAAGCCATTCTGGGGGTCTTCAGCATTGATTCTGAACTCAATCGCATGGCCTTTAAAACTGACTTCTTCCTGAGTAAAAGGCAGTGCTTCACCTGCGGCAATACGAATCTGTTGGGAGACAATATCCACGCCGGTGATGGCTTCGGTGATGGTATGTTCAACTTGCAATCGTGTATTCATCTCCATGAAGAAAAAATCATGGTTTTTATCTACCAGAAACTCGACCGTTCCAGCATTGACATAATTGACTGCTTTGGCTGCCTGTACAGCCACGGCACCCATACGTTCGCGCAGTTCCTGCGAAATATAGTTGGATGGTGCGATTTCAATCAGTTTTTGATTGCGGCGCTGAATCGAACAGTCTCGTTCGAAGAGGTGAACAATATGACCATGAGAGTCGGCCAGAATCTGAAACTCAATGTGCCTTGGTTCCAGAATGCACTTTTCCATGAAAAGTTCATCATTGCCAAAGGCTGCCATGGCTTCACGTTGAGTCATGGCATAATTTTCAATCACTTCTTCATCCGTATCGCAACGGCGAATACCGCGGCCACCACCACCGGCAGCAGCCTTAAGCATGACCGGGTACCCCATCTCTTTGGCAACTTGCAGGGCTTCGTCAGAACTTGTTAAAGAAGCTTCCGTGCCTGGAATACAGGGTACGCCTGCTGCCAACATGGCTGTACGCGCAGCTGTTTTGCTACCCATATTGGCAATGGCATCAGCGGATGGGCCGATATAGCCGATACCAGCTTTAATCACAGCTTCAGCAAAATCAGAATTTTCAGAAAGGAATCCATAACCCGGATGAATGGCGTCACACTTCATTTTCAGCGCAATATCTACAATACGATGAATGTTCAGATAACTTTTAACCGGATCGGGGCCGATCAATACAGCCTGATCAGCTTTTTTAACGTGCAGGGCATGGCTATCCGGCTCTGAATAAACAGCGACGGATTCGATATCCAGTTCGCTACAGGCGCGGATAATACGAATGGCACATTCACCACGATTAGCAATCAGAATGCGTTTAAACAAGTCGAAGGCCTCCTTTAGGGGAGCTGCATGATACCCAAAGTTGGTCTGTCGGACAAATATCAAAATGGCTGTTAAGCAGACAAATAAAAAGGCGGCTATTCAGGCCACCCTTTGAAATGAAATGGTTATGCTGGGTTAGAAGGGTCTCTTAAAATTGAAATATTCGATATCAGGATAGAGCATTTGGTTAGCCTGGGCCTTTCGTCATGGCTTCGCGATAATCTTTTGCCGTTGTGATTGATTTTTTTGCTGTAAAAACTGTTCAATCGTACATGAAGGGATGAGGAATCAATAAAACAGGTATTTATAAGCTGCACCTACTCTGCAATGCATTGATCTGTGTGTACTTGTTGTTTCTTCTTGTAGAAAGTGATATCTGAAGCGCGAACGGCGGTAATCGTAGGGGCCATTGATAGCGTTACGTTGTGATGTTCCCTGATGTTTTTGGCTGATAGGTGTTGTTTTTCATGTGTTGTGTGCGCATCGGCAACAAGTTGAACATGATATCCCAATTGCGTAGCAGCACGGGCGGTGCTATCAATGCAAAACTCTGATGCGTAACCACAAATAATTAGGTTATTTGCACCCATCGAAGCCAGTGTTTCGATTAAGTTTGTTTTCAGAAAACAGCTGGGTGTGTTTTTTTGCACGATCAAATCAGTGGCATGAACTATCAGATCCGATTGTAATTTCCAACTATCACTTCCGTGCTCGAGAAAACCAGCCTGTTCAGCCTGAATAAAAATGACGGGTATTTGGGAGCCTCTTGCCCGGTCTGTTATGTTATTGATTCTCTGGATTACTTTATCGGCTTCATACGGTCGAGGCTCTTCATCAAAGAATTTGCATTGAACATCAATGATTAAAACAGCTGATTTCATAAATATTTCCTTTATTTATAAACGAAGCTTGAGTTGGACTGTATTTTGAAGCAAGTGTAAACGTATCATGGCATGACTTGTCAGGCATTTACAGTATGGTTTGAACGCATTCTCTAATCTGGAATCGATTCTGATTATTCAATGGTACAAATGGTATATCACGCTTTAAATGAGTGTGGAGAGCTGAAATGAAAAAGGCGGGCACATGGCCCGCCTTTTCAAACGTCGAAGTAATTACTTCTTATTTATAGAAACCAACCATGGTCTCAAGAGATTTTGCGGTGATCTTGGAAGCATTGCCAGCAGCGCCGAATGCTTCGTAACGAGCGACACAGATATCCTTCATGGCTGCAGTTGAAGCTTTCAGGAATTTACGTGGATCGAAATTTTCTTTGTTTTCGTGCAGGAACTTACGAACAGCGCCCGTAGAAGCCATACGCAGATCAGTATCGATGTTTACTTTGCGAACACCGGACTTGATACCTTCAACGATCTCTTCAACAGGAACGCCGTAGGTTTCACCCATGTCACCACCATATTCGTTGATCGTTGCCAGCCATTCCTGTGGAACGGATGATGAACCATGCATCACAAGATGCGTGTTAGGCAGTTTGGCATGAATTTCTCTGATGCGGTCAATACGCAGAACAGCGCCTGTAGGTGGCTTGGTGAATTTGTAGGCACCGTGGGAAGTACCAATGGCAATTGCCAGTGCATCAACACCTGTCTTTTCAACAAAGTCAGCCGCTTCATCAGCATCAGTCAGCAGCATGTCCATGTCCAGCTTGCCTTCTGCACCGTGACCGTCTTCTTCGCCCATCATGCCAGTTTCCAGAGAACCGAGACAACCCAGCTCTCCCTCTACAGAAACACCACCGGCATGTGCCATATCACAAACAGTTTTGGTAACTTCAACGTTATATTCGTAAGAGGCAGGGGTTTTGGCATCTGCCATCAGAGAGCCATCCATCATCACAGATGAAAAACCGGACTGAATGGAGCGCAGGCATACTGCAGGCTCAGAACCGTGATCCTGATGCATCACGACTGGAATGTGTGGATATTCTTCAATGGCAGCAGAGATCAGATGACGCAAAAAAGCTTCACCTGCATAACCGCGTGCACCGGCTGAGCCCTGCATGATGACCGGAGAATTGGTCTGATCAGCAGCCTGCATGATGGCATGCACCTGTTCCATATTATTTACATTGAATGCTGGCAGGCCGTAGCTGTTTTCAGCTGCGTGGTCCAGCAATTGTCGCATAGAAATTAACGCCATTTCATCCTCCTTGGATTTTATTCATTTAAAAATTTTGCGTAATATGACGGCAACATGTGATCTATGCAATGTGCCATCAGAGTCATCAGTCTTGCCCTTCCATCGTACTTTTAATCTTACCTTTCGGCCTTACTCTTCAACCTCAACAACTTTCATCGTGTTGGTTGCACCAGCCTGACCCATCGGTGTGCCAAGTGTCATGACAATTAAATCGCCAACTTCTACCAGACCATCACGTTTCATAACATCGATGACTTCGCGTGTTGCACGCGGCGCATCGGTATCAGATGTGTAGGTGTGATCGATGCTTTTTGGTATCACATTCCGGAAGAGGGACACACGACCGAGTGTACTTTTTTCCGGGGTCAGTGCATAAATCGGCACATCGCCAAGATGACGCGACATATACAGTGTTGTGTTGCCACTCTGTGTAAAGGCCGCAATCGCTTTGATTGGCATCATATGTGCGGTTTCAATCGCTTGACGTGCGATACACTCATCCACAGTCAACGGTGGAAAACGCGGGCCACGTGTTGAGGCCGAAGGCATGACTTTCTGTTTCTCTGTTTCAATGCACGTACGATGCATCGCTTCAACGGCTTCAACCGGGTATTTCCCCGCTGCGGATTCTCCGGATAGCATCACCGCATCGGTGCCATCAAGCACAGCATTGGCGACATCATTGACTTCTGCACGGGTCGGGATCGGATTGTCACACATTGATTCCATCATCTGTGTGGCAACAATCACCGGACAGTTGAATTTTGGTGCCATGCGTAACATACGTTTTTGGATCGGAGGTACGGCAGCATCGCCAACTTCTACACCCAGATCACCACGCGCCACCATCACCGCATCCGATGCTTCCATGATGGATTTCAGGTTTTCAGGTTCAACCGCTTCTGCACGCTCAACTTTGGCAACCAGGCCTGCGTTGCTTCCTTCTGCGCGAACGAGTGAACGCGCATATTCCATATCTGCACCATTACGAGGGAAGGAGATGGCCACATAGTCGATACCAATCGCACATGCAGTTTTGATATCTTCCTTGTCTTTTTCAGTCAGTGCTGCGGCTGAAAGACCGCCACCGGCACGGTTGATGCCTTTGTTATTGGAAAGTACGCCACCAACAACAACACTGCAGTGAATTTCCTGCCCCGTAACTTGATCGACATCCATGACAATCAGGCCATCATTGAGCAGAAGGCGTGCGCCGGGTTCAACGTCATCAATTAGCTCTTTGTAGGTCAGGCCTACACGTTCATCATCGCCATCATCAAGGCCAAGCGCACCATCAATGATATATTTCTGGCCAGGTTCAAGAAATGTTTTGCCTGTTTTGTATTTGCCAATACGAATTTTAGGGCCCTGCATATCGGCAAGGACGCCTACAATTACACCATGTTTTTTTGCAGCAGCACGTACGTTTTCTGCACGCTGACGATGCTCTTCAGGTGTTCCATGAGAGAAGTTCAGGCGAACAACATTCACACCTGCTTCAATCAGCTTGTCCAACACTTCAGGGGATTCTGAAGCAGGACCGATGGTGGCTACAATTTTAGTTCTGCGAATAGGCGTTGTCATTTATTTTGCCCGTCCTTCGAGCATTTCAACCGCAGGAAGTTTTTTGCCTTCAAGAAACTCAAGAAAAGCGCCACCGCCGGTTGAAATGTAAGAGACTTTGTCTGAGATATTGTATTTATCAACGGCTGCCAGAGTGTCACCGCCGCCTGCAATAGAGAAGGCATCAGAATCAGCAATTGCCATCGAGATGGCTTTGGTGCCTTCACCAAACTGATCAAATTCAAATACGCCGACAGGGCCATTCCATACGATGGTACCTGCATTTTTAATGATCGTTGCCAGTTCAGCGGCAGAATCAGGTCCGATGTCGAAGATCATGTCATCATCAAGGGTTTCATCCGCACTTTTGAGTGTTGCTGTTGCAGTGGGTGAAAATTCTTTGGCACACACCACATCAGAAGGAACCGGAATACTGCCACCACGTGCTTCGGCACTTGCTGTGAGTTTTTTACAGGTATCAATCAAATCTGCTTCATACAGTGATTTACCGACCGGCTTACCAGCTGCTGCAATAAAAGTATTGGCAATGCCGCCGCCTACAACCAGCTGATCGACAATGGTAGAGAGCGATTCAAGCACAGTCAGCTTGGTTGAAACCTTCGAGCCACCCACAATGGCAACCATGGGACGTGCAGGATTATCGAGTGCTTTGCCAAGTGCTTCCAGTTCACCAGCCAGAAGAGGCCCCGCACATGCGATGGGTGCAAACTGGCCTGCGCCGTGTGTAGAGGCCTGTGCACGGTGGGCTGTGCCAAAAGCATCCATCACATAAACATCACAGAGTGCTGCGTATTGTTTGGAGAGTGCCTCATCATTTTTCTTTTCGCCCACGTTGAAACGAACATTCTCGAGAAGAACAACTTCGCCATCAGCGACTTCAACGGCTGTGCCCAGATAATCATTCACAAGACGAACATTCTGCCCTAACAGGCCGGACATGTGTGTCGCTACAGGCGCCAGAGAAAATTCATCGGCAGCTTCGCCTTCGGTCGGACGGCCCAGATGAGACATGATTAACACTTTGGCACCGGCTTTGATGCAGTGCTCGATGGTTGGCAGGGATGCGCGGATGCGCTTATCACTGGTCACTTTGCCATCAGCAATGGGTACATTCAGGTCCTGACGAATCAATACACGTTTGCCAGCCAGATCCAGGTCAGCCATTTTAATTACGGGCATTCTACTTACTCCTTCAAAATGATGAAAAGCCACTTTTATCATGCAATGATGACAAACCGATGACATTTCAAGGGTGTTTATATTCTATCAAACGTTTGTCGTTGCTGACTTGATCAATTGATTGTGAATGGACAACCTGACTCAATGAGCAATGACAAACGTGAAAACCCTCCAGCGATTCGCAGAGAGGGTTTTCACGATGTTATTTAGTTGGCAGCTACGTGACGAACGAAGCGCATCATGTTGCAAGTATAACCATATTCATTGTCATACCATGTAACCAACTTCACAAATGTGCCATCGAGTGCAATGCCTGCGCCTGCATCAAAGATCGATGAGGAGCTACAGCCACGGAAGTCAGTGGAAACCACTTTTTCGTCCGTATAAGCCAGTGTATCACCGATGCCAGGCGTTTCAGAGGCTTCTTTTACAGCCGCGCAAATGTCAGCATAAGAAGCTTCGTTGTTCAGCTCAACTGTCAGGTCGACCACTGAAACATCGGAGGTTGGAACACGGAATGCCATACCCGTCAGTTTGCCGTTTAGCTCAGGCAGAACCACGCCCACTGCTTTTGCAGCACCGGTCGAAGATGGAATGATATTTTCCAGAATACCGCGGCCGCCGCGCCAATCTTTCTGGGAAGGACCATCCACTGTTTTCTGTGTTGCAGTTGCAGCATGCACCGTGGTCATCAGGCCACGTTTGATGCCGAACTTGTCATTGATCACCTTCGCCAATGGAGCCAGGCAGTTGGTGGTGCAGGAAGCCGCAGAACTGATTGCCTGACCTGCATATGTTTCATGGTTAACACCATAGACAAACATCGGGGTTGCATCTTTCGAAGGTGCCGATTGAACGACTTTTTTAGCACCTGCATCGATATGTGCCTGACACGTCTCTTCGGTCAGGAAGAAACCCGTGCATTCAAGTACGATATCAACATCAACTTCGTCCCATTTCAGGTCAGCAGGGTTGCGTTCAGCGGTCAGGCGAATGGTTTTGCCATCCACAATCAGGTTGTTGCCATCTGTTGATACATCACCGTCGAAACGACCATGCACAGAGTCATATTTAAGCATGTATGCCAGGTATTCAGCGTCCAGAAGATCGTTGATGGCAACGATTTCCATGTCTCCAAATTCCTTAGCGATAGCGCGGAACGCCATGCGGCCAATGCGGCCAAAACCATTAATACCAATTCTAGTCGTCATATTATTCTCCTTCCGTATTTATAATTTAAGCAATTTCGTTTACTGCTGCGACAACCGCATCAGTGGTGATACCAAACATTTTGAATAGTTCACCGGCAGGGGCTGATTCACCAAAGGTGTCAATGCCCACAACTTTTCCGTTCAGGCCAACATATTTTGCCCAGAAGCCAGTGACGCCTGCTTCCACTGCAACACGTGCGGTTACAGATGATGGCAATACTGATTCTTTGTAATCGGCATTCTGAGCATCAAAGGTGTTGGTTGATGGCATGGAGACCACACGAATATTTTTACCCGCCAAAGCATCAGCAGCTTCCATCGCCAAAGAAACTTCAGAACCGGTTGCAATAATGATCGCATCCGGTGTGCCGTTACAATCTTTTAGAATGTAGCCGCCACGCTCGATTAATTTGATCTGTTCAGCACTGCGTGCCTGATGAGGCAGACCCTGACGTGAGAAAATCAAAGAGGTCGGGCCAGTCAGGTTTTTAATCGCAGATTTCCAGGACACAGCCGATTCAACCGCATCACATGGGCGCCATACATCCATGTTTGGAATCATGCGCAGTGTTGCAGTCTGTTCAACAGGCTGATGTGTCGGGCCATCTTCACCAAGACCAATCGAATCATGGGTGAATACTTCGATATGACGCACTTTCATCAATGCAGCCATGCGCAGTGCATTGCGTGCATATTCTGAAAACATCAGGAAGGTTGCACCGTAAGGTACAAAACCACCATGCAATGATACGCCATTGATCATGGCAGCCATACCAAATTCGCGCACGCCGTAGTTTACATAATTACCACCGGGGTTGTGTGCACGAATTGAATCAGCACCGGACCATAACGTCAGGTTTGAGCCTGCAAGGTCGGCAGAGCCACCCAGGAATTCAGGTGTGATTTTTGCCAGACCTTCAATGGCATTCTGAGATGCTTTACGTGATGCAATGCTTTCAGCTTTGGCATCCACTTCGGCGATGAAGGCATCAGCGCCCGCATCCCAGTCTGTGGCCAGTTCGTTGTTGATACGACGATTGAATTCTGCGGCTTCAGCAGGGAACTCGGCTGCGTATGTTTTAAAACGTGCATCCCAATCAGATTCAGCAGAAGCACCATTGTCTTTGGCATCCCAGCCGGCATAAACATCTGCAGGGATTTCAAAAGGTGCAGCATCCCAACCCAGTTCTTTACGAACCAGTGCGATTTCTTCATCACCCAGAGCCGCACCATGACAATCATGTGAGCCAGCCATGTTTGGCGAGCCAAAACCAATCACTGTTTTACAGCAGATCATGGTAGGCTTATCTGTTTCAGCTTTTGCCGTTTCAATGGCCTGTTTGATCTCTTCAGCATCATGACCATCAACAGCACGAATCACCTGCCAGCCATAAGCTTCAAAACGTGCAGGGGTGTCATCTGTGAACCAGCCTTCGACTTCGCCATCAATGGAGATGCCGTTGTCATCCCAAAATGCGATCAGCTTGCCAAGGCCCAGTGTACCGGCCAGTGAACATGCTTCATGAGAAATACCTTCCATCAGGCAACCATCACCGAGGAATACATAGGTGTTGTGATCAACAATTTCATGGCCGGGTTTGTTGAATTGCGCTGCCAGTGTGCGTTCAGCCAAAGCCATGCCCACACCATTGGTGATGCCCTGACCCAATGGGCCCGTGGTGGTTTCAACGCCCGGCGCATAACCATACTCAGGGTGGCCCGGTGTACGTGAGTGCAGTTGACGGAACTGTTTCAGGTCATCCATGCCGAGATCGTAACCTGTCAGATGCAGCAGAGAGTAAATCAGCATGGAGCCATGACCATTGGAAAGAATAAAACGGTCACGATCAGCCCATTTTGGGTTGCTCGGGTTATGTTTCATGTAATCGTTCCAAAGAACTTCGGCGATGTCCGCCATGCCCATCGGAGCGCCTGGGTGTCCGGAGTTTGCTTTCTGAACGCTATCCATCGCGAGTGCGCGGACGGCGTTGGCCAGATGTCTACGATCTACGTTGCTCATATACTTCCTCTTTTATACATTTATATTAAAAAACTAAAAAACTTTTAAAAGATATCGAACAGTACTCAGAGTATGCATCATATCTAATCAATAACTCATTATGCTCTTCCCATAAATAAAACTTATGGGTTGCTGACAGGCCCGAGGGCCATTGCCAAACTTAAACGTGAAGCGTTGTCTGCACACGGCGAATATTCCCAACAGAGCCTGAAAGAACAACGGTGTCTGTTGTCATATATTTACCATCGACATCCGTACCCACTTTCACATGATCCACATATTCACCATTGGTCAAACCCGTTGCAATAAACATGCAATCATCCGAAGTGACCAATTCATCGCGTGTCAGATAGCGGGTTGTATCAATGCCTTCTTTTTTGCACAACTCAATTTCAAAATCTTTCTGAGGTGCCATGCGCCCAAACATTTCAGCGCCCATCGCACGTGCTGCACAGGCAGTGACGATGCCTTCCGGTGTTCCACCAATGCCAAACAGTGCATCAGAACCCATGTTCAATACCGCCTGAATCGCACCGTTTACATCACCATCTGTTGCAAGGCGAACCTTTGCACCACAGGCATAGATCTCTTTTAATAACTGCTGGTGGCGTGGTTTATCCAGTACAAACACTGTGATTTCTGTAATGTCTTTCTGCAACGCTTTTGCCAACTGCGTTAAACGAACTTCAACAGAGGCTGTTGGGTCAATTTTTCCACGTGCTGCTTTTGGGTAGACCTGTTTTTCCATGTAGAAACAGGAGCCGGGACGGTACATGCTGCCAGCCGGTGCTGCCGCCAAGGTTACGATTGAACCCGGCGAATCTTTTGCAAACAGGTTGGTGCCCTCAATCGGGTCAACTGCGATATCAACGCCAATGCCTTCACCCGTTCCAACAGGTTCATCATCATAAAGCGCAGGTGCTTCATCTTTTGCACCTTCACCAATCACAACCACACCTTTCATGGTAACCTGATTGATGCGTGTGCGCATGGCATCAACAGCCAGGCCATCGCCTTCGTCTTTTTGCCCGGAACCTACAAACGGTGCGCAAGCGCGCGCAGCGGCTTCGCATACCTCAACCAGGTCAATTTTCAGATCGGCTACGGTGGACATATATATCCCTCCCAGGAGATTAAAATAAATGGTAGTTAAATGGCTGATTTCATGTGTCATCAGTCATTCAGGGCGGCGCATGGTAGACGATTATCGTGTAAAAAGCGACCCTCTGGAGAGTGCCTGCAAATCTTTACTTTCCCGGTCCGGGTGCGCTACAGCGCTGATAGAAGTTGCTGGTGAATATCAAGATGGTTGGCAGCCAGAATGGGGCTGCTTAATTGAACGCTGTGAAATGGGTGCCGGTTTTCAAAATCGGTCACGATACAGCCAGCCTCTTCTGCAATGAGTGAACCTGCTGAATAGTCCCATATTTTTTCGCCGCCATGGATGATGAAATGGGCGCGACCGGCTGCAAGCCATGCCCATTCCAGTGCGCAGCTTCCAATATTACGCTGGCTTCTGAATATTTGTTGGGTGGCAAACATCGCGGCGGTGTCTTTTTCAAGGCGTTTAAAATCAATGAATCCAACCGTATGTGCCAGTGGTGTTGCTGGCGCTGCGGTTATAAGATTGTTGTTCAGGAAGGCACCATGACCCTTTTCGGCGGTGAAGGTTTCATTCAAAACAGGATCATGGATACATGCAAAAATGACGTTGCCATTTTCAATGAGGGCAAGAGAGATGGCAAAATGTGGCAGGGGTATGGTGAAGTTGCTGGTGCCATCGAGTGGATCGACACACCAGAAACGGCCGCCGCTATTCAGACAATCAAGTTGTGCCGCATGGCTCATCTCTTCACCCAGAAAAGCGACATCAGGATACAGTATTGATAATTCATGTTGCAGGAACTGCTGACATTTAAGATCTGTTTCGGTGACCACGGAACCATCATCTTTAATGTTTTTTGCCTTGGAAAGTTGGTGTGCCGAGGTTTGTTTTTTGAATGCAGGCATGATGATCTCTTCACCGGCTTTTTTCAGCAGTGATGAAATTTCATCGAGGCGTTTATTCTTTGCGGTGGCTTTATCCAGCGTCGTTTTGTGCAAGCTCAAAGGGCCTCCTATCAGGGATATTCTGAAAAACCAGGTGCATGTCATTTTCAGCACGCAAAGGCAAGAGCGCGGTTTTGCCTTTGCTTACAAAATGAAACACTTCGCGTGTATGATTTTGGCAGGCCATCCATGGTCTGCACGGGAACGCTGACTTTTTCAGACTATTCCTAGGAATGTGTGAGGGGTCTGCTATGATACTTATCCCCGGTCAAATTTATTTAAATGTATTTCAAAATGCATGAAACAATTTAAGAGAATCGGTGGCGTAAGCTACATAGGGAGAGTGTTATGTTCAAAGGTATGCTCAAAGGTAATATGGTCATCGGACAATCCGGTGGGCCAACAGCCGTAATTAATCAATCTCTGGTCGGTGCTGTTCTGGCAGCACGTGAGCAGGATTCCATCACAGGTATTCTTGGTGCCAGGCATGGTATTCAGGGCATCATGGATGAAAATTTTATTGACTTGACCACGCAGAGTGTTGAGCAGTTGGAGCTGGTAGCGCATACGCCAGCGGCAGCTTTGGGATCGGTACGGCTCAAGCCCGGCAAAGCAGAGTGTGAAAAGGTATTCGAAGTTTTCCGTAAACATGATGTGCGTTATTTCTTTTATATCGGTGGTAACGATTCAGCCGAGACCGCACATATCATTGCCGAGATGGCCAAAGAGGCAAACTACGATTTCTGCACCGTGCATATCCCCAAGACCATTGATAATGATCTGAAGGTAACCGATCACTGTCCCGGTTTTGCATCGGCGGCCAGGTTTGTAGCGCTGGCATTCATGGGCGATGATCGTGATAACCGGGCGTTGTCCGGCGTGAAAATTAACGTCGTGATGGGCCGCCATGCAGGTTTTCTGACCGCAGCATCCGCGCTTGCACGTCGCCCGGAACATGAAGGGAAGAGCGATGGCCCACATCTGATCTATCTGCCTGAGCGGGTATTCGATGTTGAACAGTTCAAACAGGATGTAAAAACAACGATGGCCAAATATGGTCGTTGTGTTGTGGCAGCATCAGAAGGTATCGGCGACAAAGATGGCAATCCGATTGCCTCAACCGGCGAGCGTGATTCGCACGGTAATATTCAGCTTTCCGGCACAGGTGCGCTGGGTGATACACTGGCAGCATTTGTCAAAGAAGCCCTTGGCAAGGGCGCACGTGTGCGTGCAGATACGTTTGGTTATTTGCAGCGCAGTTATCCAACGATTATCTCCGAAGTTGATGCAAAAGAGGCCCGCGAAGTGGGTGAATATGCCGTTCATCATGCCGCCTCTACCGGTGAGGCCGGTTCTGTTGCCATTCGACGTCTTTCGAATGTTCCCTATACAAGTGAATGTTTTATCACACCGCTCTCATCGGTTGCGCGTGAAGCCACCGAAATGAAAGATGCGCATATCAATGATGCAGGCAATGATGTGACACAGGCATGGGTTGATTATGTGGCACCGCTGGTGGGTGAATTGCCAAAGATGGGTGACCTGTAACATTCTGACTGGTTAGCCATGTATGAGATGAGCCGTGTCTGCACGGCTCATTTGTTGTTGTTGTCGTATTGTTGCCATGCGGCTGTCATTTGACATCTCTCCAGTTTCCCCTTTTACTAAGCAATCATAAAAAATTCTTGGGAGAGGAGATTTCATGTTTTATAAAACCACTGTTTTAGCACTGTTTGTTGCGGCTACATTATCGAATGTCTGGGCCAGTGCCTGGGTCAATACCGAGTTCAACAAATCTGACTCAATCATCGATTACCAACATTCATATCTTGTTGCATCCACGGGTGACAGGGATAATGACGGTGTTTCTGACATCAGTGACGCATTCCCTGATGATCCAGCTGAACAGACGGCATTTTACTCCGAAGATGAAGTTTCTGAAGATGAAACTTCTGAAATTGAAATCATATTGACGCCTCCCCCTGCCGTAACACAGGAGGCAACGGCTCGTCTGTCATCTGTTTTATTTGGCACTGCAACGGCTGTTGATGACGATGGCGAGTCTGTTCCACTCAAACATAATGCGCCAAAACTGTTTCCTGTTGGCGTTACCATTATCACCTGGATGGCCTGGGAAGAAGAGGAAGATGATGGTGTTATCAAAAAGGAGCACGTTACAACGGCGACTCAGACGGTAACGGTGACGGACACAACGGCTCCTGTGGTGACGCCACCTGCGAATATCACAGTAGAAGCCACTGCTGCATTGACAGCAGTAACACTGGGAACTGCATCTGCAACAGATCTTGTGGATGGTGCTGTGACTGCAACAGCGGATGTAACCGGCCCGTTTGCGGTGGGTGTGCATACAATTACCTGGTCTGCGACGGATGCAGCGGGTAACACGGGCACGGCGACACAGCATGTGACCATCACCGATACCACCGCACCGACCCTGACACTAACCGGTGCAGCAGCGATAGTTCCGGGGACATAATACTTAATTATTGACGTATGAGGTGTTTCGTTACATTGTTTTGCTATGGCACGAATCGCACGCGTAGTAATTCCGACAATCCCTCATCATGTAACCCAGCGTGGGGTTCGTAGGATGGACACTTTTTTTGATGATGAAGATTATGAAATTTATTTGAGGTTGATGCGTGAGTGGTGTGACTCTGCTGGCGTTGAGGTGTGGTCATATTGCCTGATGCCAAATCACGTCCACTTGGTTGTTGTTCCTCAAAGGGAAGAGAGCTTGGCTCGTGGCATTGGGGAAGCGCACAGACGATATACCCGTCATGTCAATTTTAAGAAAGGCTGGAAGGGTTATCTGTGGCAAGGGCGCTTTGCATCGTTTGCAATGGATGAAG
>JAJFLC010000019.1 GCA_021772895.1 Mariprofundaceae bacterium | reverse complement strand
CGATACGATCGTTCTCGGTAAGCTGCGTGTAGCTCATGTTCGTGCTCCTTTGATGAGTGGTGTTTGATAAGGGCAAGACTGCTTACGCAGCTTGCCAACTCAAACAATTCATAAAATTGCACTTACAACTTGAATCTACGACTCTCCTACATACATGCCTGGAAGAGGAAGAAGGTGCATGCATATCATGCACAGGTTAAAAAACATCAATATTTTAGCCCACCAGAGATGCAATGGAGGAAGACCTGTGGGAGGTTGATGGTTCAGGCTCCAGCAATAAAGCAAAAAACCTGTGATGCAAAGTATGATGTGACCTGAGCAACGGTATAAAGCGGCATGTTTTCCAGATTCAACAGGTCGGGGAAGGGCAAAAATGACTGCTCGGGAAAAGAATATAGCAGCGATCCATGGCAACCATGTCCCCATCCAACTGATGGCATGAAATGGATGTGGTGCTGGTTTTGCAATCAATTTACATTCGATGAAACTGACAAACGTCAGCGATATGAGCACAGGCAGTGAGTAGAGGATGAGTTGCCTTATGACAGTTTCGATCCAGACATCCATGATTTATTTTTTTGGGGAACGATTCATTTTAAGCGTTAAGTCCGGGCCAAAGATATTGTGCTGAAGGTTGAAATAGACGGAGCCATGATGATCGGTTTCTACGCCGGTAATTTCAGCAAAACGATGAGATGCTATTTGTTTTATATTTTTGCCATCCCATGCCCATAACCTGGAGGGCGAGCTATCATCGGTGATCCATAACCAATGGCGTTTTTGATCCCACTCAAGATTGTCAGGATGTTTGATATCGGTATGTTGAAGATAAGAAGAGACTTTGGGCATACTGTTCCTGTCATCAAGTAGCCAGATGTGACCTTGTTTAGCTTGTGAACCTGTTTCTGCCATGAGTATTCGGCCATCCGGGAGAAGTTCCATATCTTCCAGCCGGTCAAAATATTGACCATGTAATACTTCAGCTTTAAATCTTGAATCCTGCGGTGTGTTGATTTTGAGCCAGCCTTTTGTTTTATGTAAAACGTGAAGTGCTTTGTTATTCAACGTATATCTATAAAGGCAGCCTTCAGACCATTCATCTGCGAGGTAAAGATATTGATGATCTTTTGAGAAAACCATGCCTTCATGTGAAAAACGGCCCGCAGATGCAACTGCGATAATATCAGGATGGCTACTCACCAATCTACTTCGATCCAGACGCTGTTCCGGTGCAATGGTGGCAGGCGATGTGATGTGAACAATCAAACCATCATCAACCTCTTCGCCCAGCCAGAGGTCTCCTTTGTGATCCATTTTTAAACCATCGGCACGGCCTAAGCCGTATAAAAGGGTCTCTTTTTCTCCCGTATCAAGTGCGATTCGAATCAGAGATGGTGCGAGCATGTCGGCAGTTGTTTCACAGCTGATAAAGAGTGTTTTTCCATCAGGTGAAAGAACCAGCATGTCGGGCAGCTCATTCTGCCATTCGCTGATGATTTCTGTCTGCCATTCCGGTGCAAGCGTTAAACCACTTTTTTGCTCACAGGATGAGATAAACAGAAGCATGACGATGCATAGAATAGACCGAGTGATGTGTGACATGCGAGGATGATTATCGATTCGCTGCAATGCTGCAAGCGTATGAATGCTGTAAGTGCCGGGGTGGAACGCTATGCTGTGCGTTATGATTCCCTCCATATCATTGCATGCCATTCGGCTTTTTTACGCTGCATATTTTGCAGCCATGGGCCTTATTTTACCCTTTTTTCCGATCTATCTGGATGAAAAAGGACTGGACGTGATGATGATTGGCGTGATGACAGGGCTTATCGCTGTTGCCAAAGTGCTTTCTCCTCCCTGGATTGGACATTTGGCGGATCGTCATGCATCAGGCCATAGCAGATTGTTTATTGTGATTGCTTCGCTTTTAGCAGCGATTTTTGCGATTGCCATGGACTATGTGAGTGATATCGGGTGGTTGGCGTTAGTTGTATTATTATTCGGTATCCTATGGGCCGCTATTTTGCCCTTAACGGATGGCCTTTCTGTCTCTATTTCTGAAGCGGCACTGGCTGAATATGGGCGCCTTCGTGTCTGGGGATCAATTGGCTTTATTTTGGCTTCTCTTGCAGGTGGTATATGGCTTGTAGATGGTCATATGAGCCAGTTTCCGTGGTGGTTGTTTGGTCTGATGTTATTACTCGCCTTCGCCGCACGCGGGTTTCCAAGTCAGCATATTGTTTCAGATAGACCTGAAACCGGTGAGGCCCGGTTTGGGCAGGCTTTTATCACGCTCCTGATTGTTAGTTTTTTGATGCAGGTATCGCATGGAGCCTATTATGGTTTCTATAGTCTGTATCTGGTTGAGGTTGGTTATCAAGGGTGGCAGGTCGGGGCATTTTGGGTTTTTGGTGTGCTGGCGGAGATTGTTCTGATGTGGGGATGGTCCAAACCATTGCAAAAGGCTGCTCCAGCCTGGGTATTGTCGATTTCGCTTCTGCTTGCATCCATGCGTTGGCTGGGTATTGGCATGACAGAAGCATGGTATGGATTGTTATTGTTACAGTTATTACATGCAGCAAGTTTTGCCGCATTCCATCTTTCAGCCATTGTATGGGTAAAAAAACTTGCGCCGGCAAACCGCCATGCCACAGCGCAGGGTTGGTATTCAGCCTGTGGATTTGGGCTGGGAAGCACGGTAGGTATTATGGGCTGTGGCGTGATTGTAAGTTACGCTGGATACACTCAGGCTTTTTTTGTTTGTGCGTTCATTGCATTGATGGGTATGTTATTGGCATGGAGATTGCCACATAAACCATGAATACACCGTTTATCATTCATGATCTTCAGGATTCACAGATGTTTGCTCTGGCGCAGGCAGCAGGGCGTGCCGGTATCCCGGTAGAAGGGACATTTTGGCCCATTGAGGGATGGGCCAGAAAAAGCCGATACGTCCAGCGATCAGTTGAATTACAGTGTTTAGATGAGCAGTTGAATGGTACTTATGCGCTTGGGCTTAAAAGTTCGGGGCTTGCTGGCGTATGGCTGCCATGTGTGGATGATCTTGCCAAATTTACGGCTACTTATCAGCAGTTACTTCAAAAGATAGGCATGCGTTTTCTGACTGTGGATGCAGAGACGGTCGAACAAGCGCTTGCAACTGAGAACTTACCAGAAACAGATACGTTGAAAGTCGCATCAATGGAGATTGTGCGGGTCAGTGATTTGTATGAAAATACGGAGAGTTATGTTTTTCCGTTGATGATCAAATCAGAGCGGGACAGGTTTCAAGTATTTGCCGATTCTTCGGCACTGCAACGTTTTCTTGAATCTCAGGATGTAGAAAAGAATGCTGATCAGTATCATCGGGTTCAGAAGTTTGTTGAAGGCGATGTTGATCGAATGGCTTCGGCATTGATTCTCTTTGATCATGATTCAAGACCGGTGCGGGGGTTTACCTGCCGGCGCCAACGGGTTGCCAAAACGAAATTTGGATTGTTTGGAGAGACGACTGCTGCAAAAGCAGAGTGGATTCCAGAACTTTATGAGGGCGCGCGAGACTTGCTTTCAACTTTGAATTGGAAGGGTTTTGCCGAAGTGGAATGCAAACAGGATGCTGATGGACAATGGTATGTCATGGAGGTGAATCCTCGGCTTTCAGGCTGGAGTTGTCTTGCAGAGGCTGATGGGGCAGGGATGTTATCAGCTTATTACCAAATATGTGCTGAGGGTGTGAGGCTGGAAGAGGCGTGTCTGCAACGCTCGAAAGCCGAATATGTACGTATGATTGCAACGTGTTATCACGAACCGGACTGGGTTGTGAAAGGGCAAGGAAATCGAATATGGATAGCGCAGCTTAAGAATCTTTTTGTGACCATTCGAGATTATCGTAAAAAGAGACCCAATATGATTTTGGGTGCCTGGGATGGTCTGGATAGATCAGCGAGCCTGAGCCTTTTTTATAAGACGTTTCAAAATGTTCGAAAAAGAAAGCTTATGAAAAAAGGGAATGTTTAAGCAGCTCCCAAGCCTTATGTACATTTGAAAAACGAAGCCGATGGAAGGTAGCATCTTTTGGGATACGCTGATTTAGCATTTGAAGCATGATGTCGGCACGTTGCTGTTGATGTAAATGTTGCGGCAGTTCCATTAATGCTTCACCACGTCGGATGGTTGTAAGCTCAGGTGTGGAAACGGATGCATCAAAGCGTGGAAATATAACCCAGCGAAGCGGTAGCGGCGTATGTTGAACTTTTTCAGGTAGCCATAACAGAGCAGATACATTGTTTCCTTCGGTATCTGGAAACTGGAAGGTGGTTTGTTTGATGCCCGCTTTTGCCATCATATCATGCGTAAAAGCCGGATGTTGTTCTTTTCCCCATTGTAGGGGCCGGGGAAAAGGTTCAACTTCACCTGTTTTGTTAAGCAGGGCAAATTCGTCTGAGAGATAATGACTTCCTTCAATGACAGCTTTGGTACACATGCTGCTTTTGCCCGCATCAGACACACCGGCAAAGATGCATGCCTGCTGATCAATGCCGATGCTGGCAGCATGGATGGAGGCAAGTTCAGGAACCAGCTCCTGAACGATTCGAATATAGAGGTGCACTTCAAATGCGGCACTTATTTCACCTGAGTCATTGCTTTGCCAAAGTTCTTCATCATTTACACAAAGAGTGATTTTTTTCCGTTGTTTAATCGAAAATATCAGGCCGGGTTGTCTTTCTGAATCTGGAAACAGGGACGTGATGGCTTGGATATCATCTGTGCAACGTTGCTGGTCAGACTCAAGCCTTACAGAGATATTTCCTACGCCGAAAGTTCGCTGCCACATGTTAAAGGCTTACTCCTCAATAAAGAGACCGTATGCGGCATATTCTATCAGGATATGATGAATATCTTTTTTTATCTGCTCGCGCTCTCCGGACAGGTTTTCGAGAACAAGATCGATGATGTTTTCGATAGAGTGCTTTCCGTCACACAGCTCAAGTATGGTAGCTCCAAGCACATTCAATGAGACATTGGTGCCGGAGTCGATATCTACATAGACGACTTCATCCATACCCTCCAACTCTTCACCAATCATGGTCGGACGTTTAACAGGATATTCGGGAACTTTGGTTTCTGGCTGTTCAGACACGGTTACTTCCTTCAAGGGTATAGGCAATGATTCGACAATCACCACAGCTTAGTTGTTCAGAGCACGAGTTCCAACGTTTACTGCCATTTTTATCAGGATTTTTGTGCTGCATAGAGGCAAAGATGGTCTTTAATGACTGATTGGAAATATTGCCCAGTTTGAAGTTTCGGGCGAAGATACATGGGTATACATCACCATTGGCTGCAATGCAGAGTTTTCCTTTTCGGTCCGGGCCGGATGAGGACGAGTGAGAGGGTGTGATGCCCTGTAGCATGGTTAGCGCTTTGCCACGCCCAACCTGATTGACGGCATCAAAACGAATTTGATCGATACCCATGCCCAGATGTTCATGAAGGAAGGCAGGCATCCTTTCCGCACACTCGATATTCTCTTCCATCAGAACGATACCAGCCCTGATTTTTAGTCCAGCAGCATTTGATCTTTTCATGGCATCGAGTGTCCGTTTCCAGCTGCCGGGAAGACGTGTGATGGCATCATGAATTTCGGGGCGATCCGCATAAATGGAAAATGATAGTTGAGGTTTGTAAGGCGCGAGTTTTTTGAGCATTTTCTCATGAAGTAGCAGGCCATTGGTGTAGATTTCAATGCCCTTGAAAGGGCGTTTGGCTGCATAACTCACGATTTCAATAATATTAGGATGGATCAGAGGGTCTCCACCGGTAAATTGAACAAAGGGTGTGCCAAAATCGAGTGCCTGATCCAGAATATCAGTGATCCTAGCAAGAGGGAGAAAATCAGTGCGTTCGGGTGTGGAGTCTGCGTAGCAGTGAATACAGCGTTCATTACATTTGTCAGTCACTTCGATGAATAACATGCCAAGCTGCGAACTAATCAGTTGTTGCTGTGGTGGTATCACTGGTTTTGTAGATGCCTGACTTAATCCATTTAGCCACGGCTGTTGTTCAAGCGAATGAAGTCGGGTCATATCGCTATCAGATGCGTTGTTGTTGATCAGGGCTTTGAAACTTTCAGCAAAGGCACCTGAGATTGAGACTTCGTTATCAAAACCGTAAAGACGATAGCAGGAATTATCATTCTGTTCGGCCAGAACAACCTGACCATCGGGAAGATAGATTGGAGTAAACGTGGTTTCAGTCAATAATTAGTTTGGTTTCGAATTTGGAAAGTGCGTTAGCAGCCTGACATGCGCCAGAAGCCACTGCCGACCGGTGTTTCAGTGCAGGTACAGGCACAACCGGATTTTGCTACTTTTTTGGTGCAGTCCTTTTGTTTAGTGAAGATCAATTGGCCACATGCAGGGCAATTGCCAAGCTTGCATTTAGCCTGATTGCATTTAATAATATTATATTTTGGATCGGTGGGTACACATGGGCAGCAGGCACTGCCACCCGCTGAAACGGTAATCATTCCACCACCTTTACAGTTTTTGGTTACACCAACAGGCGTAGCAGCTTCAGTAATTTTGCTACCTGCAATCATCACACCAAGAATGGCAGGCGGTACATAGGCTGCCATCGTTAGCAGCTTACGCCGTGCAATCTGGTCGTTATCAAGTTTCTGCTGTTTTAACTCTTCATTCATGGCCTTCACCCTTACCCGTATCCTGCTTATTTCGGCTGGACAGCGAAATAGTTTAGCCTAAAGTGCTTGCTTATGGCTAGTTCTAATATTAAGCGAGCATCTTTGAGGCAGCGTCTGGGTGAAATTATAGCAGATGTCAGGCCCATGTCAGATGCTGATGTTGGAAATGTTGAATTGTTGAATCTGGTGATTGAAGAGGGTGTGCAGGGTCTGGTCTGGCAGAAAATGACAGGTGTTTCTGATCTGAATATAAACCATGATATGAAAGCGTCACTTACCGCTCGCCTGCATGAAATGAATCTGAGATATCTGCGCATGCAGCATGCCTGCGGGCGTATTTTGGCAACCCTGCATCAGTCGAATATTCAGGTCATCTGTATGCGTGGCGTGGCGGTTACAGAGATGCTGTATGCTGAAAAAGCTGCCTTACGTCCAATCAGCGATATAGACCTGCTTATTGATGAGCGACAGATGCTCGATGCCAAACAGGCGCTTTGGGACATTGGTTTTCGTCCTGATTCTCAATACAGTAATATTTATGCGCGTGGTGACATACCTATTGATTTGCATCATGAACCCTTGGGCATTGAACGGATTCGGACGTGGGAACATCTGACGCCACTCCGCATTGATGATTTTTTGAAATATGCACAGGAAGGCGAACTTGTTGGTGAAGAATCACTGCTGCTGCATCCCCGGGTAAATTTGCCGTATCTTTGTTTTCATGCCTTGAAACATTCTTTTGAACGCCTGATATGGCTCTATGATATCGCATTGTTGGCAAATGAAGTCGATCAATCAGATCAATGGGATGAAATTCTTGAAGGAATTCAGGAGTACAAACTTGAGCGACCCTGTTTTTATGCCCTCTCTTATGTAAAAGAGCATCTTGGGGCACAAGTGCCAGATCATGTTCTTGAAATAATCAGGCCGAAAATGGGATTTGTGGAACGAAGTCTTTTCAGGCGTTTTATGAAACATGAAATCATTCCTTTTTTGGCTGAACGCTTGTTTGCTCGTATGCAGCCTGATTTTTCTCACCGACTTCATTTTTGGCGTGAAACGATCTATCCGAGGTATGAAGTTCGCAAGCAGATGGTGCAAAGTGGCTGTGTAAAGTGTAATTTTATTCGCAAACGTCTAAAGCAACTGATTAAAGCAGCTTGGCTTTTTGTGAAAGAAGGTGTTTCTCTTATCAGGGTGTGAGTCAGGCGGAATTAAATATCCGAATCGAAAAAATCGCCGTTTTCTTCGGTTTTTGGTCCTGTCTGCGGTTCTTCAGTCGGCGCACTTCCTTCTTTAAAAGCCTCCAATAGGGGCGATTTGGTTTCAGCATTTGCAAGTTTGCCGGTTTTTCGGTCGATCAAGGCCCATTCAATGCCTTCGGGCGGTGTGAAAGATTGAACCTCTTTGTTTTTGTGAGCGCTTTGCATAAATGCCAGCCATGTTGGCAAGGCAGCATGGGAACCCGTTTCGCTTTTTCCCATAGGTGTTGGCGTATCGCGCCCCGTCCATACACCGGTTAATATCTGCGGTGTATAACCAATGAACCAGGCATCAACCTGTTTATTGGTCGTGCCTGTTTTTCCGGCTGCCGGGCGTCTAAGTGCTCTTGCACGGCGTCCGGTACCGTTATCGATAACACCCTTCATCATGTTGGTAATCAGAAAGCTGGTGGTTGGCTCAAGGATTTGCTCCGCCGGGCGCATGCCCTGGCTCACTGAAAGAACGGGGTCGACATGGCATACCTGACAGCGATGGCCTGCAACGGAACGATGCAGGCTTTTGCCGTTGCGATCTTCTACCTGTTGAATGCTGACTGGGGACCATTTTTTGCCACCGCTGGCTAATATGGCGTAGGACTCGGTTAGCTGTTCCAAGGGTGCTTCAGTGGCACCAAGCGAGAGTGCGAGTTGTTGTGGGAAGTCATGATCAAAGGGAAAATCGCGTAATTTGTCGGTAAATGTACGAATGCCAATGTTTTGTAATAATTTGATAGAAGCGAGATTGCGTGAGTGTTCCAATGCATCGCGCAGTGTCACCGGACCTGCAAATTTGTTTTTGTAGTTTTCAGGACGCCAGAAATTGTCTGTAGATTGACTGTCGAATACAACAGGCGTGTCCATGACAATGCTGGCAGGGGTTAATCCCTGTTCAAGTGCGGTGGCATAAAGCAAGGGTTTGAAGGCTGAGCCCGGCTGTCGTTGGGCATGGCTTACCCGGTCAAAATCTCCAAAGTTGAAATCAAAACCGCCGACTCTTGCTAAGACTGTGCCGTATTTCAGGTCAATACTGTAAAGTGCAGATTCGATGGATGGTTGTTGAGTAAGGCGAACGCCGCCTTCTCCATCACCTTGCAGGACAATTTCATCACCAGCGATCCATGTAAGCTTCCGTTTTTTCGTGTCAGCAGGCATCTCCTTTGGCCATGTCTGCCATTGCCATTGAGGTTTTGTGAGCAACCATTGTCGTTTGCCATCATTGATTGCGAGGTCACCATTGCGCTGAACCTTTTCAATAAGTGCGGGGATAATCTGATCTTTGCTCAAAGGCTGTGGCTCACCTTCGGGTTGTGCTGCGGCCCATTTTTCAATGAGGGCAGGCCACGCTTCAGGTTCATGATGGTCAGGAATGCGGTATAATTGCCGCTGCTCTACATCAAGGATGCCTTCACGAATGCTGCGAACAGCATGTGCTTCTGCGCTGGCGTTGTAAGGTATGATGATGTTCAGGCCCTGCTTTCTTAGGGTTTGTAAACCAAATTTTTGAACCAATTGACGGTGAACTTCATTGGCATATGCATTTGTCAGTTTGTTTTGTGGCAGGGGTGCGACGGTTAACGCTTCTTCAAGTGCGTGCTTAACATCGTCAGATTTGGCAAAGCTGCTCCGTTCCATCAAATACAGGACAGTATTGCGGCGTTTCTTTGCGGCTTCCGGTTTTAAGTGTGGTGCATAGTAGCTGGGCGCCTTGGGTAGTCCTGCCAGCATCGCGCATTCACTTAAAGTCAGTTCATCAAGACGTTTGCCAAAATAACGCCATGCTGCAGATGTGACACCGTAAGCGCCGCGTCCAAGATAAATATGGTTGAGATAGAGGTAAAGGATGTCATTCTTGGAAAATGCCTGCTCAATGCGATACGAGAGAATGGCTTCGCGGATTTTACGTGAAAGTTTTTTTTCTGACGACAACAGGAAGTTCTTAGCGACCTGTTGTGTAATGGTGCTGCCACCTTGCACTGTGCGCCCTGCACGAATATTGGCAAGAGCGGCCGAAAGAATGCGGGCAGGATTGATGCCCGGGTGTTCATAAAATTGTTGATCTTCTGCGGCCAGAAAAGCGTTACGAAGTTGTTCGGGAATATCTTCGAAGGGTGTAAGAATACGATGCTCATCGGCATATTCAGCCAGCAGTTCACCATCCGTATTAAAAATCCGCGAAACAAGTGGCGGTTGGTAGGCTGAAAGTTTGGTAAGCTCAGGGAGGTTGCTGGAAAAATAGAGGTAGCATATAGTGACGGCTATCACAGTAAAAACACTTAAGGAGGCCACTATTTTCAGGATGATGGAAAGTGTACGCATTCAGCCAAACCTAAACGTAAGAATTGATAACGCGCAAGTTAGATTTTTTCAGTCTGGATTCACACTTGTCGAAATGATGGTAACTATTGCCATTGGCGCAATCTTGCTGGCGATTGCCATAGGCGCTTACGGCAACATGCGGGAAGATACACGTGTGGATTCAGCTAAAGAACAGATTACCAGTATTCTACAGCAAGCACGCTTAAGAGCGTTATCATCGGGGACGGAGCAAGCTATTGTTTTTGATTACGTCAATGATGGGGTAACGGATGCACTTGGTCAGAGTTATAGTTTTGACAATATAAATCTCCAAAAATTTGTCTGCGGTACTTGTGCCTCTTCTGATCCGACGACGACAGCAAGCCGGACGTTTACATTTCGACGGCGTGGTACCGCGGACAATAAAAACATTAGAGTTTCTTCTGTCGGTTCAGATAGAGAGTTTATTGTTATGGTTAATAATGTGACGGGTCGTATTGATATACGGACACAATGCGTGGCCCCTGATTGCTTGCCATGATCAAACAAAAGCAAAAGGGATTTACCTTGATTGAGACGATGGTGGCAATGCTCATTGTAGCTGTTGGCCTGCTTGCGATGGCAAACATGTTGATTGTTGACATTAAAGCTAACCATGTAAGTGAACAGAGAATGAATATGGCTGCGCTTGCCCAGTCCGCGATGGCAAACATTGAGCAAAATGCAGTTGCGGGCTATAGGGCGACAGATGCTGTGGCCGATATATACACTCAGTTAGGAGGAGATATGACCTCTGTTGTCACGTTGAATCCAGACCCGCTGGCGCAAGGACCCGCAGGCATTGTGCTGACGCTCCAATGGGATAACCGGGGCAGTACCAAGTCTGTGACGCTACGTAGCCGGGTGGTGGTGCCATGAGTGCTCAGTACAAAACCGGGGTAAAAGAAAAGGGTTTCAGTCTGATCGAGGTGTTGGTTACCATCGTTATCGCCATGGTGGTTTTGGGTGGACTGCTTCTCACTTTTACTCAGCAGAATACAGAGTACAAATACCAAAACAAACGTATTGATGCAGTGCAGGATCTGGAATTTGGCATCAAATTTATCGCGGAAGATTTGCGTTCGGCTTTAATCGATACAGATGGGGTAAGTCCTCTTATTACGATCGCGGATGCTTTAGGTACGGACCCTTATACAGCTGTTTTAGACTTTACGGTATGGGACAACGCAACGGCGGGGGTGCCTGTAAACAGAAGAGCATTGCGTCGATATGTTTATGATGGAAGCGGTGTGCTGAGCTATGATCGACACAGTGCTACTGGCAATGTAGCTCCCATGCTTTCAAATGTGACGTTTTTTAAAATTTTTGATGATAGTGATACGGCAACATACCCCAGAGGAAATTTTCTTGATATTCCTAACGTATTGCCAACCCGTAGCGTGAACAGGCCGGATACAGGCGCGTTGAATGTGTCGGGATTTACTATTTTGATCGAAATCGCTGTCGATGCCGGATACAAAGAGGGTTCATTTAAAGATGTGCTTAACAATAATGTTGGTGTAGCAGGCAAAAAAAGGATTTGGCGGTATGTTCAAGTACATCCGATGAGTGTAGTGGATTAACTGATGCGTGAGAGGAGCTATGATATGAGTCATGATCAAAAGCGTGAACAAGGTTTTCTTTTGGTGACATCGATTGTGTTGCTGGCAATTTTAACTGTTTTAGGGGCGGTTTCTTTTTACAAAACCAATGTTGAAATTAAAGTGTCAACGGGTTCTACAGAGGCTGAGCAGGCATTTGCAGCCATGAATGCCGGTTTGAACGAAACTTACGCCTACTGGAGATTTAACGGAAGCACTTCTAGCGGAGGGATTAAAGAGTTGAATGATCTCGCAGGCTTTATTTCTACAGCATCGGGTACAGCACCTTCGATCTATGTTGACAAGTATCCGAGTCAGTTAATTGGCGTAGATCCTTATGGATTCGCTACATCTGTGGCGGACGTCTATACCCAAGCAAGCACCAGTGGCATTCGTATTTATACGTTGACTGCCAACGGCGGTGTAAGCCAGGCATTTTCTTGGGGTGCAGTGACAGACCCGCAGGTTGCCGTTTGGGCAACCAGTTTCAGGCCGCAAACAACTGATGGTTATCCATACGTAGACCCACAGCATGTAAGTTCCACAGCCTGTTCAGATTGTGCTGTGGTTGTCTATGCCTTAGGAAAATCAGGTAATGCTTTGCGTCTTGGCAGAGAATATATGGCAACGACAGATATAAATATTAAAGCGTTTGCAGCCATGATTAATGCGCCTCGCTTTAATAATGATACAGATTGTATTGCTGGTACTGCCTCAACAACAAGTTCAACTGATTCTAACGAACTCGGCGAAGGCCTGTCTGCAGCCCCGGCGGGTCCTGTACAGGGCAACAGCCATTTGATTGATGCCACACAGGCACCTGGTGGTTTGGCGATGGCATCCAATAATGGGATTAACCCACCAGGACAGAACAAGCCATGGAAGACCGATCATGGAACAGGCACCGAACTGCTAGGGATTATTCCCGATGTTATTTATGATCCGGGCAAGGTAGCAAGTGCAAATTACCCAGCGACGGCCGGAGGCTCTATGCATGATATATATGGAACTGTAGTGAAGGCAGACCTTTTTGCTGGTGAAACAATGAACTATTTCGATAGCCCAAGTGACCAGTTATTTCAGCTTGATGCCTACCGTGAGGCCGCAAACCGCATCTCGGGATTTGTGACTGAAGATATTTACACATATACTGTAAATACAGGTGGAGTCCCGCTGGGGAAGTATGTCGCACTCAAAACCGGTAATGCCGATCATGGGAGGATGGGCACACTCCAATGGGCAGACGTTGAGTATAACATTGTGAATAGTATACCGATGTATGGGTTGGTCAGATTGTTGTTACCGACATCAGCCACGACTGATACAGATACAATTTGTGGTAACTCAGTGACCAAATATACCATTGACCATGACCCGTTTGCTACAGGTGGAAAGGTCTCTCCAGCCGGAAAACTGATTGTTTATGGGGGGGCGCTTATCGATTTTTATGATGATGCAAATGATGACGGTGTTTATGACCCCGCTACAGAGAGGTTACTCACTCAGCAAGAGGCGCTTACGTTCAAAATAAATGCTGACAACCCGTTGAATTTTAATCCGGTGATGGATGGGCATACCCCCCGGACAGGCCAGACGTCTCTTTCTCCTGATTATACACAGATTGACACTTATCCAAATGGTGCACCCAGCTGGGACTTGACCTCAGATGCGATGGCTTCTGGCGACGGGATTATGGATATGATCTGGGATGTCTGGAATGTGGGGGTGAACTGGAGCTCCAATGTTTACGATCCCACTGGGCCCGCCTATGTCCCCGCTACGGCCCCGTTTAGCTATAAGGACTGGATGACGCAAGAGTCTCCAGCCAGAGTGACCCGAACTTCGACCGATACACCGGTGTCATCCAACAACTGGACTCTTGCAGACAAGACCCGAATGCATACGTTGCTGGATTATTACGTCCGTACAACTGCGGCCGCGAGTAAAAATAAGTGGTATACAACAGGAACGGTCTCGCTGGCTGATATTGAAGGGAATTATAAAGACTTTTATATTGATTCGGCTGCAGACCTGAAGCCTGATGCGCCATCATCAGCGGATTTATACCACGCTTTCCTACCCAGCGGGTATGTGCATGGTTGGAAAAGGGCAATGAAGGAGACCGGTTTGACTGCTGTGGGCAGTGTGGCAGGGAAAAGTATCTGGAATACTGATCTGATTGGTCCTGGCTCCCCTTTTGAAGCAGATAAGAATAAATATTTTTACGTGACTGGTGTGGGCGATGCGGCAAAAATTGATAAGCACTTTGCTGATATTCCTGCGGAGATGTATGCCGGTGGGTTGGTAGACATGCATCATGCTGTCAATACATCTGGTGTGGTTTATACGCCTGGTCAACTTGAGCTGGAGCAAAAAAACATGGGGCAGGATGCGTTGCAGTATATCAACGGGGTCGTGATTACAGGGCACGGTGTGTTCATGAAGAATGAGGCTGGAGCTGATGCAAGAACAGTCATTGCTTACGACGATACCTCCATTGATAACCTTCCAACAAACAAGCCCACCACTACCATTGGTAGAAAGTATTGGCAGGAATTAAAATGAGCTTTTTTTCATGCTTTGTCATGGCCATAATCGTTGTCATTTCTTTTGACTTCAGTGTGGGCCAGGCTGCTACTTTGTATCAATGGTACGATGATTCAGGACGACTTCAAATGACTGACGATCTCTCGAAGGTTCCTGCCAGTGAAAAACAGACGGCGGTTCGGGATGTTCCTGCGCTTGAAACAACCTCTTCTTCCGGTGGGTTTGTAAAGGTAGATGGCAAGGCCTTGTATGAAAGTAAGTGTGCGGCGTGCCATCTTTTTGGGGTGAAAAACCGGGATGGCAAAGAGGGGTTGGGGTGGATTCTCCTTGATCGAGAAACAGGGGGGGCACGACCTTTTGAGGAGATTTTTTTCAGGCTCCGCGAAGCAGCAGATGGGAGAACAGATATGCCATCTGTTAATGTCTCTAATGGTGAGTTAACAAAGATTGCACATTATCTGATCAAGAAATCAAACTCAAAATAGATGCGCAGACCATATTGATTGTTGATGCTTTTGTTTACAACTATGAAATTGTTCAGGTTTGTCAACCTTGAGTGTTTCGTGCCCAAAGACGTTTTTATATAAAGCTAGTGCTTGACAATATCTCTTTAAATAAGCTAAGTTGCGTTTGTATGTGTGAGTAGAACATCAACTTAGGAGGGCAAGTGGGCCTTTTTTCACGAAGTAATGAAGGATTAATTGGCATAGATATCAGTGCGACAGGTGTGAAGCTTGTGGAACTTGGATATAGTCGTTCCGGCTATGAATTAAAATCTATGGCAATTGTTCCTCTGCCTCGAGATGCAATCGTTGAAAATACCGTGATTGATTCTATGGCAGTTTCGCAGGCATTGCTGGACGCGATAGAAATCGCACACCCTTCTACTCATAAAGCTGCCATTTCGGTGTCTGGCAATGCAGTGATTATTAAAACAGTGACGATGCCAACCACCACTGAGTTTGATCTGGAAACTCAAATTGAATTTGAAGCTGATCAGCATGTTCCATACGATATCGATGATGTTTATCTGGATTTCCAAATTTTGGGTGAAGTGCCGGGTAATCCAGATGAAATGGAAGTGGTGTTGACCGCATGCAAACGGGAAGTGGTTGATGATTATCAATTGGTCTTAAGTGAGTCCGGGATCGAAACGACATGTGTTGATTGTGCTGTTTTTGCACTTGAAAATGCAATGGAAATCGCAGAAAATAAAGAAGAGGTTGCTGTTGATGCTTTTGAGGATGAGGCGACCCCTGCAGTTGCATTGGTGAATATTGGAGCCAATCTGATTAATGTGAACATTATGATTAATGGTCAAATGGCATTTGTTCGTGATCAATTTTATGGTGGTCAGAATTTGACCGAAGAAATACAGAAAGAGCACAACGTAAGTTATCAGGCTGCAGAAGAGATGAAACTCGAGCATTTTTCAGAGATTAGTTCTGAGGCGATGGAACGTTTTTATGTGGGGCTAACTTCTGAACTTGTTCGGTCATTGGATTTTTATGCTGCAAATCACGCCGAGCACCCGGTTCAGAAGCTGTTATTGAGTGGTGGCAGTGCAATGATTCCCGATATTGCCAATGAGCTTGAGCAGCGCCTTGGCATTGAAGCTGAAGTGGTCAATCCCTTTTTGAATGTCAAGGCCTCTTCCCGAAAATTTGATGTGGATTATTTGAATAGGATCGGGCCTTCCATGATGGTTCCTATTGGACTTGCTATGCGGAGTTTTGACAAATGATTCGCATTAACCTTTTACCCTATCGGGCACAGCGTCGCCAAAATCAAATTATTCAGCACCTTGTAATACTATTGGGCTTAATAGCAATCACTGCCAGCATACTGTTTTTTGTTGATGTATATAAAACATCTGAATTGACAGCATTGGAAGATGAGTTTAGCAGTTTAAAAGCGCAAAATGATGTTTTGAAAAAGAAAATTGGTAAAATTCGTAACCTGGATAAATTGCGTGCAGATGTAGAGCGAAAGCTGGCGTTGGTTGATAAGCTTCAGGAAGGAAGGTTTCACTCACTGGTAACATTAAATGGACTTGCTGAAGTGATTCCTGAAAATGTATGGCTAACGAGTATTGCTGACACTGGTGAAAGCTTGGCGATTAGTGGCTTAGGAGAGAGTAATAAGGCGGTTGCAAATTTCATGAGGGCGTTGGACCAGTCACCATTTTTTGCAAATGTCAGCCTGAAAACGATTACGCGTACACAGGCAGGGAATGTTCCAATTCGTCAATTTAGTTTAACAATGAGTCGTGTGGAAGAAGAGAAGGTTGAATCAACTAAAGGGGAGGGAGCATGAACCTTGATGCTTTGAACCTTGATGCACTAAGGCCTGTACTTCCGCTTCCTTTATGGCAAAAGCTTGTTGCGCTTGCGGTCATTTTTGTGCTAATGCTGGTTTCTTATCTTTATATGGGCTGGATGCCGTTACAGGAAAGTATTGAAGCTCAGCAGGCACAGGTTGAGATGCAAAGGATTACGCTGAAGCGAAATCAGATGTTAGCAAGAGACTTGCCTAAAAAGCGGGAAGAATTTGCCAAGTTGGAGAAACAGTTAAAAGTAGCGCTTAACATGTTGCCAAAACAGTCGCAGATTCCTGATTTACTGGAGAATGTTTCCTGGGCAGGAAAAGATTCGGGCCTTGAATTCAGCGTTTTTACGCCGCAAGGTGAAAATGTTAAACAAATTTATGCGGAAGTTCCCGTTAATATCAATGTGACGGGAAGTTATCGACAGCTTCTTACATTTCTCAAACGTGTCGGTGAGATGTCTCGAATTGTTGCCGTAAAAAATTTAGCCCTCTCACAGGGGAAAGCGGGCGGTTCTTTATCTATTAAAGGAAATGTTATGACATATAGATTTGTTGAGACCAGTACAAAAAAGAAGCCAGGTAAAAAATGATGAAAAACTGGAAACAAATTGGGCTCCGGGAGGCAAGAATGATGTTTAACCACGGAGATATTCAAAAATCGAGGGTGTTTTCCCTTAAAAAGTTGAATGGTTACCTGTCAAAAACAGGGTTTGTGTTTGTAATAGCTTTGTTATTGCCATCCCTTGCTGGTGCCGCCCAAATTAATAATGTTTCGTTTATGGATTCCGAACAAGGCGATGTTGTTCGGGTTGAGGCTGATGGTGCGCTTGAATATCAGGTGTTTGATTTGGATGGTCCACCAAGGATGGTGTTGAACTTTCCAAATGCCTCAATCAGTGGTGATGTAGATTCAATACGTCCGAATGGTATGGGTGTAACAAGTGTGTTTCCAGTCAAGGGTGAAGATGGGGTTCGGCTTGAGATAGGTCTGAGTGAGATGATTACTTATCATATTGAGGATGCGGATAATGGTTTGATTATACGTTTCT
Organism: Mariprofundaceae bacterium; assembly: GCA_021772895.1. Lineage (GTDB taxonomy): Bacteria > Pseudomonadota > Zetaproteobacteria > Mariprofundales > Mariprofundaceae > WSZY01. The sequence goes on along the minus strand of JAJFLC010000019.1, from coordinate 22,440 downwards.
CTCATGCTGATGCAGAAGATGACCAGTCAATCACTGCTGCGAAACTTAAAGATATTGAGGTGCGTGATAAAGGTTCTATCACTGAACTTGTATTGCGTGGTGAAAACATGGATGCAAGTCACAACGCATTTTTGACAAATCAGGATCAGACTTTGATTCTTGATTTTTGGGGTGCATCTTCGATGTTGCCAAAAGAGTTTTATCAATACTCAACGCAGCGTGTTAGAAATGTGACTGTGGGTGAGGCTGAAGGGCGAGTGAGGTTGGTTGTTGGGTTACTTCCCGGTGGAGAAATGAATCAGCAAATTGATGTTGAACAGGGGCAGTTAACAGTACGTTTTGGTCACATTGCACCGAAAAGGAAGGCTGTAGGCGTAGTTGTTGAAAGTGTGAACTTTCAACCGGATGATCGTATTGCGCATATCGTCATTCGTACGGATGTAACAAATCCTGTCGTGAATATTAATGAAAAAGATGGCAATGTGGTTATTAACATTAAGAAAGCTCAATTGGCCAGTGGGCAGGAACGTTCACAGGATGTGCGGGCATTTCCAGGGCCGATTAAGCAGTTAGATAGTTATGTGATCGATGATGCAGTTCGAATTGTGGGTCGTTTGCGTGGAAAGGTGAATGTAACGTCATTTCAGCAAGGCAATGTGCTTACCGTTAATTTAGAACCGGAAGATTTGTATTTGGCGAGAAGTGGAAGTACGACGAAAGATGAATTTGCTTATTCAGGTCAGAAAGTTACATTTGATTTCAAAGATATTGATATCCGTAATGCATTGAAATTGATATCTGAAATGAGTGACCTGAACATTATTATGTCCGATGATGTTACGGGTTCATTAACGATGCGCCTGGTTGATGTTCCATGGGATCAGGCTCTTGATTTGATTCTGTCTGCACGGGGGCTTGGCCAGGAGAAAACAGGTAATGTGATGCGTATTGCACCTGTTGAAGTTCTGCGTACTGAGTATGAATCAAAGCTACAGGCACGCAAGGGTTCGGAGCAATTGGAACCGCTTATCACGGAATTTGTTACGTTGAGTTTTGCGAAGGTCGTAGATGTGAAAGCGATCTTGGAAGGAGCTTCTGCAAATGCAACAAAAGGTGGGACGACAACTACAACTGCTACAGGGGATAGTAGTTCCTCAAGCACAGAAACAAGTGTAGGCATACTTTCTCCAAGAGGCAGCTTTCTTGTTGATGAACGTACAAATACACTGATTATTAAAGATACACAGAATGCAATAAATAGTATTAAACGTTTAATTGCAACGATTGATACGCCTGTCCAACAGGTTTTAATCGAGGCTAGAATTGTTGAGGCTTCAGATAACTTCCAACGTGAAGTTGGTATTAGTTGGGGAGGTTCATTTAACGACACCCCCAATAATGCATTTCCAAGTTCTGTTACAGTTGCAGGGTCTGCCGTTGGTACAAAGTTGGTTGACTTGCCTGCGGCAGTAGCCTCAGGTAGTGGTGGTGCTATAAGTGTGGCACTGGGCTCGCTTTCCGGGGTGTTAAATCTGGATTTAGAATTATCAGCGGCAGAAGCTGATGATAAAGTTAAAATTATTTCAAATCCTCGTGTTTTAACAACAAACTTGAAAAAAGCAGTGATTGATCAAGGTACTGATATTCCATTCACTTCGGTAAGTCAGAATGGTACAAATGTACAGTTCAAAAAGGCTACGTTGGGATTGGAAGTGACACCACAAATTACAGCAGATAAGCGAGTCATTCTTGCAATAGTAGTCACTAAAGATAGCCCAACATCTACAGCTGTAGGTACAGATGCAAACGTGTTAATTAGCACAAAACGAGTAGAAACCGAAGTGTTTATGGATAATGGTGAAACTATTGTAATTGGCGGCATTTATACAAGGGATGAGACTAGAAATGAAGCGGGTGTTCCACTGTTGAAAGATATCCCATTGTTGGGTTGGTTGTTTAAAAAGAAGAAAGTGGTCGACAATCGAACCGAACTTTTGGTCTTTTTAACACCGACAGTGGTTGAATCTACAGGCTCACATTAATTACAAAAATAGCAGCATAGTATTGGTTGGTCCGATGGGATCGGGAAAATCAACAATCGGGCGGCAACTGGTAGAGCAGTTTGCTGCCCGAATTCGTATGGTATTTGTGGATTTGGATGAGGTGATTGTTGATAAGGCTGGAAAGTCAATTTCTCGAATATTTGAAGAAGATGGAGAGTGTGTTTTTCGAGCACTTGAGAGTGAAGGACTTGAGATGTTAACTGCTGACTCTGAATCCAAAGTGATTGCAACCGGCGGTGGCACGGTATTGAGTGCACCGAATCGTGAACGGATGAAAAAGGCAGGCCCGGTTATCTGGTTGGATGCATCGCCGGAAGTGTTGGCAGCACGGACAGCAAACGATCCGAACCGGCCATTGCTGAAAGGCGTAGATCCATTACAGAAGGCACGGGAACTTGATCGACAGCGTAGACCTGTTTACAAAGCATGTGCAGATTTCAGAGTCGACACATCATTATTGAGTGTAGATGAAGCAGTGGAAGAGATAGCTGGTTTTCTGTCAGAGTATGCGGATGAGTGATTTGAATATTTACCATGTTGATTTGGGTGAGCGCTCATACGACATTCATATTCAATTTGAATCTCTGGCATCAATTGGTGAGGCGATCAGAAGGCTGTTTACAGTACCTTCACGTTGTCTAATTGTAAGCAATGACGTGGTGGCACCCCTTTATCTTGGAACGGTCAGAAAAAGCCTGGAAACATCCGGTTGGCATGTCGAAACATTCGTTTTACCTGATGGTGAAAAATATAAAAATACAGCAACCTGGATGCAGGTCATGGATAGCCTGATGGCATGCAAGTTATCAAGGAATGAACCGATTATCGCGTTGGGCGGTGGTGTGGTGGGTGACATGACGGGTTTTGCTGCATCCTGCTATCGACGTGGCATTCCATTTATTCAGGTTCCTACAACGTTATTGGCACAGGTGGATTCCAGTGTAGGTGGCAAGACTGCGATTAATCATGCACATGGTAAAAACATGATTGGAGCTTTCTATCAACCTCGATTGGTCTGGATCGACCCGAGTGTATTGAAAACACTCGAGATCCGTGAATTGCGTGCGGGTGTTGCTGAATTGATTAAATATGGATTGATCAGGGATGTACAATTTTTTAGTTACCTTGAAAAGAATGTGCAGCAGCTTTTAGCCTTGGATTCTAAGGTTGTATCCCAAGTTATTCTTACATCATGTCGTCATAAAGCTGAAGTGGTGATGGCTGATGAGACGGAACAGGGCATGAGGGCACTGTTGAATCTTGGGCATACTTTTGGCCATGCGATTGAGTCAATGACACATTATACCCGTTATTTACATGGTGAAGCGGTTGCATTGGGAACGCTGATGGCAGCCCGGCTTTCTCATATGCTTGGACACAGTGCTGAAAACCTTGAACCGCGTATTAAACGTATTTATGAGGCAACGGGTTTGCCCACTGTGATCCCGGAATTTACAGTAAATGAGTGGCTTGATGCGATGGGACACGATAAAAAGAATGTTGGCAGCAGGATTCGTTATATACTTTTGAAAGAGATTGGGGATTCATTTATCGCTGAAGATATCACGGATGAGAATATAAGAACGCTTATCGCCTCTTATTTGTAACCTTCTTGGGAGCCGCAGAAAAAAAGCCGCCAGTCTGTGTTTGAAACAGACTGGCGGCTTTTTATTTTAAAGCTAATCGGTTTAGTCGTCGTTAAGCATACCGAACATAGCTAATAGATTCTGAAAGAGCAGGAAGACATCCAGATAGAGTGTCAGTGCTGCAGAAATATATTCGTTATTGGGATAGTCGCGGAGAATATTTGATGTGTCATAAAGGATGAAGGCCGAGAAGAGTAAAACACCCATGCCGCTTAGTGCCAGTTGTAAAGTTCCTGATTCAAAAAAGAAATAATTCGATAGACTCAGTACAATCATGGCAATAAGTCCTGTCCAGACAAAACCCTTCAGAAATGAGAAGTCTTTACGGGAGTAAAAGACATAAGCTGTAAGCGATACAAATGTAATGGCAGTGGTCATAAATGCCTGTGTTACAAGCATACCGGATTTTGCAGATACCATGCTGACCAGTGGCGCGATTGCCATACCGGTTAAAGCACCAAAACCAAGGAGTGCGGCAAAGTTGATGCCAGCCATATGGCGAACCGCTTGCACAGCAAAAATTCCGCCGATCATGGCAAAAAGCATCATAAATGGATGTTCATACGGAAAAGCGAGTCCCATAGAAAAATAGGCACCAGCACTGCCAGCAGCAATACACAGAGCCAGCATGCCATAAGTTTTTCCTAAAAATGTGATCCGGTCATCGGTTTGAACGACGGAAGCTGTTAAAGGCGATTGCATAAGAGACCTCTCAATTGTTTAATAAAACAGCATGTCAATTTGCATGCTTTGTTGCTGTGCGTCAAGGCAGATGATGTTTATTTGGGTCTATCACTTCGGCATCAATGATGACCTGGCCACCTTTTCTTTGTTTTGATAGCTGCGCAGAGATGATCCAACGACTTAGATAGTCCCTGACCATGGGTATGAGGAGAACAAAGCCAATAAAATCGGTAAGGAAACCGGGGATAAACAGCAATACACCTGACATTGCAATCATGATGCCATGCAACATCTGCTCAGCAGGTGGTTGACCCTGATTCATAAGCTCCCTGGCCTGAACGAGGGTGCGCATGCCCTGGTGACGGACAAGTATGCCGCCCAGTGCTGCAGTCAGAAGACAAAGCGCGATGGTGGACAGACCTCCGATGCCGGACCCAACCTCAATGAGCAGATAAAGTTCGGCAAGTGGAAGTAAAATAAACAGTGCAAAAACAAATTTAAACATAACGAATATATGGGGTCTGTTGGGTGAAATTACAAGCCTTAAATTTGAATGTGCTAAACATCAGGTTCAGGAATTAACCGCGTTGTTTACGATGGCAGGCAGAGACTTGCCATCGTGATGATCCCGGCGTGCATGGCTTTCTCATCAATATCAAAACAGGCATGATGCAAGGGATAGCGTGTGGCAGGGGTGCTGCCAGTACCAAGGCGCATCAGGCAACCTGGGACATGTTGTAAAAATTCCGCAAAATCTTCACCACCCATTGAAGGTTGATCAATATCCACAATCGGAATGCTGGGAGCGTATTTTTTTAGAGTTCGATGTACCCCCTCAATAGCATTGGCGCTATTTTCCAGTATGGGTGTGCCATAACGCATATGAAAACTTGCTGTTGCACCCCAGGTTTCGGCAGTTTGGCGGATAATATGATCCATACGGCCTCTGATTTCTTCATGGGTTGTTGTGTTAAGGCTACGAACGGTGCCTGAAAAATGTACTTTGTCTGGCATTACATTGGCAGCATGTCCGGCGTTGATCTGACCTATGGTCAGGACTGCAGGATGCATGGGATCCACCCTGCGGCTGATAATATGATGAAGTGCCTGAACGATATGGCTGGCAATCAGGATGACATCGATACATTCGTGAGGACGGGCGGCGTGACCTCCGCGGCCTGTGATTTCAACTTCAAACATATCTGCTGCTGCGCACATGACGCCATTTCTTAATCCGATACTGCCTGCTGGGAGATAAGGGTAAACGTGCAAAGCATAGGCTCGATGCGCCTGAATGCCATCAAGCACGCCATCTTTTAACATCGCAGCAGCGCCCTCGGTGATCTCTTCCGCAGGTTGAAAAATAGCGACAACATTGTATGGGAGTTCAATGTCCAGTTTTGACAACAGCATGAGGGTGCCAAGTAATATGGCGGTGTGGGCATCGTGGCCGCAAGTGTGGGAAATACCCTTGATTTTGGATGCATAGTCACACTGTTTGGCATCCTGGATGGGAAGTGCATCCATATCGGCTCGCAGGAGAATGGTTTCGGTTGTTTTAATTGATGGGCTTTTGTTGGATGCAAGTGTGGCAAGAAGGCCATGGCCACCTAGATTTTTTCGAATGCCGCAGCCAAGTTGCATGCACTGTTTTTCAATGAATGCGGCAGTATTTTTTTCTTTGCCTGAAAGTTCCGGATTTTGGTGGAGATGTCGTCGTATTGCGATGATATCTTCCATGATGTCATCGGTCATGTGTTTAATTTTTTCTGCTGTAATCGTCATGAATTTAACTCCATCCATCTTCCTCGTGCATGTGTCTGACTACATTTTCCAAATTGTTAGTTTTTTTAAACAGATGGCGCTGACGTGTTGCACCATCGCCGGCGTTTTTCCAAGTGTGTAATCGTTCTTTTATCAGTTCTAAATCTTCACTGTGTGCACCATGATCAGCGAGCCAGTGCAAACGCTTTTCAAGCCAGATTAGTAGAGAAACAGGCTCTTCACTGACAGGATCAATGATTTCAGCTTGCATACCATAGCGGCAGGCGCGCCAGCGGTTTTCCCTAATCAGTGAAGGGTGCACCTTTTTTCCGGAATCAGTTTGTATGGCAGCCATAGATTCAGCGCGAACGTAGGCAATGTAGGCGGCCGTATCATTTTTGTTGGCAGGCATGTCACCAATGCGAATTTCCAAAGTGCCAAAATCCGGATGTGGGCGCATTTCCCACCAGATATCACGAACGGAATCAATACTGCCGGTAGCCAGAAGGCGTTCGGCGCAGTGTTCAAAGTCCTGCCAGTTCTGAAAATAGAACGGCATGCCACCTTGACTCAAACCTTCGAATATTTTTATACGGCTGGAGGAGAGGCCTGTGTCATCTCGTTGCCAGAAAGGTGAGTTGGCAGATATAGCAAGAAATATGGGTGAGATGGGAAGAAGCTGGTTCATCACATGGATACAGGTATCACCATTGGGCATACCGATATGCACATGAACACCAAAAATATTAAACCGATGTGCCATCCATTGCAGCCGCTCAAGAAGTTTGTGGTAGCGAGGGTCATTGGAAACATGCTGATCCCGCCATCGGGAGAAAGGGTGCGTGCCTGAGCTTAGAAGCGTGGCATCCATTGTGGAGAGATGATCGGTGACCTCTTTTTTCAGACTGGAAAGTTCATCGATGCATGCATGTGTTGTAAAGTGAATGTCTGTATTGATTTCGATGGTTGATGTAAAAAGTTCCTGTTTAATTCTTGGTGTGGCAGGAACACTTTTTAACAGTTCAGGTGCGACCGGGATCTGTTTTCCATTGTTGACATCAATCGTGATCCACTCCATTTCGACACCGGTTGAGCCGGGGGTGGATGTTTTAAACGGAAAACGGTTTGTCTGATCGGTTACCATCAATGATAAGTATAGCCGTTATCCGGTGAATTGGTTTGGAAGTAGAAGGTAGCTAAAGCGATGCTTCTGTCTGTTGGTGTTTTAACCATGCATCCAGGGCCCGTTGCATGCGGTTTGCACGCTCATGTTTGCCAATTTGATGGAGTACGTTAATAAATTTTTGTCGTGTGTCTGAGGCCGGGTTCAGTGCGAGACTTTTTTGATAACTTTCTATCGCAAGGTTGTATTTTTTATGCTGGGCTTGAATATCACCCAAAATATTCAGGCATGTTGAACATTTTGGTTGAAGCTGTATGGCTCGGTAAGCATGCTTAAATGCTAATTTGGATTCGCCTTGCTGTGTCAAAAAACGGGCGTAACGAATATGAGCAAAACCATTGAGCGGGTCGGCCCGAAGGGCCTGTTTATACCATTGTCGGGCAGGTTTAATATGGTTTGCCTTTTCCTCTAATTCAGCCAGTAAATAACGGGGCGTAGCCTCGTTTCTAAAACGTTTTGCAGCTTTTTCAAGTAGCCTTTGAGCTTGAGAAATATTTTTTCGGGCGATGTAGATATTGGAGAGGTTCACAACAGTGGGAAGATGCCAGCCGAGTGCCATATTTTTTTTGTAGAGTTCTAACGCTTGCTCATCGTGACCTGCTTGATGTAATAAAAGGGCCAGGTTGTAACGTGCATGAAGGTTTTTGGGGTGAGATATGAGTTCCAATTCAAATGCGCGTCTTGCCTCAGTCCATTGTGCATTTTCAAGATGTTGATAGGCCTTTTCCATTTGTGTGGCTGCAAATGTCGCAGTAGGCAGTAGCAGCATCGAAAATGCTGAGATCGAAAGTGCCTGGCCCACAGCAAAAAACAGGGAAAAAAGTTTAACGATGCGCAGGGGTATTCCCCATATTTCCGGTGGTTAACAGTGCTTCTTCCATCTTTTGTTGTTTTTCTTTTTTTGATAGAGGAATTTCGGGTTTTTCTTTCATCAATTTCCAGGGGTTGCGTTTTAGGTCGCTTGACAGTGTTTCGAGATTTTCTGATGCTTTTCGAAGTTCAAATATCATCCGGTAAAGATTTTCGCGATTATCCAGAATCGCAGCATTACTGTTTTCAAAAAAATCTTTTCCTGCGGACACAGTCGATGGAAGCTGCCGGCTCATTTTTGAAATTTCCTTTAATATGGCTGGTAGTTTTTGATTTAGTATTTCACTGGTTTTGTTCAGGTTGCGAATCGTTGAGCGAAGATCTGACCGATTTTCTTCAACAACTTCCGTGAGTTGTTCCACGGTCTGATTGGTTTTTGTCAGTAGGTTTTTGAATGAAGACGTTTCATTTTCGTCGCTGAACATGTTTGCAAATGTTCTACTTAAATCTTTAATGTCATCTGTGATCTCAGATGATTTGGCAATGAATGTACTGATATCAGCCGCAGGATTAGAAGGGATCGTTGCGCCATCGGGTAACCATTTGGTGTCACCGGGATCTGCTTTTAAGGAAAGGTTCTTTTCACCTACAAGACCACGGCTGATAATGGATGCACGGGTGGAGGCTGGAAGCCGGACATCAGGATTAAGTGCCACACGCACAACCGCCCGACTGTTTTTGAGAAGAATCTCCTGAACGATACCAACTTTAACGCCTGCCATGAGTACAGGTGATTGTACATTAAGGCCAAGCAGATCATCAAATTCGGTTTCAACAATGTGGGTATCCTGTTTAACCCAGATCATATCGCCTATACGCCCTGTCGCGAAACCAATTAACATTAGGGTAACAAGAACAAAGGCTCCAAGTCTGGCTTGTTGATTCATCGTTTTACTGCCTCCTCTATATCTTTACCCCAGGCACTACAGTTGACAGGCCCTTCAGCCCGGCCCTCTATAAATTGCCGAAGCACAGGATCCTGATCAGAGTCTAGCTGATCAGGGGTGATTTGACGATGTATCCGGCCATGGCAGAGCATGGCGATATGATCACTGATCATGGCAGCACTTTTCATGTCATGGGTAATGCTGATAATGGTAGTACCTGAACCTTTGTGCAGCCTGACAATCAATCGATTGATGACATCTGACATGATCGGATCCAGTCCTGTGGTGGGTTCATCGAGAAATACAATGTCAGGTTTGTGGCATATGGTACGGGCGAGCCCCACGCGTTTGGCCATGCCGCCGGAAAGTTCAGAAGGCATCAGGTCTTCAATACTGGGCAGTCCAACCCAGGCCAGAACTTCACTGGCTCGTTCGCGAGCCGTGTTTTTGTTTTCGCCATGCCTGAGCAGTGCAAAGGCAACATTCTCCCAGACTGGAAGCGAGTCAAAAAGAGCAGCCCCCTGAAACAGCATGCCGACACGCCGCATGCGTTTGAGTTGTTCTTGCTGATTCAGCGCCAGCCAATCTTCACCATCAACAAGAATTTCGCCAGAGTCGGGTTTTAACAGACCCAAAATACACTTGATCAAAACGCTTTTGCCTGTTCCTGACATACCAATTACCGTCATTGATTTGCCGGGCATGATGTCGAGATCAACCTCATCAAGGATGACTTTATCTTCGAAGCGTTTGCTTAAACCCCGGATTTTGATGCGTGGTTGTTCGATATTCATCTTAAATTTTTCATCCGAACATCCAGGCGGTCAGGAAGTAGTCAAAAATAAGAATGCTCATACAGGAAATCACCACCGCACGCGTTGTGGCCTTGCCTACACCCGCAGCGCCCCCTTTGCAGTTAAACCCTTCTGTGCATCCAATCACACCGATTAACATGCCAAAAAATGCAGCTTTGACCAGACCTGAATAAAAGTCTTTTAACTCCATGAACTCTGTTGATTTTTCAAGGTATACAGCGGGGTTTTGGTCAAGCATAAAAACACTGATGGCATAACCACCATAGATACCAATAAAATCCGAAACAACGACCAGCAGAGGCAACATAAGTGTTGCAGCAATCACGCGTGGCATAATGAGGTAACGCATGGGGTTGGTTGAGAGTGTCCATAAGGCATCAATCTGCTCTGATACACGCATGGTACCAAGCTCGGCAGCAAATGAAGCGCCAATGCGCCCGGCGACCATAAGCCCGACCAGAACCGGACCCAATTCGCGTACCATGGAGAGGGATACAACCACAGCAATCATGCTTTCAGCCGCAAAACGGTGAAAAACAATATAAGACTGAAGCGCTAATACCATGCCGGTGAACAGGGCGGTTAACAGGACAACAGGCAGAGACTGCACACCAACCTCTTCTGCCTGATTGAGAATGAAACGGGGATATCGGGGTGCTGTGAAAATAAGTTTCACAACTTGCCCTAATGTTGAAGCATAGAGGCCGAGTTGGGTCAATAGCGCTTCAAAAAGGGTTCCGAAGGATTGTAAAAATTTCATTGTTTGATTGTCCGAAAGACCCTCGGGCCAATACCAGTAAAAAGTTCGTAAGCAATGGTATCAATGGATTGTGCAACATCGGCAGCACTTTGTTGTGCGCCCCAAAATTCAACCGTATCGCCAGGTTTAAGAACTTTATGTGTGCAATCGATGAGACAGAAGTCCATGCAAATGCGTCCAACGATTGGGAAGCTGTCTCGCCCATGAAAAGCTTGCCCCTGGTTTGAAAGGTGGCGGGGCAAGCCATCCCCATAACCTAAGCTGATGACAGCAATGTGCATTTGATCGGGTGCGGTGAAACTGGCGCCATAAGAGAGACTTACACCTTTGGAAATCTGGCGCACATGTGTGACCTGTCCCGTTAATTGCATCACAGGTTTTAAACCCAGTGGTTCCTGTGGCACAGGTTCTGAGCCATAGAGTGCAATGCCGGGGCGTATGTAGTCATGGGTTTGTTCGGGTAGTGCTACAAGGCCTGCACTGTTGAGCAATGAAGATGGCAGTTTCGAGTCAAGTTGCTGACAGGCTTTAGAAAATTCTCTTGCTTGCACGTTGTTAAGGGGATGCTCAGGTGTATCGGCACATGCTAAATGTGACATGATGCCAGCAAGCTGGATGTCGTTTTCATGGCATAGTTTGATCAGTTGAGCCGGATGGTCTGCACCAAGGCGTTGCATACCTGTGTTGATTTTGATCCATACGGAATCAGTAAAGCCTGCTGTGTGTAAAAGCTTCACTTGATGTGCGTGAGTGATGACCGGGGTTAAGCGGTGTGAACAGGCTGATTGGGCATCGCTGGCATCAAAAACACCTGAAAGAAGTACAACACTTTTAGCCTCAGGGAGTAACTCACGTGTTTTTTTCCCTTCTTCGGCATCCGTGACGGCAAAGTGTCGACAGCCTGCATCAAACAGGGCGGGTGCAATCAGATGAAGACCATGTCCATATGCGTTGGCTTTCACAACAGCCATAATGTCAGAGCTTTCAGCCCGTTTGTTGAGTAAATCGAAATTATATTTCAAATTTGCAATGTTGATATATGCAGTAGCCGGACGCATGCCGTTAGTGTCGTTGTAAGGGGGGATGACGTCAAAATATTTTATAGGGTCAAACACATGGCTTTTTTTATGAGTGGATGTGTGGATGGAGGGCTGCATACAAGTTTATCGATCAAGGCCACTGACATGTTGATATGCCACTGTGAGAGATTGATGATGCGGGTGCGTTAGCATCATTCGTTTTCATCAATCACTGATTCAAGATGTGTCAGTGTTAAAATGAGACGAAGTCTTCCTGACTCAGCCATTAAATCATCAGGTTGATGTAACCCGTTGCTTTGAATACTTTCCTGTAAATGTTGCCAATGTTTGTGTTGTCCCCATAACTGTGTGCCTGCTACCAATGGTGAGCGGGATTTATGTTGCAGAAGTTGTCGTGTGGCACGTTTTTTTAGCAACGTAAGCCGATGTAGCCACTCTTTGCGTAGCGCGTGAGCTTCTGTATCTGCCCATGAAGAAGAGCGCAAAGAAGATTCAAGTGTGGAGAAGGGAAGTAGATGCATACATGCCTGTGTTGCTTTCAGGCATTGCGATAAAGCGATCTTCTCTGAAGCGCTGATATGAACAGCGGTAGCCATTTGAGTCAATTCAGGCATGGCCGCAAGATGGGCTGCATCGCTTGGTTTGAGACCTGCTTGCGGGGCTGTTTTTAACACTTCCAGATAGCGACTGTTCTCTGCACCTCCAATTCCTTGTGCTCCGAGTGAGTTGCGAAAGTGGCGTAACCCGCGCTGTTGTTTCTGAATCCATGCCATATCAAGATCATAGACTGAACAGAGGCGTAGAAGTTCTTCAGCAAAATACATGGTTTGTTCCTGCATGTTTCGCTGAAGATGGGTGGCGATATTTTTGTCTGTAACCCTTGCCCAAATATTTTCTCGCAAGCTGTCTGTATCCAGCAGCGTTTTCGCGATCAGTAATGCCTGTACAATGCGATCTTCAGATTGATCCAGTAAACTCTGCAAGTGATGTATGGAGGCCAAACCCATATGGTTAACGATATGGTTCGTCGCTTGCGTGTGGATGATGCCTGCCAACAATGGATGTTGCTGCATGACATGAGAGAAACGACGCCATAACGGTGCGGGAAAATAGCTTTTCAGAAGTTCATCAGCAAAACAGCTCTTCATGTGAAAATGTTCACTATCCAATACATCGCGGATACGGTTTTTTTCATGACCAAGCAGTACCGCCAATTGAGGGTGCAGCGTCAGTGTCCTGTTATCTTCTATGTGAGGGTCGGCTTGGAGTTCCAGTCGTTTGTCTTCAATGAGTGTATCACGAAGCCTTGTCAGGCGTGGTAAATGTTCATTGGCATCATAGACTGCAAGTGTGAGTGCTCGGGATTGTAGCTGGTTGTTATTCAGGCACTGTTGAGTCACCGTTTCTTCGACCTGTTTAAGAATGTTGTTTCGTTTTGACATCGGCGTATGAATCAGTTCCGGTGTCGAGAATAAAACTTTCAAATTCACTTCGTGGTCAGACATATCCACGCCGGCTGAATTATCAATGGCGTCTGTATTGATAATGCCTCCATTGCGTGTAAATTCGATGCGGGCCTTTTGAGTAAATCCAAGATTGCCACCTTCACAGACTACTTTCGCCGTTAACTGATTTGCATCAATACGAACATTGTTATTGGCCGGATCCTGAACCTCATGATCGGTCTCGTCGCTGGCTTTGACATAGGTGCCAATACCGCCATTGTAGAGTAGATCAACGTCTGTTTTTAATAAGGTCTGGATCAGTGCCTCACCCGAGAGTGAGCCTGATTTAACACCTAATGCTTTGCGTGCTTCTTCGGAGAGCGCGATTGATTTTGAGTTTCGTTGAAACACACCGCCACCGGGACTGATCAGTTGTACATTGTATTGATCCCATCCCGAAGCGGCTTTAAACAGACGTTGGCGCTCAGCAAAGGCTTTTTTTGCATCTGGATCAGGGTCGAGAAAGATGTGGCTGTGATTAAAGGCTCCGATAAGCAGTATGTTAGGATTGAGTAACATGCCATTACCAAATACATCGCCACCCATATCACCAATGGCAACAATCCGAATCGTGTCGGTGTAGGCGTCAATTCCCATCAGATTAAAATGGTGAGCGGCACAGACCCATGCACCACGGGCAGTAATACCAATCGCTTTGTGATCGTAACCGTGGCTGCCACCACTGGCAAATGCATCATCAAGCCAGAAACAGGCAAGGCGGGATTCTTCATTGGCATCATCAGAGAAGCGTGCAGTGCCTTTGTCTGCAGCAACAACCAGATAAGAATCATCCTGATCATTTTCAGCGATACGAATGCCATCCGGCGCGATGGCTTCTCCATGTACCAGGTTGTCCGTTATTTCCAGAAGTGCCTGAATGAATATACGATATTGTTTTAATACAAAATCCGGGCCTGACCCACCCCGTATGACAAAGCCACCTTTGGCCCCTGTAGGTACAATTTGGCCATTTTTCACCACTTGTGTGGACATAAGGCCCAGCACTTCCGTTCGAAAATCGGCAGGGCGATCTGAAAAACGGATGCCGCCACGGGCGACAGGGCCTGCCCGGAGATGAATGCCTTCAACATGGACACCATGGACAAAAATCTCTCTGTATGGGAGGGGGTTTGGCGCAAAATCGAGTAACTCAGCATTGATCTTAAAGACGATGGGATCACCGATTTCACGAACAAAGGCATTGGTACGAACACCGGCTCCAACCAGCTTTTCCAAAGCCCGAAACCAGCGATCATCGGTAAGACTAAGCACATCAGTCATGGCTTGCTCAAATTCAAGTTTAGCTTGCACAAAGTAGCTGGCAGGCATGGACGGAAGGTGCAGCGCTGTAAAGGTTTGCAGCAGGCGCTCGGAGGCGATGGGATAACGAAGCATCATGTTTGATAACGGCATGGGTGCAGCATCCGGCATGATCTGAATCAGATGGTTTCTAAGCGCGATGAGGATACCAATCTGATTGATATCAAGCGTTGTGGTGGTGAGAAGCGCATTGAGTATGTCGTGATCTGCTTTATCATTGAATACAAATTCCAATCCATGGCGTAATCGTTGCAGGTCATCGGGGTGTAGTTCTGTTGGTGTATTGCAACGGATGCAATTGATTAATATTTGTTGTGTTTGATGACCAAAATCAACTACGGCTTCCTGAATAGCAATCAGTCCAAAAGCTTGGATTTTATCAACAAGTTCACCCAGAGGGATGGTTTTGCAGGTAAGGATGTGCAACTCAACATTACCTTCTCCACTCTGGCGATGATGCACGCGAACCACGGTTCTACAGTTGGATATGACATAGGCTCTTGCCTGAATATCAGCAAGAAACTGAGTCGGCGGGAACAGCTCCTGATACAGTGTGGGCAAATGCTCAAGCTCTTTGAGTGTTTCAGGCAGATTGATCTCATCGGCGTGAGCCAACAATATTTTTTTTGCACGGTCTTTCCAGAAAATAATACATTCATTCACAGAAGCCGGAATGCTTGTCAGTTCCGATTGGGGGTTAACCTGAATCGCGAGAATGATGATCCGGTAAGGGCCAATGCCAAAAGATTCTGAACCATGGATGGTCACATGATGTTCCTGAACTTTGGTCTTGATGTGGCTCAGAATATTTGGGCCAAAACGGTTGGCTGGAATCGCAATAAGCAGGTAGCTGAGATCTCCTTTGGCGGGTTTCAAATACGATGTGGATGTTTGAGTGGGAGAGGTCATGTCAATAATGTTTTTAAGTGGCATGAGCCATTCTTTTGCGGGGATGGAATGCAATAATGGCTTGGGAAGCCTGTCGTAAAGCGTTCTTACTTCCCGGCGATAAAATGCTGAGTGCTGCAAAATTGAGGATTTCTGAAGCGTTTTCCAATGTTGACTGATGCATGGAACCTGACTGGCATTTGTGTGTCGGGCACTGCGGGAAAAATGTCCGATCAGGATAGCATGCCCAAGTTTTCCTTTGTGATCATGCCAGCAAATTTGTATGACTTTTACATTGTCCGCGCTATAGAGATAGTGCTGGCATGCAGGCAAATGTAGCCATGTTATGCCCGGAGAAGTGGGTAGCTCAATGGCATGAATTTCTTTTTGCAATCCAGGTGCAATGCGATTCATGGCACGGTAATCCCGCAATATTCCAAGGCGTGTGCCATCGGTCTGTAAAGCAAAAAAGAGATAATTATCCTGATTCATCCAATCCAGAAGATTTGCGGATGCCTGATCATCAGGCCGAATTTTTTCAATAATGAAAGCGAGTTTTTGCTGCATTTCTTCGAAATCAGACACAGAGAGGTCTACAGCACGAAGAATCGCACTGATATCCTGACACGTTGTTGCACAGTCAGGAACAAGTGTGGCTGAGAGGTGAAGGGCAATAAACATGAAATTATCATCTGACTGTTGATCAGGATGGCGAATATAAACATCACATACTTTTTCATCACATTGCATGGCGGCCACCATGGTGTGCTGATTGATGGGCTGGATATCACTGCGCAGGAGGTAGCCTTTGATCGCATCAAGGTAAAAAGCCTGATCAGGACAACGAATGGTGACAAGATGGCGGTGAAGTGCACCATGGCTGATGGTGCGAAAGCGCAGGTCGATGCGTTTTTTACTGGCGGGTTTGTCAGGGTGGGGAAGAAGCTCAAGTGTATCATGGAGTAGTGCTGATCGCAGGCGTTTAGGAAACTCTTCGAGGCCCTGCTGGTGTCTGGCCTCTTCCAGTAAATCCATCAATTGGCGGCGAAGAATTCTCATATGTTTTATTGTAGTCCTTTTTTGCAATTTTGCCCTGACTCTTTCTATCGTCGAAGAAGCAGAGAAGCCACGTAAATTTGACGTTACAGCATCCATCGTCTTACATAAAGGGAGATGTTGTTTTTGGGAGGGCGTGTGACAGCACTTATAGCAGGACATCGTGATCGATTAAGAGAGCGTTTTTCTAAAGGTGGCTTCGAGGGATTTCATGATTATGAAGTGCTTGAGTTGCTCTTGACTTATGCCATTCCCCGGGTCGATGTGAAACCGATTGCTAAACGGCTTCTCAAAGTGTTTGGAACATTGGCAGGCGTCTTTGATGCACCGCTGACAGAGATGAAACAAATTGAAGGTATGGGTGAGAAAGGGGCTGTGTTTTTAACATTGGTACGACAAGTCGAGGTGCGCTATCTGGCTTCAGACTTGCCTGGAAAATCAGTGTTTGACCGGCCTGAAAAAGTGAAGGCACATCTCAGACTTCTGGTTCAGGGCCGTGGCATGGAGTGTTTTGGTGCTGTTTTTACCGATCAGCAAAATCGACACGTGGCAACTCAGATTCTTTTTGAAGGTACGGTGGACCGGGCAGCAGTTTATCCACGAAACTTAATGAAACGCGCGCTGGAACTGGATGCCAAAGGACTTATTCTGTTTCACAATCATCCAGGCGGTACACCGCAGGCAAGTGATGAAGATATCAATTTAACCCATCGCATGGCTGAAGCCTGTACACCGCTGGATATCAAGGTGCTTGATCATTTTTTGATAGCTGGAAAAGAGGTTTTATCATTCAAGGAGAGTGGCTGGTTCTGAATATTCAACTGAAATTGTTATTTGAAGCGGATATTGACGGTTCTATAAAAACATGAGGTCTGCTATTCGGATTGTTGTTAGGTTTGCCGGATGACACAAATGATTGCTGGTATTCATGCCGTTAAACATGCCCTTGAAGCAGGCGAACCCATTGACGAATTGCTGATTGAGAAGGGTAAAAAGCACCCGCGAATCAATGAGCTGGTTCATTTGGCAAAAAAGGCGGGCATTCGATTTCATTTTGTGCCGAAACAGGCTTTGGAGCGCCATGCTAATGGTGTGCCTCATCAGGGTGTGGTGGCGCGGTTGATATCAAAAACACTGCAAAAACACGCTTTTAATGAATGGCTGGAAGGTTTGGATATGGATAGCAAGCCATTGGTGCTGGTGCTTGATCAGGTGACAGACCCACATAATCTTGGTGCCTGTGTGCGGACGGCCGAAGCGGCAGGTTGTGTTGGTATCGTGATTCCGAAAGATAATGCGGCCGATTTGCATTCACCTGTGGTTGCAAAAAGTGCTTGCGGAGCATTGTCGCGTTTGCCGGTGCTACAGGTTACCAATCTTGTGCGCAGCATGAAGACGATGCAGGAGGCGGGTTTCTGGTTGTGTGGTTTTGCTGGTGAAGCCGAGTCTTCGATTTATGAGCTTGAATTGACAGGTTCACTGGCGGTGGTGATGGGTTCGGAAGGTAAAGGTATGCGCCGTCTGGTACGCGAGTCATGCGATCAGCTATTGAAAATACCGATGCCGGGATCGGTAGAATCGCTGAACGTTTCTGTGGCTACCGGTGTTGGATTGTTTGAAGTGGTTAGACAGCAATCCAAACAGTGCGTTGTAAAACAGTCAATTTGACTTTGACTGTTTGGCGGGTTGTTTGAATTTTTTATTGAGGTGTTACGGTTTCTTTATCTTCCACCAATTCAAAGACCTGCCCGCAATACTGGCATTTCCCAGTGCCTTTGCTTAGTTTGATATAAACAAGAGGGTGCTGACCATTATCGGAGCAGGAAACGACCGTTTCTGTTACTTTCATGTGATCTAAAGCCATTATAAAATACCCCTTCAGAAGCCTTCAAAAAGGCGCGAATTGTGTGAGATTAGTGGTCAGTGTCAAGTTTTTTAAGTATGGGTGATGAAGCAAGGAGGCAAAATGAGTAGCAGTGATTATGTTCTGATTGAAGGTTTGGAAGTGCGTACGGTCATCGGGATTTATGATTGGGAACGCGATATTCGCCAGAGTGTCCGCCTTGATTTGAAAATGGCATGGGACATTTCCAAGGCTGCTCAGACAGATGATATTGCAGATACACTGGATTATAAGGCTGTTTCAAAACGGCTGATATCCTATGTGGAAGAATCAAGTTTTGGTTTGATTGAATCACTGGCTGAGGCGTGTGCAAAGATTGTGATTTCCGAATTTGATGTTGCGTGGCTCAGGTTGAAAATGTCCAAGCCCGGAGCTGTTCGTGGTTCTGAAAATGTGGCCGTGGTGATTGAACGGAGTGTATCATCACAGAGGAAACAACAATAATGTCGATTGCTTTGGTCGGGATAGGATCAAATATATACCCTGAAAAACATCTGGTTGATGCGGCCATTGAGATAAAAAAACAATTTTCTGATGTCTGTTTTTCCAATGTGTATCAATCTGAGCCGGTTGGCATGGAGGGTGAAAACTTTCTTAACGCCTGTTGTCTGATCAGAAATGCACCTGATCGTAGAGCGTTGATTGACTGGTTTAAGTCATTGGAAGACAAGCATGGTCGTGATCGTTCCGAAGGCTCATGGAAGCCTAGAACGCTGGATCTTGATTTATTGATGTACGATAAAGAAATTTTAGATGATGATCTGTCTCGTTATCCACATGTTTATGTGCCTGCTTCGGAACTCATTGATATGGAGATGCCTGTTCATGAAGCCGATGCGGTTTTAAAAGTCGAACTTCGCTTGTAAAAGCTGAAGCGGGGCATAAAATGCGCTCCTCTTTTTAATCGCGAACATGAATTGAATGGAATTGGACTGTTTATATATTAGGGGGAAGAGATGCACATTGCAGTTCCTGCAGAGACCTTTGCCAATGAAACAAGGGTTGCAGCTACACCTGAAACAGTAAAAAAATATATCGCGGCAGGCTGCGAGGTTTCTGTGCAAAAAAGTGCGGGTTTGGGATCTGATATCCCGGATGCGTTGTTTGCAGAGGCGGGAGCTAAACTTACAACTTCATTTGCTGACACATGTGCTGCTGCTGATCTGGTATTGAAAGTTCGGTCTCCTTCTGAAAAAGAAATGGGCGGAATTAAAAAAGGCGCCGTGATCGCAAGCCTGTTTTCACCTTTCACAAATCCGCTGCTGAATGCTTACAATGATGCAGGTTTGAGTTGTCTGTCGATGGAGATGATCCCACGTATTTCCCGTGCTCAAAGCATGGATGTGCTCTCTTCACAGGCCAATATTGCCGGTTACAAAGCCGTGTTGCTGGCTTTGGAACATTATAAACGTTTTATGCCATTGATGATGACTGCCGCAGGCACAGTGCAGCCAGCCAGGGTGCTGGTAATGGGTGCGGGCGTGGCAGGCCTTCAGGCCATCGCAACAGCACGCCGATTGGGTGCGATGGTTGAGGCTTTTGATGTTCGTGCTGCAACCAAAGAGCAGGTTGAAAGTCTGGGCGCGAAATTTGTTGAAGTGCAGCTTGAAGAAGGTGTTGATGAAGATTCTGAAGATGCCGGTGGTTATGCCAAAGAGATGTCAGATGCATACAAACAAAAACAGTCCGCACTCATTCATGAACATACCATTGCTTCTGATATTGTCATTACCACAGCGTTAATTCCGGGTAAACCTGCACCGATTCTTATTACGGCGGAGACTGCGAAGGACATGAAATCGGGATCTGTGATCGTTGATATGGCAGCAGAAATGGGTGGGAATTGTCCACTGACAGAATTAGATGCGGTTTATCAGACAGAGAATGGTGTGACCTTGATTGGTATCAGTAACATCGCGGCATTGATCGCAGCGGATGCAAGTAACCTTTATGCGCGCAATATGTATAACTATATTCAGCCGATGATCGATGCTGAAAGCAGCTCAATCGAGCTTGATATGGAAGATGAAATTATTGAAGGTTCGCTTCTTTGTCATGAAGGAAAGGTTTTAAAAACACAGTTTTTCGGCAAGATGATTGCTGATAAAACAGGAGGAAAGGCATGAGTCAGGCTATGATTGATAGCGCACAGGCTGCCACACAAACAGCCCAGAGTTCAGCTGATCCGTTTATTCTTTCTTTTACCGTGTTTGTGTTGGCGATCTTTGTTGGTTATCACGTGGTATGGAATGTTACACCCGCACTGCATACACCTTTGATGAGTGTAACCAACGCAATCTCAAGCATTGTCATTGTGGGTGCGATTTTGGCCGCAGGTCCGGTCGAAATGAATCTGGCAACGGTGCTGGGTTTGATCGCTGTTGGGCTTGCCGGTGTGAATATTTTTGGCGGTTTCATGGTGACACAAAGAATGTTAGCTATGTTCAAGAAGCGGCAGTAAGGGGATGATCATGAGTGCAAACATGGTGGCATTGGCCTATCTGATCGCTGCGGTATTGATTATTCTGGCCTTGAAAGGGCTCTCTTCACCTGAATCATCCCGTCGTGGAAATCTCTTTGGTATGATCGGCATGCTGATTGCTGTGCTGGTCACACTTCAGCTGCCTGGTGTGCAAAACTATGCATGGATCCTGGGTGCATTGGCCGTAGGTGCTGTGGCGGGTGGTTCGGTTGCACGTAAAATTCCGATGACACATATGCCGCAACTGGTGGCTTTTATGCATTCACTGGTGGGTTTGGCAGCGGTATTGATTGCTGTTTCCGCCGTTTATGATCCGGCTGCCTATGGTATTGCTGCTGACGATGGCGGTTTGCATCTGGCGAGCCGAATTGAATTGTTCCTTGGCACGTTTATTGGTGCGATTACATTCACAGCTTCCCTTGTGGCCTTTGCTAAATTACAGGGTCTGCTTTCAGGCACGCCTGTCACATTCAAAGGTCAGCATTTTGTAAACCTGATGCTTGGCATTGTTATGATGATTGCAGGTATCGTGTTCTGTATAGATCCGAGCTGGTCTTCATTCCTGTTGATGTTGGCGATTGCACTTGTTTTGGGTGTATTGCTGATCATACCAATTGGTGGCGCGGATATGCCTGTGATTGTCTCGATGCTGAACTCTTATTCGGGTTGGGCAGCTGCAGGTATCGGATTTACGCTTGGCAATAATATGTTAATTATTGCGGGTGCGCTGGTGGGATCATCCGGTGCGATTCTTTCTTACATCATGTGTAAGGCGATGAATCGATCACTTTTCAACGTACTTCTTGGTGGTTTTGGTGGGCAGGCAAGTACGGTTGGCGGGGCTGCAACAGTGGGTGATCGTCCGGTTCAGGCAGGTGCGGCTGAAGATGCAGCCTTTTTACTTAAAAATGCCCGCAGCGTGATCATTGTTCCTGGTTATGGACTGGCCGTTGCCCGTGCTCAGCATGCTTTGAAAGAGGTGGTGGATAGTTTGATTGCTTCTGGTGTGAATGTGAAGTTTGCCATTCATCCGGTCGCAGGGCGTATGCCCGGGCATATGAACGTATTGCTGGCAGAAGCCGATGTGCCTTATGATATTGTCTATGAAATGGATGAGATCAATCCGGAGTTTTCTGATACAGATGTTGCGCTTGTTCTTGGTGCCAATGATGTGGTGAACCCGGCAGCTAAAACGGATTCAAGTAGCCCGATCTATGGGATGCCCATTCTGGAAGTGACCAAAGCGAACCATGTACTGGTGGTAAAACGTTCTCTTTCGGTTGGTTATGCCGGTTTGGATAATGATCTGTTTTATATGGATAAAACGATGATGTTGTTTGATGATGCTAAAAAAGCATGTGAAACAATTTTGCATGCGATTGATTGATTCTTCCGATCATTTTTACTGACAACGGTGTTCGTTTAAATATTTGTTTGGGGCTGTCCCAGATAACTAGTTACTATTCATTTTAACCCATTGTTTTAACTGACTTAATTGGCCTCTTGGCTCACTGTTGTTAAAACGCCACTCACACTCCTTCAAAAACAATGGAAAATGCTCTTTGGGAACACCA
>JAJFLC010000018.1 GCA_021772895.1 Mariprofundaceae bacterium | reverse complement strand
GTTTATTTAACAGCCCTATTGAAGCTGGTGAACTTGATGAAATCAGGGATGCGACAAACAAGTCCTGGGTTTTGGGCACAAGTCGATTTAAAGACAGAATTGAAGCGTTGACGGCCAGACAGACCAAGCCGAAAGGGAGGGGTGGTGACAGGAAATCGAAGAAGTATCGTGAAAACAATAAAATCGATCGAGTCTGACCCTATCGATTCGTCTGAGTTTGTTTTGTTCTCGATAACGACTAATTGCTTTGCTTGTGTTTTCTGCTTCATCAAATGAATCGAAAATGACCATAACTGCAATAAAGTGCGCAGTAGATCCAGATGTTACTTTAAACCCGGAACAACCACTCTCATCAATGAGAACTAACATCTATCTTACCTTTTTCAAATGTTGGAAGTATCGTAACAGGCCATTGATTCCAAGATGAAGCAGGGTGTTGATCAGTTGAGAGCAGCATTATTTATACTTAATGGGCTTAAAGTTTTTCAATTTCTTGTTGGGAAAGTTTGGTGTGTTTTTTGATGACCTCAATAGAAAAGCCATCTTTTTTCATTGATTTTGCCATCTCTTTTCTCCCTTTTTTCAATCCCTTCTCTTCGGCAACTTTTACGGCCTCCCGCCTCAGTTTCTGCTGCTCTTTCTTGATCTTTTGAATTTTTTCAAAGGTGGGGATGTATTCGGTGCTGTTGCGCAGCTCTTCGAGCAGTCCGAGGTCACCGAAGCTCAGGTAGGAGTTCAGGGAGATAATCAAGTGGTCGATCACTTCAATACCGAGGATTCGGCCCACCTGAATCAGGCGGTCGGTGACATTTTTGTCTCCCTCAGAGGGTTTTAACTCACCACTGGGATGGTTGTGGCAGAGAATCACCTGTGTGGCACCTTTCAGAACGGAGACCCTGAACACGTTCATCGGTTCAACGGTGGTCGATTTGACGCTGCCCATACTGATCAGCTCGATAAACAGGATTCGATTGGCTGTATTCAGGCCGATGATCCAGAAGTGCTCTTTCTCTTTATCAATTTTGTTCTCACGATGAAGAATCTTTTGCATGACTGCAAAGACATCATCGGAATTTAATAATTTGATCTTCTCTTGTTCTGTCAGCGTTACATTCATCGTATATCCTTTGATCGGATGGCCCCTTAACATTTGTTATCATCTATGAAAAGGCCTCTCAAAGTCAACTGGAAATATTTGAAAAAGATGATTGCAAAAGCGGGCAAAAATTGAAGGTTTGTTTAAAAATGGCCTATTTTTTGCAAAAATCTATGGACTAAAAGGCAGTTTTGGGCCTTTTGGGGTGAGTTTATTGTAAAATTATGGTCTCGGTAGCGGTTTTAAAAAAGAGCACTGGCAGCGCATCTTTTTTGATGTGCGAGCCTGCCCGTTAAAAAAGCCGTTCAGAGCTGATTGATGCACTCAAGTGCGGCCATCTTGTAACACTCGGCGAGCGTTGGGTAATTGAAAACATTTTCAACCAGACAGTCAACGGTTGCACCGAGGTTCATGACGATTTGACCAATATGTACCAGTTCACTGGCTGATTCGCCGATGATATGTACACCCAGAATTTTTCGTGATTGACGGTCTACCAGCAGCTTGAGCATGCCATCATTATCACCAATGATTTGTCCGCGGGCGCTCTCTTTGAAGTGGCCAAGGCCTGCCACATAATCGACATTCTGTTTCTTTAACTGAGCTTCGGTCTGGCCGACAAAAGAGATTTCGGGAATGGTATAGATGGCCATGGGCAAGTGATCGGCTGTCAAGGTGGATTTGGCATCGCAGGCATGGATGGCGGCGATACGCCCCTGCTCCATGCCTGTGGCGGCCAGAGCGGGTCTGCCGATCAGGTCGCCGACTGCATAGATGTGCGGAATCGGGGTTTGAAAATAGTCGTTCACGGTCAGCCAGCCGCGTTTATCCTGTTCGAGTCCGAGTTGATCGATGGCAAGATCGTCAATATTGGCTTCTCTGCCCATGGCGTAGAGCAGGCAGTCACTCTCCAGAATCTGCTCAGCACTGGTATGCACCCGCACGCCATCATCAATGAGCTCAATACTTTTCACCTCGGTTTGCATGTGAAACTCGATGCCCATTGAAAACATCGCGTTGGAGAGGCGTATGGCGATATCCTCGCTTAAAAATGTCAAAATCTGGGGGTGTGGGTCAATCATCGTGACCTGCACATTGAGTGCGGCGAATATACAGGCAAATTCACAGGCGATCACGCCGCCGCCGATAATGATCAGATGTTTGGGCAGATGGTGCAGGTGAAGAATGGATGTGGAGTCCAGCACCCGTTCTTTATCAAACGGGACATGTCTGGGTCTGCGCGGGCGTGACCCGGTTGCCAGTACAATGGCATCGGCATGCAGCAGTTTTTTTTCACCGCGCGGCTTCTGTACGGTAAGGGTGTGCTCATCCACAAACGATGCTTTGCCGGGGATCAGGGCAACGCCGTTGCGCAGCAGTTGATTGAGAATCACTGACTCCTGCTGGTCGACCACCATATTTTTTTTACGGATCGCTTCAGCAAGAAAGCCCCTGCGTACCGTGGCATCCTTGGCAATCGCTTCGCGCATGCCCATGGATCCGGAGTGAGAGACAGCATAAGCTACTTCACGCAGTGCCTTGCTGGGGATTGTGCCACTTTGCAGGCCTGCACCACCGATTTTGGCTTTGCGCTCAATCAGACCGACATTTTTGCCAAGCTTGGCGGCCTGAATTGCAGCCCGTTGCCCGGCTGGTCCGGAACCAACAACAAGCATGTCATAGTGCTGCTTCATATGCTTCTCCTGGATTGTAATGTTGATAGAGCTGCACAATGATGGGTAGCTTTGCTAATAACATGTTTGAGTAAAGCACGATTTGGGCCAAAAGTTATCAAATCGTGTTTAAGGGTTTTAATCCATTGTGAATATAGCATGTTTTTAAATGCCGTGTTATGGCGCAGGCGCATTCACCACACTGTTTTGTGATGTGTCGCAATCATTTGAATGATACTCCCGCTTTTTTCCGTTGAAAGCATCAAACAGCATCCGGTGAGACTTTAAAGAGAACGCGTCATCTCTTTCAACGTATTGTCCAATCCAGTCGATGAGCATGGGCAGGTTTTCATCCTGTTTTTCAATGGAGGCATATTTGTGGGGTTCCCACGGCCTCTTGCGGGCATTGCTGATACAGGTTTCGACGGGCAGATTAAGAAATAGCATTTCGTTCGCCGATGGCATGACGATAGAGAGCAGATCGGCGTAACCCCCTTCAATCACCCAGCTTTTGTTTGCACGGGTAAAGGCGTGGATCTGTTCACAACTTTCTGCAATGGGCGCTCTTGTGGGCGGCGCGGTGTCGTTCCATGCCAGAATATCCAGATCAAGGTGCGGCAGGTCGTGCTGGTCGGACAGGCGCTTCGCCAATGTCGACTTGCCTGCCCCGGAATTACCAAAAATAATGATGCGTTTCATAGTCAGTCCGTATGTTACAGTCGTAAGTTATTTTTTCTTCTTTTTTGCATATGCCAGTGACTCATGGATGTAGGATTCATAGTCATCTTCAAATTCAAGCGGAATAAGCACCCACTCTTTGAAGCGTTTTTTTGTAAAGTTAAATTCCATGCCTTTACCCTCAGCGATGAGTTCATTGACCCGTTCGGGCGCGACCTTAATGATAAGCGCGTCCTCTTTTTCAAACATCATCGCCATGAACTCGCCCCTGTATCGAACACAGGGGGTCTTCATCATCGTTGACGCCTCCACGCCATCTTCCTGCATGATGTGGTGTATTGCCTGATCATAACTCATTGCAAACTCCTCGTGATATAGTCTAAAAGTGGCGCGTTTTTTTTCAAGTTTCCGGGTGCTTAACGTACGTCTGTAATCTGAAGTTGGATAATATCCGTTTGCTTGTGCATACAACCACTTTTACAGGTGCTCTCCCAAGTAGTTTTGATGCATCGGCAGGTTTATAAAGTGTGCTCCTTTAAAACTAGTCCTTGTCCCAAGGCTGTCTAAAAAGGCTTGGATATTTATCCCAAAGATTACCTTGACCTTTCCCAATTAAATAAAGGCCTAAACCAAGTCCAATCGGGAATAGAAAATTATAATCTGTTTCAATTGTAGCCATTGAAGGCACTAAAATAATCATGCCAATTATTGAAAGCCTCATACTAACCTTCTCCCTCATTAGAAGATGACTATAGCCTAATCATCCAATGTCCGCTTTTGCATTCATTTCAACCGGTCGATGCAGCACAGGTGTTAAATCTCTCTACTGATGTTTCGTAAATTCAACGTCTTTCTTTGGCACTCATGTCTAAATACAATTTTCAATACGAAGTTCCGAATACCCTTTTTATTAAAGCAGGCTAAAAATATATCCGCGCCTCCATGCTGAATGAGTAGGGGAGCGTGCCGAACTCACTGCGAAGGGTCGGGCCAACAGGTTTTTTGCCAAAAGGGAGGTTGGCATTGAGGGCCAGCTCTGATTCATCGGAAAGTGAATAGGTTGCATAGAGTGCCAGAAGGATTGAATGATCCACCCCGTTGCGAATGGCGGTTGCGTTTGCTGTCAATAATGCGGTGAATTCATAACTGGCTCCGAGCGCGGTGTAGTGGCGTGCCCGGTAGCTGCTCTGGCTATTGCTGGCTGGCAGCGAGTTGTATGCAGCCACTGATGTGCTGCCACTACCGTGATAAAACTGCTCCAGTTGCAGCGTGAACGTGTTCTCCCAGCGGTGCTCCAGAGCCAGTGAAAATTCTGTGTAGCGCTTGCGGTTTGAGGTGGCGGGGAAGTTGATATGTCCTTCGCCACGGACACCGAGCCATTCAAACAGCTCACCTTGAAAATCGCCGCCGATCACCCGGTCTTTGCGCACAACACCGCCAAGAAGTGCCCACTCGAAATCCTGAAATACTGTCGAGGCGCGGGCGAGGTAGGAGGTTCGACTAACATCCGGGCGGTTGCTCCAGCCACTGTCGCCTGAGGGGGTCTGTTTGTAGGCAAGCACACTGATCAATGAGAGTTGCGAGAGTCCGCCGGACTGAATGTCGGCACGCAGTGCATCCACGCCCGGTTTGTATGAACGATAGAAGGTTTGCGCTGCGAAGGGGGCAAAAAAATCGTTGGGTGTAAAAAAGAGCGTGGCGGCCAGATTAACCGGCTGACGCCCCAACTTGATATGCAGTTGATCGGATGTGTATTGCATGTTCAGACGATCAATCAGCAGGTGGGCCTGACGATTGGCAAAGCTCCAGTCCAGTGCGTCGCTGCGTTCCACGCCCGGTGCTATAGGCAGGCGGCTACCGCCGGACTGGAGGTCGTTGGGTATATAACCCTGCACGGCATGCATCTCAAATGAAAGTGGCTGAGCAAGATCGGCATCGAGCATGAGTCTGGCAACGACACCGGCACCGGCGATATTTTTTTGATCAAACAGGGCGGGGCTATCCGGATTTTGCAGCGCAATACCAAAGCCCCGAAGTAGCCCGCGCAATTCTCCGGAAGTTGTTTTATCGCCTTCTTCGGAACTGCTCTGATCGCCCCATGTATAAAAGGCATGGGATGCTTGAGGCAGGCTGGCAACAGAGAGCAGTAGCAGGCAGCACGAGAAAATGATTTTGGTGCTGGGTGTCATCCGGCTTGCGCATGATCTGATGCCACCTTTCCATCATGCATCTGGATAATCCGGCGTGCCCGGTCCATCACATGCTGATCATGGGTGGAGAAGAGAAAGGTGACCCCTTGCTGGCGGTTGAGTTGTTCCATCAGATCAAGCAGTGATTCAGCGGTGTGTGAATCGACATTGGCGGTGGGTTCATCGGCCAGAACAATGGCTGGTTCTGTAACGATGGCGCGTGCGATGGCGACACGCTGCTGCTGACCGCCTGACATCTCGTCCGGTCTGCGTTTTTCCAGCCCTTCCAGTCCCACAGCTTTCAGTGTTGCCATTACCCGGTCACGGCACTCCGTCTCATCCACGCCTTGCAGGTTTAAGACAAATGCAGCATTTTCATAGGCGGTCATGACCGGAATCAGGTTATAGGATTGAAACACAAAACCGATGCGATTTTTGCGCACTTCTGACAGTTCGCTACCGTCGATGGTAGCCAGATCAATACCATCTACGATGACCGTGCCTGAGCTGCTTACATCGAGACCGCCAATCAGGTTTAACAGGCTGGTTTTTCCTGAGCCTGATGGCCCGCACAGCGCTGCAAAATCCCCATGTTGAATGTCCAGCGATACATCATGCACGGCATTGACCCTGACTTTGCCCTGCTCATAGGTTTTGCATACATCGGAGAGGCGTACGATGGGGTGCTGGACAGCAGCGTTCAGGGGGCTGTGGGTATCGTGTTTATTATTCTGATCTGTCATAACGTTCCCCTCTCTTTCACTTTAGCAAAAGGCTTTGATGTTGTTTTTCGCATCGTTTTTCACGTAAATCTTCATATTGTTGCTCATATGGTTTTCAGGCTTTCAACAGGCGGAATTCGGCCAGCCCGCCAGGCCGGGTATGCACCGGCTGCCAAAGCCAGCGTGAAAAGGCCAAGCAGGATGGCAACGATGCTCTCCTGAAAGAGACGAATTTTCATGACCGGGTCAAGCAGCACGCCGGCAAAGTTGAAGTCGTCGCCATACGCGCCTGATAAATCAATGCCGGTATTGGCCATATAGATATACCACGGTATGGTGATAATAATTCCGGCAATCAGGCCGATCACAGCCAGCCAGAAGGATTCCAGCATAATCAGGCGAAACAGTGCGCCGGGTGCCATGCCAACGGCCATCATCACGCCAAATTCACGGGTGCGCTCCAGCACGCTCATGAGCATGGTATTAAGAATGCCTGCTGCAACCAAAAGTCCGATGAGTAGCTGGCTGATATAATTGCTGCTTTTATCCACTGCGATCATGCCTGCCAGCTCCGGCTGTGACTGCTGCCAGCTTAACACCTCGGCCTTTGAATAGAGGGGCATGGCGGCAAGTTTATCGCGCATGGATTTAGAGAAGCGCTGATCTTTAAGAATGATACCGAGCAGTGTTGCTTCATCGACTTGGTAACCGAGTACCTTTTGTACACTATGAATGGGCAACATTGCCATGGCACCATCGACTTCGCTGATACCGGTTTCAAAGATGCCACTCACCCGGGCAATGGCGCTGACAATCTCGCCGTGCACATCGGTGGTGGTATAAACTACTTTTTTGCCCATACGCAGGTGCAGTTTTTGAGCCAGTTTGGAGCCGACAATGATATTGCGACCTTCGGGGCTGGAGAGCATGCTTCCTTCAATGATGGAGCGAATAAACAGATTGTTTTCAGAATTTTCCTGAGCCGGGTCAACGGCAATGAACATGCCACCCACGCTTTTACTGGCACTGGCAAACATCGCCTGACCAGTGATGCGGGTCATCACATCGCTAACCTGCGGTAACTGGAGTGCTTTTTCACGTAAGCTTTCCACATGTTGAAGTCGTTTTTTAAGGCTCGGCGCCCGATGATAATCAACCGCTTCAATGGTGACATGCCCCATGCCCATGCTGGCCCCGGCATCAATCATGCGAGTATAAAAATAGTCACCAGCTCCAGTAAAAGTCACTGCGAGCATCACGCCAAAAGCAACTGAAAACCCGGTGATCATGGTGCGGCGTTTACGCCGCCAGAGGTTTCGCCATGCGAGTCTGTTCAGATTCATGCTAACCTCCATCTCCGCATTAAGTTTTGTTGATCGTGAATCATTGATAGTGAATCGCATCAAGCGGGCGAATAAGTGCTACTTTGATTGCGGGATAAATCACCGCCAGTGCTGCAAGAATAAACAGAAACAGGATGGGTGTGATGAGCACTTCGGGCGTGATGTAAGCATACCAAATAGGATCCATCGCGATGCCTGCAAAGGAGATATCGCCAGCAAGTGCGCTCATATCCATGCCATGCTTTTGATAATGGGATGCAATCAGCCAACCGGCCCCAAGGCTAAAAAGACTCGCGATGCATGTTTGCAGTATGGTTTCGGCATAAATCAGTCGCACCAGTTGCCAGGGGCGCACGCCGATAGCTTTCATGACACCAAACTCATGAATACGTTCAAACACGCTCATTAACATGGCGTTGAGTACCACCGATGCAACCGCGATATAGGTAAAAATCATCATGATCAGGGTTTGCACATTGGCTGTTTCAAGAAAACGGGCGATCACAGGCATCAGCTGTTGCCAGTTTAATACTTCATAAGCCGGAGCCAGTGCCGCGACTTCTTGTGTGGCGACCTTCAAGTCTACAGTGGGATCATCTCTTATCACGACAATTTCATGGGCACCCTCTGGCAGAGTAAGCAGTTCGCGCAGGCTTTCTTCAGGCATGAATACACCCGCACTATCGATCGCGGTGGACACCGCTTTCAGAATGCCACGCACTTTAAATATATCGTTAGCCATATAACCATCCGCCGTCTGGCCGATAAAGGTGAGTTCATCACCCAGAGCAACACCCAGCTGGCGGGCAAGCTTTTTGCCAATCACGACGCCATGCGAATCATCGTTGCGCAGCCATGTGCCGGACATCAGATGTTGGTCAATTTCAGAGACTTCCTGTTCATGTTGCAGATCCAGCCCACGCAGTTGTACACCGGAAGAGCTGGAGTCTGTCGCCATCAGGCCAAAACCGTAAATACGTGCTGCGGCACGAAAACCAGCGTCTCTGATTTTATGCGTCAGTAGATCAGGTTCAATGATGCGTTTATAAAGATCGGGATCATCTCGATAATCCTTGGCATGAATTTGAATATCTCCAGAGCTCATCGCTACGGCATTGTGTTCGCTACCCCGCACCATACCCTCCATCAATGCACCATAAAAAATGATGATGGTACTGGCAAAAGCCATGGCCAGTGTGGTGACCAGTGAGCGCTGCCAGTTACGGCGGACATTACGTGAAGCGAGGCTGATGATGTTCATGTTCAGCGCTTCGTCAGACTGGCTTTCGAAAAGAGCCTGTCGCTTAGCTTCAAGTTAAATTCCAGTGATTCATAAGTGAATTCGGTGAATTCATCCGGTTTGTCAGCAGGCACCACACGAAACACGGCAGGCCGCTCTCTGCCACCCAGCATCTTCATGTCGGTAAAGGTGAAGGTGCGGGCAAGCTGCATATCTTCGTCGTAATAGCGCTGGGTGACGGGTGTATAAGTATCGGCAAAAATGGTCAGCAGCACCTTGCCCCAGACCACAGCGGCATCGACTTTGGGGATGAGAGTGAATTCGATCAGCTCTTTTCCATCACGTCTGCCCTCAAACGTGATAGCTGCGTCGTAATCCTCTTCAAGCCGAGCCTCTTTCACCAGATCGTCATTGGTCAGGTGGCTGCCCATCCACGCACCCATCATCATGCCGCTGGTGAGGCGGATGGTGCGGTCTGTTTTGGGCAGATAGGTGAAAATATGGGTGCCTGATTTGAGTGTGACCGTGCCCTTTTCACGTAGCGGTTCCAATATGCGGAACAGTGTTTTCTCTTTACCCTTGGACCACCCCTCCATACGCATGGTGCGGGTGTAGTGCGCAGTTTTAACACGCATGGTGGTGACGGCGTGCGATGACTTTCCGCGCCAGAGGTCATCGACGATGTTCAGTATTTTTGAGGTTCGTGTTTTATCCGCGGTCGGTTCATCAGCCTGAGCGGTTAGTGGTAACATAGAAAGTAGTGTCACCAGAGAGATGACGATGATGGAGACCGGTTGAGTCTTTTTCATGATAACCTCCAGACTCATCACTGTTTCACAAGAACGGGTAAAGATGTACTGCTATCCGCCCTGTCGTGATGCTCCCTTATCGAAGAACCCGGTTGCTGATCTATTGCGAAGCCAACACACCCATAAAAGATCATGACGGCCAAGACGAAAAGCATCAAGTTTTTTATGGTTTCAACGCAGAGCATTGTTTTTCTTTCGAAGAGATCCAAGGGCTTTAAGAGCTCTTGGCCTTCTACAGTTTGTTTTGTTTGCTGATTAAACATTATCACGGACATTTACGATTTGATCATGCTTGTTATATTCGATGGATGCTTTGCGTTTACGCCCTGCATAACCTTCAGCAGGGCTTCCTACTATTTCCCAGAGACCGAGTGTGAAAAGGTCTGCTGTTGTATGCCCCGCTGCACGCAAATAGTCGGGGTCGATTTTTGCTTCAAACGCATAAGAACAGATTATATGCCTGTTTTTTAGTTCTGTGATGTCAACGGGTGAACCAAGAAGCCGTTCAACTTCCTGACGTCTATCTTGTTGTTTGACCACTTTCATATCAGTATCCTTATATAAATTTTTTGGTCGATGGAATTCAATTTATTGAGCTAAATTAACCGCTGGCTTTTGAATTCCGATGTGCATAGTGCAAAAGTTTTTTATTTGAAGAGTCCTGACCTACAGGCGAGGACTTATAAGTGTACGACATTTACCGCTATACAGCATGAATTAATTGGGGCTTTCAGCTCTTAGATCAGCAGCTGTAATGATGTTCCCGTTTGGACTGAAACTTGTGTAGAAGTTTTCTGCGTTGAATGTATTGAAACGTCTTGATCTGTATGGAGAGAATACATGTGGAATGTTAGGGATGCTCTGCCAAAACCACATGCACGTAGTTTTTCAAAATGCCCTTAGCTGATGGGCGATTGTTTTTTCTTATACTGGGCAGGTGTAAGCCCCGTGTGTTTTTTGAATGCAGTATAAAAAGCTGATTTAGAATTAAAGGCCGATTCCATTGCGATATCCAGTATGGTTGGTGTATGTGGCAGCGGGTTCAGCAATAAAT
The DNA here is from genome assembly GCA_021772895.1 of Mariprofundaceae bacterium. GTDB lineage: Bacteria > Pseudomonadota > Zetaproteobacteria > Mariprofundales > Mariprofundaceae > WSZY01. The sequence continues at coordinate 101,229 of JAJFLC010000018.1, read as the reverse complement.
GTTTGGCTATTTCAATACGATGAGAATTTATATAATCAAAAAAGTTCATGCCTAAACGTTCATTGATCACCTGAGATAAATAGTTTGATGATACGGAGATCTTTTCGGCCAAATCAGGCAGCGTAAGACAGCTATCCAGATAGAGTTTGTCTTCTTTTAACACTGATTTTAGACGCTTGATGATTCTTTCTGAATCCTCATCACTCAACGCTGATTTTATATATTTTACGGTACTTTTTTCCGGCCCTGTGGCTGAAGGCTGAGGTTTGTGTTCAGTATCCAGTAAAGCCCTGATTGACCGGGTTCGTTTTTTACGGCTGTAAACTTTGGGTTGAAGCAGCCCTTTTATGCCTAGATAATGTACGGCGACTACGGTGAACAGCATCAATGCATCTATAATCTGCTTATTTAGCTCAGCCGAGCCCATGAGGGCTATGTAGGTCGCCATAAACAGCCAATATAAAACCATGACAATAAAAATATTACGCAACCAGTCTAAGGTGATTTTTTCGCGATATGAAAAATAGTTGGCAATTTTTTTTCGGTGCGCAAAAAATAATTTAATAGAAAACCCGAGATAAAGGGTAAAGGATAAAGTACCTATGATCATGTAGGCAGGAATAGTGATGCCGACTGTACCTGTCAATTTGCCAAAATTATAACCGTGTTGGATAAATTCAAGCTTCTCTTTAAATCCAAGTATATAAAACGGTATCATCAGAAATATGCCTAATACTACTGGTATAAGATGCAGCATATTTTTCCGATCAGGCGGGTCCACATCTGGATTCGTCAGGCCTCGGATATACAGGTAGAGCAGTGGTCCAAACAGTACTTCAAATTGCATGAAAAAACCGATAATAGGCTGAAGCTGATAGATATAATTTGAGTCAATAAGAAATTGGTGAAACAGGTCCATACCGAGAAAAAGTAATATAAAAGCTAGGTAGCGATTGGTATGGACATTGCTTTTTTGAAAAAAAAGTAAAAAAAATGAGATAAGCATGCTGTTCACGCTGCCTAGCAAAAGAATCGCTGATGAAAGCGTGATATTTGGCTCAATGTTCATTTATACGCTTCCATGACTTTATGGAAAGTTGGTTATAAGCTTCATGGATGAGAAACACCTTCCGAATATTTATCCTGCTGTATAAGAGCCTGTCACTTATGAATCACAGCATTGGTCTTTAATTAATTAGAAGTATCACCTTTCAACTTTTGAAGGCGTTTTTTTCCATGAGCTTCGACCCATTGTTCAAAATTACCATAAGCATTCATGAAAGATCGAAAAACTTCTTTAGGTATACTGCATATAAGAGTGCGGCCATTGGTGTGTACTGTTGTTTTCGGCGGCAGGTTTAAATATGGATTCAGATCACCAAACATTTCACCTGCGTTCATGATCAACTCGATGGTCTTTCCATCTACGGTGTGTTGCGCTGTGGCAGTGCCATATACAATAACGCAGCAGCGATCGGGCATTTCGCCATCACGCGTGATCAGTGAATCACCTTGAAACTCAAGCAGGTGAGACTCTTCTGCCAACCATTTCCTATCCGTTTCAGGTAGTTCAGACATGGCAGGATGGCTGAATGACAGCGAGTGAATCAGACGGGTTTGTATAATCTGCATGAGCCGTTCGCCGGCAATGGGGGATCGTTGCATCAATTGAGATATTGCAGTATCAGAGAATTCGAGTACCAGCGCATTTTCTTTAGCTGTGACCGTCGCTGAACGAGGGAGTTTATATACACAGGCAAATTCACCAAAAAAATGGCCAGCCTCCAGCATGCTCACGTCAATCCGATGCCCTGTTTTTGAAGTCATGTGGACTTGCATGTTACCTCTTAGAATCAGGTAAAAATTCTGATTGACCTCTCCCTGTTGGACAATATCCGTACCTTCTTTAATTTCAATGAGGCGACCATGTTCGAGAAAATCAAGTGTTTCATGATCAGAGAGCTGATCGATAAGCATGAACGTTTTGCCTGTCCCTGTTTCCATGTCGATGGGGCCGTCAACGGTGAGCTGTGCAATACTGACCATGGCTTCAATTTCATTTTTATCGGGATGTTCAAGAAGTTTGCAGATTTCAAGAAAACTAAGTGAATCACCAGGGCGGCCTTTGGCCAGCATTCGGCGTGCCATGCCCATGGCCAGGTCTCTTGCCTGTTCAGAATCATTTGCGGTTTTCAACATTTGAATAAGTGGACGCGCAATATGCAAGTCTTCAGGGAAGATTTTGTGCAAGTCCTGGTATACACGGAGAAGATTCTCATTATTCGGTTTCATATAGGGGAACTGTAGATGAAAAGAGAAAAAATGGATAGCCATTATACGCGAATGTAGCATGGTGTATTCTGTTTTCTTGGGCATTTGGCAGCCTGTATGTAGACTGCGGCTTATGAGTGTAAAAGAAGCTATTTCCGGCCACCCACGTGGCGCAATCCCGCTTGCTCCCGAAGGCTGGCCTTTTTTAATTCCCACACTGTTGCTTGTGATTGCAGCAATCGTGTTATGCTGGTGGATAGCCGCAGGTATTTTGGGTCTGTTGTTGGTGTTCATGCTGAATTTTTTTCGGGATCCCGAACGGCAACTGCCTGAAGGTGAGGGGCTGTTTGTGTGCCCGGCAGATGGTAAAGTGGTGCGCGTAAATGAGAGCGAATCAGGTTTGCGTGTTGATATCTTTATGAATGTGTTTGATGTGCATGTGAACCGGGCACCGATGTCCGGGGAGATTACAAACATACAATATACGCCGGGGCAATTTGTGAATGCCAGTTTCGATTCAGCAAGCGAAAACAACGAGCGTAATCGATTTGAAATGCAAACAGATGATGGCAGTAAAATCGCATTCACTCAGATTGCAGGTTTGGTTGCACGTAGGATAGTCTCTTATACAACAGTGGGGACACATGTAAAAATTGGGCAACGGGTTGGTATGATTCGTTTTGGATCGCGGGTGGATTGTGAGATTCCTGCCGGCTATGAACTTTGTGTTGCTTTGGGAGATCGTGTGGTTTCGGGAGAAACTATTATTGCACGTAAAGTTGATGTGTAACATGGAGAGGTGTGAGATGGAGATGTGCAAGATGGAGATGCATCAGTGACAAACGCGCATAAACGTTTGATGACAAGGCGTGGAATTTATCTGTTGCCAAGTTTCTTCACGATTATGGGTTTGTTTGCGGGGTTTTATGCCTTGATTGCTGCGATTCAAGGGAAACATGAGCTTGCGGCCTGGGCAATTTTAGCTGCTGCTGTGTTTGATATGCTGGATGGGCGCGTGGCGAGACTGCTCAATGCCGAAACCGCGTTTGGTGCGGAATTAGATTCTCTGTGCGATATGGTTTCTTTTGGCCTTGCACCCGCAGTATTGCTTTATTTATGGGCTTTGGAGCCTTTGCATAAATTTGGTTGGTTGGCAGCGTTTCTGATTACTGCCTGTGCTGCTTTAAGATTGGCACGTTTTAATGTTCAGTTGGCCAATCAGGATAAACGTTATTTTCAGGGTTTGCCCACACCGGGGACTGCATTATTGATTGCAACAGCGGTGTTGTTTCATGAGCAGGGCGGTTTTTTTCATGTGTCGGGTGAAGAGATCGAAAGGCCCTGGCCATGGCTTTGGTTTGTGGTTGCCATATCACTGGCATGGTTGATGGTGAGTGGTGTGCGTTTTATTTCAGGCAAAGATCTTGATCTTAAAAAACGCCACTCTTTTACTGTATTGCTTGGCATGCTTTTAGCCATTGTATTGATTATGGTTGATCCCTATAAAATACTGTTTGCCGGGCTGCTGATTTATTGTCTGCATGGCCCGATTATGAGTGTATGGCAGCATCAAAAAGCAACACGTTATCGTTTGGCTCGTCGCCGGGCTCGTCGTAAAAGGGCCACATCTGCATCGAAAGATGATTGACCGATAAAGGTTACAGTGATTTAATCTCGCACATGAACAGACAAAACTCATTCACTTCTTTTTTTGAAACGACGCAGTTACTACTGCTGCGAATGGGCCTGTGTGCCTGCTGATGTAAGTCAGCAGACAGAACACAGGCCGTAGGATTTTCCTGCGGCTTTTTTTTTGTCTGTTTTGGAAATGGAAATCGGGAAAAACGTACTGAGAGTGTTTTTAAGTTAGGAGAGTAGATATGTCAGATCGTTTGTATATTTTTGATACCACATTACGCGATGGCGAACAGTCACCGGGTTGTTCGATGAATATTGACGAAAAAATGCGTGTTGCGCACTCTCTTGCTACGCTCGGTGTTGATATTATTGAAGCGGGATTTCCGATTGCATCTCCTGGCGATTTTGAGGCGGTGCATCGCATTGCTTCGGAGGTGCAAGGGCCGAGAATTGCAGCGCTGGCACGTGCACATCCAAAAGATATTGAGCGCGCTGCTGAAGCAGTAAAACCCGCTGGAGATCGTGCCCGGATACATACTTTTCTTGCAACCAGCCCGATTCATATGGAAGCCAAGTTGCGGATGACACCGGATCAGGTGGTTGAACGTGCGGTTGAATCTGTGAAACAGGCCAGAAATTCTGTGCCGGAAGTTGAATTTTCAGCTGAGGATGCAGGGCGTTCTGACATGGACTTCCTGTGTCGCATCGTTGAAGCAACGATTGCCGCTGGTGCAAGTGTGATCAATATTCCTGATACGGTGGGTTATATGACGCCGGACGAGTTTGGCTCACGAATGGGAGAATTGATTCAGCGGGTGCCTAATTCTGATCAGGCGATCTTCTCTGTGCATTGCCATAATGATTTGGGTCTGGCTGTGGCCAATTCATTGGCAGCCGTTGAGAACGGAGCCCGTCAGGTTGAATGTACCATCAATGGATTGGGTGAACGTGCGGGCAATGCAGCGCTGGAAGAGATCGTGATGATTTTGCGTACCCGTTCAGATCGTTATGATATCGAAACAGGCATCGATACTACTAAAATTGTGCCTACATCCAAATTGGTTTCGCAGATCACTGGTATGCTGATTCAGCCGAACAAGGCGATCGTGGGTGCAAATGCGTTTGCCCATGAATCCGGTATTCATCAGGACGGTGTATTGAAACATAAAAAAACCTACGAAATCATCACGCCGGAATCAGTCGGTTGGAATACCAATCGTATGGTGTTGGGAAAACATTCGGGCCGTGCTGCATTGAAATCCCGCTATGAGACATTGGGTGTAACGTTGGATGCTGATCAATTGGGCGCTGTGTTTGAACGTTTCAAAATTCTGGCAGACAAAAAGAAAGATATCTTTGATGAAGATTTGATGGTGATTCTTTCAGGTGACTCCGAAGTGAATATGGAACGCGTAAAGCTGATTTCATTGCATGCCGCATCCGGTACCAAAGATGCACCCGTCGCAGCCGTTGAACTGGAAATTGATGGCGAGATTCACAAAGCAACAGCTCAGGGTGACGGGCCAGTGGATGCAGCTTTTCAAGCCATTAAATCATTGGTTGAATCGAACAGTACGTTGTTGCTTTATTCAGTCAATGCGATCACTTCAGGCACCGATGCGCAGGGTGAAGTGACGGTGCGTTTGCAGGATGGTGACCGGATTGTGAATGGTCAGGGTTCAGATACTGATATTGTGGTGGCCTCTGCGAAAGCATTGATCGCGGCTTTGAATAAGCTGCCAAACATGCATGCGCGAGAGGTGCATGCACAGTATTCAGGTGTGTGATTTTTGACATGGAGAAAGCCATGCGTGGCTTTCTCCATGCTTTAATTACATACATTGTAAAGGCGTTTGAAAACGCAGTACCCTTCTAAATTGTCATATATGACTTTTGTACCCAAGGCTTGTTCTTCAACATCCGGGCCATATAAATTCCACCCTGATGCCACTGGGTTCATAACAGATCATATGTTTTGCCGGTCCCTCTCTTATCAGTTCGGGAGAGAACTCTATTGTCATTTTGTTTTTCATCAGCTTATCATGAATTTTGGTGAGATCAGCTTCGCTTTCCACCTCAAATGCAACATGATGCAAACCAATATGACGACTTCTATCAAAAGGTGTTGGTGGCTTTTCTTTGTTTTTCCAGAGCGTAACCATGACACTGCCATCACTTACAAATATAGCAGGATAGTCATTGTTTCTTTTCACTTCTTTCCAGCCAAGAAGTGAAGTGAAAAATGCCGCACTTTCTTCAAGCTTCGATACGGTAAGGCCTATGTGATGTGTGCCTTTAGTGATTGCGTGAGTCATGATTTTCCTTGAATAGTCACGATTGAGTTTTGTGATCGTATAAAAAAAACTACAGTTTTATGCGCGTTTAACTTCATAGTTAATAACCCTCCTCTCTCTTCTTATTGATTGAGCAAAAGGTTTGATTTTGACGTGTTCAGGGTGAGAATAATAATTCTCCAATGATTCAAGGTTATCAAATTCAGCGTATAAGATAACATCAGCGTCATCATCGCCACTTTCACTGTCTTTTACATGAACCCCTACTTCAAGAAGAGGCATGCCCGGTATTTTGCCATTTAAATTTTCTAACGCTTCCTTTAAACACAGCGCATGATCCAGTTTGGGTCTACCACCCACATTGTCTTTTAATTTCCATAATACAATATGTTTGATCATTTCTTTTTATTCTCCAGAATAACGTACAAGCACAAACATTTAAGCAAAATACTCTTAAAGAATTGAAACTTAAACACCACTTTTTTCTTTCCTTCACGCCACCAGTTCCACGACTAATAAAATACCTTAACCAGTGTTGACAAGAGCTCTATTTAGATCAATTGGTATTGAGTATCGTTTATAGCTTCGAATAGCCTCTCCATTAACGAATGGCTTCGTGTCAGACGATTTTCTCCTAAGTGTATTGTTACTTGTCACAAAATTTGGGTATTTTTTCACTATATGTCATATTAAAACGTAAAGGTAAAATGTGTTAGACCTGCCTTTAATGGTCACTGTAAACCTGTGATTGTGAAATATTTATTTTAAGGTGTGGATGCCTTAAGGTTTATCAATTTACTTACATTTTCTGCTTTTGTGCTGTCCAACAGGTCTGAGGCGGCACTGGTAAACCAGACATGGTTTTCTAATATCCGTGACGTCTCTTCATAAAATGAGGCGGAGTCCTGAGAGCGCTCTTTTCTAAGTAATTCGCATTGGCGAAAAAAATCATGATCACCAAATATTGATAAATCTGCATCAAGAAGATAATCGGCTAAATCTGTTTGTGAAATGCGGTTAAATCCGTGATCTGTAGAGAGCACTGCTGTAGATAAAATCATTTTTTCAACGGTTTCTATTTCATGTTCAGTGTAGGAGGCATTTTTTCTCATTGCTGCGGCTGCTATGGACGCACCTATCGCTTCGTTTTGTTCGTATCGAACTGTAAAACCAGTATCATGATAAGCAGCGGCGATGGCGATGATCTCGATATCCCTGCTTTCAATATTCTCGTGGATGGCAAATTCAACCGCTTTTTTTAGCACTCTTTGTGTGTGCTCCACAGAGTGGTAATAGAGCTCTGTGGGTAGTTTGTTCTCGAGAAGTTTTATTGCATCTGTAACGATGGGTATCGCGTACAGCTTATCTAACATGCTGGCCTCATTGATAATTTTTATCTGGCTGTGCGTCTTGTGATGTTTTAAATCCATCGTCTGACACTGCTTAGGTAATGACGGTACGCGTCCCCAAATTTATCTTCCAGAGCTTTCTCTTCCGGTCTTATCTGGACGATAGAGATGAGCAATACAAAAACTGGCAACACCAAAAGTGCAAACAAACTGCCCAAAAATATCGCCCATGCCAATAAGAGCAGTAAAAAGCCAATGTACATGGGGTTGCGGCTATATCTGTAAATACCTGAGGTTACCAGTTGTGTGGCCTCCTCCGGTGCGAGCGGATTGAACGTTGTGGAGGCTTTTTTGAATTGATACCCACCAAGCCATATGATGAATACGCCAAATATGGATATAGCCACTGAGATCAGGCCGCGGTTGTGCAGCTCAATTTTTAATAGATCAATCATTGACGCTATGAGATACATGCATACGGCAAAAATGATGACATATATGATGGGCAATACTTTTGGCTTCAAGCGTTACGCTCCTTTTTTAAAGCATACTGTTGCGAATGAGCGAATGCTGAAGTGAATACGATATTTATCATGCTTGGCAAGGATGGTGCACCAGCTCAATCCCGATTGAAAGCTCTGAACTTACCAAGTCCGGGGTGTAGGGAATGATACGAAGTGTGCGATGCTGAAATAGCGTAGCAGTAACGTTCGGGTTATACCAAACCTTCATTTGCATCCCTGCCGGATATATCTTGCGTAGCTTTTGATAACCCAACACCTTTGCATCGGCTAGCCTTGGAGCATACATTCTAGCCTCACTATCCGGTAAGCTGCCAATAAACCCCCAAGTTAAACCTGCTTCGTGATCATCATTGTAATGGACCTTGTTGATAACGAAGCTTACCTCCCGATAATCGTCGTGATGCCACAACACAATGATGCTGCCGGTCACCTCAACGAGGTTAACTATGGCCCATACAAAAGCCGCTATAATCAGCAGGTATAAGAACGGGGCTTTATATTTCTTCTTTGTGTCATTTTTTTGCATGCTATTTCCCGTACCTGAAAAGATAAATTCATCATGGGATAAATACTGATCCACGATGTCTTTAGCTTCTTTAAGCCCTATGCCACGTTGCTCACGCAACAACTGTATGGCTTTTATTTTTTGCCTGCCATGCAAAGCCTCAAGTACGTTATTAGGAATATCCATTTTCTATTTGACCTGCGATATAAGATTCATTCGCTTGCCTGACCTAGGGAATTGATTCCCAGTGTTAGGCCCTATGGCAGAAAAGGGACCGTGTAATCGCCGCAGCCGTAGCCAACTGGCTACTCCAATAACCTTCATACTTGGGGAGAGCATCGTCTATCTCAGCGACTCGATGACGGTAGAACATATGCCCCTTTGATTTGGGTAGTTTGATAGCAGGCGGATAGTTGACGCTTGGTATAAATGCCAGCCGAATAAAAGGCATCGGACTAAAGAAAGCGATGACAGGTGACTGACAGTGTTTGCAAATGCCCCTGCTGAATGCGGGCGGTGACTTGTAGGAACGAAACTCGATTTTACTTTCGTCAGAGATATGGACGTTGGAGGCCAGTTGCAGACAATCATCCGCGTAGGCTTGGCGTGAAACGGCTTGGCAGATGGTGCAGTGACAATAAAAACGAGCCCTTGGGGTTGTAAGAATGTGGACACTGGTACATCCGCAAGGACACGTGGTAATCATCTCGGCGGTTTGTTTCATCATGAGTATCCTCGAAAGCGATTGAGTCTATCGATTTAATGGTAAGAACAATATTTGTCTGATTTTCAAGCGTCCTTTTCTGTTCTTCCATTTCCTTCATCTATTTTTTAGCTTTACCAGCTTCAAGAATTGGCAGGCCCGCTTCTGTTGGTATATAGATTCTTTCACCTTTGCCCTCTTGAAGCCCCTTTATCCAAATATATCGTAGATAGGCCTCATTATTTTTTAACGATTTACCAATAATTAAATTTGATTCTGCTGCAGCTTTTGCTCTTTCTATATCGGCTAAGCCTTCAGCTTTAGCACGAACGATTTTGGCTTTACCCTCTGCTTCAGCAAGAGTGACTTTTGCTTTGGCTTGCATTAATGCGGCTTGTTCTCTTGCTTTAGCATCTTCAATAAGGATTTGCTTTGACCATTCAGCTTCTTTTAATTTTGCTTGACCATCTAATTCCATTTTATAAACGTTGTACTTAGGCCAACCCCAAAGTGCTAATAATACAATAAGAATAAATACTACGATTACAGATGCCAGTGCTCCAAAAGCAATGGCTTTATCATTTTGATACATTAACTATCCCCTTGTATGTATAATAACGTTGATAGAGGAGAATACTTCTCATGTTTTCTTATAATATACGGACATAATCCCTCCATATTGTATATTAAAGCTTAAACACAGAATTCGGTTGTGTCCATTCACAATTCGTCAGTGCAATGATTCAAACATGGCTTGTGAATGCTTGTTTGGGGTTATAAAAAATTATTCGGCATCTTTTATGCACTTTACACTTCAACAGGTTGTTCAAAAACTGTTTGGAGGTGATTTGAAATAGATTTAACTAGCTGATACTTAAGCGAAAAACAAAATTTACCTGGAAAATCTCTTGTTGCTGCATGGGAATAAATTGCCGTGTGGGCTTCTCAAACAGGGAAAATTTTTCCGGTGCTTTGTTATGTATGGGTGGAGCCTATGAACTGATATGGAACTGACGCTGGCGATGGGTCTGAAATATGAGCCCGGCCCCGGATATTCACTGCTGCCTGATCATCGAAGCGGGCAGGAGATGGGTTCTGTGCATTCTGAAAATAGTCGGCCAGCGCTTGTTGAGCCAGTCATTGATGTTGAGGCCATCGAAGTGCGGCAAGGGCAGGTGGTAAGTTCAGGAAGACGGAACCACTTTGAGTATCTGGTTTATGATCTTCGCGCAGATGTTGTGATGATTCCTGAGCTTGGCAGTAAATTGGATACGGTTATTTAAGTGTGATTTTAACTCGCTTTACGTGCTGCAATCTTGGCTTCAATAAATTCACGATGATAAACACCAATCAGTTCGGCAGTACGGCGGATAAGCTGCTCCTCATAGGGGTCAACATGACCATCGGCCATAGCGATCTGCCAGAGTTCTTTTAAGAAGTCGATTCGCTCTTCAGTGGTATAATGTTTGATGATCTGCGAGGTGAACTGGTGCATGTCGTTTGCATTTCCCACTTCCTTTTTGGCTTGTTCGACAAGTTCGTGCACCTCCTGAGTTGAAAGTCCGAAACGTTTTTCTACAGCTGTGATGATTTCGTTATGTTCAGCCTCATCCAGTTTGCCATCGATATGCATGATTTCGACCATGACGGCAGTGATGGCGAGCGAAATATCATGCTCTTTGTTGGTTGCATTTGCTGTATCGCTTTTGTTCCACATGTTTTTGAGTTTCTGAAGCATGGTCAGTTTACCTTGTTACCTGTTGAAATACTTCTGCCTTCACCGCGTTTGTCGGCGATGCCTGTTAGTTGGCCTGTTTTTTTGTTCAGCATAATTGCATGCATATTACCGTAATGACGAATCTCTTTAAGCATATGTCCACGGTCAATTAATTCGGTAGCCATTTCCGGTGTGAATGCGCCTTTTTCATGCTGGACGACATCAGGCAAAAACTGGTGATGAAAACGTGGTGCATTAACCCAGCTATCCGAAGCAGAGTCATTTAATGCAAAACCAAGTGATGCAAGCATGACCATGCTAATGATTCGAGAGCCACCAGGTGTGCCGACAATCAAGGTGCGATCAGGGCCGATAACAAAAGTTGGTGTCATGCTCGACAACATACGTTTGCCCGGTGCGACTGCATTGGCTTTACCCTGCACCAATCCGTAAGCATTGGCTTTGCCGGGTTGGGTGGCAAAATCATCCATCTCGTCATTTAAGAGGATGCCCGTGGAGGGTGAAACATAAGCGGAACCAAAACCATAATTGATGGAGAGTGTGGCTGAGACCATGTTGCCTTCACGATCGATCACTGAGAAATGAGTGGTATCGACACTCGCGCCCATGGGTTCGGCAAAGCCTGTGAGCTTAGAAGATGCTGTTGCCTGATTGCTCTTGATTGAGTCTCGCAGTTTTTTTAAACGTTTCGGATCAAGGTAGTCATCAGGGATCGAAACATAATCCTGATCGCCCAGATGTTCATTGCGGTCACGGTAGGCACGTTTCATCGATTCAATGAGCAGATGTGTTCGGTCAGTTGGGTTGAATGATTTCAGATTGTCGTTTTCAAGTTGGCCAAAGATATGTGCCAGGGTCATGCCACCGGAGGAAGGAAGCGCGGCTGAAATGAAGTGGTAGCCTTGCCAGGCAAACGTGACAGGCTCGCGTTCGATCACTTTGTAGGCAGCCATATCTTCAAGCCGGATCAGGCCACCCTGTTGTTTGATGTCCGCGACAAGCCTTCCTGCTGTTTCGCCGTGATAAAAATCCTGAGCTCCAGCTTTGGCAAAGCGAATAAGTGTTTCAGCCAGTGCAGGCTGACGAATGATTTCACCTTCATTTTTTAGAAAGATACTGCGGGCGGTATCGTTAAACACTTTACCACGCCATTTGATCATGTCAGCAAGTCTTGAGCTGATTTTAAAACCATCACGGGCAATCCGGATGGCAGGTGCCGTCACATCGCTACGTTTTAGTTTGCCATATTTTGAAACGAGCCGATCCACGCCAGCGGCCAGACCGGGCACACCTGCGGATTGTGGGCCATCGATGCTTGATTGAGTTTTATATACTTCACCATGGCCCGCAAGGCTGGGCGATGTCTCACGCGCATCAAGCATCACATAGCGATCTTCTTTGGCGATATAGAGTAGAAAAAAGCCACCACCGCCGATGCCGGATGAACCCGGCTCAGCAACCCCGAGGGCGAGGGCAGTAGCGGCGGCTGCATCAAAGGCATTGCCACCTCTTTCCAGCATTTTCACACCTGCTTCGGCAGCCAGTGGGTGAGCTGCTACAATCATGCCTGCCTCGGATTTGGCAGCATGGGATGCCAGAGGCATAAGAAGCAGAAGGATGAAGATCAGACGTTTCACAGGCTCACTGTATCGTTCGGATGGTAATTCGTCACTTTTCGGTGGTTGCCATCTGCAAGATGTCTTTATTTGAACTAAGCTAACGAAACAGTCCTGAAAGTTTATTTTAGGTCGTCTTGGTTCGTTTTTATACAGGGGGTAATCATGAGCAATATCGAATCACAATTGGATGAGATTCTGGGTGATAGAGCAGAGAATCTTCTTTCGCATACATGCAAAACGATCGACAAGAGTATGTTGCACCTTCCCGGGCCGGATTATGTGGATCGTGTTATGGCTTCCAGCGATCGAAAACCCGGTGTATTACGTAGTCTGCAAACGATATTTGATCATGGTCGGCTTGCAGGCTCAGGTTGCCTCTCCATTTTACCCGTTGATCAGGGCGTGGAGCATTCCGGAGGTGCTTCGTTTGCTCCGAATCCGATCTATTTCGATCCTGAAAACATCATCAAGCTTGCCATGGAAGGTGGCTGCAATGCAGTGGCCTCTACGTTGGGCGTGCTGGGCTCCGTAAGTCGAAAGTATGCTCATAAAATCCCGTTCATTGTGAAGATCAATCACAATGAAATTCTTACCTATCCTGCTGTTTATGATCAGACCCTGTTTGCCAGTGTTGAGCAGGCATTCGATATGGGGGCAGTTGCAGTCGGTGCAACAGTCTATTTCGGTTCACCGGAGTCACGTCGCCAGATTCAGGAAATCAGTGATGCCTTTGCCAGAGCGCATGAACTGGGCATGGTCACGATTTTGTGGGCCTATCTGCGCAATTCGGCCTTTAAACATGAGGGTGTCGATTATCATGCGGCTGCCGACCTTACAGGGCAGGCCAATCATCTGGCCGCTACCATTGAGGCTGACATCATCAAGCAGAAGCAGGCTGAGGGGAATGGCGGTTATAATGCAATCCATTTTGGGAAAACCCATCCGCTTGTTTATGAAAAACTTACATCTGATCATCCGATTGATCTGGTGCGGTATCAGGTGGCCAATTGTTATATGGGCCGTATTGGACTGATTAATTCCGGAGGTGCATCAGGCGGCGATGATCTTGGACAAGCGGTGGCAACGGCTGTAATCAACAAACGGGCAGGTGGCATGGGCTTGATCTCAGGTCGCAAAGCGTTTCAGAAGCCGATGAAAGAGGGTGTGAAGCTTCTTCACGCCATTCAGGATGTTTACCTCTCAAAGCAAATTACCATTGCTTAAGTTTGTTCATGCTTTTCGAGCAAGCGGTGGATTCCAGTGGGCAATGCAAACTGGCTGATATCTGAAATCCACTGGCCATCTCCGCTGGGAGAATGATTTGAAGTATGGCCGTACAGATGTAAGCGACGATGCGTGAGTATATGGATATAGCAGGGTGGTGTCTCTGGCAATTGATCCAGTTCTGTGATCGGTGGCGTCCATAGGCCTGCCCAGATGCCGGAGTCGGGGCGCTGAGTGAGCCAGATACCTCGCTCAGGACTGGTATGCAGATCCACACGCCAGTGCAGGTTTTTAACCGTGATTTTTTTAACGGCACTTGATTGTTCAATTTGAAATGCAGCTTTGCAATACTGATGCATTGGGCAGGATGAACAATCAGGATTTTGTGGAGAGCAGAGGCTTGCGCCCAGCTCCATCATGGCCTGATTCCAGTCTGCAGGACTGTTCGATGTGTCAATGGCTTTCTGTGCCCATACCCAGAGTTGTTTATCCGGTGCATCAGGATTGCCATACCAGCGTTTTAAAACCCGTTTTACATTGCCATCGAGCACGGGTGTTGATTGAGAAAATGAGAAAGATGCAATGGCTCCAGCCGTTGATCGGCCAATGCCGGGCAATGCCATGATGGCATCGAACTCTTCCGGGAAATGTCCATAGTGTTGCGTAACAATAATGTTAGCAGACTGGTGAATAAACCGTGCCCGGCGGTAGTAACCAAGGCCTTCCCAGGCTTTGAGGACGGCATCCAAATTTGCTGATGCGAGTGAATGAACATCAGGGAATATCTCAAACCATTGTAAATATCGTGGCAGAACTGTTTTCACCTGTGTCTGTTGTAACATGATTTCGGAGATCCAGATTTTGTAAGGGTCAGTCGTGTCACGCCAGGGCAGTGCCCTAGCCTCTTTTTGATACCAGCCTAAGAGCGTTTCAGAGCTGGCGGAAGACAAACTTATCCTCAAATACTTCGAAAATAAGTGGGATGTGAACCCGGTCCAGCCCCCAGGAGCTAGGCAAAGGTTTGAATGGTGCGGCTGCGTGAATGGCGGCAATGGCACTGTCATTCAGAGCATTGATCGGGCTTGGACGCAAGATTTCCAAATTGCTTAATGAGCCATTACTTTCAATGGTGATGCGCATGAGAAGTTTGCGGGCATCTTCCGGAAATTGCGCAAAATCAGAACGCCCACCCGGCCGCCACTGTTCTTCCAGTGAACGAACCATTGATTGCATATAAGGCGCATATTTTGCCTCTTTTGTGTTGACCGGGATATCCGCTTCTTTGTTTAAAAACTGTTTCATGCGCCGCTCTCTTTCAAAGTCGCGGGAGAGTTCAGCCAATGCCATGCTTGAAGGCATCAGATTGCTAAGCGGGATGTTTTTAAAATTTGGTTCTGCAACTTTTTTTGTCGGTTTTTTAGGCATTTCAGGTGGCTGGTTTGGTGCGAGTTTCAGATCACGTTTTGCCAGTGTTCGAGTTCTTTGATTCTGTTTTGGCGTAGGCATTTGCGCCTGTTTGGGTGGTGTTGGCATATCCGGTGTTGGTTTTCTTTTTTGTTGAGGACCTGTGATCGGTGCCTTGGCTGTACGGGTTCGACGATCTTTTGCTTTGCTATTGCCACCTTCCGCACTTCGGTTGGAGATGGTTTTTGCATCTTTTGAAGGGTTTTTTTTGGGTGTTGTTTCCGGGTCAAGTAGCACAACATCCATGATTTCAGGAGCCTGTTTTTTTGGAATGGGCTTATCGGTTGCGACCAGTGTAATCACGAGAGCAAGCAGCAGATGCACAGTCATGGATGCTGCAAATGAAACACTTAGACGTTTCTGAGACCCTTTGATATTCACTCTGATTCCTTTACCCGTGAAACGATATACATTGCCAACCCACCATTGAACCAGCCTGTGATAACAGAGAGCAGCAGCAGTGGTGGCAGCAAATAGTACAGTGCATGCTGATGAATAAACAGTGATTCAACTGTGACGAGCTGCACAGTCATGTGAGCCAATGCACCTGCCAGACTGATTCCAATCAGTGTGATGCCGGGGATGAATCGCCAGACAGTCAGCATGACCACAGCTGCCGCTGTACCTCCAGCCAGACTGATGATGAATGTGGGTGTAAACAGTGTACCGATCAGGAAGCTGCCGATAATGACTCGCCAGATTGCCAGCATGGCTGCCGAAGCAGGGCCTAAAATAACCAGTGCAAGCAGGGTTATGATGTTGGCCAGGCCGGGTTTGAACCAGGGGCCAAGACTGGGCAAGGCCGCTTCGAAAATATGCAGACCAACAGCCAATAACAACAGACTCAGCCATTTAGCTTTATATTCAAGCTCGGCCAGAGGTGGACGCGGGATCAATTTTATTTTATTCAACAATGGCATCCAGAGTTCCATTTTGTTTATGGGAGCCTTCAATGGCGATAAGAATTCGATTCGGAACACAGGCGATAATATCACCATGTTTTTTTCGATGACCGCGTGATACACAATATTCAGTTGTGCATGGAGAGCTTAAAAACCGGGCACCATCAGCATCAATGACGATTTCCGAGATACCCAGTTCTCCTTTTGCATGAAAATGGATTGGTTTTCCATCTTCAGGAAAGGCATAACGGGCGAGCAATTTATCATCGTGGTAGATCATGACCAGTGGAGGCCCGCTACTGACTTCGGCATCAATCCATTGCCATGCATAAAAAATTGTGATCAGTGAGGCGAGCAGAAGCAGCCGGTCTGTCCAGCTGCCTTTAAACCAGTGCCAAAGGTTTTGCTTCGTTGTGTTTTCTGAGGCTAGTGTCGCCATTGGGCAATTGTAACCGCAGTTGATACAAAGAATCCATTGGAGGCAATTATGAAGGTGTTTATTACAGGCGCGAATCGGGGCATTGGAGCAGGGTTTGTCCGTCATTATCTGGCAGAAGGACATGATGTGTGGGCCTGTTATCGTAGTGACTTGGGTGAATTGGCCGGTATTGATTCAGAGCATTTGCATACGTTGTACTGGAATGTGGCAACAGATTTAAAGCCTCAAGGTGAATTGCCGGAGAAGATCGACTTACTCATTAACAATGCCGGGATCTATGGCCCGGGGAAGGATGGGCAATCACTTGAAAATGTGACCGCCGAGGCCATGTTGGAAGTGTTCAACGTTGATTGTATTGGTCCGTTGCGGGTGGTGAAATGTTTGAGACGACGATTTGCTGATACGGCAGTGATCGCCAACGTTAGCTCCAAGATGGGTTCAAGTGCTGATAATAGTAGTGGTGGCACTTATGCGTATCGGGCTGCTAAGGCGGGGCTGACCATTGTTTCAAAATCAATGGCGATGGATTTATCTGTCGAGAACATCCATGTGATCACTTTGCATCCGGGCTGGGTTGAGACTGACATGACAAATCAGACAGGGCTTATTGATGTCGAAACATCCGTCAAGGGTATGACCCGTGTGATTGCTGGTGCAGATCGTTATGAATCGGGAAGTTTCATCGCTTTTGATGGTAAGCTTGTTCCTTATTGAAAAAAAAATTCTTCGAATGCCTTGAGTTCCAATAAAAGCTGACTGCGAATTTGGCCGGAACTGGCCTCACGCCAGGATAGATGATGCAGTGTGCCATGCAGTGCATAAAGAAGGTTTTTACTTGGCTTGCAGCCAGCCTGTTTTACAAGACAAAAAGCTTCAATAGCACCCAGTTTGCATCACTGTTCTTCTGAGTGGATGTTGGCTTTAACAAGCATGGACCCGGATGCAGGGCCTAAAAGAGAAAGCTCGGAAATAGACATCAAGCCCCGGAAGTGAGTTCAGCCGGGACTTCGATCGATTCTGACTGGATATTTTGTATCGGAAGCCTTTCCAGTCCATGAAGGCATGGAGGGCCAGAGAGCCAGTCACCTGTGACAGGGTCAAAGCGTGCATCATGGGTATGGCATACCAGCTGGTTGCCTTCTTTGGAAAAGAACTGGCCGGGCGCCCAGTCCAGAGGTGAGCCGACATGTGGGCAGCTGTTTCGATAGGCTTTTATATTACCTTCAAAGCAGATGGCAAAACCCTCGTAATCATGAGCTGGTATTTGACTATCGGGTGGAAAACGCTGCATAAAACTGAATGTGACAGCTTTGCCTTCAGCGGGGAGTGCGATCTGTTGCCAACGATGAATCATACTTGTCATGATTGAAGAAAAATGGGCAAATTATGCTTGTTTTTAGATGTTTTTTTCAGGCCCGGCTTTTTTGTCACACAGTTGTTGATAATAGCCTGAAGCCTGCTCCCATTCGCCGGCATTTGCATGCCAGTCTGCTTTTGAACGAAGCATTTCAGGGGAGGCATGTTCTTCGAGTAGTCGGGTCATGATTTCATTGGCAAGTCCGCCGAGTTCAGCAGTGTGGGCCAAATTGGCTTGTAACCAGCGTTTGGCAGGCAGGTAGGTTCTTGCTGCATTGCTTTTATCAAGTTTGCGGAAAGCTGCTAAAGCGTCGGTTTTTAACAAGTTGAACAGTACAGCGGCGACTTTGAAATCATTATGGCGTTCAAGGTGAGCAAACCAGAGTTTTTGAGTGGCATCGTTATCATGGTTAGCTAAATGCATTTCACCAAGTGCAAGCACAACTTCGCTACTGTCAGGCAGCAGGCGCTGTGCTTTACGCAAGTGATGTTGCCTGTTTTCCACTTCTTCTTTTGCGAGTTCGGTATAGGCATGTGCCAATCGAGGTTTGATGCTGGCGGCAGAGTATTGGCCTTGTTTCCAGGCTTGTTCAAGCAGTCGAATCGCGGTTTTCCAATCGTGCTCTTCTTCAGCCAGTGAGGCCAGCCGGGAGATCGCAAGCGGTGCGTCAGGATGTGCGCTGAGCCACGCTTCAAGATGTGCTTTACGGACAACCGTATCAGGCTTGGCTGTTGCATTCGGATTGGTTGCAATGCTGGCTGATAAAGCGATGTTTAAGGGGTCTTGATTCGGGTCAGGAAGCGATTGTTCATTGGCAGGTATAATTGCTGTTTGAAGTAATTCAGAAGCCCACTTTGGAAGGATCCCTCGGGATTTCCGCAGTGATTTTTTGCCTAGGTCACCACGCATATTAAACATATCTGCAACGCCTTCACGCAGGCGCTGTTCGCGCCGTTTTTTTCCGCCCATGCGCAGGGTGTGCCAAAGTTGGCTGGGGCCAGCAAGAATGGCGGAAAAAATTCGGCGAATAAGCCAGACCACGGCCAGTAAAATGATCAGTGCGGTAAGGAATGCTCCCTGGCGTGTTTCAAATACCCAGCCAAAAGCTTCAATGCGCAGTGTTTGGCTTACAATGCCAGGGAACAGGGTGAACAGTAGAGAGGCGGTAAGTGCAAGGATGAGTAAAATAAATATTTTCATGACAAGCGCTCCAACCATGCCGCAGCACTTTGACGCAAGGCATCAATATCGGCCTGAATGCCCTTGAATGATTCAGGCAGTCCAAGTTCGGTCGCTGGTTTATTGGTATCTGCTGATTTGTCGAGTGTCAATTGTAAAGTGGCTCGTAGTCGCAACCATAATTTTGCATCCGGCCATTGTTCAAGTTCGATGTTGTGGTTGATGTTCATAAGTTGTTCACGCAAATATGTACGCTCGGCTTCTTCTTTGTTTAATGAAGGACGGATAGAGAATTGCTCCGCAATCCAGTTCAACCAGCGGTTTTCAAATTTCGGGATAATATTATGGTGTTCTGTAACTTTTAATAATGCACTGTAATTGTGCAGATGTTGTTGCCAGTTTTGCATGTCTTGCACACGTTTTTCAGCCAATACCAGCATTTTTTGTGCCTGTTCACGTTCATCGGAAGATAGAACTGGCATGAGTGTGATTTCTTCCCATGCAAGCTGGAGTTGAGGCAGATGATTGGATGGATTTGAGATCCAGTTCAGGCGTGCCCGAAGCTGCATTGTCTGCACTGTCTGTTGAACCTGTTGCAACGATTGTTGGTTTTGTCGTAACGTCTCAAGCTCTTGTTGAAGTGATGTCATGGCATGAAGAACATGACTGATCTCTTCACTGCTCGCAGCAGGGACTTTTTCTACAGCAGGATGTTCAACGACGATAGTCGTTTTGGGTACGGTTACTTTCGAGGGTGTCTCCAATGTTTCTATCAGTTCAAGGGAAGGTTCGTTTGTAGTGACATCTGCCTGTTCAACTTTTTTAGTGCTCAGTGTTTCAGTGAGAAGATTCAGATATTTGTCTTTGAGTTCTTGTGGCGTATAAAAGAAAAAGGCTGCGCCAAGGCATAGGATAAGCAGTAAAAATAACCAGAACCTTACAAAACGTTTTGGTTTGTTTTTTGCAGATTGCTGTTCCTGATCTGTAGATGTTTCTTCGATATCTACAGTCTTTTCCGGCTCTGTATGATTACTTTTATCGTGACTCATGCACTAAGCATCGTTGAGCCAGCGGGCTACGTCCAGTGCGTGATAACTTAAAATGAGATCAGCACCTGCACGTTTAAAGCTTAACATGGTTTCCAAAACCACACGTTTTTCATCAATCCAACCCTTTTCAGCGGCAGCTTTTACCATCGCATATTCACCGGAAACGTTGTAAACAGCCATGGGAAGGTCGGTTGCATCTTTGACTGTGCGGATGATGTCCATGTAAGCCAGTCCGGGTTTCACCATCAAAATATCTGCACCTTCTTCAACATCAAGCATCGCTTCACGCATCGCTTCGCGGCTGTTGGCAGGGTCCATCTGATAGCTGGCACGATCACCGAAACTTGGGGTGGAGTCCGCAGCATCACGGAAGGGGCCGAAGTAGGCGGAGGCATATTTAACGGCATAAGACATGATGGGCAGGTCTTTAAACCCTGCGGAGTCCAAACCTGTACGAATGGCTGCGATCATACCATCCATCATGCCGGATGGTGCAATCATATCGATACCTGCTTTGGCATAGGAGATAGCCTCTTTTTGCAGATTAGCAAGCGTTGCATCGTTATCGACTTCGTGACCATCAAGCACACCACAGTGACCATGGTCGGTATATTCGCAGAAACATGTATCGGCGATGACATAACTTTCAGGAGAAGCTTTTTTAGCTTCCTGAATGGCTTTTTGCACAATGCCATTTGCATCCCAGCCACCGGAACCGACGGCATCTTTTTTAGCAGGAATGCCAAATAGAATAATGCCGGAAATGCCAAGAGATGCCGTCTTTTTGGTGATGCTTCCGACATCACTTAAGGGGATGCGAAAAACACCCGGCATGCTGGCAACTGGAACTGCTTCAGTAATCGTTTCATCCACAAAAACCGGATAGATAAAATCACTGGGGCTCAATGAAGTTTCCCTTACCATATTTCGGATGGTCGGGTTTTTACGAAGTCGCCTTGGGCGATGGATCAAGTCGGGCAGAGACATATCAGGCTCCAGATTTATTGAAATAGTCAGCCAACGCATCAAGCATGGCATCAAAACTAGCTGTTTTTGCGGTGGCCTGCACGCTTAATCCGGCTTTTTTAGCCGCTGTAGCAACTTGATGGCTGATCGTAGCAACGGCAGGAATATTTGCAATTTCAATGTTTCCAATACGCTGGATGTAATTTTGAACGGTTTTTGGGCTACCCAAAAGTACGGCATCAACTTCATGTCGTTGCATCTGTTTGATGATGATGGATGCATCTGACTCAGGAGATTTCATGCGGTAGGCATGGATGGTGCTCACTTCACAACCTTGTGAGGTCAGGGCGTGACTGAGTGCATCGTTGCCTTCTTCGGCGCGGAAAAAAATAAGTTTTTTTGGAATATCTGCGTGTTGATAGGCATCAATAAGTCCTTCCTGTGAAGCAGCTTCCGGGATCATCTCAGGAGATACGCCAAGTTGTTTCAGTGTTGTAGCGGTTTTGTTGCCAATAGCAGTGATTTTGTGAGGTTTGAAGATATTGCTGAAATCGTTACCAAACAGATCAGCAACACATGCAACGCCGTTGCGGCTAGTGAAAAGCACTTCTGCCGTATTATCTTGAAGCAAAGGGATGCTTTGACGAATGTTTTTGTGCAAACATTCCATTTCGAGACAGGCGAGGTGGAGTGGCACTCCTCCACGTTTAAGAATTTCAGCTGTCGTGACCCCTGCCTGTTTTTCAGCCCGGGTATTAAGAATTTTTTTGCCGATAAGATTCGGGTGTTGTTCAGACATTGGCATATGATGCACGAGCCGGAAGGGGCTGCCAATTTCCTGTATGTCTTAATGATGTCATTAACAAAAGACTTGCCAAAAAATGAAATCCATGCTGAACTATATATAGAGCCGCATCATACGGGGCCTTTTTTATAAGGTTTTGAGCATGGATGTCATAATGATTCGGTTTCCCCTAAATAACTGGCAAACAAATTTTCGGGCCTGATAGGCCTGTGAGTGATGATTTGTCTTTGAGGTATACATGGCGACGAAAAAAGTAAAAGAACAGGCGAGAAAGGTTCTGAAAGATGTCTTTGGTTATGACTCCTTTCGTGAACCGCAGGAGGATGTGATCTGCACGCTGCTTGATGGCAAGGATGCTTTTGTCCTGATGCCGACAGGTGGTGGTAAATCGCTCTGTTATCAGATTCCTTCTATCATGCGAAAGGGAACAGGGATTGTGGTTTCACCTTTGATCTCTCTGATGAAAGATCAGGTGGATGCACTGACACATTGTGGCGTGAAAGCCGCATATTATAATTCATCATTAAAGGCTGCCGTTGCAAAGGAAGTACTGGAACAGTTTGAGGCTGGGGAGCTTGACCTGCTTTACGTGGCACCGGAACGCCTGTTGACCAAAACTTTTTTGAAGCGTCTTGAAAAGGTTGAAGTTGCCTTGTTTGCTGTTGATGAGGCGCACTGTGTTTCTCAGTGGGGGCATGATTTCCGGCCTGAGTATGTTCGCTTGGGCGAATTGCGTGAACTGATGCCTGATATTCCAATGATTGCTCTGACTGCAACTGCGGATGAACATACACGTGAAGATATTGCTGAGCGTCTGAGGTTGAAAAAAGCCAAGCGCTATATTTCCAGTTTTGATCGTCCGAATATTCGTTATTTGGTTGCTGAAAAGCGCCAGCCTTTGACACAGGTGTTAACTTTTCTGGATGATTGGAAAGGGGCATCAGGCATTATCTACTGCCTTTCCCGAAAGCGGGTAGAGGACATGGCGGTCAATCTGCAACGTCATGGCATCCGTGCCGCAGCTTATCATGCAGGAATGCCAGCACGGCAACGTGAAAAGGTACAGGATGATTTTCTTCGTGATCGCGTAAAAGTGATTGTGGCAACGATTGCTTTTGGGATGGGTGTTGATAAACCGAATGTTCGTTTTGTTATTCATCATGATATTCCAAAGAGTATTGAATCTTATTATCAGGAAACAGGGCGTGCTGGTCGTGATGGTCTGGAGTCCGAAGCGTTAATGCTTTATGGCTCGGGCGATGTGAATCTGGTCCGACGCTTGATTGAAAATGTTGAAAATATCGATCAGCGCCGTGTTGAAGTGCATAAACTTAACAGCATGGTGGCATTATCTGAGGCGCTGGCATGTCGCCGTCGGGTATTGCTAGGCTATTTTAGTGAGGAAATGGAAGGAACGGCATGTGGTAACTGTGACGTCTGCCTTGATCCTCCAGAGACTTACGATGCGAGTGATGTTGCACGTTTGGCTGTGACGTGTGTGCAAGAGTTAAGTGGCGATTTTGGCGTTGGTTATGTTGTGGACGTTTTGCGAGGCTCCAAGAATGTACGCATTTGTGAAAAGGGGCATGATAAGGCCAAGACACATGGAATGGGTATCGATATCAATGGTGATGAGTGGACGTCTATTCTTCGCCAGTTGGTTCATCATGGCCTGTTTATGCAGGATATTTCACGACGCGCTGCATTGGTTCCAACCAAAAAAGCAGATGCATTGCTCGAAGGAGCTTCGATTAAACTGGCTAAATATCAGCCGGGTATTAAACGCAAGCTGAAACGATTCACACAAAGCAAAGATGGCAAACTGTTTCAAAAGCTTGTGGAAGTTCGTGAACGTCTGGCAGAAGAAGAGGATGTTCCACCGCATGCGCTTCTTTCTGACGTTGCATTGACTGAGATGAGCCAGTTAACTGAAATTAACGATGACTCGTTGCATAATATTAGTGGCATGGGCCAACATAAGTTTGAAGCCTATGGTGAGATATTCTTATCCGCTTTGAAAGATTATATCGAAACCCATGCCGAAGTGGGTGGAAAAGACGCATCAGGTGCGCCGAAGCTTATGGCTAAAGGACCAGCAGCCAATGATGCTCAGATGCATACGTGGGGCTTATACAAAAAGGGCATGAGCTCTGATGCGATTGCCAGCCTGCAGGGGGTTGCTGAAAAGACGACCTTTAATCATTACATCGCTTTGGTTAGAGCGGGATATCACATTGATGTGCCTGCGGTCATCGGTGAAGAATTTGATCAGGTGATGGTTGAGTTGGATGATGCAGATCCTTACGCTTCACTTTCAGAAGTAAAACGTGATCTTTCTGTGGATTTAAGCAATGAATGGTTTCGTATGGTCTTGGCATGGCGTGAAGCGATTGGGGTCGCTTAACTTTTTACTTGAGCTGTTATTAAAATCGTAAGTTGATCAAAGCTGGTGATTGAATGTCACCAGCTTTGATTGATGCAGCGATTATGCAATGAGGGCGTGATTTGAAGCCAGACGGACACCTGCCAGTATGATGGCCACTAACATCAGAGAAGCGCTGGTTCCCATCATATAACGTGCGGTTTTCAGACGCTTTTCATTACCTTGTCTGGCAATAAAAACCCGTTCTTTTTCGGCACGGCTATCTGCATCTTCCAATGCAATGTTGCGAATGATATTTGTTGCCCAATGTTGTTTTGAACCTGAGGTAATGTCTTCGAGTTCTGCATGTATGGTTTTGGCACATTCCGTTGCAGGAATAACATCTTTGGAGTCCGTTCCATGAAGACGGCCTGTTGTAAAAGCAGAAATGGTTCTGATTTTAAGGCGATCCCCAAGCGTAGATTGAATGGTCTGTTTTAAAATTTCATGCTGTTTTACCGGATTAGGAAAACGATGTTGCCCTTGCGATGTTTCCTGTATCCATGTAGCTGATCTGATTGAACCTGAAATGTCACCTGAATAACCAAGTGTTGAAATGGCAATGATCTGTGTATTGGTGATGACTAGGTGATCGATGTGGATGATATCACCTTTTTTGGTTGGTAGCTGAATGTGATTCATCACTGTTGCACCCTTTTTCTGGAGAAGGTTAATCTCACGTTGAATGCGGGTACTGCCAATAGCACCGGTCAACCAAGGACGGATATAATAAATGGATAACATCAGGAAAAGCAGCGAAATCACTGTAATGATAATCGGAGTGCTAGGACTGATGAATTGAATATTTTCCATGTTTTTTGAAACCGAGCCTCTAAATTAAAATTTGATTTGTGGATGCTATATTTTTTTTAAGACATTGCCGTGACTAGCATCACCAAACGCTAATATTTGCGTACTGTTTATTAATTTTATGTGTTTTTCAACGATTACCATACAATTTTCAATCGAGAGTGTTTAACCTGATATGGCTTGAATTGCAGCAGCCAGTGCGGGCGCCGCAGTTTCCGTGCGCATGATTCTGGGGCCAAATGTTAGATTGATGAAGCCGGATTTTTTCAAAGTATCTAAATCACGATGGCTCCAGCCGCCTTCCGGACCAACAGCCAGAGTGATGTCATGCGCTGCGAGGATATTATTTTTTATATTTTCCCATTGTGTGGCTGATTCCGGGTGCAGCACGTAAGCCGTGTTGGACACTTCAATATTTTGTAATGATGGATGCCATGAGACCGAAGGGATTGACGTACGTTCACTTTGTTCTGCGGCTTCAAGGATGATTTTTTGCCAGCGTAAAAGCCTGCTTTCTAACTTTTTTTCGATCAATTTGAATTGTGAACGCTCACTGTTGGCAATCTGAAAGCTGGCAACGCCCAACTCTGTACATTTTTGCAGCACTGCTTCAATTTTGTCGCTTTTATTTGCGCATTGAATGATGTGAACACGAATGGGCATTTCTCTGTCCACATCAATGAACGATTCAACGTGGCAGGAGCCACCTTGCTTGCTTAGTTGTTCAACCGTTGCTTTATATTCACCACCTTGCCCATTAAAGAGGGTGATCAGATCACCTTGAACCAGACGCATAACATGGCGAAGATAATGGGCCTG
This sequence comes from Mariprofundaceae bacterium, assembly GCA_021772895.1. Lineage (GTDB taxonomy): Bacteria > Pseudomonadota > Zetaproteobacteria > Mariprofundales > Mariprofundaceae > WSZY01. The sequence continues at coordinate 75,152 of JAJFLC010000018.1, read as the reverse complement.
ATCTACAGGTATCGTGGCACTGTAGCCAATTTCAAGGGGCTGATTAAGAAAGATTCGACAGTCTGGCATGGTCGAATTCGGCCTGAAAATGAAACAGTCTGCAACCATTCTCATTCCCTGCTCTTGACCCATGTATTGCATGCCTCAAGATGCGGGCATGTTTTTTGGATCACTGGAAAGTCAGAAATGGTGCCCTGTACGTCAATGGCGGACAGAGGGTGTGGATGTATCAAAAGATGTAGCGGCGGTGCTGACTACAGTGGGTTCGCTGACCCGTTTTCTTGAACGCCATTATGGCATGCAACTTTCGGTCGTTGTACACGATCAATTTGTGGATCGGGCGAGTGCGGATGAGGCTGCACTTCTGGACTGTGCTGTTAACGCATCATGCCTGCGGCGTCAGGTTTCATTGCTGTACCGAGATGCGGTGATGTTTGATGCAGAATCGGTACTTCCGCTTGAATATTTGCCTGCGGATCTGATGAACGAGCTACAGGAAGGCAAGCGCCCACTGGGCAATTTGCTTCTTGATCGTGGTCTTTCTTTATCCAGATCTGATTTGAGTGTTGTGCAAATGACAGGTGAGGGCACGCATGCAGGTCGCAGAGGGCGGCGTTCGGTGTTGCGTTCGCCTTCTGGAACACGGGCACTTGTTGTTGAGGTTTTTCACCCTGAAATATGGAAACGCCTGCAATTATTGTCGCGTAGACCTTAAGGTTTATGAATATGCGACTTTCTCCTATGGGTTCATTAAGAGATTGGCTTTCTTTGATGCGCATTGATCGCCCCATAGGTTATTGGTTGTTACTCTGGCCCATGATGTGGGGTTTGCTGGCAGCATCACACGGACAGCCCGATATGATGAATCTGTTTGTATTTGTAGCGGGTGTTTTTTTGATGCGTTCAGCGGGTTGTGTAATCAATGATTTTGCAGATCGTAAACTTGACCCACATGTTGAACGAACCAAAGATCGTCCTATCGCAGCAGGTCGAATTGCACCTTTTACGGCGTTGGCAGGTTTTCTTGCGATGTTGCTGCTGGCCCTGCTTTTGGTATCGCAAACCTCTCTGTTGGTGATGGAACTGGCGGTGGTAGGAGCCTTACTTGCCGCAATTTATCCGTTTTTGAAACGTTACACACACTTCCCGCAGGCATGGCTGGGCATGGCATTTGGTTGGAGTGCAGTGATGGCATGGGCAGCTGAAACCGGGTCTGTAACAGACTCTTCTATTCCTTGGCTGTTGTTTGGCGCAAATATTTTCTGGGCACTTTCTTATGATACTGCTTACGCTTTGGGTGATCGACCTGATGACCTGAAGGTGGGTGTGAAGTCTGCTGCGATCTGGTTTGGGGATTCTGCTGTGCAAGCCATTGTATGGCTTGCGGTGATTGTTTTGATTTTTCTTGTTGTGGTTTCATCATCGTTTGGTGTGGCTGTGTGGGTGGGCTGGCTCTTTGCAGCCAGTTGGCAAACCTTTCTTTGTATTCGTTTGCTGACAGGTGGTGAACGATGGGGGTTCACCTATTTTTTATGGTCTCACTGGACAGGTCTTTTTTTTGCACTTGGCTTCGTGATGGATGGATTTCTGCCATACTGATAAAGGATTCATTGCGACTTAATCTTTACTGTCTATAATCGACTCTTCTTGGGGGCGACTGGTATCGACGAAGATGCTGAACCCTTTGGGGCATGTCGGGTTGTTGGTCCCGTAAAAAGCTGGCACTTGCAATAATTGCAAACGACGATCTAGAACTAGCTTACGCTGCGTAAGTTACCCCGCATTTGAGTTGCTCATCGCTTGGATATCCGGGGTCAAACAGATGAGACCGCTACTTGAGACTGGTGATTCGTGGTCTCAGGAGTTAAATAGTTACGAAACGACCCTTTGGGCACTTTGTCTGTTCGGTTTCTAAAGGGTGCTGTTTGAATAGACTAAACATGTAGAACCACTGGCTGATGGTTTTCGGACGTGGGTTCGAATCCCACCGCCTCCACCAAATACAAAAGGTCACCTTCGGGTGGCCTTTTGTATTTGGTGGAGGAGAAGAGATGCGCGAAACAAGACTTGACCCCTAAGGTCCCTACGAGATGTTTACGTTGGCACGTGGTGCACTTGCAGGTTGAATGTGGCAAATGATGGGCTATAGTCTTTCCTGAGGGGAAGACAATGCATACATTTATTTATGGTTGCCTCAACATGGGTGGGGTGTGGGATGATTAAAGGGATTCAAAGGATCAACGACTTTGGAGTCTATCAGCAGTATAGAAAACCTGCTGAAATCCAAGATTTTTCAGAAGTAAATATCATTTATGGGTGGAATTATTCTGGTAAGACTACTCTGTCTAGGCTTTTTCATGTTATTGAGAATCGCCAACTGCATGTTGATTACCCTCACTCTACATTTGAGATAAAGCTAACTGGTGATGCCCTATTAACTGCGCATGACCTTGAATCATCGCCCATAGAAGTACGAGTGTTTAATTCGGACTTTATCAAATCAAATCTCAGTTGGGATGGGGAGGCGTTTGAACCAATTTTGCTGCTTGGCGATGATTCCATTCAAGCTAACGAAACAATCGCAATAAATGAATATCTTCTTAAACGGGTTCGAGATGGTCGGCGTAATAAGAAGCTGCGACAGGAATCTAAAGAGAATAGTTTAAGAGATGCTAAAACCAGAAAGGCTGCTCAAATTAAGCAGGCATTAGAACTGGTAGAGGCTTTTACTGCATTTCATCTAAATCAGCTTATTCCCGATGTTCGTGGGAATTCAAATGAGCACCTGCTGGATGATAAGAATAAAGAAGAACTTCTTAAGAAAGCGAAAGCTAATGAGAGTGATAGGCTTGGTACCTTGGCACCAATCTCAATTAATCCAGAATTACATTCAATTTCAGAGAGTATATCTGATTTTCTCATCTTTAAGCCAGCCATGACAAATACAATTCAGCATCTTGTAGAGAATGGTGAGCTTGCTCATTGGGTAAAAGAAGGATTGGAGATTCATCAAGATAAAGCGTCTTGTGAATTTTGTGGAAATGGACTTTCAGGCGAGCGCTTACAAAGTCTCAATTCACATTTTTCTGATGACTTGTCTAATCACGAAAACGAACTTAATGAAGCCATACAGCAAATTGAAAAGTCAAAACTGACTGTCGAACAGTACCATGTTAAAGATTTTTACGATGTGCTTTCTGAGGAGTTGTCACAGCGGCAACAAGAGCTTTTGGAGGTTATAAATATATACAATGGCCAACTAAATATCCTTATAGAGTCTCTTAGAACAAAATTGAAAGTTCCCTTTCAATCTATTGAAGGATTATCAGTTGACCTTTCGCTTGATGACCGGGTTACTGAAGCAGTGAATAATATATCGAAGCTGATTGAGAAGAATAATCAAATCACAGATCAATTTGTGGAAGAGAAACGGAACGCGGTATCACAACTGAAGAAACACTACGCAGCCGAGTTTTGTGTCGATGAAAAGCTTGATGCATATGATATATTAATTGAACGGCTCTCTGCTCATCAAGATTGGTATAACTCAAGTGAGCAGGAGCTTGTAACGATAATTCAGCAGCTAGAGGCGACAATTAGTCACGCACAAAGGGGGCGTGAAGAGTTGAATGAGCTATTAAGTAAGTTTTTGAGTGACTCAGCCCTGTCAATTGAAGTTGCCAATATTGATGGTCAAGAAAGATTTCGATTAATTCGTAATGATGTTCCAGCTCGCAATTTAAGTGAGGGTGAGAAGACTGCAATTGCATTTGCATTTTTTCTAACCAAGTTGAAAGAAAGTCCGACTCTTGAAGATGTTGTGGTTTACATAGATGACCCCGTATCTAGCTTGGATAGTAACCATATCTTTCAGATTAATGCCGTCATAAAAGAATTCTTTTTTTGGCAAGATCATGATGATGGAGACCAGTGGAAGCTTAAAGTAAAGCAGATGTTCTTTTCGACCCACAATTTTGAATTTTTGGGGCTTCTGAAAGAATTGCCGATAAAGAACAAGAGTCGTTGTAAATATTATTTTATAAAACGATTGGAGCCTAGCGTTTCAGCATTAATTAATATGCCCGATTCAATGAGAAATTACTCTTCTGAATATCAATATCTGTGGAGTGTTATTCACGCCTTTCATGAAAGTGATGATAAGGAAAATCTTGAGCTGCTATTGGCAATACCTAATGCTGTACGCAGATTTATTGAACTTTATACTTATTCAAAGATTCCTAGGGCAGTGGCTGTGGATATAAGGGCTACTACATTGTTTGGGGCAGAAAAATCTAAGCGAATACTTAAGCTTCTCCATTACTTTAGTCATTCGAACAATCTTCTTGGTGTTGCACAAAACAGCGATTTGATATGTGATATTGAAAATGTTGTAAATGACATTGTTGAGCTAATTCAAGTTGACCCGTTACATTACAACGCATTGATGGAGTCGATCTCATGAATGCATTGGAGTTGTCATCAGCAGAACGAACCATATATGTCCCCTATTTCCCTATAGTTGATTTTAACTAATCACGGTCATTAAATAATTCAGTGATTTCAACTTGTAGTGCTGTAGCTAATGTTTTTATTTCACTATCTATTACCCTTCTTACCTTGGCTTCAATTTTAGCCAAAGTTCCACGACTGATATTTAGTCCTAGCAGGTTACATTTGGCTGCCAATTGGTCTTGTGTCCAGCCATTTTTTTCACGTAAGAACTTAACGTTATTGCCTATAATATTCATTGTGTGGTTGCTCCGTATTCAGAGCTTGACTTTATAAGTATAATATCAATAGTTGCTCTGAATACGGAGCAATAGAAATATTAATACTCAATGGTAATAGGAGATAACTATGACGACCAACTTTTCAAAATGCCCGAGTTGTAAAGCAACAAAGGCAAAATATGGGATGTATAAATGCCAATCCTGTACCTTTATTTTTTGTGGTAACTGCGGGAAAGATTATTGCGGCACGCCAAGCACATGCCCTATATGTAATACCCGTGGTGCAGATAAAATCGGAAATCTGGGGTAACAGGCATGGGATTACTTACATCCATTTGTCCCGAGTGCTGCGAGAAGAAGAGCAACAAAAAAGTATCTCGCTGTATCCACTGTGATGATGTTTTCTGTATGAAACATTACGAATCCCAAGCTTTTGTCAAAAAAGGTATATTTAAAGATAAAGAGGTGGCGCACTACATGTGCCCTCGCTGTGATGGTGACAATGGAGAGAAGCTAACCAGCCTTATGATGAACAAGCTGAAAAAAGGCGTAAGAGGCTAAACCTCTTTCATTTATAATAAGCCGGGGAGTATTTGCACGCCTCGATTATTGTTTTTAGTGCGGTTCATGGGTACAAAATAACGGTTGTTAGGTGTTGACTGAAAATAGCCGTGTAATTTAATCCTTTTAGAATTAGTGGGTTGGCTTGATATTTCGGGGTAAAAAATAAATTTTTTTGCAATAACCTTTCTGTTTTGGCATTGTTTTGTTGCCTTGTATAAGAAGATTTTTGATAAATTTATATAAAATATTCTTATTGTTTATAGTTTTATCATAATTATAATATTTTGTTTTTAGTGTTTGTGCTGTTGTGGTGGCCTTTTATAAGCTGATCACTGTTGTGTTTAATGTTGTTTTTTATTTGGCTTTACGAATTATCATATGAAACAGTAGCGTTTAAATAAATGATCTGTTTTGTAGGTAATAGGAATATTTAGGTGAAAGTGGATATTTTTACATTGTAATTTCTATCTGAATGCCTTTCAGGGTTCGTAGCGTTGATCATGAATGTTTACGATTTGAATAGAAAGCGGGTGATTTGAATATTCAGGTTGTTGTCTTTTGTTGTCAGATCCCCTGCTTATGCAGGGGAGTTTAACCTTGAATGCCTGTTAAGGTGTTTTTATTTACGTAATCCGGCTAAAAAATCAGCAACGCGTTGTGATAGTTCCTTACCTTTTTCGGTCAGACTACTGGAAACATTTAATACATCAGTTGCCGCATGGCCTGTCTCTTCAGCCGAAGCTGTGACACCTGTGATTTCTTCACTGGCACGGTTGGTTGCCATCGAAGCTGATTGCACGCTCTGAGCAATTTCACGTGTTGCCTGATCCTGCTCTTCGGTGGCAGCAGCAATGGCCTGATTAATTTCATTCATGCGTTCGATGATTTCACTGATGTTACCAATTGCATCTGCAGCATCATTGCTTTGGTTTTGAATTTGGCTGATTTGTTCGGAAATCTTTTCAGTCGCTTGGCCTGTCTGATTGGCCAGCTCTTTGACCTCTCCAGCAACCACGGCAAAGCCGCGCCCTGCATCACCGGCTCTGGCAGCTTCAATGCTGGCATTGAGCGCGAGTAGATTGGTCTGCTCGGCGATATCGGTAATCACTCGGATGACTTCTCCAATCTGTTCAGAGGCTGAGGAAAGACCGCCCACCGTTGCATTGGTTTTGTTGGCTTCATCAACTGCCTGATGAGAGATGTCCACCGCTTCGCGCACCTGTCGGGTGATCTCGGCAATTGAGGTTGACAGCTCTTCAGATGCGGCCGCTACTGTGCCGACATTTGAACTGGCTTCATGCGCACTGGCGGATACCGATTCTGCCTGCGAGGAAGATTGCTTGGCCGCTGATGAAAGTGATCCTGAGGCTTCCTGCATGCGGCTACCGAAATCCATGATTTCATTCACGACTGATCCAATGTTTCCTTCAAAATCATTTGCCAGTTCCTGACGTTCAGTTACATCGACCCATGAGACCATAATGGATACCCAGCGGCCTTCGTAATCATCAATGGGATAGGCTTCAAACTCAATATTGTGCCCATCTGCAATAAAAGAGGCTTTCATTGGCAGGTTTGATTTGTTGTCCAAAATACCACGTTGGTGGGCCGGATTTTTATGGAACACATCAATGCATTGACCCACCAGTTCATCGACGCGACAAGGAAGGAAATTTTCGATGGTGTGGAACAGTGCGATTGCAGCCGGGTTCAGGTAGGAAATACGCAGGTCACTGACATTGGCCAGCATGGTTGCTTGTGGAGATACTTCTACAACGCTCTGTAGCTGGAAGGCATGGCGGCTGGTCTCTTTTAATTTATTGTAAGATTCCACAACTGAAGCCATTGCGCCGGCGAGTTGAATATCCAGATTCACGGATGTGTTGCCAGCATCAAGCTCACTCATTGCGTTGGCAAGGGTATTTAATGGCCGTGTCACCGAAGTGGCAATGAAATACAGGAGTGCTAACAGCACGAGTAGTAATACTGTTGCAATACCCCAGAAATACAGGCCGGCGGAGCCATGGATCGATTCGGCCTCAGCAGAGAGGGCCTCCAGAATTGTTCCAAGGTTTTCATGCATCATGTCTAATTCAGGTATGATCTGATCAGAGAAGAGTTGATCAAATTTTGTGTGGGTTTGTATCAAGTCAAACGTTTCTTTTGCGAATAGCTTTAATTCACTATTATATTCCTGTAATAGAGCAAGGGATTGCCTCTTCTCAGTTGTACTCATTGGGAATGCTTCAATCAGGCTGGAAAAACGAGCTCTTTCCTCAGCATGTTTTTGTAGATATTTTTTGGTGCCGCGTAACATGAAGTCTTTTTCATGACGACGCATCATCAATATCGACACCATAAGTTTATTGTTGCCGATCTGTTTGATTTTACTCTCTAACGCGTGCGCAGCGTCCCGCAACTTCCCACGCAATCCATCTTTGGCAGTGAGGCCTATTTTAATTTTTTCACTTGCATAATGTAGAACCAATGCATGAAATTTGGTTTGCGTTGTTTTGGCTTCTTCAGCCTCGCTACGCAGCGTTGCGTTTGGCATCGTCTCAGTGAGGGCTGTGAGCATACTTAAGTTGTCTGCATGAATTTGGTGATGCTCTATCGTTAAAGCACGATTCCCGGCAAGCAGGAGTTGTGAGAGTGCATATTGCCACTTGGTCTGTTCCGTCAGAGTGTCCAATTGCTTCATTGTTGTAGAAATAGAGGCTTTTCGGGCATCAACATCCTCTAAATTTGCAAAGGTCGTTTCATGTACCAGTCCAACAGAAATAAATGCAAAAAGCGTCAAGATGCCAATTGCGATCATGCGGTGTACCACTGTATATTTTTCATGCCATTTTTGCGCCCGTTGTGTTGCCATGCCTTGCCTCCATATTGATCGTGAAAAGAATGTATAAACAAGCAAGTTATATACCAAAAAAATATACGGATTGTAAAAAACAGGGCGCTTTATAATCATTTGACGCAGAAATAGATTTTTCTTTACATTTGTGATGTATGTCTATGTTTCAGGCGATTCAAGCAACTGAATCAAAAGGATTTTTAAAGAATATATTCAAAAAAGAAATATATTGTATTTTAAAATACAATTTTTCTTTTAATGCGCTGCTGCCTACCTTCTTGCCCATGCCTTTTTATAGGGCATTTATAAATATGTTATAAAGGAGTGTTTAAATGACAATATATATTCGTAATTTTTTATTGGGGTGCTTGATACCGGTCATGTTGGCCATGTTGATGTTTGGTGTGCCTACAGCGTTTGCTGGCGAGACAAACAATACACAGGCTTCATTGTATGATCGCCTGGGTGGTTATAACGCGATTGCAGCCGTGGTGAATGATCTGTTTCCTCGATTGGCCGGGGATAAAAAACTGGGTCGTTTTTGGCGGCATCGTGGAAGCGATGGTATTGCACGTGAAAAGCAATTGTTGATTGATTTCTTTGCGGCAAAGTCCGGTGGTCAAATGTATTACAGAGGCAGGACGATGAAGCTGTTGCACACCGATATGAAAATTGATGAAAAAGACTGGCGTATTTTGATTACAGCGGTGAATCAGACTCTGGACAAGTTTCAGGTCCCGGCCCGAGAACGCAAAGATCTTTTGGATTTTATTGAAAGCACAAAGAAGGATATTGTTGAGCAGTCGTGATTGGCATTTCATGCTGAAAAAAAGCAGGGTATTTCTTAAACATTAATAGCTGAATGAGGGGCCTCAGGCGCATGCTTTTGTAAGTGTTAACCTGGGGCCTTTTGTTTGGGTTGGTGGAGATTCTATGACCATGTTTGCACCAATGAATAACATGGACGTCATTATTATACCAGGCTTGTGTGAACACTGTTCAAATCCCTGACTCAGGATGAGTGGGGCAACAGCTTATGTGTCTGAAAATATAGAGATAAGCAGTGTGATTGTATTAGTGTGATTATATTGGGCCATCGAACTGTAGTGGGGGGGGGCATGATGTGCCCTGATATATCCAGCCCGGAGTATAATTGCTGTTATGAGCATTCATTGATAAGGGTGTGATAAAACCATAGGGCGTTTGCTCGGCCTAAGAAGCTTTGTATGCCAAAATATCTGTTGTTACTTTGTATTGTTGCTGTTTTTACTTGGCAGGGCTTGAAATCACGCATGGCAATAGCTAAAATTTATTATGGTTTCTTTAAATATATATAGGCTGAGGCTATAAATTATGGTAAATATCAATCAATTGCGTTTTTTTTGCGAAGTGGCGCGCAATACTTCTTTCAGTAAAGCAGCAGATGTTTGTTGTGTTACGCAACCTACGCTTTCCAACACGATTGCGCAGCTTGAAGATGTATTGCAGGGAAAGTTATTTAATCGTAGTACACGGAAGGTTAAGCTCACTGCATTTGGAGCGCATGTGCTGCCTTTGGCCGAGGCTACGTTGGCGACACGTGATGAATTTGTTGAGGCGGCCAAGGCCTTTCAGAATCCGCAGCACAAGTTGTTACGTATTGGGCTATCGCCATTGATTGATATGCGGCTCCTAAACGAAATCTTGCAGCCTTTTAAAGCAAGGCATGAACATGTTGAGGTGTTTTTCAAAGAGTGCTATCTGGATGATTTGTCACATCGTATGGATGATGAAACCATTGATCTTGCCATCATGCCCAAACGTGAAAGCCATATTCGTTTTGCTACCATGCCGTTGTATGCTGAGGCACTGTATTTTTTACCATGCGAGCATGATGGACAGGTTATGACAGGTTCAAATAAATCCGCGTTGTTATTATCCGATATTGTCGATGAGAACATTATTCTCACCGCAGGCGGCTGTGGTTTGGGTGATTCGATTAAAACGCTGTTTCGTGAAGCATCACTGGAGTTTAAGGAATACAGTGGGCAGGCGGTAAGTTACAAGGCCATTGAAGACTGGGCAGGACTTGGCATTGGTGCTGGTATTTTGCCGCAATCCACATTTTCAGAAGACCATGCCTCTGCGATTCCATTGCTACGCAAGGCTGGCATGCAAGCGATGATTGAATATGAGGTGAGTTATGCCAAAAACATTGAACATGCTTCACATGTGAATGCATTTTTGACGTATTTACAGGAGATTGCCCCTCGATTGATTCAGGGCAGGGTTCAATCACGTGCCTGATCGACAAAATTTAACAGTGTGGAAACGGTAAAGGTACGATTGATTTGATTTAGGTGCGGTTGATTCAAGGTGTGTTTTCACCATTTAGGGTATTGATAAAACGTTTATTTATGAAATATATCAGTCACATCTGACAGCTGGCCGATTACGACACTGTTCTTTATGCTTCACCTGGTTTTTTCTTGTTGAACTGCCACGATCCACTATGCCGTGTTTTGGCACGTTGCTTGGTTGCTTACAGGATAGCAGACTAATAAATATAAAAAGGTGGATTATGGATTACGAAGTTGTGGATACAATTATAGCGCCGGATGGGCATCTGGAACTGCTCTCGAGATTGGAGGTCAGCCAGCTTCTTGATAGTAGTTCAGGTGGTTTGTATCGGATGTTTAGAAATTGTTCGTTGGCAGTATTGAATCGGGATGTTGATCTCGATGATGGACGTATTTTGATGGAGCGCTATAAACATTTCGATATTCGCGTGATTCAGGTGGAGCGAGGAATTAAATTAGAGCTTAAAAATGCACCTGCCAGTGCTTTTGTTGACGGCGTGATGATCAAAGGTATCCATGAACATCTTTTTGCTGTGTTACGCGATATTGTATTTGCCAGTGATGAAATTATTGATAATCCTAATATTGATTTGGATACATCGGATGGTATCACCAATGCCGTGTTTCATATTTTACGCAATGCCAGAATCCTTGTGCCAAGCATGGAGCCGAGGCTGGTGGTCTGCTGGGGCGGGCATTCGATTTCACGTGAAGAATATGATTATACCAAAGAGGTGGGTCACGAGATGGGGTTGCGTGGGTTGGATGTGTGTACTGGTTGCGGACCGGGGGCAATGAAAGGACCTATGAAGGGCGCAACGATTGGTCATGCCAAACAGCGTATCAAAAACGGACTCTATCTGGGTATTACTGAGCCAGGCATTATTGCTGCGGAATCGCCCAATCCGATTGTGAATAATCTGGTGATTTTGCCGGATATTGAAAAGCGCCTTGAGGCATTTGTGCGAACTGGGCATGGCATTGTTGTGTTTGCTGGTGGTGTAGGGACGGTTGAAGAAATATTATATGTCCTGGGTGTGTTGATGCACCCGGAAAATAAGGATGTTCCATTTCCACTGATTATGACAGGGCCTGAATCGGCTCGGGGATATTTTGAGGGCGTGCATCAATTTATTGCTGATACGCTGGGCGTTGACATGCAGAAAAAATATAAAATTATTATCAATGATCCGGCTTTGGTGGCGCAAGAGTTGCAGGCGGGTATTAAGCAGGTTCGGGATCATCGGAAAAAAATTGGTGATGCGTATTATTTTAACTGGACACTGAAGGTGGATCAGGCTTTTCAGGAGCCGTTTGCGCCAACACATGAGAATGTGCGGAATTTGGCCTTGCATAAAGAGCAGGAGGGTTACCTGGTGGCTGCCAATATGCGCAGGGTTTTTTCGGTGTTGGTGGCAGGAAATGTGAAAGAGGAAGGTATTCGTGCGGTTGAGGAGCATGGTGATTATGAAATTTACGGCGATGCCGGCATCATGGAGTCTATTGATACCCTGTTGACAGCATGTGTGGAACAAAAACGCATGAAGATGGCGAGCAAAAGCTATAAACCCTGTTATCGGATTATGAAATCAAAAAGAGCATGAAGGAACAAGGCGATGGGTTAGGAATGCTCTGAAAAGGCTGGAGTATTCATGCGGCCATGGATGGCTCACAAAATCAAAACCGCGCTTTTGCTTTTTCAGGGTGTCCTTAGACTAACAGGGGTCGTACCTGACATGATTACGATTCAGGTTTGCTCATGTGGATGTCCATCTGGGGATACGGGATAGCGATACCGTTTTCATCAAAGGCCAGTTTGATGGCTTCAAGCAGATCGGAATGAACGTTCCAGTAGTCATCCGTATTGACCCAGGGGCGAACATTGAAATTGATACTGTTGTCTGCCAGTTCAGTCATGGCAACTTTGGCTACAGGTTCTTTGAGGATGCGTGAGTCTGCATTCATGGCTTCCTGCATGATTTGTTTGGCTTTACGTATGTCATCGTCGTAGCCAATAGCAAAGACCATATCAATACGGCGTGTTTCGCGTGCTGAATGGTTCGTGATGGTTCCATTATAAATAGCACCATTTGGAACAATCACCTCGCGATTGTCACCCGTTCGCATGACGGTGCTGAAAATATTGATTTTTTCAACCGTGCCAGCAGTGCCGCCGGCTTCTACAACATCTCCGGACTTGAATGGACGGAATAGGATTAACATGACGCCAGAAGCAAAGTTCTTGAGTGAATCCTGCAATGACAGACCAATCGCAAGACCGGCTGCTGCAATGAGTGCGACCAATGATGAGGTATCAATGCCAAGTTGATCCAGCGCGGCAATGGTGATAAACAGCATGAACACACCATTTGCGATGGCGCAGATGAAATCGGTCAGCATGGCATCTGTACCTGACTTTAGCAGAACTTTTTTGACGATGTTGAGGGTGATTTTTACAATCATACGACCAACAAGAAAGATGGCGAGTGCCAGAGCAATATTGATGCCCCAGGGAATGATATAATCATTGCTTATTTCAGAGATGTTGATGTTTCCCGGCATGGCTGCTCCAGATTCCAAAAAGTGTTGTTTAACGTCACAGAGATGACTGTCGTGAAGTCTATGCATGACACGTTACATTGCATTGTATGATAAATCACTTTCCTTTACAGGGGGGCAATTGATTATGAATTTTTTTTAATCATCCTGTTTGAAAAGTGATCTGAGAAAAAAGAAATTCATCAATTTATATTTTTATATTAAATAGTTAGATGAAATTAATTTTTTGTTTGAGGGGAGGGTTTGACGCCTTGTTTGGCTTGACACTGGGCCTTTAGCGGTGGTAGCAATCCGGCCTCACAGAGACTGCCGCACCCGGCATGTGACTATTATAATGCTTAAAAGGAGGGAGGCCAATGGGCGCCAGTTATTTGGCGAACGAATATGCACCAATATTCGTTTTTATCCTGATTGCTTTAGGTATGGGGGCAGCGCCACTCGTGCTGACCATGCTTGTTGCCGAGCAAAATCCGGATGATGAAAAACTCTCTGCTTACGAGTGTGGTTTCGAGGCATTTGAAGATGCCCGTATGCCTTTCGATGTGCGTTTTTATCTGGTGGCAATCCTGTTTGTGATTTTTGATCTGGAGACGGCGTTTCTTTTTCCATGGGCCGTGGTACTTGATCAGATTGGTATTTTTGGTTTTATTGAGATGATGCTTTTCCTGGTGATATTGCTGGTGGGTTATATCTACGCCTGGAAGAAGGGAGCTCTGCAATGGGAATAGAAGGTGTGCTGGATAAAGGTTTTGTCACCACCACGGTTGATAAAGCGATTAACTGGGCCCGTGCAGGCTCAATCTGGCCGATGACCTTTGGTCTTGCCTGTTGTGCTGTTGAATTTATGCATGCGGGTGCATCCCGTTATGATATGGATCGTTTTGGTATTGTTCCCCGTCCGTCTCCGCGTCAATCAGATTTGATGATTGTTGCCGGGACACTTTGTAATAAAATGGCACCGGCACTCAGAAAGGTTTATGACCAAATGGCCGAGCCTCGCTGGGTTATTTCAATGGGCTCCTGTGCCAATGGTGGTGGGTATTACCACTATTCTTATCCGGTGGTACGTGGCTGTGACCGCATCGTACCTGTTGATATTTATGTGCCGGGCTGTCCACCAACTGCTGAGGCGCTTCTGTATGGTTTTATTCAGTTGCAGGAAAAAATCAAACGTACCAATACGATTGCTCGGTAAGGTGCAGAATAAGTATGAGTGAAGAGATAACTAAAGAAGAGATTCAGGAAGAGGCTCAGCAAGAGGTGAACATTCCTGCTGATGTGCTGGCTTTGAAAGAGAAGTTTGGTGATCAGGTGCTGAATGTGAATTCAGGTATTGATTGTTTCGAAGTGACAGTGGCTCGGAAAGGCATTGTCGATATTTGCCATTTTTTGAAAGATGAATGTGATTTTGAGCAGATGATCGATTTATGTGGCGTTGATATGTCTGAATACCCATCATACAAAGATGGCGAAGCTCGTTTTCGTGTTGTTTATCAGCTGCTTTCAGTCTCGAAGAATAAACGTATCCGCTTGAAGCTTGAAGTGGATGAGCGTGAGCTTGTTGAATCTGTGGTAGAAGTCTGGCCAACGGTGAACTGGTTTGAGCGTGAAGCCTTTGATATGTATGGCATTATTTTTAATCATCACCCGGATTTGCGCCGTATTCTTACTGATTATGGCTTTGAGGGTCACCCGCTGCGTAAGGACTTCCCGCTGACAGGCCGTGTTGAGGTGTTTTTTGATGAGACGCAGTGGCGTTGTGTTTACCGGCCGAACAAGGTGGAAAATCGTGTGCTGATTCCGAAGGCGTGGCCGGGGGTTGATCGTGGCTGAAATTAAGAATTATACGCTGAATTTTGGTCCGCAGCATCCATCAGCACATGGCGTATTGCGGCTGGTGCTTGAATTGGATGGTGAAGTGGTTGAGCGGGCAGAATCTCATATTGGCCTGTTGCATCGTGGCACCGAGAAGCTGTTCGAGTATAAAACCTATTTCCAGAATATCCCTTATTTTGATCGTTTTGATTATGTTTCTATGATGGCCAATGAGCATGCGTATGCATTGGCTGTTGAGAAGTTGTTGGGTATTGAGGCACCTGAGCGTGCGCAATATATCCGTGTCATGTTTGCAGAGCTGACAAGGATTTTGAATCATTGCTTGTGGTTGGGCGCGCATGCACTCGATATTGGCGCGATGACTGTTTTTCTTTACTGCTTCCGCGAACGCGAAGATATTTTTGATTATTATGAAGCAGTGAGTGGTGCGCGTATGCATGCTGCTTATTTCCGTCCGGGCGGTGTGGCCAAAGATCTTCCTGAAGGACTGCTTGAGCGAATTAAGGGGTTTACGGAGCGTTTCCCGGGTTATGTGGATGAATATGAAACACTTTTGACCGAAAACCGCATTTGGAAGCAGCGCACAGTGGATGTTGGTGTTGTGGATAAAGAGGCTGCTCTGGCGTGGGGCTTTACCGGGCCAATGATCCGTAGCTCAGGCATAGCCTGGGATTTGCGCAAAACACAACCGTATGACGTGTATGATAAAATGGATTTTGATATTCCTGTGGGTGCAACAGGTGATTCGTATGATCGCTATCTCGTGCGTGTGGAAGAAATGCGTCAGTCCAACAGGATTATCAGCCAGTGTATTGAGTGGCTTGAGCAGAATCCGGGGCCGGTCACCATTGATGATTATAAATTGACCAGTCCGCCTCGTGATGCCATGAAGGCTGATATGGAGTCGTTAATTCATCACTTTAAATTTTTCGCTGAGGGTTATCCAGTAAAAGAGGGCGAGGTTTATGCCGCAGTTGAACATCCAAAAGGCGAGTTTGGTGTTTATATTGTTTCTGATGGTTCCAATAAGCCATATCGCATGAAGGTGCGCGCACCTGGTTTTGCTCATCTTGGAGCGCTTGATTATATGTGTCGTGGTCACATGATTGCCGATGTGGTCACCATTTTGGGCACACAGGATATCGTGTTTGGGGAGGTGGACCGATGAGTGCTGTTGAGCAGGCTCTGCCACAATTTTCCAGCAAGCGTCTTGAAGAGATCAAAACATTGATTGCGCGTTATCCACATTCACGTTCAGCACTGCTTCCTGTTTTACACATGGCACAGGAGGATTTTGAATATCTTTCGATGGATGTGCAGAAGCTGGTGGCTAAAACGTTGGGCCTGCATCTGATGGCTGTGCGTGAAGTTGTCACCTTTTATACCATGTTCCGTGAAAAACCATGTGGCACTTATTTGCTTGAAGTATGTACCAATGCCGGTTGCATGTTAAATGGCGCAGATGAGCTGGTTCGCCACCTTTGTGATACGCTTGAAATCAAAGTCGGCGGGACGACTCCCGATGGCTTGTTTACCGTCACCGAAGTTGAGTGTGCGGGTGCCTGTGCGGGCGCACCGGTGGTTCAAATTAATAATGCCTACCATGAAAAGGTGGATGCGGCTCATATGGATGTATTTATTACTGAGGCCCGCGGGCAAGGAGGGAAGAAATGATCCCGTCTGATCCGCAGAAAGTTACCGGAATTTGTTTTGATCATGTTGATGTGCCAAATCAAAACTCGCTTGCTGTTGCCCGTAAAAATGGTGCGTATGCGTTCCTTCCGACTGTCTTGAAAGAGTTTGATGCAGATAAAATTATTGATGAAGTGAAAACGTCAGGCCTTCGTGGTCGTGGCGGGGCGGGCTTCCCAACAGGTTTGAAGTGGTCATTTGTTCCGCGCAATACGGGTAAACCGACTTATCTTCTCTGTAATGCAGATGAGGGAGAGCCGGGTACTTTCAAAGATCGTGATATTATGCGTTTTGATCCACACCTGTTGATTGAAGGCATGATTATGGCTGGGTTTGCACTCGATGTAAAAGATGCCTATATCTATATTCGGGGTGAATTTCTGCACGAAGCCAATGTGATGAATGAGGCGATTCGTGAGGCCTATGCCGCCAACCTGCTGGGTGAAAATATCCTTGGCACTGATTATTCAATGGATCTGACTGTGCACCGTGGTGCTGGTGCTTACATTTGTGGTGAAGAGACAGCGTTGATTGAATCGCTGGAGGGTCGGCCGGGACGTCCTCGCTTTAAACCGCCATTCCCTGCGGTTGAAGGTTTTTATGGTTGTCCCACAGTTGTGAATAATGTGGAAACGCTGGCAACTGTTCCAGCAATTCTGGAGCATGGTGGCGCATGGCATGCGGCGATTGGGGTGCCGAACAATACAGGCTTCAAGATATTTTCAGTTTCCGGTCATGTGAATAAGCCGGGCAATTATGAAGTGCCGATGGGCACAACGATGAGAACACTGATCGAGGACTATTGTGGTGGTCTTCAGCACGGCACGGTTCCAAAAGCAATTATTCCCGGCGGCTCTTCTTCCGCATGGTTGATGGCAGAGCATTACGATGTGCCATTAACATTTGATGATCTGATTAAAGCAGGCTCCATGCTGGGTTCAGGTGCGATTATTGTGATGGATGAAACTGCTGATTTGGTAGCCTTAACCCGGCGGCTGGCACATTTTTATGCGCATGAGTCATGTGGTCAGTGTACGCCATGCCGTGAAGGTACGGGTTGGCTGGAACGCGTGATGAATCGTGTGGAAACGGGTCATGGCTGTGAAGCTGATTTGAAGGTTTTGAAAGAGGCATCGGAGCATATGGCCGGGCGTACAATTTGTGCGCTGGCTGATGGTGCTGCGGCTCCGATTCTTTCTTTGCTTGAGCATTTTCCGGATGAGCTTCGATCTCGCATGGCTCAATCTCATCAAGAGGAGCAATCAGCATGACGGCGCTGTATATCAACGATGAAGAAGTAACCGTAACGCCTGGTACAAGTATCCTTGAAGCCTGCCGTGAAAATGGTGCTGAGGTTCCATATTTCTGTTATCACCCTGAACTTTCTGTGGCTGCGAATTGCCGTATGTGTCTGGTTGAGATTGAAGGCTGGAATAAACCCGCTGCTTCATGCTGCACGCCTGTGGCTGAAGGTATGAAAGTCCGAACTCAAACGGAAGCGTTGGAAAAAGATCGTGAAATGATGATGGAATATTTGCTGATCCACCATCCGCTTGATTGCCCGGTTTGTGATCAGGGTGGTGCATGTAAATTACAGGACTATGCAGTTGAACATGGCGCTTCACATGGCCGTTATGCTGAAATGAAACGCGCAGTGGTTGATCATGATCTTGGCCCGTTTGTTAGTACCTGTATGACACGTTGCATTCATTGTACGCGTTGTGTTCGTTTCGCGGATGAAGTGGCTGGCACAGGTGATATGGGTGTGCTTGATCGTGGCGATCATATGCGTATCGATGGTATCGTTGAAGATTGTTTGAGTTCTGAATTGTCAGGTAACCTGTCGGATATTTGTCCGGTTGGCGCATTGTTGGATAAACCTTCGCATGATGTGTCGCGTCCATGGGAAGTAACACGCCACAAGAGTACATGTACCCAATGTCCGCAAGGTTGTGATATTACGATTGAGTCCCGTGGGGATGAGGTGATTCGTATTCGTCCGGAAAAGGATGGCATGGAGCCTTGGATCTGTGATCGTGGACGTTATGTTTATGATGCATTCCGCTCAGAGCAGCGAATTCTTGAGCCAAAAGTCCGTGAAAGTGGCGGGCTGGTCGCTGCAAGCTGGGATGATGCGATTGGTCGTGCTGTCGAGCTGATGAAGGGCAAGCGTGTGGGAATTGTTTTCTCACCTGACTGGAGTGTTGAAGGGTTAACATCGATTCGTTTGTTGAATGATGCTGTGTTTGAAGGTGCTAAAGTCGCATTTGATCTGCACCGCCGCGATATGCGCAGTTTTGCCTTTGAAGAAGGCCTGGCGATGACCACGCAACAGATTGAAGATTCGGGTCAGGTTGTCATTCTTGGCTCGGATCTTCGTCAGCGATTGCCTGTTTTGATGCAGCGATTACGTAAACGAATCAATGCAGGTAAACCTGTCAGTCGTATTGGTGCGATGAACTACCGAACCAATACAGAACCGACCAAGGATTCGTTGATCAGGCCTCGGGACTGGTCCGCAGTGATTGCTTTTGCGATGCAGCAGGTTTCGGGCCTTGGCAAAACAGCCGCTGGCATGGATGCATGGATGGCTGGGGTTGAAGGGCGTCATGAAGCAGGCAAACTACTTGCTGATGCGTTGATGGATGATTCCTGTGCCTTGCTGGTCGGAGAAGAGATTCGTTCACATGAAGATGCAGCGGCACTTATTTATGGGCTGGATCTTCTGATGCGTGCCTGCGGCCATGCGGAAGCAGGCAAAGATGGACGTAACCTGATTTCGGAAGGCATGAATCCGCAGTTACTTTCATCTGTATTTGGTGATGTGCGTACAAGTGCGGGTGAGTTGTTTGATGCCGCATCGAATGGTGAACTGGATGTGCTGCTGTTGATTGGTAGTGATCCACAGGGTGATGGCCTGTTTTCAGTTCAGGCTAAACAGGCGATGGATAAGGTGCCTTTGGTTCAGGTCGGTGCTATTTCAGGTCAGATCAGTGAATATGCTGAAGTGCAACTGCCAGCGGCTGCTTATTCTGAAGTCGAAGGCAGTTTTGTGAATATGGAAGGGCGAATTCGGGTTGCAGAGAATCCACTCTCTTCTTTGGGTGCTGAACGCCCGCTTTGGAAGGTCATGATGCGTTTGATTCAGGATATGGGTGGAGATATTCCGGCCGTTAATCTGGACGAGTTGCGCGCTCATGTGATCCGTTTTGCACCTCAAATGGAACATGCATGGCGTTCATCCGATGAACTGATGATTACGGCTGCGCGAAACAATACAGCTACACATGCATCATCCACAAAAGCTCCGAGCAGATCTCTGGATCTCATCAGTCGTTACTCGATGTATCGTGAAGGTGCATGGGTACGCGCCTCTGACCTGTTGTCTGAAGCGGGTTGCCTGCACGCGCTGGATGATGTGCTTGTGCACCCGAATACACTTGCAGGTGCGGAAGGTGAACGGGTAGTTAGAACCTCGAGTGGTGAACAAAGCGTTCACGTTGGAAGCCGGGAAGATGTTGTGCCGGGCGTGTTGTTTGTCGCCAAGCGTGGTGTTGCAGGTGACCTTTCCAGTGAATCCGAGGTTGATTTTGTGGGGGGTGCAGCATGAGTTGGTTAGATGTTGCAATGCAGGGTGGCATCTGGGCGCTTGAGATTTTGGCTATTGCAGTACCAATTGCACTATCAGTGGCTTATATTACCTATGCTGAGCGCCGGGTGATCGGTTGGATGCAGATTCGTAAAGGCTGTAACCGTGTCGGTCCTGCGGGGCTTTTACAGCCGATTGCCGATGGTCTAAAACTTTTTTTGAAAGAAACCATTATTCCAACAACTGCAAATAAATATCTTTTTGTTGCTGCCCCTGTGATGGCATTGGTGCCAGCGCTGGTCGCCTTTGCTGTGGTTCCATTTGGTGAGACGACCCTGTTTGGTTTTTGGGAAGAGACCCATGTGATGGCGATTGCGAATCTCAATGTTGGTGTACTCTACGTCATGGCGATCTCAAGCCTTGCGATTTACGGTATCTTGATGGCGGGTTGGGCTTCAAATTCCAAATATGCATTGATTGGTGCGCTTCGTGCGACAGGTCAGATGATTTCATATGAAATTGCGATGGGATTTTCCATTGTCTGTGTTCTGATTATGGCGGGAAGCATGAATCTTTCTGCGATTGTACACGCTCAGGCTGGCGAGTATGGATTTTTGAATTGGTATATTATCCCTCTGTTTCCAATGTTTGTCGTGTTTTTCATCTCAGGCTGTGCAGAAACGAACCGTTCACCCTTCGATCTGCCTGAGGGCGAAGCGGAGCTGGTAGCAGGTTTCTTTGTGGAATATTCCGGTATGTGGTTTGCGACCTTCTCACTGGCTGAATATGCCGCCATGATTTTGATCAGTCTGATGACTGCGATTATGTTCCTTGGCGGCTGGTATGCACCGCTTCCGGCAGATTTCCCGGTTGTAGGCGCATTTTTTGATGCGATTCCT
Organism: Mariprofundaceae bacterium; assembly: GCA_021772895.1. Classification (GTDB taxonomy): domain Bacteria; phylum Pseudomonadota; class Zetaproteobacteria; order Mariprofundales; family Mariprofundaceae; genus WSZY01. The sequence continues at coordinate 54,090 of JAJFLC010000018.1, read as the reverse complement.
GGAACAGTATGGCTGCTTGGCAAAACCTCATTTTTGATTTTTGTTTTTATATGGTTCCGCGCAACCTTTCCCCGTTTTCGTTATGACCAGCTGATGCGTCTGGGTTGGAAAGTGTTTCTGCCGTGGACGTTGTCATGGATCGCGGTGATTGGTATGGCAACGTATGCGGGTGATATTTCATCGAACCTGACCTGGATCAGTGATGTTATCGGCTTCTGGCAGCCTTGGAGGTGATGGGATGTCATTAATCAAACGTGCACTCAAAACCTGGTTGCTGCTTGAATTGCTTCGTGGCATGGCTTTGACTGGCAAGTATCTGTTTAAAAAGAAGATTACCGTTGAATACCCTGAGGAGCGCACGCCACTTTCGCCACGTTTCCGTGGTTTGCATGCGTTACGTCGTTATGAAAATGGTGAAGAGCGCTGCATTGCCTGCAAACTTTGTGAAGTGGTCTGTCCGGCTCTGGCGATTCTGATTGAGTCAGAAGAGCGTGATGACGGAACACGCCGAACCACACGTTATGATATTGATATGAGCAAATGTATTTTCTGTGGTTTCTGTCAGGAAGCCTGTCCTGTTGATGCGATTGTAGAGACTCAGGAATTTGAATATGCCACTGAAACCCGTGCAAATCTTTATTATACCAAAGATATGTTACTGGATGTTGGTAAACGCTATGAATCTCAAATTGCTGCAAATATTGCTGTAGATGTTCCGCGCAAAGGTTAAGGAGAAGAGATGTTAGAAACTGTTTTCTTTTATCTGTTTGGAGGGCTTGCTGTCCTGGCAGGGATGGGCGTTGTGCTTGCACATAACACCATGCACTCCGTGATGTTTCTCATTTTTTGCTTTTTTAACGCTGCAGGGCTTTTCTTTCTGCTTGATGCCGAATTTATCGGAATTATTTTGATTCTCATTTATGTTGGTGCTGTGATGGTGCTGTTCATGTTTGTGATCATGATGCTGGATGTGAACCGGGCTAAGTTGCGCGAAGGTTTTCTTCAGTATCTGCCGATGGGCGGCATTATTGCAGTGATCCTTCTGGTGGAACTGATTGCTTCTGCAAGCAGTGGCGTGTTTGTTTCTGATGAAATGGTGCAGGCAGTGCATCTGGGTCAGGAAGTGAACAACACGGTTGAAATCGGCAAAGAACTTTATACCAAATACCTGCTGGGCTTTGAGGTGGCGGCAATTATTTTGCTGGTCGCTCTGGTGGGTGCAATTGTATTGACACTGCGTGAACGTAAAGATGCAAAATATCAAAATATTTCAGCTCAGGTGAATACCCGTAAAGAAGATCGCCTGCGCAAGGTGAAGATGTAATGGTACCTCTATCGGCGTATTTAGTTGTTGCGGCCTGTTTGTTTTCATTGGGCGTGATCGGGTTGTTTCTGAATCGTAAAAATGTGATTACGATCCTGATGTGTATCGAATTGATGCTGTTGGCTGTGAATATCAATTTTGTAGCCTTCTCACATTTTCTGAATGATCTGGCTGGCCAGATTTTTGTTTTCTTTGTGTTGACAGTTGCTGCCAGTGAGGTGGCAGTGGGCCTTGCCATTCTGGTGGCTTTTTATCGTCAGCGTCGTTCTATTGATATTGAAGATATCAATACGTTGCAGGGTTAAGGGAGGCTTTGGTGCAAGAGGTTTTGACGCAAGAGACACTTAGTACAGTTGAACTTCTGGCGATTCCTGTATTGCCGCTAATCGGTGCCATGGTTGTGGGTCTGTTTGGATGGTTCCTGAAAGAAAGGCTTTCGCATTGGATCACATGCACTCTGGTGATCGCATCGACGGTGTTATCCATACATGTATTCATTCAGGTGATGGGTGGCGCTTCTTTTCATGGCAACTTCTGGACATGGATTATTTCAGGTGATCTGGACATTCCCATTGGCATGATGATCGATCGATTAACAACGGTCATGATGATGACCGTTACGATTGTTTCTGCCTGTGTGCATATCTACACCATTGGTTACATGCATGGTGACCCGGGTTATTCACGTTTCTTTTCATATATCTCTGCGTTCACCTTCTCCATGCTGGTGCTGGTGATGGGCAATAGTTTCTTCACACTGTTTTTCGGCTGGGAAGCTGTAGGCCTGTTTTCTTATCTGTTGATCGGTTTCTGGTATCAGAGAGAGACTGCAACAGTTGCAGCCATGAAGGCTTTCATTGTGAACCGTGTGGGAGATTTTGGTTTTGCAGTGGGTATTCTGGCTGTCTGGTACTATTTTGGTACGGTCGAATACTCTAAGGTTTTTGCAGCGGTTCCCGCACTTGTTGAATCTGGCGTTTCGCTTTCGTTCCTGAGCTGGGATGTATCAGCAATTACCTTTATCTGTTTGGCTCTGTTTGTGGGTGCGATGGGTAAATCGGGTCAGGTTCCGCTACATGTCTGGTTGCCGGATTCTATGGAAGGCCCAACGCCAATCTCCGCGTTGATCCATGCTGCAACGATGGTGACGGCAGGTGTCTTCATGGTGGCACGCCTGTCACCGATGTTCGAATATTCCGAGGTGGCATTGGCGGCAGTGGTGCTGGTTGGTGCAACGACAGCCTGGATGTGTGCAACCATTGGTCTGGTTCAGAATGACATTAAACGTGTCATTGCATATTCAACCTGTTCACAGCTCGGTTACATGTTTGTGGCCTGTGGTGTTTCAGCTTATTCGGCTGGTATTTTTCATCTGATGACACACGCTTATTTCAAAGCATTGCTCTTCTTGGCGGCGGGTTCTGTGATCCACGCAGTGATGGCGGAGCAGGATATTCGTAAAATGGGGCAACTGCGTAAATATATGCCGGTTACTTATGTGACGATGTTTCTTGCGGCATTGGCCTTATCAGGTATTCCACCGTTTGCAGGCTTCTTCTCCAAGGATTTGATTATTGAGGCCACCGCGGTACGTGAGATGGGCTGGGTAAGTGATGTGGCCTATTACGCCGTTATATCCGGTGTGTTTATGACTGCCTTTTATACTTTCCGTATGTTTTTCCTCACGTTTCATAATTCAGACCGTGTGCCTGCTGAAACAAAAGCGCATCTGCATGAATCACCGAAAGTGATCACCATTCCGCTCATAATTCTTGCCGTTGGCGCTGTATTGTCGGGTTGGATAGGGGTCACTTATCTGGAGATGGGTGAACTCGGAGCCTATTTTGATGGCTCGATCTTTGTGTTGGATCAGCACAACCCTTTGATGAAGCTGCAAGTATTGGAGCATGACCACGGGCAATCACATTTTTGGCTTGAAAACGGGCCGTTGATTCTGGCTTTATCAGGTATTGGCGTAGCCTTTTTGATGTATTTCCGTGAAACGAAGTACCCGGCGATGATCGCAAACACGCTGCCTCGTCTACACACCTTCCTGCTGAATAAATGGTATTGGGATGAGTTATATGAAAAAGCGATCATTCGCCCAACCCGTCATTTGGGTACGTGGTTCTGGCAGAAGGGTGATCTTGGTATGATCGATGGTAAGTTGATTCATACGGGCATTGTTGATTCGATTAAAGAGGCCGCAGCTCGTTTGCGAGCCGTACAGACAGGCATGGTTTATCACTATGCTTACGCAATGGTAATCGGTGTGTTCGGATTTCTGACATACCTGATGCTGAACGCATAAGGGGAGAGAGTGCCTACCATGGAATTGCATAACGTCTTGGGCTTCCCGATTCTGACTCTGAGTATTTTTCTGCCGTTGGCAGGTGCGCTGGTGATCTGGCTGTTTATTAAAAATGAGCAGGTGGTCCGCTGGTCCGCTTTGTTGGTATCGATTGTAACATTCATTGTGACTGTGCCGCTGGCAACACACTTTGATACGTCGACTTCGAAGATGCAGTTCGGAGAGTTTCATGCCTGGATTGAAACGTTCAACATCAACTACAATTTGGGCGTCGATGGCATCTCGATGCCATTTATTATTCTTACCAGTTTGCTAACCATTGTTTGTATTGTTTCGGCGTGGCAGTGCATTCAGAAACGTGTGAAGGAATACATGGTTGCATTCCTGATATTGGAAACCACATTGATTGGTGTGTTTGCAGCACTTGATTCGATGCTGTTTTACTTCTTTTGGGAGGCCATGCTGATTCCGATGTACCTGATTATCGGTATTTGGGGTGGTAAAAACCGTGTGTATGCCACAATCAAGTTTTTCCTTTATACCTTAGCGGGTTCGGTGTTGATGTTGATTGCGCTGTTGGCGATGTATTTCAAATCAGGTGGCACATTCAGCATTCTGGCATACATGGACTTTCCGTTTGATTTCCAATGGCAATACTGGATCTGGATTGCATTTTTTATTGCCTTTGCCGTGAAGGTTCCGATGTGGCCAGTGCATACATGGCTGCCTGATGCACATACGGAAGCTCCCACCGCAGGTTCAGTGATTCTGGCAGGGATTCTGTTGAAGATGGGCGCGTATGGTTTCCTCCGTTTTTCACTGCCGATTTGCCCGGATGCATCCCAGTATTTTGTACCGTTCATGGTGGGTCTGAGTCTGGTTGCGATTATTTATATCTCACTGGTTGCGATGATGCAGACAGATATGAAGCGCCTGATTGCTTATTCATCGATTGCACACATGGGTTTTGTAACCCTTGGAACCTTCATGTTCACGCAACCTGCTGTAGAGGGCGCGATCATTAACATGATTTCACATGGTTTTGTTGCTGCTGCGCTCTTCCTTTGTGTGGGTGTGATGTATGATCGATTACACACACGTGAAATTGCTGACTATGGTGGTGTGGTGAATGTCATGCCGGTGTTTGCTGCGGTCATGATGTTATTCTCCATCGCCAACGTGGCACTTCCGGGAACCAGTTCCTTTGTGGGTGAAATCATGGTGTTGATCGGTACATTTGCCGCAGACCCGTCGCAGCTAAGTGTTTCAGCCAAGTGGATTGCGGTTGCGGCAGCGCTGAGTGTCATTCTCTCTGCCTGTTATACGCTGTGGATGTATAAACGTGTCATCATGGGTGATATCAAACATGATGCAGTGAAGACCATGAAAGATATGAGTGTGCGAGAATTTTCATATTTTGTACCACTGATTGTGCTTGTGTTGTGGATGGGTTTCTATCCTCTGCCGGTTCTTGATGTCATGCATGAGTCGGTTGCACATCTGATTGAGCAGGCCACAAGTAGTAAGCTTGAAGCTGCGGCTGCGTTAGCAGGCATGGCACATGAAGTCGCAGTTCACTGAGGTATTGATTAATGGCTAACGTAACTTTCCCGTTCCCGTTTCCCGCAAATATGGAAATTTTGCTGCCGGAAATCATTATTGCTGTGATGGCCATGGTGATTCTTCTGTTTGATTTGTTTGTATCAAAAGAGAAAAAGCAGATTAGCGCGTGGCTGGCAATCGCGACCTGTATTGCCGCTGCAATCACGACTGTGAATGTCACCGGTTCAGAATCCATGATGACTTTCTATGGTTTCTTTGTTCAGGATTATTTTGCGGCCTTTACCAAGCTTCTGATGTTGGCGGCTACTGTGTTTGGTATCATCCTGTCTTTGGATTACATGAAAGAGGAAACAAATATTGGTGAATATTATGCGCTGATGTTGTTTGCTTTGCTTGGCATGATGCTGATGGTTTCTGCAACCAACTTTATCACCATGTATCTGGGCGTGGAGTTGATGGCGTTGTCTGTATATGTACTGGTCGGCTATCAGCGGGATGTATTACGTTCATCTGAAGCTGCATTGAAATATTTTATTCTCGGTTCACTTTCATCGGGCATGCTGCTTTATGGTATTTCTTTCCTTTATGGTACAACCGGAAACTTTGATTTTAACCTGATCGGTGAGGCCCTTGCGAACAGTGGAGATTCAGCACGTACTGCAACACTTGTAGGTATGTTGTTTGTCCTTGCAGGCATGGCCTTTAAGGTTTCTGTGGCACCGTTCCATATGTGGACACCGGATGCCTATGAAGGCGCGCCTACGCCGGTAACCGCATTTATGTCCGTTGGGCCAAAAGTTGCAGGGTTTGCAATTTTGATGCGTATTCTGGTGGATGCTATGCCAGCTCTGGAACATGATTATGTCACGGTTCTTTTATGGATGGCGGTTCTGTCTCTTGCCGTAGGCAATATTGCGGCGATTGCTCAGCGTAATATTAAACGCATGATGGCTTATTCAACGATTGGACATGTTGGCTTTGTGCTACTGGGTCTCATCGCTGCAAGCCCTGAGGGTTATGCCGCTATTCTGATTTATATGACCATCTATCTCTTTATGACGATGGGAACATTTGCCATTATTATTTTGATGCGCCGCGATGGCATTCAGGGTGAATTGCTGGATGATTTTGCAGGTATGTCGAAGGTTCGTCCGGGTTATGCATTGGCGATGGGCCTGATGATGTTTTCACTGGCAGGGATTCCATTTCTAGGCGGCTTCTGGGCTAAATTTGCAGTGATTGCAGCCGTTATTGATGCAGGGCATCTCTATCTTGGTCTGGCTGCAATTATGTTCTCTGCGATTGGTGCCTTCTATTATATTCGAGTGGTTAAATATATCTACTTTGATGAAGAGCGGGTGGCTTTTAACTTCAGTGATAATGTGCTGATGAAAGCAACCGTTGCATTGACATCGATAATCATTGTTGTGATAGGCGTGTATCCCGATCCGGTGATGGATGTTTGCAGAATGGCATTGGCTGGATTGGTCTAAATAGATTTTCTTTAACCGTTAATGGTGGGTGTTTTGATATTCAGAATGCCCGCTTTATTATTTATGCTTGTATTATGGTGGCTGCGAATGTATAAATCGCGCCCTTTCAAAGGACAGGAGCTAAAAGTGAAAGCTGAAATTCATCCTGAATATATTGCTGCAAAAGTGACATGCTCATGCGGTAATACATTTGAGACCCGTTCAACACGTGGTGACATTAGTGTGGAAGTTTGTTCTGCATGCCATCCATTTTATACTGGTAAACAGAAAATCATGGATACTGAAGGCCGCGTTGAGCGCTTCTATAAGAAATACGGCAAGCCTGCTAAGGCTGCGTAATCGAGACTGGAGAATACTGATATGTATGCAGTAATTAAGACGGGCGGCAAGCAGTACCGTGTGCAACAGGGCGATGTCCTGCGCATTGAAAAGCTCGATGCCGAAGTCGGAAAAAAAGTTACCTTTGATCAGGTACTGATGTTTGGCGAAGGCTCAGACATTCAAGTGGGTGCGGACGCTGCAAAAGCGAAAGTTTCTGCTGTAGTCACTGAAGAAGGTCGTGGCAAGAAGGTTGTCGTTTTCAAAAAACGTCGCCGTAAAAACTATCGTTTGACCCAAGGGCATCGTCAGTCTTTTACCACGGTTCAGATTGAGAAAATTACCAAGCCACGTGCAGTAGCTAAAAAAGTAGCCGCTGAGGCGGGTAAGGAGTAAGGCATGGCACATAAAAAAGCAGGCGGCTCTACCAATAATGGCCGCGATTCAAATTCCAAGCGCCTTGGCGTGAAAAAATATGGCGGCGAAGCTGTCATTGCAGGAAATATTCTTGTTCGCCAGCGTGGAACAAAGATTCGACCGGGTGAAAATGTAGGTTGTGGTAAAGATTTTACCCTGTTTGCACTGACTGATGGTCAGGTTGAATATTACAAGCGTGCAGGCCGTACAACGGTTCGTATTGCAGGTTAAACAACCTTAGATGATCTGGAAAAGGGTGCCTAAACAGCACCCTTTTTTGGTTTATGGGTCTTTGCATTGGTTGTGAAGCATGTTTGTGTCGAAAATAAAACAAGCTGGCTCATTATCGTGTGCAAGGTTTGCTTTTTATCTGTTTCACTTGGCCCTCTCCAAAATGAATGATGGTAAGCTTTTGTGTCGTAAAAAATTCAGTTAGGTTAAAACCCCATGCGATTTATCGATGAAGTAAAAATTGAAGTTCGGGCTGGCAATGGCGGCGCTGGTGGTTCGTCCATGCGGCGTGAGAAATATATCCCTAAGGGTGGTCCTGATGGTGGGGATGGTGGCCGAGGTGGACATGTCCTTCTTGTTGCCAGTAGCGACAAAAACACGTTACAGGAACTTTATCTGCGTAAGCGGATTTTTGCCGAGAATGGAAAGTCGGGTATGGGCAAACACAGGCATGGCCGTAAAGGCGTGGACGTCAGCATCAAGGTGCCGCTTGGTACCCTTGTGAAAGATGAGTATGGCGAAACCCTTTTTGATTTGACCCGTGAGGGCCAGGAGGCATTCCTTGCCAAAGGCGGAAAAGGCGGCCTGGGTAATACACATTTTGCGACCAGTACCAACCGGGCACCACGCTATTCTCAACCCGGAGAAGAGGGTGAGTCAGGCATTCGTTTTCTTGAACTGAAATCGATGGCAGATGTCGGTTTGGTTGGGCTGCCGAATGCAGGTAAGTCAACGTTGATCTCACGCGTTTCGAACGCAAGGCCAAAGATTGCTGATTATCCGTTCACAACGATTGCACCCTCGCTGGGGCAGGTGTTCATGGATGACGGTGATGGTTTTGTCATGGCAGATATACCCGGCCTGATTGAAGGAGCCCACGAAGGTAAAGGACTGGGCCATCGGTTTTTAAAACATATCGAACGTACACGCGTTTTATTGCACCTGGTTGATGTGGCACACCCGGAGGGGATTTCAATTACTGATCAGTTCAATGAAATTGATACAGAATTGAAAGGTTATGGTGATACAGTTTATCACAAGCGGCGTTTGTTGGTGTTGAATAAAATGGATGCCTTGCAGGATGAAGATCGTGAATCTTTGCTGGAAGAGGCGACGAAACTTGACATGATTTATTATACGATTTCTTCGGTTTCAGGAGAGGGGATTCAGCAGTTGTTAAGGGACTTGTATGCGCAGGTTCGGGCAGTACAGGAAGAGGAAATTGCAACGGATACGGTGGCGTTTTTGGAAGAGGAAAATGATTCAGGTTCGAACTGATTTAGGACGTACCCGCAGGTTAATCGTTAAAATTGGCAGCTCACTTCTGACAGATTCAGCGGTGGGTATTCGTATGTCTGTTGTCGAAAGGATTGCTGCGGAGGTTGCCACACTACGTGCAAAAGGCATCGAGGTTTGCATCGTCTCTTCGGGCGCGGTGGCGCTTGGCCGTGTGCAGATGGGCTGGCTGAACCGAAAATTATCTGTGCATGAAAAGCAGGCATGTGCGGCGATGGGGCAGCCTGCATTGATGAATGCCTATAAACAGGCATTTTCCGAACATGGTTTGAATGTGGCGCAGCTTCTTCTGACCAAGGATGATCTCAGGCATCGCAGACGTTATCTCAATGCCAGTAATACCAGTGAGACACTCTTTGCAGCAGGAATTATCCCTATTGTGAATGAAAATGACACGGTCGTGGTTGAAGAGATTAAATTTGGCGATAATGACATGCTGGGTGCACTGGTTAGTCTGGTGGTTGATGCAGACATCATGTTGATGATGACGGATGTGGAAGGGCTTTTTGATGAAGACCCTGCCGATAATCCTGCTGCCAAACGATTGTCTGTGGTTGAAACGGTCACTCACGATGTGATGAATATGGCAGGGGATGCTGGTAGCAGCTTTGGTACAGGTGGCATGGTTAGTAAGCTCAAGGCAGCCCGGATCGCAATACGCGGTGGTGTGGCGACAGGGATTGTGAATGGGCATCGTGATAATGTGCTTGTGGATTTCCTGAATGGACTTGATGTAGGTACGCTTTTTCTTTGTGGAGAAGACAGACAGTCCAAACGGCAACATTGGATTATGGATGTTCTGCAACCGGCTGGAAAAATTCATGTTGATGCGGGCGCAGCCAAAGCCATCGTTGAAGGTGGTGGCAGCCTTCTTCCGATTGGTATGCTACAGGTTGAGGGCATGTTTGATAAAGGTGAATGTGTTGAACTTGAAGGCCCGGAGGGTGTTTTTTCCAGAGGGCTGTGTAATTACAATGTGGATGAAATGCGCAAGCTTGTGGGTGTGAGCAGTGAGAAAATTGAGGCAGTGTTAGGTTATGTTGATTTTACCTCGGTGATTCATCGGGATAATCTGGTTTTGCTGGAATTGGAGCATAAAGCTCATTAAGGACACGCTGGATGCTTTAAAGTTATGGTATGGAGAATATCGATGAGCGGTGATGCAGAACAGGTTATGATCAGGTTAGGGCAGCAGGCAAAAAATGCTGCGAAAGTCATGCGTATGGTTGATACGCAGGCAAAAAATCGAGCCCTTGAGCTTGCTGCGGCTGTTTTGCGCCGTGAAACAGCGGAGATCCTGGCAGCCAATGCTCTGGATATGAAAGCTGCGGATGAAAGTGGACTGGACGCAGCCTTGAAAGATCGTCTTGCCCTGAATGCAGACCGGGTGGATGCGATGGCCGAAGGTCTGACGCAAATTGCGGCATTGGCTGATCCTGTTGGGGCCATCAATGATCTTGTGTATCGGCCATCTGGTATTCAGGTTGGACATATGCGTGTGCCGTTGGGCGTCATCGGCATTATTTACGAGTCCCGTCCGAATGTAACAGCGGATGCCGCGGCACTGTGTTTGAAATCTGGCAATGCAACGATTTTGCGTGGCGGTTCAGAAGCGATACATTCCAATCGTGCGGTTGCGGCCTGTTTGAGACGCGCACTGGTGGATGCAGGACTGCCACAGGATGCGGTGCAGTTGGTCGATTCTACGGATCGTGCACTGGTTGGAGCGCTGCTTCAATCAGAAAAATATGTTGATGTCATCATCCCGCGTGGAGGCCGCTCATTGATTGAGCGTGTCGCTGTGGAATCGCGTGTGCCTGTGATCAAACATCTGGATGGCATCTGCCATGTTTATATTGATGCCAGTGCTGATCGCGCCATGGCACTGAATATTGCAATGAATGCAAAAACACATCGTTATGGCGTTTGTAATGCGATGGAGACATTGCTTATTCATCAGGATGCAATCGATAGCGTGAATGCGATTGTGAAGGGGATGCTGGATAAGGGAGTCGAAGTCCGTGGTTGTGAAAAAACTGTAGCAGCAGCTGGCAAACTGGATGTTAAAGTCGCAAATGAAGAGGACTGGGCGACGGAATACCTTGCAGCCATTCTTTCGATTCGAATGGTTGAAAATATCGAGCAGGCAATGGATCATATAGGTCAATATGGCTCAGGACATACCGATACGATTGTCACCAAAGATCATGATGCAGGACAACGTTTTTTGCGTGAGGTGGATTCATCATCGGTCATTGTGAATGCAAGCACACGTTTTGCCGATGGGTTTGAGTATGGTTTGGGGGCAGAGATAGGGATTTCAACTGATCGTCTGCATGTACGTGGGCCGGTGGGTCTTGAGGGGCTGACAACAGAGAAATGGATTGTGATGGGGCATGGCGAAATTCGCGAGTGATTTGCTAAGGAAACATTCAACATGAATCGCAGTATTGGCCTTTTTGGTGGTAGTTTTGATCCACCTCATTGTGGTCATGAAACACTGGTGAGAGAGGCGTTGAAATGCCTTGATCTTGATGAAGTCTGGGTGATTCCTGCGGGTCTGCCAGTACATCGAAACTTATCTGGACACGCAAGTGCTGAGCTGCGTATGGCATGGATGGAAGCGATGTTTTCAGAGAATCCGAATGTTCAGGTCAAGGGTTGGGAAGTGAGTCAGTCTGAACCTGTGGCTGCGATTCAAACCATTAAAACATTCAGAGATGTTTGTCCTGATGTTGTTCCTCTCTGGTTATGTGGTGCTGATTCATTTGCCACAATGAGACAATGGGTTGATTATCCTGAACATCATGCGTTATGTAATGTGGCTGTGTTTGCCCGTGCTGGAGAAGCTGTCGCAGAACACTTTATGAGCTGGAAACCGCTAAGCCGTGAAGCATGGTGTTCCAGTCAAAAAAAAGGTCAGAGTGTTGGGCCGGGACATGTCATCTGGCTGGATGCCAGTTTGCCAGACATATCGGCAAGCAACATACGTGATATGGCTGCGCATGGTAAGAGTTTGAAAGGGCTGGTTAACAGCCGAATATGTAAAGAAATTGAGTCCCGGTACAAACCGGGGACAGGAGAAACCATTGAGTAAGACGATTGTAAAAGATGAAAAACTGGAGGCGTTAACGCAATCGGTTCTTGATGCTGTGGAAGATAAAAAAGCGCAGGATGTACTGGTGATGGATGTGCGTGGCGAGTGTGCATTTACAGATCGTTTTGTTGTGGCAACAGGCCGGACAAACAGACAATTGAAGGCGATTGCACAGTCTGTGACGGAAGCAGCGCATAAACACAATTTAACAGCAAGTATTGAGGGTCTGGAAGCCATGGAGTGGCTGCTCATTGATCTTGGTGATGTTGTGGTGCATTTGTTTTTGCCGGATGTGCGTGAAGAATTCCAGTTTGAACGTCTTTGGACAAGGCCCGAGGGTGAGGCAAGCCAGGGGTGAAATTGCGCCTGATTGTAGTCGGGCGAGGGGCCACTGAATTAAGTACGTTTGAAACAGAGTATTTAAAGCGTCTAAAAGGACATTGCCCTTTTGAAATCATTGAGCTTCCTGAAGGGAAAGGAAAGCAGATGACGCAGCGTAAACAGGAAGAGGCAAAACAAATTTTGAAAACTGTCGCGACTGATTTTATTCTTTTTGATGAACATGGAAAAAGCATGAAAAGCATGCAATGGGCAGATTATTTGCAAACATTGCATGGCGGGATGTCGTTGGATTTTGTTATTGGTGGCGCATCGGGTGTCTCGGATGCTGTACGCCAGAAAGCGAAAGTTTGTTGGAGCCTTTCCGCATTAACACTGCCACACAAACTGGCACGGACGCTGGTGATTGAGCAGCTCTACCGTGCTTTTACCATTATACAAGGGCATCCTTATCATCGCGAATAACATGATGCATACCTCGGCGGGAAACCTGATTCTTTTGGTTGGGCCAAGTGATGCCATCGTTGAAGATGAAATGGCATGGGGTGTGGGCAATGAATCTATAATTGTGCCGACTTTTCAGTTATTTTGTCTAGCTAAGATGAACAAAACAACAGGGCTGTTATAGTGCGTTTATTACCTTTTTTGCTATTGTGTTTTCTTTGTGCGCCAAGCGATATACAGGCTGGTCGTAGCACTGAAGCAGAGCTTGAGCAGGTGCGCCAGGAAAAACAGAAGCTTATAAAAATACGTAAACAGCTTGAGTCCAGACTTGGCACGCTTGGAAAAGCTTTGCGCAAACTTGATACATCACTGGTTGCAGCACGTGCCGCCCGGCGCAAGGTTGATGTGAAAATTGCCGATGCAGACCGAAATCTTGGCATCTTACGGCATAGAAAAAAGAAGTTGAAATCAGAAATTTCTGATTTGGAAGCGCAGATGCTTCAGCAATCAATTGCCGCTTATCAGCGCGCGAGTCGTCAGCCGGGTTGGATGGATGTATTTTCGGGTGTTTCAGCATCTAAAGTTCCACATCGTAAAAAAATGCTGCAATTTGCCATGTTATCTCAGGAAAAAGAACGTGTGCTCTGGCAGGGAAAAGTCATTGAACTTGCAAACACTGAAAAGCTGGAGCTGATTAAACGCAGTGAGCTGGTTGCGTTAAAGAAAGAAAAAAGAAAACACGAACAAAAGATTGCTGTGCAGGTTGATGAAAAACGTAACATGGCAAAAAGAGTGCGTAAGGATGTTGGTCTTAATAAAGAAAGAGAAAAGCAGTTGGTGGAGCAGGAAGAAGCGCTAAAACGCTTGCTGCAAGGTATTTCAGTTGGACTTCTCGGAACAGATAAGTCTCTAAGATCAAAGTTTGGCAGGAAACAAAAAGGAAAATTACCATGGCCTTTGCAGGGAAAAATTGTTGCAAGTTATGGCTCACGTCTTGTGCCGGGAAGACCAAGACTGACCGGTGTCCAGTTATCCCCTAAATATAAAAGTGAGAAAGGCAGGCAGGTTCAATCAATTGCTGCGGGACAGGTGCGTTATGCTGATTGGTTTGGTGGTTATGGTCTTATGATGATTGTTGATCATGGGGATGGCTTAATCTCTGTCTATGCCCATAATGATGCGCTATATTGGCAAATGGGTGACTGGGTTGAGATGGGTGAAGCACTGGCCGAAGCCGGTAGCACAGGCTGGATTGAAAATACCCGGCTCTATTTTGAGCTTCGCGATATGGGCAAACCGGTTAATCCAAAGCTTTGGTGCAAAAAAAGATAAATGATTGATGGTGGTTTCAAGGAGAGAGTGATGAGTTTGAAGACAACACGATTTGTATTGGCTGCAGGTATAGCGGCAGTGTTAGGTGCCGCAGTTGTGGCTTGGAATCCGTCAGAAGGCTTTCAACAGGCGACAGCGGCTACTGATTATAAACAATTAAGTAAATTCTCTCAGGTGATGGATGCAGTGCGCCGCTCTTATGTGGAAGAAGTGACGGATGAAGAGCTCATCAATGGAGCACTCTCCGGCATGCTTTCAAAGCTTGATCCGCATTCAAGCTATTTGGATAAAGAAATGTTTAAGCAGATGCAAGTTGATACAAGTGGTGAGTTTGGTGGGTTGGGTATTGAAATTGTGGCGGCTGAAGGCGGCATTCGAGTGGTGGCTCCTATCGAAGATACACCCGCTGATCATGCAGGCATTCAGGCTGGTGATCTGATCATCAAAATTGAAGATCAGTTGGCAAAAGACATATCTCTCGTAGAAGCCGTAAAAATGATGCGGGGCAAACCGGGAACACCGATTGCTCTGACGATTTTTCGAGAAGCGGAAGCTCAGCCGATTGACATCAAAATTGTACGCGCAGTGATTAAGGTTAAATCGGTGAAAAGTGATTTGTTGGCACCCGGTTATGCCTATTTACGTGTGGCACAATTTCAGGAGAAAACAAGCGATCAGTTGAAAAAACAATTTGCTGATTTGCGTAAACGGTCCAGTGGTAAACTTCGTGGTGCTGTGCTTGATCTGCGTAACAATCCCGGTGGTCTGTTGGATCAAGCCGTTGAAGTAACTGATCTGTTTTTGGATAAAGGTGGTATTGTCAGCACCAGGTCCCGTGTTGGCAGAAGCATGTCTTTTGAAGCGGAGAAGGGTGATCTTCTCGATGGTTTGCCTCTGGTTGTGTTGATCAATAATGGTTCAGCCTCCGCTTCTGAAATTGTCAGTGGTGCTTTAAAGGATAATAAACGTGCTGTGTTGATGGGTACCAAAACTTTTGGTAAAGGTTCTGTACAGAGAATCGTTCCTTTGAATGATGGGACTGCATTTAAGTTGACCACATCACTTTATTATACGCCAAGTGGAAACTCCATTCAGGCAACGGGTATTGAGCCTGATATCGAAGTTGAGCAGGTTGTGGTCAAGGTAGAAGAGAAGCGTAAACGTTTGTCGATTTCTGAGCGGGATCTGAAAGGGCATTTGGCAAATGGTAACGGCAAAAAAAGTGCGGGTAAGTCAGGGGATAAAAAGCCTGCCAAAGATGAACTGAGTGATCTCATGAAAGAGCGGCTTACCAGAGATGTTCAGTTGCAGCGTGCACTGGATCTTTTGAAAGGTTTGAATGCGATTCAATCCCATAGCTAATCGGATTTAGATGATATTGATTTGATGCGTCGAACTTTTAAAAAAACGCCTCAGTGGTTACATGTGGCATTGGCACTTCTGCTTGTCATGTTGGTATTGGTTGTGCTGTTGCCAACAGTTCAGGAAGAAGTGGTTTTGGACCAGAGTATTGTTCAGGAACAAGAGGGCATGCTGAATCGGGAATCGCCATCAAATGCGTTGTCAAATTCGAACCCGGAAAATCCACTCAATTTTGCATACGAGGCGTTAACAGAAGAGAAAAGCTTGCAGGCACCCAAAGATGTCGAAGAGGCTGTTGTTCCGCAGAAACTTCCTGAGTCTGGCATTGCGCTGGTTATGGATGATGTTGGTTATGATCTGAATGCGTTGAAAAGGGTGTTAGCCCTCCCCTTTCCGGTTTCTATCTCTGTTCTGCCGGATGCGCCCGCAGCGGTCAAGGCAGCAACGATGGCGCATGAGGCAGGCGAAGTTGTGATGCTTCATCTTCCCATGGAACCTTCAAATGCGAAATATCGTTCACGTATGACTGAATCATTTTTGCGTATTGATATGACTGAAGCTCAGATTCGCGAACGTTTTTATGCAGCCTTAAAACAAGTGCCATATGTGGTTGGTGTCAATAATCATATGGGGTCATTGCTAACAACACTTGAAGCACCGATGAAGTGGGTGATGGCGATATGCAAGGAGCGTGCATTGTTTTTTGTTGATTCGAAAACGTCACATACCTCTGTTGCTGCTGATATTGCTTCAGAATATGGGCTTACATGGGGCACACGCCAAATTTTTTTGGATCACACGGTTGATGCAGAGGATTTGAAGATGGCATGGGCAGCGGCGATACGATGTGCAGAGCAGCAAAAATCATGTATTGTTATTGCTCACCCACATGCAGAAACGTTAAATTTTCTAGAACAGCAAGTCGCAGAAAAGGATCATCACTTTATTCATCCTGTCACATCGATGTTGCATACAGGGGGTAAGTCATGATTGGAGCACTGCGTCGATACCTTGTGGCAGGTGTCGTGGTCTCGGCCCCGATTCTGATTACTTTTTTTGTTGTAAGCTGGTTGGTAGATATTTCAGACCGTGCGTTGAACCTGTTACCCCCGAGTTTTCACGCTGAAGCACTGTTTGGCAGGCATATTCCGGGTCTGGGTGTGCTTCTGACTTTGTTAGGGCTTGTAATAATCGGTGCGTTAACAACCAATTTTATTGGTAAATATATGATGCGCTGGTTTGACAGGTTTTTGGCTAAGGTGCCTGTTGTCAGGTCTATTTATAGTGCCGTTAAACAATTGATGGAGGCTGTGCTGGGTAAAGATGGCAAGGCATTCCGTCAGGTTGTTCTTGTGCCTTTTCCACAGAAGGGCCAGTGGACAATCGGTTTTGTCACAGGAGAAACTTCACTGCCTGTTCCGGGTGAACATCCAAAAGTGGCCGTATTTGTGGCAACAACACCGAACCCCACATCTGGATGGCTGTTGTTTGTGAGTGAGTCGGATTTGATTCCGTTGGAGATGAGTGTGGAAGAGGGAATGAAGGTTGTAGTTTCCGGAGGAATGATTGATCCGACGGAAGAGAACCGTAAGGGGAAGTAGAGTGATGAAGCAGTTTTGTAAACAGTATGTGACGCAGATTGTCTTGTTCGTATTTTGTCTGTGTCCTTTCAATGCCGCAGCAACGGGCGCATACGAGAAAGCCAAGCTGGATGTCCAAAATGGTCGTATAGAACTGGCTCAAGGCGCCTTGAATGAAATTATCAAGAAAGATCCGGATCATTATCAAGCATGGTTTTTGCTTGGTGTCGTGAATGCACGTAAGCAACGCTACCATCAGGCCATTGAAGCCTTTCGCCATGTGATTGAACTGAAACCTTTGTTGGCCGAGCCGCATAATAATCTGGCGGTGATATACAATGAATTGGGTGATGTTCGTGCTGCGGTGAAGGAGTTAGAACAATCACTCGAAAAACATCCCGGTTATGCGATTGCAGAAGAAAACCTCGCTGATCTTTATGTGAAGCTTGCCCTGCAAAATTATCGAAGAGCGTTGGAAAAAGAGCCAAGCCAGAGCTTGGAACGCCGCTATATGCGTTTGTTACAGGTGCGTGATCCCGTGGTTGCTTCATCGGCGGTTTCTTCAGAAAAAATAGTGATGAAAACGCCTCCCGTTTTAATGCCTGAAAGTGAAAACAGGAAGGTGAAAAAAGTTATTGAACCGGTTGCTTTGAGTCAACCGAAGCAGATTGAAAAATCACCAAAAACATTGCCTGTGATTCATGCTGAGTCTGACCATGCTTTGGTAAAAGCGAATGATTCCATGGCAATTAAAGCAGTTAAAAAAGAGCTTTTACAAGCGGTGGAGATGTGGCGTTTGGCCTGGTCTTCCCGTGATTTGGCAGCGTATTTTTTTGCTTATGCTGAAGGTTTTCAAATTCCGAAACGCTTTTCCTCATTTGAAGATTGGCAACGTTATAAGCAGCGTGTCATCAGCTCTAAAACATATATTCAGGTTGAATTAAGTGATGTTCAGGTTGAAATCGAGGAAGATGGAAAGAGAGGCAGCGTGAAATTTTTTCAAAAATTTCGTTCGAACAGTTACAATGGCGATGATGTTAAAGTCTTGCAGATGAGACAGGATAAAGGTGTATGGAAAATTGTGAGCGAGGCTTCTATCTCGTGATGAAAAATATGATGGTTGTTTTGTTATTGTTGCTATCAACGGTGGCCAGTGCTGAACAGGTATCATCGATCGATCAGCGTGCAATGGTGGCATTGGATGCGGGCGAGGCTGATGCTGTTAAAATACTCCCTCGTTCTGAAAAGCTTGTTTTAAAGGCAGCATTGGCGTTAAAAGGTGGTTCCCCGGAACGTGCGTTGGGTTATTTAAAAGAGGAAGGCTCTGGAATAGATCCTCTGGTGGCGTTGCTTGAAGCCGAGGCACATCGTCAGTCTGCATTGCAGGCGGTTACAAGAGCCGGTGATTATGCCAGTGGTCTGAAAAATGAAAAAAAGAAGCTTGAAGGCGCTGATTTTTCACCTGGTCTGGTGGAGGCGGAAGTGCGTTTGAATGCATTTATGGATCGTCTTGATGGTGTTTATGGCAAGCCGTTACATTTGTTACGTCTGGCTTCGGATATTGAAAGTGTATTCATGGTGGATAAAACCCGCTCGAGAATGTTTGTTTACGAGCGAGATGAAGCCGGTGAGTTTCAGCGTGTGGCTGATGAGTATATTGTGACCGGGGCAAAAGGCGGGGATAAACAGAAACGCGGAGATGCCCGCACTCCAAATGGTATCTACCGTTTTGTTAAACGCTTGAATGATGATCAGCTTGAAGCACGTTACGGGCCGGTTGCATTCCCGATTGATTATCCCAATGAGTTAGACCAGTTGCATCATAAAAATGGCTCGGGAATTTGGATGCATGGTTATCCTGAAGGTGTAGGAAGGCGCCCGCCACAAGATACACGGGGTTGCTTTGCGCTCCCGAACGATCGGCTTCTGGCGATGGCAGAACATGTGCATCTTCAACATAGCTGGGTGATTGTTGGTGAGAACTTTGTTTTTGATCAGGATGGTAAACGGGATGCCTTGTTAAGCTCGGTAACATCTACTTTGACGCAATGGCAACAGGATTGGGCATCACTGGATACGGAATCATACCTTGAACACTATCATCAGGCATTTCGTTCCGGGAAACGTGATTTGGCGGGATGGAAACGTTATAAAAAAAAGGTAAACAGTCATAAATCGTTTATTAAAGTATCCCTGTCAGATATCAGTCTGATTCATGATCCAAACCATTGGCCGGAAGGTGAAGTTGTGGTTGCAGAGTTTGATCAACATTACCGTTCAAATAATTATCAGGATGTCACTCGTAAGCGTATCTATCTGGCACGGGCGAACGATATTGGCCCCTGGAAGGTGTTGATTGAGGAAAGTGTCACCCCATGAGTGGAGAAAAGGAAGGCGCTAAGGGAGTCAAAGAGAGGGGCGAAGTCAAAAACCTTACTGACCGGCGCATGCAACAGTTGGCCGATGAAAATCATGAGTTGAAACAATATGTTGCCGATGTCATGAAACGCTTGCGTGAAAACGAACGTCTGTTTTCACGGATGTTTGAGCTTGAATCCAAAGTGCTTTCCGCCACCGATCCCGAAGACCTCTGTTTTACACTCCTGCGTGGCCTTCGCACAGGGTTTTCCCTTGATATGGTTCGTTTTTGGTTTGATCGCTCAAGTTTTATGGGTAACTGTCAGTTGGAAGGTTTGTCAGAACGTGATCTTGTCTGGTTGGAGAAGGGTGAAATTGCCAATATGGGATTGTTAGGCAAACATGTTTGCCTGATCTCTTTAAGTCAGGAGAAGGGTTTTGCCTGGCTGGAAAAGCAGGATGAACACCTTGCTTCCATGGCCTTGCTGGTGCTGGGGAATCCCGAGAAACCTTTTGGGATATTGGGTATGGGTTCAGTCGAAGCGGAGCGTTTTTCTCCGGATCAAAGTGTCGATTTTTTACAACATTTGGCACAAGTGGTGGGTTTAAGTCTTGAAAACGCGATCGCAAGAGAGCGTCTGGCACGTATTTCTATTACGGACAGTTTAACCGGAAGTCATAACCGCCGCTTTTTGCAACCACACAGTCATCAGCCTCTTTCTCAATGGTTTGGCAAAGGTTCACAGGTTGCATGTCTTTATTTTGATGTGGATGGTTTCAAAGCAGTGAATGATCGTTTGGGTCATGAAGCCGGGGATGATTTACTTACCGCTATTGCATCAACTGCTCAGCAGTTTGTACGTGAAAAAGACCCATTGATCCGAATGGGAGGTGATGAATTTGTGCTTTTACTTCCCGGTTGTTCAGAAGCCAAGGCATGTGAGATTGCCGGGCGCATTGTTCGGGGCTGTGGTGAGCTTTCTGTTCAGGATGAAAAGGCTTCGATTAGCATGGGTATTGCATATTCGGCTGAAGATCGGGATATGCCGGTGAAGCAGTTGATTGGAAGTGCAGATCAGGCGATGTATGTGGCCAAGGCATTGGGTGGTTCCCGCTTCGAGGTTTCTGAAGAAAATAAGGGCGCTGCTAAATAGCCTCAAATGCAGCTAAGTGAGGCATTAGCCCGCTATCTTAAACAACTTTCCGAAGTTCGGCTGGCATCGGAACATACAACTTCAAATTACAAACGTGATTTAACCCGCTTTATTGAACATTGCGGTGATATCCCTGTCCGGGATATTTTGAGAGAACATGTGCAGAACTGGATGGTTCAGGGTTATGCAGAGGGTCTTTCGCCAGTTACCTTGGCACGAAGGCTTTCGGCATTGCGTGGTTTTCTTGATATATCGATGCAGGCTGGCTGGTGTGAAAAAAACGTGGCGGCTGGCATTCGGCCTCCAAAACAGCCGAAACGTTTGCCTCAAACACTTCCCCCTGAACAGACCAACCAGATGATGCATGCAACGGATTCATCATCTGAAGCGCGTGATCTGGCGATATTTTCTGTGATGTATGGATGTGGTCTGCGTGTTTCAGAAGCTGTGGGTTTGAATCTTCATGATGTCAGTCTGGAAGCTGCTGAGTTGCGGGTGTTTGGTAAGGGTAAAAAAGAGCGGGTGGTTCCGATGCCTGAAGGTGCTATAAACCTGCTTCAGGATTATCTGGAAGAGCGGAACGGAATTACATTGATTGGTGATGGGTTGGAACAGGCGCTTTTTCTGAATCAACGTGGAGGTCGGTTAACGGCCAGAAGTGTGCAGCGGATGGTTAAAAAACGTGCGCTGGAAACGGGCGCGGATATTTCGGTTACACCGCATCGTTTGCGTCACTCTTTTGCAACGCACTTGCTTGCCGGTGGCGTTGATTTGCGAGCTATTCAGGAGTTGCTTGGGCATTCATCACTTGGGACTACTGAGCGTTATACCCATCTTGATATTGCCAAATTGACTGAAGTGTATGATTCAGCACATCCAAGAGCAAAACGTAAATCCTGAATAACCGGTTAGCCACTTCTCATTTATTATAGTCATCTAGGATATGTTCCCAGCTACTTTGCCAGTAATCACTACGTGAAAGGAAGTCCTTTTCAAAACCCTCTCGTATTTTTGGTTTGCGACTCCAAGCCTCGGCATCAAGTTGAAGGTTATTCCATGGTATGCCATCACGCTTGCTATAGAACTCGTCAGATGTCTCGTTGATCGGTTTCCCGTTTAAGATGGATATATTTGTTTCGATCATCTGTTCTGCGGCCGCTTTCGTAGCATTTCTGCCAGTAATAGCGATGGAATTCTGTAGGACCAGATTCTTGATTCTCGGACAGGCCACAAATTCGGACTTATCTTTTCCCGAATTTTGGTGTTTGTGAATCTCTTCCTTTTCAGTCTTTTGTAGTTGGTCAAAATACAAATCCACTTTCTTTTGCCACTGTTGAGAAAGGTTCCTTTGAAAAGCGATCTCTTGTTCAGAGAAGAGAGGGTTTAGTGTTGTTGACAAGTACACCGTTTTTTCAGAAGCGATGGGCCCGAGCGTTTTTTCGAGCCCAATAAGCTTATATGCAATGAACACTAAAATAACGAATGCCAGAAGAAGCAGTATTTCAAACATTCTTTCCTCTCTTTTGGGCATAACTAACACAATATGAGCTATTAATTTTCCGCATATGATGCTTTTATAGGGGGGGGGGGGGGATGTTTTCCATTATATTACATATTCAAGTATAAAATATGGAATGAAAATCAGCCCTGCCCCGAATATATACTGTGAATGGAAAGTGGATGTGCGTCAAATTGCTGTGAGAAAAAATGCTTCGGTCGAAGGTGTTATTTGTTTATCTATGTTTAGGGCTCAAGCCTTGTTTGGCGTATTTTTTTAAGGTAGAGCGTTCGTCATGGCTAGATCATACGAATGGTCTAAGGATATTCTGAAAAAATCAGAGCATCCCTAAGTATTCATCCATTTCAGAGATAAAGAGCATGGGAAGAAGCTTGATATTGGCTTTCGGCATCGGATAGTTGTTAAGTTGATCGCGTGTAACCCATGTATGAATCGACTCGCTGCTTAAAATTAAGCTGTTAGGGCAAATGCAGGTAAAAAAGAGAAAATTGAGCGTTCGGTCATTATAGCTGTGTGATGATTTTCCGAGATGTCGCCAGCATTTGCCTGAGAGACCTGTTTCTTCTTTGAGTTCACGAACAGCAGCATCCAAAGGGGTTTCACTGGTTTCAACTTTACCACCGGGGAAAGACCATAGCCCGCCTTGATGAACATCATTCGGGCGCTTGAGAAGTAGTAATTCTTTGTTGTCGTTAAAGGCCGCTACGAGAGCAATAACCTGAGCAGTATCAGGACCTGTATTCGGCATTAATGACAATATATTCGTGGGTCAGATCGCCAGTCCAGACTGTGGCAGAGGCATGACCCAAGCCAAGATCAACATGAAGGGTGAATTCATCTTTGGCAAAGATGGCCATACCATCTTCATCACGGTAGTCCGGGTGTAGATTGCCGGATTCCAGCATTATGACCTGATCCGCTTTTAGAGAGACTTTGTCGGTGTCGATGTCAATACCAGCATTACCTATGGCCATGAGAATACGACCCCAATTGGCATCACTGCCAGCAAAGGCGGTTTTGACCAGAGGAGAGATGGCAATGGAACGGCCAACGGTTCTGGCGTCTGTCTCATTTTTTGAGCCGGTGACTTCAATGGTGACAAATTTTGAAACGCCTTCGCCATCGCGAACAATCAATTGAGCCAGTTCGATACAGAGTTCTGTCAAAGCTTGTTCAAATTCAGAAGTCTCCTCAAGCGGTGTGTGTCCCAGGCCAATGCCGCTGGAAAGTAGATAAAGCGTATCGTTGGTCGAGGTATCACCATCCACACTGATGCAATTGAATGAACGATCAGCAACACGCCTGAGCATGGGCGCAAGCTGTTTGGCATGGATTGGTGCATCGGTGGCAATAAACGCCAACATGGTAGCCATATTTGGGTGAATCATGCCGGAACCTTTGGCGATACCGGTGATGGTATAATCACCCACTTTTCTGGAAGACCATTTGGCAAAGGTATCGGTGGTTCGGATCGCGTGAGCAGCTGCATCCCAATGGTTTTCATTCAGGCTTTCTGCGGCTTCATGCATGCCGCCCTGAATTCGTTCAATGGGAAAAGGTGTGCCGATGACACCGGTGGAAGCGGAGAGCACCCTGTTAGTATCTACATTGGCGGCATTGGCCGCTGCATTGATTAAATCTTCAGACCACTGTTGTTCGAATTTGCCTGTGCCAGCATTGGCATTGCCGCTGTTGGCAATAATGGCGCGGATATCTGTTGCGTAACTTTCGATCGTGGCTTCGCCAAGCTTGACACATACGGCGCGAAAACGATTTTGTGTAAACACACCTGCTGCATGACACGGCACATCAGAAACAATCAGGCTAACATCCTGACGTTTACCTTTTTGCTCAGGAGATTTTATGCCACATGAAGCCGTGCCGACTTTAAAGCCGGGAACTGCGAGTGCCGGTTTGAGGTGTGGTGGATTCACTGACATCTTTTTTACCTTATCTCAAACATGTGAAAAATTTCACCTCTTTTCACAAGTGGTGAAGTAGTGAGCGAAGACGAGTCGTAAGCAAATTCGCATACTTATTACATAGCTTTTCAAGGCCGAAGCCAGTGATGGAGAAAGGTGGATCAAATTAACCCCGCTTTCCATGACACTGTTTGTATTTTTTGCCTGAACCACACGGACATGGATCATTGCGCCCAACTTTTGGCTGTTCACGTTTGTATGTGTGAGCAGGTTCAGCGTTTTCATTTTCACCGCGACTATAGGAGACGTTAGATTCTTTTTTGGGTTTTTGTTGTTCGATGGCATTGGGCATCGCTTCCGGTTGCTCAATCTGAACGCTATGTAGTGTGTTCATCGCTTCTTCACGGACTTTATTGATCATGGCAGCAAAAAGTTCAAATGATTCGCGTTTATATTCCTGTAACGGTTGTTTCTGTGCATAACCACGCAGGCCAACGCTCTGACGCAAGTGATCCATGGCCAGAAGATGTTCTTTCCAGTGTTGATCCAGCACATTTAACAGCAGCCATTTCTCGAAACCGCGCATCTGCTCAGGACCTGTAATGGCCTCTTTTTCTTGCATCTGCGCTTCTAACGCCTCGGTCAATTTTGCTGCCATTGATTCCACATCATGCATGTCACACGCTTCACGCCATGCTTCGACATCAGCGTCAACCATTGATAAGTTTTTTTCGAGAGCTTCTTTGTAAGCTTCCATGTCCCATGTTTCGACATGACCTGAGATAAAGTTGGCTGTAAGTTGCTCAGCGTAATCGCGGCGCATGTCTTCAATCACATCGCGTACGTCTTCAGCTTCCAGTAATTCGCGACGCTGTGAGTAAATCACGTCACGTTGCTGGTTCATGACATCATCATATTCCAGCAACTGTTTGCGGACATCAAAGTTGCGGCCTTCGACTTTTTTCTGGGAATTTTCAATCGCCTTGGTAACCCAGGGGTGTTCGATCACTTCACCTTTTGTGAAACCCATTTTGGTTAGCATGCCCTGCATCTTTTCACCGCCAAAGATGCGCATCAGATCATCTTCCATCGAGAGATAAAAACGGGTGGAGCCCGGATCACCCTGACGACCTGCACGGCCACGAAGCTGATTATCAATTCGGCGTGATTCATGACGCTCAGAACTGAGGATATGAAGGCCACCCGCGGCAGTGACTTCATCATGCTCAATTTTGCATGTGTTTCGAATTTCGCTTGCTTGTGCTTCACGTTCGTTGTCAGAAAGCTTTTTAGGCAGTTGTGAGATCAACATATCGGGGTTGCCACCGAGCATGATGTCGGTACCACGGCCAGCCATGTTGGTTGCAATCGTGACAACACCTTTGCGGCCTGCCTGAGCCACGATTTCTGCTTCACGCTCATGATGTTTAGCATTCAGCACTTCATGTGGAACGCCGTGTTTTTTCAACAGGCTGGCAAGCAGTTCTGATTTTTCAATGGATGTGGTGCCAACAAGTATAGGCTGTCCTTTTGCATGTGTGGCAACGATATCTTCAAGTATGGCATTATATTTATCCTCCTGATCACGGTAGATCAGATCGGACATGTCATTGCGTATCATATCCCGGTTGGTTGGAACAATCACAACTTCAAGCTTGTAGATTTTTTCAAACTCTTCGGCTTCTGTATCCGCTGTACCGGTCATGCCCGCCAGCTTGTCGTACATGCGGAAGTAGTTCTGAAATGTGATGGATGCCAGTGTCTGGTTTTCCGGTTGAACGGTTACGCCTTCTTTGGCTTCCAGTGATTGATGCAGGCCATCTGAATAACGGCGGCCGGGTGTCATCCGGCCAGTGAATTCGTCAATGAGAATGACTTCATCATTGCGTACAATATAATCAATTTCACGGGTAAAGAGTGTGTTGGCACGCAGAGACTGGGTGGCGGCATGCATCAGGTTAACGTTTTCCGGGTCGTAGAGGTTGCCGGTTTCCATCAACCCTGCTTTACGGAAAAGCTCTTCGACCTCTTCCATGCCATCTTCTGTAAATGAAACGGCTTTATCCTTTTCATCTTTTTCATAAGCAGAGGGGGCCAGCGTTTTGATTAGTTCATTCGCTTGCTGGTAAAGATCAGTGGCCTGTTCAGCAGGTCCTGAAATGATCAATGGCGTTCTGGCTTCATCAATCAGGATGGAATCGACCTCATCGACAATAGCAAAATGTTTGTCGCGCTGGCAGAGCTCTTCTTTTGTGAAGGTCATGTTATCGCGCAGATAATCGAAACCAAACTCATTGTTTGTGCCGTAAGTGATGTCAGCAGCATAAGCAGCTTGACGCTCTTCATTGGAAATGCCGTGCACAATGGTGCCTGTGGTAAGTCCCAGGAAGCTATAGAGCTTGTTCATCCATTCTGCATCACGTGCTGCCAGATAATCATTCACGGTGACAACGTGTACGCCACGGCCTGTCAGTGCATTGAGGTAGACTGGCAGGGTTGCCATCAAGGTTTTACCTTCACCGGTTTTCATCTCCGCAATTTTTCCGTGGTGAAGAATCATGCCGCCAATCAATTGTACATCAAAATGGCGCATGCCAAGAATACGAGTGGATGCCTCACGCGCGACTGCAAATGCTTCGGGTAGCAGGTCATCAAGAGCGGTACCATCAGCAACACGTTGTTTAAATTCATCAGTTTTTGCTTTTAACGCATCATCGGAGAGCGATTTAATCTGTTCTTCTAACGCATTGATTTGATCTACAACAGGATACATATCTTTGAGAATGCGCTCATTACGGCTGCCGAAGAATTTTGTGAGAATATTAAACATAGGGAGATGGGCTCCAGTGTGGATTAAATCATTTGTTTTAAAGGATGGAGAGTCTAGCAACGCCGAAGAAGATGTCATCTTTATCTAGATGCATCAGAATACTGGCGATGTTAAGTGATGATAAAACCCTGTTTTATGATGGCAAAAAAATAGGGGGCATCATGCCCCCTCTCTACCCCTTCCCAATCCTAGCATCCTATTCTTCCCTTCAATGCTAGGTTTGTATGTATTGCAGGTGCGAAGTGTAGCGGGAAGGGATTGTCGCTGGTATCCCGCAAAAAGGGTATATTTGCAAAAGGATGGATCAATCATGTTTCCATTTATTCAGTCAGATCGAAAAAATTGTTAGTCGTATGGTTTAATTAAGCCCATTTGAAAGGCTTCAAAAACAGCTTCGGTTCGGGAATGCACAGAAAGTTTTTTGTAAATATGTTTAATGTGGGTGGTGACGGTGTGTTTGCTTAAATGAAGTGATTTAGCCGTTTTTTCCCGGCTGTAACCTTTGGCGATCAGCGTCAGGACATTTTTTTCCTGCTCGGTTAATCTGGAGGATGCATTTTTAGTGTTGTCTTGAGGATCATGCTGGAGACGGCGCAGCAGATAACGGGCAATGCTTGGACTAATGGGGGAGTCCCCTTTCATGAGTCCTAATATGTGTGAACCGACTTTTGTGAGTGAATTGTCTTTTAACAGATAACCTGTTGCGCCTGCTTCAAAAGCATCAACAACGTGACTTTCGTCACCATAACTGGAGATAATTAAAATTTCACTTTCAGGAAGTTTTTTCTTTGCCTGACGAACCAGATCAATGCCGTTGCCGTCAGGCAAGCCAATATCGATAAGAAGAATATCAGGTTTTTTTCTTAAATAAGCTTTTGCATCAGTGTAGCTTGTGGCAGTGCCAGCGAGCGTGAGTTGAGATTCATTTTCAACCACTTGAATGAGCACATTCAAGGTAACCAAATCATCTTCAACGATTAAAACAGAATATGTTTCCATCAATATTCTCCAATTGCGTGGAGTATAACCGAGAGCTTTTTATACAGAAAGGGGCTTTGTCTCATGAAATAGAATCCTTGAATTATTCAGTCTGCCATATATTTTTGAGTAAGCGTTCGCAGATATCACCACCTTCTATCATATTGGTGTCATTTATTACACTACGAGTCTCTGCGATATGTACTAGCTTTCTGTTATGAACAGCCTCCTGTAATGATGGATATTCTTGCTGGAGAACTATTGTTGGCAAGTGCTTATTCATATGGCAAGGCAACAAATGCCTTCCTTGAGCGCTGCCATATCGGTGGCATAGGAGAGGCGGACATGGGAAGCAGCGTTAAAAACACCAAAATCTTCTCCGGGCGTGATGGCAACGCCTTTTTCTTCTAACAATTTCCAGCAAAATGCTTTGGAGTCATTTGTGAGTTTTTCAACATTGGCATAGATATAAAATGCACCTTGTGGTTCTACAACGATATCAAAACCGAGTTTGGGTAGTTCATTAAGCAGAAATTGTCTGCGTTCATCATATGCCAAGCGCATGTTTTCAATGGACTGTACCTCTTTTAATGCCGCAATGGCTGCATATTGAGAGAGCGTAGGAGCAGCGATAAAAATATTTTGCATCACACGTCTACAGGCATCAATAAGCGATTCGGGAACAATGATCCAGCCTATTCGCCAACCGGTCATGGCCCAGCGTTTTGAAAAGCCATTCACAACAATGGCTTCTTCATCAAACGTCAATGCACAAGATGCTTTTGTGCAGTAGGTAAGGCCGTGATAAATCTCATCAGAGATGAGATAGCCATCATGATTGCTGCAAACTGAGGCCATTTTTTTTAGCGCTTCGGGCTGAATCAATGTGCCGGTTGGATTGCCCGGGTTAATCACAACGGCTGCGCGTGTTTTTTTTTGCCAGTTTTTTTCTATCAGTTCGGCAGAGAGATGATAGCGACTCTCCGGCCCGACCGGAATATTGATTGGGGTGCCACCTGCAAGACGAATAAAGTTGCGCTGGCATGGATAACCCGGGTCCGGGAGGAGGACGGATTCTCCTGCTTCAAGTAAAACGGCATAGATTAGATTAAATGCCCCGGAGGTTCCGGGTGTGATAAGAATGCGATCGGGAGAGACCTTTACGTTGTATTCAGTGTTGTACCAGTTTGAGAGTGCCTGTTGTAGTTCCGGCGCCCCTGTTGATGGCGTGTAGAATTGATTGTGTTGATCAAGATGTAGTTTGGCAGCCGTGATGATGGCATCAGGAGTCAAAAAATCAGGCTCGCCAATTTCCATGTGAATGATTTTTTTCCCCTGTTTTTCCAGTTCTTTTGCACGTTCGAGCAATTGCATAACACGGAAGGGTTCAATGAAATCAATTCTTCGCATGTTTGAACGATAACGATATGGTCTATACTTGTCGCATGGCAATATCATATTCATATCACGATCGTTTCGAGCTGGCTGCGGCCACAAAAACTCATTGCCGCATTGTTTATTCGGATGATCACGGTGAACACCATGCGGTTATGGCAATGCCTCAATCCTGGCAGGATATTGATGATGTGCAGTGGGGGATTTTTATTTCGGAGTCAGGGGAAGTTTTGGAGATACGCTTACAAGACATTCTGGCGATTGAATTGCCGGAGGAGTAGTGTCGGCCCATGGAATCTGGAGTTATTGAGTGGATTGAAGCCTTTCACATTATTGCTATGGTCTCGTGGTTTGCAGGGCTTTTTTATCTGCCGCGTATTTTTGTTTATCACGTGGCGCAAAAAGATGGGCCAATACATGAGCAATTCTGTGTCATGGAATTCAAACTTTTTAAGATTATCATGCAACCTGCCATGATTGTGACTGTGGCATGTGGTGTGGCTCTTGCAGTGATTGAGTGGGAATATGTGCAGAGTGAGCCATGGTTCTGGGCTAAAATGGCATTTGTTTTACCTTTGCTGATTTATCATTTTTATACCGGACATATTGTGACGGTATTTTCAGCAGGCGAAAACACGCGAAGTCACAAATTTTATCGTTGGTATAATGAGTTTCCGACTTTGGTTCTGATTGCGGTTGTCATCATGGTGGTGGTGAAGCCAATTTAGTGATTTGTTGTGTATGATCTGAGTTGTCTCCCTGTTTGGTCAAGAAAGAGCCAAGGAAAGATACCTCGGCATCTGACTGTCTTTCGGGGTTTCTTGTCAGCGTGGAAAAAATGGGCGCGCGTTGCTGCTTTATCCTTTTTTCGGCAGCCTCTTTTGCATCTAACAATTCGGCCAGACTAACAGAGGTTTCCGTGCCGCTGCGGTTTCATTCAGACGCGAACGTATGGGGAGCAGTGGCGCCTTGTGTATTTCTTCTGTATTGCCTTTTTCACATGCCTCAGCAATTTCCAGCATGGCATCACAGAATGCATCAATGGTTTCACGGGATTCACTTTCAGTGGGTTCGATCAGCATAGCACCATGCACGACCAATGGGAAATACACTGTCATCGGGTGGAAACCCAGATCAATCAGACGTTTGGCAATGTCGAGTGTTTTGATGCCGTGTCTGTTTTGAATCTCATCCGTTAACAGGCACTCGTGTTTGCAGAGGCCTTTGAATGGTACATGGTAACTGTCTTTCAGGCGGGCCAGTATATAATTGGCATTGAGCACGGCATCTTCTGCGATTTTATGCAGATGATTCTTACCAAAGGCGGCAATATAAGCAGCGGCACGAAGAAGCACACCCACTTGACCAATTGAGCCCAGCACTTGCCCGATACTTGTCTCATCCTGCTGTATGATTTTATATGTTTCTGCAACCTTTTCGATGCGCGGTGTTGGCAAAAATGCAGCCAGTGTATCGTTTACCACCACAGGGCCACCACCCGGGCCACCGCCTCCATGCGGCGTGGAAAAGGTTTTGTGAACATTGATATGCAGGCAGTCGATGCCCATATCACCCACTTTGGCAATGCCAACAAGTGCGTTAAGGTTGGCGCCATCACCATAAACAAAACCACCAGCCTCATGAACAAGGCGGCAAATCTCAGCAATATCAGATTCAAACATGCCGGCTGTATTTGGATTGGTTAACATTAGGGCTGCAACATCATTGTCCAGATGCGCTTTCAGTTCATTGAGATCAACACGGCCTTCGGCAGTGGATTTAATCTCTACTGTTTGCATGCCACAAAGTGCTGCGGATGCAGGGTTGGTTCCATGGGCAGAATCAGGAACCAGAACCTTGTTACGATGTGATTCACCTCGTGCATCAAGTGCTGCACGAATCATCATCAGGCCTGTCCATTCGCCATGTGCGCCTGCGGCAGGTTGCAGGGTTGTGTGTGGCAATCCTGTGATTTCACCTAGCCAGTTCTGTAATTCATAAAGTAACGCAAGGGCACCCTGTACGCTTTCTTCAGGCTGATCCGGATGAATGCCGGAAAGACCCGGTAGACGTACAACCTGCTCATTCACTCTTGGGTTGTATTTCATGGTGCAGGAGCCGAGAGGATAAAATCCCGTTTCGATGGCATGGTTCCACTGTGAGAGACGCACAAAATGGCGTACGGTTTCAGGCTCAGATAGTCCGGGAATGTTTGCATTTTCTGTGCGGGCAAACGCCTGCAACTCATTTGAAAGTTCACCAACCACACCCGGAAGACTGATGCTTGTGGCTTTTTCATGTGCATGTTCAAAAAGCAGAGGCTCTTCATGCATCAGGCCGGATGTTCCCGAGTATTGGGTGGTGGTCTGGTCTGTGTTTGAGACGCTCATTGTGCAGCCTCCAGTAATGCCAGGTAGTTAGTGATGTCTGATTCTTCTGTCATTTCTGTGGTCGCAATCAGCAGATGTTTTGCTTCGATGTTTGTTTCAAGTTTCTCAAGTGGGATGCCTGCAAAGATATTTTTTTCTTCAGCGCGGATCAGGAAATTATCGCGACTGTTTTGATCAGCGAAACTTAAAACGGTTTCGTTGTAACGGGCGCCGTTTGCGGCTGTTACGTGGGCAGGTAAGCCAGTCACAATTTTTTGCAAAGCTGCGGCGGAATGTTGTGCCACAGTTTTCAAGCCTGCATCGCCCATCAGTGTCATGTAAGTGGCTGCAGCGGTGCACATCAAACCCTGATTCGAGCAGATGTTGGAGGTTGCCTTTTCACGGCGGATATGTTGTTCCCGGGTCGAAAGGGTGAGTACAAAACCGCGTTTATCATTGGCATCATGAGTCATGCCACAGACACGCCCGGGCATTTGCCGAATCAGCTTCTGAGTACAGGTGAAAATCCCTAAATGCGGCCCCCCAAACCCCATCGGAATACCCAGAGCCTGACCCGAGCCAACCACAATGTCTGCGCCATATTCGCCGGGAGATTTGATCAGTCCAAAAGCAGATGCATCAGAAAATGCAACCACCATCAGAGCTCCGGTTTCATCACATTTACTGCGAATGTCGGCCAGATCATAAACAGATCCGTAAAAATCAGGATACTGGACGATGACACAGGCTGTTGTGTCATCGATGTTTGAAATGATCTGTTTGATGTCTGTACTGAACCCTGTGGATGGCAGTTCTACAGTTTCACCGCCCAGATGCGTCAGGTAATTTTTTGTGACACTTCGATAGCGCGGATTAACACTGCCAGCGATGACAACACGATCACGGCGGTTTACACGTCTGGACATGAGTGCTGCTTCAGCAACGCTGGTCGCTGCGTCATACATAGAGGCGTTGGAAATATCCATGCCGAGCAGGCGTGCGGTCATGGTCTGGAATTCAAATAAGACCTGTAGTGTGCCTTGGGCAATTTCCGGTTGATACGGTGTATAAGCTGTTAAAAATTCGCCACGCGAAATGATATAATCAACCACTGCCGGAATGAAATGATGATAAGTGCCAGCGCCGAGGAAGTAGCTATGGTTGCCGGCATGTCTGTTTTTTTCTGATGCCTTTGTGAATTTTCGAACAATGCCCGCTTCTGAAAGGGCATCGGGCATCTTCAGGCTCTGCGGTTCAATGTGAAACTCGGCAGGAATATCGGCAAACAGTTCACGCATGCTGGATACACCAATGGTTTCCAGCATGGCCGAACGGTCTGCATCAGTGTGCGGCAGATATCGCATGGATCAACTCCAAAAACAGGTTAAATTAGAAGGTTTATGCTTCTTCCAAATAGTTGTTATAAGCACTCGCATCCATCAGATGTGAGGTGTCATCAGTTGTGATTTTTACTTTTACGATCCAGCCATCACCATAAGGATCTTCATTCACTTTTTCAGGTGTGGCTTCCAGCGCTACATTGCCTTCAGTGACTTCTCCAGCGATGGGCGCATAGGCATCGGATACTGCTTTAACAGATTCAACAACTGCAAATGCATCACCAGCATTAACTGTGCGACCTTCTTCAGGAAGTTCGACAAATACAATGTCACCGAGTGCTTCCTGTGCATGGTCGGTCAGACCGAACGTCGCAATATCATCTTCAATGCGAACCCACTCATGGTCTTTGGTGTATTTTAAGTCAGCTGGAATGCTCATGTTGCTCTCCTCTCTAAGCAGATCAGTTTTATTATTTGCGGACGTTGCTGCGCACAAACGGCGTGCTTGTTCGCTCCGCCAGTACAGCTTTGCCACGTATTTCAATCGCTAACACATCAGATGCAGTATACTCAGGTTCAACATAGGCAATGGCAACCCCGCAGCTTGTAAGGGGAGAGTGCATTCCTGATGTGACTTCGCCGACTGTTTTATCGCCGGAAACAACTTTATAGTGTTCACGTGGAATGCCGCGCCCCGTCAGTTTCAGAGCGATCATCGACAGTTTTTTGCCTTCACGTTTGCGTTGCTCAACTGCAGCGCGCCCAATAAAATCGCCTTTATCGAGTTTGGTAATCCACATGAGCTTTGCTTCAATCGGGGTGACCTGGTCATGAATTTCATGGCCGTAAAGTGCATAACCCATCTCGGTACGTAACATATCGCGAGCTGCCAGACCAATTGGAATCGCACCGGAATTTTCCAGCGCAGACCAGATTGCAATCGCGTTGTCGTTTGGGGTATATATTTCGAAGCCGTCTTCACCCGTGTAACCCGTGCGGGAGACAATGGCATTTGCATCACCGAGTTGAATGATGGCAAAACGGTAATAAGCAATGTCATCAAGATTTGTTTTGGTCAGGGCCTGTAAGAGCTGTTGAGCTTTGTGCCCTTGAAGCGCAATCAGCACGGTATCATCGGACTCATCTGATACTGTCACATCAAAACGGGTCGCGTGTTTTTTTAAATGGGCAACATCTTTGTGTCGGTTGGCTGCATTGATGCAGAGGTAGTATTCATTCTTATTGATGCGGTAGGTGGTGATGTCATCAATAAAGGTGCCCTGCTCATTGAGAAGCGCAGAGTATTGTACCTGCCCATCTGTCAACTTGGAAACATCATTGGTGGTGACGTACTGGAGAAATGCAAGCGCACCAGCCCCTTTTACACGTACCTGTCCCATGTGTGAGATATCAAACAGCCCTGCCTTACCATCGCGGACAGCCTGATACTCTTTCAAGGCGCCAAGCGGGTACTGAACTGGCATTTCAAAGCCAGCAAATGGGACCATTTTCCCACCCAGACGAATGTGCTCATCAAACAGAGGCGTTTTTGCGAGTCTGTCGTTTGAGTTATGCTCTGAAGTCTGATCGAAAGTCTGATCGGAAGTGTTCATGTATGGTCTCCAACATGGGTGCGAAAAGCTGTGATAGTATTATATAAAAGCATGGTGATGGTCATGGGGCCAACACCGCCCGGAACCGGTGTGATCCAGGATGCGTGTTTGGCAGCCGATTCAAATTCCACATCGCCGGTCAAACTTCCGTTATCCAGACGGTGGATACCTACATCAATCACAATCGCGCCTTTTTTGATCCACTTACCTTGAATCAGCCCCTGTTTGCCTGCCGCCGCAACCACAATGTCAGCACGTTCGATGTGCGATTTTAAATCGAGAGAAAAGCGGTGGGTGATGGTAACTGTGGCTCCTGCAAGTAATAGCTCCAGTGCCATCGGGCGGCCTACCATATTGGATGCGCCCACGATAACAGCCTCCTGACCATGTAAATCAATGCCTGTCTCTTCAAGCAATTTCATGCATCCAAAGGGTGTGCAGGGGCGAAGCCCTGGCATGCGGGCTGTTAAACTTCCAATGTTATAAGGGTGAAAGCCATCCACATCTTTATCCGGGTTGATCGCTATGATAATAGCTTCGGAATCAATATGTTCAGGGAGTGGTAGCTGGACAAGAATACCGTCTACGCGTGGGTCCTGATTGAGCTCGACAATCAGACCAAGGATATGCTGTTGGGTGGTGTCCGCCGGAAGTTGATGGGAGAATGAGACGATTCCGACTTTCTCGCAGGCCAGCTTCTTATTCTTTACATAGACGTGTGATGCGGGATCATCACCGACCAGAATGACGGCAAGGCCGGGGGCCCTGCCATGTTTTTTGACCATGTTGGAAACATCAGCATGCATGTCTTTACGCATGCGCTCTGAAAGTGCTTTCCCATCCAGGATTTTTGCAGTTGTCATATTCATAGGAATGCGGATTGTTGCAGGATTGATGGTTTCGGTAAATCTTTAGCTGGTTTTTCTTCGTGTGTTATTTGTGTAGGGCTAAAAATCTTGCTTATAAAAAGGGTGTATCTATGCGGTTTCATCATGTTGCAATGATCAGTAGTGATCTGAATAAATCAGCCGAATTTTATGGGGAGGTGTTGGCGTTGGAGCTTGATGTCCGGCCGGATCTGGGGTTTTCGGGCTTGTTTTATAAACTGGGGAACGGTCAGCAGCTGCATCTTATGCAGATTGATAATCCTTACGATGGATATGTGAAACCGGAACATGGTGGCCGAGATCACCATATTGCTTTGGTGACCGATGATCTGGATGTTGTGCTTGGCAGGTTAAAAGAAAGGGGTATCGACTACACTAAAAGCAGGTCTGGCAGGGAAGCACTGTTTTGCAGGGATCCCGATGGTTATGCGATAGAAATCCTCCAGCAGCCATAGGCATCGGTTTGTATTGAGCTGATTTTTATGGATGCATAGCCTCAGTGAAGATACGATCAATGTTGCCATTCCACGAACCATGATAGGCATCCAGCCACATTTCGGCCTGTGTTTTTTTATGTGTGATAGCATGGATCATCGGGTTAAGAAAGATGGATTCATTTTCACCATGCTCGTTTAAAGCGTTAATTTTTTTAAGGCCATTACATGCGATATCGAGCATTTGTTCACAAAGACTGTGGACATTTGTATCTCTAAACAGTGTTGAAAAAGCCGTGCGTGGGACTTCCTGTCGTAAATGGGTAACTTCAGCATGTGTCCAGTCTGCAATCATTTGCCATGCTTTCTCTAGCGCTGTTTCATCATAAAGAAGACCTTTCCATAGTGCGGGGAGTGAACATATCCATGCCTGGGGGCCTGCATCAGCACCACGCATTTCAAGGAACTGTTTCAGGCGAACTTCGGGGAAGAGTGTGCCGGTATGCACTTCCCAATCGTCAAGTGTAGGTCGCTCTCCCGGCAGAGCAGGAAGTTTACCATCTAGAAAACCACGAAAGCTTAGCCCTGCACAATTAATGTATTGTCCATCTCTTATGATGAAATACATCGGGGCATCCAAAGCCCATTCTACGTAGCTTTCAAACCCGAAATTATCATCAAAGACACTGCCTGGAATGCCAGTGCGGGCCGGGTCGGTATCAATCCAGCAGGCTGCGCGACTTGAGAGGTAACCTGAAGGTTTGCCATTCACAAAAGGAGAAGCCGCACACAGTGCTGTAACAAGCGGTTGAAGTGCACAGCTGACACGCATTTTTTTTGTCATATCTTTTTCGGATGAAAAGTCGAGGTTGGCTTGCACCGTTGCAGTGCGGAGCATCATATCGAGCCCTTGGGAACCGACTTCAGGCATGTAGTTCTTCATGATTTGATAGCGTTCTTTTGGCATCCAATGGATATCTTCTCTATGCCACTTGGGTTGAAAGCCTAAACCTAAAAATCCGATCCCAAGCTTGTTAGTTGCGTTTTTTAATAGGGATAGATGCTGTCCGGTTTCTGTGCAGGTCTCGTGAATGGTTGCCAATGGCGCACCTGACAGCTCCAGTTGGCCACCCGGCTCAAGCGTGATTGAAGCGTTGTTTTCAAGAATGCTAATGATGTTGCCATGTTCAAAAACCGGCTCGCCGACACTTTCAGAAAGTAATGTAAGCAGTGTGCGGATGCTTTTCTTGCCTTCATAAGGTAAGGGTTTGAATGTATCGACACAAAAACCAATTTTTTCGTGCTCTGTGCCAATACGCCACTCACTTCCGGGTTTGCAGCCTGAAGAAAAGAGTGAGGCGAGATCGGTTCTGTCTATGGTGTGTCGCTGTGTATCGTGCATGCAGTGGAAGCTATGCAGATTTTTGCAGGATTGCTATTCATATCAAATGAAGTGCGAAGGTGTATCAAAATGACACATGAAGAGGTGTGTCATGTTGACCCTGTGGTGTAGAACACGCAACGTTAGCCGCGTACTTCCAGAAAGGTTTGCGCAAATCTCTGTTGACTGGGCATGTGTTAAATGACTCAGCAGCAGGTCGAAGAGAGGCGCAGAAACGGAGGGGAGAACAAATTTTTTACTGGTTTACTTTAAAGTGAATCAAATTTATTAAGAGGATAACAATACTATGAAAAAAATGCTTTTTTCTGCTGTAGCTTTCGCTGTTGTTGCTGTTTCTGCTGTTGCAGTTGCTCCAACTACTTCTGAAGCTGTACCAGCATTTGCACGTCAGACTGGCGCTGCATGTTTGAACTGCCATTTCCAGGCAATTCCACGTCTGACCGCTTTTGGTCGTAACTTCCGTATGAATGCTTTCCGCGACATGGGCGAACAGGCTCTAATCGAAGATGAGCATCTGTCTCTACCTGCAGTATTCAACGCGGCTTTCCTAATGAAGGCTCGTTTTGCTCATGGTTCTACTAAAAATGCTGCTGGCGTAGTAACGGCAAAGGGTGGTCCAATTGGTACTGGTCCTGCTAGTTCTGCTGTTGCTCTTCAGTTTCCTGATGAAGCAGCTCTGCTGTTTGGTGGTCGTCTAGGTGAGCACACTGGTATCTTCAACGAATGGAGTGTGATTGAAGGCGCTACTGGCCTGTTGGGTGCTAAGCTTGCTTATGTATTTGATTTGGATGCAGGTATCGTTGCTCTAGCATTTGGTACAACTGATGCTTTGGGTGCACCTTCGGTCTTTAATGATCCATCAAATGCAGTTTCCCGTAACGTTCGTGGTATTCAGACGCGTGCTCAATCACTGCGTTCAACAGTAATGCATACTGGTGTGAGTGGTCTTGGTGTATATGGTCATTTGGCTGATTCTGTATACTTCGCAGTTGCTGGTATTACCCCTGTTGGTGGTACTGCTGCTGGTAACGCTGGTATCGACATGACACTGAGCCCATATCTGCGTGCTGCTTATACTGGCGAACTAGGTGGTTTGGATGTTGTTGCTGGTGGTTGGTTTGCAAGTGTTGATGCAGCGAACCATAAGCAGACTGGTGCTCCTAAGAATAACCGCAAAGAATTCGGTCTGGACTTTCAGATTCAGGGTGACATGGGTGATGCATCGATTGGTTTCTACATGCCAGTCGTTCTTAAGGCTGAAACTACAACAACACTTACAGGCTTGAAGACAAAGGTTACTGGTTTTAATCCATATGTGAATATTGCATTCGGTCAAGCGGGTGTGCGTTTGGGTTATGATTATGCTAAGACTTCCGGTACTGCAGTTGGTGTAAACGACGTTAAGTACAACAACTTCATTGCTGGTGTGTGGTATGACGTTGCTCAGAACCTGACTTTGGATCTTGAGTATAACGCAATTAAGTTTAAGACTGCTGGCGTGACTAGCTCTAAGTTGAACTCTACGACTCTACAGGTCGAGTACGTATACTAAGATTCCTTCGGGATTCTCTGTTTAGAGAGGGGGCCTTCGGGTCCCCTCTTTTTTTTGTATGACTTTGGTTTGATGTGGATGCGTTAAACTTTGCATTTTTCTAAAGTTATGGCTCTTTTTGTTGTAATAGTGTTGGCTTTCTGTGCTTGTTTTTTTTATGAGCTTCAATTTGCTTGAAAGCACTCGTTACGACTTAATGGTATTCTGAAGAACTGCGCCCATGTAATTTTCAGCATGTAAAGGCAAAAGCCCGATTTTTCCTTTACTCACAAAATAAAACGCTTCGCGTACATGGCTTTGGCAAGCTATCTATGGTCTATACGAAGACTCTGGCTTTTTCAAAACACTCTTAAATTTTCCCTTTTGATTTTCCGTAGTGAATCATTTTTATATATCCTTACATATTGTGTGTTGAAGAGCTTTTTAATCAGGATTAGAATGCTCCTGATTTATTTCGGGAGTGCATGGTTGTGAGAAAGATATGCTCAGGCTGACCAAATTGACGGACTATGGGATACTGTTGTTAACACATATGGCGGCGGATGAAGCTTGCTTGTTTGCATCCAATGATCTTTCCAACGCGACACATATTCCTTCTCCGACTGTGAGCAAAGTTTTACAGGCCCTTCTGGGTGCTGGTTTGTTGGAGTCCATTCGTGGTGCAAAAGGTGGTTATCGTCTGGCGAGACCGGCCGGTGAAGTATCTGTGCGAGAAATCATTGATTGCTTTGAAGGAAATATCGCACTGACCGAATGTAATCTCGATGATGGTGAGTGTGAGCAGTTGCCGTTCTGTTCAACCCAGAATAACTGGAAGCGGATTAACGAAGCTGTGCGTGGCGCACTCGATAATATCTCATTGAAGGATATGACTGAAAAGGATTTTATGCCGGTTTTTTCTTTGAAGAAAGTTCTATCCATTAGTTCGATTGATTCATCTTCGAAAGAAAATTATGAGGCTGCATAATGGCAACAAATGAAGAGCTGACTGAGCAGCTTAAATCTCGGGAGTATGAAGCGGGATTTATCACTGATATTGATTCGGATACGTTACCACCAGGTCTTGATGAGGATGTGGTTCGTGCCATATCCGCCAAAAAAGATGAACCTGAATGGTTGTTGAATTGGCGATTGGAGGCATTTCGCCATTGGCAGACAATGGCTGAGCCGCAGTGGGCCAATGTGCATCATGAGGCGATTGATTATCAATCAATCTCTTACTATTCGGCACCTAAATCTGATGATGACGCGCCAAAGAGCCTTGATGAGGTTGATCCAAAGCTTTTAGAGACGTATGACAAGCTGGGCATTCCGCTGCGTGAACAGGCATTTTTGGCCGGCGTAAAAAATGTGGCCGTTGATGCCGTGTTTGATTCTGTTTCGGTTGCAACGACATTTAAGGGAAAACTCAAAGAGGCAGGTGTAATTTTTTGCCCGATTTCAGAGGCTGTGCGTGATTATCCTGAATTGGTACAGCAGTACCTTG
This sequence comes from Mariprofundaceae bacterium, assembly GCA_021772895.1. GTDB lineage: Bacteria > Pseudomonadota > Zetaproteobacteria > Mariprofundales > Mariprofundaceae > WSZY01. Next base: position 13,744 of record JAJFLC010000018.1, on the reverse strand, counting down.
GTTCGGTTGTGCCAACTGGCGATAACTTTTTTGCGGCACTGAATTCAGCGGTGTTCACGGATGGTTCGTTTGTCTTTATCCCGAAGGGGGTACGCAGCCCGATGGAACTTTCAACCTATTTTCGCATCAATGCGATGAATACCGGTCAGTTTGAGCGCACTTTGATCATTGCGGAAGAGGGATCATATGTGAGCTATCTTGAAGGCTGTACGGCTCCAATGCGTGATGAAAATCAGCTACATGCTGCTGTTGTCGAGCTTGTGGCACTTGAAGATGCTCAGATTAAATATTCTACGGTTCAGAACTGGTATCCGGGTGATGAAAATGGCGTGGGTGGAATCTATAATTTTGTGACCAAACGTGGTGAATGCAGGGGCGATCGGGCCAAAATTTCATGGACTCAGGTTGAAACAGGCAGTGCGATTACGTGGAAATATCCGAGCTGTGTGCTGAAAGGTGATGATTCAGTGGGTGAGTTTTATTCGGTAGCGCTGACCAGTAATTATCAGCAGGCCGATACGGGCACAAAGATGATTCACCTTGGCAGAAATACAACAAGTACCATTATTGCCAAAGGAATCTCAGCAGGACACGGCCAGCAATCTTATCGTGGGCTGGTGCGTATCGGTAAAGATGCAGAAGGTGCGCGTAACTACACACAATGTGATTCGTTGTTGCTAGGTAAAACGTGCGGCGCACATACGTTTCCTTATGTTGAGGTGAAAAATTCGACTGCCATTGTGGAGCATGAAGCTACCACATCAAAAATTGGCGAAGATCAGTTATTTTATTGCCAGCAACGCGGTATCTCTGAAGAGGATGCTGTTTCATTGATTGTGAATGGTTTTTGTAAAGAAGTGTTTAATGAATTGCCTATGGAATTTGCGGTTGAAGCGAATCGACTCATGGAAGTGAGTTTGGAAGGGGCCGTGGGATAAAGAATATGAACCACGAAGACACGAAGAGAAGCGATCAGTGATGAAATCAATGAGCTGTCACGAGTCATTGTCGATGCAGCTTATTGTGTTCATACAGAGTTGGGTGCTGGGCTGCTTGAGTCAGTTTACGAAGTTTGTTTGTGTCATGAACTGAACAAACGGGGAGTTACTTTCCAGAGGCAAGTGTCATTACCAATTATGTATGATGGAATAAAGTTGGATACCGGATTTCGTCTCGATATTTGGGTTGAAGAAAAGATTATTCTAGAGATAAAAGCTGTTGAACAACTGAATAATGTTCATAAAGCACAACTACTCACTTATCTGAAGCTTGCAGATAGTCGTTTGGGGTTATTAATCAATTTCAATACAGCAAGAATAAAAGATGGCATTAAACGGGTTGCATTATGAAAACTTTGTGTCTCCGTGACTTTGTGGTTAAAAGGATTTGAAACATGTTAAAGATTGAAAACCTGTACGCCTCAGTGGCTGGCAAAGAGATCCTTAAGGGGATTGATCTTGATGTGAAGGCTGGCGAAATTCACGCGATTATGGGGCCCAATGGTTCTGGAAAAAGCACATTGTCTAATGTGATTGCGGGTCGGGATGGTTATGAGATAACTCAGGGTTCTGTGATCTATAAGGGTAAGGAGCTGCTTGAGATGAGCCCCGAAGAACGTGCATGGGAAGGTGTGTTCCTTGCATTTCAATATCCGGTGGAAATTCCAGGTGTGAATAATACCTATCTTTTAAAAGCAGGCTTGAATGCAAAACGTAAACATATGGGTCTGGACGAGTTAGACGCAATCGATTTTATGCAAATTGTGAAAAAGAAGGCGGATCTTGTTGAGCTTGATCATTCCTTTTTGAGCCGTTCCGTGAATGAAGGTTTTTCCGGTGGTGAGAAAAAACGCAATGAGATTTTTCAAATGGCAGTGCTGGAACCGGATCTTGCCCTGCTGGATGAAACAGATTCAGGTTTGGATATTGATGCCTTACGCATTGTGGCTGGAGGGGTCAACAAGCTCCGCAGTCCGGATCGTGCAGTGGTTCTGGTTACGCATTATCAAAGACTTCTCGATTATATTGAGCCGGATGTGGTTCATGTACTGGCAGATGGTCAGATTCTGAAAAGTGGCGGTAAAGAGCTGGCACTGGAACTTGAAAAACGTGGTTATGATTGGGTTCTGCAAGAGGCCACTGCATGAATGATCAGATGAACGATCACGTGCATGACCGTATGAGCGAATCTGCAACGTTCACCGAACAACTTCAGGATCGCTTTGTCGAAACTCAAAAGTCATTGCCGGGGGCGCATGAATCATGGGTGCGTGTTTTGCGTAAGAGCGCCATGGATCAGGTTGTCAGTCAGGGCATGCCAAACACACGGCATGAGGCGTGGAAATATACGGATGTTAAAAAGTATCTGGACAGGTTGCTTGCTGACTCAGTTGAAATGCCATCTTTGAATGTTTCTGAAGAAATGCTTACCGCTTTCTCTTTTGACGATTTGGATAGTCTCCGGGTTGTGATGATCGATGGGAAGGTTTCACAGGCGTTATCCTCGCTGAAAAACATTCCAGCAGGCGTACGTATCGAAAGCATGGCCGACATGTTTGCAAAAGAACCGGATGTTATTGAGGCCTATCTTCACGATCAGCATGTGTCCGGTGCTTTTGCAGCATTAAACAACGCCATGATGAGCGATGGTGTTTACCTGGAAATTCCGGATGGGGTTGTGGTTGAGCAGCCTTTACATTGCCTTTTTCTATCAGCTTCCGGGGATAGTGCTTCTTACCACATTAAAAACCTTATTGTTGCAGGCGAGTGTAGTCAGGTCACGGTGATTGAGCATTATGCTTCAATTGGCGAAAGCACAGCTTTTATCAATGCAGGGACTGATGTGGAGTTGCATGCAGGCGGCAGGCTTGAGCACTATAAACTACAGCAATCAGGCAGTAAGGAAGTGAATATTGGCTCGATCCGAGTGCATCAGCACCGGGACAGCTACTATCACTCACACTCGGTTGCGTTTGGGGCAGCACTTTCACGGAGAGATATTCATGTTGAAATGAACGGTGAGGGAGCGGAATGCGCACTTAACGGGCTCTATTTGGTAGGCGGCAGGCAGCATGTGGATCATCACACGCGTATTGATCATGTCCGGCCCAATTGTCGAAGCCGTGAATCTTATAAAGGCGTGATTGATGGTCGTGCCCGGGCAGTTTTTAATGGCAAGGTTGTTGTTCATGAAAATGCCGATCAAACGGATTCGGCTCAATCGAATGCCAATCTTTTACTTTCAGATCAAGCTGAAATTGATACCAAGCCTGATCTGGAAATTTATGCGGATGATGTGAAGTGCGCACATGGTGCAACGGTGGGCCAACTGGATATGAAACAGTTGTTTTATTTGCGTTCGCGTGGATTGAGTGAAGATGAAGCACGCAATGTGTTGATGTTTGCTTTTGCCGATGAAGTGCTGACAGCGATTAAGGTGCCACAGGTGCGGAAATATCTGGAACGCATTGCATTTGAGAAGCTGCCGCACGGTGCGGAGCTTGATGGGCTTTTGGGGTGATGGGAATGCCTTGCGATACTGAAGCGATTCGGAGTGATTTTCCGATTTTGCATCAGGAAATTTACGGTAAGCCGCTGGTTTATCTGGATAACGCGGCAACCACACAAAAACCACACTGTGTGATTGATGCTGTTCGGCATTATTATGAAAAAGACAATGCAAACATCCATCGTGGGGTGCATACACTTTCCGAACGGGCTACAGCAGATTATGAAGCGGCGCGTGAGACCATCCGACTGTTTTTTAATGCACGATCCAAAAAAGAAGTGATTTTTACCCGGGGCACTACCGAAAGTATCAATCTGGTGGCATCAAGCTGGGGCGATACGAATGTTGGTAAGGGTGATGAAATACTCATTACCCATATGGAACACCACTCCAACATTGTGCCCTGGCAGATGTTGTGTGAGCGGGTTGAGGCGACATTAAAAGTGGTGCCGATGAACGAAGCCGGCGAAATGGATATGCATGCTTTTGAGACATTGCTATCTGAACGTACAAAACTGGTCGGTGTGGTTCATATGTCCAATGCGTTGGGCACGATTAATCCGATCCGGACAATCATTAAACAGGCTCATGCTGTGGGAGCCAGGGTATTGGTGGATGGCGCGCAGGCGGCAGCGCATGTGGCTGTGGATGTGCAGGCATTGGATGTCGATTTTTATGCTACATCGGCACACAAAATGTATGGTCCTACAGGCGTGGGTGTGTTGATTGCCAAAGAAACCGTATTGGATGCGATGCCGCCTTATCAGGGTGGTGGGGATATGATCCTGACCGTGACTTTTGAAAAAACACAATACAATGATTTGCCACATAAGTTTGAAGCTGGCACGCCCAATATTGCGGGTGTGATTGGTTTTGCTAAGGCGATTGAATATATCAATGCTATCGGGCTTGATGCGATTGCTGAGCGTGAGAAAGTATTATTGGACTACGCAACGCAAAAAGCAGTGGCTTTTGATGGTTTGCGTCAGATTGGTACGGCGAAGGATAAGGCCTGTGTCCTTTCTTTTGTGATGGATGGCGTGCATCCGCATGATTTGGGTACGATTCTGGATCGCGAAGGTGTCGCGATTCGTGCCGGGCATCATTGCGCCATGCCAGTCATGCAATTTTATAAAGTTCCTGCTACGGCACGTGCATCATTCTCTATTTATAATACGGAAGCTGAAGTTGATGCACTGTTCATCGCACTTATCAAAGCTAGGGATTTGTTTGCATGAAGAATTTGAACCACAAAGGCACAGAGGCACAAAGAGTAGAGTATATTGGCTTTTCCTTTTCTTTGTCTTCCGTCGAAGGTTTCCAAGGGTCATGTCTCTGTGCCTTTGTGGTAAAAAAAGGATTTGCGTATGTTTGACTTGGGTGATTTATATCAGCAGGTCATCATCGACCATACCAAAAGCCCGCGTAATTTTGGTAAGCTGGAACCATGCAGCCATGATGCGGAAGGTTACAATCCGCTGTGCGGTGATCAGTTACATGTCTATTTGCAGATTGATGATGACATGATCAAAGAGGTGAAGTTTGAAGGGCAGGGCTGTTCGATTTCCACAGCCTCGGCTTCATTGATGACAGAGAAATTGAAAGGCAAATCGGTTCGTGAGTTTGAACACTTGTTTGAAGCATTTCATGAGATGGCAACGGCTGATATGTCTGAAAAACCGGATGAAGAAACGTTGGGAAAACTGGCTGTATTGGCAGGTGTGAAAGAATTCCCCTCGCGGATCAAATGCGCCACGCTTTGCTGGCACACACTCAAATCGGCGATTGAACACAGTGATAAGGCGGCAAAAACAGAATGACTTCAGGTGCAATGATTACAGTAACCCGTGATGTGGATGCAGTGCTAATTCCACTGGGCACACCCGTGATGATCCCGGAAAATGCACAGGTGATGATTACTCAGGAGTTGGGCGGAAGTTATACCGTATCCGTGAATGGGAATTTGGCTCGGATAGAAGGTAAAGATGCGGATGCCTTAGGGCTGGACGGAGAAAAAACGACTGAAGTGGCTGATTCCACATCCTCAGATTCCAAGCCTGCAAGTGGCCCTGTGAATGAAGATGAGGTCTGGAACGTTTTAAAAACCTGCTATGACCCGGAGATACCGGTCAATATTGTAGACTTGGGTCTGGTCTATGATTGCCATGTGGTAGACACCGATGAGGGTGGTAATCATGTGGATGTGGTGATGACTTTGACTGCACCCGGTTGTGGTATGGGCCCATTTATTGTTGATGATGTTCGGCAGAAAATCCTCAGTGTGACAAATGTTTCGGATGTACATGTTGATCTGGTCTTTGAGCCGCCATGGGATCGTGCAATGATGAGTGATGAAGCCAAGTTACAGCTTGGGATGTTTTAGAGAGGGTGTTCTAATGGCCGAGTGGATTGATGTGTGTGGCGAAGATGAGCTAAAACCGGGACTGCGAAAAATTATCGCCACAGATGTGGCTGAGATTGCCGTTTTTAATCTTGATGGTGAATTTTATGCCATCGAAGATGTTTGCACCCATGATGGCGGTGAGCTTGCCTCCGGCCAATGTGAAGGCGATCAGATCATCTGCCCTCGCCATGGCGCTCGCTTCTGTATCAAGGATGGTAAATCACTCACGCCGCCAGCTTATGAGGATGTCGAAACCTTTCCCGTTTGTATCAATCAAGGGCGTATCCAAGTCGATATTGATTAGCCTTTTTTCATCGTGTGTAGGAAGCCTTTGGCTTCTTGTGCTACGATTTCGAAATGGAAGTAAGGAAAGAAAAGAAATCGCTCTTTGATCAAGAGGCCTTTAGAACAGGCTTGGTCAAGTGTCGCTTAAATCCTGAATGGCCACAATCTGTGACTCGTTCGCTTTTAGTATTGGCTATATTTGTCTACTTTTCATTTTCAGATAACCTGTTTCTTTTTAAGGTGGCAGCGGCTTATTTTATAATTTCGTTGTTGTTTCTTGTCTGGATATTTCTTTTTTCATCCGGCAGTGATGTGCGAAAGATTTTGATGGCTCTTGGTGATATTACTACGACTACGGTATGTTTATATTACGCAGATGGAGAGGAAGGAACTCTGTTTGTTGGCTTATTTCTTTGGATTATTACGGGTTATGCCTTTCGACATGGGCTTAATTACACATACTTAACGACATTTTTGGCGCTTGTTGGGTTTGGGGTAGTGATAACGTTCAATTCCTTTTGGACGGAGCATTCACATATGGCGGCAGGAAACCTGGTTCTTATTTTTGTTGTGCCGATGTTTATGATCTATCTCATTAAGAAGTTACATGTAGCTATTGCAAAGGCTGAAGAAGCCAATCAAGCAAAATCACATTTTGTCGCCAATATGAGCCATGAGCTACGTACGCCACTTAATGGGATCATTGGTATGAGCGATTTACTTGTGACCACTGAGCTAAATAAAACGCAGCAAGAGTATGCGAACCTAATTCACTCTTCAGGCCAAACGCTTTTGGCATTGATTGAGGATATTCTTGATATTTCAAAAATTGAAGCGGGAAAACTTGTTTCTGAATTGAAACCGTTTGATTTGCATGAGCTTATCGCTGCGACGGTTAACACCTTTCACCCACAGACAAGAAAGAAGGGTATTGAATTGATTTCTCATGTTGATTCTGTAGTTCCTTTTCGTCTTTATGGTGATGAGTTGCATCTTCGGCAGGTACTAATGAATTTACTTAGTAATGCGGTGAAGTTTACCAATGAAGGGTATGTTGAAGTTGTGCTGGAGCTTGTACACGAAAAGGAGGGGCACGTCTGGATTCGCTTTAGAGTGACCGATACAGGTATTGGCCTTTCAGAAGATGCTCAAAAGAAAATTTTTGAAAGTTTTGTTCAGGCTGATGTGTCAGTGACACGAGAATATGGTGGTACAGGTTTGGGAACAACGATTTCCAAAGAACTGGTGACACTCATGAATGGAGAAATTGGTTTGTTAAGTGAAGAAGGAAAAGGTTCTGAATTCTGGTTTGAACTTCCTTTTGAACGTCAGCCGGATATTCCAAAAGAGAGTATTGCGGCCACTTCTTTTTCTGATGTTCGGGTGCTGACTCTTTTGGGCGAGCATCTTTTGCCTAAGGTGCAAATTCCGCTGAAGCGTTGGGGGCAGGAGATGGAAGCCGTTTCGAGTGTGGCGCGGTTGTTTTCAAAGCTTATTGAGGCCAATGAGGTTGCCCGGCCATTTCATGTTGCGATTGTTGAAGGGGAACTGCTGGGCATGACAGCACGACAATTTGTGGAAGCTGTGCGCGCAGAAGAATGGTCTACAGACTTGGCATTGGTTCTCGTGGATTCCCGCCTTGAATCGAGGGAGTTAAACGCACTTGAACAAATTGCTTCAGATGGTGATATCAATGCTTTTCAGGATATTATCCATGCACTTAAAGGTGGCGCAGGGACGGTCGGTGCCGTTTCTATTTTTCAAATGTGTGATGAGTTGGAAAAAGAACAACACAATTTGACACCTGAAGGCATGGTGAAAGCTTCTACTAGGTTAGTAGGTGTGTTTAAGAAAAGTTGTAATGAGTTTGAGCAATACTTTGGGCGAGATACTAAATAATGAGTTGATAGGGTGCTTTAAATAAACCCTGTGAGGGCCCGGCTAATAGCAAGGCCCTCGAAGGATAGGTTTACTTATTGGTTAAATTTTACAGATTGCCGTTTAACCAGCCGCTCCATCATACGCAAGTCTTTTTCTTCGAGATTAAAAGCAGCATCAGCCCATATTTTTGCTGACGCCATGAGTTCATCCAAGGTGACTGGATTGTATAGGCGTTTTGTTTTTTTAAATGCCCTTCGCCCATTTCGAGTACGGTTTTCTTTTCTGATATATTCATAAACCGCTCTTTCACCCTCACCATCTTCAGCAAGTACATCAACAATCCCCATTTTATGTAACTCTTCGGCAGAGTAGAGTTTCCCGCCAAGTACCATGCGTTCGGCTTCAATCATACCAACTTTCCTGGATAAGAAGCTGTACGCTCCCGCTCCGGGAAACAGATTAAACAAAATGTCTGGTAGTCCCATTTTTGCGCTGCGCTCAGCAACAACCACATCATTTGCTAATACGCCTTCAAAGCCACCGCCTAAAGCATCGCCTTGAACTAACGCAATTGTTGTCAGGTCTTTTCCAAGATCTGTATGAATAAGGAACATAGCCTTAATACATGCTTCATCATAGTGCAGAAGCGCATCTCTATCGTTGTTGCGTATATGCTGTAGGAAAAGGTTCAAGTCTCCTCCAAGACAAAATACATTAGGTACGTGAGATGCCATGACAATGTAACGAAGGTTGTCATGGGCAGGGTTTTCTCCGTTGATGATCTCATCAAACCATTGTTGTATTTCTCCAACAACTGTTGGTGTGAAACATGGCCTTGGATGTGCGTTCATCCGGTACCAAGCCAGTTCACGCTGTTCATCATACTGGATTTCGAGTGAGGTGAAGTCCTCTTCGATGTTGGAATTTAATTTTAAATTAGTTTTGTAATACATTGTGCACTTCCTTCCATTGAATTTTACAGACTCCGTCTGCCACATCAGGTTGAACCTTTTTTGTTGAGGAGGTCAACTATTTGTTGTGGTTTTGATGTGCGTTTTATCAGCCAGGATATTGGAGAGATAATTATCCATGAATGATTATCAGTAGATGGCGTGTCTTTCATCTCTCACATAGGCTTGGCATGATGACAATTCCGATCCACAACCCTGACGTTCCTGAGGAACGCAAAAGAACAATTATACTTTTCAGACTTGGATTTCGTCCGTTTTTTCTTGCGGCGGGTCTGTTTTCTATATTGCTGATGGGCATGTTTATTTTTAATTTGTTCGCGGATGATTGGCATGATGCTTACCTCTCTTTATCGCTCTGGCATGGGCATGAAATGCTTTTTGGGTATGCAGTCGCCGTGATTGCAGGTTTTCTTTTAACTGCGGTGAAGAATTGGACAGGCATCGATACGGTAACGGGTAAAGGGTTGTTGTTATTATTTTTGATATGGCTGGCTGGGCGACTTGTGTTGGTTATACCAGATTTACCTAGTTGGTTGGTTGTATCTGTTGATATCGTGTTTCTTCCTTTACTGGCGCTGGTGATACTCAGGCCAATTATGAAATCAGGCCAGTCACGCAATGTTTCAGTGGTGATTTTGTTGATGCTCATGGCGGTGGGCAATGGCTTATTTCATGCGCAAGTGCTGGAACTTTCTTTTGCTTCGATGGAGCCGGGGCTGGCTATAGGCGTTGGCGCAGTGCTTATGTTGATGTCGGTGATTGGCGGACGGGTGATGCCTTTTTTTATTGAGAAGGGGCTATCGGGAGCAAGTGTCGTTAAAATAAAATGGCTTGAACTGGCAGCAACGCCATTGATTGCAATCTGGTTATTGCTTGTGCTGGTCGATCCGGATTCACTTTGGCAGGTGCTGGCAGCTTTTGTTGCTGCAATGGTGCATGGCATAAGATTGTTTGGCTGGGGTAATCTACGAATTTGGAAGGTTCCGATGTTATGGGTGATATGCATGGCGTATGGCTGGCTGGTCACGGGGTTTATATTGCAGGGCTTGGCGGGTTTGCAAATGATACCCGGGAATATTGCGCTGCATGCATGGACAGTAGGTGCCATTGGCATGTTTACGTTGGGCATGATGGCTCGTGTATCGCTGGGGCATACGGGGCGGGCTATGATTGCACATCAAGCCATGGTTATCGGGTTTGTGACGTTGGGACTGACAGCGCTAGCGCGCGTGTTTGTGCCACTTCTGTTTCCGGCGATGATAGATACATGGTTATTGATTGCTGGCACGGGATGGATATTGGCCTTTGGCCTGTTTGTCTGGATTTACGCACCTTATCTTGTTCAGGTAAGGGCTGATGGGCGAGACGGTTGAGCGTGCAGAAAAAAGATGATGCCCGAAACAATGTCGCTCAGGACTCAAAACGGCCGGAATGTCTACGGTGCAAACATTATTATGTGACATGGAATCCAAAATTCCCGTATGGATGCCGTGCTTTTGGCTTTCAATCGCGTATTACACCTTGCCTGGAGGTTTACTCTGCTTCACAGCAGCAGTGTTTGAAATTCGAATCGCGAAATAAAGCAGAAGAGTGATAAATGTGTTGGTATGTTTATCTGCGAGGTTCAGGCTATTTTTTGTGTGAGCTGCCACGCTTAAGAATGTTGCTGCCAAAACGTGTCTGAATATGATCAACGATATGGTCTACGGTACGTTGTTTTTTAAGTTCGGGAGCTTCAAACAGTTCGGCCTGTTTTTCGGATACATGCCCAAACCCATCCATGCCCATGCCGACCAAGCGAATGGACTGTTGGGGCGGCAGGTGTTTCTCAAACATCTGCTGGACAGCTTGCCAGACGACCTGCGTGACATCTGTTGAATGTTTCAGGGTGTGTGAGCGTGTGATCGTTGTGAAATTATCAAAGCGGAGCTTTAGGTGAATGGTGCGCCCTTTGAACTTCTTTTGCCGGACACGTCGCATGACCTGTTCGGTTAGATCAAGGAGCCATGCAGATAATATCTCCCTGTCTTTAATATCAACGCTGAATGTCGTTTCGTGTGAAATGGATTTGGCTTTGTGCTCGGGAACGACAGGCCGTTCATCGATGCCATGAGCCAGTTTCCAAAAGTGTCCACCATGTTTACCAAGCAGGCTTGTGGCCGCTTCTTTTGTCAGACAGCGCACTGCTCCCATGGTATGGAGATTTGCCTTGGCGAATCGTTGCGTTGTGACACGGCCAACGCCCCATATACGTTCGATAGGTAATGGATCAAGAAAAGATTGGACTTCTTCCGCCGCAATGCAGACAAAGCCATGGGGTTTATCAATGTCACTGGCAATCTTTGCGATGAATTTGTTTGGAGCAATGCCGATGGAGACGGGGAGATTCAGTTCCTTCTTGATCGCTTGCTGAATAGATCTTCCGATATGTTCGGCTGAACCGAAGAGTTTCAGGCTGCCGGAGATGTTCAGGAAGGCCTCATCCAGAGAGAGGGGTTCGATCAGTGGCGTAAATCGTGCAAAGATAGCGCGAATGTGCTGGCTTATTTCAGCATAGTGTTTAATCCGAGGTGGTAATAGCATCACATGCGGGCAAAGTTTTAAGGCTGTTTTTGTTGGCATTGCACTGTGAATGCCATAGGTACGGGCGATATAGTTTGCAGCAGCAACAACGCCACGTTGCGTGGCGTTGCCCCCGACAATGAGCGGTTTATCGTGCAGCTCGGGGTTGTCCCGCGCTTCAACTGAAGCGTAGAAGGCGTCCATGTCTGCATGCAGAATTGTTTGATGGCTGAGAGTGGGTTGCTGCATGCGTGTATTGAAACGTATCGAACCTGTGTCATCAAGAAGCGTTTTGAACAGATGGAGGCGTGAATGGTAAAATATACAACAGCCGAGGCATGGAGGGATGAAGCCATGCAGCGTGCCAATGGCGTGGATGAAGCCGAATCCGAACGGCGCAGAGAAATGGTGCGTCAGCATCAGCTTCGCGAGGGGGTGCAGGCCGATACAGACATGCTTTCAGATTATGAGCTTTATATTCTGGGTAAAATGGATATAGAGGAATATGAAAAGTACCTGCTGTTTAAACATGGGCGGCAAAATTAAGTCTGTTTTTGAAGATTAGCCTTGACACGGACGCTGAAACAGTTCCATATGGTTATGTTATTAAAAACTTCGGAGGGAAGGGTTTATGCGCATCATTACCGTTCTATTTTTATCATTATTCATATTTTTTAGCACGGCTTCATCAGCTTATGCCGATGATGAAAGTTTTTTTTCAGAGACATGGAACAGTGTAACTTCCTATTTTTCAGATGATGAAGAGCCAGAGCATGGAGAAACTTCCGAAACGGAAGATGTTGAACATGATGGACAGTCCGAGATTGATGATGACACTGGCGGAACTGGCGGAACTGGCGGAACTGGCGGAACTGGCGGAACTGGCGGAACTGGCGGAACTGGCGGAACTGGCGGAACTGGCGGAACTGGCGGAACTGGCGGAACTGGCGGAACTGGCGGAGGCGCAGCAACCCCTCCAACGATTACTGTTCCTGCTGCGATCACGATTGAAGCCACAGGTGTTCAAAATAGCGTTGTCACCGGAGTTGCAACAGGCTCTGATAGCGCGGGTAATCCGCTAACTGTGATCAGTGATGCGCCTGCAACCTTCCCCGTGGGTGTTACAACGGTCACGTATTCAGTAACGGATGTTTACAGTAATATAACCACTGCGACACAGATCATCACAGTAGTGGATACTACACCCCCTGTGATCACTGCACCGGCAGCAGTTCAGGCAGTATCCAATGATAACAATCCCGTTGCAGTGCTGCTTGGCTCTGCCACAGCGACCGATCTTTTTGCGGTGACGATTACAAACAATGCACCCGTCATTTTCCCCGTGGGTAATACGACCGTTACCTGGACAGCTACGGACGCAAATGGAAACAGCGCCACGGCAACGCAGTTGGTCACGGTAAGTTTTGTTTCTATAGCCGTTCCTACACTGACTGTTCCAGCCGACATCATGATTGAAGCAACAGGTTTAGCCACCACGGTAACCATTGGAACTGCCACAGCGACCGACAATGCAGGTGCAGCCGTCGTACCCACACATAATGCCCCGGGGACTTTTCCTGTAGGTGCAACAGTGATTACATGGACTGCGACCGATATCAATGGCAAGAGCACAACAGCGATTCAGAATGTTGTGGTTACCGATACGACAGCACCGACACTCACCATTCAACAGCTTGCAATTACAGTTGAAGCCACAGCAGCACAATCAACGGTTAATCTTGGCACAGTCACAGCGACTGATCTGGTGGATGGTGCAATGACGCCAACGAACAACGCGCCCATCACGTTCCCGTTGGGTATCACCACAGTGACTTACACAGCGACAGATGTGGCAGGCAATGCAGCTACGGCTCAACAGCAAGTGACGGTACAGGATACCACACCCCCTGTGGTCACAGCACCCGCAGCCGTGACAGGTGTATCACAGGATGGTTATGCCGTTGCAGTAGCGATTGGTACAGCAACCGCTACCGATGCTTTTAACCCAGTTAGCATTACCAACGATGCTTCAGCCACTTTTCCCATTGGTAATACTACTGTGACATGGACAGCGACGGATGCTAATAACAATAGTGCAACAGCCATACAACTGGTGACGGTGACCGACAATTCC
>JAJFLC010000017.1 GCA_021772895.1 Mariprofundaceae bacterium | reverse complement strand
TAACCCATGCGGCCATTGTGATTGGATTGCGAGTGATAGTTGCGTTCAACATTCAGACCACCGGTCGAAAAATCATTTTCTGCATGTTCTTTGTTACCCGTAGCCAGACGGATCGGGTTCGGTGTCGTCTGATTGCTGTTGAGTGAACAGGCTCCACCTGGAGTAGGGGTGCCTGGCGCACCACCAGTAGGCTTACCTGGCGCACCATTACCGGGGTTTGCATCCGGCCCGCCGGGGGTGGATTGTGATGGGTCTATTGGTGGAATAATTGGTGGAATATTTAACGTGACGGTAGTTACATTCACATTTCCTGCAGCATCAGTAGCAACCACTTTAACTTCATGAATCCCTACTCTAAGAGTATTTTTCTGGATAGGGTGATTGATAGAAATACTAGTTACACCAAACCAAAGCTTTTCCCTCTGAATTAAGACACCATCTAATAATAGATCCAATTGGATGGTTTTATTGTTGGGTGCAATACAGTAAGGATAAGTTCTAAAAATTGTGCTTATAGCGATGCTGTATGGGGCTTGAGTCCAAATTTCATAACAAGAATTAATGCCATCACTTAAGGAGTTAATAGTGTATGGAAAAGAGTTAGATACTGCTTGAGCAACAGAATCAATACTTGGGTATTGTATCATTGGATGTGAGTTAGTTCCACGCATGCTACAATCAGGAATAAAACCATTCACTGAAAACTTACCGTTTGCACCATACCAACCAATTTGCTGATCAGGAGGAAGGTCGCCTTGACACTGCTCAGGGCTACTTGCTGTTGCATCAACCGTTGCAACAGTAGGCGTTTCTGAAATATTCACAGTAGCTGTTATTCCTGCAATTGCAGATGGGATAAATAATAAAACTAAAATTCCAATAAAACAGGCTTCAGAAAACCTAATCACAAACATCTTCCCCCCAAGAACCCAAAGCAAATATGATGGCAATCTGTAGCGTTGAGCACTTAAAACATTAAGATGATGAAACATGAAAATCCCCACTCCCAAAGTGTATTAAAAACCAATTTAACCAGTCAGCGAATGAAAAGCAAAGCTTTATTCATTTCACTAACAAAGAGGTCGTGTTGATGTGGCAGAGTAAGTTGTTGTTAATTTACTTCCACACAACAGATGATAAGCGGCAAACGATCTTTGCCTAAATTTAGGGGGCTGACTCCTCTGTTTTTCTTAACGGATTTGTCTCGGAACAGGATAAATGGCTTTTTTGCCCAAAAATAATAATGAAATGGTGTTATGAAAGACAATGATGATGTTGGTATGGAACTTGTTTATAGATTCATACTAAGTTTACAGGCGCAGAACAGGAAAGGATAAACGGATTTGGTAAAAGCGTTGCAAGGTGATGTTGAGCAGGCATCGCTGACATTATTAACACAGAAGCTTCGGCAGCTTTTGCCCAGAGCGGCAGAGAGCAGTGTGCTGTTGCTTGTGCATACGCTGCTTGAACCTGACAAACCTTTGTCATCAAATTTTGTGAAGAAGCTGTTGCTTGAACATGCCACCCCCCATGAGATTCAACTTGCCATGATTTATGGCCGGGATTTGTTGTTGATGCAGACAAAACCATGGTTAACAGCAGAGAAACAGGGTGAACATATACGCGAGTTTTTGCTCCACTATGATCGAATTATGGCGCTTTTGCTTAAAGAACAGGAAATATTCTATGAGCAGGATCGCGAGAAGTTGCAAGCTCAGTTGATTAAAGAAGGGCAGGAACATCTGTTGAGCAACGCTCGGAATCGATGGATGCGGGAACGCGATGTTTCCATCTATAACCATTATAAAGAGCTACCGATTTCGACGCAGGCACGCATATTAGAAATTAGTAAGACAGGTTTTACGGTTAAGAAGAGCGGACATCTTATCCCTGTGCTTTCTGCGGGAGAAGATGCACGTTTTGCCTATATTCGATTGCCGGAAGGGGACCTATCGGTACGGGTTTCGGTTGAGGAAGTGACCCGGAAAACCGTGCATTGGCACTACGCAGGCATGATTCGGGCCGATAGGGAAAAACGGCGGGATATACGTGTTCAATGTGATGCATCGATTCCTGTCACACTCACAAGTGTAGATCAGCATGGTCGGCAAGGTGCTTTCAAACAAGATCAGGGGGCATGGGAAGGGGTGGTTTATGATCTCTCTGCTTCAGGGCTTGGTATCGCACTCAAACACGAGGTTCGCTTGCAAGTGGGTGATCAACTGCGCTGTTCACTGTTATTACACACACATGAACTTAAGGCAGATGCAGAAGTGCGTTGGGTGGAGAGGGATCAACATCACTATCACCTGGGGATTGCACTTGAATATGAGTCAGAGAATCACCTGAGGCTTGAAAATGAGGTGAAGCGCAGGCAGCGCGATATTATGGGCGAGTTGAAACTAAAGGGACTGCCGGATTGTTTGACTTCTATTTAGGGATATGCTGAAAAACTACATTCAATGTAGTTTTTCAGCACGCACAGGCAAAAGCGTGGTTTTGCCTTGGCTCACAACATCAAACACTTTGCGTGCATGATTTTGGCAGGCTATTCATATCTGTACGTTTATGCCTGTACGTGCATGGCCTGCACGGATACGTTGGCTTTTTCAGAATATCCTTAGAATCGTCAGGCATGGATTCACTATCACGCGTCATCAGGGTTGAATTTCCGCAAGCGATTGGCATTGGAGACAACTGTCACCGATGATGCGGCCATGGCTGCACTTGCCATGACAGGGTTTAAAAGAATGCCAAAGAGAGGAAAGAGCACACCTGCGGCAATCGGAATGCCAAACACGTTATAGATAAAGGCACCAAACAGGTTTTGTTTAATATTGCGAATGGTGGCACGTGAAATGGTGATCGCACGGGGCACACCATGGAGAGAGCCATGCATCAGCGTGATATCTGCACTTTCGATGGCAATATCGGTGCCGCTGCCCATGGCGATACCAACATCCGCTCTGGCAAGGGCTGCGGCATCATTGATGCCATCACCGACCATGGCAACCTGTTTTCCATCGCGCTGAAGCCGGGCAACTTTTCCATCTTTATCCTGAGGTGACATCTCATAAAAGAAGCGATCAATACCGGCTTCTTTAGCGACTGCTGCGGCAGTGTGCTGATTGTCTCCGGTTAACATCACTACCTCCATACCAAGCTGATGCATACGCTTGATTGCGATATGTGTATCTTCTTTGATTGGATCAGAAATAGCAAAAACAGCTTCAATTTCATTGTTTTTTGATAAAAATACCACTGTTTTTGCTTGTTTTGATAGTTTTTCGAAAGTTTTTTCAAAATTTTCAGGCAAATGAATGTCCAGAGAATCCATAAACGTTTTGCTTCCAAGGGCGATGTTTTGACCTTCGATGCAAGCTGAGACGCCGAGACCGGTATGAGATTTGAAATCTTTCGTATCAAAAAGTGAAAGCCCTTTTTTGTTGGCGGTTGTCATGATGGCTTCTGCCAGTGGATGTTCAGAGTGCGATTCAAGTGATGCAGCAAGCTGGAGTGCCTGATCGGGATCATCGGCAATGATGTCAGTCACTTCCGGTGTGCCTGCGGTGATGGTTCCGGTTTTATCCAAAATGATGGTATCAATGTGTCCTGCACGTTCGAGTGCTTCACCATTGCGAATCAAAATACCATATTCCGCTGCCTTTCCGATACCCACCATGATTGACATCGGCGTGGCAAGTCCAAGTGCGCAGGGGCATGCGATAATGAGCACTGTCACGGCTGTGACAAAGGCATAATCGATGCCGGGGCCAAACAGATACCAAACAACATATGTGATCATGGCAATGGAGATGACGGCTGGAACAAAAACAGCGGTGACTTTATTCACCATGCGACCGATAGCAGGTCTTGAAGTCTGGGCGCGCTGTACCATCTCGATGATGTGAGCAAGAACAGTGTCTGAGCCGGTATGCGTGACCTTGAAAATAAAACTTCCGGTGGTGTTCAGACAGCCTCCGGTGACAGTATCTCCTGCCTGCTTTTGCACAGGCATGGGTTCGCCGGTCAGCATGGCTTCGTTAATGGTTGAACTTCCTTCAACGATTTCACCATCGACTGGAATCTTTTCACCGGGTTTGATGCGAATCATATCGCCGGGTTTCAGTGTTTCGATGGGCACGGTGGAATCGATGCCATTTTGAACCAGACAGGCTGTTTTTGGCGTGAGTCCGATCAGTTTTCGAATAGCGGTGGACGTTTTGCCACGGCCTCTGGCCTCCAGCGCCTGACCAAGGTTGATAAAGGCAATGATCATAACTGCGGCTTCAAAATAGAAGTGGCGTGCGGATGCCATGATCAAATCAGGAAAGAGCGCGATGAACATGGAATAGGCCCATGCTGTACCTGTGCCCAGTGCAATCAGCGTATCCATATTGGTATTGCCATAACGGATTGAGCGAACGGCACCTGAATAATAATGCCCTCCGGTGAAGGTCATGATCGCAAAGGTGATGATACCAACCGTGATCCAGAAGCTCTGACTTTCATTCAGTGCAGGCAGTAGCTGTAGCCATCCGGTTGCCATGAGTGTGAGTCCAAATGCAGCGGCAGTGATCGATTTTTTCAGCATATTGATGAAACGGGTATGTTCATGCGATTGTGTTTTAAAAACATCTTCGGTTGAAATAGGGGCGGCTTTATAACCTGCCTTTTCTACTGCCCGAATCAGCGCATCGGTTGCTTCGCTGCCTTCAAGGCCATCGATTTGGGCAGAGTGGTTGGCAAGGTTGACCTGCACCAGCGTTGCACCTTGTATGTCTGTCAGTGCTTTTTCTACTTTGCCAGCACAGGATGCACAACTCATCCCTTCGATTTGCAGATGGATGATAGGTGCTTTGATCATGGAAGATCGGCCGTGGGTGTTGCTTTGGTCAGTGGCATCACTCTCATAGGATTAATTATATTAGGCATTGAAACATGCCATTTCAATCTGTGGCTTCGATTGCAGTTTGTTCAGGCATCTGATATTCAGGTTTGATGATGGTGACCTTGGCCTTTGATATCATTGTATCAATCCATTGCTCCAGTGTTTTTTGTTGCAAAAGATTAGCAATTTCATCGCGTGACTCAGTCAGTGATTTGGTGTGAGAAGGGCGTTTACCCAATGTTTCAATAATATGCCAGCCAAACTGGGTCTTGATGGGTTTGCTGAGTCCATGGACTGGCAGAGCAAAGGCCTCTTTTTCAAAAGCTTCAACCATGATGCCGCGTGGGAACCAGTTCAGGTCACCACCTCTGGATTTATTGCTATCATCAAGTGAATGCGTGATGGCAAGAACCTCAAAACTGTCTCTGTTCCGCTTTAGTTTTTTGGTAATTTCCCATGCCAGTTTTTCAGTTCCAACCAAAATATGACGGGCATGAATCTGTTCGGGAATCGTAAAATCAATCAGGTGTTGTTTGTAGTAGTTAGCAATTTCCTGTTCTGTTGGAGACGAAAGCTGTGACGTTTGCCAATTCTCGAGTGCTTCAATCAGAATGGTGTTTCGAGCCCGATTGATCTGACTTGAAATCAAAGGATCGTTTTCCAGACCAATCTCCTGAGCGTGCTGGCTTAAAATAGATCGGCGGATAAGAACATTGAGAATCTGGCCGCGGGCGACCGGATCTGAAGCAATGTGATGCAAAGGATCAGGCATGGCCTGGATTTCACGATCAAGATCGGATTCGTGAAAGGTGATGCCTGCTGCTCTGGCAATAACCGGTGTTGGATCGGTCGTATTTGTTTCTGTGCCTGTTTTTTGTTCGCAGGCACTGAGTAGCACGAGGGATAACAGGGCCAGCCATGTGATTTTATCATTCATCGGGTTAGGGTAGCGGCAAGGCACTGATGAACAAGTTTTACCTGTTGACTGGTGTGCTTTTAACGATCGGGTGTTTTCCAAAAAAGATATAAATGCAGGGAGGTAGAGGTAAAAATGACACCGGTAACGATGGCCATATTGGTACTCTGTTTATATCTACTGTTTTATCGATTTTATGCCAAAGGATTTCTTGGCAGAAAAATCTTCGAACTGAAAGAAAATGCTGTGACACCTGCGCATGAACTGCGCGATGATGTTGATTATGTACCGACCAATAAATACATTCTTTTTGGTCATCATTATGCTTCTATTGCTGGCCTTGCACCAATGTTAGGGCCAGCCATTGCTGTGATTTGGGGCTGGATACCTGCACTTTGCTGGGTGGTTTTTGGTACGCTGCTTGTTGGCGCAGTGCATGATTTTTCGGCACTTGTTCTTTCGGTGCGTCACAAGGGGCAAAGTGTTGGTACGATTGCCCGGGATGTGATTAGTCCCCGCACCCGGCTGCTGTTTCTGCTGGTGATTTTCTTCCTTGTGGCATTGGCCATGGGGGTGTTTGTACTCGTGATATCAGGCCTGTTTGCAGCACCCGATATCGCAAACATTGCCAAAACATCACATCCGGAAGCGGTGTTTCCAACCTATTCATTGATGTTGATCGCGATGGTGATTGGATTTCTGGTTTATAAAAAGAACTTGCCCGTATGGCCATTGATCAGCATTGGATTTGTATTGATGCTTCTTTTTACCTGGTGGGGGCTGAATCATCCCATTACAGGATTTGGCAAAGATTTCTGGATCTGGTCGCTTCTGATCTATGCGTTTGCGGCGAGTATTTTGCCTGTTTGGTTATTATTACAGCCAAGGGATTTTCTCAATTCATTGCTGCTTTATCTGGCTCTGTTTTTGATGTTGATTGGCTTTTTTGTGCTTTCACCTGATTGGGTCGCACCTGCCATGAATCCGAATCCGGAAGGTGCACCGCCCATGTTGCCGTTTCTCTTTATTGTGATTGCGTGTGGTGCTGTATCCGGTTTTCATGGTCTTGTGGCTTCGGGTACAACCTCGAAACAGTTAAATAGAGAGACGGATGCGCCCTTTATTGGTTATGCGGGTATGATTGGTGAGTCATTATTGGCATTGCTTGCTGTATTGGCGACCACAGCCGGAGCCTTTGCGACACGCGCTGATTGGGAATCCTTTTATGGGTCATGGGACAAAGCGGTCGGTCTGCATCAGAAACTGGGTGTTTTTATTCAAGGGAATGCAAATTTTATTCATCAATTGGGCGTTCCGGTCGATTTTGCTGCGGCATTTATCAGTGTGGTGGTGGTTGGTTTTGCGATGACATCAGTGGATACCGGTGCACGACTGCTTCGTTTTAATGTGCAGGAGATAGGTAATACCATTGGCGTTAATTTATTAGAGAATCGTTATTTGGCAACGTTGATTGCAGTTTTTGCGATGGGCTTCTTTGCCTTTTTTGAAGTGGATGGAAAACCCGCAGGCTTGTTTTTGTGGACGCTTTTTGGCACAACCAACCAGATTCTCGCCGGACTAACATTGCTTACCGTGACGATTTACCTTTATCGCAAGAAAAAACCGATCCTCTACACATTGCTGCCGATGTTACTTGTGCTTGGCACTACGATTACCGGCATGGTGATGGGTATCTTCAGTGCAATCGGGAAAGCTCAGTGGGCGGTGGCAAGTGTGGGCACTGTTATTTTTCTGTTGGCCATGTGGGTACTGCTTGAAGCGTTGATTGTTGTTAAACATCTGTGGGTGGAACGGAAAAGCGAGTTGGCCGATACTGAAGGTGCTCAGTAATGTTACTGATTTCAAAGGCTATCTCTCAACTTCTATTGCCACCCGGTGGTTTGATTTTAATGGGTTTGGTCGGTCTTGTTTTTTGGAAACGGGGATGGGGTCGCGGGCTTGTTATGTTCAGCTTTCTATTTCTCTGGCTGCTTTCAACTGAGCCGATTCGTGATGCTTTGACTGAACCCCTGGAATTTCAGCATCCAGTATTGGATATGAAAAAGGTTAACGTGGATGGGACTGTCATTGTGTTACTTGGCGGTGGTATTTATGAAAATGCACCGGAATATGGTGGAGAGGATGAGCTGGGCCGTTATGCCATGATGCGGACGGTGTATACCGCCGATATTGCACAGAAAACCGGTTTGGATGTTTATGCAACGGGTGGTACACCACTCACACAATCGGATGAGGCCGAAGGCGAAATTATGCGTCATTGGCTGTTGAAACTGGGTTTGAAAGAGGCTTATGTGCATGCGGAAAGTGCAGCCAATACTACATGGGAAAATGCCGCCTACATGGAAAGAATATTGGCGAAGAAAATGATAAAACGTGTCATTCTTGTCACATCTGCATGGCATATGCCCCGTGCTGTGTGGTGTTTTGAAGCCCATGGACTTGAAGTGATCTCTGCCCCTACGGACTTTTTGACAGAGCAGGAAGCTTATGATCTGCGTAGTTATTTGCCACGTTGGACAACCCTGAGTGATTCAGGTCAGGCGTTGCATGAATACCTTGGCTTGTTTTGGTACCGCATCAGGTTTGGTTAATCTGCTATTTTTACGATCTGTTTAGACCGGGTTCATGTGTTGAGAATAGATATTCAGAGCAAAGCCGCTGGAATAAAGACATATGATCAGCTATAACGTTGCAGTATCTTCAAAAGGCTATCGGAGGTGATGTGACACAGCCCGTTCATGATTCTACAATGGCAACGCTGCTTGAGGGTGACCTGTTTGCGACCGGAAGCTCATACATCGAAGCAATATATGAAATGTGGATGCAGAATCCTGCTTCTGTTTCTGAAGCGTGGGCAGTGTTTTTTTCCAGTCTGGATACGCCTTTAGATATTCGTTCAGATTCTATTGTTTCGGGCTCTATTGCTTCGGAGGCCCCATCACACCAGAAGATGCTGGAGCAGATGCAACAGCACTCCCGTTTGAAAGCCGGTTTGCAATATGCTGCAACGCCAGAGGGAAAGGGTAGCGCGACCTACGATGTTGAATTCCCTTCACGGGCGCTTTATCTGATTCATGCTTATCGTGTGCATGGACATATGCATGCAAGCCTTGATCCATTGCGTTTAAATCCTCACAAATCCAGCCCTGAATTGCAATTGAGCTATTACGGATTGGGCAAAAAAGATCTGGATACTGAATTCCCAACAGGTGATCTGGCAGGTCCGAAAAACATGTCGCTTCGGGACATTGAGAGCCTTTTAAAACAAACCTATTGTGGTTCGATTGGCCCTGAATTCATGCATATTACCGATTCAGCCAGAAAACACTGGCTTCAGGATCGTCTGGAGCGCGTGGCCTCAACTCCGAAATTTGATGAAGATACACGCAGACATATTTTCAATCGTGTCATGAAAGCTGAAGAGTTTGAACGCTTTTTACATACCCGTTATGCAGGCCAAAAACGCTTTTCTCTTGAGGGTGGCGAGAGCCTGATTCCGATGCTGGACGCGTTAATTCAGCTTTCCGGCAGTAAAGGTGTGAAAGAAATTATTTTGGGCATGGCGCATCGAGGGCGTCTGAATGTGCTGGCGAATATCCTTGATAAATCTTCCACAGATATTTTTGCCGAGTTTGAAGGCACACAGTTTCAGGATGCCGAGCGTGGTGCAGGTGATGTGAAATATCACATGGGTTTTTCATCCGATGTAAGAACCCCGGGTGGCACGGTTCACCTTTCGCTTGGATTTAATCCTTCCCATCTGGAAATTATTACACCCGTTGCTTTGGGTTCCGTCAGAGCACGCCAATGCCGAAGGAAGGACTTTGATCGCCGTGAGGTGATGAGTGTACTGGTGCATGGCGATGCTGCATTTGCAGGCCAAGGTGTTGTGGCCGAATCGCTGAATTTATCGAAACTCAGCGGTTTTAAAACCGGTGGCACAATTCATGTGGTGGTTAACAATCAGATTGGCTTTACGGTTAATCCATTTGATGCGCGCTCTACCACTTATTGCACGGATATTGCCAAAATGGTTCAGGCACCGATTCTGCATGTGAATGGTGATGATCCTGAAGCGGTGTGTCTGGTTGCTCAGATTGCAGTGGAATATCGGCGGCAGTTTAGAGAAGACATCGTCATCGATCTGATTTGTTATCGGCGTCATGGTCACAATGAAACGGATTCGCCCTCTGTGACGCAACCTGTGATGTATCGAAAAATTGAAGCGCATCCAACGGTTCAGCAAGTTTATAGAAAACGCCTTGTAGCTGATGCTGTTATCACAGATCAGGAAGCCGATGATATGGTGAAACAATACAGGGAAGGTATGGATGAACTCCGCCGGGATCCTGAACGTTTACCTGCGTCACCCGTCAATAGCTTACAGGGTAGGTGGGAAGGTTTTTTGCATCACGGCGAAGAAGAACCGGAAACGTCTATACCTGCCGATAAGCTTGCAGAACTGGTCCGAAGTGGGCACGAGGTACCAGCAGACTTTATCCTTCACCCTTTGGTGCAGAAAATTTTTGATAACCGTGTTCAGATGATGGATGGTACAAAACCTGTCGATTGGGGCTGTGCGGAGACCATGGCTTATGCAACGCTGGTTGCCGATGGTGGCTGGGTGCGTTTAAGTGGGCAGGACAGTGGCCGAGGCACGTTTTTTCATCGACATGTGACGGTGTATGATCAAATCACAGGTAAAAAACACATACCACTTAAGCAATTGCGTAGCGGTGAAATTTCTAATTTTATTGTTGTAGATAGTATGTTGTCTGAAGAGGCTGTGTTGGGTTTTGAATATGGCTATTCAGTGGCTGAACCGAGAGCTCTGGTCATCTGGGAAGCTCAGTATGGTGATTTTGCCAACGGTGCTCAGGTGGTCATCGATCAGTTTATTGCTGCGGGTGAAACCAAATGGCAACGAATGAGCGGTATTGTTTTATGGCTTCCGCATGGTTATGAAGGGCAGGGCGCTGAGCATTCATCTGCAAGGCTGGAGCGTTATTTGCAGTTGGGTGCGGAGAACAATATACAGGTGGTTTGCCCGACCACACCTGCTCAGATTTTTCATCTGCTTCGCCGTCAATATCTGCTTCGGGTGAGAAAACCGCTGATCATCATGGCTCCAAAAAGCATGCTTAGGCAGAAGCTCTCATTTTCATGCATGGATGATTTTACGCAAGGTGCTTTTCAGACTGTCATCACTGAGTCTGATACAACGATCAATAAAGAGGCAGCAAGAAAATTACTGCTCTGTTCCGGCAAGGTTTATTATGATTTGCTTGCAGCTAGAATGGAAAGGACCATTGATGATATTGCGATGGTTCGCATTGAACGCCTCTATCCATTTCCGTCTGAAGAACTAAGCGATGAGATTAAAAAGTACCCCAATGCAAAAGAGGTACTTTGGGTACAGGAAGAGCCTGGAAATCAGGGAGCATGGTATCAGATTAAACATCACCTCAAGCGGTGCCTGCTATCAGCACAGAAAATATCACATATCACAAGGCCAGCATTAGCTGCGCCTGCAGTTGGGTCAGCCAAACGTCATGCAGATGAGCAGAAGACAGTGGTTGACCGGGCATTAAGTTAATGGGAGAGATGTATGGCCGATGTGGAAATTAAAGTTCCAAGTCTTGGAGAATCCGAATCTGAGGCAACGCTTGTTTCATGGTTGAAAGCTGAGGGTGACGCTGTTGCTGTTGATGATGTCCTGGCTGAAATCGAGAGCGATAAAATTACTATGGAGATCACTGCACTTGATGCAGGTATATTGAAAACGATTTATAAACAGGCAGATGAAATGGTCGAACCGGGTGAGGTTGTGGCGATTGTTGATACATCTGCTGCACACAAGCCTGTCAAACAAGCGACTAAAAAATCGACCAAAACAATAAAGCCTGAAGTTGTCATCGAAAGTCAGGAAGAGGCTCAGAAAGAGGCGAAGGCTGTTGTTAAAACGCTTTTGGAAAAACCTGAACAAGCTGAAGGGACACTGGAATCAAAAGTTGAGACAAATATTGAAAAGGTGAATGTTTTTTCTGAGGAGAGGTTAGAGAAACGGGTTGCCATGAGTGGCCTTCGTAAGCGTATCGCGACACGTTTGAAGGATGCTCAGAATACGGCTGCGATGCTGACAACATTCAATGAAGTGAATATGCAGGCTGTGATGGATTTGCGGGCCAGATATAAAGATTCATTTAAAGAAAAACATGGTGTGAACCTTGGCTTTATGTCCTTTTTTGTGAAGGCATGTGCACATGCATCATTTCAATTTCCGGCCATCAATGCATTTATCGATGGTGAGGAGACTGTTTATCACAATTATATGGATGTTGGTGTCGCGGTTTCAACCGAAAAGGGGCTGATTGTGCCCGTACTCCGTGATGTGGGACAACTTGGTTATGCCGAAATTGAGCAGGGCATTGCCTCACTGGCAGGTAAGGCTCGCGATGGCGGTCTTGTGCCGGGTGATTTGAAGGGTGGAACATTCTCGATCACCAATGGTGGTGTGTTTGGATCATTACTCTCCACTCCGATACTTAACCCGCCTCAATCGGCGATTTTAGGCATGCATACTATTCAGAAACGACCAATCGCCGAAAATGATCAGGTGGTGATTCGCCCGATGATGTACCTGGCACTGACATATGATCATCGTTTGATTGATGGGCGTGAAGCGGTGCAATTTCTTGTGAGCGTGAAAGAGTATTTGGAACAGCCGGGCATGGCATTATTGGATTTATAGTTTTAAGGACGCTCTGAAAAAGCCAGAGTATCCATGCAGGCCATAGAGGGTTGCCAAAATCACGTTTTTGCCTTTGTGTGCTGAAAAATTACATGAGCGTAGTTTTTCAAAATATCCTTAAAAGGGTTTGTAAGCTTAAACCTGATGTGACGACCAAACCGCAAAGACGATAGAGGTTTGATATGCGTGAGTTGTTTTCTGCTTTTTTGATGATCATTGTGATGATGGTGGCATCGCCTGCCGTGGCTGTAGAAATCATTGAACTTCGACAGACCGGATGTCAGTTCATTGAACCTGAAGGCGGTGATCAGCACTATAAGGCAGGCAGTTATGCTGCTTGTCAGTCACTGAATGATAAAACAGAGGAAAAACGTTTGAATAAGGCAGAAGTTCTGACCTTGAGACCGGGTGAATACCTGTTTCGTGTACATAATCAGGATGTGCCATATGTGCTTGGTTTCTGGTTACGTGGCGAAGGACTCGGACGCTTAACCCTTCCATCTGTCTCAGGCGGAGGTATCAATACAGGTGAATATAAAGATTACGCTGTTACCCTTGAAAAAGGAGAGTATCTTTACTCCTGCCCTTTAAATCCAACACCCGATTATAGGCTGGTCGTTCAATGAACATGATGAAACGGGTATTACCATTGCTGTTATTATTGGTGGTTATTGTGCTGTTTTTTGTTTTTGATTTAGGTCGATTCCTTGCTTTTGATACGTTGCGGGAGCATCGGCAGGGTTTACAGGATTTGGTCAAAACATATCCACTGATTGCACCTTTGATGTATATGTTTGTTTATATCGTTGTGGTGGCATTTTCTTTGCCGGGAGGTTTGGTGATGACAGTCTCCGGCGGTCTGCTGTTTGGGGCTGTATTTGGAGGCCTCTATGCTGTAATTGCCGCGACTCTGGGCGCGACAGCGATTTTTCTGATCGCAAAAACATCTTTAGGGGACTTTCTCTTGGCCAGAGCTGGAAACGGGATTCAAAAAATGCAGAAAGGTTTTGCTGAAGATGCCATGAGTTATATGTTTATTTTACGTTTGATACCCATATTCCCGTTTTTTCTGGTCAACCTTGCACCAGCATTTTTAGGGGTGCCTTTGCGTATTTATTTGTTGGCAACATTTTTTGGCATCATGCCCGGAACTTTTGTGTATGCATTGGCAGGTAGCGGTCTGGGTAGCGTGTTTGATCGGGGTGAAACATTTTCAGCGGCAGGTGTTTTGACTCCTGAAATGATTGGAGCTTTGATAGGATTGGCGCTGTTAGCGCTGTTGCCAGTGATTTATAAGAAGTTTAAAGCGAAAAGTCCTTCTCAAGGCGATGCAGTATGAGCCAGTGTATCCAGGCAGATATTTGCGTGATTGGTGCCGGTTCAGGTGGGCTGTCGGTTGCAGCCGGGGCATCTCAAATGGGTGCGGATGTTGTGTTGATTGAAAAGGGTGAAATGGGCGGAGATTGCCTGAATACTGGTTGTGTTCCATCCAAGGCACTGCTGGCTGCCGCTGAAAAGGCTCAGGCGCTGCGTGAAGCAGATCTGTTTGGCATTCAATCTGTTCAACCGACTGTGGATTGGGCTGGGGTGCACAAACATGTGCACGATGTGATTGCTACGATTGAACCCAATGATTCACAAGCGCGTTTTGAATCGCTCGGTGTGAATGTTATTCGGGCCGAGGCCCGTTTTATTGATGAAAAAACGATTCAAGCAGGCGAGATGCAGATTCGGGCAAAATATTTTGTGCTGGCTACAGGCTCATCACCCTTTGTGCCCCCTATTGAAGGCTTGAATCAAGTCTCTTACTTTACCAATGAAAACATCTTTTCCAATAAAGATGCAGTGGATCACTTGCTTGTGATCGGCGGTGGCCCCATTGGTATGGAGCTGGCGCAGGCACATAGGAGGTTGGGAGCAAAGGTTACGGTTCTGGAGATGACCCGCCTGTTGGTGAAAGATGATCCAGACCTGACTTCGATTGTGATTGAAAAGTTACGCAATGAGGGCCTGACATTTTATGAAGGTGGTCGAAATCTTCGATTACAGAAACAGGAGGATGGTTTTTTAGCTTATTGTGATGTGGATGGGAAGGAGGTTTGTGTTGAAGGCTCACATGTGTTGGTAGCAACAGGTCGTCGTGCCAATGTGAATGGGTTGAACCTTGAAGCAGCAGGTATCACGTATTCACCGCATGGGGTGAGTGTTGATTCAAGACTTCGCACTTCGAATCACCGTGTCTTTGCCATTGGCGATGTGGCAGGGCCTTATCAGTTTACCCATATGGCTGCTTATCAAGCTGGTATTGTGATTCGAAATATGCTTTTTAAATTGCCCGCCAAGGTGAATTACAGCGCGGTTCCATGGGTGACTTATACTGATCCTGAATTGGCTCATGTGGGTATGACTGAGGCCGATGCAAAAGAAGCAGGCAAGGAAATCAGGGTTTTGAAGTGGGGTTTTGAAGAAAATGATCGTGCACAGGCAGAGAAAAGAACGGAGGGGTTGATCAAGGTGGTGACTGAAAAAAACGGAAGGATTTTGGGAGCCAGCATTGCCGGTTTACATGCCGGGGAAATCATTCAACCATGGGTTTTAGCCATCAACCAAAAAATGAAAATTGGTGCCATGGCCGGGATCATTGCACCGTACCCAACATTGGCAGAAGTAAATAAACGCATTGCTGGAAGTTTTTATACAGACAAACTGTTTTCGAGTGCAACCCGAAAGCTGGTTCGTTTTTTAATGCGTTTCTCTTAAGTTTAAAATTAGATTATTCATTTCAAGTAAAAAAATATCACAGGTTTTCCTTGCCTGTTGGGTGTTTATAGGTATATAACTAGGCATGTACATACACCTGTAGGAGGGAATTATGAGACGTATACTATTTCTGTTTTCAGCATTGATGCTGTTTTCAACCCAAGTTTTTGCATCCGGTTTTGCGTTGAAAGATCAAGGAACTAAAGCGATGGGTATGGGTAATGCCTTTATAGCTGTCGCTGATGATGCATCGGCAGCCTGGTATAATCCTGCTGCAACTTCGTTTTTGGATGGGGCCCAGTTGAATGTGGGAGGCCAGTTTATAATGCCGAAAACGACTTTTTCATCAGGTGCAGGCTCTTTTGAGATGGATAAAAAGAATCATTTGGTGCCATTTGCCTATTTTACTTATAACAAAGATCTTCCCGTAGCAGTAGGCATTGCGGTGAATGCACCGTTTGGTCTTTCCAGTGATTGGACTTCAGCCGGAACACCCTTTGATTCGGCTACTTCGAAGATTACTTTTTCCGAAATTCAAATGGTGAATGTTAACCCATTTGTTTCGTATAAAATAACTGATCGTTTATCGGTCGCTGTCGGTGTGATGTATTATAACGCTAATAAAATCGCCTTTGATACGTCATTGCTCACCCAACACGGTACTGGTGATGGTTGGGGTGGCAATGCTGCATTATTTTACAAAGGTGATAACTTTAACGTTGGCTTGAGCTATCGCAGCCGGGTGAAAGTGGATGTGAAAGGTACCGCGACCGCGATTGGTCCTCTGGCTGCGTTTGGCTCAACAACAGTCACCAGCGGTGTGACATTCCCGGATATCATCGCAGCCGGTGTCTCTTTCCAGCCTGATGATAAATGGACTTTGAGTCTGGAGGCTGACTGGACGAATTGGAAAACATTTGATAAGCTTGATTTTACGCGTGGTAAAGCGTTGGGGCCTATCGGGACAACCTCCACTGTTCCTGAAAACTGGAAGGCAACGACTTCACTACATGCTGGCGTTCAGTGGGCGTATAATAAAGATATGCGGGTACGTGTTGGCTACAGTTTTGACCCAACACCTGTCTCCGATGTTGATTTCTCACCACGTATTCCGGATGCAGACCGTCACTTATTTACCATCGGTTACGGGCATGATGTAAGTGATGCTGCAACGATTGATGTGGCTTATGGCTATATTCTCGGTGCTTCACGTACGGTGAATGGTGCAACCGTTCCAACACGTGATGGAACCTATAAATCCAAAACACATTTAGTTTCAGTCGCTCTATCTTACATATTCTGAAAGACGTTAGCGTGAGCCGAAACGAATGAAAAAAGGAGGGCATATGTCCTCCTTTTTTTGTGTTTGTATTGTGATTTCTTTCTTAAAAAGAATTAGTCTAAACTAGTGATAAAGATTGGCAGTGATTTAGATAGGAGACTGAAATGCAGTGGATAGTATTGATAGCCATGATATTGATTTTGCTGGTGTTGATTGCCCGTGTTCGGGCTTCGTTGATGATATGGACGGTTGGTATTGCACTAACTTTGATTGCGTTGCCTTTAACCGGGCTCTTTGGCTATGGTTTGACCACGGGTTTATGGGTTTGCTTTTTACTTATTCTTGCGCCTTTGCATGTTGATAAGCTACGCCTTCGCTGGCTGACAGAACCGCTCTTTCATCACATGAAAAAGGCACTGCCTTCGATGTCTGAAACTGAACGTTCCGCACTCGAGGCTGGCAGTATCTGGTGGGATGCAGAGCTGTTTCAGGGTAATCCTGACTGGGAAAAACTGTTGAATACTCCACCTCCAGCCTTAACAGATGAAGAGACTGCATTTTTAAAAGGTCCCGTCGAAACCCTGTGCGGTATGCTCGATGATTGGGAGATTACGCATAAGTTTAATGACCTTTCACCGGAAGTATGGGACTTTATCAAGTCCAATAAGTTTTTTGGTATGATTATTCCAAAGGCGTATGGCGGATTGGGCTTCTCTGCTTATGCGCATTCGCAGGTGATTCAGAAGATTGCAAGCCGCAGCGTGACTGCGACAGTCACAGTCATGGTGCCAAACTCTTTGGGTCCTGCGGAACTATTGCTTAGTTATGGAACAAAAAAACAAAAGGATCATTTTTTACCAAAGCTGGCGACTGGTGAAGAGGTGCCATGTTTTGCGCTGACAGGGCCTGATGCCGGGTCGGATGCAGGCGCTCTTCCTGATAATGGTATTGTTTGCAAAGGTGAGTACCAGGGTAAGGAAGTGTTGGGTTTTTGTGTGAATTGGGAAAAGCGGTATATCACGCTTGGACCGGTGGCGACCATGCTTGGTTTGGCATTTCATGCTTATGATCCGGATCACCTATTGGGCGAAGTGGATGATCTCGGCATTACCTGCGCACTGGTTCCGACCGGAACAAAAGGTGTAAAGATCGGCAGACGTCATAACCCGCTTAATTCAGCATTTCAGAATGGCCCGAATTCGGGTAAAGATGTATTTGTTCCTTTTGATTGGGTGATTGGAGGAGAGGCAGAGATTGGCAATGGCTGGCGCATGCTGGTTGAGCGTTTGGCGGTGGGACGCGGGATTTCATTGCCTTCAATGAGTTGCGGTGGAAGCAAGCTGGCAAGTTATACCACGGGAGCTTATGCACGGATTCGAAAGCAATTCAGGCTGCCTATCGGCAAGTTTGAAGGGGTTGAGGAGGCCATGGCTCGTATGGGTGGGCTGACTTATATGATGGATTCAGCTCGCATGTTAACACTTTCAGCCCTGGATCAGGGAGAGCGTCCGTCCGTGGTAACCGCCATTGTGAAGTATTATCTTACTGAGGGTATGCGTCAGGTATCCAATGATGCGATGGACGTGCATGGTGGACGTGGTATTTGTTTGGGCCCTTCCAATTATCTTGGCCGTCTTTATCAATCGGTTCCTGTGGGAATCACGGTTGAAGGGGCTAATATTTTAACACGCAGTATGATTATTTTTGGTCAGGGAGCGATGCGTTGTCATCCCTTTGTGATGCGTGAAATGCATGCGTTGGCAGGTGAAGATGAAGAGGCATCGTTGAAGCAGTTTGATTCGCTTTTGTTAGAGCATATGGCGTATGTGATGGGGAATGTTGCCCGGTCATTCGTTTATGGTCTCAGTGGCGCTTATATGGCTCCTTCACCGGTATCGGGAAGAGGCGCAAAAGAGATCTCTCGATATTATCGCCAGCTTGCCCGGTTTTCTGCGAGTTTTGCTGCGATAGCAGATGTTTCATTACTGCTTTTGGGAGGGGCACTGAAGCGAAAAGAGTCTCTTTCAGGTCGTTTTTCTGACGTGCTTGGTTATATGTATCTCTGTTCATCTGTATTGAAACGTTATGAAGATGCAGGGCGACCGGAAGGAGAATTACCCTTTGTGCATTGGTCATGCCAGCATGCATTATACCAGATTCAGGAGGCACTCCATGGAATTATCCGGCATTTCCCGGTTAAGTTGATTCGGTGGGAAATTCGTGTTTGGGCATTTCCTCTTGGAAGACATTTAAATCCACCATCTGATGAACTGGGCCATCAGATTACGAAGATCATGATGCAACCGGATAAAGAAAGGAGTGCATTGGTAGATGGTATTTATCTTCCCGAAGACTCAACAGATATGACCGGACGCTTGGAATATGCGCTGCGGCTTACTTTAGAAGCAGATGTCATTGAAGCTCGGTTGAAAAAATCTGGACGGGTATTCCATCCATCTATGACATATGAACAGTGGCTGAAAGAACTTTTTGCAGATGAAATAGTCTCAAAAGACGAGATGGCATTATTGAAAAAAGCACATCAGGCTGTCCGTTCGGCAATCATGGTGGATGATTTTCCAACTAAAAAAGCAAGGAAATAAAAATACCTGTATAGTTTAGGGTGACGCATCAAAATTGGATGTATGTTTTTTTGTTTAAGGATATTTTGAAAAACTACCTCCATGTAGTTTTTCAGTACGCAAAGGAAAAAGCACGGTTTTTCCTTTGCTTACAAAATAAAACACTTCGCGTGCATGATTTTGGCAGACCATCCATGGTCTGCACGGATACTCTGGCTTTTCCAGAGCATTCTTAGATGTTTTAAAATTTATAGTCCGGAACTTATTTTCCAGCCTGTAGAAGTTTTATTTAGAGTTATCTGTTCGCGCTGTACAATTTTCCGCCATTGATTGTCTGCAAAAACTCTTAATGTATAGGACTGCTCACACTGGGCCTGCACATCATTTAGTTGTCGAATGTGGCGATCGTACGAGGTCATTTCAGCCTGTTCGAACTTATCGAACAGTGAAATCATTTGAGCAAGAATATCAACTTTTTTATGACCATGATCCCTGTAATCACTGGCGATCAGGGCGCTGTATTCAGGGATATTTCGATTGCTGATTGCATGATCACGCGAGTCCATCACTTGGGATATTTCAACTTTATCGGAATTGCTGCAAGCAATAAGGCTCAGGCATACAAGAAAAAGAAGGGACGCTATGATTGTGTACAGATTCTTTTTCATCATGAAGAATATGAGCGTTTAATCACAAGGATTTATAAGAAGTCTTTTATTTTGCTGCTCCACTCACTTTTTGGATAATTATGACGCAGCAGGATAGCCATTTCATGGGCACTTTCATTGATTCCCAAGTGTGCATAGGACGCAGCCAGGTAGTAAAGAGCCTCTTCAATAGACGGTGTTGTCTGATATTTTTCTAAAATAACCTGAAAACGATTTGCCGCGGCAACATAACGTTCTTTATCAAAATAATACTTTCCTACCGTAAGTTCGTGGGAAGAGAGCTTATTATAAAGACTTTGTAGCCGTGAAGATGCATCTTTGGCATATCTACTGGCAGGGTGTTGTTGTATAAGTTTTTCAAATGCATCAATGGTGAGTTTTGTTGGGATCTGATCATGATCTTCCTGACTAACCTGTTTGAAGTAACTCATAGCCAAAAGATATTTGGCATAAGCTATATCCGGGTGTCTGGGGTGACGTTTCACAAACTGCTTGGAAAGCGTTTCACTCAGGATGTATTGTCCAGCTTTATAGCTGGCAAATGTACGCAAAAGTTCAGCCTGCACGGCATGTTGACTATATGGGTGTTTTGCGGAAAAATTTTCGAGGAATAAGCTGACTCTTGCATACTCCCCTCTGTCTAAAAGGTTTTTTGCTTTTTCATAATCAACTTTTGCTGATTCGGATATTGTAAGCTCTTTGCCTGAACAACTGGCGAGCACAAGTGACATGGCAAACAAGAGGATGATTTTTTTCATGTGGGGGAGTCTAAATGGCTTCGGGCAATGCGACAACGGCCAGATGGCGTCCTGTCTTACCATGGTCGCGCCGATAAGAGTAAAATCGCTCGGGGTGACAGGCAGTACAGGCATGATTGAGTTCAATTTGTTTACCACAGATGCCTGCTTCCTGGAGCTGTAGAAGGTTAATTGAAGCAAGGTCAGCGTAGGTTTTTCCTCTTTTCTGTATAACATCGTTTGCATGTAAGTGACTGTTACTGAGCTGTTTCTCAACATCTTCTTGAATGTCAAAACAACATGATCCGATCGATGGTCCGAACGATGCATGAATATTTTTCAGGCTTGCACCCTGTTGTTGCATAAGCGTGAGCGCATGGACAACAATTCGTTTTGCTGTACCTCGCCAACCTGCATGCACTGCCGCTACAATTTTTTCTATAGGGTCTGCGAGAAGGATAGGCAGGCAATCTGCTGTGCGGATCGCAATCGGGCAGTTGGGGTTCTGGCTGATAAGGATATCAGCAGAGGTTTTGTGAAGATGGCCTGCACCACGACAGATGATGTGATGGATGCCATGTTCCTGTTTAGCCTGATGGGGCTGTGAAGTTAGCCGGGTATGAGCAATAAGACGTTCCATGTTTGTCGCTATGGAACGTTCATTGTCACCGATATGAGATCCAAAGTTTAAGCTGTCGAATGGAGCCTGGCTGACCCCCCCTTGACGTTCGGTGAAAAAGGCGGTGATGCCAAAAGTGCGGAACAGCTCAGAGTGAATGAGTTCTGGATTAGCTATAGGCATCGATGAGTGATGAATCAAGCTTTTGAAGATCTTCAGGGAGCGCTGCTTTGCAAAGTATTTTTTCATCTGTAATGGGGTGTTTAAAACCAAGGACCTCAGCATGAAGTGCTTGTCTGGACAGTTCTTTAATGGCGGTTCGTGCTGGTTCAGGAATCTGTTTTCCTGGATTGAATTTTCGTCCGTACGTTGTATCGGCAAGGATCGGCAAATGCTCATGGGAAAGATGAACACGGATTTGATGTGTTCTTCCGGTATGAAGTGTTAAACGTATTCTGGAAAACAATTGGCCAAAGTTTCGTTCAACCTTGGCATCCGTGATTGCTTCTTTTCCGTTTTCAATAATAGCCATCTTCTGTCTGTGGTGTGGATTACGGCCAATAGGTAGATCGATTCTTTGTTGTCGCCAGTTTGGTGTGCCACGGCACCAGGCCAGATACTGACGATCAATATCATGTTCTGAAAATAACCCTACAAGTTTTTGATGCACGATTTCTGTTTTTGCAACAACCAGACTTCCCGATGTTTCTTTATCAATCCGGTGCACAATGCCTGGGCGTTCCACGCCGTTGATGCCTGGCAGGTTAGGGCAGTGGTATAAAAGTGCATGCACCAGTGTGCCATGTTCATGGCCATGACTTGGATGCACGACCATACCTGCTGGTTTATTGACAATGATCAGGTACTCATCTTCAAACAGGATATCCAGCGCAATATTTTCAGGGGTAAGGTCGAGTGGTTTGTTGGTTGGAAGATCAATCTGATATTGCTCTCCTGTAGCGACTTTCATGGAGGGTTTTAATAGATTGTATGGCCCCTGAATCGCAGATTCTTTTAACAGAAGTTTGATACGACTGCGGGAAAGTTCGCTCATCTCGGAGAGCGTGAAGTCCAGACGCTGACCATCCATGTGTTCGGGAATGATCAGCGTCTGAATGTTACTGTTTTGTTCGTTCAGGATGACTCATTTGCCGCATGAGGATTCTCAGGTGGCGTTGTTGGAAGCGCTGGCTTTGCAGATGTTTCAGGTCTAGGGGCTGCATCAGGTTTTGAAACTGAAGCTGTGTTTTCAGAAGCATCTGTGTTTTGGTTACCCTCCGGGCGAATGCCCTGATTTTCTCCTGCGGGTTTACGGCGTCTACGGCGTCTGGGGCGTTGACCTTCAGGTTTCTTTTCAGTTGAACTTTTTTCAGCCTGATTCTGATCGTTGATCAGGTCAATTTGTTTGTTGTCATTCTTTTCCTGCCGTTCAGCAGGTGCGGTTCTGTTGCGATTGCGGTTGCGGCGAGGACGCTCTCTTTTTTCTTCATTTTTTGCAGCATCACGTTCTTTGCTTGTTTGTTTAGGTTTTCCATCACGTGGCTGTTGCTGGCGATTACGTGATCCGCGTTCCGGCCTGCGGCGATTGTTGTGGCTGCCACGGGTGTTCGAAGCGGTTCTGCGAGTCGCCTGTTCTTCTTGTTTTTTATTTTTTCCAAAAATAGCTTCGATGAGTGAAACCCACCAGTTTTTGCCGGAACCTGGGCTTTTTGTCTTGTTGCTTGGAGCAGGGGGAATACCAACCACTGGTTTGATAGGTTTAAGTTTACGGCCGGAGCGTGCAGGTTTTTTGCCTTTGGATGTATCTTCAAGCACTTCAATGCGCTGCTGATTATTTTCATTCCACTGGCGTTCAATACGGTAATGAGGAATCACCAGATCTGGACGAATTTGAAGCGTGATTTGAAGGTCGTAATTCTCTTCAATGCGTGCAATGTGATCGCGTTTATTGTTCATCAGATATTCACCAGTATCGGATGGAACCTGTACCACCAATGTTGGTTTTTTACCTGCTTCAGCCATGTCTTCCATGCGTGTTAACATGTGTAAAGACATGGACTCGACTGTCAGCACATGACCGCGACCGGTACAGCGTGGGCACACTTCCGAGGTCGTTTCACGAACAGACGGGTGCAGGCGTTGACGTGACATTTCAAGCAGGCCAAAACGTGAAATGCGAGCAAGCTGAATACGAGCTTTGTCATCTTTGGTGGCATCTCTAAGCAGCTCTTCAACCTGTTGCGCATGTTTACGTGAGGCCATATCAATAAAATCGATAACAACCAGACCACCGATATCACGAATGCGAAGTTGGCGAGCGATTTCTTCAGCAGCCTCAAGGTTAATAGCAAGGGCAGTATCATCAATATGTCTGCCCTTCGTGGCACGTGAGGAGTTGATGTCAATTGAAGTGAGTGCTTCGGTCGGGTCAAACACAATGGAACCGCCGGAAGGCAATCGAACTTCACGTTCATGAATCTCTTCACACTGTGATTCAATACTATAATGGCGAAACAGCGGTTTTTTGCCGCGATAGAGTTTTACCAGTTTTTCTTTGCCGGGTAGCACAGCATGCACAAACTGTTTGGTGCGTGTGTAAACTTCATGGTTGTCGACCCAGATTTCGTTGATATCTTCGGTGAAATGATCGCGAATTGCACGCGTGGCCAAGTCACCTTCCAGATAAATCAACGCAGGGGAGGGTGCGGATTCACCTTTGATACGAATTTCATCCCATAGGCGTCGCAGGTAAGAATAATCTCTTTCCAGTGAATCAAATGTCTGGTCTTTCCCTGCTGTGCGTACAATCAGTCCCATATTGTCAGGAACCTGTAGTTGACCAAGAATCGTTTTCATGGCGCGGCGGTCTTCATCAGAGAGCTTGCGTGAAACGCCACCACGAGGGGTGTTTGGACTCAAAACAAGATAACGACCTGCAAGCGAGATGAATGTGGTTAAGGCTGCGCCTTTATTACCCCGTTCTTCTTTAACAACTTGAATCAGAATGGTTTGTTTGTGTTCCAGAACATCCTGAATATTGATTTTGCGAGGATCGGCATTTTTGTCCGCGCCTTCTTTCCAGTAATCTGGATGAATTTCGTTCAAGGGTAAAAAACCTTGACGATCTGAGCCGTATTCAACAAAAGCAGCCTGCAAACTTGCTTCAACCTTGGTGATGGTGCCTTTGTAGATATTCCCTTTTGTCAGGGCTTTGTGGGCGGACTCAATATCGAGTTCCTGAAGGTACTCACCGTGTACAATAGCAACGCGGCTTTCTTCTTCGTGTGATGCATTGATTAACATCATTTTTTTCGTAGTCATGCGACATCCTTATGCCGCCTGCGGTTTACAATCTATGCACTCCCCACCACTGTAAAAAGTGGGGAAGTTTCATATGTTCTAATTTTTTCAATGGCTTACGATACTTTTCATTGTCTTGAATATGTCGTAACCAGAGCTAAACCGTCAAGCGGATCACTTTTATTTTGTGCATGCTCAACACGCAGGTGAGTCAGCTTCTATCTACCATTTACCGGTCTATCTATATCCCATTGCCGGTTTTATCAGTACACTGCCGGAGGCCTTAAACTTACCTGAATCACCTAGGTATTACTCGGTTTCAGGTGGCCATCACAGCACGGTAGACAGCGTTAAATCACGTGGAACTTGCTGCACAGTCCAAGAGGCTAACGGAACGGAGGGTGTATTGGCAAGCGATGAAGTAGTCCAAAGCCGTATAATTATTGATAAAAATGAAGATGATAGCCGCTTGGATCGTGTTCTCATGCGTCGGTTGGGCACTGAAAGACGATCTCTTATCCTGCGATTAATCCGCAAAGGCAATGTGCGAGTGAATGGTAAACGCTGCAAACCTGAGAGCAGGGTTGCAAACGGTGATGAGGTATTCCTTCCCAATTCGCTACGTGGTGAGGCAGAGCCGAAACCCATGGATGCCATGTCAGCCAGTCTGTTACGTAAAGTCGAATCGTTGGAAATTCTCTATGAAGATGATTGTTTACTGGCTGTTTATAAACCTGCTGGCATGGTGGTGCATGGTGGTAGTGGTCACGGGGCAGGGTTGATTGAGGCACTAAAAGAGGCACGCGGGCTGCCTGATCTTCGTTTGGCACATCGGCTTGATCGTGATACCTCTGGCGTATTATTAATGGCAAAAAATCTGGAAGCACTGCGCAAACTTACCGAGTGTTTCCGTGAACGTGATATGCAGAAGACTTATTTTGCCTGGGTACAAGGGCATCCATACCCTTATGCTGGTCGCATGGAGTCCAGGCTCTCCAAGGGTGTCAGCGTGGGTGGCGAACGCATGGTGGTGGATGATGAAGAGGGTAAAGCCTCGATTACAGACTATCAGGTAGTGTTGGAGGCAGAACAGGACGGTTTTGAATATGCTTTGCTGGCATTGAATCCGCACAGTGGCCGCACACATCAGTTAAGAGTCCAGTTGCAGTCTGAAGGGCATGCGATTCTGGGCGATTCAAAATATGCAGAGAAAGAAGCGATTCGGCAGTTCAAAAAACTGGGTGGTAAAGGTCTGGCCCTGCATGCATGGCGACTGCGTTTTGAACACCCGATTAAAAAGAAATCGATTGAATTGCATGCAAGTCTGCCAGGTTATTGGACAGGTTTAGTTTGAGTTCTGTTTAAGTGGGGAATGTAATCGAATTGAATCCGCAGACTAATTTATAGATCAAAGGCTTGAAAAAGAAAAGGGCGCCTTGATGAGACGCCCTTGAAGATTGAAAAAATGATTTTTAACTTTGCTGGATACCAGCCAGATACCAGGTTGGGTCTTCCGTGTTTGGATCATGCTGGAAAATCCAGTGCTCCTGTATTTCATGCGCGACAATTTCTTCACCAGACGCCTGTTCCTGAATCATGGCAGTGAAATGAACGGCAACCCATTCAAGGTTTGATTCTACCCAGCTATCTGTCATATCAGCATTGAGCGTAACAACTTCAGTTTGGGTTGTTTTTTCACCCAAATCATTTATCTCCAGCTCAATGCGCTTGGCAATCTCGGGGGTGCAGAAGGCATGGATTTCATTGATATCTTTTTTATCCCATGCGACTTGCATACGCATAAAAATATCTTTGGCAGCATTGAGGAAAAATTTTGAATCAATATCGGGGGTTATGGCGTGCCCCTGTGTTGGGGAATTTTGTTCTGAATTCCCAAAACCGCCAAACGACTGTTGCGGTTGTTGGGAAGCACCTGCATAAGCCATGGGTTGAGCCTGTTGTGTTTTACGGCGCAGGAACCAAATTGCAGCAAAAGCAATCGCACCAAAAATCAAAATGTCGAAGAAGTTGAGGCCTTCAAAGGCACCGCCGAAGAACATTGCACCAAGCAGGCCACCGAGGGCAAGGCCACCGAGCATACCCATCATGCCGGTACGCGCTGAGCCTTTTTGAGTGTTGCCAGGCGTTGCTTTCTGTGGCGTTGCACTACGCTGCTGTGTTGGCTGTTTGAAGCTACGTTGTTTACCAAAGCTGGAACCCATGCCAAAGCGTTTGGCGCTGGCTTCTTCCACACCAATAACTGTGAGCGTAAACAGGGCCAGAATAGAAAATACAAACAACTTTCTCATGAAGTCTCCTTAAGGTCTTTAAATTTTAATTGTGCCATGCGTGCATTAAATATGGCGTGCTTGAGATCGTGATCCTTGATGCTTTTAAGCTCCGATGCAACACGCTTTTTATCAAGCATACCCACTTTGGATATGATCTTGACGGTTTTTCCGGTTTTGATGCCGGCATCTGGCTGAACACGGGTGCGAACCTTGCCCAATGATTTGATCTGGCAGCGCTTGAAACAGGCTTTACGAATATCATCTCTTAAAAAACGAATTTGCTGTGACATAATCGGATGATCGACTGCGATGAACAGGCAGTTTACATCACCATCTTTTTCAATACTTACAGGTTCAGTGCGTGCGGCCATCATAGAGCCAACAATATCGGGCCATACCCGCCGGAGT
This sequence comes from Mariprofundaceae bacterium, assembly GCA_021772895.1. GTDB lineage: Bacteria > Pseudomonadota > Zetaproteobacteria > Mariprofundales > Mariprofundaceae > WSZY01. Next base: position 2,055 of record JAJFLC010000017.1, on the reverse strand, counting down.
TTGGAGATGACAGCCAGTTCAATAAAACGGTCCTGGCCGAGTATTTCGGCAATGCCATGTTGCGCAGGTATGAGTTTGGAGCGCGGACGCCGGTTTTTTTTGCTCAAAGATCACTCTGTTTAAAAATTAGTTTGTCCATTCAGGTTTAGAAAGGAAGTTTTTTGCCGCCAAGAATATGGACATGAATATGAAACACTTCCTGTCCTCCACCTTCACGGACATTGATCACCAGACGGTAACCAACATCAAGTTTTAGATCTTCCGCCACTTTGCGAACGGTGTTCATCATTGAACCTAACATGGCACTATCTTCTTCATCTGCATCAGCCAGTGTTGGTAGATGAAACTTTGGGATGAGCAGTACGTGTACGGGTGCTTTTGGGTTAATATCGTGAAAGGCTAAAAAATCGTCATCTTCGTATACTTTGTCACAGGGGATTTCTCCGGCAACGATTTTGCAAAAGAGGCAATCAGTCATGGCATAGTCCCTCGTTGAAACATAAACATCTTTAACAGCAAGTGAAACATAACAAGACCGCAATGAGAATCAAAGCTGCTTTCTTCCTGATATAGACAAATCTTGACATTTATTCTTCATAGGTATGCCATTAAATAAGTTTAAAACTTCGGAGGGAAGGGTTTATGCGCATCATTACCGTTCTATTTTTATCATTATTCATGCTCTTCAGCACGGCTTCATCAGCTTATGCCGATGATGAAAGTTTTTTTTCAGAGACATGGAACAGTGTAACTTCCTATTTTTCAGATGATGAAGAGCCAGAGCATGGAGAAACTTCCGAAACGACTGATGTTGAACATGATGGACAGTCCGAGATTGATGATGACACTGGCGGAACTGGCGGAACTGGCGGAACTGGCGGAGGCGTAGCAACCCCTCCAACGATTACTGTTCCTGCTGCGATCACCATTGAAGCTACAGGTGTTCAAAATAGCGTTGTCACCGGAATTGCAACAGGCTCTGATAGCGCGGGTAACCCGTTAATCGTGACCAGTGATGCACCTGCAAGCTTCCCTATGGGTGTTACAACGGTCACGTATTCAGTAACGGATGTTTACAGTAATATAACCACTGCGACACAGATCATCACAGTAGTGGATACCACACCCCCTGTGATCACCGCACCGGCAGCAGTTCAGGCAGTATCCAATGATAACAATCCCGTTGCAGTGCTGCTTGGCTCTGCAACCGCGACCGATCTTTTTGCGGTGACGATTACAAACAATGCACCCGTCATTTTCCCCGTGGGTAATACGACCGTTACCTGGACAGCTACGGATGCGAATGGAAACAGTGCAACGGCAACGCAGTTGGTCACTGTAAGCTTTGTTTCTATCGCGGCCCCTACATTGACTGTTCCAGCCGACATCACGATTGAAGCGACGGGTTTAGCCACCACGGTTACGATTGGAACTGCTACAGCGACGGACAATGCAGGTGCAGCCGTTGTGCCCGTGAATGATGCCCCAGCGACTTTTCCTGTAGGTGCAACAGTGATTACATGGACTGCGACTGATATCAATGGCAAGCGTGCAACAGCGATTCAGAATATTGTGGTTACTGATACCACCGCGCCAGCCATCTCAGTGCAGCAAGCAGCGGTTACCGTTGAAGCCACAGCAGCACAATCTACGGTGAACCTTGGCACAGTCACGGCGACTGATCTGGTGGATGGTGTAATGACGTCAACGAACAATGCGCCTGTTACGTTCCCTTTGGGTATCACTACGGTGACTTACACAGCGACAGATATCGCAGGTAATATAGCCACAGCACAACAGCAGGTGACGGTACAGGATACCACCCCACCCGTGATCACAGCACCCGCAGCAGTGACAGGTGTATCACAGGATGGTTATGCAGTTGCAGTGGCTATTGGCGTGGCAACCGCTACGGATGCTTTTAACCCAGTTAGCATTACCAACGATGCTTCAGCCACTTTTCCCATTGGTAATACTACTGTGACATGGACAGCGACGGATGCTAATAACAATAGTGCAACAGCCATACAACTGGTGACGGTGACCGACAATTCC
>JAJFLC010000016.1 GCA_021772895.1 Mariprofundaceae bacterium | reverse complement strand
GCAAAGATTTACCCGTCCTTGAGACAGGCGGGCCAGTCGGATGGCAGAACTCATTTTGATACTTTGTTCAATGTTGTTGTTCTGAGCAAAAGTTTCAATCGTGGAATTGTCGTGCAGCCAGCTTCTTGCCAGAACCCAGCCTTTTGGGTTTTCCCGGGGCAGGGCATAGGTTTCTTCGCCAGAGCTCATCCATGCCCCCTTACCTTTTGCAGAAAAAAACAGCTCCCCCAAAGCCGGGGCCAGTACCACTCCCAGAACGGGTTCCCCATACGAAATCAGGGCAATGTTCACGGTAAACTCGTCGTTTTTTGCGATGAAATCCCGGGTGCCGTCAACCGGATCGACTAGAAAAAAATGATCCCAGTTTTTACGTTCCTGGTAGGACGGGACTGGCGCTTCTTCGGAAATCACCGGGTGACCGAACTCTCGTTCAAGAGTCTTTGTGATATAGTCGTGTGCGATCAAATCGGCGCGGGTTACCGGCGTACCGTCTTCTTTGGTCCGAATACTGAAATCGTCTGACTGGTAAACTTGCATGACTCTTTCGCCAGTTTCTTTTGTAATATTGATTACAGTATCGAGCATCGAGGTAAGGGGAGATGATAGGGTAAGTTCAATTTCAAAACTAATGGCTTAGTTTACTTTAACATGGCAGTGCAATAAATTGTCTCTGAGGTTTGTAGAGAATAGCTCTGGAGTATTATGAAATACGTGAAAATGTATCTTCTTATTGTGGCCGGGTTTGTGGCACTGATTGGTGTGAGATCATTGATACGACAGGAAAACCTGTACCTTTACGCTATGGACAACATCACATCATATATTTTATGGTCTCTGGCGGCATTTGCTTTTCTTGTAACCAGGGAGCAAAGGAACCAATAAAAACACTTCCATTTTGAAGTCGTGACAGCTATTGAAAAAAGAAAAGGCCTGAAGGGAAATCCCTTCAGGCCTTTTCAGTTTGAGAGTGGGGTTTAAAGTAATGATCCCCGGAAAAGTACTTAGTTTGCCAAGCTGTCCATTATTGCGTTGAATGTTGCACTTGGACGCATCCCGGCCCGGACTTTTTCAGGATCAGGGTGATAGTAACCGCCAATATCAACCGGCTTGCCCTTAGCTGCTGTCAACTCACCTAGAATCGTTTCAAGCTTTGATTCCAATTGCTGTGCAACCGGAGTGAACTTGTCCTTCAATTCCTGATCGTCACTTTGTGCAGCGAGTTCCTGTGCCCAGTAAAGGGTCAGATAAACGTGCGTGCCAGCATTGTCCAGTTCACCAACTACACGTCCAGGTGATTTTTTGTTATTCATCAATGTCCCCGCAGCACGGTCAAGGGTGTCAGCAAGAACCTGAGCCTTGGCGTTTCCTTTTACTCGGCTTAGGTGGGCCAGGGATTCTGAAAGAGCCAGAAATTCTCCCAGGGATTCCCAGCGCAGGTGACCCTCTTTAACGAACTGCTGAACATGCTTTGGCGCAGAACCACCAGCACCCGTCTCAAACAAGCCGCCGCCCGGAATCAACGGTACGATAGAAAGCATTTTTGCACTGGTTCCGAGTTCAAGAATTGGGAACAGGTCTGTGAGGTAATCCCGCAAAACATTACCTGTTGCAGAAATGGTGTCCAGACCATCCTTGGCGCGGCGCAAGGAATGTTTCATTGCATCAAAGGGAGACATGATGGAGATATCCAGGCCATTCGTGTCGTGGTCTTTCAGGTAGGTATTCACCTTTTCAATGAGCTGGGCATCATGGGCCCGGTCTTTATTCAACCAGAAAACTACCGGTGTGTTGGATAAACGGCCTCTGGAAACAGCCAGTTTTACCCAGTCCTGAATGGGAATATCTTTTACACTGGCACTTCTGAAGATATCTCCCTCTTCCACTGCGTGTTCAAGGAGGGTATTGCCTCCGTTGTCAACTAAGCGGATGGTGCCATTACCAGGTGCTTGAAAGGTTTTGTCATGAGAACCGTATTCTTCGGCTTTTTGCGCCATCAGTCCAACGTTGGGAACGGTACCCATAGTGGTCGGATCAAACTCCCCGTTGTCACGACAGAAGTCGATAGCGGCCTGGTAGATTCCCGCATAACTGTTGTCCGGGATAATGGCCAGGGTGTCATGCTCCTTGCCGTCGGGACCCCACATTTTCCCAGAAGTCCTGATTGCTGCCGCCATGGAAGCATCAATGATAATGTCACTGGGAACATGGAAGTTCGTAATGCCTTTGTCCGAATCAACCATGGCCAGTTCTGGACCCTTGGCTATGCATGCATCAATGTCTGCTTTGATTTCATCCTGTTTTGCTGCAGGGAGGCTTCCAATTTTAGCGTATACGTCCCCAAGGCCATTGTTGGCATTTACACCGATTTCTTTGAAAGTGTCAGCATGTTTAGTGAAAACATCTTCAAAAAATACGGTTACACCATGCCCAAAAATGATGGGGTCAGAAACCTTCATCATGGTGGCTTTCATGTGCATGGACAGGAGAACTCCCTGGTCCTTAGCCTTTTGGATCGCTTCTTTAAGAAATGCACGCAGGGCCTTTTTACTCATATAGCTTGTATCGACGATCGAACCTTCTTTTAGCTCAACCTTATCCTTAAGAACGGTTGTGCTTCCATCAGCACCAACAAACTCAATTTTTCCATTTCCAGCACTTGCGGCTGAAACGGTGGTGGACTTTTCATTAGAGAAGAAATCACCACTATTCATGTGGGCGACATTGGTTTTTGAATCTTTTGACCATTTACCCATTTTATGTGGATTGCTTTTAGCGTAGTTCTTGACAGAGACTGCGGCACGGCGATCTGAGTTGCCCTGTCTCAATACAGGGTTGACCGCGCTGCCCTTTACAGTGTCAAGCTTCGCTTTGATGGCCTTTTCTTCATCATTTTTAGGTTCTTCGGGATAGTCGGGAATGTCATAACCCTGCGACTGCAATTCTGCAACCGCTGCCTGGATTTGTGGAATG